>JAYFNT010000008.1:0-321600 GCA_034933285.1 Geobacteraceae bacterium | reverse complement strand
TGGCAAGAAGTGCCGGTGGTATTGTTTCTTTGTTGAAGCGGGGTCCGGAAGAAAAAGAACCGGCAGACGAAAGGATTTTGGGGAGCGGTGGCTTTGTGGAAGCGGTACTCCAGCAGACAACCTATAAATCCGCGGAAAATTTTTCGACAATTGATAAAGTATTGGGAGAAGTAGTGTCACGAAGCGGTGTCAGCAGAGAAAATATCCTTGGAGCAAGCCGTGCGCGGGACATATGCCGTGTCCGAAGGCTGTTTCTTCTTGCTGCATGCGAAAGGGCCGGAGCGAGCATTGCAATGCTTGCCAGGATCACCGGCAGGAGCCACGTCACAGTGAGAGCAGCAATCGAACAGGCAAAAACGGAAAAGCATTGGAAATAACCCAATAAGCTACATAACCTACCAACGTCCCTCCCTTGCATAACCTACCAACGTCCCTCCCTTGCACATAACCTACCAACGTCCCTCCCTTGCATAACCTACCAACGTCCCTCCCTTGCACGACAGGTCCCCTCGGCATATTCGCGAGGGGGCCTGTCAACAGTCACAAGTGGTAATCCCCGGCAGCTTCAGGTTGATAGAGAATTTGTTCCACCATCATCTGTCTTTCGCCGTCCTGGGTTTTTACCCCGAAAACATCCCCGACTCTGCATCCTATAATTGCTGTTCCAATGGGGGAAAGGATTGACACCATATTAATTTTATCGTTTGCATGTTTGGGGAAAACAAGCACGTATTCTTCACTTTTTCCACTGTCAAGCTGCTTGAGCAGCACTTTCGAGTTCATGGTTATGACATTTGAAGGGACATCGGCAGAGTCGACGACTTTTGCCTTCATAAGTTCTTTTGTCAGACCCTCAAGACGGCTGAACCCATCATCCGCTTTCAGAATTTCCTCGGCCAGCAGCTTTTCCAGCTTGGCCTTATCAGCTTCTGTGATGTAAATAGTCTTTTTTTCACTTGATTGATTCAAAGTATT
Organism: Geobacteraceae bacterium; assembly: GCA_034933285.1. Classification (GTDB taxonomy): domain Bacteria; phylum Desulfobacterota; class Desulfuromonadia; order Geobacterales; family Geobacteraceae; genus RPRC01. The sequence goes on along the minus strand of JAYFNT010000008.1, from coordinate 320,625 downwards.
CCCTCAGAACGTCAGTCAGATCAACTGGTGCCCCGCTAAAGTTTTGCCAGGGGTACGTGACTTTTTTATTCAGAATATACGATTTTAAATGGATTGATATTCCCCTGCAATACCCTAAATGGCTACAAGTTCCTCCATGGTCTCAATCCGGCTTACAATTGGGTCAGTTCCGTACGCGTCACATGACGGCTACGTTCCGGCCACGGAGGTACTCTTTCAATTCGGGAATGCCGATGATTCCGAAATGGAATACCGACGCCGCCAGCAGTATGGTTGCTCCCGCTTCTGCTGCTTCAAGAAAATGCTCCAATTGTCCCGCTCCGCCGGAGGCCACGACTTCAGCGGAAACGGCATTCCTGATGGCCTTGATTACCGGCAGATCATAGCCGGTCCGCGCGCCGTCGCCAGCCTTGCTGGTAGGCAGGATGACCGGTACACCGTACCCGTCCACACGTCGCGCCCATTCCACCGCGTCCGTACCGGTTGCGGAGCGCCCGCCGTCGATGTAGACTTCGTAGCCCGAGGGCATGGCGCTGTTTCTGTCCACGTCGATGGCAACCGTTACCACATCAGGTCCGAATTCCTTGACCATATCAGGGATCAGTTCCGGTTTACGGAACGCGGCGCTGCTCACCGATACCTTGTTCGCGCCCGCACGCAGCACAGCCTCCGCCGACTTCACGTCCGAAATGCCTCCGCCGACGGTAAACGGCACTGTCGTAACTCCCGCGACACGTTTCACCACATCCAGCATGGTGGCCCGGCCCTCCACCGTGGCCGTGATATCGAGCATAGCAAGTTCGTCCGCGCCGTTACGGCAGTATGCCAGTGCGCATTCCACCGGATCTCCCGCATCCTTGATATCCACGAAATGAACTCCCTTTACGACTCGCCCGTTCTGCATGTCCAGGCACGGCATGATACGAACCGGTTTCTTCATCAGCGGCGTCCTCCTTTATGTCATTATTATTTCAACAGCGCGTTGAACGGAGAGTACGTCAAATTATCCCAGAAAACAATGGCTTTGTAGATTGCGGCGCCAACCTGGTGATCGCGCGCGACACCATGGCCCTGGTGCTCAGGGTCGAAGGGGAATATGTTGACCAGCAGGAAACCTGCTGATATGGTGATGCCCAAAGCCATGGCATACTTGCCGATATGAGCCTGGTTTGCCAGTCTCGGGAAGAGCGAGAGTACAACGCCGCTGGCCGCGAGGCCGAGCATGGCGATGCTGACGATCATGGCGGCGTAGTGGTTCGAGACGGAAATGGAGTAGATGCAGGTTAGCAGCGCTTTGAATGCCAGTGAAGCCGACGATGAGATAAAGATGACCGGTAGAATGCGCTGTTCATGATCCATGTCATGAATTATACCAGCAGTTCAAATGCCCGGCTTCCGGAGGTGTGCAACTTCCGAAAACCGGGCATCATATTTGGTAAACCGAAACGTCGGATTTTCGTTTTTTATCTGAAACTGGTATGATGGTTCGATTGTTGACGCGCGGACGGTCTTCACGTTCGTTAAGACTTTGTGACAAGGATTGTAAAATGCAAACGAAGTATCTTTCCGATCTTGCTCCAGTAAAACGTTTTTTTTCAAAAAAGGCTCTTGCAGTCGCCATCTCCGGATGGCTGTTCCTTTCGCTGTTCGCCTCCCTGGCAGAGGCTCAAGGTGGTTACGTAAGATATCCCGTTTTGTCTTCCGGCTACTCGTCCATCAAAGTGTTTGACAGGGAACGGCGGTACGTCGGCCGGATTCCCTCGGAGAAAAGGTACTGGGCGCCCATAAACCGTATCCCACCGTTCCTGCAAAAGGCGGTGGTAGCGATCGAGGACTCCCGTTTCTATGAACACGGCGGAATCGACATGAGGGGTATCGCGCGGGCGCTGGTGAAAGACGTGGCCAAAGGGAAAATGGCTGAAGGCGGCTCAACTATCACCCAGCAGCTGATCAAGAACAAATACCTGTCCGGCGAGAAAACCCTCGACAGGAAGCTCAAGGAAGCCCAGTTGGCAATGGATTACGAACGCAGGTACACAAAGAAGCAGATCCTGGAGATGTACCTGAACGAGATCAATTACGGAAACGGCGCCTATGGCATTGTCCAGGCCGCTCGCCTCTATTTCGACAAAAACCCCGAGCAGCTGACCGATGCTGAATGCAGCCTGCTTGCAGGAGTGCCGAAAAACCCGTCCCGCTACAATCCCATGGGTCCCCCCGCAGCCGTGGGTGCGCGCAGGGGCTTGGTGCTCAGGCGGATGCAGGAAGTGGGAATGATCTCACGGCAGCAGGAGCGGAAGCTGAGGAGCCAGCGGGTGACCATCATCAAGGCGGGCCAGGCTCCCACGTACGTGGCCCACATCAGAAACAAGCTGAAAGAACAGTATGGCGAGAATATATTCGAACAGGGCGGTCTCGAAGTCATTGCAGCCATGGATCTGAAGTTGCAGAAAACCGCGGAAAAGGCCTTGAGCGAGGGGGTGAAACGCCTGTCCCCAGGTCTCCAGGGCGCCCTGCTGTGCCTGGATCCGTCAAACGGGGATGTGCTGGCGGCCGTGGGGGGGGTGGATTTGAAAAGGAACTCCTATGACCGCGCTTTTTACGCCAGGCGCCAGCCCGGTTCGGCGATCAAGCCGTTCATATATGCGGCCGCGCTGGAGAAGGGGTACACTGCCGCGAGCTTTTTCAACGATTCGGCCGTTTCCTACCCTGCAGGGAACGGCAGGGTCTGGCAACCCAGGAATTACGGAAATGAAGTACTCGGGGAAACCACCCTTCGACAGGCGCTTGCCCATTCCAATAATGTCATAGCGGTCAAGTTGCTGGATGCCGTCGGTGTCCCCACTTTCACCGAGTTGGCGGGCAACATGGGTCTGCAGCTGCATGGCCGAAACGATCTCACGCTGGCTCTCGGAACAGAAGAAGTTACCTTGAGCGAACTGGTTTCAGCTTACGCTCCATTCGCCAATGGCGGGTTGCGGGTCAAGCCCAGGACCATCATCGGCATTTATGACCGCAATCACCGCACCATGTCGGAAAATCCATCCTCGGTCGAGCCGGCCCTGTCTCCGGCGATCGCCTACGTCACCACCCAGATGCTCAAGGATGTCATGATCTACGGCACGGCAAAGAGCCTAAAGAAATTCAGCCAGGAACACCCGTCAGCGGGAAAGACCGGCACCACTGATGACTACCGGGACGCCTGGTTCGTCGGCTATACGCCCAAGGTCGTTACCGGTGTCTGGGTTGGGCATGACAAGCCCCGGCCCGGCGGCAGGGGATTCACCGGCGGGGCGATAAGCGCTCCCATATGGAGGCAGTTCATGCGCTCGGCCTTGGCCGGAAAGCCGGCGTTGGATTTCCAGAAACCGGAAGCGGTTGTTTCCGTCCGCATCGACCCTTCCACGGGCTATCTGGCAACCCCCGGATGCCCCCGGCAGAAAGATGAATATTACGTCTCGGGGACAGAGCCGACCGAGTACTGCCCGAAACATGGGGGCGGCGGTGAAACCGCCGTTCCCGGCGAAGGCGGTGACACTGGGCAAACACCTCCGGAGTAGAGAGCCGGTTTTACCGGGATGACGTTACCAGGGAAAAGGTCGGCGGGGAAGCGATCATGACCAGGGTCCCAAGCCTGGCGTTCAGTCCCATGATCGGTGCGACAACCAGGATGTCGCCGTCTTTCTGCACGGCAGCGGTTACGGTCTCTGCCTTCAACGCATCTGCCGGGTAGGTGTCGGCAGCAGGAGCGCCCTCGCGCCGCTTGTCCGTTGCCGCCACGATGCGCCCGTCGACGGCGGCGACGGCAAGCTCCTTCATGTTCGGCTCTCTTACGAACTGGTTCAGGTACTCATTGACCTGCTCCATGTTTCCACGCATCATTTCACTCCGCACCGCCCAGACCAGGGGAAGAGCGGCCAGCCGCACGCTTGCCCTGGCCTGGGCGCCCATTTCTTCCACAGCCCTTTCGGTTACAGCGGCTTTGGCCCGTTTCACCGCAATGTCTTTCCACAGGTAGGTCCCGGCTGCGAAGAGCAACAGCAGTAGCGCGCCCACCAGCCGCCAGTTGCGGAATAATGTCCTGATGAACGATTTCTTCCGGGCCGGTTTGCCTGTTCCCGCCTTTCCGACATCGTTTTTTGCGGAAGCAGTTTCCGGTGATTCCTTCGTTTCCATTGTCATGACAACCCCCTGAGTAAGGAATAAGGTATTTCAGTACGTCATTTGCTGAATCGGAATGTGAAGAGTGCTTGAACTGTGAGCAAAAAATGCAGATATGTGCATAATCGAAGATAAAATAACATAGTGCCGGAATAATGGAAATAGGAGGAAGTCCGGGAAATGGCTCTGCGAAAAAAAATTTTACATAAGTGAGCTTTGCTTTCTGAAGAGGCCGGTTGCGCCGCTCGGGTCCGGCGGGCTTTCAGTTTCGATCTGATGTTTGCCGCTGCTGTCGTAGCAGCGCACCGTGAGGGTGTGTTCGCCTTGCTGGAACGGAAAATCGAACCGCCAAATGACCCAGGTCAGTTGAGAGAGGGGAGTGCGGAGCTCCGCCTGTTGCCACTGCCCATCATCGACCTTCAGCTCTACCTTTGAAATTCCGCGCGCTCCGGCATGGGCTATCCCCCCGATCGGTACGACCGTCTGTCCTGCGGCATTTGTTGCGGCGGAATTCACCGCAACCGTGTCGATTACCGAGGTGGCCTTCATCCTGGCATCCCTGTCCCAGCCGCGCACTACCCAGTATCCCGGCTCCCACTGATCGACAGCCTCAATGGATTCGATCCATTTGGGCTGCTTCATTCCGTACAGGTCTGGGATATAGATCCTGAGGGGGAATCCGTGTGCCGGTAGGAGCGGGACGCCATCCCAGTCGTATGCGAGCATCACCCGCTCGTCAGACCGGATTGCATCGAGGGATACCAGCTCCCAGAAGCCGTCTGCGCCGCGGATCTTGAGATGGGTCGCGTCCTGCTTCAGGCGCAGCTCAGGGAGCAGACGCCCGAGGCTGACGCCGGTCCATCGGGTTGTGCTCGTGAGGTCTCCGCCTACCGGGTTGGAAATGCACGCCAGGGTGATGAACTGGCTCAGCGGCGGGTAGCGGCGCAGTTCCTCCAGCGTAAATGCCAGGGGTTTGTCCACCAGACCGTTGACCTGCAGTTTCCATTCACGTTGGTCAATAACCGGGGGCACGGTATCAATGTCTATGCGGTAATGTTTCTCCAGCGGGGTGAGTTCGGGACGTGTACCCGGCGCCGGCTTGATCCGGGCGTTTGCATTGGGCAGTGCATGAGAGTCAGACCATCGTGGTAAACGGCGCGGCATCGCAGACCTTCTGCGTTCCTGCAAGGACAACGCCCCGATAATCGCGCCGCTGACGGTGATGGTGGCGCTTGCCCCGGCCAGGCGGACCAGGAACTGGCGACGGTTGATCTTCTTTACGAAGTTCGGTGCGTGGTGAGTTCCGCGCTCCATTTCAGCCCCGCCCTCATCTGCAAGCAGTTTGTTGCAGGACCAGCCGAGGGCGACGCCCCAGAAAATGAATACGAGAATGATCCACAAGATCCCGATCCATTCCGAAGAACCTGTTCCGTGGCCGAGATAGCTGATAATCACTGAGGTGAGGATGCCGAAAACTGCTCCGGTTGAGATCCCGAAAAAAAGAGCGAAACGGCAGCCGAACTGCTTCAGGAGTGGCAGGAGGATTGCTCCGCAGGCAGTTCCGGCGAAAAAGACCAGGGCAATTCCCATCGTCTGCTCGATGGTTTTGGCAACGTCCGCGGTCGGTCCGAGGTTCAGCGCGCTGATGAAGGAAACCATGCTGTTGATGCCCAATGATATGATTCTGCCTGGGAGCACGCGGGCCAGCCAGTCGAACAGCTCGAAGGGGACGAATGGCCACCCGGCCAGTCTCCAGCCTGCAAAGAAGACCCCGATCATTGCCAGGGTCAGCATTGCCCCTGCAAGGGCTCCTGAAAACATGCCGGGTTTGCTTTCAAATTTCATACATACTCCCTTACAAAATAAAGGAATGCCACCTGTTGTGGTGAATACTTGAATTATCCAATGGAATAAGTTGCTGTCAAACATCGGGAACAGGAGGTGCCGGTGAAATGACAAGCTGCGCTTGCTATTTTTGCGCTGAATGCATATATATAGATTTGAAGATTCATGTGTTGTGGCCGGCGCATTGCTGTGCCTGAGCCGTCAAAATGAAAGATGCCAGCGCAAGTGGACATCATTGGGGAATGCCTTTTCCAGTCCGCTGCGGTGGGGAGAGGGAGAAACGATGAAAGATCCGGTCTGCGGTATGAATGTCACGCCGGAAGGCGCCGCCGGCAAATATGAATACCAAGGTGAAACCTATTATTTCTGCTCGGTTCACTGTGTGAACAAATTCAGGGAGAATCCCGGACGGTATCTGTCCGGTGAAGGTGGTGTTTCCGAAAATACGGCTGCCGCGGTGGGGGCGGGCGAATACTTCTGCCCCATGTGCCCGGAAGTGCATGCCGTGAAACCCGGACCCTGCCCCAAGTGCGGCATGGCATTGGAATTCTCCGGGGCACCTCAGCATCTTCAGAGAACCGAATGGACATGCCCGATGCATCCCGACGTGGTCCGGGACAAGCCGGGCGAGTGCCCAAAGTGCGGGATGGCGCTGGAGACCCGAATGGTGGAAATTGGGGAAGAGGAAAACCCTGAACTGGTGGACATGAAGAGACGCTTCATCGTGGCCCTCGTCCTGTCGGTTCCCGTGGCGGTGAGCGCAATGGGGATGCATATCCCCGGTCACCCCCTCGAGGGGATTGCCTCGCACGAAACCTGGACATGGATGGAGTTTATCCTTTCCACGCCCGTGGTGTTCTGGGCAGGGTGGCCTTTCTTCCAGCGGTTCCGGACATCGCTCGTCCACCGCAGCCTGAACATGTTCACCCTCATCGGCCTCGGCGTCGGTGTGGCGTACTTCTACAGCCTGGTGGCGAAACTTTTCCCGCAGATATTTCCCGCTTCGTTCCGCTCCGAAACGGGAGGAGTCGCGGTCTACTTCGAAGCCGCGGCCATCATCACGACCCTGGTGCTCCTGGGACAGGTGCTGGAACTGAAGGCCCGCAGCCGGACCGGCGCTGCCATCAGGGCGCTCCTGGGTCTCGCGCCCAAAACCGCGAGAAGAATCCGGGAGGATGGCGGGGAGGAAGACGTTCCCCTGGCCGAGGTGCGGCCGGACGACAGGCTTCGCGTAAGGCCCGGTGAAAAGGTCCCGGTGGACGGCATCGTGTTGGAAGGGACGAGCCCAGTGGACGAATCCATGATCACCGGCGAACCCATACCGGCAGGCAAGGGTCCGGGTGACCGTGTGATCGGCGCCACCATCAACGGGACCGGTTCCCTGGTGATTCGGGCTGAAAAGGTGGGCGCCGAAACCCTGCTGGCCCAGATCGTGCGCATGGTTTCCGAGGCGCAGCGCAGCCGCGCTCCAATCCAGAAGCTGGCGGACGTTGTGGCCGGCTGGTTTGTGCCGGTCGTGGTGGCAACATCCGTCATCACTTTTATTATCTGGGCGGTGGCGGGACCCGACCCCCGCATGGCACATGCCATTGTCAATGCAGTAGCGGTCCTCATCATCGCGTGCCCTTGCGCGCTGGGGCTGGCAACTCCCGTATCGATCATGGTGGCAACGGGTAAGGGAGCGTCGTTCGGCGTCCTGTTCCGGGATGCGGAGGCCATCGAGGTGATGCGGCAGGTGGACACCCTGGTGGTGGACAAGACCGGGACCCTCACCGAGGGAAAGCCGAAGCTGGTGACGGTCTCACCGGCCGGCGGCATGGACGAGACGGGCATGCTCTTTCTTGCCGGGAGCCTGGAGCGGGGGAGCGAGCATCCCCTCGCGGCGGCTATTGTCAAGGGAGCGGAAGAGCGGGGCATAAAGCTGGTCAATGCCGAGTTGTTCGAATATTCCACTGGAAAAGGGGTGGCAGGAGTGGTGAGCGGCCACAAGGTAGTCCTGGGAAACAGGCTCATGCTTGAAGGGATGGGCGTTGCCGGCGCAGATCTGGAAGCCGAAGCCGGGTCGCTGCGCGGGGAAGGCCAGACAGTCATGTTCCTGGCCGTGGACGGAAAATCTGCCGGTCTCCTGGGCGTGGCGGACCCCATCAAGGCAACCACCCCGGAAGCCGTCAGGCAACTCCACGGCGAGGGTATCCGCATAGTCATGCTGACCGGTGATAACCGTGTCACGGCAGAGGCCGTCGGTCGAAGGCTGGGCATCGATGAAGTGGTTCCGGAGGTGCTGCCCGGCCAGAAGGCCGAGGCGGTGAAGAGGCTCCAGGGTGAAGGAAGGATAGTGGCCATGGCGGGGGACGGGATCAACGACGCGCCGGCCCTGGCCCTGGCCCAGGTGGGGATCGCCATGGGTACCGGTACTGATGTGGCGATGGAGAGTGCGGGTGTTACTCTGGTCAAGGGGGACCTGAGAGGTATCGTCCGCGCCCGGCGGCTGAGCCGCGCCACAATGAGGAACATCAAGCAGAACCTGTTTTTCGCATTCATTTACAACTCGCTGGGGATTCCCGTTGCGGCCGGCATTCTTTATCCCTGGTTCGGTATACTGCTCAGCCCGATCATTGCCGCAGCCGCCATGAGCTTCAGTTCCGTGTCAGTGGTTACGAACGCGCTCCGCTTGAGAAATGAACGCATGTGACCTGCAGTGCGGGCGAAAAATGATGCGGCGAATTGCGAAAAATCGACTTATTTGCATATTTTTCACATTCCTCCGTTATCCAGGAATTTGCCTTGCTTGCGCCTGAAAACGTGAGAATTGCACATGGAAAATCCGGGGATTACGCTGTTTCCCTGTTCCATGACCGGAGATGTTAGCGGAAATGTAAAAATGACCCTCCTCGGAAACTGAATTTGGAAATTTACGTGGTGCACTTGCAATTTGAATTCACCAAATCGGATTCAACTGCACTTGAGCTGATGTGCCAGCTGGACGGAACAGCTATTCCATGGTAGGATTTGAAGCGATTTCCGATAACATGGGCCGACCGGCGGCTGTAGCATGAAAATGGATTCCAGGGAGAAGCCATGGGTAAACGACTCGAAACCTCAACCTTGGGCGCCGGGTGCTTCTGGTGCGTGGAGGCGGTTTTCCAGGGCCTGAAGGGGGTGGAGAAGGTGGTGTCGGGCTATGCCGGCGGACATGTCGCCAACCCCCTCTACGAGCAGGTCTGCATGGGCAACACCGGCCATGCGGAAGCCGTGCGGATCACCTTCGATCCCGAAGTCATCACCTTCGAAGAGATTCTATCCGTCTTCTGGCGCACCCACGATCCCACCACCAAGAACCGGCAGGGGCATGATTCCGGCCCCCAGTACCGGTCCGTCATTTTTTATCATAATGAAGAACAGAGAAAAGCCGCGGAAAAATCCAGGCGCGAAATGGATGCGTCCGGCTACTGGCCAGCCCCGATCGTCACCGAAATAGCGCAGTTCACGAATTTCTATCCGGCGGACGCGCGTCATGAGAATTATTTCGCGACCCATCCCGAAGAGGCGTACTGCCAGGTAGTCATCGAGCCCAAGATCGTGAAACTGAGGAAAGAATTTCCTGACAAAATCAGCAAGTAAACCAATACACTCATTTATCTTGCGGCGCTGAGCCGCCCTTCCGGTTCAATTGAAAAACTGCCTTTTCCTCGATCGCAGCTTCCCATCTTTTACCGAAAATAACTTGACAAGCCGAGAGTCGGAAGCGTAAAAGAATGAACGTTCATTCCGTTTTTCGAGGAGAGATTATTTGATGGTAAAGTCGGGCAAACGTGAAGAAATTTTGGTCGCGGCGCTCGACCTGTTCGCGGCGCAGGGTTTCCATGGCGCGCCCATGGCCCTGATCGCCATGCGGGCCGGGGTCGGCGCCGGTACCATCTACCGCTATTTCGAAAACAGGGATGTCCTGATACATGAACTGTATGCGGAGATCGAAGAGAGAATAACCCCCTATATTCTAGACGGTTATTGCGAGACTGCTCCGTTCAGGGCGCGTTTCGTTCACCTGGGAGTGAGGCTTCTGCGCTATTTCATCGACTATCCCCTCCGCTTCCGCTACCTGGAGCAGTTTCACAACTCACCCTATGGCATTGCCCACCGGCGGGACAAAATGCTCGGCAAGGAGGGCGGTTGCGACGTGTTCAGGGAGTTGTTCGAACAGGGGTCGGCCCAGCAGGTGCTGAAGGATTTTCCCCTGGCCATACTCTTCAACCTGGCGTTCGGACCTCTCGTCGCCGTGGCGCGGGACCATGTCCTGGGTTTTGTCTCATTGGACGAATCGATGATCATCCGGACCATAGAGGCCTGCTGGGACGCAGTGAAGCGATAACCGTTGCCGTGCAGACCACTCTCTGCACACAGCGTCAATTTCCATGATTGGAATGAACGTTCATTCAATAAAATCTTAGAGGTGTTTATGCTGACCAATCGCAGTGTCATAATGTTTTGCTTGGTGGGAGCTCTTTCCGGCACGCTGCTGATTTCCGGGTGCGGGAAAAAGAGTGATGCAAAGTCGAAAGCGGGCGGCCCCCCCGAAGTCGGAGTGATCGTGGTCAACCCCCAGAGCGTCATCCTGACCACGGAGCTGCCGGGCCGGACATCGGCCCACCTGATCGCGGAAGTTCGGCCTCAGGTCGGGGGTATCATACAGAAGCGCCTCTTCACCGAGGGTTCGGACGTGAGGGCAGGACAGGTGCTCTACCAGATCGATCCGTCAACCTACAAGGCGGCGTTTAACAGCGCCAGGGCAGCACAGGCGCGGGCTGAAGCCAACCTGATCCCGGCCCGGCTCAAGGAACAGCGCTTCCGCGACCTGGTGAAGATCAAGGCGGTGAGCCAGCAGGATTATGACGATGCAAACGCCGCGCTCAAACAGGCAGAGGCGGACCTGGCCTCAAGCAAGGCAGCGGTCGAAACCGCCCGCATCAACCTGGCCTATACCAGGGTGACAGCTCCCATCTCCGGACGTATCGGCCGTTCGACCGTGACAAACGGCGCACTGGTGACCGCAAGCCAGGCATCAGCGCTGGCTACCATACAACAGCTCAGTTCCATGTATGTGGATGTAACCCAGTCCAGCGCCGAAATGCTGCGTCTCAAGCAGCACCTGGCCAGCGGCCTGTTGAAAACCAGCGATGCGACCCAGGCACGGGTCAAGTTGCTTCTGGAAGACGGCAGTGCATATCCATTGCCGGGCTCTCTGAAATTCTCTGAAGTGACCGTGGACCAGAGCACCGGCTCCATCACGCTGCGGGCGGTTTTCCCCAACCCGAAACAGGTATTGCTCCCGGGTATGTTCGTACGCGCCATAATTGAGGAAGGTGTCAATGAAAAGGCAATCCTCGTGCCCCAGCGGGGAGTGACCCGCAACCCGGCCGGCAATGCAACGGTCATGGTCGTAGGCGCCGGAAACAAAGTGGAAGAGCGGTCTATCAAGGTCGCACGGACTGTCGGCGACAGCTGGCTGGTGAGAGAAGGGCTGGTTTCGGGGGACCGCGTCATCCTGGAGGGGACCCAGAAGGCAAAACCGGGGACTCCGGTCAAGGTCGTGCCGTTCGGCAGCAAGCCGGTCCCGGCGCCCGGCGCGGCTCAGCAGGCGCCGGCAGCGAAAAAATAATTTTTGAAGCATTCCCCCCTTTGCGAAGGGGGGGCTGGGGGGGGGATTTCAAATCCCGGAAAAGGTAAATCCCCCTAAATCCCCCTCTCCCAAAGGGGGACTTTCGAACAAATAAAGGAGCCCATCCATGCCCCGGTTTTTCATAAATCGCCCCATCTTCGCCTGGGTAATCGCCATCATGATAATGCTGGCCGGTTTGCTGGCAATCAAGACTCTGCCGGTTTCCCAGTATCCACCCATAGCTCCGCCGCAGATTACCATAAATGCAATCTATCCCGGCGCTTCCGCCCAGACCGTGCAGGATACGGTCACCCAGGTCATCGAACAGAAGCTGAACGGGATCGATAACCTTATCTACATGTCCTCAACCAGCGACTCGGCGGGCACGGTGGCCATCAACCTGACCTTCAAGGCAGGCACCGACCCGAACATCGCCCAGGTGCAGGTGCAGAACAAGCTGCAGCTTGCCACGCCGCTCCTGCCCCAGATCGTGCAGAGACAGGGTATCCAGGTGGTCAAATCCACCAAGAACTTCCTGCTGATCATCGGGCTCGTGTCGGAGGACGGTTCCATGGACCGGCCTGCCCTGACCGATTACATGGTTGCCAACGTCCAGGACATCATCAGCCGGACGGAAGGGGTCGGCGAGGTTACGGTCTTCGGATCCCAGAATGCCATGCGGATCTGGCTGAACCCCACCAAGCTCAACAACTATCATCTGAGCACCAGCGACGTGATTGCGGCAATCCAGGCACAGAACGCCCAGGTTTCGGCCGGCCAGTTCGGGGGCAACCCGGCGCCGCCGGGCCAGCAGTTGAATGCCACTATCACGGCCCGCACGTTGCTGCAGACACCCGAGCAGTTCGATGCCATAATCCTGCGTACGAACACTGACGGCTCGACAGTTACGCTGAAAGATGTCGCTCAATGTCAAATCGGTACCGAGAATTACGATATAGAGGCCCGCTACAAGGGGAAACCGATGGGTGGGATGGCTATCAGGCTTGCATCCGGAGCCAATGCTCTGGAAACGGGCAACCGGGTCAAGGCGAAGATGGAGCAGTTGTCGAAATACTTCCCCACCGGCATGAAGGTGGTTTATCCCTACGATACCACCCCCTTTGTAAAGATTTCCATCGAAGAGGTGGTCCAGACCCTGTTAGAGGCGATCTGCCTGGTTTTCATCATAATGTTCCTGTTCCTGCAGAACATCCGCGCCACCCTGATTCCAACCATTGCCGTGCCCGTGGTTTTGCTCGGCACGATGGGCGTGCTGTCTGCCAGCGGCTTTTCCATCAACACCCTGACCATGTTTGCCCTGGTGATCGTCATAGGTCTCCTGGTCGACGATGCCATCGTCGTGGTGGAGAACGTGGAACGGATCATGTCCGAGGAGGGGCTGTCGCCCCATGACGCCACCATCAAATCCATGGGCCAGATCACCAGCGCCCTCTGGGGCATAGCCACCGTCCTGACCGCGGTCTTCCTCCCGATGGCTTTCTTCGGCGGCTCCACCGGCGTCATCTACCGCCAGTTCTCCATCACCATCATCGCCGCCATGATCCTCTCGGTATTCGTGGCCATGATCCTGACCCCTGCCCTGTGCGCCACCATCCTTAAGCCCATCGAGAAAGGGCACCGTTTTGGTGAAACGGGCTGGTTCAAGTGGTTCTTCCCCCACTTCAACAAGGGATTCAACTACGTCAGGTCGAAATATGAGGCCATTGTCGGCCGCTCGTTCGACAAACGGGTACGCTACCTGGCCGTGTACGGTGCCATCGTCGTCTGCATGGGAGCCCTTTTCCTCCGCCTTCCCACCTCCTTCCTTCCTGACGAGGACCAGGGGTTCATTGTCTGCCAGGTTCAGCTGCCTGCCGGGGCCACCCAGGAACGGACCCTGCAGGTAATAAAGCAGATGGAGAAACATTTTCTCGAGAAAGAAAAGAAATCGGTAGAATCCGTCATCACCGTGGCCGGGTTCAGTTTCGCCGGTCGTGGCCAGAACATGGGGCTGGCCTTTGCGAAGCTCAAGGACTGGAAGTTGCGTAAAACGGCCGACCTGAAGGCGCCGGCTGTTGCCGGCCGGGCCATGAAGGAGTTTTCGCAGATTAGGGACGGCCTGGTCTTCGCCTTTTCGCCACCTGCGGTGATTGAATTGGGCACTGCCAACGGCTTTGACTTCGAGCTGCAGGACCGCGCCGGTGTGGGGCATGACAAGCTGATGGAGGCGCGTAACCAGTTGCTGGGCATGGCCATGAAGAATGCCAAGCTGACTGCGGTGCGCCCCAACGGGCAGGACGATTCACCCCAATTCAAGCTCGACATCGATGATGTACGGGCCGGGGCACTGGGGATATCACTGTCGAGTGTCAACGATGTTCTCGCTACTGCCTGGGGCAGTTACTACGTCAACGATTTCATCGAAAAAGGCCGGGTAAAGAAGGTCTATCTCCAGTCCGATCCCCGTTACCGAATGCTTCCTGAGGATATCAACAGCTGGTATGTCCGCAATCAGGCCGGCGAAATGGTGCCGTTCTCGGCGTTTTCCACTGCCCACTGGCAGTACGGTTCCCCCCGGCTGGAGCGCTACAACGGCATTCCGGCGGTTGAGATCATGGGGCAGGCAGCGCCCGGCGTGAGCACCGGCGAAGCAATGGCCGAGTTGGAAAAGATGGCCGACGAGCTGCCGGCCGGGATTGGTTACGAATGGACCGGCCTGTCCTACGAGGAAAAACAGGCAGGCAAACAGGCGCCGGCCCTCTATGCCATTTCGCTCCTGGTGGTGTTTCTCAGTGTGGCGGCGCTGTATGAAAGCTGGACCATACCTTTTGTCAATCTGCTCATGCTGCCGCTGGGCCTGGTTGGGGCGGTGACGGCGGTTACGCTGCGTGGTCTGCCCAACGACGTTTATCTACAGATAGGGCTCCTCACCACAGTGGGGCTTTCAACCAAGAACGCCATCCTGATCATCCAGTTCATCAAGGCGCAGCTGAACCAGGGCCACGAGCTGGTCGAGGCCACCCTGACGGCGATAAAGATCCGGTTCCGTCCGGTCATCATGACCTCGATGGCATTCTTTTTCGGCACCCTGCCGCTGGCCCTGACCAAGGGCGCGGGAGCCGCGGCCCAGAACGCCATCGGCACAGCAGTCACCGGCGGTCTGCTTTCAGCCACCTTTATCGACCTGTTCTTCATCCCGTTCTTCTTTGTCCTGGTTTCAAAACTTTTTGCCAGGAAAAAAGCGCTGCAGCCTTCCGCGCGTGCGGCTGCCGCAAGTTCCCCGGAGGTGCCCTGATATGAAGAGGACAATTGTTCCGCTGATCGTCCTGGCCGTCAGCCTGGCAGGCTGCACCATGGCCCCCAGATACAGCCGGCCGGAAGCGCCGGTTCCGGCTTCCTGGCCGGAGGGACCGTCCTACAAGGAGCAAGCTGCCGCACCGCAGGCCAAGGAGGTTGCCGAAATTCCCTGGCAGGAATTTTTTGTCGACCAAAAGTTGCGGAAGCTCATTGCGCTGGCACTGGAGAACAACCGCGACCTGCGGGTTGCTGCACTCAATATCGAGAAGTCAAGGGCACAATACCAGATTCAAAGATCTGATCTCTTGCCCAAGATCGACGCTGAAGCCTCTGCCACCTACCAGCGACTGGCTGAAGACTTTTCCGGACTCGGGATTCCGCTGGACATCCACCAGTACAATGTCGGCCTCGGCATGAGCTCTTATGAGCTGGACCTGTTCGGACGGGTGCGCAGCCTGAAGGACCAGGCGTTGGAACAGTATTTCGCCACCGGCCAGGCGAGGCGCAGCGTGCAGATCAGCCTGGTCGCCGAAGTCGCGGCCAACTATCTGACCCTGGCAGCGGACCGTGAGCGGCTTAAGCTGGCCAGGGAAACCCTGATGAGCCAGCAGGCGTCCTACCAGCTCATCCGCAGCCGCTATGAGGCCGGGATCTCGTCGGCCCTCGATCTTCACCAGGCGCAGACCAGCGTGGATACAGCACGGGTGGACATTGCCCGTTATACTACCCTTGTTGCACAGGACATCAATGCACTTGACCTGGTGGTCGGTTCCAGGGTTCCGCCCGATCTTCTTCCCGCGGCTCTTTCAGACACGCTCACTGCCCTGAAGGACCTACAGCACGGCCTGCCCTCGGACGTTTTGCTGAGCCGTCCCGACATCCTCCAGGCCGAGCATCTGCTCAAAGGGGCCAATGCCAACATCGGCGCGGCGCGGGCGGCATTTTTCCCCCGCATCACCCTGGTCTCGTCCGTGGGCTTCGGCAGTGACCAGCTGAGGGACCTGTTTGTGTCCGGCTCCTTTGTCTACAGCGTTGCTCCGCGAATTTCTTTGCCCATATTCCAGGGAGGCGCCAACCGGGCCAATCTGAAGGTGGCCGAAGTAGACCGCGATATCGCGGTGGCCCAGTATGAGAAGGCCATCCAGACAGCTTTCCGGGAGGTGGCCGATGCACTGGCGCAGCGGGGAACTATCGATGACCAGCTGAAGGCACAGCAGTCCCTTACCGACGCAACTGCCCAGAGCTACAGCCTTTCCCGTGCCCGTTATGAAAAAGGGGTCGACAGCTACCTGAATGTTCTGGATTCACAACGCTCTCTCTATGCAGCTCAACAGAACCTGATAGGCGCCCGCCTCACACGTCTCCTCAACCTGGCGACCCTTTACAAGGTTTTAGGCGGGGGGAGCTGATGGACATGCCCTTGGATTTTCCGATCCATGAACTGTGCGATGATTTCTCTCTCCGACTGGGAGAGGGAAATCATCGCACAGGGTCAAAGGGGAAACCATGGAATAATGTGTCTGACATCTGAAATTCAAGAAAGCCGCTAATCGCGTTAGAGATGAGAAAATAATGATTGGCGGTACCTGCCGACTTGCCTGTAGTCAATCAGTCCGTCCGGAATCAAGTTGTTTTTTTACTCAAGATAATCAATGCCCTGCCGATAACTATAATGTTGCGGATGCCGTCCGGTAATGTCTCTCCTGACAAAAACAAACTGGAATGGTAAGGCTTGATTCATTTTCCTCATAGAAAAAACTTTTCCCTGCAGGCCTGCAAATGATATGTACTTACCCGGGCCTTTTCACAAGGCAATAGCCAATTTATCACAAAATTGTAAAATATTAATTATATGAACGGCGATCTGATATCGATTATGGGATCGATAAGTACGCAAGCACAAATTTCCATATTTGGCTCATGGAGTTTCACATGCATGACTGCGCAGTTGGAAGCAGGTTCAAACAGCTCTGCTTCGCCATGAAAATAAAACACTTCATGCAATGCTTTTCAGGGAATCGGGGGGAAATGTTTCCACGATTGACCGGCGCCATTTTCATGCTGCTGATGATCCTTGCGGTTTCATCAGCCGCCCAGGCAGTTGAAAAGAAGAATGCGTTGAAGAATGTGCTTCTCCTCAACTCCTACCATCAGGGTTTCAAATGGACCGACGATGTCACCAGGGGAATAGTTTCCGCCTTGAGCCCGGTCAGCGCCCAAACAAGGCTCTACATCGAGAACATGAACACGAAGTGGGCAAATGACGAGCAGTATTTTGCCCTGCTGCTCAGGCTAATGAAGATCAAGTATGCCAAAACCCGCTTCGAACTCATCGTCTGTTCCGATACCGATGCCTTCCTGTTCCTGAGGGACCATCGTGACGAACTGTTCGGCAAGGTTCCCGTTGTTTTTTGCGGGGTTAATTATTTCCGGCCGCAAGACCTGCAAGGGAAACAGCTGTTTACCGGAGTGAGCGAGACCGCAGATATGCGGGAAACCCTGGATCTGGCTTTAAGGCTGCACCCCGGCACAAAAGAGGTTCTCATAATAAATGATTCGGGAAACGCCGGCAGCAGGATGAGGGCGGAACTCGAAAGACAGCTTCCGCTTTACCGGGGCAAGGTTCGCTTCAAGTTCGAGAACAGCTCGAATCTGGATGTGATTTGCAGGGATGTTGCCGGACTGCCTGCGGACTCCCTGGTTTTTTATACGTTTTTCTACGGTAGCCCTTCCTTGCAATTCTATGAGAACACCGAAAGCATTTCCCGGATATCAAGGAATGCCAGGGTACCGGTGTATGGCCCGTATGGCTTCAATCTCGGCTACGGCATAGTTGGAGGCAAGCTCACCAGCGCTTTTGACCATGGGAAAGCGGCGGGGGAAATGGCGCTGAGCATCCTGAGGGGGAAACCTGTTGAAAAGATGCCGGTCAGGTATGAAAATCCATCCAGGTACATGTTCGATCACCGGCAGCTGACGCGTTTTCACATCCCGAAGCGCCTGCTTCCTGAAGGAAGCGAAATCGTAAATGAACCCGAAGCTTTCCACAGGGTCAGAAAGGAAGTTGTCTGGGCCACGCTGGGCGGCATCGCGGTTCTGGGGTGCGTCGTTTTCTTGCTTCTGTTCGTCATCCGTACGCGAAGAAAGGCCGAATCGCTGCTGAGGGTGGCAAACGAAGAACTGGAAGCCAGGGTTGGGGAACGGACTCATGAATTGACGGTGCTGAATCAACATCTGACATGTTTGAACGACCAGCTTGCCGCGGTAAACGAGGAACTGAACGATGATATAATGATGCGGCGCCAAACGGAGGAGCAACTCAGGACATCGCAAAAGATACTCAGCAAGATATTCGAAGCAAACCCTGATCACCTGGTCGTAATGGACAGGAATCTGAAAGCAGTTCAAACCAACCGGCAAAGCGATTCGGAAATGTCGACTGATATGCGCAGCCGGAATCCGTACTGTTTCGAAGGGCTCGGCTCTGAGAGCGGTTCTCCATGCGAACCGTGCGCGGCAAGGGATGTCTTCCGTTCCGGCAAGCCGGTTTTTGTCGAAAAGTATGATGCACGCATCGGCTACCTGGAAATCCGCGCCGTTCCCATATTTGACGAGAATGGAGATGTAACCCTGGTTGCCGAGCATATCCGCGACATCACCGAGCGCAAGAAAATGGAAGAGGATATAGTAAAAGCACAGAAGCTTGAATCACTGGGAGTGCTTGCGGGAGGCATCGCTCACGATTTCAACAATCTCCTCACTGCTATTCTCGGCAATATTTCCCTGGCAAAGATATTGCTCGATCCGCTGTCCAAGGCTCACGTGAGATTGGTCGAAGCGGAAAAAGGCTGTGACCGTGCCGCGGGCCTGACACAAAAGCTCATCACCTTTGCCAAAGGCGGCGCACCGATCAGAAAGGCTGCATCTATCGGGAGTGTTCTGGTCGTGGCGGCAAGTGACATGTTGCGGGGTTCAGCGGTAAAATGCGAGTTCTCTCTGCCGGATGGCCTGTGGGCAGTGGAAATCGACAAGGGCCAGATGAGCCAGGTCGTCAACAACCTGTTCAAGAATGCCGCCCAGGCCATGCCCGATGGCGGACTGATCTCGGTGCAGGCGGAAAACTTCGTGGCAGGCCCCGAAGAAAACCTTCCCCTGCGGCAGGGAAGATATCTTCGTATCTCCATTCGCGACCATGGTCCCGGTATAGCTGAGGAAGACCTGCCGAGGATCTTCGATCCCTATTTCACCACCAGGCAGGACGGAAGCGGGCTGGGGCTGGCAACCGCTTATTCCATCATCAACAAGCACAATGGATACCTGGAAGTCGAAACAACCATCGGTGCCGGCACGGTGTTCCATATCTATCTGCCAGTTTCCGTGCAGGAGCTTGACAACGAACCGGATCAACAGTGCTGTTTGAACCCGGGGAACAGTCCGCAAGCCTGCTGATGGGGCAGAGTGGTATACGGGGAATTATTAACACTGTCTGTCCGAAGCCGGTGTTCCTGGGAGTTCCCCACGCAATACCTTGTTTCTGCAAAATGCCGGAAGAACCATAAGGGAAAACAGGGCAGTGGCGGCGATACCGAAGTTCGTCGCCCAGCCGATGGATGCCAGTGCACGATAATCTGCAAATGCCAGTGAGCCGAAACCCGCGATTGTGGTCAGTGCGGAGAGAAGCACCGCTCTTCCTGCCTGGACGAACTGTTCCTTCCTCTCTTCTCCCCATACCCCTTTGATCCGATGAGCAATATGGAGACCGTAATCTGACCCCATGCCGATTATGGTCACCAGAACCATGGCATTCATGAAATTCAATCCCATGCCAATTATGGACATGATGCCGAGCATGGCAATCACTCCCGCACCAACCGGATAAAGAGAGAAAAAGATCCCGGAGAGAGAATCGAAGTGGGCCAGGAGCAGGAAGAGAACGATCCCGCCCCCCAGGATAAATGCGATTACAAAGCTCTTTTTCACCGACTCGGTCAATTGCCCGCTTACCAGGTCTACGCTCGTGGCGCGCGCCTCGCGGTCAATTGCATGGAGATCCTTCAGGAACTGGCGCTGGTTGAATTCAGTGCCGCGGTAGTTCAGGTAGATGAGGTTATGGTAGATACCTTGTGCGGACATGAGGTGCCGATCAACAATCCCGCGAAATGGTGACGCCTTCAGCCTTTCAATCCCTTCGATAAGAGGAATTGGGTTCGCATGGGGAAGGGCAGCGATACCTTCCGTGTACGGCAGAAATTGCGAGGCGGCAAATCCCTGCAGTTCTAGCGCGGAAGAGACCTCTGTGCCTGCGTTCAGAACGGGAGCGCTTTCCTTCAATGTCCGCAGGATCGTCTGCTGTGCCTCCTGCCCGTTCAACACCTGGCCGATGGAGGAATAGGATTGCACCTCACCCCTCTTCCTGTACCCGTCAGCCAACGCTTCGATCCTTGCGGAGCGTTCCAGGAGCCCGCGCAGTTCTTTCCCATCCACTGCCACCAGCATCTGCTTCGGACTTATGCTCAGGTGGCGCTCGATTTTCTCCTGGGTCTGGAAAGCCTCCGAATTCCGGGGCTGGAGGTTCTTCAATTCCCCCTCGAAGGGGATAAAGAAAGAAGCGACCAGCAGCCCGGCGATAGCTATGAACGAGAGGCCGATTACCGGCCGGCCATATTTCTCGGCCAGTTCCCATACTCCCCCGAGGGAAAAAGAGGGCAGCGGCTGGTAATGGGCCTGCGGAAAGCGTCGTTCCATGAACAAGAGCAGGGGCGGCAACAGGAAATAGGTGGCATAGAGGGAAAAAATCACCCCCAGGCCGACCAGCAGTCCCAACTCGGAAAGCGCGCGCACATCCGCGAACATCAGCGCCAGGAATGGCAATGCGGTTGTAGTGGCGGCCGTGAACACACCATGGCCTGTATCCACTACGGCAAGCCTCAGTGCTTCGTCAGTCGTCGTTCCCTTGACCCGTTCGGAGTAAAATCGGTCATAGATGTGGATAGAGTAATCGGTGCCGAGGCCTATTATGAGGGCGGTAAAGGCAAATGAGATAATGTGGACCGAGGTTAATGCCAGGCCTGCCGTCCCAAGGGCGAGAATTACCCCGGATACCAGGATTACAGGGATCAGCACTGTGGGCAGGAATCGCCGGTAAGTCAGGTAAAACAGCGCCAGCACCACGACAAGGGACGAAAGTATGCAGCCGGCGATCTCTTTTTTCATTGCTGCTTCATCCGTGACAGCGCTCAAGTGTGCCCCGGTACAGGTGATTTTGACCGAAGCGCCCTGGCGGGCTTCATTGATGTCTGTCATCAACTTTCTGGCAAACGCCATGTTCGTTACCGGTTGGGCCGGTTCCGCTATGATTATCAGGAGCTTGCCGTCCCGGGACAGGAAATAGGGGGAGGAAGGGTCCATGTCCAGGGCCTGGGAGGATTTCTTGAGACGCGGCAGTATCAGGTTTCTCAGGTAGAGCGGGTCTGCCGCGATCACTTCCTGCACCGTACCCGGCATGGCCAGTTCCGCCCGGGCCGTCTGCAGGGAGCGGGACACGGCCTCAGGGGCAAGCATTCCCGCGTACTTCTGCGCATCCTCGGGGAGAAGAAAAAGCTGTGGTCGGGTCGTGGCGTAGCCGAGGAACTTTGCGAAAGGCTTGACTTCGGCCGGGTCGAAGATCCGGTACTGAACCTTTTCGAAGGCCGGGGCCCCGTCGATCCGCAGCTTTTCAAGTTTGCCGGCAAAGGTTTCCGCCTCGCTGGCGAGTTTATCCCGATTGCCTTCCAGGAGAAAAAACACGTTCCTGGCGCTCCCTGTCCATTCAAGAGAATCCAGGAACAGCGCGAGCGGGCCCTTGTTGGGGAACAGTTTGAATATGTCGGATTCGAAGTGAGTCCGGCTGATGGATAGCGCCGAAAGGGCAAGCAGCAGTAATGAAACGGCAAAGACGGTTTTCGGCCTGCCAAGGGTAATACGGTGAATCCATGAAAGATGGCTGCTGATGAGTTTCTGGGTGGCGCTGGTCAGTTTGTTCACGAATTCCATAGTTCTTCTTTCTCAGGAGGAAAAGTTTTTTGCGGCACGGTCAAATGGCGTGCTCGAAGAGAGAGGCGGCAGCGGCAAGCTGCTCCGGAGTGCCGAGAATGAGGACGATATCATTTTCCTGGAGCTCCCAGACCGGGTCCGGATTGGGTACGACGTCGCTGCCGCGTTTGATCATCAGGAGCGTCGCGCCGGACCTGTCGCGAAGTATTCCGTCGCGGAGACTGTGCCCCACAAGAGGGGACGTCGATCCGACACGGAAGGTTCCCAGTTCTGCGCCGGTCAGGAATCCGCTGATGCCGACAGCATGGCTGTGCCTGTGGCTCATGGAGCGGAACATCTCGTAGGAATCTCCACGGACCTCGGAAATACAGCGCTCTATCTCGTCGTGGGTGAGGAGATATTTCCTCAGCACCCTGGAAAGAATTTCGATGGAGGTCTCGAATTCTTCCGGAATGACCTCGTTGACCCCCAGCTTGTAGAGCGGCTCCATCTCCAGGATATAGCGGGTCCTTACGATTACGTGTATACCCGGATTCATGCGACGGGCCTGGGCCGCAATGCGCCGGCTCGATGCCGCGTCCGAGATGGCGATGACGATGATGCGCGCCTGGTTTATGTTTGCATGGGTCAGAATCTCGTCGCTGGAACCGTCGCCGAAGATGATAGGGCAACCCTTTTTGCGCTCGGTCTTGACCGTGAAGGGGTTGGTCTCGATGATCACGTGGTCGATTTTGAAGTGTTTCAGCACACGGGCAAGATTTCTGCCGTTCAGGCCAAAGCCCACGATTATCACATGATCGGAGACCGTCATCTTGTGTTCGCGACGCGCCAGAACCCCCTTGCCCCTGGTAAGAGCGTTAGGTAGAACGGCCACGATGCGGTCTGCAACGGGAGCGGCGATCTTCAGGCAGAGGGGGGTCAAACCCATGGTAGCCACTGATGCGGCAAGAAAGATCTGGTACAGTTCCGGGGTGAATAAGCCGGTTTTGAGGCCGGACTGGCAGAGGACAAAGGAGAATTCACCGATCTGGGCCAGGGAGAGCCCGGTAATGAGGGCAACCCGCATTGATATGCCGAGAGACATCGCGGCGCCGGTGGTGATCACGGTCTTGATCAGGAGGATGGTGATAACCAGCGAGGCTATCAGGAGTGGATACTTGATTATGACGGCCGGGTCAAGCAGCATGCCGACGGAGATGAAAAAGAGCGACATGAATGCGTCCCGGAACGGGATGATGTCACCCAGCGCCTGATGGCTGTACTCCGACTCAGATATGGCGAGGCCGGCGATGAAGGCTCCCAATGCAAGGGAAAGTCCCACCTGGGCGGTGATCCAGGCGGTGCCGAAGCCGATGAACAGGATGGTCAGAAGAAAGAGTTCCCGGCTGCGGGCCTTGACCACCTGGCCGAAGATCCAGGGGACCAGAACCCGGGCGGTGTAGTGGGCGATCAAGACTACACCCGCTGCCTTTGCGGAAACGAGCATGATGCCGTTCAGACCGTCGCCCGCTCCTGCCAGAAAAGGCACGAAGAGCATCAGCGGCACCACGCACAGGTCCTGGAAAATAAGGATGCCCATGGCCATTTTGCCGTGAGGCGCATCCATCTCCCCGGCATCCATGAGCAGTTTCATGAGAATGGCAGTACTGGAGAGGGCAACCAGAAAACCGAAGAAGATCGACTGTTGCAGGGAAAAGTTGAACCCGACGCCGATCAGGGCGGTCACCAGGATTGTGCCTGCCACCTGCAAACCGCCACCCAGCAGCACCAGGTGTTTGATGCGCATCAGTTCCTTGATGGAGAATTCTATGCCGATGGTGAACAGGAGCAGAACTACGCCGATTTCTGCCATCTGCTCGACCTGGTGGGTATTCCTGATGAGGGCGAGGACATGGGGGCCCGCCAAAATACCGGCGACGAGAAAGCCGACGATAGATGGAAACCTGAACCTGCGGAAAAGAATAACGGTGCCGATGGCCAGCCCGAAAAGAATTCCCATGTCCTGTAAAACAGAAAGTTCCATCTTCTTTCCATTCGTCCCTTGAACCGCCCACCCTGTTTCAAGGTTGGACGTCAGATAATCAGGTCTTGTACCTATTCGGATATTTTATCAATCCCTTATACCACATTCAATTGGATTGACGCAGGTGTCGATTGATTATCGACATTATCGGCAGCATTTCGCTTGCCCCCACGACGACTGCGTCAAGGGGTCTGGCGGGCGAAGTGACCGATATCCCGGTCAGTTTTTCCAGGTGGGGCCTCATTCCCCGCAAAAGCGCGCCGCCACCGCTCAGGCAGATGCCGCTGTCAATGACCTGGCAGCCCACTTTGGGAGCGAGGGAGTCCAGCAAAGAGCTGACAATTCCGGTGATACGGTCGATTACCGGTTTCAGTTCTTCTTGCAGCCTTTCACCGGGCATGGTTACGGACCCGTACGCTTCCGCATGATCGCCGCAACCGGCAAAAAGAATCCGGATCGACCCTTGCTTGCCCGCAACTCCTGCCTCCCGCATTATGCGCTCAGCTTCCGCATCGGGCACATGTCGTCCCGTCATGGACAAGACTGCATGCAGAACTTGCCGCCGCAGGTCGGAGCAACCCACCCGGGCGACTTGCTTCTCGATGATCGTTCCTGACCTGATGATGGCGCATTCGGTAATACCTTCGCCTATATCAACGATCATACCCGCATAACGGGATGATACGTCCATACCGGCGCCGATGGCAGCTGCCAGGATTTCCGGAACTATGTCCACCGTAGCTGCTCCGGCATTCGCGACGCATTCCCTGAGTGTGTCCAGTTCTTCGTCGCTGGCGTCCGACGGTGCGCATGTCACGGCATGGGGACGCAACACGCCGAATTTCCTTACCCGGGACAGGAGGGGATGCAGGAGTTCCACTGCAGCGTCTGCGTCGGCGATTGCGCCGGACCGCACTACATGGCGCCCTGCGACTCTTGTCGGGACCACGAGCCGGCTCAGGCGTCCTGATGCAATGCGTGTTAACGCGGTTCCAAGGTCTATGGCAATGTCCGGGTCTCGGTGTGGGGTGCGGAGAAGTATTCCCATGGGAAAAATCCTCTTCGTGCTATAAATGATAATCGCCCGCCGCTTCGGGCTGGTAGAGGATCTTTGCAATCTTCATCCTTCTTACCCCTGCAGGTGCGTTCCAGCTGATTACATTGCCGACTCGGCAACCGATCATGGCCGTACCGATGGGCGCGAGAATAGATATCCTGTTCTGCTCCAGGTTGGCTTCCCGGGGAAAGACGAGCTGGTACGACTTGCTTTCGTTGGTATCCAGATCGAGAAGCAGCACCTGGGAGTTCATGGTCACGACATTTGCCGGGATCTCTGTGGAGTCCACCACTTCAGCCTTCAGCAGCTCGCTCGACAGCTCTTCAAGATGCTTGTTGTCCCTGGTCACGTTTTCTCCTGCGACTTCCAGCAACTCTTCAAGCCTGGTCATGTCGTTGTCGGTTATATAGATGGTTTTGCTTCCGGTTTTACTTCTCATGGTAAATTTCCTTTATTGCAGTGTGTTGTTTTTGTGTGAATGCAGCTGTCCGATATGACGGATCGATGCGAACTGAACGCAACGAGCCGTTGCATTGCCGGAAACAAGGTGCCGGTGTTCCTGGAAACAAGTGAAATGAATGGCATGCAACCATTGCCGCGAGGGCGGACGCGGATTGCAAAGATATTTCGGGGCAAACCTAAAGCTGTTCTTTATGTAATTTGCCGTGCACTGGGCGCAGGTGGCGCTCTGGCGGGAATCGTCGCCCGGGTCGCGGTGGAGATGCCCCCCGGCTGGAGATTTTCGAGAGGGGATGTGGCGGAGCAGCAGTCGACAAAGACCAAGCCGCGCAGCAAGGCGACCTGCTTGCCCGGCTTCTTGATCATGGACTTCGATGCAGCTGCCTGTTTCTTTATGATGGGGGCATGGTATTTGGCTTCCGGCAGCAGTGACGAACAGGATATAGCTGTCCCCTGAAAGAAAAAAAGGAATACGACCATCAATGCCACCTGTTTCAGATGGCCTCTGTGTTTTCGCATTGTCCGGACCGGTTCCATGGACCTAACCATAGCCCAAATCCAGGGAAAGGGCAAGCAGGCAAAACAGCAATCAGATCGGAACATTTCCTTGACATGATTCGCGGAATCCGTCATTGAATTGAAAAAGCGCTTTCCTGCCTCGGCAGGACATGTGGGAAATCCATGCACCTTCATCTCGTAACCATCCATGCCTTCCAGTCGCCACAGGCCGTTCCGCTGGCCGCAGCCTGTCTCAAGGCGAGCCTCGACGCTCATCCCGGGAGACCCGTTCCGCTGGAAGTCACTTGTGCGGAGTTTTTCTCCGGCGATTCCATTGAAGAAACCGCGGAAGCAATACTTGAGGTCGGGCCGGATATGGTCGGATTTTCCCTTTATGTCTGGAACCGCACCGAATCCGCTGCCCTGGTCGAGAGGCTCCGCCACGAGTCTCCGGGCGCCATCCTGTTTGCCGGCGGACCCGAAGTGACAGCCGATCCCGAAGGTGTGCTGGCCGAAGCGCCGTTCGATTTCCTGGTGATGGGGGAAGGGGAGATCACTCTTTCCGAGGCGCTTGACCGGTTATTGAGCGGTGCTTCCCTTGACGGACTGGCAGGGATCGTGCGAAGGGGAGGAACGGGTAACGCGGTGAGATGTCGTGAGCCGATTGCGGATCTGGGGAGTATCCCCTCGCCTTATCTGAGCGGTGTGCTGGACGGGCATATCCCGCGCGGCGTCCTCTGGCAACTCTCGCGGGGATGCCCTTTCGGCTGTGAATTCTGTTTTGACGGCATGGGTGAGCGGAATGTCCGCCGTCAGCCGCTGGAGCGCCTGGAAAAGGAACTGGAATACCTGGTCAGGCGTGGTGCGGTCCAGGTGGTGGTGCTGGACTCCACATTCAACCTGGACGGGGAACGGGCCAAGGCGCTGCTCCGGATGATCGGGCGGAAGGCCCCTGATGTCCATTTCCACTTCGAGGCGCGGGCCGAATTGCTGGACGCGGCACAGGCCCGTCTGTTCGCCAGGCTGAAATGTTCGCTGCAGATCGGACTGCAGACTGCCGACCGGAAGGTGGCGCGCGATGCGGGCCGGTCCCAGGATCTTCGTGTTTTCATTGACAGGATCGGGCTTCTCAACCGGGAAGGGGTCGTGTTCGGGTTCGACCTGATCTACGGATTGCCTGGCGACAGCCTGGATAAGTTCAGGGAAACGCTTGATTTCGCGTTATCCCTTTACCCCAACAGCCTGGCCATATTTCCGCTTGCAGTCCTGCACGGCACCAGGCTTTCGGCCCGCGCCCGGGTACTGGGGCTGAACCACCTGTCGAGGCCTCCCTATACGCTTCTGGATTCGCCGACCTTTCCTGCTGCCGATATGGAGGAGGCCAAGCGTCTCGCGGGCGCCTGCGACATATTCTACAGCAGGGGCAAGGCGGTGGCCTGGTTCAACGGCATTATAACCGCTCTTGGATTGACGCCTGCCGGGTTACTGCAGGGTTTCGCCGACTGGCTTATGGAGAAGGAACACGGGGAGATTGCGGAAACCGATCTCCGGGACGAAGAGATATGGCAGTTACAACGGAAATTCCTTACCCATCTGTTCAAAAAACGAAAGGTGAAGGGATTGTTGGCAGCGGCTCTTGATTTCGTCGATTACCATTACTTTTATGCGGCCGCTCTGATGACGCCGGGACCGGAGCGTCTTTCAAAACGGGTTCTCGGCAGGACCGATCTTCTCAATCGTCCCCTGGCTCTCGCGGAATCAACCAGGCTGTCGGTTTTCAACTACGAGATAATAGATCTCCTGGAGAGCGGGGAGCCCGACCTGCCCCGGATCTGCTCCACACTCGACCCCAGCGGCTCATTTGCTGCCATATATCCCAGTTCCGGACGGATTGCCACTGAGTCGCTGGCAGAGCCGTATTACCGGCTGCTGGAAAACCTTGACGGGTCAACGCCGGCTTGCCGTATCGCGGACAGGCTCTCCATTCCGCGGGAGGACGCGCTGGCGTTCCTGCGTTTCGCGGCAGGCGAGGGAATGGTCATATTTGGATGAGTAAAACCTGAATCCGTGACGTCAGAGTGCCTTGCGAGCGGAATGCCGGGGTCCAACGCCGCTGACTCCGTTACAGGCCGGTTGCGTCGGGTGAACGTCGTCGGGGGGCCACAACTGCCCGTAATGCGAAAACAAGAGGCATTAACCGTTCGCGAAGGCGCGAAGGCGCCACGGATTCAGGTGAAATACATGATGAAAAAGAATCGAGTGCCGATGAAAAACGCAAAGGGCGCCATGGCCGGGAATCGGAGCATGAACCCGCTGGAAATCGAAGTTGCCGTTTCCTCCCTCGAATCAACCGGAGATTTCAGAATCCTGCGCAGGCTCTGCCTGGAAAAGGACAGCCGGTTCAGTCACGGTAAGACAGGGGAAGCGTGCCTGGCGCTGTGCATTGATACGGAAACGACCGGCCTTGATCATTCGCGCGACAAAATAATCGAGCTTGGCATCGTGGCGTTCGAATATGATCCCGTCCGTGGCGAAATCACCAGGCTGAGCGGCGGCTATTCAGGATTTGAAGACCCTGGGTTTCCGCTGGCTGCCGAGATTACCGAAATTACCGGAATCACTGACGATATGGTTGCAGGGCAGTCCTTTGATGACAGCCGGGTCATTGCTCTGGCTGAACGGGCATCCCTGGTGATCGCCCATAATGCGGATTTTGACAGAAAATTCGTTGAAGCCAGGTATCCGGTCTTTTCCCGGCTTCCGTGGGCATGCACTGTTTCGCAGGTCGACTGGCAGGCCGAGAGGATATCGTCGCGCACCCTGGAATTTCTTCTCTACAAATGCGGCGGGTTTTTCATCAACGCCCACAGGGCGCTGGATGACGCCGAAGGGTTGCTGGGACTGCTTCTTGCCCGGCTGCCGCTTTCCGGCGTGCCGGTCATGAAGGCCCTGCTGGAAAAGTCCGGGGAGGTGTCTTCGAAAATATGCGCAGCGGGCGCTCCCTATGACAAGAAGGACCTGCTCAGGCAAAGGGGGTACCGCTGGAACGACGGCGCCAGGTCGGGAATCAAGGGCTGGTGGATAAATGTTCCCGGGGAATGTGAGGCTGAGGAGCTGGCATATCTTTCCAGGGAGATTTTCCCGGGCGGCAACACCGGAAGTGTGGTGATCAGCAGGATCGATGCGTTAACAAGGTTTTCGGTACGGGAGGGGTAAGGGGTGAATCGAAACTCTTGCCCCTTTGTTGTGTAGGGCTGGCCGGATAGGAAGTCAGCTGTTGATCATTCGTTTCGAAGCGATTTTGTCGGCATTGTCGCGATTGCCGTTCAGGTAGGCCACGAGAGCATCGGAAGTGTTTTGACTCATTTCCACGAACTCCACGCCCACGCCGAAGGGGAAATCGATCTTGGAGAGGGCGATCGGGTGGTTGATCCATGCGACCCTTCCCTTGCAGCTTATCCTGACCGTGCTTTGCGGAAGAACGAAGTCGAGCACAACCACGGTATTGATCGGCAGTGGCGGGCAGGATTCCAGGAACAAGCCCCCGGCACTTATGTCATAGACTCTGCAGTCGTGGCTGATGCTGTACTGGAGGGAGCAGCTGATTTCAGAAGGGCTCCTGAACCTGGGATTGAATCTCTTTTCCAGGTTGACGAATTTTCGGAGTATCGTGAAGAAGTCACCCCTATCGACCGGCTTGACGAGAACATCGCTGAATCCGGCCTCAAGGCAGTTCTCGCGATCATTGACTCTGGTGGACGACAGAACCATGACCAGAGGCAGGGATGAAGATGATCTGTCTGTTTTAAGTTTTCTGCACAAGGAAATGCATGAAACGTCTTTCAATGTGTCAGACATGAAAACAAGGTCGGGTTTCTGGGCTTGGATGGAAGCCAGGACCTCTTTTCCGTTGCTGCATGCAACAAGGTGTGTTCCGGTGTTTTTCAGAAAATCCGTAATGGCATCGTGAAAATCAAGGTCGGCATCGGCCAGCAGTATGGTGAACTCATTATTCATTGAAAAGTCCGGAACATGGGGCGCTGTTTTCCGTGGATGCCCAAAGCATCCGGTCGATGGAAATATGATTGTCCTTTTGTTCAATTAAATGAGAAAAGCCGCTCCATGTCAAGCGGCTTTATGATGCGTGGCATTATTTTGTTGCATCAGTGCCCGGAAACATCTGGGGATTTTGCCGGCGATGCCAGCAGATGCAGGGTTCCGGATGGCTGTACGCTGGCGGTTGCAGTTGCTAAAAGTTGACATGCCTCAGAACCGCACAGATTTTCGCCAGCAGTTTCTGCTTTCCTATGTCGTACTCGAATTCCTTGTAGGCTGTGTTGTCAGCTGTAAACATGGACCTGTCCCTTGTGGAGCGATAGCGGCGCACTATCCATGTGTCCCACTTGTTTTTGACCAGCACAATGTCTTCGTTGTCGATTGAATCAACCGGCACGAATACCATCAGGTCGTTTGCCTGGATTGTCGGCGCCATGTAGTCTCCGCGCTGATAAAATGCGAATGCGTTTTCCGGAAGGCCCGGAAGCGACACATATCCGATAATTTCACCGGACATCGGTCTGTCCGGATAGGTGTCCGGGAGTTGGCTGAATATCGGGATGCCGCATTCGGGCATCGCTGAGCCCAGCGGTTCCCCTGAACCGGTCAGTATCCATGCCTCGTTTGCCTTGAAGCTGTGGCAGATGGCCATGATCAAGGTGTCCGAAGGGAGATGGCTTCCTTTTTCAATGACACAAAGATGGCCCTGGGATATCCCGATGGAAGCAGCGAATTCTTTCTGTGACATTTTCAGTCTCTTTCGGAGCGACTTGATCCGTTTGCACGCATCAAGGCTTCCGGAAGTGCCTGGATTTGCTGTTGATGAATTGTTCATGGAATAGAGTATAACCGATAATAAATTGAAAATCAATATAAAAGTAACAAAACATATATTGACAATTTTATGAATTTGATAGAATATTGATCTAAAATATATCTTGTCATCTGATAGCGCTTTCCCAATATTTTTGCCGGCCGTGGAAATGCTTGCCCTGGTTCACCATTCATCGGCAAGTGTTGACAGGGTTTTGAGAGAGCTTTTCTTGCAGGCGGAATCGGCCGGTGCAACTTCAGGTAATGAAGCACACAAGGCATGGGACTTCTTCGGATCAGCACGGTTTTTTGGGCAAGGAGCTGAAATTATGTCGCAGAGAAACGTTCCTATGGTTCTTGTGGTGGATGATGATCCGGCAATCAGGCTCATGGCGCGTGAGGTTCTAGCGCTTGAGGGGTTTGACGTGGTCGATGCCGACCGGGGAGATACGGCGGTCGAATGTTTCCTCAGCCTCAGGCCGGATATCGTCATGCTTGATGTCGTGATGCCTGGTCTGGACGGCTTCCAGGTCTGCGCCGCGTTGCGGGAACTGCCCGGAGGCGAGTCCATTCCCGTGGTCATGATGACCGGCATGAATGATGATGATTCAGTGAAAAGAGCCTATGAAGCCGGAGCAACCCAGTTCATCAGCAAACCTGTCCACTGGGTCAATCTCGGGCATCAGATGAATTACATACTTCGCGCGAAAAAGACCTACGAGAAGTTGAGGGTCAGTGAAGCCCGCCTAGCCGAAGCGCAGCGCATCGCCGGTATCGGCAGTTGGGAACTGGACACGTCATCCGGAGAAATGCACTGGTCGGAAGAAGTATTCAGGATATTCGGAATGGAGGGAGAGCACGCCGGGGCATGTTATGGAATCTTCAGGGAGTGCCTGCATCCCTTGGACAGGATGAAGGTGGCGGCAGCCATGCGGCGGGTTTTGTCCGGAAGCGACTCCCTGAGCCTGGAATGCAGGATAATAAACCGCAAGGGGCGGACCCTTGATGTCCATGCGGAGGCACAGATCAGAAGAGACACGGCAGGACATCCGATCCAGGCAGTCGGCTATGTCCAGGATGTTACGGAAAGACGAAGGGACGAGGAAAAAATCAGGCGGCTGGCGTACTTTGACAGCCTCACCGGTCTTCCCAACAGGGTACACTTCACCGATCATTTCGACCAGGCTCTGATGCGGACCAAGCGCATGAACCGCAAGCTGTCCATACTTTTCGTGGACCTGGACAGATTCAAGCGAATCAATGACAATTTCGGGCATTCGGTGGGTGATGAACTGCTGAAACAGGTTGCGCACCGCCTTTCGTCGAGTGTCAGAACCAGCGACCAGGTTGCGAGGGAGTCGGAAAACGGGACGGATGTACAGGTTTCCCGTCTGGCGGGAGACGAGTTCCTGGTTCTGCTGGAAAATATACGTGAGTATTACGATGCTGCCAAAGTGGCGCAACGGATTCTTTCCTCGATCTCCGCCCCCTTTTATGTCGACGGCAGCGAAATTCACATCACCCCGTGCATAGGCATCAGTCTCTACCCCCTGGACGGGATGGACCAGGCGGAAATGATCAGGCATGCCGATATGGCGATGTACAAGGTCAAGATGGCGGGAGGCAATAATTTCCGTTTCTATTCGGATGAATTCAACAGTGTGGCGGTCGAGCACATCGATATGGAAAACCGTTTGCGAACTGCCCTTGCCGGGGATGAATTCTCGCTTCGTTTCCAGCCGGTCCTTGACATGGAGAATGGCAGCCTGGTCTGTGTCGAAGCTTTGCTCAGATGGGACTGCCCGGAAAAAGGGGTTCAACTGCCGGCGGATTTCCTGCCGTTCGCGGAAAAATGCGGGTTGGGAAATGATCTGGATGAATGGGTGCTGACAAGCGCCTGCAATCAGTTGTCGTTATGGCGCAGGCAGGAGTGGAGCACATTCAGGGTTTCGGTCAATATTTCAGGGGTCCATTCAAGGAGTGAACCACTAGTCTCGCTCGTGGATCGGGTACTGGCGGACACCGGCATGGACCCGTCATTCCTGGACCTTGAGTTTACGGAGGATGCCCTGTTGAAAAGCGGCGCCGGTCTGGTCGAAACTTTGCGCTGTCTGAAGGACAAGGGTATACGGCTCTCAGTGGACGACTTCGGAGCCGGCCATTCATCACTCAACCAGTTGAAACGGTTTCCCATCGACATTCTCAAAATTGACAGGTTCCTGATCGGGAAACTGCTGGACGACGGCGACAGCCGGTCTCTTGTCTGTGCCATCATCGCCGTGTCCCGCGCACTGGGACTGGAGACGGTCGCCGCCGGTGTCGAGCAGCAGGAGCAACGGGAATTTCTCTTGCGTCAGGGATGCGGGAAGATGCAGGGCTACCTCATCAGCCCTCCCATGACGGCTTCTGAACTGGAAAGCTTTGTCAGGGACGGCTCAGCAAGAGCCAGGTAGGTCTCGCCGGGAAAGCCGGGCGGACTGCCTGTCAGTTTCAGATCAATGGTTTTCCGCGGGTGCGGCGGTCAACAGCCTGGAAAAGAACCTGAGCCAGTTTTCACCAAAGACGGCGGCTATGACCTGGTCTGAATGGCCGGCGCCAGCGAGCAAGTCCGCCACGCGCGGCAGCGCGGAATGGTCTTCCACCCCCCGGCACATGGTGTCGAAGCCGCCGAAGTCCGATCCGATGCCGATTCCCCATGGCCCGTATCTCCGGATAAACCAGTCGAGCTGCCTGAAGAAATCATCAATACATGCTTCACCCGCAGGCGACAGCATGCCCGGATAAGCAGCAAGGCCTATCATCCCGTCACGGTCAAGAATCGTCCTTATCTGCCGGTCGGAGAGGTTGCGCGGAGTGTCGCAAAAAGCGCGGATCCCGGTATGGGTCGAGACCAGAGGGCCGGTGAAGATATCGACCGTTTCCCGGAAACATGGTTCGGACAGGTGGGCCAGATCCAGAGCAAATCCGAGCCGGTCGAGCCTGGTGACAAGCGACCGTCCTGCTTCGGAAAGACCGGCGGGGTTCTCGACCTTGTTGCCGCAACCGATCCTGTTCCGGCCGGCATGGGTCAGGCCGACAATCCCGAATCCCAGGCGTTTCAGAATCGCCGGGTCGAACTCCAGCAGGGGATCAGCGTTTTCCAGCAGCAGCAGGGTGCCCGGATTGCCGGCTCCTTCGAAGCAGGCTTCAAGTTCCTGCCGGGTCCTGACTACAGGCAATGCCTTCAGGTAGTTGTCTGAGTACCGCAACAGCGAGCGGAGGTTTTCCGCGGCAGTCATGGGACCGTTGCAGCCATCCTGGCAATAGAACGCCGAGACGATAATCTTCACGTTTCCCGCAGCGAGACGTGGCAGGCAGCACCACGCATCGGGAAGGTCTTCGAGAGGCTTGTCCGGATGATGCCGGACCAGGTCGTAGATCAGGTCGACGTGGCTGTCTATTACAGGGAACCGGGGCCGAGAGGTCATTCTGTTCGATGTCCTTTGGGAAAAGAAGGCGGATCGGCCGCAACGGGGCGATCCGCCCGAAAGGTCGAGTCAACGCTAAACGGGTGCATGACATGATGGAGCATGACATGATGGAGCGTGGCATGACGGGGCATGGCATGCGGGCGCGTGGCACGAAGGCCCGTGGCAACCGGCTGATGACGCGGCTTTCTTTTCAACACTTCTCAATTTCAGCATGAGATCACCTCCTTTCTTCGTGGTGGGGTGACAGTCACCCTCTGGACGATTTCCATGCTTTCCAGTGATTGAATAGCATCACTGCATTCCCGCCGGAAATCGTCCGTGTTCATGCCTGATCCATAGCTGTCGTATAATTCCGCTGCAATTCCTTCCACTGTTGCCGAGCCGTTGCAACGGGTGAGGAGATCCCGTCCGAATTCATTCACTTCCACGACCTCCAGGCCGCTTTGCCTGGATACGAAAACCAGTATTGCCGGTTGATCAGCATAGCTGCCGCAAACTATTCCCTTTTTCAAGTCTTCGATTATTGCCGGGATATTACAGCGGAACTCCTCGACAACGGCAAGCCCGCTCCTTTGCGGTTTCCATTCGGTGATGGGACTTATGCGGGCCGTCGCAGTTGCCTGGGGCAACTGACAGCCAGTCATCCTGCAGGCCAGTTTCTCATAACGGCACATTTGTGGAATGTGATTCCAGCCTTGTATCTCCGCATCCGCCAGCGCCTGATCGGCGAAGGAAGCAAGGTGTTCCTGCAAATCATCGGGGATCAGGCAGGGGAGTTCCCTTCCTTCCAGGACGGATACATGTCCGATGAAGCTGCGGAATAAAGAGCTGACCGACGAGCGCAGCGCTTTAGCCAGGAGGAGGAACGTCTTCGGGAACAGGTTTGCCACCAGGGGGAAATAACCGGCTATCCGGTCCAGCTCCTTAAGCGGCATGCCGGGGCATGGCAGGTTGCCGAAACCGCTGAAGACAACCGGGTCGGATTCTATCAGTTCAATATCCCCTGCCAGGCGCCTGCCGTTGTCAAATTCCAGTCCGAGGGAAAAATAGGTGTCGGCCGAACGGACGAGGCGGTCTGCGTAACGCCGGTGAAGTTCCGTGCCCGGCAGCACGGTGGGCAGCTGGATGAGAGGATTGCAGTTGCCCTGAATGCCGCATTTCAGGGCCAGCTCCAGTGTTTCATCGATGTCCCTGCGCTCCTCTTCAGGGAGTCCGATCACAAAGCTGAGTGTCGGAACCATTCCTTCGTCAGTCGTTTCACGAACCCGCTGGTAGAGAATGTCTCTATCAATCCGCTTGCCGATGAAATGCAGGGTCTGCTCGGAGCCGGAGTCGATGCCGTAACACATGGATTCACACCCTGCCTCCCGCATGGTCCGCAGGAGAGGCAGGTCGACCGAGTCGAGCCTTGAAATGCAATACCATGGAGTGCCGTTCAGCCCTTCATTCATCACTGCATGACAGAAATCTTCCACGAATCGTCGGTCCGCGGTGAACTGGTCATAGGCAAGGAGAAAGCATTCGGCTCCGAAACCGTCCCTGAGGTTGCGCATTTCATCGACTATCCGCGTAATGGAAAAAGTCCGGGTCTGCCGCCGCCACATTACCGACTCGGAGCAGTAAACGCAGCTGTGGGGGCAGCCCCGTCCCACTTCCAGGATGGCGATGCTTCGCGGGATGCCGCAGGCTGAGCGATAAACGTCAAGGGGAGGGACTAAGCCGTAATCAGGGGCGGGAATGTCGTCCAGGCAGCGGATCAGGTCCCTGTCCGGGTTCCTGAAGATCCTGCCTGCCGACCGCCAGGTAATGCCGTCGATCTTTTCGATATCACCATTCCGGTCAAAAGCTGACACGAGCTCCGGAAATGTCGCTTCGCCTTCGCCTCTTACGATGGCGTCAATCCAGGGGAAGCGCTCCAGGATCCGTTCCGCGACAAAAGACACATCATGCCCTCCGGCGACGATCCTCACTTCCGGCCGGTTCCTTTTCAAAAGTTCTGCGATCCTGATTACCGCCGGTGTCGTCGCGCATTGGGCGGAGAATGCCACCAGGTCCGGTTCCCGGTCGAGAATCATGCGGGCGGCGTCGCGATAAATGGAGGCGCCTGTGGCAAGTTTCCCGGTTCTCATGGCGAGGACAAGGTCCAGCACCGAAACCTCGTGCCCTGTTTCTCTGAGGATAGTGGCAAGGTTAAGAAGGCCCAGGGGCGGGAGGTTGTAAAGGGACTGCAAGTAGAATGGCGGAAAAACCAGAATCGTTTTCATCGTGAGCTACCGATATTGCTGAAGCTGTTCTTCCTGCCCGGCTCGCCGCGTCTTGTCGCCGGACGGAGATTGACTGCCATGCTGCCGGTTGCCGGAACCGTCCTGGCTCGTTCGCGGCATGGTGGCGCATGCGGCTGTCATCAAGACAAACCATACTGTATACTACCATGCTATACTCTCTTTGCAAGAGCAGGCGAGCATGTCGAACCGTATTGCATCAAGTGCATCAAGTGACCGATGCTCTGAGCGGAAGGAAACAGGAGAACTCTTGCTCAGGGAGTTCCGAATTGAGCGCGTGTTCAGGAAAGTCAGCCCGCGTTGTGTCCTCCCGGCTGCTTCCCCATTTCCTCTTTGAGTCTCCTTGCTGAAAGGAGAAGGCTTTCCAGCCGGGTCTCCACCAGTTGGGGGAAGGGGGTGCCGTCGCTCTCGATGGCAAGAAAGGGAAGGGGGATTTCTCCCTTGGATTTTGCCCAGAACTTCCTGTTGTTCACGGAGAAATTTTCTTTTTCAACCGGCAGGCTGTAGGTGATTATGGCTTCGGCGATCCGGCTCGGCATGCAGCCGAACGGCCCGATGCTTATCACGCCGTGGCAGTCGTCGCCGATTTCGGTCAATGCCGAGCTGATGGTCAGGATCGCTTCCCCTGTCAGTTCCGGATTCAAGAGCGACGCTCCCCGGGAAACCAGGTGGTCCACCGGGGTCCGGTGACTGTCAAAGAAACCTGAAGCGGACAGATGACCTGCGATAAGCCTTTCGTCCTTGAGCATCACCATTTTCTTCAGTTTCAGCCTGAGGCGTTTGCCGATCGACACAGGTCCGTTCAGCCCCTCGGCCAGGCAGTAATCGGTGTAATGGAGCCATTCGGTTGCCGGCGCGGTGCGCAGCAGGACACCTTTTTCGGCCAGCCTTTCCGCCATGTACTGGCGAGAGAAGTCGTCGCGCCGGACGAAAATCTCTCCAACGAGAGATATCCTGGTCACATCGTCAAGAGCACATTTCTTCCTGAACCGGGAAAGCTCCTCCATCTCGTGCCTGAGGGTCTTCATGACCGCATCATAGCTGTCTTCAGCAACGCTCCCTACGATCCGTTCCCTGGAACGTTCAAATGCTTCAAGCGCTTCTTCCCTATCCCCGGCAATGGCGAGTATCCCGGCCCGGACTTCTTCGAGGCCGTCACCGATGGTCAGCCCCAGCCAGATTCGCCGGGTCAGGTCGGCGGGGATACCGTCGTAACTGTCCTCGGATGAAAGACTGAACAAGGCTACATCGGGGATCCTGTTCTTGCGGATGTAGTTCTTCATGAATACGTTGTATTGGCCGAACCGGCAGGGCCCGTCGGTTTCGGGCATGAAATAGGCGATGACCTCGCCTTCATTCCGGGGCGCGGATAGATATTTAACCAGGGAGCCGCTGGTAAGGATGAGGGGCAGGCATTCCTTGCAGGTGGCGTTCCCTTTGCCCAGCGACAGCTCCCTCCGGCCCGGCGGGTCAAGGGGCGTGGCCTTTATGCCGCAAAACCGCATGGCTGCTGCAAGGCATTCCGAGACGCTCTTTCCCATCGAGGGGATGAGAAGCCTGACTTCCGGATCGGTCAGGCGAAAACGTCTGCCGTTTCCCGTTTCGATGACATAGTTCCCTTGGTGTTTCACCATTCGGGCAGGTTTGAAATCGGCTGTGTCCGTTATGTCCTGCCCAAGTTCCCGGTATCCCTGCATGACATCCAGGAATGCCTCTATCCTGGTATCGATGCCGGCATCCGCGGTGTGGGCATCGATTTCCAGTGTCAGGGAAGGCTTCTGACCCATGGCGTCCCGGAAGTAGCCGGTAATGAAGGAATCCGGACCGCAGCTGAAGTTGGTGATGAAGACCCCGAAGAGATTGGGGTGGCGCCGCACGAAACCGGCCGCCTGCATGATGCCCTGTCCAGTGGCCCAGAACATTTGGGACACGGTCGAACCTCCCAGTTCTTCCATGGGCAGGAAGTCATGCGGTATGACGCGATAGCCGCGGCTGGCGAACTTGTGCGGAATCCCCATGTTGCCGAACCGGCTGAAGGCGTTGTATGGGCGGCCGAAAAGCACTATGGCCGATTCGTCCGGCTCCAGGTTATGGAGGAATTCTCTTCCCAGGTCGGTCATCTCCCTGCGCATGGAAGAGAATGCTTCTCCGGCGTCTTCGAATGCTGCCGCGGATTTCTTGCGGGAAAACCCCAGACGGCGGCCGAGAGATATGAATTCTTCCCGCAGGCGGTTCGGGTTGTCGAATTCAAGTACCGCGGTAAGCAGCCTGGGCTTGAGTTCGTCGTGGAAAGCTGCCGTAAGGCAGTACGGGTCGGCCTGGACAAAGGGGCACGTGCAGTTGGTTTCGTCGCTGGTTTCCATTGCCATGGTCTTTACATGGGGAAGGAAGATGAAGTCCGTGTCCCGTTTGAGCAGCCCCTGGACAAAGGCGTGGCTCTGGAGCATGGGAAAACAGAAAGAAGCGGCCGGCGCTTCCAGCCCTTTAGGGTCCGGTTCCATTCCGGGGACTACCCGCAAGCCGAGACGGCTGAAAAAATACGCATAGAACGGGAAGAGCGTGGTGGTAAGCAGGGATGCCGGGATGCCCACCGACAGGGCTGTTTCATGGCTGTCGAGGGATGGAGGCGCGTAACTGTTGAAAACCAGCTCTTCACGGATCTTCACCAGGTCACGCCCGGCCGGATCGATTTTCTCTTTCCTGAACTGGTTGTAGTAGAGATCGCAGGCGCCGCCGAACGGGTAGACGGTTCCGTTTACTTCTATCCTGGCAATCGAGCACTTCCCGTCGCATCCTTCCCTGCCTCCGGCGCAGACGAACGGCTCTTTGTAGGAGACTTCCCTGTCGGCCAGCTCCTTGAGCCGGTAGCAGCCTTTGTCCATGAGTCCGCCGAGGATCTTGCGGCGCATTTCAAGAGCTACGCCGAAGGCGCCCATGAGCCCCGGTTCGGGCGGGACGATTATTTCCTGGCCGCACAGCGCTGCCATCGCGGCGGGAACGGCCCGGTTGTAGCAGACCCCTCCCTGCATGAAGATCTTTTTCCCCACCGGCCTCGCGCCCTTCACCCGGTTCAGGTAATTCTGACAGACCGAATAGACGAGCCCGGCCAGGATGTCCTCCTTGCCGATCCCTTCCTGTACGGCGGTTTTTACGTCGCTGCTGATGAAGGCCGAACACTGGTCGCTGAAGTCGGGGGGCGAGGATGAGCGGAGGGCAAGAGTCTCGATTTCTTCCATGGGCACACCGAGCGACTCGCGGCCGGACTCTTCCAGGAAGGAGCCGGTGCCGGCCGAACAGGCTTCATTCATGGCATAGTCGCTGGCAACACGGTTGGTTATGTAAGTGTACTTGGCATCCTGCCCGCCGATCTCGAAGATGGTTTCCACACCGGGATCGAAGTGGACGGCAGCCGCGGCATGTGCGACGATTTCATTAATAATGCCGGGGGTCTGGGCATGAAGGCCCGCGATGCGCCGGCCGCTGCCGGTTGCACCGATGGCTATGATCCTGACCGACACCCCTTCGGGCACCTGGTCGAGAATCCCGCGGTAGCAGCGACGGCTGGCTCCCACCGGGTCTCCCAATGTCCGCAGGTATACGCCGGCTGTCATCGCGCAGTTGTCCATGCTGAGCAGCACGGCCTTGGTGGTGGTGCTGCCCACGTCCACTCCCAGGATGTATTCGCCATCATGGAATTCCCCTCGTTCCATGGACGTGAAAGTGACTTTTTCCAGGCTTTCCGCAAGTCCGGGCAGAAAGGAGAAGGAACAGTGGCCCGGGGAGAAAATCCCCTCGCTTCCAGTTACGGGATCCGCGTTCTCATCAGCCCAGAGCATGGCGCCCAGGGCTTCGAAGAAGGGTGATTCGGGAAGGGTGATTGCCTGGGGGTACGAGCGCCGCAGGAAATCAAGAACCACATGGTTCCCGCTGACTCCGCCGGTGACCAGGACGCGGGTCGGCCGCCCTTTTTTCAGGAGCTCGATGATTTTCACCGCCATCATCTGGCACAGCCCGGCACTTACCCGGCCTTTCGCCAATCCTTTGTTGAGGGCATGGGTGCAGTCGGATTTGCAGAACACCGAGCAGCGGCCGGCAAGCGGGTACGGCTCTTCACCATTCGCTTCGCTTATGGCTGCTTCCAGCTCCAGGTCCATGCGCTTTATCTGCTGGAGGAAGAACTCGCCGGTTCCCGATGCGCACTTGTTGCCGGTCTGCACGGAGCGGACCCTGCCGCTCTTGTCGAGAAAATAGGCGATGAAGGTTTCACCACCTGCTGAAACGATGCAGTCCACGTCCGGGCATCTTTCACGGACATGGGCGTAAGCCAGTTCCACGGCCTCTGGTTCCGGTATGGTCGGCAGGGACACCAGTTTGCGGAAAGTGCGGCCGGTGATGCCGACCCGCGCCGGAAGCAGATCGGAAAAGGACTTGCGCAGCACATCGCCTACCTTTCCGTCGTGAGGTATTTTCTCAAAGGTCAAGGTGCCGCGGGTGCGTCTTGCAAGCGTGACGGTGCAGGCTCCCAGGCAAAGTCCGACGCTGTCGGGCTCCGCCGGAAGACCCGTTTTGCCGGTTTTATCACATTCAGGGCTTCTACATATGTCATCCGACATCGGCATACTCCCGTTTGCGAAAGACGACTCCCAGTTCTTCCGCGAGTTTTCTGACGGGCTCGATGTCCAGTCCGGGGACTGTAACCGCCGAGGCGACAACCGAGGGAATGTGTTTTCCCGCTTCTCGCAGGAAGTCGCAAACGGCCGAAAAGCCCTCTTCTCCGTATGGAGTGCGGCATAGACGCGCATAAGTCGCCGCGTCGGCAGCGTTCAAGCTGACTGAAATTGTATCCACCAGGCCTGCCAGCTCCGGAAGGACATTACGTCCGTTGACCAGGTTGGCCTGTCCGTCAGTATTGATCCTTATCCGGCAGCCCTTGCCCTTCAAAGCGGCAGCAAGCTTAAGAACCAGGTCGAGCCGCAAAAGCGGCTCGCCGTAACCGCAGAAAACTATTTCTTCATAGCCCGAAGGGTCTCCAACCGCTTCCATGACCTCGGCAAAGGACGGCTCATGGTCCAGTTTCAGGAAATGTCCCTTGACGAAGAAGTCGGAGAATTTCGCGCAGAAAGAACAGCGGTTGGTGCAGCGGTTGGTTATGTTCAGGTAGAGTGAGTCGCGGATGCGATAGGCGATGGCGCCGCTCTGTTCGCGCTGTCCAATGCCGAAGAGCCGTTCAGCATTGAGGGTGGTGATCCTGGCGATGTCTTCCATCGACAAACCCTTGATCTCAGCCACCTTTTCGGCAACAAGGCGAAGATGAGCCGGCTCATTGCGCTTTCCACGGTAGGGGACCGGAGACAGGTAGGGGCAGTCGGTTTCCAGGAGGATGAAATCCGAGGACACCCCCTTCACCACATCGCGCAACTGCTGGTTCGAGGGATAGGTCACTGTGCCTGGTATGGAAATCGAAAGACCCAGGTCGATGCATTCCCTGGCCATCCCGAGGTCCCCGGAAAAACAGTGCAGCACCCCTCTGATGCCGCGTGCCCGTTCTTCTCCCAGGATTTTGAGAACCCTGTCGTGGGCATCCCGGTCATGGATGATCACCGGCAGGTCAAGCTCCGAGGCCAGGATGAGAAACCTCCTGAATACCCGTTCCTGTATGTCCCTCGGGGAGCGGTCCCGGTAGAAGTCGAGGCCGATCTCGCCGATGGCGACGCATTTTTCCGACCCCGACGCAAGCTGTCCCACCAGTTCAAAGCATTTGTCCGAGACGTGGACGGCGTCATGGGGGTGCACACCTACCGCGCAGTATATGTTCCCGTAGATGCTTGCCAGTTCCACGGTCCTCCTGCTCGATTCCATGTCTCCTGCCACGGCGACGATTCTGGTCACTCCAGCAGCCGCCGCGCGAGCCAGCATCCCGGAAAAATCCGCGTCGAACTCCTTGCCGTCTATATGTGCATGGGTGTCTATCAGAGATGAAACATCATTCATTTGTCAGGCCTTTTATCGAAGAGAATTTTGTTATGGCAAACATCGGGTTTGATCAAAGGTTTTTCATCATGATTTATATGTATCACACTTTTCCCGGTGTGGAAACCTGTAGCGCTCTGGAAATGAAGGGATCGTGCCCCTTGCAAATGTCCGGGCGCCATGCTATACGTTCTCAACGTAACATCCCTTAGTACAAAGAAAAAAACCGTTTCCGGCACAGTCAGCAAACCGTGGGGGCGGATGATTCCAAGGAGAATTGAATTTGCGCATCGTTGAATTGTTTGAGCGGGATAAACCGTTCATTTCACTGGAATTTTTCCCACCGAAAGAGCAGAATGACTGGCCCGGATTTTTTCGCTGCGTGGAAAAACTGCGTTCAATAAATCCGCTTTTCGTGTCGGTGACCTATGGCGCCGGCGGGAGCACCCAGTCGCACACGCTTGACATAGTAACCCGCCTGAAGCGCGACCTGTCGCTTGAACCCATGGCCCATCTTACCTGCGTTGGAGCCACAGAGGCCGGTATCCTGGCTTTCCTCAAGGAACTGCGGTCAGTCGGCGTGGACAATATCCTGGCGCTCCGTGGGGACCCGCCCCAGGACCAACCCGCCATCACATCGGCTGAAAGGGATTTTACCTTTGCGTCCGATCTGGTTTCCTTTGTCAGGAAACGTTTCCCGGAAATGGGGATAGGGGTTGCCGGCTATCCCGAGGGCCATCCCGAGGCATCCTGTCTTGAAGCGGACTTGGATGCGCTCCGCTTCAAACTGGATGCAGGCGGTGATTTCGTGGTGACGCAACTCTTTTTCGATAACGGCCACTACTGGGATTTCGTGAAAAGGGCCAGGACTGCAGGCGTGAAAAAGCCCCTCATCCCGGGGATCATGCCCATATTCAGCCTCAAAGTTATCAAAAAGGTGCTTTCGCTTTGCGGCGCCAGCATCCCGGCGGATTTCATGGCCAAGCTGGAAGAGGCCAACCTGAGAGGGGGTGCGGATGCGGTACAGGCTCTGGGCATGGAGTATGCCCGCGGACAGATCAAGGGCCTTCTGGAAAAGGGCGCTCCGGGTATTCATCTCTATACCCTGAACAGGGATGAAGCCTGCCTCAGTTTGCTGGAGGGGATTTTCTGAAATCTGAATCCGTGGCGTGAAGGCATCACGATTCAGGTGAAAAAGTGACTGTCCCGTTCAGGCAAGGAATAGAGCGGATCTTGCAAGGAGGTAGTTTTGGAAACGGTCTGGCTGGAATTGCTGCTGGTTTTTCTTCTCATTCTGGCGAACGGATTTTTTGCAGGCTCTGAACTGGCCGTCATATCGGCCCGAAAAAGCAGGATTGCCCAACTGGTGTCCGAGGGAGACGAAAAAGCGAAGATTGTCGAAGGTCTTCAGGATGATCCCTATCGCTTTCTGGCAACCGTGCAGATCGGAGTCACCATTGTCGGAAGCATGGCCTCCGCTGTCGGCGGCGCCGCAGCCATCCAGTATCTGAAGCCGCTCTTTCTTGTGGCTCCGTTCGAAATTTTAAGGCACGCTGCCGAACCTCTCGCCATTACCATCGTGGTGGTCTTTATCTCATACTTTTCCCTTGTCTTCGGTGAACTTGTTCCCAAAACGATTGCGCTTCAGTATGCCGATACCATGGCATTGCACGTGGCCAAAACGATACGGTTCCTGGCCCGGGTTGGCTCTGTAGCGGTAGGTTTCCTCGCTTTATCCAACCGGGCAGTCCTCAGGATCCTCGGCATCAAGGCAGAAGGAGGGCAGGTTTTCATTACTCCGGAAGAAGTCCGTCATATAGTCCAGGAGGGGCATGAAACAGGGGTTTTCAGCGCAACTGAGCGTGAATACATCGAAAATATCTTCGATTTCACCCATACCAGCGTCCGGGAAGTAATGGTTCCGCGGACCCGGATCGTAGGGATCGACCTGGAAGCTTCCCGCGAGGAAATGCTCAGGACCGTCATGGATAACATGTATTCGCGCTACCCGGTTTATCGGGTTTCAATCGAAAATATCACCGGGTTCATCCATGGCAAGGATTTCCTCGGCCGCATGGTTCAGGAACCCGGTTTCGATGTGGAAACAATTGTCAGGCCTCCTTATTACGTACCGGAGGTGAAAAAGGTCAATGACCTGCTGAAGGAAATGCAGCGCAAGCGTATTCACATGGCACTGGTCGTGGATGAGTACGGTGGGATCAGCGGGTTGGTTACCACGGAAGATCTCCTGGAGGAACTGGTGGGA
Organism: Geobacteraceae bacterium; assembly: GCA_034933285.1. Lineage (GTDB taxonomy): Bacteria > Desulfobacterota > Desulfuromonadia > Geobacterales > Geobacteraceae > RPRC01. Next base: position 275,740 of record JAYFNT010000008.1, on the reverse strand, counting down.
GAGATCGAGGATGAGCATGACGTGGGAGAGCCGCGCCGGATTCAGAAGCTGGCTGACGGCAGCATGGTCCTGGATGCGACGATTTCCCTTTCCGATCTTGCCGATGTCCTAGATTTCAAACGCGAGGAAGATCTGCCATACGACACACTGGCAGGACTGATCCTTGATCTGCTGGGCCGGTTTCCCGAAAAGGGTGAGAAGGTGAAGTTCGACGGTTTGGTGCTGGTCTGTGAAGAAGTGACCAAAACCGCAATCCTCAAGGTCCGGATATTGAAGGATGATACGGTTGAAAACGACACGGTATCCTGATCGCTGAAACAGGCAAACTACCCTTGCAAGGAGGAATTTGCCGCCGCCCCGGGCTTTTCAATTGCATGTTGCTTCAGTGCCGCGCTTTCTGTTTGCTGCCTATGATAACCGAGGCGGCAATTGAGATGGAGAGCACCCCCACGATCATGCCGAGGGAGAAATAAATCGGGAACTGGTAGACGGACGAGAGCAGCATCTTGAGACCCACGAATGCCAGTATGAAGGAGACCCCGAGCTTCAGGTATGCGAACATTTCCATGACGTTGCTCAGCAGGTAGTACATGGAGCGAAGTCCCATGATGGCGAAAACGTTGGATGTATAGACTATGAACGGGTCGCGGGTCACTGCCAGGATCGCGGGAATCGAATCGACGGCGAATATGACGTCGCTGCTTTCCACCACCAGCAGCGCCAGCATGAGGGGGGTCGCCGCCAGCACCCCGTTACGCCGGATGAAGAAGCGGTCGCCGTAAATGCGCTTTGTTATCGGGACAAACTTCCTGACCAGCCTTACCACCAGGTTCTTTTCCGGCTCGATCTTTCCCTCACCCCCGAAAGCCATCTTGATACCGGTGAAGATCAAAAGCCCGCCGAACAGGTAGACCATCCAGTGGAAACGCTCGAACAGCTCGATTCCCAGGAAAATGAATACCGCTCTCAAGACCAGGGCACCGATTATTCCCCACTTCAGGATCTTGGGTTGATGGACCCGAGATACGTGAAAATAGGAAAAAATCATTATAAATACGAAAAGGTTGTCCACTGAAAGGGATTCTTCGATAAGGTAACCGGTGAAAAACTCCAGCGCCTTGGTAGCGCCCATGAAATAAAGGATACCGATATTGAATCCTATGGCCAGCCCCACCCAGACAAGCGTCCAGGCCAGAGCTTCCCGGAATGAGATTTCGTGGCTCCTGCGGTTGAATACTCCCAGGTCGAGAATGAACATGACGGTGATAAGTATGGCGAATCCGCCCCATAACATGGTTTGTGCTGGCATGGAACATTCTCCCTGGACTATGCGCTGTCCGCCCATGGATCATGGGCAGACGAGAGGCCTGTCGAATCGCGGTTGCCCGCTGATTGGATAAATAAGTAAATCTATTGGAATGGATTTTTTTTGTCAATTGGTTTTCCCGAAAATATCCATACTTGCCTAGAGACGATACGGGCAGTATAAAGTAATAGGAATTGTTGATAAGTTCGAGATCAAGGGAGTGGCGCATGTGGAAACCGATTTGGAAACCGTTACTGGTAATGCTGGCGCTCGTCGTAGTCTTCAATGTTGTATACACTGCGTTGATCGACAACAAGGCGGAGGATTCCGCCGAGATCCCTTACAGCCGATTCAAGTCAGAACTGGCTCGGGACAATATCAAGGAGATCACGATTCGGGGGAACTCACTGAAAGGGGAGTTCCGGCAAAAGATCCCGGTCAGCGAACAGGCTGACGGAAAGAGCACTATCAGGAACGCGGGCAAATTTACCACAATCATGCCTGCTATCCAGGACCCGGCGTTGATGCCTGAGCTGGAATCGAAAAAGGTGCAGGTGACAGCGATATCCCAGGAGACATCGCCGATAGTTTCCGGGCTGATCTATATGCTCCCCTGGCTGCTGATCATAGGTGTCTGGATCCTTTTTTCCAGGGGGGTCAAAGCTCAGGGGCCTGGTGCCATGATGGGCGGGTTCGCCAAGTCGGGCGCGAAAGTCTACGAATCCCAGAAGACGCCTGTCACCTTCGCGGATGTGGCGGGCATGGAAGAAGCCAAGCAGGAACTTCGCGAAGTGGTTGAATATCTCAAGGACCCCAAAAAGTTTTCACGCATCGGCGGCAAGGTGCCGAAGGGCGTGCTGCTGGTCGGGCCCCCCGGGACCGGCAAAACCCTTCTGGCACGGGCTGTGGCGGGTGAGGCGGGAGTGGCCTTTTTCAGCATTTCGGCGTCACAGTTCATTGAAATGTTCGTCGGCGTCGGCGCCAGCAGGGTCAGAGACCTGTTTGCCGGCGCCCGTAAGGTTGCGCCGAGCATCATTTTCATCGATGAACTGGATGCCGTGGGGCGCAGCCGAGGGGCCGGTTTCGGCGGCGGGCACGACGAGCGGGAACAGACCCTCAACCAGCTCCTGTCGGAGATGGACGGTTTCGACCCTCACGAGGAAATCATCGTGATGGCGGCGACCAACCGGCCGGATGTCCTGGATCCCGCGCTGCTCCGTCCCGGCCGCTTTGACCGCCGCGTCGTCATAGAAAGACCGGACTGGCGTGACAGGGAGAGCATCCTGAAAGTCCATACCCGCAAGACACCCCTTGCCCCTGATGTGGATCTGGCCGCCATCGCCAAGGGTACTCCCGGTATGACCGGAGCGGACCTGGAGAACCTGGTGAACGAGGCTGCGATACTGGCGGCCCGTGAAAGCTCCGAAGTGGTGGGCATGAAGCAGATGGAGCTGGCCAAGGACAAGATATTGATGGGTGGCGAGCGGAAGATGTACATTTCGGAGGACGAAAAGAGAATAACGGCTTACCACGAATCGGGCCACACTCTCGTGGCCAAGCTTCTTCCCGGCACCGATCCGATCCACAAGGTTACCATCATTCCCCGCGGCATGGCGCTGGGAGTCACGCAGCAACTTCCCGAGGATGACCGCTATCACTTTCCCAAGAGCTATCTCATGAACAGGATTGCCGTTATTCTGGGAGGAAGGGTTGCCGAGCGTCTCGTGTTCGGCGACATTTCCACCGGCGCCCAGAACGACCTTAAGGTCGTGACCGAGCTGGCCGAGAAGATGGTCTGCCAGTGGGGCATGAGCGAGAAAATCGGTGCGGTGACCTTCTCCCGCGGAGAGGAGCATCCCTTCCTGGGCATGAAACTGGCACAGGAAAAGACATTTTCCGAAGCAATGGCCTGGCGCATCGACCAGGAAATATCGGCCATAATCCAGGAGGGCGAGACGGTTGCCCAAGGTTTACTTGAAGCCAATCGCGACAAGCTGGATGCTCTGGCATCGGCCCTGCTGGAAGAAGAGACCCTTGACCGCAAGAGGATAGACGAGGTGATTGGCAATGGGCAATAGGAAATGGGCGATGGGCGATGGGCGATAGGCAATAGGCAATGGGTAAAAGGCGGAATTCAGGAGTCAGAATCAGGAGTCAGAAGTCAGAATTCTGAAGGTAACAGCTGGACCCTAAAACCTAGAACTTAAAACTTAAAACTTAAAACCTAAAACCTAAAACCTAAAACCCTCCACCCGGAGAACCCTGAATGACAAGAGCGCGAAAAAGCGGCATAATCCTGCATCCAACTTCGCTTCCCGGTCCCGGCGGGATCGGGTCTCTCGGCGCGGAGGCGGTTGCCTTTGCGGATTTTCTCCGGGATGCGGGGCAAACAATCTGGCAGGTCCTGCCGCTAGGTCCCACCGCATTCGGCAATTCGCCGTACATGTGCTATTCAGCCTTCGCTGGCAATCCCCTGCTGATAGATCTGCGTTGCCTGGCGAATGAAGGCGACTTGAATCATTCTGACCTGAAAGATGAATGTCTCGCGGAACGTGTTGATTACGAGCGTGCCAGGGAGGGCAAATCCGCAGCACTGGACAAAGCGGCGGCGAACTTCTTCGCTTCCGCCGAACGGTCCAGGCTGGAAGAGTTCTGGCAATTCTGCGACACGACTCCCTGGCTTCATGACTACGCTCTTTTCATGGCCCTGAAGCATCGGCACGAGGAGAAAAAATGGTGTGACTGGCCTGAGCGTTTTGCGCTGCGGGATGAAGCGGCGCTGGAGGAAGCCTCAAGGTCGCTCGGCCCGGAGATAGGCGCCCTGAAGTACGCCCAATGGCAATTCTTCCGCCAGTGGCGCTGCCTGAAATCTTATGCAAACCGGATGGGAATCGACATTTTCGGTGACATCCCCATCTTCGTGGCGTTCGATTCGGCTGAAGTCTGGGCGAATCCGTATTTTTTCCAGTTGGACGGCAAAGGCCGGCCCAGGGTGGTTGCCGGCGTTCCTCCCGATTATTTCAGCAAAACCGGTCAGTTGTGGGGGAACCCCTTGTATGACTGGGAGGAGATGGCGCGCTGCGGTTATTGCTGGTGGAAAGACCGGTTCAGGTCGGCGCTTATGCTTTACGACCTTGTCAGGATCGACCATTTCCGCGGCTTTGAAGCGTGCTGGGAAGTCCCCGCCGGCGAGAAGACCGCGGAAAAAGGCAAATGGGCCAAGGGACCGGGCGAGGCTATTTTCAATGCGCTCCGTGCGGAGTTCGGCGAACTGCCCGTGGTGGCGGAGGACCTGGGAGTGATCACGCCCGAGGTTGAACTTCTGCGGGACACGTTTTCCTTTCCCGGGATGAAGATCCTGCAGTTCGCTTTCGATTCAGGCCCTGACAATCCCTATCTTCCCCATAACCATGTGAGGAGTTCGGTCGTTTATACCGGAACCCACGACAACGATACCACTGCCGGATGGTTCGCATCACTTTCACCCGGAGCACGGAAAAAAGTCCTCCGTTACCTGGGAGTGAGCGGGGAGGATTTAGTCTGGGATCTCATAAGAGTCGCGCAGGGGTCGGTGGCCGATACAGCCATAATTCCCCTCCAGGACGTCCTCGCTCTTCCGGGAAACTGCCGGATGAACCTTCCTGGTTCGGCAGCCGGCAACTGGGCATGGCGATTCAGTACGGATGCCCTTTCCCCGCAACTGGCCGAAAGACTGGCCGATCTGTCGGAGTTGTACGGAAGGGTGAACAGGCCGTAAAAGAATATTGAGAAAAAGAGTAGGTAATTTAAATTGACAAATCCCGATCTCTCAGGTATTTATTTCAAAGCTGAATGAAAAGACCTTCTTATCACCCCTTCTCCCGCCCGGAAGGGGTTTTTTGATTCCAACAAAACTCAAGGGGGAAAATCATGTCCGAAAAGAAACTGAATCTTGATACCCTGGCGCTGCATGCCGGTCAAGCCCCGGATTCCGCCACTCTTTCCCGTGCCGTGCCCATTTACCTGACCAGCGCGTACTGTTTCAGGGATTCCGATCATGCCGCCAGGCTTTTCGCCCTGGAGGAACCCGGGAACATATATACACGGCTTATGAACCCGACCACTGATGTGTTGGAAAAGAGAATGGCGGAGCTGGACGGCGGTGTCGGCGCCCTGGCGGTTGCCTCGGGCCAGGCGGCGATTACCTATGCCGTGCTCAACATTACCCAGGCTGGGCAGAATATCATTTCCACCAATTATCTTTATGGCGGGACCTATAACCTTTTTCACTATACCCTGTTCAAACTGGGCATTACGGTGAAGTTTGTCGACAGCTCCGATCCGGAGAATATCCGTGCCGCAATTGATGAGAACACGAGGATGGTTTACTCCGAGTCCGTTGGCAACCCGAAAAACAACGTGGACGACTTCGAGGAAATCGGCAGGATCGCCCACGATGCGGGAATTCCCTTTGTTGTGGACAACACGGTCACCACCCCTTATCTGTTCCGTCCCCTTGAGCACGGTGCGGATATCGTGGTCTACTCACTCACCAAGTTCATCAGCGGGCATGGCACGTGCCTGGGCGGCTGCGTGGTTGACGGAGGCGCTTTCCCCTGGAACAACGGCAAGTTCCCCGAATTCACCGAGCCCGATCCCTCTTACCACGGGATCAGATTCTGGGATGCTCTGGGAAATCTTTCCTATATCGTCAAGATGAGGGTCGAACTGCTGCGCGATCTCGGCGCCCCCCTGTCTCCCTTCAATGCATTCCAGATCCTCCAGGGGCTGGAAACACTGCACGTGCGCATGCCGCGCCACGTGGAAAACGCACAGAAGGTCGCGGAATGGCTTGAACGGCATCCGAGCGTGAACTGGGTCAATTATCCCGGGCTCGCGAGCCACAAAGACCATGAGCGTGCGGCCAGATATCTGCCCAAGGGGCCGGGCGCCATAATAGGCTTCGGCATCAAGGGTGGGGTGGAGGCCGGCAGGAAATTCATCGACAATGTCAAGCTTCTGTCCCATCTGGCGAACATCGGTGACGCCAAGTCGCTGGTCATTCACCCTGCTTCGACCACGCACCAGCAACTCAGCGCTGAAGAGCAGGAGGCCTCCGGCGTGACCGCCGATTTCATCCGGCTTTCCGTGGGCATCGAAGATGTCAGGGATATAATCGCGGATATGGACCAGGCATTGAAGGCTTCACAAGCTTGAGATTAGAGTATTAGTCGGCAACCCATCATGTTTGAAAGGGCGGTTCCTCAACGGGCCGCCCTTTCTTTTTGGCACTCGCAAATATCCAGCAAAATAAGGTGATACGCACGCATACTATCTGAAACGCATTGGATTTTATTTTCGATCCCCCCTCATCCGACCCAGTGGGCCACCTTCTCCTCAATGGAGAAGGTGTTTCCATAAAGCCCTCGCCATCAAGGGAGAGGGCGGGCGCAGCCCGGGTGAGGGGTGCGAATGTCTGGCAGCGCCCTGCGATAACAAACAGCCTTTTTGAGGGAGATAGTTTCGTTTCTGTTTTGTGCAGAATTTGTTGTGATTAAGTTTGCGCTTTAATTAAATAAGAAATAATTTCAAGTTTTGCCGGCGCATGACGAACATTACTAATGAGAATAAAAAATATCCAATATTATTGATGATTGAAGATGTTACCAATTCCGCTACGACCTGCGAACAAGGTGTACGCGTGTTACACGCAACACGATGCAAGGAGAGAAAATAATGATTTTTGCAAAGATGAAAATCGGGCCGAAGATGGGGTTGGTGTTTGGGTTTATCCTGACGATGCTTTTGCTGGTGCTTTTTCTCGGCATAGGAAGCACCGTGAAGGTAAAAAACTCGATGGAGGGGATCGTCATGGGCGACTATCAGAAGACTGCCTATGCCTTTGGCGCTGTGCAGTCCATCAACGATCTCTGGACTTCAGTGCAGAAAATTGTCCTGCTGGATGATCAGGACGCTGTGCTGCGGGAGAAGAAGGTGATTGAAGAGGCCCGCGCGTCATACGGCGAGAATGTCAGAAAGCTGCAGGAGCTCGAAAAAGACCCCCAGGGATTGAAGCTTCTGGAAGACTCCAAGACGATGATCTCGCTTGCATCCCGGGCGAACGACCGGGTTATCTCTCTGATCATGGCAGGCAGGAACCAGGATGCGGTATCTGTGCTGATGAAGAATGCTCAACCGCTGATGCAGAATGTCCAGAAAACGTTCGACGCGCAGGTGAAGTATCAGCAGGAGAAGGTCGCCGCTGCGTACAAGAGCGCGGTCGAGCGTTATGAGACGCAACGGCTGATCATGATCGTCTGCGGGGCCCTGGCATTTGTCGTCGGTCTTTGGGGTGCTGTTTTCTTCGTAAAAAATTTCGTCACAAGGATAAACCGCGTTTCCGAGCAAATGGAAAGAGTCGCTGATGGCGATCTTTCGACAAAAATCCAGATATTCTGCAAGGACGAAATCGGAGACCTGGGCCGTGCCATCAACCGGATGCTGGAGGCCATGCACGAAATGGTATCGTCAATCAGGGATACGGCGGCACAGGTTGCATCCGCTTCCACCCAGCTGTATGCCACATCGGAACAGATAGCAACGGGAGCTGAAGAGGTGGCGGCGCAGGCAGGAACCGTTGCCACGGCCAGCGAGGAGATGTCCTGCACCAGCTCCGAGATCGCCAAGAGCTGCCTGATGGCGGTGGAGAGTTCGAAACAGGCCGGGGATTCCGCTTCCGCTGGTTCTATCGTTGTGCAGGATACTGTCCTGGAAATGAACCGCATTGCTGATCGCGTGAAGGAATCGGCCCAGACGGTTGAAAGTCTTGGCGCCCGGTCCGATCAGATCGGTGAAATCGTGGGAACTATCGAGGATATCGCGGACCAGACCAATCTTCTCGCACTGAATGCGGCGATAGAGGCTGCCCGCGCCGGTGAACAGGGCAGGGGCTTCGCGGTCGTGGCCGACGAGGTTCGGGCACTTGCCGAACGCACCACCAAGGCGACCAAGGAAATCGGCGCAATGATAAAGGCCATCCAGATGGAGACCAAGGGAGCGGTTGCCTCGATGGAAGAGGGGGTAAGGGAAGTGGAAAAAGGGACTGTGGACGCCGCCAAATCGGGCGAGGCTTTGCGGGAAATCCTGGAACAGGCCAACACGGTTACCATGCAGATCAACCAGATCGCCACCGCTGCCGAGCAGCAGACCGCCACGACCAACGAGATAACCAGCAACATCCAGCAAATTACCGACGTAGTGCAGGAGACTGCCAAAGGTTCACAGGAATCCGCATCTGCAGCCAACCAGCTTTCGCAACTGGCGGAGCAGCTGCAGCAACTCGTGGACACGTTCAGGCTGGCGGCATGATAAAGGCAGGCACAGGGCACGAGGCGCGAGGCACAAGGAAAGGCTGATAGCACAGGGCACGAGGCAAGAGGAAAGGCAAAAGGAAAAGAGAAAAAAATAATCACGAGGCATGAGAGAAAGGGCGTCTGCAACGGGCGCCCTTTTTATTTCGGTGAGTGCAGGAGTCAGCCGGTTCGGGTTGCGAGGAAATCCTCCAGTTCCCGGGCGGCCGCGTGGAAGTTTTCCAGGGAGATGACCCGGTCCTCCACCCAATCGCGAGTCTTGTAATAGACCCGGTCGTAATACGATATGAGCAGTTCGGACATGAAGGCCCGCAGATCCCATTTGTCCAGCGAATCCCGTATTTCCTCGTATTTGCCGCCGCCCAGTCTTTTCCTGATGCGTAACAGGGCCTCGGCCATTCCATCCCGGTATTCCTCCCTGCCATATTCTTCGATCAGGCGGTCAACCCTGGTTTCCAGTGATGCCTCGCACCATATCTTGATCCCGTCGCGCATTGCCTCATAGAGGTTTCCCGGCAGGAATATCCTGCCGATCCTGCGGCTTTCTCCTTCAAGGATGACGGGTTTCCCCGGTGGCGATTTCCTCAGTTCGTTCCAGAGCAGGCTCTCGAACCTTTTCTGGCTGATGTCCTGCTGCAGGCCGAGCTCTCCGAAAGCCGAACCGCGATGCCGGGCGAGCCCTTCAAGGTCTGCCACTGTGAACCGATCTCTGTCGAGTAATTGCAGAAAGGTCGTTTTGCCGATGCCTGTCAAGCCGTGTATGACCACGAGAGGGCCTGACGGACGGAAAGGGGAGAAGAAAGAGGTTATCCATGTGCGGTAGGTCTTGTAGCCGCCATCCAGTTGGCTGGCCCGGAAGCCGGTCAGGTCAAGTATGGATGCAACCGTCCTGCTCCGCAGCCCGCCGCGCCAGCAGTAGACCAGGATCGGGCGTCCTGATGCCGCTGCCGCGATCTGCTCCACGATCGCCGGAAAACGGGGAGCCGTCAGTTCCAGCCCCCTTACACGCGCGCCGTGGGGACCGGTCCTTTTGTAGAGGGTGCCGATTTCCACCCGTTCTTCGTTGCTGAGAAGCGGCACGTTTATTGCCCCCGGAATGTGGTCTTCCTGGTATTCAAGGGGTGTACGGACGTCCACCGTAAGGTGGCTGTCCAGTAATTTTTCACTGAATGGCACTACTGGGTACATGAAATTTTCTCCTTTGAATCGGCCAGAGTATACCTGAGCAGGGGTAAAGAGTGCAAGTTGATCCCGGATGCGGCCCGTCTTCATTGGTTCCGCAAGCCCTTCCGGCGCCTTGAGTTTTCCCGATCCCTGTGATATACATGAAAAAAATGAAATGTTAAACGTGGCTTGAGCCGGCGCGCCGCCAGGAGTTGCATGGGCACCTTTCCGCATGTTGATCGGCGGTATTCCCCATCTGCTTTTCCGCAAAAGGAGGATAATAAATGTGTAGCAAATCTTTCGGCTATTCCGCTGATTTTCTGAAAGCCGTGGAAACCGGCAGGCCGCCTAATGTGGCCCGGCTGTTTCCCAACTCCAAGGCTCTGATTGTAAGCGGCAAGGTTATAGACCGCGCCATGCTTGCCAAGGGGAAGGCCATAGCAATGGCGGCAAACGGCAGGAACACTTTCGTGATCAGGGGTGTGTTGAGAGCGGCGCAAAAGGCCAATGCCGCCGTGATCATCGAGATCGCCAAGTCGGAGGGGGGTGCCAAGGCCTATTGCCCGGTCAACTACTGGAACATGGCAATGATCGTAGACTCCATGTGCAACGAGATGGGGATAACCGTGCCGGTTGCAATCCATGCCGACCATTACGGCATCAAATCGGCCAAGGATGTGGAAGCTGCAAAGGTCGAGATACCGACCATGTTCGATGCAGGCATAACTTCCATTGCCATAGATGCTTCCCATTTGCCGGACGCCGAGAACCTGCTGGCCAGTCTTGCACTTAACCCCTTCGTCCCCGGCTGGGCAGGTCTGGAGACCGAGGTCGGAGAGATCAAGGGCAAGGCAGGACTTTCCACGGTGGAGGAGGCGCTGTTCCTGATTCAGGGCCTGAATGCCCATTCCGTTTTCCCGGACTGGATCGCGCTCAACAACGGCACCACCCACGGCATCGAGGCCAATGCCCAGGGCATCCAGGTGGATCTCACGGCTTCCATCCATTCTGCTCTGGCTAAATACAGGCTCTCGGGAGCCCAGCATGGAACCTCCGGCAACAGTTCGGACAGGCTGAGGGAGATAGCGTCACGGACCAGCACAACCAAAGCCAACGTTGCCACGGCCCTGCAGATGGTTTCCTGGGGACTGGAAGTAAACGATTACGGCAATGCCATCCTGGACGACAACGGATGTTTCATCAAGAAGAAGGACCGGGGCATGACGGATGAGCTGTGGGCTGAAATGGTCGCTTTCGCGGACTCCAAGGGTTACAAGCCGGGGGACTACAAGAATCTGAATCTTCCTTTCGAGAACAGGCTGCTTTCCCAGCCGCGGGAAATTCGCGAGCGGATGTCAGATGGAGTCGAGGCTTTCGCATACGGCATGATGTACAATGTTCTGAATTCCGGCGACTCCTCACCGCTGGCGATAGAGGCTATCCTGAAGGCGGGCACTTATGATATGGGCGCCAAGGCCGCAAGGATGGAGGATCCGGCGGAATGGGCCGGAACCAAAATTAATGAAAAGGCGGGTTCACTCAGCCCTGACAAGGGGCCGGCCGGTCATTTCGACGATTAGTTTGTTTCCATCCGGAAACGGTCTTTTTCCGCCCTGGCGGTGTCAACCAGCGGGCTTGCTTGTGCGACATACCTGAGTATGCCTCCGCGCAACCCCTTGGTTTCCTAGCCAGAACGAAAAAATCCTCGTTACCGAATTGGAAACCTGCTTGTGCCTATGCGGGGTTTCCGGACGGGCACTGGTTTGTTTCCATCCGGACTTTCCGGATGGACATCAGCTTACCGTGAAAGGTGCCTGAAAGCTTGCGAGTCCTGATTATCAAGATGAGCGCCCTGGGCGATATAATCCACGCCCTCCCGGTACTGGATTACCTGCACAGGGTCGCTCCCGGAATAGAGATTGACTGGGTGGTAGAGGAGCCTTTTCTGGACATTCTGCAGGGCAATCCGCTGATCAGCGTGCTGCATACGGTCCGTACCAAGGTGTGGAGGAGGAAACCCTTCGCGCGCAGCACCAGGGAAGAGATCAGCCGGGTCAAGAAGGCCCTGAGATCGCGCGATTACGACCTGGTATTCGATATCCAGGGCAACCTGAAAAGCGGCCTGGTCTGCTGGCTCAGCGGTGCGGCCAAACGGATCGGCTTCGCCCGGGAAACCCTTCAGGAGTCCATAAACCTGCTCTTTACAACCCGGCAGATTCCCGTCCGTCGCCAGGATTACCACATTACCGACCAATACCTGCGACTGGTAAGCGTGCCCTTCGGGAAAGATTTCAATACTATGAATCTTTCTTCGGACATAACCACCTCACCTGAAGACGATGAGGCAGCCCGGACTCTCCTGGCAACACTTTCCGACGGGCTGGTTTTCCTCTTTCACTACGGTACCACCTGGAAGGCCAAGTTCTGGTACGAAGAGGGATGGGCCGAGCTGGGGAAGACGCTTCTGGAGCGGTACCCGGAATCCACCATCCTCATGTCCTGGGGGAACGAACAGGAAAGAAAGGCTGTTGCCGGGATAGCATCGGCCATCGGGACCGGCGCCAGGGTGCTGGACCGATATCCATTGAAGGGATTCGCGGCGTTGCTGAAAAAGGTCGACCTCGTGGTGGCGGGTGATACAGGCCCCGTTCACATTGCAGCGGCGGTGGGAACTCCAACGGTTTCACTCTACCGTGCCAGCAACGGCAGGAGGAGCGGCCCTCGCGGCCCGGGCAACGTTATTGTCCAGTCTCCCCTTGACTGTTCGCCCTGTTTTCGCACGGAGTGTGACAGGAACGACAAGTGCAGTCGAAGCATCACCGTGGATTCGATGGTCCTGGCCGTTGAAAAGGCACTTGCCGGCTGAGATGGTGAACTTCCCCCTTGCTTTTTCAGTCTGTTTCCCTCCTTGCCGTTGCAAGCGTTGCCGCTTCATGCAAAGCGCCATTCAAGCTTCGAGTAATGTCTTGACTTGTCACTCATGCTGTGATAAGTCATAAAATCCTTTTAAATCAACCAGTTAAAATGAGTTCACCTGCTTAATGGTGAAGCGTTGCCCAGAAGGTGGCATTTGGTCCGGAAGCCTGATATTTTTATGTCTCGTAAACCTGATGTTTATCCTGCCGTGTAGATGCGCACGCGCAACGTGATGGTCGGCCGGCGGATCTGTTTGACATCATGATATGAATGGGGAGGGTCTAATGTCGAAAAATCTTGAGATTACAATCGGTGGTTTGTTGGACCAGATGGCAGAGCGTTTCCCGGACAATGATGCTCTGGTGTACGTGGATCGCGGCCTGCGCTACTCGTACTTTGAATTCAACGAAGTCTGCCGCCGGGTCGCGAAGGGACTGCTCAAGCTCGGAATCAAGAAGGGTGACCATATCTCGATCTGGGCCACCAATGTTCCCGAGTGGGTCATCCTCTCTTTTGCCACGGCCAAAATCGGCGCTGTGCTGGTAACTATCAACACCAGCTATCGATCGTCAGAACTCGAATATATTCTCAAGCAGTCGGATTCGGGTTACCTGTTCCTGGTAAAGAGCTACAAGGACACCGACTACATGGAGACCCTTTACGAGGTGGTCCCCGAGTTGCGGAATTCGTCGCCCGGGACGCTGCACAGCGAATTGCTCCCCTACTTGAAGCAGGTGGTCTACATCGGCGAGGAAACGCCTGCCGGAACCATCAATTTCAACGATCTTTTCGAAATGGCGGAAGCAATAACCGATGAGGAGCTTCGGGAGGTCGAACGAAGCCTGGACATTCACGATGTCATCCAAATGCAGTATACGTCCGGGACTACCGGATTTCCCAAGGGTGTTATGCTTACCCATTACAATCTGACGAACAACGGCTTCTATATCGGCGAGTGCATGAAGTTCACGGAAAAAGACCGGCTCTGCATTCCCGTTCCGTTCTTCCACTGCTTCGGCAGCGTGCTGGCGGTCATGGCCAGCGTCACCCATGGTTGCGCCATGGTGCCGATAGTGACCTTCAATCCCCTGCAGGTGCTCCAGGCAATCGAACAGGAGCGCTGCACGGCTGTGCACGGTGTCCCGACCATGTTCATCGCTGAGCTCGAACATCCCGACTTCGACACGTTCGATCTCACCAGCCTCCGCACCGGCATCATGGCCGGGTCGGTATGTCCCATCGAGGTGATGAAGCGAGCGGTGAACGACATGCACATGACGGAGATCACCAGTGTCTACGGCCAGACCGAAGCGTCTCCCGGCATTACCCAAACCCGTACCGAAGACTCGATTGAATTGCGGGTCGCAACCGTTGGACGGGCCCTGCCCGGCGCGGAAGTGAAAATCGTCGACATCGAGACAGGCGCCACGCTCCCCCCCGGCAAGCAGGGAGAGTTGTGCGGACGCGGCTACATGGTTATGAAGGGTTACTACAAGATGCCGGAAGAAACAGCAAAGGTGATCGATGCAGACGGCTGGCTTCACACCGGAGACCTGGCCGTGATGGACGAGAACGGCTACTGCAAGATTACCGGGCGGATCAAGAACATGATCATCCGCGGCGGCGAAAATATCTACCCCAAGGAGATCGAGGAATTCCTCTATACCCATCCGAAGGTTTCCGATGTACAGGTTTACGGCGTCCCTGACCGGAAATTCGGCGAGCAGGTAATGGCGGCGATCGTCGTTAAAAAGGGGATGGAGATGACCGAGGATGAAGTGAAGGGTTTCTGCCGGGGGAAGATCGCCAACTACAAGATACCCAAGTACGTGAAATTCGTAGACTCCTACCCCATGACAGCCTCGGGCAAGATCCAGAAGTTCAAGCTGCGCGAAATGGCCATTCGCGAACTGCAACTGGAGGATATGGAGGAAAAGGCCTAGCATGAGCAAGCAATTGACACCGAAAAGCGAACTGTATGGCCGGTTGCGCAAACTGCAGGGGCTGATGGCCGCGGAGGGGCTGGATGCGGTCATTATGCTCCAGAACTCGGACCTGTTTTATTTCACCGGCACCATTCAATCAGGATGCCTGTATGTTCCCGTCGAAGGTGAGCCTGTTTACATGGTGCGACGGGATTTGCAGCGGGCTATGGCTGAGTCGGCTCTGGAGGAGATAGTACCTTTTTCTTCCATGCGTGAAGTTCCGGGGATAATTTCCGGATACGGACTGGCGGAACCGAAACGGATCGGCATGGAACTGGATGTGCTGCCGGTGACTTTCTATGAACGCTACCGCAGAGTCTTTCCCGCTGCCGGGATCCAGGATGCAACACCCCTGATCCGAAGGGTTCGGATGATCAAGTCAGGTTTCGAACTGGAGATCATGCGCAAGGCAGCCATTCAGGTGGACAAGGTTTGCCGGCGGGCCTGCGAGGTCATCCGGGAAGGCATGACTGATCTGGACCTTGCCGCCGAACTGGAGTACACGGCCCGGCTGGCAGGCCATCTCGGGCATATCAGGATGAGGGTTTTCAACGGTGAGATGATCTTCGGCCATACCCTCTCCGGTGCTGACGGTGCGGTGCCGGCCTATACCGACACCCCTCTCGGAGGTGTCGGACTGAGCCCGAGTTTCGGGCAGGGGTGCGGCATGGCCAGGATCGCTCCGGAGCAGCCCATTGTCGTGGATTTCGCGGGCAGCAGCGAGGGATACCTGGTGGATCAGACCAGGGTGTTTGCGCTGGGGGGGCTTCCGGAATACCTGCGGGACGGCCATCGCGATATGCTGGCGGTCCAGAATAAGATGACCGAACTGGCCCATCCCGGGACATCATGGGGGGATGTCTATGATGCCTGCCTGGCGCTTGCGACCGAGCAGGGTCATGGAGACAACTTCATGGGGTACAAGGGCGCTCAGGTATCATTCGTGGGGCACGGTGTAGGCATCGAGATCGATGAATACCCGTTTATTGCTCGCGGGTTCAATAATATGCTTCTCGAAGCCGGGATGGTTTTCGCTTTCGAGCCGAAGCTCGTCTTTCCGGGCGTCGGAGCGGTCGGCATCGAGAACACATTCCACATTTCGGGGCAGGGACTTGAACAGTTAACGTTCTCAAAAGAAGAAATAACTCTTCTGTGAGTTGATCGGTATCAAAATACGCGGCAGGCCCCGCAAGCAGAAAGAGAGCCCCCATGATGATGCTGAAGGAAAAGCTCCTGGAGAAAATACAGGCCCACCGGACCCGCATTTCTGCACTGCTTAAAAACCATCGTGACGTGGTCATCGACAAGGTTACGATAGGGCAGTGCATCGGCGGCATCCGCGACGTCAAGTGCCTGGTTACGGATATTTCATCGCTGGACCCCTACGAAGGGATACGCTTCAGGGGCAAGACGATACAGGAAACGTTCGCGGGCCTGCCCAATGTTCCCGGGTGCGAATATCCCTATGTGGAAGGATTCTGGTATTTCCTCCTGACCGGTGAGATCCCTTCCATGGAGGAAACACTCGCCGTGGTCGAGGATTTCAGCATCCGCTCCCAGGTTCCGCGGTACGTTTTCGACATCCTGCGTGCAATGCCCAGGGATACTCATCCCATGACCATGTTCTCGGCCGCCATCCTTTCCATGCAGCGGGAATCCATCTTCGCCAGGAAGTATACCGACGGCATGAAAAAAGCGGACTACTGGGATCCCATGTACGAAGACTGCTGCAACATCCTGGCTCGTCTTCCGGCAATCGCCGCGTACATCTACCGGATGAAGTACAAGTCGGACACTTTTATTCCTCCCGGGAGATACCTGGACATCGGCGGCAATTTCGCGCACATGATGGGCATACCAAGACCATATGACGATGCCGCGCGAATGACTTTCATCCTCCATTCAGACCATGAATCCGGCAATGTCTCGTCACACACTACCCATCTGGTGGCATCGGCCCTGGCGGATGCCTATTACAGCCTTTCCGCGGGGATCAACGGTCTTGCGGGTCCGCTCCACGGCCTTGCCAACCAGGAGGTGCTGCGCTGGATCCAGGATGTGCTGCACCGCCTGGGAGGAGGGGTGCCGACCGAGGACGACCTGAGCAGGTTCCTTTGGGACACGCTGAACAGCGGGAAGGTAATTCCGGGTTACGGGCATGCGGTCCTGCGCAAGACTGATCCGCGCTATACCGCGCTCAGGGAGTTCTGCGAGAGGTTCCTGCCGGACTATGAGCTCTTCAGGGTGGTGAACATGATCTACAAGGTGGCGCCGCCGATTCTCATGGAGCATGGCAAGGCAAAAGACCCCTGGCCGAACCTGGATGCCCAGTCGGGCGTCATTCATTGGTATTACGGAATTACCGACTACGATTTCTACACAGTTCTCTTTGGCGTGGGGAGGGCTATCGGTGTGCTGGCCAACATCATATGGGACCGTGCGCTCGGGTATCCCATCGAGCGCCCGAAGTCGGTAACGACCGGCATGCTGGAGAGTTGGGTGGTAGGCGGCGATTGAATCGTCGCCCCTGCAATGCCGGCATAACGGATCCCGCTTGCCGGCCCGAAGTCTGGAAATGGTTTGAGAATCAGTGTTCCCGGAACACCTGGGCGCTGAAGATATAGATGTCCGCCTCGCTCTGCCAGGCGTCCTTGTCCAGGCCCGCCTTGAGGCAGGTCTGGTTCAGGAATGTCGTCCTGTCCCATCCCTGTTCTACCGCAACCTGGGGAAGCAGAACGCCATGGAAGAGGTTTTTCTCGATGTACAGGCCATGGACGCCTACCTGGATCTCTTCAATGGATGCTATCTTTTTCAAAGGCGAGAGTACGGAAATCTCCAGTTTGATTTGCTCGATTTCATCGGCTCTCACCGGGTAGAACCTCGGGTCTTGCGTGGCAGCGGCAGCCGCCATTTCGCGCACGGCCGCATGGAGGGGTTTCTCCGCTGAAAACGTGCCGATACACCCCCGCAATCTGCCGTGAAGATGCAGGGTTACGAAACATCCCCTTTTCAGAAGAAGATTGCCGTTTGCTGAAAATTTTGAACCGTCCGTTCGGCCGGTGACGGTTTCGGTTATGGAATCTCTCGATATTTTGAGCAACTTTGACTGTTCTTCTGACGATAAACTTTTTTCCACAATGCCCTCCTCTGGCTCACGGGGATTATTATCGTATACTATATTTGTTGCAATGAGACAATACCTGTCCGATTTGTGACGTCTATTCATTCTTCCGGATGAATGGTTCTGGCAGCAGCAATTACCATTTCAATTGCCTGTATTAACATGAATAATTTACTCATGTTCAAAAAAATCTTGACTTTTAAATCGAAGATAGTATATTCGCGTTTTGTTTGGGTTTGAAAAACCACGCGCCTTGCGCGAATTTGGTAATCAAAAAAGAAAAGAGGTGATTATGTCAATGAAAAAACTGCTCTCGTTAGCTCTGTGCCTGGTTATCGCTCTGGCTTTTGCCGCTGGTTGCAAGAAGAAAGAGGAAGCTCCGGCAACTCCGGCTCCTGAAGCCGCTGCTCCGGCACCGCAGGCTCCGATGTCTTCTGCTGCTCCTGCAGCCGCTCCGGCGAAGTAATCACTTTCTTTACTCGATGCGAAGAAAAGCCCGCGGAGAATTCCGCGGGCTTTTCGCGTTCCTGCCCGGAAATTCCTTGACAAAATCCTCCCTAAATGGTAGTAAGAACAGTCATTTATCCTTGGTGCATGGTGCCGGCTATCTTGGTCCGCAGGCATTTCCGGTTGTTGCCGGTTGCTTTCAGCCGCACCTTTTTTACTGCAAGACGGAGTGCCGGAAATGGCCGAAAGCTGCCAATGATGAGATTCCGTCATGCCGGACAGGGATTCAACAATATTTCACCCGAGATTGGAGATTCACATGGAACGCACTTTTGCAATCATCAAGCCCGACGCCGTGCAGCGCAACATTACGGGGAAAATACTCGAGCGCATAGAAGCAAACGGTTTCAATGTGGTTGGCATGAAACGCCTTCTTCTCACTCCCGAGCAGGCAATGGGGTTCTATTATGTCCACAGGGAGCGCCCTTTTTTCAAGGACCTGTGCTCCTATATGGCAAGCGGCCCTGTCGTAGTGCTGGCGCTGGAGAAGGACGGAGCTATCGCGGAATGGAGAAAGCTCATGGGAGCAACCAATCCTGAGGCCGCGGAAAACGGCACCATCAGGAAAGAATTCGGCGTCAGCCTGGAGAAAAACTCGGTACATGGTTCAGACTCTCCTGAATCGGCTGCCTTCGAAATACCTTATTTCTTCAACGCTCTGGAACTCGTATAAGACTTCAAGACGGACACGATGAAGGCCCTTCTGAATGAAGGGCTTTTTTATTAGGAATTATGGACAGCGTTGTCGACATAAAAGATTTTTGCCTGGAAGAACTGGAATCCTTTCTGAGTGGGTTGGGAAAGGAAGGCTACCGAGCAAAGCAGATATTCAAGTGGATATACCAGAAGGGCGCGGATTCTTTCGGCGATATGACCAACCTATCCAAGGATTTCCGAAGAGAACTCGCTGAACGGGCTACTATCGGTGTGCTGGAGGCGGAACGGGTGGAAGTGTCCGCTGACGGAACGAAAAAATTCCTTTTCCGGCTCGAAGACGGTGCCCACGTGGAATCGGTGCTCATTCCCGACGAGGGGAGAGCGACGCTCTGCGTATCATCGCAGGTGGGATGCGCCATGGGGTGCAGATTCTGCCTGACGGGAACCTTCAAGCTGGAGAGAAACCTGCGCTGCGCTGAGATAGTCGGGCAGGTCTGCGCCGTGAGAAAGACCGATCCGGTCACCAATATCGTGCTGATGGGGATGGGCGAGCCCCTGGCAAACATTGACAATGTGGTGCGCGCATTGAGGATCATGATCAGCGCCGACGGGTTTCAGATTTCCAACCGGAGGGTCACGGTATCCACCTCCGGCCTGGTTCCGGAAATGGAACGGCTGGGAATGGCCGTAACCGTGAACCTGGCGGTTTCACTGAATGCCACGACCAACGAGCAGCGCGACCTTCTGATGCCGGTCAACAGGAAATACCCGCTGGAGCGCCTTCTGGCCGCCTGCAGGGCGTTTCCGCTGCCGAACCGGCGGATGATCACTTTCGAATATGTGATGATCAGGGATGTCAATGATTCCATGGATGATGCCAAACGCCTGGTAAGGCTCTTGCGGGGGATCCCGGCCAAAGTCAACCTGATCCCCTTCAACGAGTATGAAGGTTGCCTGTTCCGCACTCCCGGACAGGAGGCGATCGATAGGTTTCACAAGCATCTGCTGGACAAGAATATCACCGTCATTACCCGTGCCAGCAGGGGGAGCGATATTTCCGCGGCCTGCGGCCAATTGCGGGCCAGGCTGGAGAGGGACACACTGAACGACGCCTGATCCGTGATGTCTGAAAGCCTCGCAGGCGTCACGGATTCAGGTAACATCATACCCTTATGGGGAATTGGAGAACGGATATAATGAAACAGCAAGAAGACGTGCTCGGTGTCATAGGAGGCAGCGGGCTTTATGAAATGGACGGCCTGTCCGATGTGGAGAGCGTCGTACTGGAAACCCCGTTCGGCAATCCTTCGGATGCTTACGTCACCGGTAGGCTGAACGGCGTGAAGGTTGCCTTTCTTCCCCGTCACGGCCGTGGACACCGACTCCTGCCGGGTGAAGTCAATTACCGGGCCAACATATACGGAATGAAAAAGCTGGGCGTGACCAGGCTCATCTCAGTGTCTGCCGTGGGCAGCATGAAAGAAGAGATCGAACCGGGCCACATTGTGGTACCCGACCAGTTTATAGACCGTACGAACGGAACCCGCGCCAACACCTTTTTCGGCAATGGCGTCGTGGCCCATGTCCAGTTCGCCGACCCAGTCTGTCCGTGTCTTTCATCCGTTATTGCCGATGCAGCCAGGAAGGCGGGCGCCAGTGTGCACCAGGGAGGAACGTATCTCTGCATGGAAGGGCCGGCTTTCTCAACCCGGGCGGAATCCATGATGTACCGCTCCTTTGGCGTATCAGTCATCGGTATGACCAATATTCCCGAGGCGAAGCTGGCACGCGAAGCGGAACTTTGTTATGGCGTAATAGCTCTGGCGACAGATTATGATTGCTGGCACATTTCACATGATGACGTATCTGTGGACGCCATTCTGAAGATCATCGCGCAGAATGTCGCAACTGCAAAGTCGATAATCCGGAATGTGATAACCGGGGTCGGCATCGAGAGAACCTGCGGGTGTCAAGATGCCCTTCGTTACGCTGTAATCACTGACAGGTCTGTCATACCGGATAAGACCAGGCGCGACCTGGATCTTATAGCGGGCAGATATATGAAATGAAATTTCTTTTTTGCGGGAGATCGGACAGATGGGTATACTAGTTGTTGGTTCGGTTGCATTCGATTCGGTTGAAACGCCGTTCGGCAAAGTCGACAAGGTCCTTGGCGGTTCGGCAACCTATTTTTCGACATCGGCAAGTTTCTTTACCGATGTGAGCCTGGTTGCGGTGGTCGGTGATGATTTTCCCCGGGAGCATACGGAATTCCTCATGTCCCGGAACATCGACCTTCGCGGACTGTCGAGAAACAGGGGAGAAACCTTTTCCTGGACAGGGCGCTACGGTTACGACCTCAATGACGCCCAGACGCTTGAAACCAGGCTGAATGTCTTTGAGACGTTCAAACCCAGCATACCCCCCGAGTACGAGGAAGCGGAATACCTGTTCCTGGCGAATATCGACCCCGACCTGCAGATGGAAGTCCTGCGCCAGGTGAGGAAGCCGCGCATCATAGCCAGCGACACGATGAACTTCTGGATATCATCCAAAACGGAGGCGCTGAAGAAAGTCATCGCCATGGTGGATATCCTCATCATCAATGATGCGGAAGCCCGCCAGCTGTCGCAGGAGCCGAACCTGGTCAAGTCGGCGCGAAAGATACTGTCGCTTGGTGTCAAGACCCTGATCATCAAAAGGGGCGAATATGGTGTGCTGATGTTCACCAATTCGACCATTTTCGCCGCTCCGGCCTATCCACTGGAGAAAGTGTTCGATCCCACCGGTGCAGGCGATACCTTTGCCGGAGGTTTCATGGGCTACCTGGCCAATACCGGGAACCTGTCCGAAGCGGGCATCCGCCAGGCGATCATTATCGGCAGCGTGATGGCATCCTTCACGGTCGAGGATTTCAGCCTGGAGCGCCTGAAGGTCCTCACCTACCCGGAGATCGAGGATCGTTACCGGAGCTTCAAGTCAATGACCCATTTCGAGGGACTGCCGGGGGAGGAGTGATAAATTCCCGGTAGTAACGCCATGTGTTGGACAACGATTCATGCAAAGGTGGCTGCCATGAAAAACAACATCGTTTCTGCATTGGTTCTTGCCTTTTTACTCTGCGGCGGGTGCGCTGCCATGGAGGAATCGCATAACAAGGCGACCTATCATTACCAGATGGGACAATCCTATCTGGCTGAGAGGAATTATACCAAGGCACTGGTGGAGTTGACTGAAGCTGAAAAGCTCATGCCTGACGACCCCGATCTCCTGAACCGGCTCGGTCTGGCTTATTATTTCAAAGGAAAGTACGAGCTGGCTGAGCAGAAGTACCTGAAGGCACTGGAGTTGCGTCCTGTCTTCTCTGATGCGCGAAACAACCTGGGTGTCAACTATCTCGAGATGCGGCGCTGGGATGACGCAATAAAGCAATTCAATACGGTTACAGATGACCTCTTTTTCCAGAATCATGACGATGCCTGCATGAACCTGGCGCTCGCGTATCACGGCAAAGGTGACAATGCGACAGCCCTGACGATGCTTCGGCCCGTGGTTGCCAGAAATCCGAAAAATGCTGCCGCGCATCTTAACCTGGGAAGGATCTACAATGCCGATGAAAGGGTTGATCTGGCTATCGCGGAGTTCAAAAAGGCTGTAGAACTGAACCGGGATTACGCGACAGCTCATTATTACCTCGGATTGGCCTATCTCAAGCAAAAGAACATATCGTTGGCTCTGAAAGCATTCAATGAAGTCGTCAGAATTGTTCCTGATGCGGAAATCGGTCAATTGTCGAAGGAATATGTCGACATGCTGAAGTGAGATGACAATGTCTGAATCCATGTTGCACGGAAGCGGAATGCAGACGGCAGGTCTTCGCTTGCGGGAAGCCCGTGAGCAACAGGGCCTGACGCTCGATGATGCTGCGCGGGTGACCCGCGTGTCCAAGGCTTACCTAGCCGCCATTGAGGAAGGCCAGCATGAAAAGATGCCGAGCGAGGCTTACGCGCGGGGTTTTCTGCGCAACTATGCGCGGTATCTGGGCTTCGACGAAAAAGAGATAGAGGACCTTTGCGCCATTGCCGCACCCGCGCAGGTTTCAGGACAGGAGGAAGAACCTCCTCCCGCCGAAACCGTAAAACAGCCGGTCTTTCGAGGGAACGTGCCGTGGAAATGGCTCATCCCCTCGTTTGTCGCCGTTGCCGCGGCAGCTCTGATATTTTTCGCCGGGAACAGGTCGAGTGTCGAGCGCACTGCCTCAGTGGATAAAGCATCCAGCCTGAAGGCATCTTCATCATCCCTGCCGCTGCAGGAAGCTCTGAGCAGTCATACCGTCAGCCAGCTGCCGCCAGCCCCGGAGAAAAAGAGCGAGAAACCCTTCAAGAGCGAAAGGTCACGTGAGAGAGGAGCGGTTCTGAAGCTCAAGGCTCTTGAAGACGGCGCCCTCGATGTTGAAATAGACGACATGGGATCCCATCACTATGAGTTGAAATCCGGTGACCTGTTCGAATGGAAAGGAGAGAGGGTCTTCACCCTTGACCTGGAGAACGCCGGCGGAGTAGAAGTCGAGTTGAACGGCAAGGTCCTCGAGCCTCTCGGAGAACGGGGGGAAGCGGCACATGTGATTCTGAGGGCTGACACAGCTTCGGCTGAATCAGCTCCCTGAGCTGCTTCCTGTCCTTGACAGCGTCCTGCCCCATGGTAGACTGCAAACCATGACCGTTAGAATCTCGGAAAGCTCAAGCGCTTGGAAAAAGGCCAGAATTCTCATCGTTGAAGACGAGGAAAATACCAGGCAGGCCCTTGCAAAGTTGCTGGCGCGAGAAGGCTTTGTCGTCGACTCCGTTGGCAACGGCAGGGAAGCTCTCAATTTCCTGAGACGGCAACCGGTCAATCTCATCGTCACCGACCTGAAAATGCCCCAGATGGACGGGATTACCTTTCTGCGCGAGCTGAAAAAGCATTTCCCGAAGAGCAATGTCATCATGATTACCGCATACGGTGGAGTGGAGTCCTATCTTGAAGCCATGAATCTCGGGGCCTTCGAATACATCAACAAGCCGGTTCAGATCGAAGAGCTGAAAATGGTCATGAAGAAGATCCTCAGTGACAAGCCGAGGGAAAACTGCTGATCGGAGAGGGGTACCATGAAAAATTTTCCAACAATCCTTTTCGCCACCGATTTTTCGGAGATTTCGGAATATGCCTTTGATTATGCGCTGTCGATGGCCAGGAAATTCGACAGCAGGCTGATTGTCATGCACATAATCAATGAGCCTGTCGATCTCCGCGGTTTCTATGTGCCGCACATTTCTTTCGATTCCCTGGAACAGGAAATAGCAGTGGCTGCTGAAAAAATGATGGAGAAGTTCTGCGCCGGCAAGTTTCAGGGCATCTCCAGTCATGAAACCTTAATAGTATCGGGAATTCCTTACGAGGAGATCCTGAAAAAGATCGACGAGGAGAAAATTTCCCTTGTGGTGCTGGGGACGCACGGCAGAGCGGGTATCGACCACTTGCTCTTCGGCAGCACGGCTGAAAGAGTGGTCCGCAGAGCCCGCTGTGCGGTAATGACGGTCAGGCCGCCGGAAAAAAAAGAGTAACGGGCGCATCCGGCAGGCACGATCACACGAAAAGGCAGCGGCAGGCTGCCTTTTGTCATTCCGCGACAGCACGGGAAACACCCATATCATGACTGATCTCCAGGGTTGCATTGAAACAGCTGAAAACAGTGAATCAACCGCATGCAGGAAGATTCTCCTTGTCGACGACGAGAAGGTGAATCTGGAACTGACATCCGTGATTTTTCGCAACAGGGGCTTTTCGGTGCTTACCGCATCCAATGCCTCGGACGCAGTGGCGCTTGTTGAGAGCGAAAGGCCTGACGTTGTCCTCCTCGATTACATGATGCCCGGCAAGGACGGTTCCGATGCTCTGAAAGAGATCAGGCTCAATTCCCCCGATACCCCGGTGATCATACTGACCGGCAGGGGCAACGAACTGATCGCGGTTGAACTGATGAAAGCCGGGGCAGCGGACTATATCCGCAAACCTTTCCTCAACCAGGATCTGCTGGAGAGGGTTGAAAGGGTTCTGGCAGTCAGGGCCGTAGAGCTGAAGAACAGGGATCTGCTCCAGG
Source organism: Geobacteraceae bacterium (assembly GCA_034933285.1). Taxonomy (GTDB): domain Bacteria; phylum Desulfobacterota; class Desulfuromonadia; order Geobacterales; family Geobacteraceae; genus RPRC01. Next base: position 250,596 of record JAYFNT010000008.1, on the reverse strand, counting down.
AAAGAGACCGGCTTCTGGCTGAGATCGCTTCCTGGAACCTGGAGCTGGAGCGGAGGATCAGGGAGAAAACCGAGGAACTGCAACTCGCACAGGCAGAGATAATCCAATCGGAAAAAATGTCGACCCTGGGACACCTCGCTGCCGGAATGGCCCATGAGATCAGGAATCCCCTCAACTCCATAGCGTTGAACATCCAGTTGGTCAAGGGCGGGCTGGATGACGACGAGCGGCTCGAGTGCGTCGGGAGAATCGAATCAGAGGTCAGGAGGATCGATGCCATCGTGCGGAAGTTGATGGACTCGGTACGGCGCCCCAGTTTCCACCCGATGAAAATATCCATCGATCAGGTGCTGGATGCTTCAATCGAAACATTCCGCTCCCGCCTGGAGATGAAAGGCATTATTCTCCAACGCGACTATCGTGCCATTCCGCCTGCCATGCATGCCGACCCGGAAGAAATCACGCAGGTCTTTTCCAATCTGATAGTAAATTCAATCGAGGAGATGCACTCAGGAGGGATTCTCGGCATTTCGCTGGATCTGTGCGGAAAAACCATAGTTGCAAGGATTTCTGACACCGGGGGCGGAATAAGCCCGGAAACCATTCCGAAGATATTCGAGCCATTCTTTACGACCAAGAGTTCGGGCACCGGGCTCGGTCTTTCCGTGGTGTTGCGGATAGTGCGAAGCTATGACGGCAAAATAGAAGTCGAAAGCGAGTTGGGCAAAGGAAGCGCCTTCACGGTGTTCCTGCCCATTCATTCCTGATGATGAAGAGATTTCCGCGGATGCGGTTCCCGAATCCCATTGCCGGAGCATTTCTTTGCGGCTTTTCTTTTCACCGGGTTTGTTGTAGAATTGCGCAATTTCGAGGCATCCGCCGAGGTTCTGATGCAAGCTCCGCATGCAAAAATTCTCCTGATTGACGACGATTTCCTGTTTCTGCAAATCCTTTCGGATGTCTTCCGCGATAACGGCTTTACGGTGGTCACTGCCAATGACGGGCTTAAGGGTGTTCGGGCATACCTGGACGAAGCTCCGGACGTGGTGATAGTGGACCTGGTGATGCCCAACATGGGCGGAGTGAGCACGTGCCTGGAAATAGGCAGGCTGGGCCGTGACGCTGACCCTGTCATAATTCTTCTCACATCCATGTTCAAGGGGGCTCCCCACGAGCATGCCGAAGCTGAAATGGGCGCCCGGATACACATTCCCAAATCGACCAGCCCTCTGGACATTGTTATAATCGTTGAACAGCTGCTGGATCGAAGACGCTATCTGCAGAACAACATGCAAGGGTGAGACGTGCCCCTTATCGTTAGAAATGTTGCCGTCGACTTCCGGGTCGACAAAGACGGACTGCTTGAACATCTCCTCAAGCGTCTTTCCATCCGGAGAGATCAGGTGCTTGATTGGCGCACCACGCGCAAGGCTCTTGACGCGCGAAAGAAATCGTCAATAAGGTTCGTCTACTCGTTCCTTGTTGCCCTGCGCGACGAGAATGATGTCGTACGAAAGCTTGCCGACGACCCGGATGTGGAAATAGCGGGCAGCGATGCGTTCCCCTCATTTCCCCGAATCAGGACCGGAAAAAGGATCGTGATCGTAGGGATGGGGCCTGCAGGGCTGTTCGCCGGCCTGCGCCTCGCGGAATACGGCCTGATGCCTGTTATTGTCGAGCGCGGCAGGCCGGTGGAAGAGCGGGTCCGTGATGTGGAGACATTCTGGGAAACCGGCACGCTTGATGCTGACAGCAATGTGCAGTTCGGAGAAGGCGGGGCAGGGACCTTTTCCGACGGCAAGCTCACCACGCGCATCAGGGAAGACAGTTTGCGTTACATCCTTGAGACCTTCGTCAGGTTCGGTGCGCCCGATGAACTGCTGACGCTGGCAAAACCCCATATAGGAACCGACAGGCTGCGGAACGTGGTGCGGGAGATAAGGCGCCATTTGCTGGGCAGGGGGATAGGTATCGGTTTTTCCAGAAAGCTCACCGATATCGCCGTGAGCAACGGCCGCGTCGCGGGCGTTGTCCTGAACGATTCGGAGGAGTTTGCCTGTAACTGCCTTGTCCTGGCGACCGGGCACAGTGCGCGCGATACTTACGAGCTGCTCAGGCGGCGGTCCGTCAGACTCGAACAGAAGCCTTTCGCAATAGGTGTACGGGTGGAGCATCCCCAGGAACTGATCAACCGCATCCAGTACGGGATCCCTTCCCATCCCAGCCTGCCCCAGGCCGAATATGCCCTGTCGTTTCGCGATCCGGAGACGGGCCGGCCGGTCTATACTTTCTGCATGTGCCCGGGAGGAGTGGTACTGGCAGCGGCTTCCGAGGATGGGTGCCTGGTAACCAATGGCATGAGCAACTTTCTCAGGGATTCCGGCCTGGCAAACAGTGCTGTCATCGTTGGCGTGGGCACGTCGGATTTTCCAGGGGAAGACCCCCTTGCCGGCGTCGAATTCCAGCGGGAGTGGGAGAGGAAGGCATTTTCGGCAGGCAACGGAACCTATTTCGCGCCTGCCCAGAACCTGATGGATTTCATGTCAGGCCGGGGTTCTTGCGGGATACGCTCCAGCTACCGTCCCGGCACGGTCGAAACCGCGCTTGCCGATATGCTGCCAGCTGATGTGACAAGAGCCCTGAAAGCCGGTTTCCGACACTTCGACCGCAAGATGCGCGGATTCCTCACGGCGGATGCAACCCTGACCGGAGTGGAAACCCGCACTTCTTCGCCGGTCCGCATCCCCAGGGGGGATGACCTCCAGTCAATCAGCCTTGCCGGCCTGTATCCCGCGGGCGAGGGAGCGGGTTACGCGGGAGGGATCATGAGTGCGGCGGCAGACGGCATAAGGATCGCCGATGCAATAGCCCTGGAATTGGACAGGGAATCAAGGAGCAGCGAGTGAACAAGGTTTTCGTCAACGATATACGGGACAAATCCCGGGTGGAATCTGCCTTCCTGGTCAAGGAGAAGATCGAATCGCTGGCCAGGAACGGCAAGCCGTACCTCACTCTTTACATGATGGACAAGAGCGGCGAAATCGAGGGCAGGGTTTGGGAAAACGTGGAAACCATCGGTGCCCGTTTTGAAAAGAACGATTTCATATTCATTACCGCAAAGGCTACGGTATACCTGGGTAAAATGCAGCTGATAATCGCCGAGCTGTCCCGTATCCCCGACGACAAGGTGAATCTGCCGGATTTCCTCCCGGCCGGTGAACGCAACAGCGACGAGATGCTGGACGAATTGGCGTCGGTTGTGGAATCATGCAGGGATGCGGACCTGCGGCGGCTCCTTGAGGCGTTCTTCACCGATGCCGATTTTCTTGACCTCTACAGTACCGCCCCGGCAGCCAAGGGCATGCACCATGTCTATCTGGGCGGGTTGCTGGAACATTCACTGGCAGTGGCGAGGCTGGTGGATCTCATCACGCCGGTTTACCCGGGTCTGAACCGGGACCTCCTGGTGGCCGGAGCGTTGCTGCACGACGTGGGCAAGGTCAGGGAGATGACCTACCTCCGTTCCTTCGATTATACGGATGAAGGAAAGCTGCTGGGCCACATCTCTATCGGGGTCGAGATGGTTCATGAGAAAATTTCCCGGATCCGGGACTTTCCCGAAGAACTGTCCATGCTCCTCAAGCACATGATTCTGGCGCATCATGGCCAGTATGAATACGGATCGCCAAAAAGACCCAAGACGATTGAGGCTACCGTGCTGAACTACCTGGATGACCTGGATTCGAAGATCAACGGGATACGTACCCACATGCGCAAGGAAACGGCGAGCCAGGCCCGTTGGACTGCATATCACCGGCTCTATGACAGGTATTTTTACAAGGACAATCGATGCGAAGATCCTCTGCCGGCGCCTGGAGAAAGGGCGCGCGGAGATCTGCCCGTAGCCGATCCTTCCGACACAGGCCCGGAGTGCGGGAAAAAGGAGTTCAGAAACAGCCCGTTCGAAAGCTTGCAGGGAAAGGGCCTGGACCTTTCGTGAAACCGGTTGCCGGCGGCGGGAGGATTGCGCCGATGCAGGCCGAGTGACGGCATGGACAGGGGGAATTAATGTTGCGGGAAAAGACAATCGTTCTCGGAGTAACTGGGGGAATCGCCGCATACAAGGCAGCAGAGCTTGTGCGGCTGCTAGTCAAGCAGGGCGCCGGTGTCCACGTGATCATGACCCGCGCGGCAACCGAGTTCGTAACCCCGCTCACGTTCCAGACCCTGTCCGCGAATCCGGTGCATACAGAGCTTTTCAATCTCGTTGAAGAGCGTGACATCGGCCACATTGCCCTGGCGGATCGCGCCGACCTGTTCATCGTTGCCCCTGCTACGGCAAACCTGATCGGCAAGATTGCCGCCGGAATCGCCGATGATCTTCTTTCCACCGCGATCATGGCGACAAAAGCGCCGGTTCTTCTTGCCCCGGCAATGAATACCAACATGTATCTGAACCCGATTTACCGCGGGAACGAAGAAAAGCTCCGGCGGCACGGTTATCTGTTTGCCGACCCCGTTTCCGGCCAGTTGGCCTGCGGCTGGGAAGGCGAAGGCAAACTTCAGGATCCCGCGATAATCCTGGAAGAGGCGGTGTGCGCTCTCAGTTCCAAGAACCTTGCCGGTGAGAGAGTTCTGGTTACCGCCGGACCGACCAGGGAGGAACTGGACCCGGTGAGATATCTCAGCAACCATTCCAGCGGCAAGATGGGTTATGCCATTGCGGCCGCGGCACGGCGACGCGGCGCCTGTGTAACCCTGGTCACCGGTCCGGTATGTCTTCCGGAGCCCCATGGAGTAGAGACCGTCAGGGTCGTTTCAGCTTCGGAAATGCGTGAAGCCGTTCTGGCCAGGTTCGATGCTTCCACCATCGTCATCAAGGCCGCGGCGGTAGCCGACTATCGGCCGGAATTCCGCGCCGGAAACAAGATCAAGAAATCCGACGGGAATATGATTGTGAAGCTGGCCAAAACCGACGATATCCTGGCGGAGATCGGGAGGCTCAAGACAGGCCAGTTCATTGTGGGGTTCGCAGCCGAAACCGAGGATCTTGCCGGAAATGCCGTGAAAAAGATGAATGAAAAAAAGCTGGACATGATCGTCGCCAACGACGTGACCAGGGAGGGCGCCGGTTTTGCGGTAGATACCAATATCGTCAAGCTGATTTCACGTGACGGCCGGGTTGACGACCTTCCGCTCATGGCCAAGGAGTCACTTGCGGACATCATACTGGATCGGGTGGCTGAAATGAAGAATCAGGGGCGCAATCCGGCAAGCGGGTAGCGCTTCTTTCTCAGGGAGGGATAGATCTGGTGCAGCAGGGCAGGGGAACAGATCGCGTCGTTGAGCTTCCTTTTCATGCCCTCTAGTTGCCCGTATGCTTCTTCCCTGCTGATCTTGCCGCTCGCATACAGGATGCGGAGATTTCTTCTCACCATCTGCGCTGTTGCCAGCGCTTTTTCCCCGGTCGGGTCTGCCTGGAAATACTTCGAGTTCTCCATGTTGTTGAGGAAATCGAAAACCGCTTCTTCTGAAAGGGAGGCATATTCCTGGCGGTCCGTCGGTTCCAGGTTGTAGCGGGACAGATCCGAGACTGTCCTGAGCATGGACTGCCACTTTTCCAGCCTGCTCAACAGGAGTATGGAATTGAAGATCCGCTTGTTGGTGGCAAAGGAAAAGATGGTGTCAGAAAGAACTTCTCTCAGCATTGCGTCATTGATCTTGTAATGCTCCATGGAAACCCGTCTACCCGTTTCCCATACCTCCTTGTCCACGAAACTTTCGAAACGCATCTCCCAGTATGTATGTTTGTGGGTGAGGGTTGAGAAGCTGCGCATGATCTTGAAGGGTACGAAATAGTTGTGGGCTATGATGTCTGCCGCAAGATGGCTGAGATACCCCAGGGCGCAGGCCTGCTGCGGCTTGCTGCGGGCGCTGGAAAGGATCTTGAGCCCTATTGGCCAGCGATGGCAGTGCTGGAGATAATGGGTGAATTTTTTTCCTATGGTGATGTCTGCTGCTATGCATCCATAGAGGAAATCGTATGGATATTCGCTGAGAAGAGCTGCTATTGCCGGCTGCAGGGCTGAAAGGTTCCTCAGAACCGCGGAACCGATCTGGAGGTGGAAGCCTGCGCCCCAGGCGAAGGCTTCGCCCGGAACCAAAAGCAGCAGCAATAAAACTGCTGTTAATATTACCATAATGTTCAGCATAGTGAATGCGACATGGAATGTAAAGGGGTAATAGATGCCTGATAATGGAGAATTCCGGTTTCTGCTTTCAGCTCTTCGGGGGTACCTTGTCGATTTGAAGGAAACCGGTGTCGAAGGTTTGCCCTGTGAAAAGGATTTGAGGGAAAACGGCGATGAAAGGGTGGACGCCGTTCAGCAGGGGTGCGTGCCAGTCGGCGAATCTCCCGCTCCGGAGAAGCTGGAAACCATCCGCAATGAAATGGGTGATTGCCGGCGCTGTTCCCTTGGCGACAACAGGACCAACCTGGTGTTCGGGGTCGGGAATCCCGACGCGCGGCTGGTTTTCGTGGGAGAAGCTCCGGGCCGGGAAGAGGACATCCAGGGTGAGCCGTTCGTGGGGGAGGCGGGACGGTTGCTCACCAAAATCATAGAGGCCATGGGGTTTTCCCGCAAAGACGTGTATATCTGCAACGTCATCAAATGCCGGCCGCCCGGCAACCGGAACCCGTCCCCGGAAGAAGTGGAGTCATGTCATCCGTTCATGCTCCGGCAGATTCAGGCCATATCGCCTGAAGTAATCGTGGCTCTCGGCACCTTTGCCGCACAGACGCTCTTGCGTACACGGGAGCCGATCTCCCGCCTGAGGGGCCGCTTCCATGATTACCACGGCATTCAGCTCATGCCCACCTTTCACCCGGCATACCTGTTGAGAAACCCTGCCATGAAACGGGAAGTCTGGGATGACATGAAGGCCGTCATGCGAAAGTTCGGCATGGAACCTTCTGCGCCGAAGCAGGGCTCCGGTAAGGAGTAGGCGGCTTCCCTCAGGAGACTCCGAGGATTATGTCGCTTGCCTTGCAGATGGCGCTGACTTGATCTCCTTCGTGCAGCAGCAGTTGTTCCGCGCTCGCATTGGTGATTATGGCGCTGATCGTGTTGCCTCCTGACAGTTCCAGAATCACTTCCGTGTTGACCGCTCCTTCCATCAGTTTGATGAGCTTTCCCTGGAGAATGTTGCTGGTGCTGAGTTTGGATATCTCCAGGTCTTTTCCGATCAGGATCGAACTTGCCTTGATTATCGCGTATGCCTCTGCCCCTACCTGCAGAGCCAGATTCTCGACGCTTTCGTTGGTGACGATCGCCACCAGTGAATCACCGCCCTTCAGCGAAAGGACCACTTCCGAATTCACCGCTCCTTCCGTCAGCCTGGCCACGGTACCGGCAAAAATATTGCGTGCGCTTACTTTCATTGAAATCCTCTTGATGAATTTGTAGAGTTCGTTTGCCGAACCGATCCGCTTGGTGATGTTGCCGAGAAACTTGTCATGTTCTTCCTGTATCACGCGATACTTCCTGATCACTTCCCTTCCCTCATCGGTAAGGCGGGTTCCGCCTCCGGATTTTCCCCCGGCCATCCGGACGAAGAGCGGCTTTTCGGAAAGGTTGTTGATGGCATCGATGGTGTCCCAGGCTGTCTTGTAACTGATTCCGACAGCTTTGGCGGCCTTGGTGATGGACCCGTGTTCGTCGATCATTTCCAGCAGGCGGATCCTGTCTTTACCAAGGTATTCCATGTCTTCCTTACACAGAGACAGCGACCCGGAAACCGCCATCTTTTTTCTGTTGCTGCTCATTATTTGCGCTCTCCTTTTAACAGCGTGTGATTTATGACGCTAAAGCTTTGGCAGATCAAATGCTTTCCTGGAGCGTTCCATTTCCGCCCTGATCGCGGATGAGCTTTCCAGGGTGAGAATCCGTTGGGCGAACAGCATCGCATCCTTGCGGGAGATGTTCAGGAATGCCTGCTTTATCACCGGAATATAAGGCGCGGACAGGCTGAATTCCGTAATGCCCAGGCCCAGGAGGAGCACGGCATTCAACGGATCGGACGCAATTTCCCCACAGAGGGAAACGGGCTTGCCCGCTTCCGCACCCACGTCCGCCACCCGTTTTATGGCGTGAATGACCGCCGGGTGAAGCGGATCGTAGTATTTGCGGATCCTGGCGTTGTTACGGTCTGCCGCAAGCATGTATTGTATCAGATCATTGGTCCCGATGCTGAAAAAATCCGCCTCGCGCATCAGGAAGCCGGCAGCCTGAACCGCGGCCGGTACCTCGATCATTATTCCGATCGGTATCCGGTCGGCCACGACCCATCCCTCCTGCCGCAGTTCGTAGCGTATCTCGTCAATCAGATTTCTTATCGCAACCACTTCCTCCACCGAGGAAACGAGGGGAAACATCAGCCGCATGACGCCGTGGGAGGCAGCCATGAGGGCTCCGGCCAGCTGTTCCCGGAGTATTTCCGGGCGCTCCATGGAAAGCCTGATGGATCTCAGACCCATGAAGGGGTTTTCTTCGCGGGGATGGGGGAAATATGAAAGGTTTTTGTCACCGCCGATGTCCAGGGTGCGTATGGTTACCGGAAGGGGGGCGAAACCTTCGAGCATTTTCCGGTAGAGGCGCGACAGTTCGTGACGCGTCGGGAAAGTCGTGCGCGTCATGTAAGGGAATTCGGAGCGGTAAAGCCCCACCCCTTCAGCACCGTTTGCGAGGGCAACTTTGATGTCGTTCAGCATCGCAACATTGGCACGCAGATAAACACGGACTCCGTCCGTGGTGACGGTGGCAATCTCCTTCAGTTCGTCGAGCTCGCGTCTTTTTACTCCGTAGTCATTGCTGAGCCGTTCATATTCTTCTTTGACTTTCCTGTCCGGGGTCACGTAGATGCACCCGGTATTGCCGTCGATGATTATGTCGCTCTTGTCGGTTATGGATTTTATTTCGTTCCATGGCGCAACTACGGACGGAATGCCGAGTGACTTGGCAATGATCGAGGTGTGCGACCCGGAATCGCCGCTGGCGGTAATTATGCCCAGGATCCTGCCGTGATCCAGTGCAGCCAGTTCGGAAGGATACAATTCCCTGGCAACCAGGATCTTTTTCCCGCGGATGGAAGAGGGATCCTTGGAACTGCCGGTAAGGAAGTCGACCAGCCTGCGTCCGATATCTTTCATGTCGGCGGATCTTTCCCGCAGATACGGGTCTTCCATGCGGGAGAAGGCTGCGACATAGGACTCCACCACGTCTTCAACTGCGCAGACCGCTCCGCATCCGGTTTCGATGCGTTCGACAACTCTGGAAGTGAATGCGCGGTCTTCCAGTATCATGAGATGGGTATGGAATATGGCTGCGTCTTCGGCCGACAGGGTCTCCTCTATGCGTTTTTCCAGGTAGATGGTCTGGATTCTGGCCTTCTGCACGGCGACGAGGAATTTTTTCTTTTCATCAGCAACCGGGCCGGCGCCGTCGTCGGCGCGTTGCTTGAGACCCGCGGGGTGGCCGATGACTGCGGCCTTGCCCCAGGAGAAGCCGGGAGATGCCGGAATGCCGCGGATCATTCGCCGGGCTGCCGGCGTTGATGAGCGAAGAGCAGCTTCATCGCTCTTGCCGGTTTCCGTGCTTTTCAGCTTGAGAAGCTCCTGTTCGAAAAAGGCCCGTTCCTCTTCCTTGATCCTGATGGAGTCCAGAAGCCTCGCATTTATGATGATGCTGCTGATCTGGTTTGCAATGGTGGTGAGGGTGCTGATCTCCAGGTGGGTGAACGATCTGGGCTCCTTGGTCTGGACCACAATGACTCCGGCCGGGCTCCTGTGCTCGAACAGGGGCAGGCCGAGGAATGAATGGAACCGCTCTTCTTTTGTTTCGCGGAAATATTTGTAGCGCGGGTGGGACGGCGCATCCTCGATGGCGACAACACCGCGCTGTTCAACCACGAGGCCGGTGAGGCCCTCGGAGGTGTTCATCCGCACTTTCCCGACGGAACTGCGTGAGAGTCCCTTGGTGGCGTACAGGGTCAGGGTTTCTCCGTCCTTTTCCAGGAGGTAGATGGAGCAGACATCAGTCTCCATGCGTCTGGCGACCATGTTGACGATATTCTGCAGGGTCTCCTGCAGGTCATGGGAATGCAGGATGAGCTCGCTGATGTCTTCAATGGTCCGCAGACCGAGGCCTTCATTGTTTTCGTTGATCATGGCGACGCTATTCCCGTAGGTTTATGCCGAAAAGTATACGGGATTAACATGCTGATGGAAAGGAATTTTCGATCCGGCATCCGGTCGATGAATTCTAGAAAACAGCCCTTCTTTCTGTTATAGTATGCTGAAATTGATGATTGTTTGGAGGGGAGGGGGAAATATGGCTGTAAGCTATGAGGAATACCTGAACGAGGGCATTGCCTTGATGGAGTCGGGTGATGTCAAATCCGCGGCCGACAGGTTCCGAAAATGCACTGAGATGAAGCCGGATACTGCTGAATCTTTCTTCAGGCTCGGCAGCGCGCTGGCGGAGCTGGGCAGGCTGCCCGAAGCCCTGGAGTCATACAAGAAGGGCATAATGCTGAATCCGCGGGATCCGGACGCCTATACCGCCGTGGGGGACATTCACTTCGAGGAAGGCCGTTACAAAGAGGCCATAGCCGCATACAAGATGGTGGTGGAGCTGTCGCCCGGCGACCCTGATGGCCATGTCAGCATCGGCCTGGTATACAACTGCATGGAAAAGCCCGACGAGGCCATCCGGTCTTATGAGATCGCGCTGAAGATGGATCCTGACAACGTGTTCGCGCTCAATGCCCTGGGTGACGCCTATTATGCCCTTGGAGAACAGGAAAAGGCTGTGGAGGCTTATCGGAAAGGTGTCTCTATAGACCCTGACGATGCTGCTGTCCACTTCAACCTGGGTGAATTGTTCTACGACATGGAAAACCTTGATGAAGCGGAGCGGGAGTGCCTGGAAGCGATCCGGCTGGACCCGGCTTTCCCTCTCCCCTATCTGACCATGGGAAGCATTTGCCTGGACCAGGAACGGGTCGGAGAAGCTGTCAGTTACTTCCAGTCCTATCTAGGCAAAGAGAAATCACCCCGTGCCGAAGAGACTGTCCGGGAAGTGCAGGCTGTGCTGGAATCGCTGAAAGCGGAGGTCGGGAGGTGATTCGGGGTCTGCAGCACACGCCGCGCACATGTCCGGCTGCTTGGGCGGAGGAGGGCGTGGCCGCCCTCCCGCATTACGTTTCAGCAGTCTAGCCGAAGAATTTCGACAGCCTGGCCCTCTGCTTCTCCAGTTTTTCATGGCCATGTTCCATAGCCTTCAGGATTTCCCTCCTGGCTTCTCCGGCAAGATCGGCCCCATGATCGAGAATGTCAGCTGCCTTTTCACCGACCGTATCCACCATTTTGGAAACGCTGTCCGTGAAATCGTCGACAATGTCCTCGCCCCTTCGCCGTGCCCTGCGGGCGTAGCGGCATATGTCTTTCCGCGTTGCCCTGCCGGACTGGGGAGCGAAGAGCAGGGCAATGCCCGCTCCGATCAAGCCTCCGGCAACCAGCATCAATGCGCCGGCTTTGTACGTGCTGCTTCTGTCAGACATAAGCGCCTCCTTGTTGTTCTTTAAAATATGCAGAACAAGTCTACCACATTTGAAGTGTTGGTAAACCGGGGTAGCGCATAGCCCGATGGAACAAGCTGCTCCCGGGAGCGGAGCGTGACAAAGACAATTGACACATGGGGTGAATACCGGTAAAAAGGTCGGATAGCGTTTAGCGAACAGTGAACAGTGAACAGCGTATAGCGTTAAGCGAATAGAGAATATAACTGGTGATGCAATGATTTACGGAATAGGGGTCGACATATCTGACATAACGCGCTTCGAACGTTTCCTCGAAGAAGGCAAGGATGCGCTGATCCGCCGGGTATTCACTCCCGGGGAAATCGGCTATTGCAGTCCCAAGAAGCGGAGCGCCCAGCACTATGCGTTGCGGTTTGCCGCCAAAGAAGCTTTCTTCAAGGCTTTGGGCCTGGGTCTCAGGGAAGGCATGTCATGGCACGATGTCGAGGTGGTCAAGGATGGACTCGGGAAACCGGATCTCCTGCTCCATGGAAAGGCCGCCGGGATCTTTGCCGAGAAAGGGCTCTCCAGGAGCCTGGTTTCTTTGTCCCATGACGGCGCCTACGCGGTGGCCATGGTTGTTCTGGAGCGGTAAACATGCGTATTGTCAGCGCCGACACCATGAGAAGTGCGGAACAGGTTTCCATCAACAGTTACAGCATTCCCGGCCGGGTGCTGATGGAGACCGCCGGCCGCGCCTGTGCCGATGCGATTCACGATGCTTTCGGTCGAATTGACAGGGAAAAGGCCCTTATAGTTGCCGGCAAGGGCAACAATGGCGGAGACGGCTATGTCATTGCCCGCTATCTTTCGGGAAGAGGATGGGAAGTTGCAGTTTGTGTCGTTGCCCGAGAGGAAGAGGTAGCCGGCGACGCGGCCATGAATCTGAAACTTCTCGATCCGGATATCGTTCACTTCTGCCCTGACGTTGACAGGCTGAAATCCTGTTCCGCCGTTTTCCGGGACCCGGACGTACTTGTTGACGCTTTGTTCGGCATCGGGTTGAAAAAGGATATAGGCGGTGTACATGCTGAAGCCGTCCGGATGATGAATGCGGCAGGTCGTCCGGTTGTCGCGGTAGATATCCCTTCGGGTGTCGAAGCTACTACCGGGGCTATCCTTGGGACCGCTGTACAGGCGGATCTTACCGTGACGTTCGGCTTCGGCAAGATGGGCCATGTGCTGTATCCGGGACGGGCGATGACCGGCAGGCTGGTAGTGGCCGACATCGGTCTGCCCGAGGCGGCGGCTTCGCCTGCGGACATCAACCACTTTCTCGACCCCGAAGCGGCTTTTTCCCTTGTCCGTCCCCGTGACCGCAAGGGACACAAGGGCAATTACGGGCATTGTCTCATCGTTGCGGGGTCCACGGGGAAAACCGGCGCCGCGGCACTTGCCGCGAACAGTGCTGTTCGGACGGGGTCGGGACTGGTGACACTGGCTGTTCCGGAAAGCCTGAACCCGGTTCTGGAGATCAAGACAACAGAGGCAATGACGTTGCCGTTTGCTGACGCGGGCAGAGGCTGTCTGGGCAGCAGTAACGGCGATGCAATACTGGCTTCGTTCAAGGGTATTGATGCGGTGGCCATCGGCCCCGGGATCTCCAGGCAACCGGAAACCGCGATGCTGGTGAGGAGGCTGGTTGCCGAATGTCCGCTCCCCCTGGTGGTTGATGCCGACGGTTTGAACGCCATTGCCGAGGATGTTTCGATACTGGAGAGAAGGAAGACTCCGGCATTGGCGCTCACTCCCCATCCTGGCGAGATGTCCAGGCTCTGCGGCCTTGCCATTGATCGTATCGAGTCCGACCGGGTAGGAGTGGCTCGTGATTTCGCGATGCGCCATGGAGTTTTTCTGGTTCTCAAGGGCGCAGGGACTGTCGTTGCGACCCCTGGCGGAGAAATCTGCATCAATGGCAGCGGCAATCCGGGCATGGCATCGGGTGGAATGGGGGATGTGCTTACCGGAGTGATCGTATCACTGCTCGGACAGGGCTATTCCTGCAGGGATGCTTGCTGCTTGGGGGTATTCCTTCACGGGTATGCAGCTGATCTGGTGGCCGAGCGTCAGGGAGAAGTGGGGATGATGGCATCGGATGTCCAGGACAGCCTGCCCTTTGCATATAAACGGTTGCTGTCGGCAACCGGAAATAACCGCCGGTAAAAGATCTAAGGAGAATATGCATGCTGAAAGCCGTCGACATCATGACGAAAGAAGTAATAACGGTTACTGAGGAGACCTCGGTCCGTGACCTTGCCAGGATATTGACTGAACATCACATCGGGAGCGTTCCGGTGGTCGATGCCGGAGGAAAGCTTATCGGCATTGTTACGGAGTCAGATCTCATCGAACAGGACAAAAATTTTCACATTCCAACCGTCATTTCGCTTTTCGACTGGATTATCTACCTGGAAAGCGAGAAAAAATTCGAAAGGGAGCTGAAGAGAATGACGGCCCGTACTGTGGGGGATATCTTCAACAGGGAAGTGATCACCATCGAACCTTCCACACCGGTCAGCGAGATCGCCGATACGATGTCCAGCCGCAAGATTCATGCCTTGCCGGTCGTGGATGGAGGCAAGCTGGTGGGGATTGTGGCGCGCATCGACCTTATCAGGAGCATGGTCGGCTCTTGAGGATGTACACTTTTCCCAGCAGAAATACCAGGGAAACGCTGCAACTGGGAGAAAGGCTCGGGCGGCTTCTGCAACCCGGAGACTTCGTGGCGCTGGTCGGCGATCTGGGCTCAGGCAAGACCCACTTCGTACAGGGGATTGCGCTCGGCATGGGAGTCCCTTCTGATATATGCGTCTCAAGCCCCTCGTATACGCTGCTCAACGAATATGCCGGGCGGGTACCATTATACCATTTCGACCTGTACCGACTCCATGGCGACGCGGATATACTCGATCTGGGATTCGAAGAGTATTTCTACGGCCGGGGGGCCTGTGTAGTGGAATGGGCTGACAGGCTGAGTTCGGAGTTGCCCGAAGAACATCTCATGATTACTTTCATAAATGATGGTGAAACGCTGCGCAGCATTACATTCCATCCCGCGGGTCCCCGTTACCGGGCCCTGTTGCGAGAGCTTTTTCCGGGATTGGGGAAATATATTTGACCGTCACACGCGTTTTGGTATGAACAACCGGTGTTGTGTCGGTAATGTTGCAATAATACATCTATTTTTATGACAGGAGACTGGAAATGGCTCTTGTAGTTCAGAAGTACGGCGGCACTTCGGTGGGCAGCATCGATCGGATCCGCAATGTTGCCGCCCGGGTTGCCCGGGTCTATGACGAAGGCAACTCTCTCGTGGTCGTGGTTTCCGCCATGTCGGGGGAAACGAACAAACTGGTGGCGCTGGCCAACGAGATCTGCGAATTCCCCGACACCCGCGAATACGATGTGCTGGTGTCATCGGGGGAGCAGGTTACGGTCGCCCTCTTGGCCATGTGCCTCAAGTCCATGGGATACAAGGCCAAATCCTACCTGGGCCACCAGGTGCCGATCATCACTGACAGCGCATACAGCAAGGCCAGGATAGAGAGGATCAGCGACAAGAAGATGCGAAAGGACCTGGAAGAGGGCACTATAATTATTGCCGCCGGTTTTCAGGGAGTGGATTCGACCGGCAATATAACAACCCTTGGACGGGGTGGCTCCGATACTTCCGCGGTGGCCCTCGCCGCGGGCCTCAAGGCGGACGTTTGCGATATATTTACGGATGTGGATGGGGTCTACACAACCGATCCCAATCTCTGTTCCGATGCCAGGAAGATCGAGCGGATTTCTTATGACGAGATGCTCGAACTGGCGAGCCTCGGCGCAAAGGTCCTGCAGATCCGCTCCGTGCAGTTCGCGAAGAAATACAATGTCAACGTGCATGTACGCTCAAGCTTCAATGACAATCCGGGAACACTGGTCACCAAGGAGGATAAGAACATGGAGTCGATTCTCGTCTCTGGAATCACCTACGCCAAGGATGAAACAAAGATAGCCGTAAGAAGGGTGCCGGACAAACCCGGAATAGCGGCAAGCATCCTCCTTCCCCTTGCTGATGCCAATATCTCCGTAGACATGATCGTGCAGAATGTCAGTGAGGACGGATCAACCGACTTTACGTTCACCGTCTGCAAGGCTGATTTCAAGAGGGCCCTCATGATAACCAAAGAGGTGGCGGAGAAAATCAAGGCGCGGGATGTCCACACGGACGAGAGCATTTCGAAGGTTTCGGTCGTCGGCCTTGGGATGAGGAGCCATGCAGGCGTGGCCACGAAAATGTTCCAGACACTTGCCCAGGAGGGGATCAACATCCAGATGATTTCCACCTCCGAGATCAAGGTGTCCGTAGTTATCGATGCAAAGTATACCGAACTGGCCGTCAGGGTGCTGCATGATGTTTTCGGACTGGCCAACAAAGACGTAAAGGCCGAATAGAATCCGGACCGCTTGCGGCAGGTGTGCCGCCGGCGTTTCATACTACAGGGAAGGTGAATCATGAGTCTGATAAAACTTTACGATACCACGCTCCGCGATGGGACACAGTCAGAGGACATATCTCTGCTGGTGGAGGACAAAATCAGGATTGCCCACAAACTTGACGAAATGGGGATTCACTATATCGAAGGCGGCTGGCCGGGAAGCAACCCCAAGGATGTGGCATTCTTCAAGGATATCAGGCGTGAGACGCTCAAACAAGCCAAGATTTCGGCCTTCGGCTCCACGAGAAGGGCAAAGACCACCCCGGACAAGGACCAGAACATTCGCACCCTGATCCAGGCCGAGCCCGATGTGATTACCATTTTCGGCAAAACATGGGATTTCCAGGTTCGCGAGGCGTTGCGCATATCTCTCCAGGAGAATCTTGACCTGATCTTCGATTCCCTTGAATACCTGAAAGCGCATGTGGATGAGGTTATTTACGATGCGGAACACTTTTTCGACGGCTACAAGGCAAATCCTGAGTATGCCTTAAAGACCCTGATGGCGGCGCAGGAGGCGAAAGTCGATTGCATCGTGCTTTGCGACACCAACGGCGGCACCATGCCGTTCGAGGTGGCGGCCATTATCGATGAAGTGAGCAAACAAATCGCCACTCCGCTGGGAATCCATACTCACAATGATTCCGAATGCGCCGTGGCCAATACCTTGAGCGCCGTCAACAGCGGGATCGTACATGTGCAGGGGACCATCAACGGATTCGGTGAACGGTGCGGCAATGCCAACCTGTGTTCGATAATTCCGGCAATGGTGCTGAAAATGGGGCTTGACTGCGTGAGCCGTGAACAGCTCAAAAAGCTTTCGGAACTTTCGCGCTTCGTCTACGAACTGGCCAATCTCCCTCCTGACAAGCATGCGGCCTACGTAGGCAAGTCTGCTTTCGCCCACAAGGGCGGAGTCCACGTGAGCGCGATACTGCGCCATCCGGAGACGTACGAGCACATCAGGCCGGAGCTGGTGGGAAATGCCACCAGGGTACTCGTGTCCGATCTCTCGGGACGCTCGAACATCCTGGCCAAAGCAGAGGAATTCAACATCAATCTGGACAGCAAGGATCCCATGACCATGGAGATCCTCGACAACATCAAGGATCTGGAAAACAGGGGCTACCAGTTCGAGGGGGCCGAGGCTTCTTTCGAGCTCCTCATGAAACGGGCCCTCGGCACGCATCGCAAGTTCTTTTCCGTTCTCGGATTCCGCGTGATCGACGAAAAGCGCCAGGAAGACCAAAAACCCATTACCGAGGCGACAATCATGGTAAAGGTCGGCGGAAAGATAGAACACACCGCTGCTGAAGGCAACGGGCCGGTCAACGCTTTGGACAACGCCCTGAGAAAGGCCCTGGAAAAATTCTATCCCCGGCTCAGGGAGGTAAAGCTGCATGACTACAAGGTCAGGGTGCTTCCCGCAGGTCAGGGTACCGCTTCAGTTACCAGGGTTCTGATAGAGTCGGGAGACAGGGAAAGCCGCTGGGGCACCGTCGGAGTTTCTGATAACATCATAGATGCTTCCTATCAGGCCCTGATAGACAGCATCGAGTACAAGCTCAGCAAGGGGGAGGAGGCGGACCCGGGCAGAAAGTGATCGAACGCTGCAGGCGGTTCATAATCTGGCTGGCAATGGCGGCTTTTTCCGTTGTGCTGCTCTGTAAGGAACGCGGCGTCTACCCTGAGGGTGACGCCGCGTCTTTTTTGGGGGATACGCGTGAGGATTCCTCATGGGTGATGGTTCGGGTAAGTGGAATGGTCGAAAAACCGGGAGTTTACCTCTTTCGCACAGGGGTGGGAACAGAAATCGTCACAAAAATGACGCTCTCCGGCGATGTGGCAAATTACTCCGGACCGCATCATGTTTCGCCTCCGCTGCGAAGCGGAGAGGTCATTGAGGTTTTTGAAAAAGGTGACAAATCTCTTGGAATTATTAGGGAAGAAATGAGTGCGGAGGAAAAACTGCTCCTGGGAATTCCTCTTGACCTCAATCGGATGACCCAGTCCGACTGGGAATATCTGCCGGGGATCGGCGAGGGACTCGCGAAAAAGCTGGTACAGTACCGTCAAATTAATGGCGGATTTGCCTCGGTGAAGGATCTGAATCGGGTCCCCGGCATTGGCAACGTACGCCTTAAACAAATAGGGAACTATTTCCCCACCCAATAAATTTCAGTTATATCAGTCAGTTAAGTATTGGATCGATTATGGGGCTGATGGAGGCAATCCTGCTACTTAATGTTGGCATGCATGATGAATTATCCTTTTCCGTATGCAATTTTGATCAAAAAAGGGGAGGGATCGTCATGCAATGTCCGAAATGCAGAGGCCTGATGTTTTCAGAAAAGTATTATGATTACGTACGATCTTTTTACGCTTGGAAATGCACCGGGTGCGGTGAACTTCTCGATCCGACCATCCTTTCCAACAGGGCCAGGAGGCACAATCTCCTCATAGGCTGATTTCCGGCTACCCGCTGTCAGGGGCGGAAACTGCAGTGCTCCAAAAGAAGAACCGGCGTGCGGCATGTGATTTTATCGGGGCGTCGCCAGGAAACTGGTGATCAGTGCCCCGGGCGAATCGTGCCTGCGCCGGTTTTTCTCTTTCCTCTTGCCAATCCAATTTTTAGATACCCTGTTCAAGTCCCGACCGATTGTGGAATTTTTCTCTGACGAAATCCTGGACTCTGCTATACTTCCCGTCTGAGGAGACAGCAATGGAAATACCAAAATATCCCGATTCCAGGCCTGTATTCCTGGAGGACAGGCAGTTGATGCATTCCGTGTTCATAAGGATGCAACCCAGCATTTCCGAGTTCACTTTCGCGAACATATTTCTGTTTCGCCATGCTCACGAATATCGGATTTCCGTGTTCGGCGAATCACTTGTCATTCTGGGCAGAGGGTATGACGGGACGGAATATTTTCTTCCCCCACTCGAAGGGAACATTTCATCAGCCGCGGACGGCCTTCTTAGTGAAGGTCTCACGCTTTACGGGGCGGACAGGGCTTTTCTCGATCGTTGTCTGCCGCTTTCAGAACATCTTGAGGTCATGGAGGACAGGGATTCTCATGATTACCTCTATCTGAGAAGCGACTTGGCCGAATTGCCGGGAAATCGCTATCACAAGAAGAAGAACAGGGTCAATTATTTTTCTTCCCGCCATTCATACATGGTCGAGCACTATGCTTCCAGGCACCTGAAAGGAGCCCTCGACCTTCTGAAAGTCTGGGGTGACTCTCACAAAGAACCGGCCGGTCTCTCGTTGCGGCATGAGATCAAGGCAACCGCTGAGGGCCTGGAAAGGGCGGAAGAACTTGGCCTGGACGGAGTGGTGGTGATGATTGAAGGAGATGTGAAGGCATTCGCGTTGGGGGAGCGCCTCAATTCAGTGACTTCGGTTTGCCATTTCGAAAAGGGGGACCCTTTCCTGGAAGGAGTGTCGCAGCTGGCGGACAGGGAATTCAACAGGATCTGTTTTACGGATTGTGTATACGTTAATCGGGAACAGGACCTCGGTGAGCCCAATCTGCGCAGGGCGAAACTTTCCTATCACCCGGTCGAAATGGTGGAGAAATTCCGCGTAAGGTACCTGCGGTAGCGGCTGAAACCGGCCCGTTCCGCTAATCGCCGATTATCTTGACCAAGACCCTCTTCTTTCTTTTGCCGTCGAAATCGCCGTAGAAAATCTGTTCCCAGGGACCCAGATCCAGATCGTAATCAGTGATGGCTACCACAACCTCCCGGCCCATGATTGTTCTTTTCAGATGCGCGTCAGCGTTGTCTTCGCAGCCGTTGTGGTGGTACTGGGAATAGGGTTTTTCCGGTGCGAGCATCTCCAGCCACTCCTCGAAATCCAGGTGCAGACCCGGTTCGTCGTCATTGATGAAGACGCTCGCAGTGATGTGCATTGCGTTGCACAGCAACAGGCCGTTGCCGATTTCGCTTTCCTGGACACATTCGCGGACCTGCTGGGTAATGTTGATGAAATCCCGCCTTTTGCTGATTTCGAACCAGAGTTCCTTTCTGTATTGCTTCATGCAAAGCTCCTCCCCATAAGCGGGTCATTCAATGTTTTTCATAAAATAGAGTGACAGCGTATCGAGTTCAAGAGCTGCCAGTGTTCCGAGTCCGGGCTGGTCTTTGTATACGCAGCCGTTGTCCAGCAGGATATGCCCCGTGGCCAGGCTTTCCCTTATCGTCTCTCTTGACACCGGTGTGTGCCCGGAAATGATGGTTTTTCCCTTCGTGCGCCGGGGGTCCGCGGCGCCGGCACGGTTCCACAGCATTGCTTCCGTATCTTTGAAAGGGTCGTCCACGAGAAAATTCAGGCCTGCATGGACCAGGATGAATTTGTCCAGCTCGAAAAAGTATGGGAGGTTGGCGAGGAAATTGCGGTACACAGAGGGTATTTCGCACGGATCTTCCACGCCGAAGCTTGCCAGGGTCGTCCTGCCCCCGTTCAACAGCCAGACCCGGAGGTAATCGAAGTTGGCGCATGCACGGATGAGCATGTCGTCATGATTGCCCCGCAGAGTGTAGACTGTCTGCCCCTGTCTCTTCAGGTCCATTATGATGTCGATCACTTCTTTGCTTCTGGGGCCGCGGTCGGTATAATCACCCAAGAGGTAGAGAACATCCTCCGGCCTCAGGTTGAGCACGTTTTCCAGGAGAGCGGAAAAGGTTCGGGCACAGCCATGGATGTCGGGTACAACGAAGCGATGCGCAGGCATGAGATCCTCGACAAAAGCATTGGAACTGAACAGCCGGAACCGGATGAAAAACCGCTGTCGTGAATCTCACAGTATCTCAAATTTCTTTCTTTGAAAAGAATGTAAACAGTATATCGGGGGATATGACGGAACAGATCTGAAAATTCTGCTTTTACAGGAGCGCTTTTCCGTATGGGTAATATCGTTTTCTGCCGGCAAAGGATTTTTTTTGTCAACAGTACGGGCTTCTGGGCGTTATGAATAGCCGAGACCCGGCACTTGCCGTGAATATCCTCGTTGACAATCCGGATAATATGTGACCTATAGATCATAAGATGCTCCCGGGATAATCATGCCTGGAGAACGGAATTCCTTCCACTTTTCGAGGTTCAAAATGAAACGTTATATTGTTTCAGGTGTAATTGCAGTTGCTGTCTTGGCGGTCGGCACATTCCTGTACGTGACGAGATCGCCCAAAACCACATACCGCTCGGCGAAGGTGGAGCGCGGGACCATTTTGTCGGCAGTTACCGCTACGGGAAATCTGAATGCCGTCATAACCGTGCAGGTGGGTACGCAGGTGTCCGGAACGATTCAGAAACTCTTCGTCGATTACAACTCCGTGGTCAAGAAAGGCCAGACCATTGCCCAGATCGATCCTTCCATTTTCAATTCACAGGTCGAGCAGAGCGGGGGCGGCTACCAGGCCGCGATTGCCAATCTCGCCAAGGCCAGGGCCGACCTGACCGATGCCCGGAGGACCATGGACAGGAACCGGCAACTGGTCAGGGACGGTGTTGTTTCCCAGGCGGATTTCGACAGTGCTGAAACCAAATACAAGGAGGCGCTCGCTTCAGTGAGGTCTGCCCAGGGGAGTGTGGGCCAGACGCGCGGATCATATCGCCAGGCACAGACGAATCTCCGTTATGCCACCATAAAATCACCGGTTGACGGCATAGTGGTGTCCCGTAACGTTGATGTGGGCCAGACGGTTGCCGCGTCATTCCAGACGCCGACCCTTTTCACCATCGCCCAGGATCTGACCAAGATGCAAATCGACACCAGCGTAGACGAGGCCGACATCGGCAAGATCAAAGTTGGCCAGCCCGTGACATTTTCCGTGGATGCTTATCCGGCAACGGAATTCAGGGGTGTTGTGGCCCAGGTCAGGAATGCCCCGATCATAACACAGAATGTCGTTACCTATGATGTCGTGGTAACCGTGGATAACAAGGAATTGAAATTGAAGCCGGGCATGACCGCGAACGTGAGTATAGAGGTCATGAAAAAGGAAAATGTTCTGAAAATCCCCAGTGCGGCCCTCAGGTTCAAGCCCAGAAAAACCGGAGAGGAACCCGCTTCACGGGATAACGGCGCAAAGGGAAAGGCAGCGCGGCCGGCAGGTCAGAAGGTCTATGCGTTGAAAGACGGCAAGCCAGTGGCCATTTCCGTGAAAACCGGGGTGTCTGACGATTCATACGTGGAACTGGTTTCCGGTGAAGTGCGCGAGGGGCAGGCTCTCATCATCGAACAGACGCAGGCGAAGAAGAAGCCCGCGCAAACGGGCGGCGCCACTGGACCGAGGTTCTAAATGGAAGACGTTGTCCGCGTGAACGAATTGACAAAGGTCTACACGATGGGCGAGTTGCGGGTGGAAGCTCTCAAGGGAGTTTCCCTTTCCGTCGGGAACGGCGATTTCGTGGCGATCATGGGAGCATCCGGAAGCGGCAAATCGACCTTCATGAACATTCTGGGCTGCCTGGATACGGCCACGTCAGGAGACTACTGGCTGGGAGGGGATTACGTCAGGGGCCTTTCGCGTGACGATCTTGCCGAGATCCGCAACAGGAAAATCGGTTTCGTGTTCCAGGGTTTCAACCTGCTGGCCAGGACATCGGCGTTGGAAAATGTCCAATTGCCGCTGGTTTACGGCAGGGTTCCGACAGCCCGGCGGCGGGAGCGGGCCATGGAAGCCCTGGCCCTGGTAGGGCTTGCCGAGCGCTCCGATCATTCAAGCAACCAGCTTTCCGGGGGACAGCAGCAGCGGGTGGCAATCGCGCGCGCGCTGGTCAACGACCCGGCCATAATCCTGGCTGACGAACCCACCGGCAACCTGGATTCGGCCACCAGCATCGAGATCATGGCCATTTTCCAGAAGCTGAACAGGCAGGGGATCACCATAATCATGGTTACCCATGAACCTGATGTCGCCGCCTTCACCAAGCGAAACATCGTTTTTCGCGACGGCAGGATCATCTCGGACAACCCTGTGCCGGAGCCGATGGATGCGGAAGTGATGAGGAGGAAACTGTGAACGAACTCCTGTTGAGTCTCCGCATAGCAGTCAGGGCTCTCAGAATCAACAAGATGAGATCCTTCCTTACCATGCTCGGCATAATCATCGGGATCGCTGCAGTGATCGCCATGGTCGCTATCGGTTCAGGCGCGAGCAAGGTGATTTCGCAACAGATCGCCAGCATGGGCAGCAACATGCTCCTGGTTCTGCCCGGTTCGCTGACCAGCGGTGGTATCCGCCTCGGCTCCGGCAGCACGCCCAGCCTTACCTATGATGATGCGCGGGCCATTCAGTCCGATTGCCCGGCGGTTGCGCTTGCGGCGCCCAGCGTCCGCGGTGGCGCGCAGATCGTCTATGGGAACATGAACTGGTCTACCGCTGTTCTCGGAATTACGTCCGAATATCTGCAGGTAAGGGACTGGGCTGTTGTGGAGGGCCGGAACCTGAACCAGTCGGATGTGGACAGCGCGATGAAGAATTGCCTGATCGGCCAGACCGTGGCGGAAAACCTGTTCGGGTCCGAAGACCCCCTGGGAAAGATCATCCGCATCAAGAAAGTTCCCTTCAAGGTGGTGGGAATACTGGACCGCAAGGGGCAGTCACCCCAGGGGGCCGACCAGGACGATATTGTCTATGTCCCCCTGACGGCCGCCCAGCGCAAGTTGATCGGCAGCCAGTTCCCCAACTCGGTCGGGTCGATCATGGTCCAGGCCAGAAGCGAGCAGGACCTGGAACGGGCGGAAACGCAGGTCACTGATCTTCTCACCCAGCGCCACCGCATCGGACCCGGTCGCGATGCGGATTTCACCGTCAGGAACCTGACTGAGATCCTCAGCGTAAGGGAGGAGTCCTCAAAGGCCATGTCCCTCTTGTTGGGCGCCGTGGCATCCATTTCACTCATCGTCGGAGGGATCGGCATTATGAACATCATGCTGGTTTCCGTAACCGAGCGTACAAGGGAAATAGGCATCCGCATGGCAATCGGCGCCAAGCAGCGCGACATCCTTATGCAGTTCCTGACCGAAGCTGTGTTGCTGACCTTCATCGGCGGGATATTGGGGATGCTGGTCGGAGTGGCGGGCGCTAAACTGGTTTCAGCGTTCTTCGACTGGCCGACTCTCGTCTCGTTCAATGCGATTGCGATGGCCATCGGTTTTTCCGGCGCAGTAGGCATTTTCTTCGGGTACTATCCGGCAAAGAAAGCTGCGTCATTGAATCCCATAGACGCACTCCGTTATGAGTGATGAAAAATCACTATTTTTTGCATGCCGGAATGACGAAAATAGAAAGGATTTATCCCATGATCATATCTGCTCGTTTCAAGAAAGCCTGCACTGTCCTGTCCGCTTTTCTTGTAGCAGGCATGTCCGGCAATCTCCATGCCCAGGATAACAGCTCCAATCTGACCCTGAAACAGGCAATTCAAATGGCTGTCGAGAAGAACCTCGACCTCAAGGCCGAGCTTTACAACCCGGCATCGGCCGAAGCGGATATACGCAAGAGCAGGGGAATCTATGACCCCCTGTTGAATTTCCTTCTCAACTACCAGGAATCCAACACGCAAGCGGCCAGCACTTACACCAGCGGTACGCCCATCAGCCGCCAGAGGATCTTCGAGTACAATGCCGGCATTTCGCAGCTGATACCCCTGGGGGGTACGGTGGGCCTTTCTTTCAATAACACCTGGTACCGCAACAACTCCGACCCAACCCGTTTCCTCACCGACTATTACAACTCGGACCTGAGCCTGAACTTCATCCAGCCGCTCCTGAAGAACTTCGGCAGGGAGGCGACAGAATTGAACATCCAGGTGGCGAAGTTCGGCAAGGAAGGGGCTTTGGAACAATTCAGGTCAAAGCTCACGGATATCGTCGTCCAGGTCAGGAACCAGTATTTCCAACTCTACAGCCTCCGGGAAGACCTGGAAGTGAAAAAAACGTCGCTGGCGCTCGCGGAGAGGATCCTCAACGATACGCGCGCCCAGGTCAAGGCCGGAGTGCTCCCGGCCATGGAGATCCTCAGCGCCGAATTCGGCGTTTCCACGATGCAGAAGAATCTGATCGACGCGGAAAGGGCGTTGAAGGATCAGGAGGATTCGTTGCGTGTGTTGCTCCAGTTCCCGATAGGGAATGAAATCGTGCCTGCGGACACTCCCTATCATGAGCAGTACACCGTCGACCAGGATGCAGCCATAAGGAAAGCCATTGCCGACAGGCCGGAGTTGAAGCAGCTCAGGATTACGCAGAAGACCGGCGAATTGCAGAGCAGGGTAGCCAGAAACCAGACGCTGCCGGATCTGTCCCTGGTGCTGAACACTTCCCTGACCGGGCTCGGCCAGGAATACAACCGCGCCCTGGACAGGGTCGGGTCGGGCAGGTATCCCGTCTGGGGCGGCGGCCTGCTGTTCACCTACCCCCTGGGGAACCGCGCCGCTGAGAACGAATACATCAAGAGCAAGCTCAAGGTGGATCAGACATCGGCACAGATCAGAAGCCTTGAAGACACGGTCGCCAACGATGTGCGCAATGCTGTCAGGGCGTTGCAGGCAGGGTACAAGCAGCTGGAAGTGACCGAGCGGGGAAGCGCCTATGCCGAAGAACGCCTGAATGCCTATATCAAGAAAAACAAGGTCGGGCTGGCAACTGTCAAAGATGTTCTGGACGTCCAGAATGACATGGTGACTGCCAAAGGAAACCGGATCCGCGCGATCGCCGATTACAACAATGCCGTAACCGCACTCTGGAAAGCTGACGGAGAGTTGCTTGAGAAAGAGGGCATAGTAGTGACGGAAAAGGAAGGGGATGCATTATACGAAAAAAACCGGTAATATCCCGGAAACGTGATCTCACCTGCTTCCCGGTTTTTCGTGAGGAAATGCCATGAGTTCCGTGCGTATCCACCCTTCCGGTCAACCGCGGGTGGGTAACACCTGTTATCTGGAGAGAAAACGATGAGATGCTCCCCCGCCAGTCCTGGTAAAGTCGCTGTTTTGTTCTGCACCGTTGTCGGTTGCGCCTGCATGTTATTCAGCATGCTGTTCATGCCTGCCTGTACCCGGAAGGAAAAAAACAAACCCAAGCCTGCAGTGCCGGTAAAGGTGGCCGCGGTATCGCGGAAGCCGGTCCCTGTACAGATCCGCGTTATCGGCAATGTGGAGGCATACGCGACCGTTTCGGTCAAGGCGCAGATAAACGGCATGCTTGGCAAGGTGATGTTTACGGAAGGCCAGGACGTAAGGAAAGGGCAGCCGCTCTTTGCGATCGAAAGCGCTCCGTTTGCAGCCGCGCTGCGGCAGGCCAAGGCTGTTCTTGCGCGTGACATCGCCCAGGAAAGATATGCGCGTGAGCAGGTCCGTCGCTATGGCGAGCTTCTCAGGGACGGCATAGTTACCCAGGATCAATTCGAACAGCTGAAATCCAATGCCGAGGCGCTGGGCGAATCGGTGCGGGCTGACCGGGCGGCGGTCGATTCGGCAGCCGTCCAGCTGGGCTATTGTTCGATCCGCTCTCCCATCAACGGCCGGACCGGGAACCTGATGGTCAAACAGGGCAACCTGGTAAAGGCCAACGATGTTCCCGTGCTGGTGACCATCAACCAGATCAATCCAATTTTGGTGACCTTTTCCGTACCGGAAAAAGAACTGGCGCGACTCGTGAAGTACCGTTCTTCCGGATCGCTCAGGGTGGCGGCGGAAATCCCCAATTCGCCGGGTCCTGTCGAGCAGGGTGAGCTGAGCTTTATCGACAACAGCGTCGATACGGCCACCGGAACCATCAAGATCAAGGGTACTTTCGCCAACACCTCCAGGCGATTGTGGCCGGGGCAGTTCGTCAACGTCATAATAACTCTCACGACTATTCCGGACGCCGTGGTCGTGCCCACCCACGCGGTACAGACCGGCCAGGCGGGACAGTACGTTTTCGTCGTGAAGCAGGACCGGAGCGTGGAGTTGAGGCCGGTTGTCCCCGGTCAGGCATATAACGGCGAAACGGTGATAGAAAAGGGCCTGAGCGCCGGAGAGACGGTGGTCACCGACGGCCAGATGAACCTGGTTCCCGGTGCAAGGGTCGAGATAAAGACGGGCGGTCCGGCCCGGAAGGCCAGGCAGTCATGAATATTGCGGCGCTCTTTATCAGCCGCCCCATAATGACCACCCTGGTCATGGCGTCGATCCTCATTTTCGGACTGTTTGCCTACAACACTCTGCCGGTCAACGATCTCCCCAATGTGGACTTTCCCACCATCCAGGTATCGGCAAACCTGCCGGGGGCGAATCCGGACACCATGGCTTCGGCGGTTGCGACTCCGCTGGAGCGGCAGTTCTCGACCATCGCCGGTATCGATTCCATGACCTCGACCAATGGCATCGGCACTACCCGCATCACTATCCAGTTCAATCTCTCCAGGGACATCGATGCGGCGGCCCAGGATGTCCAGTCCGCCATTTCGCGAGCTACTCGCCAACTGCCGGAGGACATGCCGACTCCGCCTTCATTCAGGAAGGTCAACCCTGCTGACCAGCCGGTAATTTACCTGACTCTGAGTTCGCCGACGCTGCCGCTCTATACGGTAAACGAATACGCCGACACGTTTATTGCCCAGCGGATTTCCATGATCAGCGGGGTGGCCCAGGTGCAGGTTTACGGCTCGCAGAAGTACGCGGTGCGCGCCCAAGTGGACCCGAAAGCCCTGGCAACGCGCCAGATCGGCATCGATGAAGTGTCCAACGCCTTGGCGCATGGCAATGTGAACCTGCCAACGGGTACGCTTGACGGCACTCACCAGGCATATACGATCCAGGCTGCCGGGCAGCTCTATAATGCCGCCGCCTATCGTCCCCTGGTCGTTGCGTATCGAAACGGCTCTCCGGTGCGTCTCCAGGAGTTGGGTAACGTAATTGACGATGTCGAAGAGAACAAAATTGCCAGCTGGTTCAATGTTTCCCGCAACAGCACGCGGGCCATTGTCCTTGCCGTTCAGCGACAGCCTGGTACCAACACCATAGAGGTGGTTGACAGCATCAAGGAGCTTCTCCCCGTTTTCCGCGCCCAGATACCGGCCGCAGTGGACCTCAACATCCTTTACGACCGCACCAATTCCATCCGCGAATCCGTGTCCGACGTCAAGTTCACCCTTGCCCTGACAATCTGCCTGGTGGTGATGGTGATCTTTCTTTTCCTGCGCAATTCCTCCGCCACCATAATACCGAGCCTGGCGCTGCCCTTTTCCATAATCGGCACATTCGCGGCAATGGCCCTGATGGGTTTCAGCATCGACAACATATCTCTCATGGCCCTGACCCTGTCGGTCGGTTTCGTCGTCGATGACGCCATCGTCATGCTGGAGAATATCGTGCGACACATGGAGCAGGGAGAAGGTGCGATGGAGGCCAGCCTCAAGGGGTCGCGGGAGATCGGTTTCACGATCCTGTCCATGACCCTTTCGCTGGTGGCCGTTTTCATACCGGTGCTGTTCATGGGAGGGATCATGGGGCGCCTGCTCCACGAGTTTGCCGTCACCATCAGCATGGCGATCCTCATTTCCGGTTTCGTATCCCTGACCCTGACCCCCATGCTTTGCAGCCGCTTCCTCCGTTCCCCAGCTTCGGAGCAGCACGGCCGTTTCTATATGTCCATGGAACGTTTTTTCCTGGGAATGCTCAAACTCTATGAACGCACTCTGCAGAAAGTCATGAAGCACCGCCGGGCAACCCTGATACTTGTTGTCTTGCTGACGCTGGTCACGGGGTTGCTGTTCAAGGTCATGCCGAAGGGTTTCCTTCCCGTCGAGGATACGGGCCAGATACTCGGCATCACCGAGGCTGCCCAAGGGATCTCCTTCGAGGATATGAAGAACAAGCAGAAGGAACTTGCGGATAAAGTCGCTCAGGATCCCAACGTTGAAGCATTCATGTCTTCAGTGGGCTCCGGCGGGACAGGCGCCTCCAATTCCGGCCGCATCATGATGCGCCTCAAGCCGCGGGCTGAAAGGGATCTTTCAGCCGATGAAGTCATTCAACGGCTGCGGCCCAAAGTGGCGGAAGTTACAGGCATAAAGATGTTCATGCAGAACCTGCCGTCCATCCGCATCGGCGGTCAGCTGACCAAGAGCCAGTATCAGTACACCCTGCAGAGCCTCGACAAGGATTCGCTCTACCGTTATGCGACGCTGCTCGAGGAAAAGATGCGCGGGCTTTCACAGCTTCAGGACGTGACGAGCGATCTTCAGATAAGCAATCCGCAAGTGAACGTCGATATAGACCGGGATAAGGCATCCGCAATGGGCCTTACAATGCAGCAGGTCGAAGATGCATTGTACTACTCGTATGGTTCAAGGCAGGTGTCGAGCATCTTTGCTCCCAATAACCAGTACCAGGTGATTCTGGAGCTTGAAGACAAGTACCAGATGGATCCTACATCGTTATCCATGCTTTATATCCGTTCCTCAACCGGACAGACCATACCCCTCAGCACCGTTGCCAATCTGAGGAAAGACCTGGGCCCACTCACCGTGAATCACCTCGGCCAGCTTCCGGCGGTGACAATCTCCTTCAATACCAGGCCGGGTTTCTCTCTCGGAGATGCAATGCCGCTGGTCGAGAACCTGTCCCGGGAGTTACTGCCGCCCACGGTCACCACCAGTTTCCAGGGCACGGCACAGGCCTTTCAGTCATCACTCAAGGGGCTCTGGCTGCTCCTGCTCATGGCGGTACTGGTCATTTATATCGTTCTGGGCATTCTTTACGAGAGCTTCATCCATCCGCTGACCATCCTTTCAGGGCTCCCGGCCGCGGGTTTCGGCGCTTTGATAACGCTTCTTCTGTTTGGCAAGGAACTCAATATCTATGCCTTTGTCGGGATCATCATGCTCATCGGCATCGTCAAGAAAAACGCCATCATGATGATCGATTTCGCCCTTGAAGCGCAACGCAGGGAAGGGAAGGAACCCATCGATGCCATCTGCCAGGGAGCGCTGGTCCGTTTCCGCCCGATCATGATGACCACCATGGCAGCGCTCATGGGGACACTTCCCATTGCACTTGGATTCGGAGCCGGCGCCGAGGCGCGGCGCCCACTGGGCCTGGCTGTTGTGGGCGGACTGGTGGTGTCCCAGCTCCTTACACTGTATATTACGCCGGTTGTTTATTGCTATATGGATGCACTGCAGGGTTGGGTGAAGGGGAAAATAATGGGTAAGAGGCAAAGGGCATAAAACATAAGGTAAAGGGCAAAAGGCAAAGACAAGAACCTGACGGCCGAATGTTTCAGGTGAAAACTGAGGGAAAAACGCCATGAGCTACTTCCTGCTGTTTGTATTCCTGTTGTATGGCGGTATGCATTATTATGCGTACCGAAAGATTGCTGTTGCTGTTATGCTTGCCCCATGGATGAGCGCCTGCCTGATCCTTTTCATGGCCACGATGGTTCTCGCGCCGGTCATCATACGATTGACGGAAAAAGCGGGACTCGAATCTCCTGCAACCATCCTGTCCTATGCCGGGTATTCCTGGATGGGGCTGCTCTTTCTCTTTTTCTGCACTTCCGTTGTGATCGATTTCTACCGGTTGCTGCTCCATCTCGCGGGACTCTTTCCGGGGCGGGATTTCTCCCCGTTGGCTCTGTCAGATCGCAACCATTTGCTGGTTGCCGTTTCGTGCGCTGTTGTCATTTCCATATACGGATATTTCGATGCTCTTAACATCCGCACCGAAAGGGTTATCGTAAAGTCCGACAAGATCCCCGCCGGGGTCGGGCGGCTGACCGTGGTTCAGGTCTCCGATGTACACCTTGGGTTGATAGTCGGCAAGGAACGTCTCGGGCGTATCGTGAAGGAGATAAAGCGGGTGAAGCCGGATATCCTGGTGTCGACCGGCGACCTGGTTGACAGCCAGATAGACGACCTCGGAACGCTTGTGGATGAGATGAAGGGGATAAGCTCTAAATACGGCATGTTTGCGGTAACCGGCAATCACGAGTATTATGCCGGGATATCACAGGCCCTGGATTTTACCCGCAAAGCCGGTTTTGCCGTGCTCAGCGGTGATTCACGTGCCGTGGCGGGTATCAGGATAGCGGGTGTGGATGACCCTGTTGCATACCGCATGGGAACCGGACGGAAGGATGAGGAGACGAATGCGCTCGGAAGCAGTGCTAACGGGGAGTTCACCCTGCTGCTCAAGCATCGGCCGGACGTGGAAAAGGACAGCGTGGGAAGTTTTGACCTGCAACTGTCAGGTCATATCCACAAGGGGCAGATATTTCCCTTCAGCATGGTCACCAGGCTGCTTTATCCTGTTGCAAGCGGCCTGACGAACCTTCCCGGCGGAGGTTACCTGTACGTCAGCAGAGGGACCGGCACTTGGGGGCCGCCCATCAGGTTTCTTGCGCCCCCCGAGGTCACGATCATCGAGCTTGTGCGTCCGGATACCACCGGAGCCGTCAAGCAGGCGAATATCAGCAGGTAAGTGCCGGGTTGCCGGCCGGGTTGTGCTGTCCCGCTCAGCAGCAGTCGTCGCGCCAAAGGCATTCCAACTGGCCGCAAGTGTCCGCCAAGCCGGTATTGTAGCAGTCGTTGTTGCCCTCGGCGCGCTGAATGCTTCTGACCAGGTCGACCTTTTTCATCTTGGCGGTCTTTATCCCGTGCGTCTGGGCGATTTTCTTTATGTCTTCAACTTTCATGGGTTTCTCCTCCCGGGGAAATCGGGCGTCGTTCCGGAAAATTATGTACAACTATAGCAGAGCGCTTTGTGAAATCAACCCTTGGCCAATGAGCGGGTCCTAAACGATCGGTCTCGCTGCAAAAGAGAATCAGGCAGAGAACCGTTGAACTGAATGGCTAAGCTTTTGCCGGCCGGCATTTCAGCGGTGAAAGGAGGGTCTGACATGCATGCCGTGAAAATGAGAAACAGGGAAGAGATCCCCCAAAAATCCTTGTTGTTCCTTTTGTCTGGACTGATATTGCTGTCTGCTTTATCGTTCGTTTCCGCCTCTCCTGCGGCAGCCATCTCCATTCCCGAGAAACTGGTCTATGACCTGACCTGGACCGGCATCAAGGCCGGCACGGCAATACAGGAAGTAAACCAGGTGGGTAACGAGATCCATATTGTCTCTACCGCCCGTTCGGCCGACTGGATATCGACCTTTTTCCCTGTTGAGGATCGCATAGAATCGGTGTTGACCGGCGCCAAGCCACCCGGTATAGGCCTGCCCAGGTCGTACCGGATGAAGATCCGCGAAGGGAGCCACCGCCGTGACCGGGAGATACTGTTTGACCAGGCCAGGAAGACCAGCCAATACCGGGACCACCTTAACGGGGAAAAAGTGGAGATAGACCTTCCCGGAAGCACTTTTGACACTCTCTCCAGCTTTTATTTCGTGAGGACTCTCAAGCTGGAGGTGGGCAAGCCTGTTTTTTTGACGATCCTGGACAACAAGAAGGTCTGGAGGGTTGAGGTCCAGGTTCTGCGTAAAGAGAAGCTGAAAACAAGGCTGGGAAACTTCGACACCATAGTGATCAAGCCGCTGCTCAAATCCGAAGGGATCATGGACAAACGGGGTGACATGTACATTTGGCTGACTGACGATCACAGACTGCTCCCGGTGAAGATGAAGACCAAGGTGAAGGTAGGGAGCATCACGGCTACCCTTGTTGGAGGCGTCTTCCAGAAACAGCAATAACCATTCGATCAGGGCGGTTAGGCCGGCGGGCAAAAACCGGCAGTACAGACAGGGGCTAAGTCATTTTCTTGCCAATCGGGAAAGGTTTCCGGAAATGATTTTCCCCGTATCTAGCGGAAAAATCCTTTTACAAAATCCGTATGGTGTGGTACTTCCATTATTGTCAACCAATGGTATAGTGTTGGTTGACAACTGAAGCGCCGCTTTTACGTTGAGCGCAGGGGTATTGTATATGCCGGGAATTTTCATGAAAGAACTGGACGATTTGAAGGAACAAGGGCTCTATCGTCATATTCGCACCATATCCGGCAGCCAGGGGGCACATGTCAACCTTGATGGCCGCGATGTGCTCCTCTTGTGTTCCAATAACTATCTGGGGCTTGCTGATCATCCCTATCTGAAGGAGGCCGCGGTACGGGCGGTGGAAAGTTACGGTGCGGGCACTGGGGCATCACGTCTGGTTTCGGGAACAATGGAACTCCATGAGGAACTGGAGTATCGTCTGGCCTATTTCAAAGGCACCAAGAGCGCCCTCGTGTTCAATTCCGGATATGCCGCGAACACTGGCGTGATCCCCGCGCTTGTCGGCAGGGGAGATCTGGTTTTCAGCGACCGCCTCAACCATGCCAGTATAGTCGACGGTTGCCTGCTGTCCAGAGCGCGGCTGCTCCGTTATCCCCACCGGGACATGGCAGCGCTCCGCCGCCTGCTTGAGGGAACGCGGTCAAACGAGGGGCGGAAACTGGTTGTGACTGATGGTGTTTTCAGCATGGACGGAGACCTGGCTCACTTGCCGGAACTGGTATCGTTGAAGAAGGAATTCGGGACGATTCTCATGGTGGACGATGCCCACGGGACAGGAGTCCTGGGAGATTGCGGCAGGGGAACTGCCGAACATTGTGGAGTCGAGGCCGGTATAGACATCCACATGGGAACGCTGGGCAAGGCTCTTGGCGGCTTCGGCGCCTATGTGGCCGCATCCCGGGAGATAATCGAGTTGCTGGTCAACCGGGCTCGCAGCTTCATCTTTTCCACGTCTCTTCCCCCGTCAGTCCTGGCCACGGCGCTTGCGGCACTGGACATCGTGGAATCATCCGAGGGGCGTACGTTGCGTAATAGGGTAATGAGACATGCCGACGCAGTCCGAAGCTTCCTGGAAACCGCCGGTTTCGATACCCTGGGCAGCCGGACACAGATCATCCCGCTGCACGTGGGGGGGACTGTCGAAACCATGGAGTTCTCCCGGCAGCTGCTGGAAAAGGGGATTTTTGTCCAGGGAATCCGGCCGCCAACCGTTCCGCGAGGCAGCAGCCGGCTTCGCCTGACGGTAATGGCAACCCACAAGGAACAGGATCTGGAGCGCGCAGTGGAACTCATCGAAAGAACCGGCAGGAAATTTGGGGTAGCATGAGGGAAGCCTTCCGGGTCTGCTTGGCCTCTTTTGCGAGTAAATATTTAACTGGAACTTGTAATGTTGTGTCGTAAATACCATGAATAGATGTATATTTCTGAATTTTCGGTATACCGAAAATTGGTGCGATCGCACCATGCGTGGTGATGGCTGATGCCGGACTTTCTGAGCAGTGCTGCAACTTCCATACATTACGAAGTGTCGGGGGAGGGGCCGTTCCTGGTGTTCCTGCATGGCTGGTCCCAGTCCGGGTCCGTGTGGCGCGCCCTTGTCCGTTCCCTGTCGCCACGTTACCGCTGCCTTGTGTCGGATCTCCGCGGGCATGGTCTTTCCGCATCGCCTGGCGATGGGTATGCCATGGAAAACCTGGTGGCCGATCTGGCCGGACTGCTGGATCACTTCGACATGCGTGACGTGACGGTTATCGGCTGGTCCCTGGGGGCCATGGTCGCCCTTGCAGCATTCCCGGCGCTTCGTGAGCGGTTGTCGTCCCTGGTGCTGGTATCGGGAACCGCGAAATTCACATCCGAACCCGGCTATCCCTGTGCCCTTTCGCCCAGGGAGCCAAGGGTGCTCGGGCATCGTTTGCAAAGGGACAGCGAAAAGGCGCGGGAAGAGTTTTTCCGCGGCATGTTCACCAGCGGGGAGCGGTCCTCGACCGATCATGCGAGGATTGAAGAGGAGTTCTTTACGGTAGCTCCTAAGCCTTCCCGTCATGGGGCGGCGCGTTCACTTGAAACGCTTGCCACCGCTGATTTGCGGGCCGGGCTCGATGCGGTGGATATACCGGTAATTCTCGTGCACGGCTCCGATGATTCGATCTGTCCGGTGGGTTCATCACGCTTCATGGCGGAGCGTTTGCCGAATGCCACGCTGAAAGTGCTGGACGGCGCCGGCCATGCACCCATGCTGACCAGGGCAGCGGAATTGGGCGAAATCCTGACCACCTTTCTTGGGAAAGTTTATGAAGGCAATAGATAAGGCAAGGGTGCGCAGGTCCTTCGACCGGCAGGCCGTCTTCTACGATGAGACCGTGGACGTGCAGAAGCGCGTGGTTGAACAGCTTGCCGCACAGCTTCGTGATGCCGCCGGAACAGACACTCCCGGTCGGGTCCTTGACGTGGGCGCCGGAACAGGCATGCTGATTCAAAAGATAAGGGCTCTGTATGTGGATTCGCTGCTGGTTGGACTCGACCAGGCTGCGGGGATGGGAAATTGCAGCATTGCGGGTTCGCGTGGAAGGGGAGGGGTAGCGCGGGTGACCGGAGACGGGGAATCTCTGCCCTTTGCCGATTGCTCCTTCGACCTGGTCCTGTCCACTTCCACGTTCCAGTGGCTGAACAGCCTGGATGCGGCTTTCCGCGAGATCGAGCGGGTGCTGGCGTCCGGCGGCTGCTTCCGGTTCGCCCTGTTCGGTGGCGGGACCATGACGGAGCTCAGGCACTGCTACCGCAGGGCGCTGGAAGAGGCAGGGCGGATCGCTGAAGACAGGAGCCACAGCTTTTTCTCCGTTGACGAGGTGGCGGACGCACTTGGAAGGGCGGGCTTCAGCCAGTGCGACACCCGTTCAACGCTTGAAACCGAACAATATGATTCCGTCAAATCCCTTTTGCTGGCACTGCGGCGGATAGGCGCCGGGAACGCGTCGACCGGCGGCAGGCGTGGGCTGCAGAGCCGCAGGGTGATGCGGAGAATGAGCGAGATCTACCAGGAGGAATTCGGCTGCGAACGGCGAATCCCTGTCACATACGAAGTCATCTGGGGGGCAGGGAGAAAAGCCTGATAAACAGCGGTTCGGATGAACATCAGTCGCCAAAGCTGGCAGTGAAACAGGCCATTTCCCATGGTGGGGAGTGGCCTGTTATTTTATGCGCTGCGCCATGCCTGGCGCGGCGACTGCATCCGGGGGGCGATTTTCAAAGCCGCCTCAGGTGGGCGCGGATTCTTTACTTTATCAACATTGAGGCGGATAGGTGTTCACGGAATCTTTAAACGCCTGCTGGTCCATATGTCCAATGCCGCTCCAGTAAATCGGCCAGGTCGTGTCGGTAATCGGACTGTAGGAATTGCCAGGAGGATAAGTGACGGCAGTCAAGGAATTGTTTCCGGAATAATAGTACCCTCTGTAAAGCTTCTGTTTATCCTGATTCGTGACGAGTGCCGGAGTAAGCTGCGTCAAAGCTGCGTCCAGAAGCCCCTGGCTGGAATACGCCGCCGAAAAGGTGTAATAATTGTAGAACTGTGCCGGATTGGCAGCAAGGTCATAGTTCAGGGAGCTGAAATCGGTCGGTTTCCATGTATCGCGGGAAATGACAAAGACCTTGAAGGCGGGGTTGTTGCCGAACCACGGGCTTATGGCGGGCGTTATTTCAAGTGCACCGGAAGACGGCAGGATACGGTATTCGTCCATATGCGTATGCCCGGCAAGTGTCAGGGATACAATACCCGGATAGTTCGAAAGTATCTCCAGGAACCTTGTCTGATAAGCCGGCCACCACATCATCGTGGCAGTTGCAATGGTGCCGCTGCTGTCGACATTGGCAGGCTTGGCGGTTGTCCCTATATCCGCGCCGGGAGGCGCATGCATCAAGAGCCACACTTTTTTGCCTTTGACTTCGGCCGCCGCGAGTCTTGAATCAAGCCAGTCAAATTCGGCGCCTACTATGCTGTCATTAGCAGTCGGACCGGAAGAGAAAAGCTGGCAAAACAAGATGGTATTGAGGCTGATCACCATCAGGTTGGTTCCGGCAGGCTCGGCGGAATAATATCCTCCAACCGTGAAAGTATCCAGAAATGCCTGATGATCTGCCGTGCCGTTCAAAAATTTCGTATAAAAAAGTTCTGCCGTATTTACAAGAAAACTGTTATCAGGGCTCATACTGCTATCCAGAATATTCGGTCCAAAGCCCGAGTACGAATCGCCATTGCCAACCGCGAACATGACGGGGACGTTTCCGACAGCCACCCTCACCTGGCCCATGAAGAAGGAAACCACCTTGTCGGTAAAGGCCTGCATCGCCGCGACGTCTGCAGGGTTCCTGGGATTTTGGGTCCCATTGAGGTGAAGATAAAACATCTGCGGCAAGCCATGCCCAAGGATGTCGCCGGTAAAAATAACGAGCGGGCTTGCTCCCAGGTTCTGCTTCAGGCCTGCGAGGGCAAGTTTGAACAAGGGGTAGTTGGTATCGCCACCCCGTGACGAAGGTGCAGTTATGCCGGATGTCTGAAAAATGCCCGCCCACTCGTCCGTATCGTTCTCGTTGAAAAGAGCGGGAAAAAGAGTCGGGTCATAAAATGGGTTGAAATGAACATCGGAGAAAACGACCACCGGAAAGTTGCCGCCCGTAGCGGTTCCCCCACCACAACCGGTGTTCAACACGCCCAGATAAAGGCATGCGACTGTTCCGAGGGAATATTTCATGAAATCACGCCGGGTCATGCTGCCGCCGCATGCAGTTGAGTTGCTTTCGGCCGGAATCTCGCCGCTCTTGTCTGAACCACCGACCATGATATCTACCTTCGCATTGTCTTGGTATCTTGAAAAACTCCTCTGCGCCTCTTGCCGGGCAGAAAGGTTCCTTCTGGTTTGTCAAACCTGCGGGAACTACACCGGCGTCCCTGTATTGGCGATAATCGCCTGCATGGCGGGGGTCAACTGCACGACGAGCTCGGCATTTATCGCATGCGACGTGGTATCGCTTCTGGCCTCGGGGGTGGCGGCGGATATCCGCGCGGCGGCGACCGCGCCCCCCCGCGATGTCGCTGCCGGCGACCCCGCCGCCACTGCCGTGTCCACGTTGGTTATGATGATGGAGATCGTATTGTCGCTGTTGCGATATATATCGAAGGTCCGGAACTGCTGCGGGAAATCGCGCAGCGACGCGGTCTCCACCTCCCAGAAGCTGCGGGTGGGATCGGAGTGGATCTGCGGCGTGACGGTATTCATGTGGCGGTGTCCGGCGATCCACATGATGAGATTCGGATATTGCTGGAGAAAGGTGGGCAACGTAGTGTCACTGACTACAGAAGTGGCTGCAAAAAGCTGCATGGACGGCGGGGGGGGAGACGCCTCCGCCTGGGCCGGGTCGGTGACGAGATTCTGGTAAGGGTTGAACGGGATGTGCGCCGCGACGATCATGAGCTGGTTGTTGTCCTGTCCGGCCTGGAGCTCTCCCGCCAGCCAGTCGAGCCGGGGCTGGTCGAGACACCCCGCGGCATAGTTCGACTGACCGGGTCCCTTGACCGTGTCGTCGAGCACAATTATCTTGATCGGGATGCCCGGCTTGGGCACGAAGCTGTAACAGGCCGGCGGGGCGTCCGGTTTGACCAGGTTGAAGCCGTGGCCGGTCGGGCCGGATGACGTAGTGAAGAACTCGTTTATCCAGTTCGTGTACGAGTCGGTAAGGGTCGAGAGAGAACGGCGGTTCTGGTCGGCAACGACCTTCGGCGGCGCGGCGAAGCTTCCCTCCGGTCCCGACTTGATGACTGCCCCCAGGGGATCGGAGCCGTCGATCACCCCCATGTACAAACCGGTGCCGGCCATGGCATTCTCCGGATTGGGATCGTTACCCATGTTGATGATCGTGTCCGAGGTATGGGCCGCCAGGCACTTCGGGCTCTCAAGGAGGGAACCCATCCAGAACTGGTCATGGTTGCCGAGCACCTGGTACCAGGGGATGGACTTGTCGAGCCCGGCCGCCTTGTACGGCTTCTGGTAATCGATGGTGGCGGCGCCGATATGGGCGCCGGAGCTGGGGATGATGACCTTGCCGTCGATGACGTCGAGATACCATTTCAGCTCGTTGTACTGGGTATTGTTGCAGGCATCGCCGAGGGAGATACCGAAATCGAACGGCGATACCTTGTGCAGCGCGTTGATCGTCTGCACGGCGGCATCGAGAACATGGGTTGTGGCGAGCACAACCGGCGAATAGGCCGACGTATTGTAGGTGCTGCCGCTCTCCGGTGTCCACCCCTGCGCTATCCAGCCCACATAGAGCGGCTGAGCCGGCGATTCCTTGTCGGCGATATGGATGTCGGTAATGGTAAAGAATGAGAGAAGGCGCGCGACATTGGGCGCGCCGTTATAGTCGGGAGCGATGGTGTCCCATAGCGTGTGGGGCAAACCCGGCCCCGTTTGCCAGGCGTCATAACCGAATTCCGTATAGAGCTCGAGGTCCCGCGGATTGATCTGCGGTGCGCTTGCGGATATCGGAACGGGGAGGATTTGCCGTTGGGCCGTCGTGAAGACTTCATTCGAGATCGGCCATTGAACGAACTGCGTGCGGGGGGTATTGTTACCGCCTCCACATCCGGTGAGCAGCGTATCCAAATACAGGCAGGCAACCGTACCGGCGGTATATTTCATGAAATCCCGCCTGGTTATGCTTTTAGCCATGCACAAATCATTGTTTTCACGTACTGTTTTCACATCGTCGTCATGCAGTGTACCATTGCTCTTCGTCGAATCGTGGTCAGCCATTGCGCTCTCCTTTGATCGGCCATTATTTCTTATTCATCAAATTTGAACACCATAAAACGGTGAATGGCGCGTTCTCCCAGTGATAAAAATACAGGGCTCCGGGTACATTCCGGCGACAATCAGTTCAAATATTCTGTCGTGAAAAACTTATCGGTATTGGATAAACATTCTTGAACTTTAAGGGCAAGGAGGGGACAATTTCCGGTTCTGTGGTCTTTTGCTGAGTAGAGTCATGCAACCAGGTGGCGGCATACAGACGCTGACGCGCTGGCGCGCCTCCGGTCGTTGGAAGGACGAATAGAATTGTATGGACAATACTGCGAGAATACATTTGGTGGGCGGAGTAAAAGTCGGGGCATCCCCTCCCGGCGACTATAGTTTCTATGGCAATCTTTTTATGCGATTGACCAAGGAAGTGAGAAATACGGGCAGCCTGACGAGGTACCTGGCATTCGATTATCTCTCTGATGAGAATGACCCGATAACCATTCTTGGCATTGAAGTCGATAGTATCGAGAATATACCTGATGGAATGATCGCTTTGGACCTGGACAACCACAGCCTGACGATACTCGAATCAGCGAACGGGAAGAATACCATTATTTGGAAAGAAGATGTGACCTGGCAGTGGCTAAGCAAGTCGCCTTCCGTCTGTAATCGTGGTATAACCGGTGAATTCAGTGTACGTGTTCCTTCCGTATGGAGTGGAACTAACGTTTCAAGCCATCGGAAATTTTCAATGACCGCAAACGCATATGTCGCGCCAGGTCAGACCGGTTGTGATGACAGTGTTCACCTTGTGGACTATGACCTTGCATGGCCGCACCAGTTTCTTGAGATTTCCGGCCGGCTCCGTGAGTGTCTGGGACCTGATGTGGCACTTCGGGTCGAGCATTTTGGGAGCACCTCGATACCGGGAATGATCGCAAAGCCGATAATTGATGTACTTATCGAAGTTCCTTCTTTTGCGGAAGCGAAGCAACGGGCTCTTCCTTTACTCAATAACAGACTTTGGGAGTATTGGTGGTATGGCAACCATATGACCTTCGTCAGGAGAGACAAACTGATGGGTTTGCGGACTCATCATGTCCATATGATGCTGAATGGAAGAGACCTGCAGGCACGCCTTGCCTTCAGAGACCACCTTCGATCAAACGTGGAAGATGCGGCACGATACGCCGCTCTGAAGCGTCAGTTAGCCGTGTGTCACAAAACAAACAGGGAGCAGTACACCGACGCAAAAGCTTCTTTTGTAAATGAGATAGTGACAAAGGCGATGAAACACTTCTGAAAAACGGTGAAAAAGGGGTCTCAAAAAGGGGTCGGATTTATTTTCTGAATGAGAGAGCAACTCCCAACCAGTGGATTGGAACGGTGAACCCGGTTAGTTCATAGCTATCCCCTTGGAATTTTCTTGACAACTCAATCAAATTTTCGCCATTTTTACAAAAAGTCGAAGAAGTTTTTACAGTGACGACCTTACATCAAGGAGGATTTTCATGAAACGCGGATGTTGTCTTGCTGCAGCTTTTTTTCTATATATGCAGTCTCCCTGCCAGGCGGGAATTTTTGACGATGTTTTGCGTGAAGTGATTTCTCCAACCCAGCAGCAGGGTTATCTTGATAACAGTACCGTCGTCAAGGGCCTCAAGGAAGCTCTGGCCACCGGAACCGAGAGGGCCGTGGCCGAGGTTGCCAGGCCTGACGGCTACTTTGGCAATCAGCTTATCAAGATACTGCTTCCCAATAAAGTACAACGGGCGGCAGATGTACTGGGGACGCTCGGCTACCA
The DNA here is from genome assembly GCA_034933285.1 of Geobacteraceae bacterium. Taxonomy (GTDB): domain Bacteria; phylum Desulfobacterota; class Desulfuromonadia; order Geobacterales; family Geobacteraceae; genus RPRC01. The sequence goes on along the minus strand of JAYFNT010000008.1, from coordinate 209,102 downwards.
GCAGCAAGTTGACGGGGTCGTGCTGACCATGAACCGTGCAGCAGAGAAAGCCGCGCCAAAGGCTGCTGCATTCTTCGGAGATGCCATCCGGAAGATGACGGTTGAAGATGCCGAAGGGATACTGCGCGGCGGGGGGGCAGCGGCAACTGAATTCTTCGAAAAGAAGACTCGCTCGCAGCTGTATGATGCTTTCAAGCCGACTGTTTCCAGGAGCATGGATCAGGTGGGAACTGCACGCGCTTACAAGGAAATGCTTGGCAAGTATGATATGACCCCGTTGGCTGCCCTGGCAGGCATTCCTTCCCTGGATCTGGACGCCTACGTAACCAACAAGGCCCTGGATGGTCTTTTCAAGATGGTCGCAGAAGAGGAAAAAAAGATCAGGACCAATCCCGCGGCTCGTAGTACCGAACTTTTGCGCAAGGTGTTCGGCAGCAAGTAAATCGGAAAGTTGATAAGATGAGTATTCCCGGACGGAAGATACCCGTCTACGAAATGGAAACAGGCATATGAGAACCAATTGCCGGAAAACGATTGGACAGTGTCCGGTTGGAACCTGACACTACTGAAAGGCTGCTTTCTTACTGTCTTCTTGATAGGAAAGCTTATGCAGGTCCGCACCATGCGATATTGACAAACCTGCCCTTACCGTTTACCGTACACCTGTTTCCCTAGAAAACTTTTCACTGGAGAATGCAATGAAAATCGCACTGCTCGGTCTCCCCCAATCGGGCAAGAAGACCCTTTTCTCCCTCCTCACCGGCAGGGAGGTTCCGGAGCACGGAAAAGAAGGGGAGTCGCTCGAGGGAGTCGCCCCGATCCGTGATCCGCGCGTGGACGTGCTGTCCGGTATAGCAAGGCCCGAAAAGACGAAATATGCCGAAAACAAGGTGGTGCTGTGCCCCGACATGTCCGAGGGCACCGGCAAAAGGGATTGGCTTGATGCGGCTCGGCGCTGCGACCTCCTTTGCCTGGTAGTACGTGACTTCGCCTCCGAGAGTGTCTACCATCCCAGCGGCTCGGTTGATGCTGTTCGGGACAGGCGAGCGCTGGAGACCGAGTTGCTGCTGGCAGATCTTGAACTCATCGAAAAACGCCTGGAGCGGCTGGCCAAGGAGAAAAAGGGCGGGAAAACCTCTGCCCAGGCCAGGGAGGAAGAAGTTCTTCTCAAGTGCCGGGATGCAGTGGAGAATGAAAAGGGCGCCAATAGTATCGGCTTGAATGAGGAAGAGCTTTCCGCCATCTGCAGCCTCAATCTCGTCACTCTCATGCCGATACTGTGGATCTACAATGTGGACGAGGACCGGGTGGCAGGCGTGGCAGGGGAGGGGGAGAACGTGTTTCTCATTTCCGCCCTTATCGAAAAGGAGATCATGGGGATCGAAGATCCTGCTGAACGAGACGAATACCTGAAAGCCCTGGGCCTCGATTCTTCCGGCCTCGATCGTCTGAATGCGGCTGCCTATGACGCCCTCGGTCTTATGTCCTTCTATACCATGGGCAAGGATGAAGTCCGGGCATGGACGATCCGCAAGGGGACTCCGGCACCGGCTGCCGGCGGCAAAATCCATAGCGACATCGAACGGGGATTCATCAGGGTCGAGGTCATCAAGTACGATGACCTGGTCGCGGCCGGAAGCGAAGCGGCTGCCAAGACACAGGGCAAGGCTCACCTCAAGGGGAAGGACTATATCATGGAGGATGGGGATATCTGTCATTTCCGCTTCAACGTGTGACATGCTGTTGAAAAACTACCGTGGAGAGACGTCTGCTGCGTTGCGCGGTGCTCACACCCTTGCCTATCAAATTGATATGTCTCGGGTGTTGTGCTCCGTGCGCCTTGCATCCGGCCTTCCTTGTAACGTTTTTCAAAGCATGTTAACGTACATTGTGCATGATAGCGGCGGTGAAACGATTGCCTGCTTGAAAAATCTTTCACAAGCCATTACAAATAGATTGACTTCTTTGCCGGAAAGCTGGTAGGGTGTTTTCGTTCGGTATATATTCTGGACACAACTAACATGAAGGATCAGGAGAAAGTAAGTACATGGTAACAGGAACAGTAAAGTGGTTCAATGACAGCAAGGGGTTTGGTTTTCTCGAGCAGGAAAATGGCGAGGACGTATTCTGCCATTTTTCCGCCATCACCGGCGAAGGATTCAAGACCCTTGCTGAGGGCGACAGAGTGTCGTTCGACATAGTCAAGGGCCCCAAAGGGCTGCAGGCAGCCAACGTGACAAGAATCTGAGGATATTGGTCCCCAGAGTTCGAAAGGGAGCCCCGGAGAAATCCGGGGCTTTTTTGTATGGAGTGGATTTTGTTTGTCGGTTTGTTGTTCGATGATGAGCTTCGCTGCATGTTGTGAGGGTTGGTGTGAAGAGAGATAATTCCAAGGATACGGTTCTCGTCTACTCTTCGGAATTGGGTCGTATTTGCCCGGACTGTGGGAGACCTGCAGGCGCCTGTATCTGCCGGAGGAAATCAGGTGGCGTTGCAGGCGATGGAATTGTGCGGGTCCGCAGGGAAACCAAGGGACGGGGAGGCAAGACCGTAACCGTTGTTCTCGGCGTGCCGCTGGACGAACAGGGTGTGCGGGAGCTGGCCGGGGAACTGAAGCGACGTTGCGGAACCGGAGGCACGGTAAAAGACGGCTCGATCGAGATCCAGGGAGACCATTGCGAGTTCCTGGCCGCGGAACTGCAAAGGCGCGGTTTCAGGGTGAAGAGGGCTGGAGGATGAGCGAGGGCCGCCTTGGTTCGCATGCCGACCTGACTTTTCCATTCAATTCCGTTGGCGTTTGAGGTGATGTAAATTATGCTGTAAACGGGGTGATTGTCTATGAAATACCAGTGTGGGAAAATGGGCAGGGTCTTTATAGTGCGTTTTGAAGATGGAGACGACGTTCTGGGCGGTTTGGTCGAAATGGCCTCCAGAGAGGGGATCGATTCGGCTGCCTTTCACCTTGTCGGCGGGATGAAGCGGGGGAGGTTCGTGGTCGGTCCGGAACGGGAAGAGCTGCCGCCGGTTCCGGTCTGGCGGGAGTTCGGCGACAGCCATGAGATCCTGGGGTTCGGTACGATTTTCCGCCACGGTGATCAACCGAAGGTTCACTTCCATGGCGCCTTCGGAAAGAAGGATGCAGTCAGGGTCGGGTGCCTTCGTGAAGCTTCGGAGGCTTTTCTTGTGCTGGAGGCGGTTGTCCAGGAAATAGTCGGAGTTACCGCCAGGAGAGAGATGGACCCCGAATCGGGTATGGTCCTGCTGAAGATCTGAGCGGCTCCGGCTTTTCCCGGGAAATCTTTCTTTTGAAATTTGTGGCTATGGCTGTAACGCGCCTCAAGACTGAAGACAAGCTACCAGCTTACCAGTCCAACAGCTCTCTGCAGCAGCACCACGGCGTCAGCGGTTGTTATCTTCAGGTCCGGGCTGGGGACACCGTTTATCAGCGGGGCGACATCTCCGTGGGAAAGAAGCGTGCCGGTTGTCGCCACGTTGCCGATGGCTGCCTGCAATGCGATGATCACATCCGACACGTTGACTTTCCCATCACCGTTCATGTCACCGTCAGGGGGAACGACACGTATGACATTTCGCCGCACGACCGATTCGTTCCCTGAGTCATCTGAGGCTTTTGTGATGATGGTGTATGTCCCTGTATCGGGAAGGGGGACCACCTGCTCGAAATGCCCGTCCGCAAGCACAGGGGTGTAGGTTTGTCCACCCGCCTCTATTGTGACGCTGACGGGCGAGGAAAATGAAGAGGCGCCCCGGATCGTTATAACGGCACCGCAAGTTTTGATGTCCTGGCCCGGTTCCGACACTGCCAGATCCGGTTTCAGGTAGTCTCGGTAAACTGTGCGCTTGATGGAGTTCTTTTTCCCTCCGAGGCTGGTGGACGTGACGATAAGTGTGTTGAAACCGGTATTCAGGTTTGCTGTGGCTGAGAAGTTGTTGCCTGTTAGGGCAGCAGCTTCGGGACTTCCGCTGTTGACGGAAAACTCGACGGTCGCGTTTTCTTCGGTAGCTCCGCTTAACGAGCAGAAAGAAGCGCCGGTCCGGCTGAGATCCGACGGTGAGATTATGGAAAGGGAGGGAATATCCGGGTCGAGGGTGATGGACCTGCTGTCGGATATTGTGTTCCCTGCCTGATCACCTGCCGATATGCTCAGGCTGTTGCTTCCGAGCGACAATAACAACGGATGGCTGAACGCGCCGTCAGCTGCAGCAGATGAAATTGGCGTTCCGTTCACTTTTAAATACTGCACCCCGGTAAGATCGGTCACGGTTCCAGCCACGTTCAGAACCTGCGCAGAAGTGGTCAGGCCGTTTGAAAGCGTTGAAATGTTGAGTGCCGGAGGTGAGGCGTCCAGGATGATCGTGTCGGAGCAGGCGGTTGCGGAGCTGTTGCCGGCGGTGTCCCTGAACCAGGCATACACGGTTTTTTCACCGTCCCCGATCGGGAGCGACCAGGCTTTGCTGGTGGCATAACCTTCCCAGGAGGAGCAACTTGAAGTGTTGCTGACGCACATCTGTGACAAACCGTTTGCATCAGAGGCTGAAAGTTGAAGTGAGACCGCGTTTGAGCTGCTTATAGAGGCCCCTTCATTGATTTTAACCATGCCTGAAGGTGGCGTGCTGTCCACCGCATAGGCTGATTCGTAGGCAATGGTATCGTGCCCGAAATTAGTCAAAGTGCTCACTTCCGTGTAGGATATCCTGAAATAGCCGGATTCTCCCCATCCGGTTCCCCAGCTGTTCTTGACAATGAAGCATTGATTGCTGTCATCGTATCCCACCAGAAGAACCGCATGTCCGCCTTCATATGTGGTTGAGGTGCGCGTATAGATTCCGCTGCTGTAAGCGTAAAAATCCGAGTAAACATCGAAGGTGGTCACGAGAGGACCATAGGTGTTCAGGGCTGACTTCAGAGCAGAGACCGTTGCGCTTATATATCGCCAGGCAGAGATCCTGTATCCGATCGCCTGCCAGTTGCCGCATGCGCTCGAGCAAATGCCGTTGGCTGTTATGTAGGGATAGCATGTTTCGAGTGGCAGCCCCATATCACGTATATAGTTTGACGCATAATCAATGTACCCGCCATTGCAGGTCCCGGCCCCCCCGCAAGAGACCAGCACCTGCTCCGAAAGGTTGAGATCGTACCCCGGTCTGCTGTTGCTTATCAGGAAGCGGGATTCCATTGCGGCAGCGGCGGCGAAGGCCCAGCAGCTGCCGCACTGCCCCTGGTCACGAACGGGGGTCACGAAATTTCCGTTGTGCGCTCGCCAGTCCAGTGTCGCGGGAGCGGTTTCGACCGAGGTCTCCTGGGTGGCGGATGTCTGGTAAGGCGCGGTTCCGGCGGTGAAAGCCCCCGAAGAAGAAAGATTTCCGAGACGTTTCCTTCTCGCTGCCGGCGGCAGCTTTGTCATGGAATTTTCCCCGGCGGTCCAGCGGGCGTGATTGATCTTTATGGCCTGGCGGATCCCATCAAGTTCAGTGGCGAAGGAAACGGCGGACAGGGTTGCCAGTAAAACCATGGCTGGCAGGGCTGTTATGATAAATTTTCCGAGCCTGTCTGCGTTCCACACTGCGCTGCTCCCGTGGCGATTTACGGTCAAGTTTTGTCCCGGTCTTCCTGTTTGTTTCCGAATCGCTCGTCAAAAATCCGCCTGTGCAGGTTTCCCGACGGGCACTGCAATATAATCGGCAGTTTTCCGGTTATACTGTAGAAAAAACCCCATCCTCGACTCAAAAGATGGGGTTTTCCGGTTGTTTTCTTTGCACGGAGTTTCACCAAAGGCTATTTCTGCGCTGAAGCTTTGCCGATGTACTTTTCGATCAAAGGAATGTTGGAGCCGTTTATGAATTTGCCGTCCACCCAGAAGGTCGGGGTCCCCTCAACCTGAAGTTTTTCCACGACACCTTTCTGCGCTGCAAGACGTCCCTTGTCGTCGCGCGGCTTGTCCAGTTTCACACGATTGGAGTCCAGCTTTCCGCTGTAAACCTCGAACAGCGCTTTTTCCATGTCAGGGGATGCGAGAATATACAAGGCTTTTTTGACGGCGTCCGGGTGCATGTCGAGCGGCTTGAAGAAAATGTAGCGAGTCACGTCCTTTCTCATTTCCCAGTAGGAATGCATCTTTCTGCAAAACGAGCAGTCCGGATCGGTTACTTCGACAACAGTGTGTTTGCCGCTGCCGACCTTGATTGCTTTTCCCAGATCCTCAGCGGTTAGGAGCTTGAACCGTTCCATCGCCATCCTTTCACGGGTGATGCTCCGTCCATCGTTTGTAACGAGGTCGCCTACGAACAGGTAGCCGGTTTTCGGATGGAAATATATTATCCTTCCCTCTGTGGTGACTTCGTAAAGGCCATCGATTTCAGTCTTGACGAAATTCGTATACTTGATCTTGGGGAACAGCTTCCGCAGCGTTTCCTGTGCTTGCGGTTCGGCGTTCCTGGAAGCTGCGCACGCTGCTCCTCCGATCATGAGATAAGCGGCCAGGCAGGTAAAGGCAGTCAATCGTTTGAAGGTCATCCCTCTTTCCTTTCTTTCGGCGGTATCCAGTTCCGCATGAACGCTAATTATCTGACTTTGAAATCTCTGAATTCGCCGCTGAACGGTTCCTTTTCGACAATGACCCGGTCCACCGACGCCAGGCGCGGACCGATCCGGCACCAGTCGATGAGAGCCTGGACATCCTCGCTGTCACCCTCGAAGCAGGCCTGGACATCTCCATTGGGCATGTTGCGGACCCAGCCGGTCACGCACATGCTGGTTGCCATCTGGAGAGTATGATAACGATAAGATACTCCCTGGACAAGGCCTTTTACTGTCACCCTGGCTCTGGTTTTCACTGTCGGTCTCCTTGCAGCATTTCCAGGAACTCGTCTTCGTTCATGACCCTGATGCGCAGCTTGCGGGCTTTTTCCAGTTTTGATCCGGCATCAGCGCCGGCAACGACGAAATCAGTCTTTCCCGAGACTGAACCGGCCGCATGGCCGCCTTCCGCTTCCACCAGGCGCCGGGCTTCGTCCCTGCTGAAACGGTTGAGGGTTCCGGTGAACACGAAAGTCCTGCCGGTAAACCTGCCTCCGACGCGCTTGACCTCTGCCATGGGCCGGACTCCGCTCTCAATCATCCTGCGCACCACTTCGAGGTTGCGTGGATTGTGAAAGAAGTTGATGATGCTTCCGGCCACCTGCGGACCGATCTCCCTCAGGGACAGCAGTTCCCCTTCAGAGGCTTTCACGAGGTTTTCGATGCTGCCGAATGCGGAGGCCAGGATGCGCGCGGTATGCTCGCCTACATGGCGTATGCCGAGGGCGAAGACGAAGCGGGACAGTTCCCGCTCCTTGGAGTTTTCTATGGCATTGAGGAGATTCCCGGCAAGTTTCTCTCCCATCCGATCGAAGCGCATGAAGTCTTCCCGGGTAAGAGAGAAAATGTCCGCCACGTCCTTTACCAGTCCCAGGCGCAACAGCTGGTCTATGTATTTTTCTCCCAGGCCTTCGATGTCCATTCCGTTGCGGGAGGAGAAGTGAATGATTGATTCGCGTATCTGCGCCGGGCAGGAAAGGCCCAGGCATCGCACCGCGACCTCGCCGGGGATTTTCACGATTTCCGAGCCGCATTCGGGGCAGTTCGTGGGGGCGGAAACCGAGCGCTCGCTGCCGGTCCGTTTTTCAGGCAGGCTCTTGACCACTGCCGGGATCACGTCACCGGCGCGTTCCACCAGGACGGTGTCGCCGATTCGGATGTCCTTCTTGCCGAGTTCCTCCCAATTGTGGAGAGTTGCGCGGGAAACCATTACCCCGGACACTTCCACCGGCCGAAGTTGTGCTACCGGTGTAACCGCGCCTGTTCTGCCTACCTGGGGAACGATATCTTCCACAACGGTATACGCCTGCCGCGGTGGAAACTTGAAGGCTATCGCCCATCGGGGAGAACGGCTCTTTTCTCCCAACTCCTTTTGCAGGTCATAAGCGTCGATTTTGACCACCACTCCGTCGATTTCGTAGTCGAGCGAATCCCTGGCCGCAATCATTTCACCATAGAAATCAAGGATTCCCCTCACTCCTGAAACCTTCCGTATCAGGGGATTGACCGGGAGGCCCCACGAGGCCGTAACATGCAGAAAGTCGCTCTGCGAGCTGAAATCACGGTCTTCGACCTGCCCCGGACCGTAACAGAACAGGGCGAGGGGGCGTTTCGCGGTTATCCGCGAATCCAGCTGGCGCAGCGAGCCTGCCGCGGCATTGCGCGGGTTTGCGAAAGGGGCTTCGCCGTCATCCGAACGCTCGGTATTGAGTCGCTGGAAAGCTTTGAGGGGGAGGTAAACCTCTCCGCGTACCTCAAAGAGCCGTGGAGGCTCCTGAGCGGAAAGCCGGAGAGGAATCGACCGTACCGTCTTCAGGTTCAGGGTGACGTCTTCCCCCACATAACCGTCTCCCCTGGTCGATCCCCTGGCAAACGATCCGTTCTCGTATACAAGTTCGACAGCCAACCCGTCCATCTTGGGCTCGCATACATAGCTGAGCTCGGTTTCACCGGGGATGGCGAGGAATCTCTTGGTCCTTTCGTCAAAGTCGACGATTTCCTCCTCTGTCATTGCGTTTTCCAAGGACAGCATGGGGAGACGATGGGGCGCAGGGGAGAATTTTTCCAGGGGCGGGGCGCCGACCCGCCTGGTGGGGGAGTCCTCCGCGGCAAGCTCGGGATGACGCTCTTCGAGGCTGATCAGCTCGCGCAGCAGCGAATCGTATTCCGCATCCGTAATTTCCGGAGCGTCTTCTCGGTAATACAGGCGGTTGTGATATTCGATGGCGGACCTTAGTTCACGTATCCGCTGGGCTTCGGATTCCTTTGTCATGCCGGGAATTCCCTTCCTTTGATACCATGAGTATATATCACAAGGACCCGGTTGAAAGCAATCGCCGTCAGTCTGTCACAGCCCTGCCCGGTCCAGCGTTTCCCTGACCTTCTGCAGGATGTCGTTCTTGGAAAAGGGTTTGGTGATGAAGAGAGCCCCGGAATCGAACAGCCCCTTACGGAGTATGACGTCAGCGGTATACCCGCTCATGAAGATGAATTTCACATCCGTGCGCATTTTCAGGATGTCTTCGTACATTTCACTACCGTTCTTCTTGGGCATCACCACGTCGGATATCACCAGGGAAATGATGGAAGAATGCTCCATGAACCTGTCGATTGCCTGCTCTCCGTCCGCGGCGGTTATGACCCTGTATCCGGCTCGTTGCAGGACCCTCTTGAGAAAGGTATTGACTATCTCCTCATCTTCCACGATCAGGATGGTTTCGGATCCGGTCATGGGGAAAGGTTTATCGCCCGGACTGGTTACGGCGGGACGGGACGCGGTGAAAGGAAGGAAAATGCTGAATCGCGTGCCTTTGCCCGGCGCGCTTTCAACCGTTATCGCTCCGCTGTGCTGCCTGATGATGCCGTAACTGATTGACAAGCCCAGGCCGGTGCCCTTGCCCACTTCTTTTGTGGTGAAGAAGGGTTCGAAGGCTTTTCGGCGCACATGCTCATTCATTCCCTCACCGGTATCGGTCACATGAATGCGGACGTACTGCCCATGATGCTGCAGCCCGTGAAGGATACTGTCGTCTTCTTTCATGAAAACCTCTTCGGTTTCGATAGATATGATGCCGCCTGCCGGCATTGCATCACGGGCATTTGCAGCCAGATTGATCAGTACTTGCTCCAGTTGTCCCTGGTCGGCCATGATGGTGAGCTGTTTCGTGCAAAGCTTGAGTGTGAGTTCTATATCTTCCCCGATGATCCTCTCCAGGAGCCTCTTCATCGCTGAGATGACATCGTTGATCAGCAAGGGCCTGGGATTGGTGATCTGCTTGCGGCTGACCGCGAGCAGATTGTGGGTCAGCTCCCGGGCCCGTTCGGCGGCGTGAAGCAACTGCTCTGCGCTCGTGCCGAGGATAATGTCGTTCTCGGGGCAGTTTTCCATGATCGTTTCACCGTAACCGGTGATGGCGGTCAGCATGTTGTTGAAATCGTGGGCAACGCCTCCTGCCAGAAGGCCGATGGATTCCATTTTCTGGGCATGGAACAGTTGCTGCTCAAGTCTCTTTTTCTCGGAAATGTCGCGGGCGATTCCCATATACCCGGTCACGACATCGATTTCATCCTTCAAGAGGGAAGCCGAGAGATGGACAGTACGGATTTCGCCTCCTATTCGCTTGAATTCGATCTCGATTCCCTTGACATGCCCGTCCGTGAACAGGGCACGGATAAAGCGGTCCATATCCGTGGGGTTTACGCATATGCCCGTTGCGAAATCAAGGCCCAGTATCTCCTCTTTGCTGAACCCGATAAGATCGACTGCCGCGCGGTTTATATCCACCAGTCTGTTGTCGGTGTCAAAGATGAATATCATGTCGTGGGATTCCTGGAATATCTTGCGGTACTTCTTTTCGGATTTGCTGAGCGCTTCCTCCATCTGTTTGTGACAGGTTATATCCGAATGTGATCCTGCGATCCTTATCGCATTGCCCCGGAAATCGCGCAGACAGGCGCCCTTGCTGCGGATCCAGCGATAGTTTCCGTCCTTTGCCCGCATGCGGAACTCCACTTCGTAGGAAGGCAACTGCCCGTTCAGGTACTGCTCGAGGCTTTCCATGGTCGATTCGTAGTCTTCTTCGTGGATCCTTGATTTCCATTCAAGCACGTCATCGCGGATTTCGTCATCCGAATAGCCCAACATGCTCTTCCAGCGATTTGAAAAGTATATGTTTCCCGATTCCAGGTCCCGGTCCCAGATGCCGTCGTTGGCGCCGGCGACGGCCAGGGCGTACCGTTCTTCGCTTTTACGCAGGGCATTCTCGGTTTTCCGTCTCTGGATGATCTCATCCTGGAGCAGTGAAACGGTTTTAGTCAACCTTGCAGTCTGGTCTGCGACGCGTTTTTCCAGGTCTGCCTGGAGCGAAAGCAGGTCCCTTTCGATTTTCTTCCGCGTGCTGATGTCTATTCCGAGTTCCAGAACCAGGAGGGTGCCGTCCACATCGATGAAGGGGTAGTCCAGGACTTCGTAGAAACGGCCGTCCAATGGGCAGTCCCATTGCCATTGCTGAAAGGACTTGGTCCGGAAAACCTGGAATGTCTGGCATTCTGGACACGGCTCAAGTCGATTGCGGAGGATTTCGTGACATTTTCGGCCGCCGGGATTTCCGAAATGCTTGCGGAAGTATCGATTGGCAAAGCGGATGGTATGGTCCGGCGCCTGTAGGTAGACAAATGCCGGCAGTTTGTTGAGAAGCGAAAGAAGCCTCAGTTGCTGTGTCTTGAGTGTCTTCTTTGCCTGCAGGTATTTGCGCTCGGCTGTTTCGAGTTCCAGAATGCGCTTGTGAAGGAAGCTGTTCTCAGATTCCAGCCTGTTGATCTTTTCAAGAATTTCCTTCATGTGCAGTACCCTTTTCACTGCGGGAAAAGTATCCTTGCTCGGTAGTGCATTATTACTCCATCAGGGTATATGGGGCGGTTTGACCAAATATCCGGTGGTCTGCAGCATTTTTTCCAATGGTTTGTCTTCCCGGATTTTCCGATGAATTGAGCGTGTCCGGTACTTGTCTCTTGCTTGGGAGGTTTAACCGTATCAGTTTATCTCAATAATCCAGTTTGGCAAATCATGGCGCGAGGAAAATAATTCCTCAACTGGGGGGAAATGTGGTAGAAAAAGACATTATTTTCAAAAGGAGTGACAGATGACCGAAGAAATGAATCCCCGCGTCCTCATGGAGACCTCCATGGGAAATGTGACTATCGAGCTGTTCAAAGGCAAGGCGCCCATAAGTGTGCGCAATTTTTTGTCCTATGTGAAGGATGGCTTTTATGAAGGCCTTGTGTTCCACCGCGTCATCAAGGATTTCATGATCCAGGGCGGGGGGATGGATGCTTCCATGCAGCAAAAGAAAACCAAGTTCGCCATCAAGAACGAAGCAGCCAATGGACTGTCCAATCTGAGGGGAACCCTTGCGATGGCACGGACCAATGTGATTGACAGCGCCACATCACAGTTTTTCATCAATGTTACGGACAATACATTCCTGGATTACCGGGGCAAGACCGCGGATCTTTTCGGCTACGCGGTTTTCGGTAAGGTCGTAGAAGGGATGGAGACGGTCGACCAGATACGGCAGGTGAAGACCGGTTCCAGGATGGGACATTCGGATGTGCCGGTGGAGCCGGTGGTCATAAACTCCATCCGTATCATCGAATAGCAGACTGTTGAAAAACTGCAGCGAAGGGCCGCCCGCGATCATGCGGTCGGCCCTTCTCCGAAAGGGTGAGGCAGCGGGTTCCTATTCTTTGGCCGTCCAGAGGCCGTGAATATTGCAGTACTCCCTGGCGGTGATCTTTGCTGCTGATGTCTTGAATTCAGCTTCCGGCGCCTGGCCCGGGCTGAGGAACTGCCGGTAGGCCTTGCCGTCTGCTATGATTTCAACCCATTCGATATAGTGCTTTTCCTCCATTGGATGTGGAACGCTTCCAATCTTTACCAGTACTTTGTCGCCGCTTCTCTCGATTACCGGAACGTGTTTTTCCTTCGAGGCGTCAACAGTGTTTTCCACCATGAGCTTCATTGCCTCTCCGCAACATACGAGTTCGCCCTCACCGACGTGAAGAACTTCAATGATGTTGCCGCAGAGTTCGCATTTGTAAATTTCCAGCGTGTTAGCCATATCGTATCCTCCATGATTGTTTCCTGCATTATTTCCTGAAATCTAACTCTACCTCACGTATGTACAGCTCGCAACCCCTTGAAGAAAATAATGTGAACAATAAATGTGATCGGCGCCGAGATGCTGCCGTTCGGGGTTGCCGGCCCGAAAGGATTTGCACAACAGCCTGTTTTCTGATATTCGTTATCTTCAGAAGTATATTACGGCACGGCGTGTTTTTTGGCTTGGGACGGCGGCCCTGCCGTAACGGCTGTCCGTCGGCCGATCAGAGCGGACAAGGGGGATTTCATGCAACAGGACGAACATAGGGTGCGGGTCTCCGGAAAAATATGGCTAGACAAGTCGGAGCGGGCGTTTATCGCCGGTGACAGGATAGAACTGCTGGAAAAGATTCAGGCTCTCGGTTCCATCACCAAGGCTGCCAAAGCGGTCGGCATAAGCTACAAGACAGCGTGGGAGATCGTGGATGCAATGAACAATCTGGCTGACAAGCCTCTGGTGGTGCGGATGACCGGCGGCAGAGGTGGGGGAGGCACCCACCTGACCCCGGAAGGGCAGAAAGTCGTCAGCTCGTTCAAGATAGTACAGGAAGAGCATACGACCTTTCTCAGCAACCTTGCCGAGAAGGTCGAGGACATGGACAAGTTTTACAGATTCCTGCGCCGCTTGTCGCTCAAGGTGAGTGCGCGGAATATTTACAAGGGCACTATCAGCAAGGTGAAGAAGGGAGCGGTGAATTCAGAGATAGAACTGGTCCTGCCCTGCGGAGATTTGATTGTCGCCATTGTGACCAATGAAAGCGTGGAGAGCCTGGAACTCGAGGAAGATTCTGACGCATGCGCCATCATCAAGGCATCATCCGTCATACTTGGGAGGGATCTGCACAACTGCAGGCTGAGCGCGAGCAACATGCTGTGCGGCAGGGTTTTGAAAATCGTACCCGGTGCGGTTAATACTGAAGTGACTATAAGCCTCTCCGGCGAAAACACCATCACCGCCATAATAACCAATGAGAGTGCCAATATGCTTGCTTTCGTTGAAGGTGACCATGCCTGCGCCCTGTTCCAGGCTTCCAGCGTGATCCTGGGAGTGGAGTGAATACGGCCGGCAGGTAATTCCACAGGTTGGCTGTCGGGCAGACGTTTCCTGCCCGGGACAAAATTCAGATCAGGCTGAACACGGGGGCCGGGACAATTTCCCGGTCTTTTCTTCCATTGACATTCGCCTCCCCGGTGATTAGTCTTCTAATAATCTATCATCGAGGGAGTGCAAAAAATGGCGAAAACAAAATTCATGGATAATGGAAACGGCAATAACGGTTCTGCGGATGACAGAAAGGATTCCGAAGGCGGGCTCGTTGTTGCCGCGGAAGTCCTGCCGAAATTCCTCCCCATAATTCCACTGAAAATGCGGCCTACCTTTCCGGGAATCCTCATTCCGCTGGTTGTCAAGGGCGCCGAAAAGATTGTTGCCATAAAGCGGGTCATGGAGTTGGGAGACCGGACCATAGGGCTCGTACTGATGAAGGACGCCTACGGCGAGGAGGTTCCTGACAACCTTCACCATGTGGGTGTAGCCGCGAAAATTCTCCAGGTAATACACTCGGACGAGGAAAACGCTCACCTCATGCTCAACAACGTTGAGCGATTCATCATAGAGCAAGCGAACAAGACCGAAGAGGGGCTCATTGCGCGTGTTACGTATCATTTCAGCGCCGAGCTCTCCGTGAACCCGGAACTCCAGGCCTACTCGATGGCCGTCATATCCACGCTCAAGGAACTGATCCAGCTGAATCCCCTCTTTTCGGAGGAAACCAAGCTTTTTCTCAACCGTTCCAGCATGGACGATCCTGGGCGGCTGGCCGATTTCGCCGCCAACCTGACCAGCGCCGAGGGACAGGAGCTGCAGCAGGTTCTGGAGACATTCGATGTGCGCCACCGCATTGACCGGGTGCTGGTGCTGCTCAAGAAGGAATTGGAAGTCTACCGTCTCCAGAGCCGGATCACCAAGCAGGTCGAGGACAAGATATCGGCTCGCCAGCGCGAGTTCTTTCTCCGCGAGCAGTTGAAGATGATCAAGAAAGAGCTGGGTCTGGAGAAGGAAGGCAAGACCACTGAACTCGAGAAGTTCAGCGAACGGCTCCAGGGGCTGACCCTCAACGAAGAGGCGCAAAAGGCCGTGGAGGAGGAGATGGAGAAGCTCCAGCTCATAGAGCCCACCTCCCCCGAATACAACGTGAGCCGCAATTATCTGGACTGGCTTACCATTCTCCCCTGGGGAAAGTTCAGCGAGGATTCCTATAACCTGCAACGGGCGCGGAAGGTGCTGGACCGGGATCATTACGGGCTGAAGGACGTAAAGGACAGAATCCTCGAATTCATTGCCGTGGGCAAAATGAAAGGGAACATTTCCGGCTCAATCCTCTGCCTGGTCGGTCCTCCGGGCGTGGGCAAGACATCCGTGGGCAAGAGCATCGCTGATGCGCTGAAACGCAAGTTCTACCGGTTTTCCCTGGGCGGCATGCGGGACGAGGCGGAGATAAAGGGCCATCGCCGGACCTATATCGGCGCCATGCCCGGCAAGTTCATTCAGGCCATGAAGAGGGCCGGCAGCGCCAACCCGGTCCTGATGCTTGACGAGATCGACAAGATCGGCGCCTCTTTCCAGGGCGATCCGGCATCGGCCCTGCTCGAGGTTCTGGACCCGGAACAGAACTCCGCGTTCCGCGACCATTACCTGGATGTTCCCTTCGACTTGTCCAACGTCATGTTCGTGGCCACGGCAAACCAGCTTGACACCATTCCCCCCGCGCTTCTGGACAGGATGGAGATCATACGTCTTGCCGGCTATATCCTGGAGGAGAAGGTGGAGATAGCCCGTCGCTACCTCATCCCGAAGGCGCTCGATCATCATGGCCTCAAGAAGGGGCAGGTGATCATCCCGAAGGACATGCTGGTGAAGATCATCGACGGCTATGCCAGGGAAGCAGGGGTCAGGAGCCTGGAAAACCGCATCAAGAAGATCATGCGCCGTTCCGCTATGGAATTCGCTGAAGGCAGGACGGAGCCGATCAATGTGAGTGAGAAGGAAGTCAAAGAGTACCTGGGCAATCCGCTGTTCAACCCGGATGAAGTGTTCGAGGATGTAGCCGGAGTGGTTACCGGCCTGGCATGGACCAGCATGGGCGGAGCGACCCTCCAGGTGGAGGCCACCGCCATGCCCAGCAAGACCAAGGGGTTCAAGCAGACCGGTCAGCTGGGGTCTGTGATGGTTGAGAGTTCGGAAATCGCCTACTCCTATGTCATGGCGCACCTGGAGAAATACGGAGCTTCGGCGGACTTTTTCGACACCCACTTCGTTCACCTGCATGTTCCGGCCGGAGCAACGCCCAAGGATGGCCCTTCAGCCGGTGTGACCATGACCACTGCGCTGATTTCCATGATAACCGGGAAGCCTGTGCGGAGGAAGATGGCAATGACCGGCGAGTTGACCCTGACCGGCCGGGTTCTCCCCATCGGAGGAGTAAAGGAAAAGACTATTGCGGCACGCCGCTCCGGAATCAAAACTCTCATATTCCCGGAGGGGAACCGAAAGGATTTCGAAGAGCTTCCGGCATACCTGAAGAAGGGCATCAAGGCCCATTTCGTGGATGAATACGAGCAGGTCCACGCCATCGCGTTCAGCAATAGGAGATGAGGCGGATTTCCCGCCTCCATCTCTCCCTTCAGGCAGTTCACACCCTTTTCTGTTGAGCAAATCATCTCAGTGTGCTACCCTGTGATGTTATTATATTCCAATCTGCAATAACCAGGAGATTTTCCAGTTATGTTAGGAGTCGTATCGATAATCAAGAAGATCGTCGGCAGCAAGAACGAGCGCGAACTGAAACGCCTTTGGCCGATCGTTGAAAAAATAAACTCTCTTGAACCGCAAATAGCAGCGCTTACAGACGACGGAATGCGTGCCAAGACTGCTGAATACAAAGAGCGCGTGGCAAAGGGCGAGAGCCTGGATTCGATACTGCCCGAAGCGTTCGCACTGGTCCGCGAGGCCGGCAAGCGGGTGCTGAAGATGCGCCATTTCGACGTGCAGCTCATTGGCGGCATGGTACTCCACCAGGGCAAGATCTCGGAGATGAAGACCGGCGAGGGCAAGACACTGGTGGCGACCTTGCCGTGTTATCTCAACGCCCTGACCTGCCGCGGTGTCCATGTGGTTACCGTCAACGACTATCTGGCAAAGCGCGACTCGGAGTGGATGGGGCAGATATATCGCTTTCTGGGCATGTCGGTCGGGGTCATCGTGCACGGACTGGAGGATGACGAGCGCAGGGAGGCCTACGCTGCCGACATTACCTACGGCACCAACAACGAGTTCGGTTTCGACTATCTCAGGGACAACATGAAATTCAGCCTGGACGACTATGTCCAGCGCGAATTCCACTATGCCATCGTCGACGAGGTAGACTCAATTCTCATCGACGAGGCGCGGACACCTCTCATCATATCCGGTCCCACAGAGGAGAGCACTGACAAATACTACATGATCGACCGGATCATTCCTTATCTGAAAAAGGGCGAGGTGATCGAAGAGGAGGCAAATACTCTTTCAGGGAAACGGAAACGCTATACCGGCGACTACACCATCGATGAAAAGGCCAAATCCTCGTCTCTGACTGAAGAGGGAATCCAGAAGGTCGAGAAGATACTGAAGATCAACAACCTCTACGACCCGGGCAACATCGAGACGCTCCATCATGTTCAGCAGGCCCTTCGGGCCCATGCCATGTTCAAGCGGGACGTGGATTACGTTGTCAAGGATGGGGAGGTCCTGATCGTCGACGAGTTCACCGGCCGTCTCATGCCCGGCAGGCGCTGGTCGGACGGTCTTCACCAGGCCATTGAGGCGAAAGAGGGGGTGGAGATCGAGAACGAGAACCAGACCCTGGCCACCATAACCTTCCAGAACTACTTCCGCATGTACGAAAAGCTTGCCGGCATGACCGGCACCGCCGACACCGAGGCCGCCGAATTCCACAAGATCTACAAGCTTGACGTGGTGGTCATACCCACAAACAGGGTTCTTTTGCGTCCTGACTTCCCCGACGTGGTCTACAAGACCGAGAAAGAAAAATTCAAGGCGGTGGTGGAGGAGGTCAAGGAACTCCATGCCAAGGGCCAGCCGGTGCTGGTCGGAACGATCTCCATCGAGAAGTCCGAGGTCCTGTCCACGCTCATGCAGCGCCTGGGCATTCCCCACAACGTTCTCAATGCTAAGCAGCACGAGAAGGAAGCAGAGATCGTTGCCCAGGCCGGCCGCAAAAGCATGGTGACCATCGCTACCAACATGGCCGGCCGCGGTACGGACATCCTTTTGGGCGGGAACCCCGATGGACTGGCCAAGCAGTGGCGCAACGCCAATCCGGAGGCTTCCGAAGAAGAGTATCTGGCCGTCCTTGACAGGTACCGGGAGCAATGCTCGGCCGAACATTCCGATGTAGTTTCATTGGGCGGCCTGCATATCCTCGGGACTGAAAGACATGAATCCCGCCGCATAGACAATCAGCTTCGCGGCCGTTCCGGCCGCCAGGGCGATCCCGGTTCATCCCGATTCTATCTCTCCCTCGAAGATGACCTGCTCAGGATATTCGGAGCCGAGAGAGTGACCAAGATCATGGACATGCTCAAAATCGACGAGGGCGAAGCGATTACTCACGGTTTGATCAGCCGGGCGATCGAGAATGCACAGAAGAAGGTTGAGGCCCACAACTTCGAGATTCGCAAACACCTGATCGAATATGACGACGTCATGAATATGCAGCGCGAGGTCATCTACACCCAGCGGCGAGAGATTCTCGGCGGCGTAGATCTTCGCGAGAGCTTCATGGAAATGATGGACGAAACCGTGGAAGATCTGGTGGAGGCTTATGCCATAGACAAGGTCAGTGCCAGCGAATGGGACTGGCAGGGGATAATTTCTTCCAGCTACCAGTCATTCGGCTTCCAGTTCGAAATGCCTGACGATGTCATGGACCGCCTGACACCGGAAATCTTCCGCGACGTACTCCGCGAAAAAGTGCGCGAAGTCTTCCAGTCGCGACTGGAGGTATTCGGTGATGAACTCATGGATCATCTTATCAAGGTGATCATGCTTCAGACAATCGATGCCCAGTGGAAAGACCACCTGCTGTCCATCGACCACCTGAAGGAGGGCATCGGTCTTCGCGGATACGGGCAGAAGGATCCCAAGCAGGAGTACAAGAAGGAAGCCTACCAGCTCTTTATCGACATGATCACCCGGATCCGCCAGGAACTGGTGGGAAAGATATTCTGGGTGCAGATCGCCCATGAAGGCGATGTGGAGAGAATGGAGCAGCATCAGCGGAAACAGCGGCTGGTATTCAACCTGGCCGGGGACGAACCTGCCCAGCAGCCGGTCAAAAGCAGCAAGGTCGGCCGCAACGATCCATGCCCGTGCGGCAGCGGCCTGAAATACAAGAAGTGCTGCGGGGCATGATAATGGTAGGCAATGGGCAATAGGCAAAGCTAAAGGCTAAGAGCCAAATGCCAAAGGAAAAAGGCGAGAGTAGAGGATTGAATGCAATGGGTTGTGAAATGCTTGAAAGCGGTTCCGGCGGGAGTGTCAAGGGGTTCCGGTTCTCGGCGGTGGAGGCGGCGGTAAAGAAGCCGGGCAGGCTCGATCTTGCTCTGATTCTTTCCGAGAAGCCTGCTGTCACGGCGGCAGTGTTCACCACGAACAGGGTGAAGGCGGCGCCGGTGCTCCTTTCCATGGAGCGTGCTGCCGGCGGCACTGCCCAGGCGCTGGTAGTCAACAGCGGGAACGCGAATGCCTGCACCGGCGGCCAGGGGATGGCGGATGCGGCGGAAACTGCCAGGCTGGTCGCGGAAGGGTGCGGAATTGCAGAAGACCTGGTGCTCGTAGCTTCCACCGGAGTGATTGGTAAGCCGCTTCCAATGGAAAGGATACGTGCGGCAATTCCCGCGCTGGTCCATGGCGCCGGTTCCCGGCCAATGGCAGAACTTGCGCGAGCCATCATGACTACCGACACTTTTCCCAAGCTCGAGACAAGGGAAGGGGAGGCCGGAGGAATAAGATACACCATATCCGGCGTTGCCAAGGGGTCGGGCATGATCATGCCCAATATGGCCACCATGCTGTCATTTCTGGTAACCGACGCCGCGGTTGACCACGTTTTCCTTGCCAGGGCTTTCAAAAATGCCGCGGATTCCTCCTTCAACATCATAACCGTTGACGGAGATACTTCCACCAATGACATGGCTTCGATCATGGCCAACGGCATGGCGGGAAATCCCCTGATCCGCGAAGGCACACCGGAAGCCGAAAGGTTCGAATCTCTGCTGGGCGATATCCTCCTCTGCCTGGCGAAACAGATCGTACTCGACGGTGAGGGGGCGACCAAGATGGTCGAGATCAATATCCGCGGAGCGGTCAGTGTCGCGGACGCTAAAAAGGCTGCCATGGCAATTGCCAACTCTTCACTGGTGAAGACCGCCTTCTTCGGCCAGGATGCCAACTGGGGGCGGATCCTTGCTGCGGTCGGCTATTCCGGCGCGGAAATAGACCAGGACAGGGCCAGCCTTTATTTCGATGATGTCCAGATGGTAAAAGATGGTGTCTTCTCCGGTGGTGACGCCGAAGCGAGAGGCACGGAAATACTGAAGAAAAGGAAGTTTTCGGTTACGGTCGACCTGAAGCTCGGCGAGGGGAGCGCCTTGGTTTATACCAGTGATCTTTCCCACGATTATGTGTCCATAAATGCCGATTATCGGACCTGAAACGGGCTGTGATGCTGCAAAAGGCCGCTTATAAATATCTTCTTTTCCTGTTTGCCGCGCTGCTTTTCACTAGTACTCCCGTTCTGGCATTTGACGACCCTCTGGAAGAACTGTTACGTGCCGACAGTATCGATTGCGTCATGAAAGGCGCAATTGCATCCAGACTGATCAACGGGGGAGTGATCATCATCGGTGACAGCAATGATGATCTGATCGCCAGGCAATACGGCAGAGTGTCCGCGGCAGTGGACGCTCCCGCCATTTTTCCGGACACGATATTTGACCTTGCCTCTCTCACGAAGGTCATAGCCACGGCCCCGGCAATAATGAAACTGGCGGACGAAGGGGTTCTCAACCTCCTGGACCCGGTTGAAAAATGGTTTCCGGAATTCATCGGCAAGGGTAAGGATGACCTGCTGCTGCTGAACCTCCTGACCCATACTTCCGGTCTGCATGATGTTTCCCTTCCCCCTGCCCGCACCGTTCAGGCAGACATACGACGGGCAGCGGATGAAGAGCTGAAAAGCCGGCCCGGCAGCAGGTTCCGCTATGCCGACATCAATTTCATCCTGCTTGGCGAGCTGGTCCGAAGGGCGACAGGCCAGTCACTCGACAACTATGTGGCCGAGCATATCCTGCTTCCCCTCGGCATGACATCTACGGGATTCAACCCCGCAGAATCTCTGTATGAAAGGTGCGCTGCAACTATCGCCGATTCCGGCGGCATTCTCCGGGGCAAGGTTCAGGACCTGAATGCCGGCGCACTGGGAGGGGTCGCCGGTCATGCCGGTTTGTTCGGCACTGCTGCCGATCTGGCACGTTTCTGCCGAATGCTGCTCAGGGGAGGGGAACTGGAAGGCCGAAGGGTCTTCTCCCCATGGGCGGTACAACAGATGGCCTCTCCTTTTTACTTTCAGCAGGGACGCATCGTCAGGGGGCTTGGGTGGGACATCCTGTCTCCATACTCATCTCCAAGGGGAAACGGCTTTTCATCAGCATCATTCGGCCATACCGGGTATTCCGGCTGCTCCATCTGGATAGACCCTGAATCGGACCTGTTCGTGGTTCTGCTTACTTCGCGAAGCGATTACCGGCGGGTCGGGGATTTCGGACGCTTGCGAAGCAGCATTTCGACCCTTGCCGCCAGAATATTCCAGGATCATGGAAACGCGGATGGCCGCTATAAACGTGAAAGAGCTGTCGCTAGGCAAAAACCTTGACACATGAGGTGGATTATGCTAGTTTTTTCGCGTTTTATTCGGACCTTTGCCCGTTTCTGAACCGTTTTTCCCGCTGTCCATCTTTGCCTCCGGAGGATTTTCCATGGGTACTACAGTTCTGCTCGCTGATGACAGCATAACCATCCAGAAAGTGGTCGGCATCATATTTGCCAATGAGGACTATGAGCTGGTTGTGGTGGACAATGGGAATTCCGCATTGGAGAAGGCACGGGAACTCAAGCCGTCGGTAATGCTCGTGGATGCTTTGATGCCTGACATGAGCGGTTATGATGTTTGCGCGGAAATACGCCGCGAACCCGCCCTGAAGAATACTCCCCTCCTGCTGCTGGTAGGCGCATTTGAACCGTTTGAAGAAGAAAAAGCCCGGACCAGCGGCATCGACGACCATATCACGAAACCGTTTGAATCCCAGAACCTTCTGGAAAAGGTGCATGCCTTGCTGGATCTGGGTGCGACAAGGTCGGCAGCTGCGCCGGCAATCCCTGGGGAAGCCGAGCCGTCATTTTCCGGGATGCCTCTGGAGGAAGAGCCTCCTGCTGCTGAAGCCGCTACTTCGGCAAACCTCATAGAGCCTTTCAGGGGCTTCATACATCTCGGATCCGAAGAGACGGGTGGCGTGAGGGAAGCGGAAACAGTGCCTCAGGTCGAGACATCGGCGCCTGCTGATGCAGACACAGGTTCCGAAGGAATAATTGTCCTGTCATCGGTCGATATCGTCGAAGCCAGCCCGGACGATGATCCGTGGGGGACTTTCGGGGATGATGAGCAGATCTGCTATGGCGAGGCTCTCGAGGAAGACCGGGAGGACCTCACCGGTATGGTCGAGGAAGTCGAGTCTTTGCCGCAGATGGATGAACAGGTGGATGTCGCGGAGATCCGGCTTGACGAACCGGCGGAGATTGTGGAAGCGGCAGCAGGGAATGAACTGAGCGCCACGGCTGCCGACGAGCCGTTGGTATTTCCCGCAGAAGGGGAATCAACCGCATTTTCCGGGTTTGCTTCTTCTGAGCCCTTGGCCGGGGAGTCGCATGTCAGTGAAAAAATCTTTCTTGGTGACGTTACGGAGGCGACGACTGTTTCGCCATTGTTTGAAACGGCGGAAACCGATTTTGATGAGTTCCAATTGCCGGCTGATGCTGCGCTGCCCGATGCCGGACCTGAACTTGGGTTCGCGCCGGATGAAGCGTATGTGCCTGTATCCGAAGCTTTCGCTGACGCAGAACCGGCGCTGGCAGTTGCAACCCCTGCCGGAGAAGCCGCTCCCATAACTCTTTCCGAAGATCAGCTGGCAGCGGTTATCTCGCAAGTTTCCCGTGAGATAATAGAAAAAATCGCCTGGGACGTGGTTCCCGACCTTGCCGAGACTATAATCCGCGAGGAGATCAGAAAAATCAAGGAAGGTATTGGCCGTTGATAGTCGGTGGTCCGCATTGTTCCGGGGCCGCTGTCCGATAGGATGTTTAAATGGGGATGCATATCCCCATTTTATTTTCCGCCTGCTTTCGCGGGCATGCCAACAGAGGTACAGTTCATGTCGAACAGAGATCTTGACAAGGTATATGAACCGAAATCGGTTGAAGAAAAATGGTATCCCGAATGGGAACGGCGCGGTTACTTCCATGCTTCGCTTCCTTCCGATAAAGTCCCTTACAGCATCGTCATCCCGCCGCCCAATATCACCGGCGTCCTCCACATGGGGCATGCCCTCAACAACACCCTCCAGGACATACTCTGCCGATGGAAGCGCATGTCCGGCGCCAACGTGCTCTGGATGCCGGGAACCGACCATGCAGGCATAGCCACCCAGAACGTGGTTGAACGGCAACTGGCAGCCGAGGGGTCAAGCAGGCACGAAATCGGTCGCGATACCTTTATCGAAAGGGTCTGGAAATGGAAGGGTGAGTCGGGCGGCCAGATCATCGGACAACTGAAGCGCATTGGCGCGTCCTGTGACTGGGAGCGGGAGCGGTTCACCATGGATGAAGGCCTTTCAAAAGCCGTCCGCGAGGTTTTCGTGAGGCTTTACGAGGAAGGGCTGATTTACCGGGACAACAGGCTCATAAACTGGTGCCCCCGTTGCCATACCGCCCTGTCCGACATAGAAGTGGAGCACGAAGAACAGCAGGGCAGCCTGTGGCATCTGCGGTATCCCATCGAAGGCTCGGACAGGTTCCTGGTGGTCGCAACCACACGTCCGGAGACCATGCTGGGCGACACTGCCGTTGCGGTAAACCCGTCTGATGAACGTTACCGCGATCTGATAGGGCGTAATGTGGTTCTTCCGCTGGTCAACCGCGTAATCTCAATCATTGGCGATGAATACGTCGACATGGAGTTCGGGACCGGGGTGGTGAAAATCACCCCCGCCCACGATTTCAACGATTTCGAGGTGGGCAGGCGCCACGGACTTGATCTGATAAATGTTTTCGACGAATCCG
This sequence comes from Geobacteraceae bacterium, assembly GCA_034933285.1. Taxonomy (GTDB): domain Bacteria; phylum Desulfobacterota; class Desulfuromonadia; order Geobacterales; family Geobacteraceae; genus RPRC01. Next base: position 184,889 of record JAYFNT010000008.1, on the reverse strand, counting down.
GGAACATCAATTCGGCCGGGCATCAGTACGAGGGCCTCGACCGTTTCGCCGCGCGCAAGAAGATCCTGTCCGACCTTGAGGAGCAGGGTCTCCTGGAGAAGGTCGAGCCCCATTCACTCGCCGTGGGGGGCTGCTACCGCTGCAAGACCACTGTCGAGCCCTATCTGTCTCTCCAGTGGTACGTGAAAGTGGGGCCGCTGGCTGAAGAGGCCATTGCCGCGGTCCGCGGCGGCAGGACCCGGATAGTTCCCCAGCAGTGGGAGAACACCTACTATGAATGGATGGAAAACATCCGCGACTGGTGCATATCGCGCCAGATATGGTGGGGGCACAGGATTCCGGCCTGGTACTGCGATCACTGCGGAGAGGTCACGGTTGCGAAGGAAGACCCTTCCTGCTGTGCATACTGCGGAAGCGACGAGATCCGGCAGGAGACCGATGTCCTTGATACCTGGTTCTCGTCCGGGCTCTGGCCCTTTTCCACCATGGGGTGGCCGGAGCGGACTCCCGAGCTGGAAGCATTCTACCCGACTGCCTGCCTGGTGACCGGCTTCGACATTCTCTTCTTCTGGGTGGCCAGAATGATGATGATGGGACTGCACTTCATGGGTGACGTTCCTTTCCGCGACGTATACATCCATGCGCTGGTGCGGGACTCCCACGGTCAAAAGATGAGCAAGTCGCGGGGCAATGTCATAGATCCTCTGACTGTCATCGACGAATATGGCGCTGATGCCTTCCGCTTCACGCTCGCCGCCTTTGCAGCCCAGGGGCGCGATATCAAGCTGGCGGAGGAGCGCATCGCCGGCTACAGGAACTTTGCCAACAAGATCTGGAATGCGTCGCGCTTCACCCTGATGAATCTGCAGGACTTCGAGCCGGACAGCATGTCCCTGGACGATCTGGAACTGTCGAATGCGGATCGCTGGATACTGTTTCGCCTGGGCGAAACGGCAGGGGAAACCGATGCGGCGCTTTCCGGTTTCCGTTTCAATGACGCTGCGTCATCTCTTTACCGTTTCACATGGAGCGAATTCTGCGACTGGTATATCGAGCTGGTGAAGGAAGACCTCTATAAGGGGAGCCCGGAGAGAAAAACTGCTGCCCGGTTCGTTCTCTGGACGGTATTGGAGAACCTTCTGCGGCTGCTGCACCCCTTCATGCCTTTCATAACCGAGGAAATCTGGCAAAGCCTGCCCGGAGAACGGCCGACCCCGACTATAATGACCGCTTCTTACCCGGTACCGCTCGAAACATGGTCCTGCTTTGCCGCCGGCGCCAGGGAGATGGAGCTGGTGATGGAAGCCATCAGGGGGATCCGTAACATAAGGGGAGAGGTGGAGGTTCCACCGAGCAGGGAAATCACGGCAATGCTCGATTGCTCGACCACGGAAAGCCTCGAAGTTCTGGAAAGAAACCGCGGGTATGTAACAGCCCTGGCACGTCTGTCTGAGTTGTCGATCGGCATGTCCCTGGAGAGTCCGACCGACTCGGCGGTACAGGTTGCGGGAGATGTGAGGATCGTCGTGCCCCTGAAGGGACTGGTGAATGTGGAAGAGGAAGAAAAACGCCTCATGAAGGAAATCGGCAAGGTGGAGAAGGACATCGATTTCCTCGGAAGGAAGCTCGATAATCCCGACTTCGTGGGACGGGCGCCTGCCAAAGTGGTTGCCGGGGAGAAGGAGAAGCTGGAGCAGTTCACGAAGAAACGGCAGGTTCTGCTGGAGAGCCTGGAAAAGATCAGGAAGCTGGCATAGAACGGCATGGGCATGAACGGTTGATGTTGTAGGGGCGCCCCTTGCGGGCGCCCTTTTACGAGGGCAGGCGCAAGGCCTGCCCCTACATGAGAACATGAATCAGGGGAACCGATGACTCCGTTGCTTTTTTGGTCTTTCATGGTTTTTTGGATCGGTTCGATTTTCGGTTCATTCATGAATGTGTGCATTTACCGGCTTCCGCGCAGCCAGTCAATCGTTTTCCCTCCTTCCAGCTGTCCCGGATGCGGCAGCCGCATCCTGTGGTACGACAATATCCCTATATTCGGTTTCCTGCTGCTGGGCGGGAAATGCCGCATCTGCAAGGGAAAAATCTCTTCACGTTATCCGGTTGTCGAATTCATCACCGGCCTCCTTGCATTGATGCTTTTCCTCAAGTTCCAGTTCACGGCCACTTTTTTCGCCATGTTCCTTTTCTGTGCGGCATTGATCGTTGTCACATTCATCGATCTCGAGCATCGCATCATCCCTGACGAAATCAGCCTGCCGGGTATCGTTCTCGGTTTCGTCCTGTCATTTTTTATTTCGAATTTATACCGCCCGGATGAAATCCTCGGCTGGAAGGAATCCCTCATGGGAATCGTCGCGGGCGGCGGGAGCCTTTTGCTGGTTGCCTACGGATATCAGCTGGTTACCCGCAAAGAGGGGATGGGGGGGGGCGACATCAAGCTTCTGGCTATGATGGGCGCTTTCCTGGGCTGGAGGGCGGTTCCGTTCATAATATTCCTGAGTTCGCTGGTCGGGTCGTGCGTTGGAATTTCACTGATGGTGGCACGGAACAAGGACTCGCGGCTCTCCCTCCCGTTCGGCCCGTTCCTGGCCTTCGGCGCGTTCATGTTCATTTTCTTCGGCAGACAGATCATCGGCTGGTATCTGGGCTTGGGGGGGAATCCCCGGGGATAGGACGCATCATGAAGACTTTCAGGTTCAGTCTGACCTTTGCGATACTGGCGTCTCTCTCGTTGCTGTTGATTCTCACTTGGCTGCTCCTGAGCCTCATTTCCTTCAAGACGGCTGAAAACGATCTTCTTAACCAGAAAAGTGAAGCGGCCCGTCTGCTTCTGTCCTCATACATACATCTCATCACCCCCGGTTTCCAGGGCGGCCGGACGCCGCCGGGGGCGGACCGCTTCGCGGAACGGCTGGCCACGGAAAAGGGTTTTCGGGGTATCATCGTCGTGGACCGTAATGGCCGTGAGGTATACCGCACCGCTCGAAACAGCACTGTCGACTCCAGGCTCAGGGATGTGTTGCGATCAGGCACGGAGTATGCCGCATACTCCGAGAACGGCCTCGTCATTTCCCGTTACGCCCCGATTCGAAACGGCGACATGATTGACGGGGCTGTACGCCTGTCATTCTCGCTCGTTCCGGAATACGGCCGCCTGGCCCGTTCACGCCAGATGTTCATGGTGTATTTCATCCTTGATTTCCTCCTGCTCCTGGGTCTTGGTGCATCGGTCCTGTCCCGTCTTATCGTCAGGCCGATCAGGAGGCTTCTGGCTGCAACGGGAAGGATCGGGAACGGTGACCTTGACTGCAGGGTGCCGGTTCATGGCGCCCGCGAACTTGCCGAACTTGCTGAATCCTTTAACAGCATGGCAAGTACCCTGCGCCAGAAAAGGGATGAAACCGAAGGCAACATCAGGGCGCTGGAGCGTATAAACAGCGAACTGGAGGCGGCTCGCGAGGAAGCGGTCCGTTCCGAAAAAATGGCATCCGTCGGGTTGCTTGCCGCAGGCACGGCTCATGAAATCGGTACCCCACTGGCCGCGATACTCGGATACGCCGGTATCCTGAAGGACGAACTGGCTTCGGACGCCGAGAAGAGCGATTATCTCGGGAGGATCGAGGAAGAAGCGAACCGCATCGACCGCATTATCCGCGGCCTGCTGGATTATGCCCGGCCAACTTCCTCGGAGCGGGAAACCGTGGATGTTGCGGAGTTGCTGCGGCACTGCATGGAAATGATGGAGGGTCAGGGTGTTTTCAAGAATGTGGTGACTTCTCTTGTGATCGGTGACGGGCTGCCTTTACTCAATACCGACCGGCACGAACTGCAGCAGGTTTTCATAAACCTGTTCATCAATGCCCGTGACGCCATGCCTGAGGGCGGCGCCCTCTCGGTGTGCGTGTCGGCGGACAAGGCGGCCCCATCGGCCGATATGCGGAAAATTTCCACAAAGGCGATCAGGGGGAGGCGGAGGGACGATTTCCGCGGTGCTTTCAGCGCGACCATCAATCCTCGTGAAAGTATCGAATATGTCAGGATAGAAGTGGGCGACAGCGGAACCGGAATAGCTCCGGAAAACCTGGAGAGGATATTTGATCCGTTTTTCACTACCAAAGAGCCGGGCAAGGGTACCGGCCTCGGACTGGCGGTTACCGCACGGATCGTAGATTCGATGGGCGGCAGAATCACCGTGGAGAGCGCTTTGTCAGTAGGAACCAAATTTACGTTATGGTTGCCGGCGGTGAAACGAAACCGGTCCGAAGCCGCGGTCTAGAATCGGGAACGGTCCCGGGCCTTCCACAATCTGGTAAGGACGAAACTGACATGAAAACAAACGAAGGCGGTAAACGGATTCTAGTGGTCGATGATGAAGCGAATCTCCGGCACATGCTGCAGGTAGTATTGAGGAAGCAGGGGTACCAGGTCGAAGAGTCGGTTGACGGCAGCGATGCTTTGCAGATGGCTGAACAGAACCGGTATGACTTCATACTATGCGACATCAGGATGCCGAATATAGATGGGCCGGAATTCATTCGCAGGAGCATTGCATCCGGTTCCGAAGCAACCATCATCATGATGTCGGCTTATGGAACGGTCGACACAGCCATTGAATGCATGAAGCTTGGCGCCTACGATTACATATCCAAACCCTTCAAAAACGACGAGATTATTCTCGTGCTCAGAAAAGCAGAGGAAAGGGAGCGGCTCAAGCAGGAAAACCGCCAGCTTCGAACCGAGGTGGGCCGGGAGTATTCGTTTTCCAGCATCATCGGCAAAACTTCCCGTATGCGAGACATTTTCTCGCTTATATCAAAGGTTTGCGACTTCAAGACAACCGTGCTGATTCTGGGTGAGTCCGGAACGGGCAAGGAGCTGATTGCCAGGGCTATTCACTATAACAGCAATCGCAAGAAAGCGCCCTTTGTGGCGCTGAATTGCGGGGCGATACCGGAAAGCCTCCTGGAAAGCGAACTCTTCGGCCATGTCAAGGGGGCCTTTACCGATGCAGTGAGTGACAAGGCCGGCCTTTTCGTGCAGGCGGACGGTGGTACGCTGTTCCTGGACGAGATAGGTGAAATGCCGCCTTTCCTGCAGGTCAAGCTGCTGCGGGTGCTTCAGGAAGGGGAAGTGAGGCCTGTCGGCGCCGGTGCCGCGAGAACCGTTGATGTGCGGGTCGTTTCCGCCACCTCCCGGGACCTGGCGCGCGATGTGGCGGAAGGCAGGTTCCGAGAGGATCTTTTCTATCGCCTGAACGTTTTTTCCATAACGGTCCCTCCTCTGAGGGAAAGGGTCGAGGATATCCCGCTTCTCGCAGGTCATTTCCTCCAGAAATACGGCGAACGCTTCGGCAAGCCGGGTGTCGGCCTTTCTCCCGAGGTCCTGAAGTCTTTTATGGATTACCGCTGGCCGGGCAACGTCCGCGAGTTGGAGAACTGTATCGAACGGGGGTTGGTGCTCTGCGAGAAGCAGGTAATCGGCATTGAATGCCTGACTGACAGCATCCGGCAGAGTGCGTCAGCCATCCCCAGTGCAACAGCAGCGCTGCCTGACGACTGTCTTTCCCTGAAACAGGCCAGCGAAAGGCTCGAAAGGGATCTCATCCGTCGCGCACTGGAAAAAACCGGCGGCAACAGGACCCACGCGGCGAGAATTCTCGAAATAAGCCACCGGACGCTGCTGTACAAGCTCAAGGAATACGGGTTGGAGTAGGATTTGCCTGTTGGCAGGTGCGAGAAGCATCGGTTTTGCCTGATTACCCCCTCACCCGGCGTTTCACGCCACCCTCTCCCTTAATGGCGAGGGTACATATAAAAGCATTCTCTCACAAGGGAGACGTCGTAGCTTACTCTCCTTCCATGGAGAGGGTATTGAAATTCCTTTCTTCGTCACGGAAACTGAATTAGAAAAACACTACCCTCTCTATTAAGGGAGAGGGTCGCCGTAGGCGGGGTGAGGGGGTCGGGTCTAAAGTGGGTTGTTTGCAAAATGAAACGCAAATAATAAAAATATTGTAATAAATAGCTTTCCCGTGTAACAATTGCTCTGGCATTTGTCCATGAACTTTTTTGCACACGGGAGGGCATCATGGTCACGGAAAAAACACTTGGTCTTCCGGCTTACCCGGCTCTGGGCGCATCCGCCAATGATTCAGGATTCACTCTGGTTGAACTGCTGACCATCCTTGCTGTTACGGGAATCATCGCTGCCTTGGCGATCTCCGCCTTCAGTTCGACCTACAGCGACGTATGTCTGAAAAGCGTCATGTGTGACCTTGGGTGCATGATCAACGAGGCAAAGCAGAATGCGCTTGACGGACGATACTACGCAATCGGCTTCAGGCCCGACCACGGTACCATAATGCTCATCACCGAAAAGGGTGCGGATGGGAAGTGGAATACCTCGGACGATGAAGTGAAGCGCACCGTACGCCTTAAGGACAAGGGGGGCGGACTCGGGTTTGGCTACGGCGGGTGCGGCCCGGTCCCGGAACTTGCCGCGACAAAGTCCGGGACAACCTTCCAGAACAACACGCTGGTGTGCAATCCCCAATTGACCGGCAGCCCCGGTACGGTCTATATCAGGTCGGGAAACGGTTCCGCCATGGCGCTGACCATGAACACTCATGATTTCGACTACAGTCTGCGGATCTGCAAGGGGAAGTCCTGGACTGAACTGAAAAACGCTTCTTTCAGGGTCGGACAGATATTGACCCAGTAGGGGCACCCCCCTGTGGGTGCCCCTACTGGGTCATGCCACGCAAAAAATGCATAGCGCGACAATTTATGCCCAGAGATGTTTTTGCGAAGCTTAAGATAAATCAATACTTTACAGGAGGGGTGTGTGCCTGAAGCCATTGGCAATGTTATTGCATCGGGCTTATCCGCAATGGATCAACCTGAAAACCGCACCCGGCGAGGACATATGTTCAGAAGAATATCGGGACAGAAGAGTTTTGGCAATGAACGAGGCGTGACGCTGATCGAGATCCTTGTGGTCATAGGCCTCATCGGCGTACTTGCGGCCATAGGCACGACGATGCTCATAAGGGAACTCCCGACCATAAGGCTCAAGGAAGCGACTCGCGATCTTTTCAATGATATCCAGATGGTGAGGATGCATGCTGTCAGAAGGGGGGCAACATGCAGTCTGCAGCAGATTGCCGGTCAAGACAGGTACCAGATAGTGCAGAACGGTGTTGTGCTGAAAACTGTCAACCTGGCTGATTATGGCGGTGTCAGCTTCGGCAGTCTCAATGCCGCTGCGCCCGCACCGGACTCGGGTACCTTCCCTGGAGATGCCCTGCAGATCCAGCCCTCCGGCATGTCCAACGGCGGGGCCGGGATGGCGTTCTATCTTCGCGGCGCCGGGGGAAACCCCCAGGGCAGGAGGATCGATGTCAACATACTGGGCAGGCCAAGCATCAGGACCTGGAACGGCGCAAATTACAATTGAGAGGTAACCGATGAAATTGTCTGTCTTGAAATCCATACCAGGCAATGCCAAGGGTTTCACACTGATAGAAGCGCTCGTGGCAATGGGCATCTTTTCCATAGTCATGCTTGCCACCGCTACCATGCTGTTTACCGGTATGTCCGCGAGTGTGAGCGGCAACAGCCGGTTCATTGCCAGCAGCGTGGCCCAGGGGTATGTCGACGATCTGATGAAAATGACATATGCGAACATTGCAAACTACACACCGACTCTGGCAACTGATACTGCCGATGGGCGGCTTAACACCGTCGACGGCCGGAACTTCCGCACCAGGTGGACCATCACCAACCATGGCACGGATCCGCTCAATCCGGTGATGCGGGAGTTCACGGTCACCACGGCGTGGACCGACAAGGCCGGCGGCCATGTCGTTACGATCAACGGATTGCGTTCACCCTGACCCTGAAACCCGAAACCGCAGGGGGATTTCATATGAATCACAAACTTATTGACGATGCAAGAGGCTTCACCCTGATTGAACTCCTGGTGGGCATGTTCGTAGCAATGCTCCTCATCGGGGCGGCTGCTACCGCGTTCGTCCTGCAAAACCGCGCATCTTCGGTACAACAGGGAACCAGCGACATGCAATTGAGCGCCCAGGTCGCGATCGAAATGCTTGAGCGGGATATCCGCATGGCCGGGTTCGGGATCGACAGAACCACGACCAGGGTCCTCAACAACGCATATGTCTCTGCCGGTGGAGTTTACGATCCTGATACGAGTAATTATCGCGTAGCAAATTCAGACGGATTGTTTGTTTACTATAGTGTCACAACCGCTACTGGAGTTACGCTTTCCCCGTATTATTACTACATAGAACGTCCCAACGCTGATGGCACCGGCAGGGAAGGTGGTCTGACCCGCCTTAACACGGCAACGGACGCAGTGGAGACAATTGCCAGCAATGTGGAGGACATGGTGGTGACCATAAACGCTGATCCGACCACAGGGCTGCCCGTTGTCATGGTGAGCCTGCTGATAAGGTCGCCCTTCAATGATCCCTCTTTCACTGAAGATCATCCCGGGATAACCGCGGCTGATCATCCCGGCCTCAATGTCGTTGCAAACCCGGTGGTAAACCCGGCTGCGGACCATTTCCGGCGCAGGGTCTATACCACGACGATCAGGCCGAGGAATTTCTGGCTTAACTAAATTGTGATCGGAGGCTTTTCATGATCCAGCAATTTCCCGACAAGAATATAGTCCCGAACCAACTTCGCAATGAGAAAGGCTTTGCTCTGATTACCGTCCTGGTGCTCAGCGCGGTTCTCATGGCCACGATGGCCATCGTCATGAATTCGGCGACTATGGAAGTCGTTATGTCAGGGGCAAGCTCGGTCAGCAAAATGGCGCTGGCGCGCGCCGACGCCGGCATCGAGTATGTGCGGGGATCTTTTGACCTGGTCAGCTACAACGATCCGCTTAATCCGTTCAATTCTCCGTATGTCGCCGCGGGCAACCCTTATCTGCCCATCAGTAATGTATACATCAACACTCAAAGCGCTAATTCAGGTGTCCCTTCCACTGTCATGGACAGTACGAACACCGGCTTCAGCCTTGAAGTGTCAAGGGAAACCAACAACGCCCTACTGACCGGCAGGGGGTTCAGCATAGGGCAGAAAAATGCGGGCATGACTCTGTCGGCTTACCCGTGCAGGGTTACTTCGACGGGGACCGTCGGGCTTTACAGCAAAACCGTGGCGGTTGAGGGGTTCACGCTAGCCCCATGACAGCATTTGGTAAGGAAACGATAACGTTGCAGTCCGTCTGGTTCTCGGGAGGTGTGCAGTGCTGACTAACAGGATATATAAGAGAATTGTAAAAATTTCCATATTGCCGCTTGTTTTGAACATGATTCTCCTGTTCCCGGGCGGGTCCATGGGCAATGACACTGACATCTATTCCGCCGGGGCCACGATGAAACCGATGGTCATGATACTCATCGACAACTCGGGCAGCATGGATGAGGGCCTCCCTTACGACAGCGGGACAACATATTCCGGCAGCTACGATTCCAATACGGTCTATACTTTCACCTGTACGAGATGGAGACGCGGGGTTTGCACGGCGGGACGCTGGACAGCTTACACGGGCAGCTATACCGACGTGATAAACCGTGACCCTGGAGTGGACACCACGGGCCAGGACGGAATCGACGACAACAGCGCCTCCGTCAAGCTCGGCAATCGTCTCAACTTCGAGAATACAGGCACCTCAAAGAAGATCGATGTAGCCAAATCCGTGTTGAACAACATCGTCACGCTCATGTATGCCCACGTGGATTTCGGCTTCATGAAGTTCAACCAGGAAGACGGCGGCAACGTCATCAACAAGATCGGCGCCACCGAATCTTCGATGCACGGCCAGATCAGCGCCATCAACGCCATGACCTGGACTCCCCTTGCCGAGGCGCTGACAGATGTGGGCAAGTACTTCGAGGATACCTATATCGGCCAGTACAGCCCCTGGACCAGTGCCAACTGGTGCCAGAAGGGATTCGTGATCATAATGACCGACGGCGAGCCCACCTATGACACCAACAAAACGATCCTGGGGCATTTCCTGGGAAAGGGCAAGACCATACCGACAGGCAGCGACCCCGGAGCCTACTGGGACCAGAACGGCGACTACAACAAGAACAGCAACACTGTGACGGATATGCTCAACAACGACGTGTGGGTTGCGGACAATACTTACAGCGACAATGTACCCCAGACATTTCTTGACGATGTGGCCCGCTACCTGTACCGCAATGACCTGCGCCCCGATCTTCAGGGCACGCAGAACCTGACCACCTACACGATCGGCTTCACCCACTCCAGCACCCTGCTTCAGCAGACCGCCCAGGAAGGGGGAGGACTTTATTACTTCGCAGGGAATGCGGAACAGCTGGAGAGCGCGCTCCTGTCGGCGCTGGACGACATCGCGAAGAAGCTCCAGACCTATACCGCGCCCGTTGTCCCGGTCACCAGGACGTCGAGCGGCGACAGGATGTACCTGGCCTTCTTCAAGCCCCTGACATTTTCCAAGTTCTGGCCGGGTGACGTCCAGAAGTTCGGCCTTTCCAACAGCAATGCCATCATTGACAGCAACGGCAATGCGGCAACCGATTCGTCAGGGGCTATGCTTGACACGGCAGTCCCCTACTGGAGCGCCTCCGCGGTATTGAAGGCGCGAACTTCGGCAAGGAACATATATACATATCTAGGAACAACGCCAATCCTGTCCCATGCCAACAACAGCTTCTCCACTACCAACACTGCCCTGACCGCGGCGATCCTGGGGAATCCGGTGAAGATATCGACCGCCGACAGCACAACATATGCAAAGGACGACCTGATAAACTATATTCACGGTTACGACGCATTCAATGAAGAAGGCTACGGCTATACGGCCAAAAGGGAGCATGTGCTCGGTGACATCCTCCATTCCGTTCCTCTGGTGGTGGATTACGCCGGGTCTTACGCATCGAACCCCAACAGGTATATCTACTTCGGCAGCAATGACGGTATGATACATTGCCTGCGCGATACGGACGGAGAAGAGGTGTGGGCTTTCATACCTCCAGACGTACTGCCGCGGTTGAAACTGCTCCAGGAAGGCAGCACCCACCCGCTTTTCTGCGACGGCTCGGTCAAGCTCTACGAGGAACGTAATACATCAGGCACGATAACGAGAGCGATCATCACATTCGGCGAACGGGGTGGCGGTAACTACTACTATGCCCTTGATGTGACTGATCCTTCCGATCCCAGGTGGTTATGGAGCAGGGACAGTTCCTACAGTGATTACTCGGAACTGGGCCAGACCTGGTCGGAACCTCTGGTGGCCAAGGTCAGGATGAACAATTCCGGAGTCGAGACAACCTACAATGCCATTATTTTCGGTGCCGGCTTCGACTCTGCTCAGGCAGACAATTCCGCCGTGCTTACTGCGTCGAAGGGTAGAGGGGTTTTCATAGTGGATGTGTTTACCGGCGCACTGTTGAAAAGCTTTACCCCTGCTGCCACTGCGGGAAGCAACTTGAACGTCGCGGGAATGCTTTACAGTATTCCGAGCGCCGTGCTCGCAGTGGACAAGTCCAACGACGGATATGTGGACAGGATCTATGTGGGGGACCTGGGTGGAAACATGTGGCGCATCGGTGCGCCCAACGGCAAGGACAACCTGATCGACAACTGGATTGTCCGGAAACTCTTCGCGTCCAATCCTGGAGCGGACGGCAGCACCGGCAGGAAATTCTTTTATGCACCGGACATCGGCAGCGAGAATGCCTATGATATCGTGATGTTCGGAACCGGGGACAGGGACAACCCGCGTGCAACGGTCGCCGTGGACAGGGTATACGGTGTCAAGGATTACAACCAGACGACAGGTTTTTCGACGATAACCGAAAGCACTACCGGTATGGTTGATCAGACTGGTGTTGTTTATTCGTCGACACTCGCTTCACCCACTTACGGCTGGTATTTCAGGCTTACCAGCACCGGTGAAAAAATGCTTGCGACTCCCATCCTCTTCAACAAGTATCTCCTGGCCACCACATTCATACCCAATAACGGTGTATGCAGTGTCGGAGGAGATGCTAGGCTTTACGCTGTCAACTACCTTTTGGGAACGTACACTTACTACACAGTGGGTGTGGGTATCCCCACCGAGGTCGTGCTTGTCGTCAGATCTACTGGCTCCACTGCATTCGTCGGCGCAGGCGGAGGGGTGAGAAATGTCAGGGATCTGACGCCGGCGACGGGATCTTCGACAGGAACGGGCAGTCCCAACCAAACAACGATGGGGCAGGTGTTCAACATGCCGACAGGAATAATACCCATTTCGTGGCGAGAGGTATTCTGATCATGAGTGAATTAAATTTCTCAAGAAAAGCTCCTTGGTTGCCGATAATGCTAATATGTGTGCTTCTTCTGGTGCCTTGCACCGTCGTGCACGCCGATTCGCTGCCGTCACTTGCACTTTACGGCATAAAGGAATCCACACTGCTGTTCCCTGAGAAAGTCCAGGGCAAGGTGTCCGCGGTGCTGCAAGGCGGCCAGTTCATCATGCATGAGAAAAAGCACCTGATATGCAGGGAAACCGAGATAAACGGGGAACCTGCTTCCGTGGCCAAGTACACGATGGTGGCAGGTACTAAGATCAGTATTACGCGCTATCGTCTTAAGAATAAGAGTTATTACGTTTCGAGCATGACAATTTTATCCAGATAGAGTTGCTTTAGTGAAAAATACATCTACTATCCCATGGTACCGCAGGAAAGCAGTTATTGCCGCGGTTCTGGTCGTAACATTGATCGCAGGCGCCCATTTGACGCTGTCCTGGCCGCATAATTTCCTCGGCAAAGTTGTATACCGTATCCTTGGAAAACCGATGCCGCCAAAGAGGAGCGAGGATCTGGCCAATATCAGGCAATTTCTCAAGGCCAAACGATTGCTTGACAGGAAGGATTACGCGCAGGCGCGGTTAAAGCTGGAGGACCTGAGGGCAAGGATACAGCCCAATTTCCTCTTCTTTAGGGAAATATATTTTTTCCTGGGATATATCTATGACATTCAGGGTGATTTCAAGAAAGAGGAATCGCTGTACAGCGAATTGCAGGGGAAAGACGTCGTTCTTGCAAAATTCCTGTATGGTCTGTATTACTTTCGGCACGGCCAGGAGACCAAGGCCAGGGAATTCCTTTCCTCGACACTCGCTCTTGACCAAAAATATCACAGGCTGAACAACGAATTCAGAAGCCTGCTTCACAGTACCATGGCGCAGATTTCCAGACAGGATAAAGGTCCGCGGGCCCCGGCGCGCTAGTACCCTACCCTGTAACAACTTAAATCGTCACGACAAAATGTTCCCTCCCCCCTGCGGGGGAGGGTTAGGGTGGGTGGGTAATGGCGAAATCACTAATGTTACATGGCACTAGTTAGTTAAATGGGATTGTCCGTCACCGGGTTCTGGCTTGCGAAATACTGAAACATCAAGCGTCTGATTAAGAAATCGCTATTAACTTGGCAATAAATAAACGATGATTAAAAATCGTCGTTAAATCAATAGCTTATGCTACTTTTTTTATGCTCTGATATAGCAATTACTATCAACTAATAAAATTATCTTGACATTTGTTTAAATTGTTGTAAATTGCTCGCAAAAACCGTAACTGCTAGGATTGCATATATGAAGCATCCAAATAATGTAAGGCAGATTCGAGAGGAAAGGTTGATGAGCAAGATGGAACTTGCCCGCCTGGCGGGTATTTCCGCTGCCACCATCGACCGTATTGAACGGGGCGAATTATGCCGCATGGAAACCAAGAGGAAGATCATTTACGCCCTTGGATTCACTCTGGCGGATAAGGACAAGGTTTTCAAAGATTAACAGGAACAGGGTTCTGCCATGCTCTTTATGAAAAGCAGGGAAATTATCGGTATCGACATCGGGTCGAGTTCTGTGAAGCTGGTACAACTTGATGAACAGAAGGGCGCGTATCAGCTGAAAAATGCGGGGATACTGCCGCTGCCCAGCGAGGCTATCGTCGATAACAGCCTCATGGATACGACTTCCATCGTCGAGACCATCAAGTCGCTGGTCAAGAGCCTGGATATCAAGGCGAAGGATGCGGTCTGTTCGATATCCGGCAACTCGGTGATCATCAGAAAGATATCCCTTCCGGCAATGACTCCCGAGGAACTTGAAGACCAGATAGCATGGGAGGCCGAACAGTACATTCCTTTTGATATCAACGACGTCAATCTGGATTTTGAAATCCTTGACACTGATCTGGCTGCATCCGGAAAGATGACGGTTCTGCTTGTCGCGAGCAAAAAAGAGATAATCAATGAATATGCCGCGGTATTCAACGAGGCCGGTTTGAAGCTGGTCGTCGTGGACGTAGATTCTTTCGCGATCCAGAATATTTACGAGCAGAATTACGACACTGCCCCCGGTGATGTGGTGGCGCTCATCAATATCGGCGCCAGCATAATGAATCTCAATGTGGTCAAGGACGGGATTTCGCTTTTTACCAGGGACGTCCAGATGGGGGGGAATCTTTACACGGAAGAGATTCAGCGCCAGTTTTCCCTTAGCGGACAGGAAGCCGAACGGATAAAGGTTACCCTGGACTACCATGACCAGGAAAGGCTCAAGGAAACAATTGCGCGTACCAATGAGACTGTCTCGATCGAGATCAATCGATCCCTTGATTTTTACAATTCGAGCGCCGAGGATCAGAGGATAACGAAAGTCTACCTGAGCGGTGGATGCTCGAAGGTTGCAATGCTGGCCGAGGCTGTCAGCCAGAGGTTGGGCCTGCAGGTCGAGCTGCTGAATCCCCTGCAGAAAATTACTTACAACGAAAAGCATTTCGACCCTGAATACCTTCAGGAAATAGGCCCTCTTGTTGCGGTGGCTGCAGGATTGGCGATGAGGAGGTTAGGGGACAAATGATAAAGATCAATCTGTTGCCCATCCGGGCGAGCAAACGGAAAGAATCCGCAAGGCAGCAACTCCTGATACTCCTCATATCCTTGTTCATAGTCATCGGGTTAGCGCTTGCCGCTTACTCGTAC
This sequence comes from Geobacteraceae bacterium, assembly GCA_034933285.1. Lineage (GTDB taxonomy): Bacteria > Desulfobacterota > Desulfuromonadia > Geobacterales > Geobacteraceae > RPRC01. The sequence goes on along the minus strand of JAYFNT010000008.1, from coordinate 169,818 downwards.
CTGTTGATAAAGATCAGCTCTACTAACAAGGAAATTGCACGATCCGAACAGGAGATCCAGGAACTCAAGTCAAAAATAGGCAAGATCAAGGATCTCGAAAAGCTCAAGGCTGACGTTCAGAAAAAGCTTGACGTGCTGAACGAGTTGCGACGCGGAAAGAGCGGCCCTGTGCATCGCCTGTCGACATTGAGTTCGGCGGTTCCCGACAAGCTGTGGTTGACCGGCTACACGGAAAGCCCGACCGGTGTAAAGGTTATGGGTGTCGCTTTTACAGAGGAACTCATAGCTTCCTTCATGCGCTCTCTGCAGGAATCCGAGGATTTTACCAATGTTGAGCTGGTAGTGTCGGAGCAGGTTGAGATGGCCGGCATGAAGCTCAAGAAGTTCGAGTTGTCAATGTCCCTGAAGAACCAGGCAACACCCTTGCCCGGCGCTCAGGCTCAGACCCCTAAGAACCAGGCAACTCCGCCGCCACCGCCACCGCCCAGCGCTCAGACTCAGAAGAAGTAGGCGCCTTCCGGCTTCTACGCATTAATGTGACAAGGAACGACCATGGACCTTGGATTTGACAAAGTTGCCAAGCTGCCGAACAAACAGAAAATCATCATTTTGATTGCCTTGCTGCTTGCAGTGGCAGCGCTTTCCTTCTTTTTTCTGCTCAAGCCGAAGTATACCGAGTTGAATGAACTGAAGGTAAAACTCGATACGCTTCAGCAGCAAATCCAGAAAGACAGGCAAGTCGCCGCGAACCTCCCTGCTCTCCTGAAAGAATATGACAAGCTCAACAGGGAGTTGGCAGCGGCTTTGACCGAGCTGCCGAATCAGAAAGAGATCCCGGCTCTTCTGACCAGCGTTACGGACGAGGGGAAAAAGGCCGGGTTGGATTTCCTGGTATTCAAGCCGGGCACTGAAGTGAAATTGGATTTCTATGCGTCGGTTCCGGTTGACATAACCGTTGCCGGCTCCTTTAAGAGCGTTGGCGATTTTTTTGCCGCGGTTGGTAGTCTGCCCAGGATTGTGAACATCAGTAATGTGAACTTTTCAGATATCAAAAGCGCCGGAGAACGTACTACCCTGAAAGTTACCTGTCTGGCAACCACATTCCGATTTCTGGACAAGAAAGAACAGAATGATGCGAAAACAGTCAAGAAATAATTATTTGGCAACCATTGCGCTTATCATTGTAATGATGATTCCCGTTTTGCCCGGATGCGGAAAGAAGGAATCACCTGCTCCCCCTCCGCAAAAACCGGTAACAAAACCGGCAGCGCAGAAACCCGGCCCGGTTCAGAAGCAGATGTCCTCTGCCGGGAAAGCGGGCGCGGCTCCGATGTCGACTGAATTCGTGTCCCACAAGGATCCGTTCAAGCCGCTTGTCGCCGATACAAAAAGCGGTGCGCCTGCAGTCAGACGAAACCGGCTTGGTCAAGCTCTGCCCATACTTAATTATGATCTTGCCCAGTTCAGGGTTACCGGCATAATTGTCGGACTGAAGCAAAACAGGGCTCAGGTTGTCGACCCGACCGGGAAACCCTATGTGATCAAGGTCGGAATGGAAATGGGCAGGAATGAAGGTCGCGTTACCAGGATTACTCCCACATATGTAGAGGTCTTTGAAAAATACCGGGACGAAAGTGGGAAACTGGTCAAGAATCACGTAAGACTTGCATTGCCAAAGAAACAATAAGGAGATTCACGGATGAGAGCCTTCAATGCGAATGACTACTTCAAGTTTCTGGTGGTTTTCAGTCTTGTGCTGCTGGGCGGTTGCGCGGAAAACAGCTATACCGTTCAGAAAGGCATGACGGATGCAGTAGAAGCGGCGACTCTACGTGAAATCAGAGTATCCGGGGAAGGTGCTGCCTCCAAGATTGAAATCGAAGCTGACCGGCCCCTTACCTACACATCATATTCGGACAAAGATCCCCGGCGGCTTGTTCTGGACATATCGAATGCCGAACCGGGCTCCGTGAAGGTTCCCCCGCTTGACCCGTCCTTTCTGATCAAAAAGATCGACGTAGCGAAAAACGAGCTTACCGCCGGTTCTTTGGTCCGGATAACCATGGAAGCCGCGGACGATGTAGACTACGCGGTGAACAGCAACCCGGCTAATATGTCCGTTGTTACAGTAGTAGCTTCACCTAAGCAAAAAACGGAGGCTTCATCTGCTCCGCAGGCAAGTGTGACTGGTCCGTCCTCGACGGAGCCTGTTGCAGCTGTGCCCGAAAAGAAAGATAGTGAGAATACAGTACCGGTTGCTGCAGCCGTCAAGCCTGACCAGGAAATTGCGGCCGGTAAATCTGAAGCACCGTCAACAACTTCAGGAAATGCAAAAACTCATTCATTGACGGGATTAGACGTGGTTACGGACGGTATCGATATCCGCACCAGCGCTCCGGTCCAGAAATTCAGATATTTCAATATGTCGAACCCGCAACGGCTGGTGGTCGACTTATACGGATTCAAGAACGATCTCGGCAGGTCGGTGAAACTTGACGCTTTCGGTTTCGGTACGGCCAGAATCGGTTCATATGCAGAAAAAACAAGGATTGTCTTCGATTCCAAAGAAACCGCCTTACCTCATTACATTCTGGAAAAGTCCGTTGCCGGTCTGAAGCTTAACATTTCCTCGCCAACGGCATCAAAAGGAACTTCTGAAGTTGCCGCGGCGCCGCTCGCGGCCTCTCCTGAAGCAAAAGAGCAGCCGGCTCCTGTTGCCGCTCCTGTTGCCGCCCCTGTTGCCGCCCCTGTTGCCGCCCCTAAGCATTCCTCTATAGAAGCAATCGATTTCAAAGTCGTGGATGGTGTATCACGAATCCAGGTTACCGTGACCGGTGGTTGTGATATGGCGGAACCAGTGAGGACTGCAAGCGGCCTGATGCTGACCTTCAAGTCCTGCCAGCTTCCGAAAAGCCTGCAGAGGCCGTATGATACGAGCAAATTCGACAGTGTTGTTAAGAACATGACGCCTTACCAGGTGGCCGCAAAGGGCAAGAAGAACGCAAAAATCAACGTTGTATTAAGGGAGTCCGCTCCATATTCGGTCAAGAAGGAAGGATCGGAAATCCTGATTGATATCAGCAATCCAAAACATTACGAAGTTGCATCGCAAAATGGCGGGCCAACGCCGATTGCTATAGTGAGTGGGAATAAAGAAACAGGTCTAACGCGCACTTCAACGAAAAGGGTTGAAGGTGGGCTGGAGCGGAAACAATATACCGGAAAAAGGGTGACCCTTGAGTTCGCTGACGCAGATATCCGGAAGATTTTCCAGTTGATCGGCGAAGTAAGCAATCTCAACATTCTGGTAGGCGACGATGTGACGGGCACGATAAGCATAAAGCTCGTGAACGTGCCTTGGGATCAAGCGCTGGACGTGATACTTGATACCAAGAATCTAGCCATGAAACGTTCCGGAAACATTGTGGTGATTCGTCCGCGCGATAAAATGACGACGCAGGCTGATGAAGAGGTCGCTGCAAAAAAAGCATATGAAAAAACTCTAGAATTGAGGACCAAAATTTTCGATGTAAATTATGCTGATGCAAAAGATATTGCTACTCAATTTGCAAGTTACAAGAGCGAGCGAGGCTCCATAACAACAGATACTCGTACAAACAAAGTTATTGTGAGTGATATCGTTCCGGCTATTGAAAAAATGGAAGCCTTGATGAAAGAGCTGGATGTCCCTGAAAAACAGGTACTGATCGAAGCCAGAATTGTTGAAGCAACTTCCGATCTTACACGGGACCTGGGAATTGAATGGGGCACTCATTACAATAATGGCACGACAGCCACTTTGAATACCGGATTTGGCGGTACAGTCACCAATCTTGTAGGAACTGCCGGGTTCGCAACCGGTTACGGCGCGGCAATGGGAATGACATTGGGCAAGCTTGCCAGGGACTTTCAACTTGACATGCGACTGTCAGCTGCAGAATCATTAGGCTATACGAAGATTATTTCATCTCCGAAGGTTCTTACACTGAATAACAAGGCGGCGAAGATCAGCCAGGGCAAGATGCAGCCTTACCAGACAACTTCTTCTGAAGGCACGAAAACAGAGTTTGTCGAAGCCGCATTGAAATTGGAGGTTACGCCGCATATAACCCCAAATGGCCAAATTTCGATGAAAATAAAGGCAAATAACGATACTGTTGGTGATGCTCCTACCGGCACTGCTCCTCCGATAAACAAGAAAGAAGCATTGACGGAAATGATCGTTGCCAATGGCGAAACTACTGTGATTGGTGGAATTTACAAGGATGACGAAGCATCTACTGACACAGGTGTTCCCTTGCTGAAGAATATCCCTGTATTGGGTTGGCTTTTCAAGTCAAATACAACAAAGAAAACTAAAACGGAATTGCTCATATTCATAACGCCGCGCATTGTTGAATGATATTATGGGATCTCAGGGACATTGAAAAAAGCGACAGATAGTGGTTGGACAAATGCCAGGGTTTCCCTGGCATTTGTTTAGGTGAATAAAATCTAGTGATTTTGGAGAGGATCTTATGCTTCGATATTTGACGGCCGGCGAGTCCCACGGCCCTCAACTTACGGCAATTGTCGAGGGTGTGCCTGCCGGGCTGACGATAGCTGAAGAAAAAATAAACATTGACCTGGCAAAGAGGCAGGGGGGATATGGAAGAGGCGGCAGGATGCAGATCGAGAGCGATACCGTGTCCATTCTTTCAGGCGTTCGCTGGGGCGAATGCCTCGGATCTCCGGTCACGCTGGCCATAAAAAACCGCGACTGGGAAAACTGGCGGGACAAAATGTCCGTTCAGGAGGCAGGCCGGGATGAAAAAATCAGGGTAACCAAGTCGAGGCCGGGTCATGCGGATCTTCCCGGTATAATGAAGTACGGGCATAAGGATGTCAGAAACATACTTGAACGTTCAAGTGCCAGAGAAACGGCAATACGCGTTGCGGTAGGAGCTATAGCCAAGGCTTTTCTTTCCGAATTCGACATCGAAGTTTATGGATATGTTGCAGAACTGGGAGGCATTGAAGCTGAGAAACCATCAGTGAACAAGGATGCGCTCAGGGAACTGATCGCTGAATCCCAGTTTTATACCTTTGACCGGGCGGCAGAAGCGCGTATGAAGTCACTTGTCGACAGGGCAAGGGAATCGGGTGATTCTGTCGGCGGCGTTATCGAGGTAATCGCTACCGGTATGCCTGTAGGACTGGGGTCCCATGTTCACTGGGACAGGAAGCTGGATGCGCGTATCTCTTTCGCTGTCATGAGCATTCAGGCCATAAAGTGTGTTGAATTCGGACTGGGTCTGGAGTCTGCGCGAAGGTCCGGTTCGTTGGTCCATGACGAAATCTACTATGATTCGACGAGGGTCAGCAAAGGTGAGATATCCTGCTTTTACAGAAAAACAAATAATGCCGGAGGAATAGAAGGGGGCATCTCCAATGGGGAAGACGTCGTGGTAAGGGCGGCCATGAAACCCATACCTACCTTGTATGCGCCGCTTCAAACGGTTGATATTTCCACAAAGGAGCCTATAAAGGCAACTGTCGAAAGGTCGGATGTCTGTGCTGTTCCTGCCGCTACGGTTGTAGTTGAGTCTGTTGTGGCATTTGAAATAGCCAATGCCTTCATTGAGAAGTTCGGCGGAGACTCCATGCGGGAAATCAGGAGTAATTTCAATTCATACCTACAATACCTGCAGAGTATCTGAATATGACCAACATCATACTGACCGGGTTCATGGGAACCGGAAAAAGCAGCGTGGGGAAATTGCTGGCAAAACGACTGGGATACCGGTTTCGGGATATGGATGATATGATTGTCAGCCGGCAAAATATGTCCATTAACGAAATATTTGAAAAATACGGAGAAATTCACTTCCGCACTTTGGAAGCGGAAGCTATTCGCAGCATATCGGAAGAGCGTGGGATGGTGGTGTCAACCGGAGGAGGCGCGGTCATTTCCAAGGAAAACCGCAACATGTTCAGAAACATCGGTTTGATCGTAAATCTTTCCGCTTCTCCAGAGGTGATTCTTGAGCGACTGGCGCAAGATGACGGAAGACCGTTGCTTAGCGGATCCAAGGACATAGCAACCATTGACAGATTGATGAAAGAGCGTGAGCCCTTTTATTCAGATGCGGATATACGAATTGACACAACAGGGAAAAAATTGGATGATGTGGCCAGGGAAATTTTGGCGTTTCTGGAAGGTAGAGATTGATGGCCGGTGATCTTGCGGTCAAGCTCGGCGTCAGGAGCTATGACATAAAATTTGGCCGTGGCATTGCTACTGAGGTCGGCCGCTTTTGCAGAGACCTCGATCTGGGGAACCATGTTGCTGTCGTTTCCAATCCAAACATTTGGAAATATTGCGGAGATACGGTTGTCACTTCTCTCTTGGCGGCCGGTTTCGCTGTTCACAAGGTGGAGATTCCAGATGGAGAATCTTTCAAGAACAGTGAAACATTGAATCGCATATATGACTTTCTCATTGAAGAAGGGCTGGATCGGCAGTCTTTTCTCGTTGCACTGGGCGGTGGGGTAATTGGAGATATTACCGGATTTGCAGCGTCCACTTACCTGAGAGGCATTCCCTTTATACAAATTCCCACTACACTGCTTGCGCAAGTGGACAGCAGTGTGGGCGGGAAAACCGGTATAAATCACAAGCTCGGGAAAAATCTGATAGGCGCCTTTTATCAACCGCGACTTGTCGTAATTGACTCTGCAATGCTTGATACATTACCGGAGCGGGAATATCTCAGCGGTTTGGCCGAAGTGGTAAAGTATGGGGTGGTCTGTGATGGGCGGTTCTTCGATTTCCTCGAATCATCAGTCGAAAAACTTTTGTCGCGTGAGAGCGATTGCGTGCTCAAAACGGTCAGGAAATGCTGTGAGCTGAAGGCGTCAGTGGTGGAGCGGGACGAGCGGGAAGGGTCGTATCGTGCGGTATTGAATTTTGGCCATACCTTTGCTCATGCCATAGAAAAACTGACGGAATATTCACATTTCCTTCATGGAGAAGCCGTTGCAATCGGCATTGTGCACGCTGCGAGACTTTCGGAATCCATGGGTTATGCATCAGCGGAAGACACCATGAGAATCGTGGACTTGCTCAAATCTCTCCACCTGCCCACGGAATTCACCGGGTTTGCATCTGATGAGTATTTCTCGGTCATGCTCAGGGACAAGAAAGTGAGGGATGGTGGGATAAACTTCGTTTTCAACAAGGGATTAGGCAACTCTGTGATTGAGCGTGTGACTGATTGGGACTGTCTGTTAAAGAACGTCGTACCATGAGGAGTCGGAATGGAAAAGGAAACGACCTCGTTTTGGACCGATATCAAGAAATTCGAAGATATGCTGGCAAAAGACCCTCATTCGTACTGTTTTGCGCCTCTGTCTGAGCTTTACCGAAAGATCGGCCTGCTGGATGATGCTCTCAATGTTGCCAAGCGTGGCGCTGCGATCCATCCGGAGTATATCGGCGGACATATAGCCTTGGGCAGGGCTTACTTCGAGAAAGGATTGAATGCGGACGCCAAGCAATCCCTCGAAAAAGTGTCCAAGGCGACCCCGGAGAATCTTCTTGCACAGAAATTGCTGTACAGGATTTACCGGGAGGAAGGCAATGTCCCGGCTGCTGAAAAGGCCTTGCAACTCTTGGTAGCCTTCAATCCCGAAGACCTGGAAAGCAGGGAGGCGCTTGATGCGATCAGGCGGTCGTCAGCCGAACGGGAAAGCGGTGAGTGCATAGTCGAGGAGATCGAAGCTGACGAGACTTCGTCTCTTGCAGCTGATACACTGCCTGAAATTGAGCAAGTACAATCGTTCGATCTTTCCGATGTCGTGGCCGGCGACGTTGAAGATCCGGCGGAGGCGGGATTGCCAATGGAGCCGGACTTTTTCTCCGAGGAGTTTCTGGAAAGCGGCGAGAGTGATATCGCGGAGAAACCGGTCGAAGCTGTCCCGATGTCGACAGCCACCTTGGCTGAGCTTTATGTTTCACAAGGATTTTACTCAAAGGCACTCGACGTATACCGTCAACTGGAAAGCGAAGACCCGGGGAACGTCGATCTTGAAGCCAGAATCAGTTCAGTTTGCAAGCTGATGCAGCAATCCGTTGAAGTGGTTCCCCAAGAGAAGGCTGTCATGGAAAACGGGAAAGCTGACAGCTGTGGATCTGGTTTTTCCGACGAAGGGACTTGCCTTGCCGAGATGGCAATTGTTGAAGAGCTGGAACAATGGCTCCATTCCATCAGAAGGAGAAAGGAATGTCAATGAAGGCTGTTCTTAAGGAAATGGTCGAAAGTGTGGATGGCGGCCTGGGAGTTGTGGTTATCGGCTATGACGGCATCTCGATAGATGAATACATCAAGGAAGATGCTCCTGTCGATCTGCAGCTGCTTGCAGTGGAATATGCCACTGTCCTGAAGGAAATAAGGAAAGCCGTCGATGTGCTGAATACCGGCAAAATGGAAGAGGTGTCCATAAATACCGATGTTTCCCGTGTCATAATAAGAGTGCTCAGTGACGACCTTTTCATCGTTTTTGCCATCGACCATTGCGGAAATTACGGTAAGGGGCGTTTCATTCTCCGGTGCAGGGCGCCTCGTATTCTGGAGCTGCTCAGGTAACCAGCATCAATAAGACCTGCCACCGATGATGACGGCAGCAGACGGCAAGCCTTGCCGGCGGCCGGCATCATGGAAGAAAATGTTTTTCGAGGTGGGATTAGCATGAAAATACTTGTAATCCATGGCCCCAATCTGAACCTTCTCGGCGTTCGCGAGCCTGAAGTATATGGAAAGATGACCTTGGCCGACATCAACGCCGCGCTCGGCCGCCTTGCGGAACAGCTGGGATGCACCCTGGAATATTTCCAGTCCAACTCCGAAGGCGCCATAGTTGACGCAATTCAATCATCAATGAACTCCTTCCACGGGATACTGATAAACCCAGCCGCATATACCCATACCAGCGTCGCAATCCGCGATGCCTTGGCGGCAGTTGCATTGCCTGTGGTGGAGGTTCACTTGTCCAATATCCACAAACGCGAGGAATTCCGGGCGAAAAGCCATGTGGCGCCGGTGGCTCTCGGGCAGATCAGCGGATTCGGCCCTGAAAGCTACCTGCTCGGCTTGCGTGCGCTGGCAACTCATCTTGGTTCGAAATCCTGAACGAAACGGCATACTACACAATTTTGAAAGCTTGGAACTCGGGGAGAGTTTCCTTTCCGCAGGGCGGGAACATGGCCATGTTTGGAACTTTCCGTGGGAAAAAACAGTTGTAATGAGGGGTCCCATGTGCTAAAAAACAGGATCGCCGCGGCCAGAGCATATCTGGAGCGTTTTGACGTTGATGCCATTCTTTTCTCCGACCTGTGCGACATAAGGTACCTGTGCGGCTTTACCGGCAGCGAGGGGACTTTGCTGCTTAACGACTCCTACGCCGGCTTCCTGACAGACTCCCGGTATACCAGCCAGGCGTCGAGGGAAGTGTCCGGGTGCACGGTCGTTGAATTCAGGGAAAAGGTTCCGACGATCGCTTCGCTCGTCGGTGAGATGAAGGCAGTCAAGCTGGGTTTTCAGCCCGAGAGCCTGAATGTTGCTTCATACCATGCTCTGCAGCGCTCCATGCCTGATGTGAAGCTGGCGCCTTTGGGGCCTGAAGCGTCGATGTTGAGGGTTGTGAAGGATGACACTGAGATAGGCTGCCTGGCGAGGACAGCGGAAATTGCATCCGGCGCTTTTCATGCTATCCTTCCTTCGATACGTACCGGTGCTGCTGAGAGAGATGTTGCTTTTCAGCTGGAATTCGCCATGAGGACCGCCGGGGCGGACGACAAATCTTTTGACATTATCGTCGCTTCCGGTGAACGGGGCGCTCTTCCCCACGGCAGGGCGGGGTCAAGGGTCCTCAGCCATGGAGATTTGGTCACCATCGATTTCGGAGCGGTCCTGGACGGATATCACTCCGATGAAACGGTAACTGTTGCGGTCGGGGAGCCGGATCCGCGGCTGCGTGACGTCTATCGGATCGTAAAGGAAGCGCATGATCTTGCCATTGATGCGGTTCGTCCCGGAATCCCCCTGAAGGAGCTGGACGCAGTGGCCCGGGACTTCATTGCCCGGCAGGGATACGGTGAGTTTTTCGGCCATGGCCTTGGACATGGTGTAGGTCTTGATGTCCATGAAAAGCCGGTCGTTTCATTCCGTAGCGAAGGAAACGTCCTTGAGGGCATGGTCTTTACGATCGAACCCGGCATATATCTGCCGGGATTGGGCGGGGTTCGCATCGAGGACACGGTTTGCGTCACCTCGAATGGGTGCAGGCTGCTGACTCTGGTCCCCAAGGATCTTATGATAGTGTGATACTATGCATCCGGAACGGATCCGTTATTGCGGATTTTACCGTGCGATTGGCGAAAAAGGAGAGATTCATGGATATCAAGGATCTGAAAAATCTTATAAAAATCATTACTGAAAACGATATTACCGAATTTGAAATGGAAACGGCTGGTGAGAAGGTCAGAATCCAGAGGGGCAAGTCTCCGGAGATCGTCAGTTATGCTCTTCCCCAGGCGCCTTTGATGCAAGCCCAGATGCCGCCACCGGCAGCGTCGTTGGCCGCTGAGCCCCATCATCCCGCAGGGGGAGTCCCGGTGGTTGAGCCTGACCAGGGAAAACTGACCATAACTTCACCCATTGTCGGCACGATGTACCGCGCCCCTGCGCCGGAAGCTCCCCCCTACGTTGAGGTCGGACAGGTTGTAGAGAAGGGGCAGGTGCTCTGCATTGTGGAAGCTATGAAACTGATGAACGAAATCGAAGCGGAAGTCAGGTGCAAGATAGTCAGGATATGCAAGGAGAACGCGCAGCCGGTCGAATACGGGGATGCCCTGTTCGTGGTTGAGCCGCTGTAATACACTGCAGCATCTTTCAGAGTGGGATCTGCAGTGCATGCCGGCTCCCGAATGGAGACAATACAGATGTTTCACAAAATTCTCATAGCAAATCGCGGCGAGATCGCTCTCCGGATAATCAGGGCCTGCAAGGAACTGGAGATCAGGACGGTGGCGGTCTATTCCACGGCTGACAGTGATTCGCTCCATGTCAAGCTGGCCGACGAAAGTGTCTGCATCGGGCCTCCGCCAAGCCTTCAGAGCTATCTGAACGTCAATGCCCTGATCAGCGCTGCCGAGCTGACGGATGCCGAGGCGATCCATCCCGGCTACGGCTTCCTTGCTGAAAATACGGCGTTTGCCGAAATCTGCGAAAATTGCGGAATAACATTCATCGGGCCTACCGCGGAGAGCATGAGGCTCATGGGTGACAAGATCAGCGCACGGCAAGCGATGATAAAGGAAGGTGTTCCCATTCTGCCCGGCACCAAGGAAGGCGTCAAGGATGTGAATGAAGCCATCAACGTGGCCAAGCAGATCGGTTTCCCTGTAATAATAAAGGCTTCGGCAGGTGGGGGAGGAAGGGGCATGAAGATTGTCCATTCGCCTGCAGCCCTGCCGAACGCTTTTGCAACAGCCAGGGCAGAGGCACAGGCCGGTTTTGGCAACCCCGAAGTTTACTTAGAGAAGTATTGTTTGCATCCCAGGCACGTTGAAATTCAAGTGATCGGCGACAAGCACGGCAACATTGTCCACCTCGGCGAACGTGACTGCTCGATACAGCGACGTCACCAGAAGTTGATCGAGGAATCACCCTGCACGGTCATAACGCCCGAACTACGCAAGCATATGGGTGATGCCGCGGTACGGGCCGCTTCCGCGGTCGGTTACAACAGCGCCGGCACTGTCGAGTTCCTGGTCGACAAGGACAATAATTACTATTTCATGGAAATGAATACCCGTATCCAGGTGGAACATCCTGTCACGGAGATGGTGACCGGAGTCGACATCGTACGCGAGCAGATCAGGTCTGCCGCCGGTCTGAAGCTGCGCTACAAACAGAGCGACATCAAGATCAAGGGACACGCAATCGAGTGCAGGATCAATGCGGAGGACCCGGTGAAATTCACTCCGTGCCCGGGCAGGATCACTTCATATCACACCCCTGGGGGGTTGGGCGTTCGGGTGGATTCATTCGTTTATGACCAGTATGTAGTGCTTCCATACTACGATTCGCTCATAGCCAAGCTAATAGTCCATGCAGAAACCAGGGAAGATGCGATCCGAAGGATGAGCAGGGCTCTGGATGAATACATAATAGAAGGAATAAAGACCACAATACCTTTCCATAAGAGGATCATGGCCAACAAGGAATTCATAGAAGGGAACTTTGATACCGGTTTCCTTGAAAGGGTGGTGTTGGACTGATATGGACATTCCGGAAGAACTGCAATACAGCAAGGAACACATCTGGGTGCGGGTTGAGGGAAACAGGGCCGTTATCGGAATAACCGATTTCGCACAGGAAGAGTTGGGGAAGATCACCTCCATAGAACTTCCGGAAGTGGGCGACGAAGTTGAACAGGAAGACACATTCGGTTCAATAGAAGCCAGGAAGACAGTGGCGGATCTTTATGCCCCATTGAGCGGTCCGGTTCTGGAAATCAATGAAGAACTGATCGATAATCCGGCGTTGATGAACGAAGACCCTTACGACAGCGGATGGATTGCCGTCCTCTCAATTGCGGACCGGGAAGAACTGGCATTGCTGCTTTCGTCAGACGAATATGCGGACACCCTCGGCGAATTCGAATGAGGCCTTCCCTGAAGCACTCGTTTTTCACTGAGGCCATGGAAATTTCCATGGCCTTTTGCGCTGTTTTTCGTGCCGGGTTGTTCCGTTCCGGTCTCCGGACGAGACAGATATCGACATCCAGTCCATGAACCAGGTAGATTTCCGTGCCACTTCGAATAGGCCACATAAATTACGCTAATTGCACGCCGATCTTTACCGCATTCCGAAGGTTGTTCGATTGCAGAGAATACATGTTCATTCCGGATGTTCCATCAAACCTGAACCGGATGCTGGCAGAGGGGGCGGTGGATCTCTGCCCGTCATCTTCGTTCGAGTATGGAAGGTACGCGGAAAACTATGTCCTGTTGCCGGGTCTCTCAATAAGTTCGATCGGGCCGGTCAAGAGCGTCTTTCTTTTTTCCCGTGTTCCGCTGGAAAGGCTTGACGGTGAACCCATAGTTCTGACCTCTGAATCGGCAACCTCAGCGGCGCTGCTCAAGATCCTCCTGAAGAAGTATTTCGGATTTTCCAACTCCTATTCCACCACCAGTCGACCCACCTATCCTGAGATTTTCAATTCATGTCAGGCTGTATTGCTGATCGGCAATACGGCCATGAAATGGAATGACCGTTACGAGAATCTTTACCGCTACGATTTGGGGGAGCTGTGGTATTCCTTTACCGGTCTGCCTTTTGTTTTCGCATTGTGGATTGTCAGGAAGGAATACGCTGCCGCAAGACGTGAAGATTCCCGGTTGGTAAGTTCCAGGCTCCTGGAAGCGAAACGGGTTTCATTGTCCATGCTGGAAGAGCTTGCAGCCGAATGCGAAGAGAGGTCCTGGATGAGCAGGGACGGCCTGATTGCTTACTGGGAGAACATCTCCTACGATCTGACTCCCCTGCACGTGAGGGGGGTCAAGAGGTTTTTTGAAGATGCCGTGGATGTGGGAGTGCTGGGGAAGACGCCTGAAATCCGTTTCCTGCAACAGGACTGAATGCAGAAAAGGGGAGAATGAAATTCTCCCCTTCCCTATGGACCCTTTACCTCAACTCTATTACTTCTTGCCGGCAGCTTTCTTGGATGCCTTGAGCGGATTGATCTTGAGTTCTTCAGTCTTGATCTCGACTTTCACATGGGTTGCGAAGTTGCAGATACCGGACGACCATTTCTTCATCGGAGCTGGGTAGGCGCTACAGACCCTGCCGATTGTGCTGTCGACAATTCTGTCGCAGCCTTCGCAATCCTCCACAATGGTCTGGCATGAGCCTTCGCTGAAAATACATCCCTGTTTACCCCAGAAAGTACACTCGGTACCTGGGAGTACCGTTTGACACTGCATTGTACAACCTCCTCTTAATTCGTCCTTAATCGTTGTTATAGAAGCACTGTAGCAATTTCCAAAGAAAAATGTCAATAAGAAAAATCCATAGTGCCGGTCCTTTCCCTTGACTCGCCTCAGGCGGATATATTAACCTTGCTGAAATCGCTGGAAAACGCTGCAGACATTGATACAATATATCTCGGCCGTTCACTTCGTATTCTGAAACCCGCGGAGTGCGGAAAACATGCAAGAATCGTCGGCTGTTTTTTTATCCGCGTCCCCCGCATGCTGTGCTATAGCCGGGTTTTCACGGCTAAGTTGACCGGTTCAGAGGTATTGCGAAATAATCAGCCTGTGCGGAGTACCCGTCCTGAATCTCTCCCGTGTATAGTTTGCGGGCCGAGGAATAAATTCGGCGTATTTTGGAAATTAACAAGTGGAGGGCCTGATGGAAAAAATCACCTTCGGCACGTCCGGTTGGAGAGGCATACTTGCGGACGACTTTACCCTGGCCAATGTGCGAAAAGTGCTGCTCGCAATCGCAGGTCACGTTGCCGCTGCCGGCGAAGGCAAACAGGGGATAGTAGTCGGGTACGACACCCGCTTCATGGGGGAACGTTTTGCCGGCGAGGCGGCGAGAATCTTTGCGGCATCAGGGATCAGGGCCTACCTGTGCAATCGTGACGTGCCGACACCAGTCATTTCATTCACTGTCCTGGAAAAAAAAGCCGCTGGCGCGGTGAATTTCACGGCAAGCCACAATCCCTACGATTACAACGGAATCAAGTTCTCTCCGTCCTGGGGAGGCCCTGCGCTTCCCGAAACCACGAGGGATATAGAGATGCGCGCCAACAACGCTGCTGATGATGGGGTGCAGGTGAGCACGCCGGCATCCTGCGACGAAGCGCTCATCTGCGAGATTGATCCAAGAGATCCGTACCTCAGGGATCTTGAAAAGAAGATCGATTTCGATGCAGTCTCAAGAAGCGGTCTCCTGGCCGTAAACCCCCTCTATGGCACTGCACGCGGATACCTTGACGAGATTTTGCGCAGGCACGGAATCGGTGTACGAGTGGTCAATGATTTTCGGGATCCCTATTTCGGCGGCTTTCCTCCGGAACCATCGGAACGGAATATTCTCGAATTCATCAAACTGGTGAAAAACGACCCTGATATACGGTTGGGTATTGCTACTGATGGCGATGCCGATCGGTTCGGCATAGTTGACAGAGATGGTTCCTACGTGGAACCGAACTATATTATTGCCTTGTTGCTGGACTATCTGGTTCGGGTTCGAAAGATCGAGGGTGGGGTGGCAAGAAGCGTGGCAACCACCCATCTGATTGATGCGGTCGCAGCACGGCACGGCATCGAAGTTTTCGAGACTCCCGTCGGTTTCAAGTACATCGGCGAACTCATCAGCCAGGATCGGATTGCCATAGGAGGTGAAGAGAGCGCAGGGTTGTCCATTCGCGGGCATGTGCCTGAAAAAGACGGCATCCTGGCCTGTCTCCTTGTCGCGGAGATGATCGGCAGGGAAGGGCTTTCACTTCGACAGCTGTTGGAGCGATTGTATGGACAGGTGGGCCGTTATGTGACCAAACGCGAAAATATCAGGCTCTCGCCGGAGATAGCGCAGAAGTTCGATGGACGGATGGGAGAGCTTCCCGCGGAATTCGCGGGTTTGAAGGTAAAGGAAGTCGTCAGAATTGACGGCACCAAGTGCATCCTCGGGGACGGAAGCTGGCTTCTGTTCCGCAAGTCGGGAACCGAGCCTGTGGTGCGTCTTTACGGCGAGGCGGCAACGGATGGAACGCTTGCTGCCGTCATGACGGCAGGCAGGGAATTCATCCTTGCGGAATGATGGATTGCCTTGCCCTCTCAAACCGAAGAATTTTCGTTGGTCTGAACACGGCTTGGTGATATTATAAAAAATTCGAACAAATATTAATTCACCTTTCGGAGGATTGTATGTGGGATTATACGGATAAGGTTCGCGAGCATTTCCTCAACCCGAAGAATGTGGGGGAAATACCGGATGCGGACGCAGTGGGCGAGGTGGGCAGCCTGGCTTGCGGCGATGCCCTGAAGCTCTATCTGAAGCTGGATGAAAGCAAAAATCGCATTGTTGACGCAAAGTTCCAGACGTTCGGATGCGCAAGCGCCATTGCCTCTTCATCGGCTCTCACCGAGATCATAAAGGGAAAGACCCTGGATGAGGCGCTTAATGTTTCCAACCAGGAAATCGCCGAGTTTCTGGGCGGTCTCCCGGAGGAGAAGATGCATTGTTCGGTCATGGGTCAGGAGGCTCTTGAAGTGGCGATTGCCAAATATCGCGGCGGACCCCTGCCCGGACATGACCATGCCCATCCGGAAATGGAGGGGGAAGTGGTCTGCAAGTGCTTCGGCATAACGGATCAGTTCCTCAAGAAGGTAATCAAAGAGAACAATTTGCATACCGCTGAGCAGGTCACTCATTTCACGAAGGCAGGCGGAGGTTGCGGCGGCTGCGTCCCGAAAATAAAGGAACTGATTGCGGAGGTCATGGGCGAACTGCCGAAAAAGGAGCACAAGCGGCCTGAAAAGCTTACCAACCTGCGCAAGATGCAGCTCATCCAGGATGTCCTGGAAAAAGAGGTCCGTCCGCTGCTGTGGGCTGACGGCGGTGACCTCGAGCTGGTTGATATCGCAGGCAGCACGGTGCAGATTGCATTCCGAAAGGCCTGCGCAGGTTGTGTATCTTCCGGATACACCTCCAAATTCGTCGAACAGAAGCTGCGCGAATTCGTTGCCGACGACATCCGGGTCGAGGAGGTGGAAGGATGAGGGAGATCTACGCGGACAATAATGCGACCACCAAAGTGGATGAGGTTGTTTTCGAAGAAATGCGTCCCTATTTTTGCGAGCTCTACGGCAACCCGAGTTCGATGCACTTTTTCGGCGGCCAGGTGCAGAAAAAGGTCGATGAAGCAAGAAGGCGAACTGCCGCCCTGCTCGGGGCTCAGCCCGAAGAGATAGTTTTTACGGCCTGTGGCACAGAGAGCGATAACGCCGCAATACGTTCGGCTCTGGAAGTTTTCCCGGAGCGGAGGCATATAATCACTACCCGAGTGGAACATCCCGCCGTTCTGACGGTGTGCCGCAATCTTTCCAAGCGCGGCTATCGGGTGTCCGAGCTGTCGGTTGATGGCGAAGGCAGGCTCGACCTGAACGAACTGCGTTCGCTCATCGATGAGGATACCGCCATTGTTTCGGTCATGTATGCAAACAACGAGACGGGTGTCGTATTTCCCGTCGAGGAGATCGGCGCGATCGTAAAGGAGAAAGGGGCGCTTTTCCATACTGACGCAGTGCAGGCTGTCGGCAAGATACCTTTGAACATGGCTGACTCGACCATTGACATGCTTGCCTTGTCCGGACACAAGCTCCATGCGCCAAAGGGCATCGGCGCGTTATATTTGAGAAAGGGTGTGCCGTTCCGTCCCTTCATGGTCGGCGGACATCAGGAAAGGAGCCGTCGCGCAGGAACGGAAAACACCGCCGGCATCGTGGCACTGGGCAAGGCCTGCGAGTTGGCCGGCCAAAACCTGGAAATAGAGAATACGCGGGTCAGGGCCATGCGTGACCGGCTTGAGAGCGAAATCCTGCGGCGCATAAGCAATGTTCAGGTGAACGGCGGCTTGGCTGAGCGCCTGCCCAACACCGTTTCCGTTGCATTCGAATTCGTTGAGGGCGAGGCAATCCTGTTGTTGTTGAGCGAGAAGGGCATCTGCGCATCTTCGGGCAGCGCCTGCACCTCAGGGTCTCTGGAGCCTTCACACGTGCTTCGAGCCATGGGAGTGCCCTTTACCTGTGCCCATGGCTCCATCAGGTTTTCCCTGTCCCGGTTCACCACTGATGACGACATTGACGCCATCATCAGGGAACTGCCGCCGATAATCGGGCACCTGCGCGAACTGTCCCCCTTCGGGCGCGAGTTTCTCGCCAAGTCGAACTGAACCTTTATGGGGGATCGTCTTAATGAAAACGGCAGGATAACAACAGGTCATATGCCCGGGGATAATGTCCGATGATGCGCAGAACCTCTGCCGCTGTGCAGGTGCTGATCATACTGCTCGTTATCGGCTATGGTACATACCACCTGTTTCTGGGCAACTTCGAAGTGAGCCTGTCGACCCTTCCGTTTCTTGTTGCTTACTATATGTTCGTGGTGGTGCGGCAGAGGAGTAAGGAGAAGGGCAGGGACGACGGCAGCGATGCTGATGACAGCAGGTAGCAGCAACCTGTTTTAATATGAAAAAGGCGAGTCGGGGACTCGCCTTTTTCATTGGTTATGATGAGCGGTTGATACCCGGCGTGGATATCATTTGCCGCAGCACTTCTTGTACTTGAGACCGCTTCCGCATGTGCAGGGGTCATTCCGCCCGATCTTTGCAACGGAAACAGGCTTGGGTTTTACCAGCTTGCCGTCCGTAAAAAACCAGTGCCCCTTGTCGCGCTTGAACTGGGCGCATTCGTGATGGGAACGGGAGAGCCCCTTTTCCCGGAAACTGGCAATGAACTCAACTTCACCAGTGTCATCATCAATACCGCCTTGTCGGGTATCAACTATTTCCAGCCCCAGCCACTCTGAATTTTCAGCCCATTCCTTTGTTCCTTCGTGATCATATCCCTTGCGATGGTCGGGATGGGTGCTTTTGAAAATGAAATCCGTGTGGACGCCGACATAGGCCGAATAGCGTGCCCGCATGAGTTGCTCCGCAGTTTCGGCGGGCCGTGCGCCGCTAATGACAGGTGCGCAGCAATCCGAATAGGATTTGCCGCTTCCGCAAGGACAACTGTTCATCTCTGATTCTCCTTCAGGTTGTGTGTAGTGAATGTGCAAGACAAGGCCATGCCGCCAGTCTTTTCCAGTGAGTTGACAGGCTGGCGAAGCAGGGCTTCTAAAGGTTCTTGCATAATGTCAGAAAAGCTTCCAGAACATCGGTCACGGTCAGGATTCCTTCCAGGCCGCCTGCCTGATCCACAACGCACAGGCAGGAGAGGCGCCGGTCATGGAGCAACTGGGCGGCTTCCCGAATGTCCGATGTCGGTGTTATAGTGAAAGGGTCGGATATCATGGCCTCTTTTACCGGTATCTTTGACAGCAGGTAGTGCAGTTCCCAGGTGTCCAGCGAGGTGGCCTTGCCAGGCGTGGACTTGCTGATGGAGCCTTCGGTGAGCAGGCCGATCAGCTTTCCCCCGCGCATAACCGGCAGGTAGGGGATGCGTTCCTCCTTCATCAGATGAACAGCCTCCATTATGGACGCTGTGTCCTCGACCGTAATCGGCTTCTTCATCCAGTTGGCGACAGTTGTCATGGTAAATCCTCCCTGCGCTACATTCCCAGGAACGCCTTTTTCACATGGTCGTCATTCAGGAGGTCTTCTCCTTTGCCGGTCAGAACGATCCGCCCCGTTTCCAGCACATAGCCCCGATGGGCGATGCGCAGGGACTGGTACACGTTCTGCTCCACCAGAAGGATCGTCACTCCCTGCCGGTTGATTTCCGTGATGATGTCGAAGATGTTCTTTACCAGAAGCGGCGCCAGCCCGAGCGAAGGTTCATCGAGCAGGAGGAGGCGAGGACCGGCCATCAGCCCACGGGCGATTGCCAGCATCTGCTGTTCACCGCCGGACATGGTGCCTCCCAGCTGTTTCTGCCGTTCCCGGAGTCGCGGGAAGAGGTCGAATGCCCGTTCGATATTCTTTTCTCGTGATTTCCTGGCGTTCCGGACATAAGATCCCATCCGGAGGTTTTCCAGCACTGTCAGCTCGGGAAATATCCGTCTCCCTTCGGGAACCTGCACGATACCCATTTCAACTACTTCGTGGGATTCCACCCGGGTAAGCTCATGGCCGAGGAATGTTATCGTTCCCGAATCGGGTTTGACCAGGCGTGAAATGTTGCTGAGCGTCGTGGATTTGCCGGCGCCGTTGCTGCCGAGAACGGTGACGATTTCCCCTTCTTTCACTTCCAGGTCCACATCCCAGAGGACCTGGAGACCGTCATAGCTGAAGTTGAGTTTCTCTATCCTAAGCATGGCTTTCTCCCAGGTATGCATCCACGACTTCCTGGTTGGAAACGATTTCGGACGGTGTCCCTTCCGCTAGTTTCTCTCCTGAATTGAGTACGACGATGCGGTCGGAAATTCTCATGATGGCCTTCATGTCATGCTCGATCACCATCTGGGTTATGCCGCGCTGCTTGATGTCCATGATCAGCTGGATTATTTCCTCGCTCTCGGCCGGGTTGAGCCCGCCCATGACCTCGTCCAGCAGCAACAAATCAGGTTTTGTCGCAAGCACACGAGCCATCTCCAGCTTTTTCCTCTCGCCGATGGGAAGCCCTCCGGCGATGAAACGGCACTTCGGATCCAAGCCCACTACCCGCAACTGCTCCATGGCAATTTCCCGTGCTGTCGTGAGGGAGTTGGTCCGGCAGAGAGCCCCGACCATGACATTGTCAAGGACGGACATCTTTACCAGCGGCCTTACCTTCTGCCAGGTCCTTGCCATGCCGAGCCTGCAGACACGGTCGGGCTGCAGCCCGGTTATGGGACGCTCCTTGAAGAAAATTTCTCCCCGTGACGGCGGGTAGTAGCCGGTTATGCAATTGAACAACGTTGTTTTGCCCGCGCCGTTGGGACCGATAAGCCCCTTGATCTTTCCTTCTTCCAGGACAAAGGAGACATCGGAATTGGCTGCAAGGCCGCCGAAAAATTTGCTGACGTGCTTTAGCTCCAGGATTGCCATCAGCTGTTGCTCCTTTCCTTGGCCCGCACTATTTTCCGGACGAAACCCAGCACCCCTTCCGGCATGTATAAGATGACCACTACTACCAGGATACCGTAAATCAGCACATGTGCATGCGCAAGGTTTTCCTTGAGGAAGGCTCCGACCGGAGATTCCTCGCTGACCAGTCCCGCGGAGATGAGCCCCTGGGTTATGAGATTGCTCCTGAGCGCTTCGGAGAGGGGGACGAGAACCAGCGATCCCACCACCGGGCCAAGGATCGTCCCTATGCCGCCGATGATGCAGATAAGGACGATCTGGACGGACATGTCCATCGACAGTACGGTCGTTGGATCGATGAAGCCGATGTACACCGCATAGAAACTGCCGGCCAGTGAGGTGAACGCCGCGGAAATGGCCAGGGACAGGTTTTTGTGCAGGCTCAGGCTGATTCCCAGCGCATGGGCCGCATCCTGGTCTTCTCTGATGGCCTGGAAGTAATAGCCGAGCTTGGAGTGCTGAACAAGGCAGGTCACGGCAATGACCAGAAGTGCGAATGCGAGTGATGCGTAGTAAAACGGAACCTTGGTGAGAAAGTCGGTCACCATGAGGGAGCCGACCTTGAGCGGAGGAATGTCTGTGGCAAGTATACCTTCCGCGCCGTTGGTCAATTCCTTGGTGTTGAGTGCCGCGAGACGGAGGATTTCTGCTGCGGCTATGGATGCAAGAACGAAGTAAGGACCCCGAAGCCGGAAGCAGATGGAGCCGATGATCAGGGCCATTGCGATTGCAGCGGCTGCGCCCGCGAACATGCCGAACCATGGCGGGACCTGCTGGTACTGCATCAGCATCATGGTGGTGTAGGCGCCGGTGCCGAAGTAGGCCGCATGGCCTACGGAATACTGCCCGGTGTAGCCGCCCAGGATGTTCCAGCTTTGTCCCATGATCACGCTCAGAAAGATCAGAATGATTATGTGGTGTGCGTATGGGTTTTCAACCACCAGCGGGAAAGCGACGAGAGAGATGAGAACGGCCAGGAAAACCAGCAGGCCGGCAGGCTTGATGCCCCTCAGGATGACCAATGCTTCGCTTATCATGCTCATGACTTGCGTACCGCCTATACCCTTGATTTGCCCAGCAGGCCAGATGGCTTGAAAAGGAGCACCAGGAGGAAAATCACGTACACCAGGACCTCTTTCCAGCCGGAAGAAATGTACACGGCCCCCAATGATTCCGCAATGCCTATCAGTATTCCCCCCATGGTCGCGCCGATAACGCTTCCCATCCCTCCAAGGACGGTTATGACAAATGCCTTAAGGGTGAATGTGCTGCCGATCTGGGGGAATATGTAATAGGTCGGGGATATGAGGGCTCCGGCAGTACCGGCCAGCGCCGCTCCCAGCCCGAAAGAGATGATTGACATGCGCCGGACGTTGATCCCCATGAGCTGGGCTGCCCGTCTGTCCTGTGCGGTGGCGCGGATTGCCTGCCCCATATCGGTTCTCATCAGGAACCAGTAGAGAAGCACGGTTATCACCGCGGTTATGATGAAAGAGATGGCCAGTGGTTCCGAAATCGAAATCCCCAAGAATTTGAAGCTGCCCGATGAGTAGGATGTCGTAAGGATCTTATAGTCTGAAGTATATATGAGCATTACAGTGTTGCTCATAATAAGTCCTAGTCCTATGGTCAATAGTATCTGATTCTGGGGCAGCGCGTCGAGTACCCTGTTGATGAAAATTTTCTGGAGAAAGCCGCCGAACAGAAACATGAGCGGAATGCAGACCAGGATCGAGGCAAAGGGATCGATCCCGAACAGGGTGAAGAGATTGAAAGTCAGGTACATTCCGATCATCATTATGTCGCCATGGGCGAAGTTGATGATCCGCATCACCCCGAAGATGATCGTGAGCCCGATGCCGATCAGAGCATAGACGCCGCCGACCAGTATGCCGCTTATAAGGGACTGCAGGAAAAGAAGAACGGGCTGCATGGAGGCACTGTCCATGATTTTCTCCATGTTGCGTAGGTTAGGGGAGCACTTGGGACGAATGCCCTGCCGCACTCCCGGTGCGAGCGGGATATGTCTGCACTTCCCGCCAGCTGGAACGTGAGTCAGAAGGCGGTCACGCTATTTCCATTTCGGGAAAGGGTAGGCCGGCTTCTTCGTGGCGAACTTTGCCGGGAACACGGTTTCGTACCTGCCCCTCTGCAGTTGCTGGACCAGCATCTGGTGATTGTTCTGGTTGGTGAAGCCGGCATAGTCGGAAAACTTCACCTGGCCCATGATGCCGTTCCAGGCCCCAGCTTTCAGCCCTGCCCTGATCCTGCTGCGGTTTCCGCCATTCCTGACGGCCGTTTCCGCCATGATGACCATGGAGGCATAGGCGCATGCTGCGTGGTAGGTCGGCTCCTTGCGGAATTTAGCCCTGTATCTCCGGGCGAAGTCGGCTGCTCCCGGCCAGTTCACATCGTCGGTCCACTGGGTGGAGGACAGGACATAATTGGATATGTCTTTTTCCCTGGCGAATTCAGCGGTTGTAAAACCCGCCCCGCCGCCCAGGAAAGCCTTGGGCTGCAATCCGATTTCCCGCGCCTGGCGCATGAGCAGGATGGCGTCGGCGACATAGGACACCATGAATACAAGGTCAGGGTTCCTGGACTTGATCTTGGTGAGTGTGGAACGGTAATCCGGAGAGCCTTTCTGGTAGGATTCGTCGGCGACAACCCTGATTCCTCTCCTTGTCGCGTATGCCTTGGCCGTTTTGCTGGTGGACGTGCCGAAATCGGTGTTTTCGTAGATCAGGGCAATTGTTTTCGGTTTGCCCAATGTAAGCACGGTATCGATAAGGACCGAGGCATAAACATCAGCCGGGGCGTTCATTCGGTATACCCATTTATACCCCTGACGGGTTATTTCTTCCTTTGCCGCGGCCGGGATCAACAACGGGACTTTGTATCGCTCAGAAATTTTGGCTACTGCGTTGGAACATGCCGATGTGTAGGGGCCTACCACACCCGCCACGCCATTACGGGTCGCAAGCTTCTCCATTGCGCTCATGGCGATGGGCGGCTTGCCGGTGTCGTCTTCCCATACCAGTTCCACGGCTATTCCCTTTTTCCTGAGGTCTTCCTGGGCGAGCTTGATGCCGTTGGTCAGGTTTTCCCCAATGGGCGCCTCGGGACCGGTCATGGAGTTGATAACACCGATTTTGACGGCAGCCGCTGCCGGCGAAATACGCATGGCGGACAGGCAAAAGACGAGAAATAACAATAAAATCGTGTTTCTCATAGCGGTAATCTCCTTTGACTACGTTATGATCTCACATTCTTGACTTTCATCCGGAAGGATCTCGAATGTTTTTCAGTTCCGTGCCTCGGACGGCTGATCCGCCGGCGGTATCGGAGTTTTTTCCGTTGACTTGCCCTGACTGGTATTTTAAAACAGTTACAGATACCATATCTTACAGGGATCCGCAATAACCGCGTCATTAGGGGGGTCAAAGATGCGCGGTTTGTTGACATGAGGCTGCGCCATGGGGTACTGCAATCTGGGAGAGTGTGTCCGCGATCTTGAAAGGCGGGGCGAACTCATCAGGATAGACCTGGAGCTTGACCCCGACCTGGAGATCGGGGCTGTGCAACGACGCGTATATAAGGCTGCAGGGCCGGCGCTTCTGTTCACCCGTGTCAAGGGGTGCGTTTTCCCCATGCTGGGCAACTTGTTCGGGACGCGGGAGAGACTCCGTTTTCTCTTTCGGGATACCCTGGACGCCGTGCGGCGATTTGCCGATCTGAAGAGAGACCCTCTTTCTTTTTTTGACAACCCGTTGGATGCCCTGCGCCTTCCAAATCATGCGCTGCACTTGTTTCCCCGGATGGTGAAGAGGGGGCCGGTCCTGGCCGGGAGGTCCTCCATCAGCCAACTCCCAATGCTCAAATCCTGGCCGGGGGACGGGGGTGCTTTCATAACCCTGCCGCAGGTCTATTCGGAAAGTCCGGAACAGCCGGGATGGCGGCATTCGAACCTGGGGATGTACCGGGTGCAGCTTTCTGGGGGTGAATATTCGCCTGATGCCGAGGTCGGCATTCATTACCAGATCCATCGCGGAATCGCGTCGCACCATGCCGAGGCTATCCGGCAGGGTTTGCCGTTGAGAGTGAATATAATTGTCGGGGGTCCGCCGGCTTTGACTGTGGCCGCGGTCATGCCGCTGCCGGAGGGGATGCCGGAGGTCGCTTTTGCCGGACTTCTGGGCGGCCGGAGGGTAAGGATGGTCAAAAGGCACGGGATGCTGCCCATTCCCGCGGAAGCCGATTTCTGCATAACAGGTGTCATCGAGCCAGGCAGAACCTTGCCGGAAGGACCTTTCGGCGACCATCTCGGCTATTACAGCCTGAGCCACGATTTTCCGGTAATCAGGGTCGAGAATGTCTTTCACAGGGAGGGCGCCATTTGGCCCTTTACCACGGTGGGGAGGCCGCCGCAGGAGGATTCCGAGTTCGCTGCATTCATTCATGAACTCACCGGTCCTCTGATTCCTTCTGTAATCCCGGGAGTCCGGACAGTGCATGCGGTCGACGCTGCCGGGGTGCATGCGCTTCTTCTTGCAGTGGGGAGCGAGAGATATGTCCCTTATGAGCCGGAAAAGAGGCCCGGTGAACTGCTGACCCTGGCCAATGCCATACTGGGGCAGGGCCAGCTTTCCCTGGCAAAGTTTCTGTTCATTGCCGACGGTGAGGATGCTCCATCATTGGCTGCCCATGATGTGCCGGCGATGTTCCGACACGTCCTGGAGCGCGCCGACTGGCGGCGTGATCTGCATTTTCAGACGTGCACGACCATGGATACGCTCGACTACACCGGTACGGGGCTGAATCAGGGTTCCAAGGTCGTTGTCCCGGTTGCCGGTCCGCCGGTTCGTGACCTGCCGACATCGTTGCCTGCCGGTCTGCGGTTTCCGGAGGGATTCGGGGAGCCTCGGGTCTGTCTGCCGGGGATATTGGGAGTTAATGGTCCCGAATGCAGGGAATACCGGGAATGCGCGGCAGCCGACATGGCTGCTTTCTGCTCGTTCTACAACGAAAAGGACGCCATATGTTCATTTCCGCTGATTGTCATTGTCGATGACAGTGAGTTCGCTGCCCGGACCCTGGAAAATTTCCTTTGGGTCGCCTTCACCCGGTCAAACCCGGCAGCAGACCTGTATGGAATCGGCGCTTTCTTCCACGACAAGCACTGGGGGTGCCTTGGACCGCTTGTCATGGACGCGCGGATAAAGCCCCACCATGCACCGCCTCTTCAGGACGACCCGGCCATTGAAAGGCGGGTCGATCAACTGGGCGCGCCGGGGGGCGCGCTGTACGGGATAATATGAGATGATTGGCGTTATGCGGATTGGCCGGTCACATGGCGCAAATAAAAAGAGGCCGCAATCCGAACGGAATGCGGTCTCTTGATATTATGGCAAACAAAGGAAATTACTTGGCTTCTTCCGGTGCAACCGGTGCTTCGGGAGCTGCCGCGGGCTCAGCCTTGGCTTTGGATTTGGCCTTTTTCACTTTTTTCTTGGCGGCTTTTTTCTTGGCGGGGCAGGCTTTTTTTGCGCCTTCCTTCTTCTCACCAGTCTTCATTTCCTCTTTGGCCTGCTGTTTCTGCAGTTCCTTAAACTCTTTGGTCGTGTCGGCTCCCTTGGTTGTGTCGGTCACCTTGTCTTCTTTGACGACCTTGCCTTCAGCATCATACACCGTGGTGGTCACTGTCGCATCCTGTTCGGGGAACTTGTCTTCGGCGGCATAAACCATTCCTGCCAAAGCAACAGCGGCCAAAAGAGAAACACCTGCGGTTACTGCTTTTTTCATGTCATCCTCCTTGAGATAAAATGATAAGCAATGTCCACTACAGCTAAAGGGCCTGATACATGAATTTAATCTTTTTCGTATGATATCATCAGAAATGCAAAATGCAAGATTCTTTGTTGAGGAAACTTTCCCGATTGCGCGTTTGTCGAGAAGCGATGGAAACCGGGCTGTCAGCCTGGCGACTTTTGCTTGATCCGGTAATTCAAGCAGATATGCCGCAAGCTTAATCAACAAGAGTTTTTCGTTTTGAAACGACGGTCATATTTTTCTTCCACAGCTGTAGCATGTAACCGGTCCCTCGTTTTCCCGTGCAACGACAATGGCTCCGCAGTCAGGGCACGAAATCATGCCCTGATAGTCGGCAGGCGCGGATTCCCGGTAATATGAATCCCAATCCAACTCCTTGATGTGCTTGAGGTCTTCTTCCGTTACCGGGTGTTCCGATCTTATAGTGTTCCGCATAAGAGACTCCTGTTTATGGATATTGAAATATGTCGTTAATATTATCACAGATGAAAGAGAAAATGAACTGTCCGGATGGAAAAGTGACGAAGCTCACATTTTGACTCTTCAAATGAAAAAGCAGTTGACTTTACAGCCATGTTCCGGATAATGACATCACTGATGAAAAAGACAATTTAATACCCTCGATAAACGATAATACTAAACCATTCGCGAGAATGGGACGGAAAGCCTAAAGGGTCTCCTGCAGACTGCCGGGTTGCCGAAATATCATCCGATATTTTTGCCCCGGTTTTTTATTTTTGGGCCGGTGGCGATGCCTTGACATAACTGCTTTCAGTTTCGCCAATTATTTATATGATGATCTACGAGTGGGGTGAAAGATGTTCATAGAAAATGATTCCCTGCAGTACATCGAAGCAGATACACAGGATGTATATGCCATATATCGTTCCACAACGACAGTTCCGCTTTCTCGTGGCGGCAAGGATAAACAGCCGTGTGAAGCTTTCTTGTGCACGGTTCAGGAGAGTCCGGCAGCCATGGCCCTTTATATTGCATTTTCATTCCAGAAAGGGAAAAGCTGCCAAGTTTTTACGCCCAAAAAGCAACCAGTCGACAGGAAGAACTACGAATCCGAACTTGAGGGTGCTTTCGAGTTTCTCAGGGAACGCGGGTTCGAAATGCAGAGCGTAAATCTCAATTACAGCAAGGCGCTCCGTGAAGTCGTCATAAGTGACCTGCGGATTGTTCACCCTGCATCGAATGGCAGAAAGCCTGTTCACCGTAAAGGCGCCGGTGAAAAAGCGGCCAGGGAATCCCATGCGGCTTCCGACAGGAAATCCGCCCCCACAGACGCAGGGGCCAAGGATTCGACGTCCGCTGCAGACCAGGATACGGAAATTACGACAAAACAAGGCAGGAAATCTTCTTCTCAAGCGGACAAAAAGGAATCCGCGGGTGAAACAGGAAAAGCAGCATCCTTGAAAGCGGATGAACCATCTGAAACTGCGGATGAAGCTGAGGATCGGGAAACCGCTCAAGTTGAAAGCCTGGCGGCGGCAAAGGCGAAAAGAGATCTTCTCAAGGAACGGAAGACCCTGGACGTCTCGGCTGCAGCGGCTGAACTTGCCGCCCTCAGGGATGAAATCGAGGCACTGCAAAGGGAAAACAAGGAACTTGAACAGGCCAGGAAACGGGAACTGGCACCGCTTAAGGCGGAGGCGGAGCGACTCAGGTCCGAGAACAGCGAAATCAAGGCTTCCGTGGATGCTGAGTCATCTGAATTGAGGACGGAGATAGAGTCGCTGCAGGGTGGCATTGAGGAAGCGCGAAAGGACTCAGATGAAGAGCTTGGCGTTTTGCGGACAGAACTTGCCCGGCTTGCGGAAGCAAAAACCGATGCAGAGAAGGCAACGGCAAAGGAAGTCGCTGCTCTCAAGGCGGAACTTGATGCTTTGTCCAAGGAAAAGGGAAACGATGAAGAGCTGGAAAACCTGAAATCGGATTTAAGCCGACGCAAGGCTGAGCTGTCGGAATTGCGGAAACAATTCCTTGAGGAAAAGACCGTTCTTCATGAGGAAATCACCGGCCTGGAGAAAGAAATCCAGGGCATGCGCCAGGAGTTCGAGCAGGAGCTTGCCGGCATCGTGACTGAACGTGACAGGCTTGCCGGAGAAAAGGAAGAGGCAGCCGCGGCCGGCGCAAATGAATCGGGTGCACTGCGTGATGAAATCGAATCGTTAAGGTCGGAAATAGCCGTTCTTAAAGAATCGACTGAAGAGGATCTTTCCAGATTGCGGTCTGAAGCGGATGGCCTGGCAGATGAACGGGATGCGCTGAAGGATCGGACTTCCGCGCTGATTGAGGAAAGGAAAACCGCCTCTGCGGCACTAGAGGTGGAGATGAACGGACTGAAATCGGATCTGGAGCGTCTCCTCTCGGAAAAGAGCGAAGCAGAGAGGATGGCGGATCAGCAGCGTTCGGCCCTTCAAGAAGAAATCCGGGATCATGGGGAACGGATGGAACAGGCATCCGTTTCCCATGAGAACCAAATGAAAGACCTGGAAAAGGAATTGGCGCTTTTGAAGTCGCGAAACAGTGAGCAGGCTGAAAAGCACGCTCACGAAAGCTCTTCACTTAATGAAGAGCTTTCCCGCCTTCAGGTCGATGCGGATGAAGCTGCGGCAGTCGCGGAAAGGGAAATAACCGGACTGAGAGAGAAAATTGAAGAACTCACTGCTGGCATGGCCGCCGCGGAAGAGCGTTCGGCAAACGAAACCGCCGCTCTCAACGCGGAGTTCGAGCGACTGCAGTGGGAAAAGAATGCCTTCGAAGCATCATCCCGTGAGGAGCTTGATTCTTCACGGGCCGAGCTTGCAAGGTTAAAGCAGGATATGGCCGATGACGAGATCATGCTTTCAAAAAAACTTTCCGCGGTGCAGTCGGAAATCGTCGAAATGGCGAGAGACAGGGAAGAAGCCGAGCGCAGGGCGTTGGCACAGTTTTGCGCTGCTCAGGAACAAGTGCTGCAGCTGACGTCCGGTCTTGTGAAGTCGGAAAGATCCGTTGCCGAAACCATGGCTTCGATACGGGCTTCCTCCCGCATGCTGTTTGATACGATTACCGGGTTCAAGTCCGCTGTTGCCGGAGATGCCGCGGACCAGGAAGCGGAGGAGAAGACTGACGAAGCATGGATTGAGGGTGACCGTCTCGATGAACTGAGGAGCGAAGAGACTGCCGCTGTCGACCAAGAGCTGGCTGCGCTGAAGGCGCAGGTTGAAAGGCTGGAGGAGGACAGGGTGGATTCAAGGGAAGTTGCCGCAGCGGAAATCGCGGCATTGACCGCCGAAGTCATGCTGATCGAGTCGGAAAAGGCAGCCGAGGAAAGGGAGGCAAAGGAACGGATCGACTCTCTAAAGATCGACCTTGAGAGACTGAGAGCTGCAAAGGTCGCAGTCGAAAGGACTAATTCCGAAGTGGTTGCCGGTCTCCAGGCAGAAGCGGAGTCCCTGGCTGCGGAAATGGCAGTGCTCGAATCGGCAAAAGCGGCGCCGCAGCCTGATGAGTCTGCCGAACCGGCACGGATCGAGCATGGAGATGCTTCCGTAGAACAGGCCGAACCGTTGACGCTGGGGGAACCTGCGATCGAGCCGGCAGCAAATGCGGACGGCGGAATGGTGGGGAGCCGTGAGACGATACCTCCCGCGGTTGTAGATGTATTCCGCCCTGAAGAGTTGCTTGCGGTGGAGGATGTCAGCAGTGCCGACGAGCTGACCGCGGAAAGTGACTGGCCGGGTTTTGGCGAAACGGCCGCCGTTTCCGGGGCTGAAGACGAAACGGACCCGTTTGCTTTCCTGAAAGATGGGGCCTCTGCGGAAACAGGGGGGGGCGCCGGAGCGGTTTCGTCCGGGTTTACGGGGCGGTTTGCCATCGACAGGTCGTTGAAATGCATTGCCGTTGCATCGTCAAATGACGTGGTTGAGATTTATCAGTCACTGAACAGGGCCAGAGTTGCAATGGAAGATCACACGACCAAGACGTGCGATGCTTTCCTCAGCGTAGTCAAAGTCAACGGCAGGCCCCATGTATACATAGCACTCTATATGGTAGACACTAAGGGTAGCTTGGTTTACGTTCCTGAACGCCAGCCCGAGAACGAGAAAGAATGTGCGAAGGTATTGGATGAAGGCATGGCTTTCATTGAGATCGTGGGTTTCATGATGGACCGGTTGGATCTGGGCAAAGATCAATCCGCGAGGGCGGACATGGTGGGCGCCATTCCGGTTTTCGGGGTAGGTGCGTGATTTTCAGGTGGTGGAGAAGAAGTACATGCACTTTCCATCAAGTCAGGGCGCGGAACTCACGCTCGGTGAGGGGCAACGAGCCGCGGCGGGCTCATCAAGTTCAGGTTATAAAAATTCGCGGCAGTCGTGAAGGGATGATATCAGATGGATCCACTACTGCCGTATGGTTCAAAAGTTACCTGGCGTCGTCGCAGATTGAATCCATGATTTCGATCAGTCTCTTGGCCAATGGATTGATGACGCTGTAATGAACTTCAACCCCTTCCCGTTTTCCCTCGATGATGCCCTTGTTCTTCAACAGCGCCAGGTGCTGGGAAACGGTTGCTTGCGGAAGCCCCAGGCATTCCCATATATGCTTTACGTTGCATTCCTGCGAACAGAGACCGGCAACGATTTTCAAACGGACCGGGTGGCCGAGTACCTTGCAGATTTCCGCTTCAGAGATGTAGTTTCTGCTTTTATCGAACTTCATGGCCTAATCCTCACGATTAACAAAATCCGCATATATCTATATTATTCATTGGGTGATTTGTCAATGAAAACATCTTTTCACTCGGGTGGTCGGGTCGAGAGGAAAAGGAGATGAATCAGGGCCCTGAGCTAAGGGATCGGGAATGAGAGCCAATCATTGCCTGAACAGGTCGTCACTGAAATGGCATGCTGCGAAATGTCCTGGTTCTTTTTCTTCCAGGGGTGGGATGGCCGATGCGCATACTTCAGGGCGCGAATAGGGGCATCGGGTGTGAAAGGGGCAGCCCGGAGGAGGATCGATCGGGTTCGGAATGTCGCCCTTCAGAGGCGGGGGCACCGGGCGACCGGTTTTTCCGATGCCTGGTATTGCGGAAAGCAGGGCTTCGGTATACGGATGGAGAAAGCCGTTGAAAATATCATCGGTTCTGCCGGCCTCAACGATTTTGCCAAGGTACATGACGGCGATTCGATCACACATGTGGCGCAAAACTGAAAGATCGTGGGCTATGATGATGAGGGAAAGCGCATAGTGCTTTTTCAGGTCCTGGAGAAGGTTGATGATCTGTGCCTGTATGGAGAGGTCGAGAGCCGAAACCGGTTCATCGGCGATCAGGAGGCGGGGGGATACCGCCAGGGCACGGGCGATTCCAATGCGCTGACGCTGTCCACCCGAGAATTCATGGGGATAGCGATGAAAGTGTTCCTCGCGGAGACCGACTTTTTCCATGAGCTCGCGGGCAATCCCCTTGCGGGCCGATGGCTCCGCAATACCGTGAATGATGAGTGGTTCGGCAATGGCGTCTCCAATCCGCATGCGTGGATTGAGCGATGAAAAGGGGTCCTGGAATATCATCTGGACCTCTTTCCTGAACCTGAGGAGGCCTTTCCCTGAAACGCGACGCAAGGGCGTCCCACGGAAGATTACTTCTCCTTCGTCCGGACGCAGCAGACCCAGAAGGAGTTTCCCAAGGGTTGACTTGCCGCTTCCGGATTCACCGGCTATGCCCAGAGTATCGCCCTCGTCGAGGCACAAGGACACGCCGTCCACCGCTTTGAGTCGAAGCGGACGCGCGAAGGCTTGCGGCCTGACCGGGAATGACTTCCTGATATCAACGGTTTCTATCAATGGATGCGTCATGAGTATTTCCAGCAGCGAACA
This sequence comes from Geobacteraceae bacterium, assembly GCA_034933285.1. GTDB lineage: Bacteria > Desulfobacterota > Desulfuromonadia > Geobacterales > Geobacteraceae > RPRC01. Next base: position 137,274 of record JAYFNT010000008.1, on the reverse strand, counting down.
GAGTGGCCGCTTCCCATTTCCTTCAGAGGAGGTGGCTCCTGCCCGCATTTCCATTCCCTGGACGGGCAGCGGTCGCAGAATCCGCAACCCGGCAGCGGGGAGCTGAGCGCAGGCACCTGGCCCGGTATAACCGGGAGCGGCTTGCCCCTTTCGGCATGTTGCGGGAGCGAGGCCAGCAGTCCCCTGGTATAGGGATGGAGCGGGTTGTTCAGCACTTCCCCGGTAGGGCCGAATTCGACTATCCTGCCGGCATACATTATGGCTGTCCGTTCCGAACGTTCCGCCACGATGCCCAGATCATGGGTGATAAGGATCAGGCTCATGCCCATATCCTTCTTCAGGCTGTCCATCAGTTCGAGGATCTGGGCCTGGATGGTCACGTCCAGCGCAGTGGTTGGTTCATCCGCGATCAGCAGTCGGGGCCTGCAGATCAGAGCCATGGCGATCATCACTCTCTGCCGCATTCCGCCGCTGAGCTGGTGGGGGTAGTCATTGTAGCGGGATGATGGAGACGGAATGCCGACCCGGTTCAGCATGTCGATTGTCCGTTCCTTTGCTTCGCTCTTCGTTGCGCCCCGATGGAGGCGCAGTCCTTCCGCTATCTGGTCGCCGATGCGGAATACCGGGTTGAGCGAGGTCATTGGTTCCTGAAAGATCATGGCGATGCGGTTGCCCCTGATCCGGCGCATATCTTCTTCAGGGAGGAGCATGAGGTCCCTGCCTTCGAACATGATACGCCCGGCCACTATTTTCCCGGGTTCGGGCACCAGCCGGAGCAGCGAAAATGCGGTGGCGCTCTTGCCGCAACCCGATTCGCCGACGATGGACAGGGTCTCGCCTTCGTCAAGCGAAAAGTCCAGGCAGTCAACAGCCCTGACCGTGCCGCCCTGCACGGCAAAATGGGTCGATAATCCTGATACCTGCAGCAGCATCGTCAAAATGGGATCTCCCGGGTTGTTTCGCCGGTCCCCTGGGGAAACGGCCTGTTCATTTTCTATAACATGAATTTTCGGCACGGGCAAACGATTTGCCTTTGCGGTGAAGTTCGAAATGCTTGACAAGGAGGGAGTCACTTCCTATGATACCTGTTTCGGCACAGGCCCGAACCGTTAAGCGGATTGTGGCCTCATTGCTATTAAAGGTCTGCGGGTGGCAGACTAAAATACGTTGACTTCACGATTCTTTTCTGATTTTATCGACAAGTTTGGGAACGGTTATTGGCGATTGTGAATTATCTTCTGTCGTGCTGTATAATAATGGCGTTATTCGTCATCGGGCCCGAATCGGTGCACGCACTTCCCGTATCCGTCAGAGTGGCGATACAGAAGCAGGTCGGCACGGTCAGATTCACCGGTGAGAGACTCCAGGCGAGGGATGAAAAAGGCTCGATCCTCCATGTGGGTTTTCCCCTGGTTGCCAGGAGGGCCGGAAACAGCGTGATGGCAGGAGGCCTGCGGGTAAAGGCGCTGCGGGTTTCATCTCCTGGATACCTGAGAATCAACGGTAAAGGATATCGCGGGACAACGGAAGTCATTGCTTCAGGCAAGGGGCTGCTGGTAATCAACGAGCTAGGCTTGGAGGAGTACCTCGTTGGCCTCATCAATTGCGAAATCTCCTCCCAGTGGCCGATGGAGGCGGTAAAGGCTCAGGCGGTAATCGCCCGTTCCTACGCTCTTTACCAGAAAGAGGCGAGAAAGAATTTACCCTATCACCTGGAATCCACGATTCTCGACCAGGTCTACAATGGCTGCGATATTGAAGACGGTCGGGCTGCCGCTGCCGTGAAAGCGACAAGCAATGAAATCCTTACGTACGACGGTAAAGTGGTCCAGGCTTTTTTCCATTCCAGGTGCGGCGGCCACACTGAAGCATCCGAGAATGTCTGGGATTTGAAGCTTCCCTATCTTCGCGGGGTGGAATGCAGGTACTGCTCGGGCTCCCCTTTATCAAAGTGGGAGGTCAGCCTTGCGCAAAGCAAGGTCGAGTCGCTGCTCCGTTCCGCAGGTTACCAGGTACGCGGGATCAGGGCTATAAAGTCTGTGAACCGTTATCAGAGCGGCAGGATTGCCGATCTTGAGGTGCTGTCCGACCTTGGCAGCACATTCATGCCCGCTGTGGTTTTCCGAAAGCTTGTGGGTTATTCCGTCATCCGCAGCACGGACTTCGAGATCAGGACGAAGGATGATGACTTCGTTTTCACCGGGAACGGCTACGGTCACGGCGTGGGGCTGTGCCAATGGGGCGCCAAGCAGCAAGCTGAAGAGGGGCATTCCTACAGGGAAATCCTTTCGTATTACTATCCCGGAGTCGGACTGGGAAGAATCGTCGAAGATTAGACCATGCGTTTCCGGGATTTCAATTATGAACTGCCGCCCGAACTGATCGCCCAGGCGCCCGCCCCTCGCAGGGATGCATCCCGACTGATGGTTCTGGACCGCAGGGAGCGAACTGTCCGGGAAAAGGTGTTTTCCGATGTCGTGGACCTGTTTCGAGCCGGGGACCTGCTGGTTCTGAACGATACCATGGTCATACCTGCCAGGCTGTCAGGCCGCAAGGAAAGCGGCGGGCGCGTGGAGGTTTTCCTGGTGAGAAGGTTCCAGACCGGCGGATCCGTCTGGAACTGTCTCATCAAGACATCGAAGAAACCCCGTCCCGGGTCTGTTATCCTTTTGCCGTCGGGTATGACCGCGACTGTAGTGCAAAGGAACGACGAAGAGACCTGGACCGTTTCATTCGACCCTGCCGAAGGTTTCGATCAATGGTTGGAAGCCGAGGGCATGATGCCCCTGCCTCCCTACATACGTAGAGGCCAGGAGGCTGAAGACAGGGTCCGGTACCAGACAGTTTTCGCCAGGGCGAGAGGGGCGGTTGCCGCACCGACGGCCGGGCTCCATTTCACCCGGGCAATCCTCGACGCGCTGCTGGAGCGGGGAGTGAAGATCGCACCGCTCACCCTTCATGTAGGCTTGGGAACTTTTCTCCCGGTTCGGGTGGAGAGTGTGCATGAGCACCGTATGCACAGGGAGTTCTATTCAATTCCCCCTGCTACGGCGTCTGCCGTCGAACAGCACAAGAAGCAGGGTGGCAGGGTCATCGCGCTCGGCACTACCACCACCAGAGCGCTCGAACATGCAGCTGGAACAGATGGCGCCGTCCGTTCCGGCGACGGGGAAGCCGATATCTTCATTTACCCCGGCTACCGTTTCAGAGTCGTCGATGCCATGATCACCAATTTTCATCTGCCCTGTTCGACCCTGCTGCTCCTGGTGGCGGCTTTCGCCGGCAGGGAATTCCTCCTGGAGGCATACAGCGAAGCTGTCCGGAGGCGTTTCCGGTTTTACAGCTACGGCGACGCGATGTTTATAGAATAGAAACAGGCACAAGGCACGAGGCACTGGGCACAAGGCAAAGTGATCTATCTACCGACACAAGGTAATGCCCTCGCCATCAAGGGAGAGGGTGGGCGCAGCCCGGGTGAGGGGGTCGAATGCAAGGTCCTTGCGCCCAGCATAACTGACAACCTTCTTTTGGAGATAGACTAGGTAAAGTATTACTAATAACAAACTTTTAGCTATGTATTTTGAAACGGGTATGATTTGACGGCATTGGAATTTCAGTTAATCGCAAAGGACAGGGACAGCGCGGCCAGGCTGGGCCGCATCACCACGCCACACGGCAGGATAGCCACGCCGGCCTTCATGCCAGTGGGCACCCAGGCCACGGTCAAGGCCATGACCCGCGAGGAACTCAAGGAGGTAAAGTCCCAGATCATACTGGCCAATACCTATCACCTGTACCTCAGGCCCGGTCATGAGCTTATCGGCAGGCTGGGGGGGCTGCACGAATTCATGTGCTGGGACGGTCCGATTCTGACCGACAGCGGTGGATTCCAGGTGTTCAGCCTTGGCGAACTGTGCAAGATACGCGAGGAGGGGGTGACCTTCCAATCGCACCTGGACGGTTCCCGGCACTTCATTTCGCCGGAGGTTTCCATAGCGATCCAGGAAGCGCTCGGTTCCGACATCATGATGTGTTTCGACGAGTGCCCTCCCAGTTCCGCCGAGTTCGGCTATGTCAAAAAGTCTATGGAGATGACCACCCGCTGGGCTGTGCGATGCAGGGATGCCATGCGGCGCGACGACCAGGCGCTGTTCGGAATCGTCCAGGGTGGCAGGTTTGATGAATTGCGGAAAGAAAGTGTTTGCCGGCTGCGGGACATCGGCTTTGACGGATATGCCCTCGGCGGGCTTTCCGTCGGCGAGGAAAAGGGGGTCATGTACGGTGTAATGGAAACCTGTGAGCCCTTCCTGCCGGAAGAGCGCCCGCGGTACGTCATGGGCATAGGCACTCCCGAGGACCTTGTCGAGGCTGTTTATAGAGGCTATGACATGTTCGACTGTGTCATGCCCACAAGGAATGCCAGAAACGGCATGCTTTTTACCAGCGAAGGAACCCTCAACATAAAGAATGCACGCTATGCTGAGGATCGTTCTCCCATAGACCCGGAGTGCGACTGTTATGTCTGCCGGAATTACAGCCGAGCCTATCTGAGGCATCTTTACAGGGCAGGTGAAATCCTTGCATCACGGTTCAATACCTATCACAATCTGCATTATTATCTGAACCTGATGGAGCAGTCTCGCGAGGCCATTGCTGAAGGCCGGTTCAATGCCTTTCGCAAGGAATTTTATAACAAGAGAGAAGCAAATCGTTAAGCATGCTTTCCAAGCAAGATTGATACTGAATCAATCGACTTTTCAAGTCACAAAATTTAACGTGGGAGGTTCGACAAATGGGTACGGCACAAGGTGGTTGGAACGGCATTATACTTATGGTAGTGATGTTCGGGATTTTCTATTTCCTTCTTATCCGCCCGCAGCAGAAGAAGGCAAAGGAGCACAAGCAGCTCCTCGAATCGCTGCAGAAAGGCGACCAGATCGTTACCGCCGGCGGCATTCACGGTAAGGTGACTTCCATCGATGAAGGGATCGTTACCATCGAAGTGGCCACCGGTGTCAACATGCGCATCAACAAAGGATTTATTGCCACAATCGCAAAAAAACAGTAATCCGGCCGGAGACGGCCCGTTGGAACGGGTCGTCTTGCATTAACACTGCCGTGATTCTTTTTTACCGAAAGGAGCGTCCGCCATGCCCAAGGGACTTACCTGGCGCATCAGTCTGATTATTCTGTTTCTGCTTACCTCCCTTCTGTATCTCACGCCGACACTTGCCCCGAGCCTTCCGTCCTGGTGGAAAGGGGCGTTTCTGCCCACGGATAAGATACACCTTGGCCTCGACCTTCAGGGAGGGATCCATCTTGTCATGGAGGTGGAGACCCAGAAAGCCGTGGAGGGCCAGTTGGACCTCATCTCCACCGATCTGGAAGACACCCTGAACACAAAGAATCTCCGCTTCAAGAAGGTATCGCGCCTGGGCGGCGACAGGGTGGCCATAGTCCTTTTCGACAAGGGCACCGCTGACGAGGTGCAGAAGCTGCTCAAGGAGAAGTACCCCCGCTTCCAGGTCCAGGCGCCCTTTGATGAAGGGGGTTTCCTCAACCTGCAGCTGCGCATGGGAGATAAGGAAATCGAGAACCTCAAGGACAAGGCGGTGCAGCAGGCGCTTGAAACCATCCGCAACAGGATCGACCAGTTCGGTGTCTCAGAGCCCACGATCCAGCGGGAAGGGCTGCAGAATATCGTTGTCCAGCTTCCGGGGATAAGCGATCCCAAGCGCGCCATCGAACTGATCGGCAGGACCGCGCGCCTTGAGTTCAAGCTGGTTGACGAAAGCGTGAACCAGGAGACCGCGACCCCTGGCTCCATACCCGAAGGGGACGAGATCCTCACGGAGAAGAAGGTCGATCCTGAAACCGGGGCGGTGAGCGAGATGCAGTATGTTCTTAAAAAGAAGACCCTGATCACCGGTGACCTGCTGACGGATGCCCAGGTACAGATCGAATCCCAATACAACCGGCCTTATGTGGGTATCGAGTTCAACTCCGTCGGGGCAAGGCTCTTTGACCAGGTGACCGCGGCCAACGTGGGCAAACGGTTCGCCATCGTGCTCGACAACAACATCTATTCCGCACCGGTCATCAGGGAACGGATATCAGGCGGGAAGGCACAGATAAGCGGTTCTTTCACCGAAAAGGAAGCCAGTGACCTGGCCATCGTCCTCAGGGCGGGCGCGCTTCCGGCCCCGGTCAAGATAATCCAGAACATTACCGTCGGGCCTTCCCTTGGTCAGGATTCCATAAACAAGGGGCTCATAGCCGGCCTGGTCGGTGTCCTGCTGGTCGTGTGCTTCATGGCGGTTTACTACAAGCTGTCCGGAATGGTCGCCAACCTCGGCATGGTTCTGAACGTCGTTTTCCTCATGGGGGCGCTCTCGGCATTCGGTGCTGCGCTTACGCTCCCCGGCATCGCGGCCATCGTCCTGTTGATCGGCATGTCGGTTGACTCCAACGTGCTGATTTTCGAGCGCATCCGCGAAGAATTGCGGCTGGGCAAGACGGCCAAGGCTGCCCTCGATGCAGGCTATGACAAGGCATTCCTGACCATAATGGACTCGCATGTCACGACGCTGATTACCGCTGCGGTCCTGTTCCAGTTTGGCACCGGCCCGGTCAAGGGATTTGCCGTTTCTCTCAGCCTCGGCGTGATCATCAACCTGTTTACGGCCCTGGTTGGCACCAAGGTCGTGTTTGATTATTTCCTCGGTCGCGGCCGGGCAAGCAAACTCAGCATCTAGTAAGGAAATGGGAGGATTCATGGAATTCATCGGCAAAACCAGAATCAATTTCATGGGTATGAAGAAGATTTCCTTCATCATATCGGGAGTTATCAGCATTATCGGTATCATTGCCATCATACAGATAGCCCGCGGATCGGCCAACATGGGGACCGACTTTACCGGTGGGACAGTGCTCCAGTTGCGCTTTGAGAAACCGGTCCACATGGACCAGGCACGGCGCGCCCTGACGAAGAACGGGCTTGAGGTGAGCCTCCAGGAGATCAAGGGGGGCAACCAGTTACTTATCAAAGTCGGGAAGGCGAATGTGGCCATGGGCAAGGTGTCCGACGCCGTGCAGGAGGTTTTCAAGAAGGAATTTGCCGACAACCGGTTCACGGTGGACAGCTCCAGTGAGATCGGCCCGTCCATCGGGGAAAAGCTGCGCAATGACACGCTGATCGCCGTCGCCATTTCTTTCCTGGGGATCATTTTATACATAGCCTGGAGATTCGATTTCAAATTTGGAATCAGTGCCGTCCTGGCAACAACCCATGACGTGCTCGCGGTTTTCGCAGTGTTCTTTCTCTTCAACAAGGAGATCAATCTGTTGCTGATTACCGCGGTTCTCACCATAGCAGGCTATTCACTGACCGACACCGTGGTAGTGTTTGACAGGATCAGGGAGAACCTGCGCAAGAACCTGAAGGAATCCCTGCATAACATCTTCAATGCCAGCATCAACGAGGTCCTGTCCCGGACAATAATCACTTCGTTGACCACGCTGCTCGCAACGCTTTCGCTCTTTTTCTTCGGCGGGGAAGTGATCCACGATTTCGCATTCGCGCTCGCATTCGGCGTAATCATCGGGACTTATTCGTCGGTTTTCGTTGCCAGTCCGATTGTGGAAATACTGGAAAGCCACGCGAAACCAGCCAAAGCATAGGGCGCATTGCACCGATACTGGGAAGCCCCCGGCAACGGGGGCTTTTTTTTAGGAAGGGGGGTGGATTGGTGCTGCAGGTGAAAGAACGTCGCTGGACACTTGCGGAGCCTGAAGATGCCCTTGTTGCCGAACTGGCGGAAAGATGTTCGATATCGCCGCTTCTGGCCGGGCTCCTGGCAAACAGGGGTATAAGGGACGCCGAAGGTGCACGCCGGTTTCTGAACCCCAATCTTTCGGACCTGCACGACCCGTTCCTACTGCTTGACATGGAAGCTGCAGTGCAACGACTTGTGACTGCCGTGGCCGGAAGGGAGAGAATCTGCATCTATGGCGATTACGATGCGGACGGGTTGACATCCGTTGCAGTACTGGCCGGTTTCCTGCTCAAATTGGGTGCGGACTGCTTTTACCACATCCCGCACCGCATCGAGGAGGGTTATGGTTTGTCGCTTGATGGAATCCGCGCCGCGGCCGCCCGGGGGGCCGGAGTAATCGTGACCGCGGATTGCGGAATCACTGCGTTCGAGGAAGCTGATTTATGCGCCGGGCTGGGTATCGACCTCATCATAACCGATCACCACACCCCGTCTGACCAGGTTCCCAAAGCGCTTGCAGTGATAAATCCCTTGAGAGAGGGCGACGCTTTTCCCTGTAAGGCCCTTGCCGGCGTAGGCGTTGTATTCAATCTTCTCGTCGCTCTCAGGATGAGGTTGAGGGACAACGGTTTTTTCCTGGAAAGCCCGGAGCCCAACCTGAGGGAGTGCCTTGACCTGGTCGCCCTGGGGACCATTGCCGACATAGTGCCGCTCGTGAGCGAGAATCGCATCCTGGTCAGCTACGGTCTGCGTGAACTGACTGCCGGTTCAAGGGTCGGCATAAGAGAACTCAAAAAGGTCTCGGGCATAAACGACGCAGTTGATTGCGGCGCGGTGGGATTCAGGCTTGCGCCGCGGCTCAACGCGGCGGGAAGACTGGATGACGCCTCCCTGGGGGCGGAACTTCTGCTGACCGGAGACGAACGGATGGCTGCATCACTGGCCGGTATGCTGGATGCCAGCAACGGTGAACGCCAGACCCTGGAACTGGAGATACTGCACGATGCGGTCAGGATGGTGGAGAATGACCCGCTGATGGTGGATAGAAGGAGCATCGTGCTGGCTTCCGATTCCTGGCACGCAGGGGTGATAGGGATCGTGGCCTCGCGTTTGGTGGAACTGTATCACCGCCCGACAATTCTCATCTCGCTGCAGGACGGGAATGGAAAGGGTTCCGGTCGCAGCATCCCCGGATTCCATCTCCATGAGGCTCTCAAGGAGTGCGCCGGGCAGTTGACGGGATTCGGCGGGCATAAACATGCGGCCGGCCTGACCATTGACGAATCCTTCCTGGATGAGTTCGCCGACCGCTTTGACATGATTGCGGCCGGGCTCATTCCGCCGGAGGAACTCGTGCCGGAAATCAGGATCGATGCCGAGCTCGCACCTGTAGATGCGACTCTGGATACTGTGGAGCTTCTGGATTCTCTCGGTCCTTTCGGAATGGGAAATCCACGTCCGGTCTTTGCCATGCGGGGGGTGGAAATACTGCAAACCTCCCTAGTGAAGGAGCGGCATGTGCGCATGCGCCTTTCCGCCGGCGGGACGGTATTTGAAGCCATGGGATTCGGTATGGCCGGCAGGGTCCCCGCTGTGGAGCGGATCGACATTGCCTTTTGCCTGGACTGCAACCAGTGGAAAGGCAGGCGCTCGCTTCGCTTGATGCTCAAGGACCTGCGGGTAAGCTGTTGAAATGCTCCCCTCGCGGGAGAAACATTCCGCGTATTCCGTTTGCAGCAGGATTGCTGGTATAATGATTTCGATCAGCTGAAATCGGAGTGGCAACGTGCAGAGACAGGAAAGATTCGTAAGCGCCGAGAGGGTGATCAGAACAGGCTTCTGGATAAATGCGGCCCTCATGCTGCTCAAGTTGTCGTGCGGCTATTTCGGCAGGTCGGAAGCCGTCTTCGCCGACGGTGTGGAGAGCGCCAGCGATTTCATCGCCATTTCCTCGACCATGGTCGCACTCCGCATCGGGCGGCAGCCCCTGGACGGCTCCCATCCCTATGGCCATGGCCGTGCGGAAAGCATTTCCGCCATAGTTGTTGCGCTGATCATTGTACTTTCCGGATTCGGAATTCTGGCGCAGGCGGTTTACACCATAAAATCGGGAAGCTTTCCCAAGCCGGAACTGATTGCAGTAATGGCGGCAGTGCTTACCATCGTGGTGAAGGAATTCCTTTACCGCTATTCCCAGCGAGTGGGGACAGCGCTGGAGAGTCCCGCGGTTCTTGCCATCGCAAAGGATCACAGGAAGGATGCCCTTACTTCGATAGCCACGCTGGCGGGAGTTGTCGGCGCTTTTTTCGGGATCGGCATCATGGATCCGCTTGCGGCGGGACTTACCTCGCTCTTCATCTTCGTTATCGCGTTCGAGACTTTCCGCGGCGCTGCCCACGACCTTATGGACGGCAGGCCGCCGGGAAAACTGGTCAGCGATATACGCTCATTGGCGGAACAATACGAGGGGGTGGAGCATGTTCATGATATAAGGGCGCGCAGGTCGGGACAATTCCTGATCGTGGATCTGAAGCTGGACATGGACCCTGACATGACCGTCAGGAAGTCGCACTATATTTCGACCCAGGTGAAAAAAGGCATATTCAGGATGTTCCCCAACGTGGGCGACGTCATGATTCACATTAATCCCCACGATGAAAAGCACACTGATCTGACGAGGCTCTAGAACCTCGGACATTCCACCAATAGGAGGATGACATGACGAAAACAATGCAAAATCTGCAGGAGGCTTTTGCCGGGGAGTCACAGGCCAACAGGAAGTATCTCGCTTTTGCGAAACAGGCTGACGCGGAAGGCTTCAAGCAGGCTGCAAAGCTGTTCCGCGCCGCGGCTGAAGCAGAGACGGTACATGCCCACAGCCACCTCAAGGTCATGGGTGGCATCGGATCGACGCAGGAGAACCTCAAGGTGGCGGTAGCCGGGGAAACACACGAATTCATGAGCATGTACCCGGGAATGATCGCTGAAGCCGAGCAGGAGAAAAACGCTCAGGCTGTCCGTACCTTCACCTTAGCCAACGAAGTGGAGAAGGTTCACGCGGGCCTCTACCAGAAGATGCTCGATTCCTTGAGCAAGGAAGGGGAAATGTTCGATTATTTTGTATGTTCCGTCTGCGGCCATACTGTGGAAAAGTCAGCGCCTGAAAAATGCGTGGTTTGCGGAGCCGTGAATCGGGCATTCATGCAGGTTTCCTGACGTTACCAAGTTACGCCAGCTCTTCAGGAGGCAGCAATGCAGAAGAGATTCATAGTCGCATCATGCCTGTCGGCATTATTGTTTGTAACGGCCTGTGCCGCGGTATGCCGGGCAGCTACGGTTACAATCGCCACTGCGGGAAGCGGTGTCTACGAGTTGAGGGGCTCGGATTTCTCATCAGTAGCGGGAATAGACTTGCAGATATCATATGACAGCGCCAGCCTCGCAAGCCCCACGGTTGCCAAGGGAAGCCTGGTAACGGGAGCCTTGATGGATTCGAATACCTCTAACGCCGGCAGTATCCGCATGGCAGTCATAACAACCAGGCCCATTTCCGGATCCGGTGTAATAGCCACTATCACCTTCCGCCTCACCGGCAGCGCTCCCGGCAGGATACAATCCATGACGGCGAACCTCATAGACAAGAACGGCGCCCGCTTGAGTTCGCAAGTCCGGATAATCAATCCCGCCGACTCGAGCCAGTCTGATACCAGCGGAGCTTCGGGCAATACGGCTTCAACCGATGCCTCGTCGTCTTCTTCCAGTGCCGCGAACACCCCGGAATCTTCCGCGGCTGCAACGGGCACGGAGACGGCGGCTGCCCAGTCTTCGCAGATCACTTCATCATCTTCGGGCACGGTGATGGGACAGACTGTCGCGATGCCAGGTGCTGAAACGCCTTCCAACGTCACCGGCCAGGACGGAAAACCCGCCCCTTTGCCCATGCCGGAGATGATGACCGGCGCGGCAGGCCAGACAATGTCCCAGGGGATGCCGGTCATGCCGCCGGGGCAGGGACCTGTTCCGGGAATGCCGGTTGCACCTTCGCAATCCGGGGGCGCTCCAGGTGCGGCTAAAGCTTCGCCTGCCGTGAACAGCGTGTTCGAAAGATTCCGCAGCTATGGCGGAAACAGGACCATAGAGGCATATACAGCCCTGTTCGACCAGCCCGCAAGCCCCGGATGGAGGCAGGAACCATCCGTAGCCTTGTCCGATGGAAACTCGACTGTCAGGCTGATCCTCAGCCGATCCGGCAATGGCAACGCTGCTCCCAATTTCGCTTTTGCAGGAGTGAGGCTCGTTTCCATGAAAAGAGGGCCTGGAAAGTCATGGGTCATTGAAGTAAGGCCGGATAAGGGGGTCAATCAGGCGACTCTTACCGCGCTTGTCGACAATTCGCCGACGAAGTATCCTATAACTGTTGCCCAACCGCTGGAGATGATGGGAGGTTCGGCCGGTCTTAAGACTACGGAAAAGGATTTTGCCATCTTCCTCAAACAGCGCGGAACGGTAAATGCTCCCATGTACGACCTGAACAGGGACGGCAAAAGGGATTACATAGACGATTACATCTTTACGGCGAACTATCTGGCGGCAATGAGGAAAGTGAAAAACGGAAAGGCGTCGGTGGCTAAGTAGTGCCTGAATCCGTGACGCCTTCGCGCCTTAGCGAACGGTAAATGCCTCTTGTTTTTGCATTCCGGTCAGTTCTAGCCCTCCGACGACGTTCACCCGACGTAACAGGCATGAAACAGTGTCAGCGGCGTTGGACCCCGGCATTCCGCCCGCAAGGCTCTCTTACGTCACGGATTCAGGAAGTGGCCATAAAATCCGGTTAGGGAAGGAAGAAGTGAAGAAAACCAACAGGAACCGCAGAAACACAAAAAAAGGGAAAGGAGGACTCAGTCCGCTGGTGTACCTGCTGGTGGCGCTGCTGCTGGCAGGCGGTGTTCTCCTGCTGCTGGAAAAATTTAAAAAACCCGTCAGCCATGCTCCTGGGAGAAAGCCGCCGATCGTGGCAGGGAAGAAGCGGGTCGGGCCTCCGTCACGGCCTGCCTTGTCGAAACCTGAAGTTACGGCGCCAACGGAAAAGCCTGCGGAAAAAGGAAAACCTGCCGAGACGGCCAAGCTGCCGCCGGTTCATAGGAGATACACTTCGCAGCCGGTCGCGCCTCCTGCCGTCAGGAAGCCTGAAACGCCGGTCGGCAGGGGTACCGTGGCGATAATTATCGATGACATGGGAACCAGTACGGCTGAAGTGCGCGAACTGATGGCAATCGGCGTGCCTCTCACCTTTGCGGTGATCCCCGGCCTGCGCCAGTCGGAGCAGGTTGCACAGGCTGCAAACAGCGGGGGATACCAGGTCCTGCTCCATCTTCCGATGGAACCGAAAGATTATCCGCGACGGCGTCTCGAAGCGAACGGCCTGCTGCTTTCACAGGACAACGCAGAAATCGAGGACAGAATGGCGGGGTATCTGCGCCAAGTGCCCCACGCGGTCGGCGCCAACAACCACATGGGCTCGCGCTTCACCGAGGACAGGGAAAGAATGCGGGAGGTCCTCGGAGTGCTGAAGGGGAAAGGGTTGTTTTTCGTCGACAGCCTGACCACTGCAGGTTCCGTCGGCATTCCCCTGTCGCACGAAATGGGTGTCAGGTCGGTTGCGAGAAATGTTTTCATCGACAACAGCACAGATGTCAATGCCATAAAGGCGCAGTTGGGGACCCTGGCCAGGCTCGCTGCCAAAAAGGGAAGCGCTGTGGGTATCTGTCACCCGCATAGATCCACGATCCAGGCGCTGGTTGAAGAACTGCCGGTGCTCAAGAGTCGCGGCGTGCACTTTGTCTATGTCTCGAAACTGGTCAGGTGAGCCCGCTAAAACATTTCCGACACGTGCTGCATTGTTCTGAGCAGCCTCTTGTAGTTCTCTTCGAAAAGGATGGATTCGGGTTTCCGCGGGTTGGCGGGATGGATCAGGATAAACGCGTCGCGCATTCTGCCCGGGATATCCCCGAGAGTTTCAGAAAGGAAGGCATACATGCCGTTCCGCGTGCGTGCAAAGCTGTTCCCGTCGAATTCCTTCAAGGGGTGGACCTTCTTCATGATCCGGTTGCCATCCATGGTGAACCGGTGAACCTCAACCACGGTTTCTCCATTGGCCGTCACAGGCCTCATGGCGAAAACCGATTCCCGGGAGGCTTCCCTGAACATGAGCAGGAGGGGATCGTCATCTTCGAGTTTCTTCCGCGCGTCGTAGAGATATTCGAGAAGGAAACCCGAACAGCAGCGGTCCTCGAGAAAACCGCAGGCGCCGCCGTCCGAGGCTTCGTAGTAAAAGGAAAACCCGCCGGAAATTTCACCGGACACTTGTCCGCCGCACAGAATGCAGCCCTGCTTGAGTCTCGACAGGCGGGCCTCGAAGGATTCTTTTTTCCGCTCTTCCTCGGCGAGGAGCCATTGGTGGTAAAGCATGGCGCGCAGTTCTCCGGTGCGCCGGTACTCTTCGAGGATGCTTTTGGACAACCTGGCATACTGGCTGTATACATCGGTTCCGCGGGCATGGGTCAGGATAGGGTAAATCTTCCCTTCGGGGTTTGTGTTGAGGCTTTCCACCTTGGGGCTCTTTGATATGTATCCGTCGAGGCACCGGTAACCCCTGTTGATGGCAAAGGCCCTGAGGAGCGACTTGTGGTCTTTGAATGGGCCCTGGTATTTGATACGCGCGTCCACAAGGCACGGGATGATGGTAAGGCTCTTCTTGTCCAGGCCGCGCTTGTCGAAAAGATCGAAGATGTTGCGGCAGTTCTCCAGGCTGGGCATGTCCTTGACCGGGATGATGACCCGGTCCGATGCATACAGGGCGTTCTGGGTCAGGATGTTGAGCTCCGGCCTGGTGTCGATGATCAGGATGCCCGGAATGCCCGAAAGGGCCAGCAGCCGGGCAAGTACCATCGACCCCCTGAACGATTCCCTGATCTCATCCAGGGCAAGCGAAGAAGGAATGTAGCCGACACCGTATTGTCCGGTGTGGATCAGGTCCGCCCCCGGCGCCCCCTGGAGAAGGTCGGCTATGTCTCCCGACTGTTTTTGCCCATTGATGGCAAACATCTTGTCTATGGTGAAATGATTGTCAAGGGAGAATATGGACACCGGAAGGTCTTCGGCCAGGGCCTTCAGGTAAATAGCCAGGTTGGTGGCGAGGGTGGTCTTGCCAACACCCCCCTTTTCGGACGATATGGTTATTACATAGGGATATCTTTGCATAGGGCGAGATGGTACTATAAAGTTTCGATGCCGGTCAAATAATTGTTTGTTTCCATCCGGGAACGGTCTTTTTCCGCCCTGGCTGTGTCAACCTGTGGGTTTGCTTGTGCGACATACTTAACAGTATGCCTCCGCACAAACCCTTGGTTTCCTTGCCAGAACGAAAAAATCCTCGTTCCGAATAGGAAACAAAGAGTTTTTCGTCCCGGTTTGCGGACAGAAATCATTTGGGATAGCAGGTGAGCATGAGCTTGTTCGAAGAAAGAACCGTACTGACCGTCAGCCGCCTGACCGGTCTGATCCGTGGCGTGCTGGAGGAGAATTTCGAGCATGTCTGGGTGGAGGGTGAAGTTTCCAACCTGGCGCTCCCTTCGTCAGGACATCTCTATTTTTCCTTGAAGGATGCCGGTGCGCAGATCCGCTGCGTCATGTTCCGCGCGTCCGCCAGGGCGCTGCGCTTCAAGTTGCAGAACGGCATGATGCTTGTCGTGCGGGGAAGGGTGTCGGTATATGACCAGCGCGGCGAATATCAGTTTCTGGTAGAATACCTGGAGCCGAAAGGAGTCGGCGCACTTCAGCTGGCATTCATCCAGCTGAAGGATAAGCTTGCGAAGGAGGGTCTGTTCGACGAATCGCGGAAAAAACGGCTGCCCGGACTGCCGCTGAAGATCGGCATAGTGACGTCGACCAGCGGTGCTGCTCTCCACGATATCCTGACCGTTCTGCGCCGCCGCCATGCCGGTGTCGACGTGCTGATCTCTCCCGTCAAGGTGCAGGGTGAAGGCGCCGCCGAAGAGATTGCGGGAGCAATCCGGGATTTCAACAGGTACGGAGACGTGGACGTCATGATCGTGGGACGCGGCGGCGGTTCCATGGAGGACCTGTGGGCCTTCAACGAAGAGGTCGTGGCGAGGGCCGTTTTTTCGTCGCGGATACCGGTGATTTCCGCTGTGGGGCATGAAGTGGACTTCACTATTGCCGATCTTGCTGCGGATCTGCGGGCGCCCACTCCTTCGGCTGCGGCAGAGATGGTCGTGAAGAGCAGGGAGGAGTTGGAGAACAGCCTCCGGCACCTTTCCCACCGCCTGTTCAATGCCCTTGATCGACGGATGTCGGCTTGCCGGGAGCGGTTTGACGGATTGGTGCGATCATTGAAGGATCCCATGCTGCTGGTGGGCAACCTTTTCCAGCGGATTGACGACCTGCAGGGCAGGATGCAAAGGGCCATGGCCGGGGATCTCCGCCTGCTTGGGGAGGGACTTTCCGCGAACATGCACCGGCTGAGGCTCTGCCATCCCGCACTGGCAGTGGAGCGTTGCCGGGAGAAATTGCTGGCGCTTGACGGCCGGATGAACAGTGCGTTCAGCCATAATCTGGACGGTTGCCGTGAACGCGCATCGGTCAATGCCGCCAGGCTCCATGCCTATTCGCCGCTTGCAACGCTGCTTCGGGGGTATTCCATAGTACGGAAACCGGAAGGCGGGATGGTCATCCGGGACAGCCGCCAGGTTGATACGGGAGACCGCCTGGAAGTGCTGTTCGGTCGCGGCAGCGCTGAATGTGTCGTGGAAAAGAAGCTGCCGGAGAAGAATACACGTGGCCCGGGGTCGTGAAACCTTGACTGGGATAAGGTAATACGTATAATAGCCTGAATGTCGTGAAGGGGGATGGTGGAGCGCATGGCTGCCGAAAAATTTGAAACGATGATGAAAAAGCTGGAAGATGCGGTGGCGCGCCTGGAAAGCGGCGACCTTTCCCTGGAAGAATCCTTGAAGACTTTCGAGGAGGGTGTGCGCTGCGCGAATTTCTGCGTAAAGAAGCTCGATGAGGCAGAGAAGAAGGTCGAAATCCTGCTGAAGCAGCGTGACGGTTCATTCGTGAAAAAAGAGTTCTCGCAGGAAGACGAACTTTGAAATCTGAAGGAGAGCGGGAGAACTTATGGATTTGAAGCATTATTTGAAAAACATGCAGCAACTTGTCGACGAGGCATTGGAAAAATATCTGCCTGCCGCGGACGAGCTGCCTTCGTCGGTCCACAAGGCAATGCGCTACTCGGTGTTTGCCGGAGGCAAGAGGGTGCGCCCCATTCTGCTGCTCGCTGCCTGCGATACCGTTGGCGGCGATATGGAAAAGGCCATGCCGGCAGCCTGCGCCATGGAAATGATCCACACATACTCGCTGATCCATGATGACCTGCCTGCCATGGACGATGACGACTTCCGTCGCGGCATACCCACCAATCACAAGGTGTTCGGCGAGGCAACGGCCATACTTGCGGGCGATGCGCTCCTGACCGAGGCCTTCATACTGCTCAGCTCTCCCGAAAGGAACGGATCCCCGGACCCTGGCGCGTTGCTCGGGGTAATTCAGGAGATTGCGGTAAGTTCCGGGTCCAGGGGAATGATCGGCGGACAGGTGGTCGACATGGAGAGCGAGGGGAGCAAGGAGGTTGACCTGGCCACGGTCCAGTACATCCACACCCACAAGACCGGCGCGCTCATCCGGGCTTCGGTAAAGAGCGGCGCATTGATCGGTGGAGCTTCCGGCAGGGAACTCGATGCCATTGTCAGGTATGGCGAAGCAGTCGGTCTCGCATTCCAGATTGCTGACGATATCCTGGACATCGAGGGGACCACCGAGCAGATCGGGAAGGACGCCGGCAGTGACCAGGCCAGGGGCAAGGCGACTTACCCCGCGGTGATGGGCATTGCGGCGTCCAAGCAAAGAGCCGAAGAACTGGTGGATGTGGCATTGAACGCACTTGGCTGCTTTGATGAAAAGGCCAATCCCCTCAGGGGAATTGCCCGGTACATCGTGAAACGGAAATCCTGATGACCGGCATGCTTTCATCCCTCAACCTGCCGGATGACATGAAGAAGCTGACCTTCAATGATCTGGATGTCCTTGCAGAGGAGATCAGGCAGGTCATCCTGGATGTCTGTTCCGTCAACGGAGGACATGTCGCGCCTTCTCTGGGCGTGGTCGAGCTGACGATCGCGCTTCACCGGGTCTTTGACTCGCCCCGTGACAGGATCATCTGGGACGTGGGTCACCAGGCCTATGCCCACAAGCTTCTTACCGGACGTTACGAGCGTTTTCATACACTGCGGAAGCTGGGAGGCATAAGCGGTTTTCCCAAGCGGGCCGAGTCACCCCATGATGCCTTCGACGTGGGCCATTCGTCGACATCCATTTCCGCTGCTCTCGGTTTTGCAACCGCACGCGATCTGAAGGGTGAGCACAACAAGGTGATCGCTGTTATCGGGGACGGATCCATGACTGGCGGGCTGGCGTACGAAGGCTTGAACAATGCCGGGCATCTCAACAAGGACCTGGTTGTGGTTCTGAATGACAACGAGATGTCCATAGCAGAGAACGTGGGTGCGTTGTCGAACTTTCTCAGTCGTACCATCACCAGTGAATACTTCCACCGTATCCGGAAGGAAGTGGGCAGCTTTCTCCGCAACCGGGAAAGGTTCGGCAGGAGTGTCCTGCACATTGCACGCAGGGCGGAAGAGTCCCTGAAGGGCCTCTTTACACCGGCCATGCTGTTCCAGGCATTCGGCTTCGAGTATGTGGGGCCCATCGACGGGCACAACACGGAACGTCTGGTACAGACACTGGAGCATGTCAAGCATTTCGATAACGCGGTGCTCATTCATGTCATCACGAAAAAGGGCAAGGGCTACCCGCCTGCCGAAACAAACCCTTCGCTGTTCCACGGAGTCGGCCCCTTTGACCTCACCAGTGGCAAGGTCCGTTCTTCCAAAGGGTGCGCAGCTTCATACACCGGGATTTTCGGCGAGACTCTGAAAAAAATCGCAGCCGATGACGAACTGGTCGTGGCAATAACCGCGGCAATGCCCGACGGGACGGGATTGAGTTCGTTCGCAGCTGAATATCCTGACAGGTTTTTCGATGTGGGGATTTCCGAACAGCACGGCGTCACGTTTGCCGCAGGCCTTGCGGCAGAGGGATTCCGCCCGGTTTTCGCTGTCTACTCTTCTTTTCTCCAGAGGGCTTATGACCAGGTGTTCGATGTCTGCCTGCAGAATCTGCCCGTAGTCTTTGCCATCGACAGGGCCGGACCGGTGGGCAATGACGGGCCGACCCATCACGGCATGTTCGATATTTCCTACCTGCGCGTATTTCCAGGCATTACCATCATGGCGCCAAAGGACGAAAACGAGTTGCAGCACATGCTGATGACCGCTTTGCTGCATGACGGCCCCGTTGCGATCCGTTATCCCCGCGGCAGCGGCTACGGGGTTCCGCTGGACCAATGCCTTCTCCCGCTGGAGATGGGCCGGGGCGAGCTCCTCAGGGAAGGGTGCGACGGCGCGATCCTGGCGATCGGCACCATGGTGCGTCCGGGCCTTTCGGCCGCCGAGATGCTGGGTGCTGAAGGGATCCGCTTGTCGGTCGTCAATGCGCGATTCGCCAAGCCTCTTGACCGCCGGTTGATCCTTGACATGGCACGCAGTACCGGCAAACTTGTTACGGTTGAAGAAAATGCCCTGGACGGCGGCTTCGGCAGCGCGGTACTGGAGCTGCTCGAGGAAGAAGGGCTCGATGGCGTGCAGGTCAAGTGTCTCGGATATCCGGACCGGTATGTCGAGCAGGGGGAACAGATTGAACTACGGGCCATGTATGGCCTTGACGCGGACGGGATAGCCGGTTCCGTGCGGGAATTTTTCTCCGATCGCGCTGATCGTTGAGGAAAAGCATTTTGTGAGAAAAATGGTGATTCACGTTTGACAAAGGTTAATTGTGCGCTATAAAAAGACAAAAAAGGTCCAATAGGTATAGAGAATGATGGAACTGACCCGCAAGGGGGAATATGCTATCAGGGCGATACTCTATCTTTCACGGCAGCCAAGGGGAAAGCTGTCCCTGGTGGGGGAAATCGCCGAGTCCGCGGGGATTCCCAGGACTTTTCTTTCGAAAATTCTCCAGCAATTCACCCGGACAGGCCTGGTCGCCTCTTTCAGGGGGATGGGCGGCGGTTTCACTCTTGCCAGGGACCCGGCCGGCATAACCTTGCTGGAGGTGGTCGAAGCGATCGAAGGCCCGGTGCTCCCGAACCGCTGCCTCGTGGGTGAGGGGACGTGCGAACGGGACCGTATTTGCCGGGTTCATGAGGTCTGGGGAAGAGTGAGGGACGAAATAGTTGCCATACTGGCAGGTGTCACCATCGAAGAGCTGGCACGTGGGCGGGAAGGTTTTGCCGTGGATGACTTGACAAGGAGCCGTTGATATCCGGTCCGAGGAGGTTCGCGTATGGATGTCGTTGCATTGAGCAGGCTGCAGTTCGCGATCACGAGCATGTTTCATTTCATCTTCGTGCCGCTTACCCTGGGTCTTTCGATCCTGGTCGCTTTCATGGAAACACGTTACGTACGCACCGGCAATGCGCTCTACCTGCGCATGGCCAGGTTCTGGGGCAAGCTTTTTCTCATAAACTTCGCTCTGGGAGTGGTAACCGGCATAACGCTTGAGTTCCAGTTCGGCATGAACTGGGCGGAGTACTCCAAGTACGTCGGTGACATCTTCGGTGTTCCGCTTGCCATCGAGGCAACCCTGGCATTCTTCCTCGAATCGGTCTTCATCGGCGTCTGGCTGTTCGGCTGGAACAAGGTTTCAAGGATGTTCCACGCCGTTTCCATCTGGATAGTGGCACTGGCCACCAATCTGTCTGCGCTTTGGATCCTTTTGGCCAACGGCTGGATGCAGAATCCGGTGGGTTACGTCATACGCAATGGCCGGGCGGAGATGGTTGATTTTGCCGCCATGGTTACCAACCCATACGGCCTGTTGAAGTTCGGCCACACGCTGGCATCGGGATATGTGCTCGCCGCGTTCTTCGTCCTCGGCATTTCGGCCTGGCATCTGCTGAGGAAGAACCAGCCGGGTTTCTTCAGGAGCTCTTTCCGCATCGGGGCTTTTTTCGGACTGGTATCCATCCTGCTCGTCTTTGCCACCGGTGATTACTCTGCAGTGCTGGTTGCAAAGATCCAGCCGGCCAAGTTCGCGGCCTCGGAAGCGGTCTGGGAAACGCGGAAAGGGGCGGGGATCAACATCTTCGTCATCCCTGACGCGAAAAACGAATGCAACCTGGTGGAAAAGTTCTGCATTCCCAATCTGCTCAGCTACCTTGCCTTCCATACTCCTGATGGGGTGATAAAAGGCCTCAAGGAGTTTCCGAAAAACGAGCGACCACCTGTCGCGCCGGTATTCTACAGCTTCCGGGCCATGGTTGGGATGGGATTCCTCATGGTCGTGCTGGCGCTTTACGCGGTGATAGTTTCGGTCCGGGGAACGGTTGAAAAAAACAGTCTGCTGCTCAGGGCTCTTGTTTATGCGATCCCTATACCTTATTTGGCCATCCAGCTGGGATGGGTCATGGCCGAAGTGGGGAGGCAGCCATGGATCGTCTACGGAGTGCTCAAGACATCCGATGCAGTTTCCAGGTCCATATCCGCTGCACAAGTGGCGGGTTCTCTTGCCGGCTTCACCCTGCTGTACGGATTTCTGGGCGCAGTAGACATCTTTTTGCTGTTTAAATACTCCCGCAAGGGGCCGGACGGTGAGGCGGGCGAAATCATGAACCCCGCGGAACGGGAGGTGTGAAATGGAACTTCAGATTACCTGGTTTGTGCTCTGGGGAGTGCTCTGGACAGTCTACTTCATGCTTGACGGGTTCGTCCTTGGTGCGGGCATGCTGCAGAAATTCGTCGGTCGTACCGACGGCGAAAGAAGGGTGATCATAAATACGGTCGGACCGGTGTGGGATGGCAACGAAGTATGGCTGATCACTGCCGGCGGTGCGACCTTTGCCGCCTTTCCCACTACCTATGCCCTCATGTTCAGTTATCTTTACACAGCGCTCCTTCTCCTGCTGTTCTCCCTCATCGTGCGGGGCGTGTCATTCGAATTCCGCGGCAAACTGGAAAGCGACCGCTGGAAGGGCGCCTGGGATACCGCCATATTTGTGGGCAGTTTCCTGCCGGCCCTGCTTTTCGGGGTAGCCTTTGGCAACATCTTCAAGGGACTTCCCATGGACAGTGCCGGCTATCACGGCTCCTTTCTCTCCCTGCTGAACCCGTTCGGTCTTATTACCGGACTGCTTTTCGTGCTCCTGTTCCTGGTGCACGGGGCGCTCTACCTGGCAGCAAAAACCGAAGGAGACCTGAGCAGCAGGGCACAGGCAGTTGCCGACCGGGTCTGGCCCGCACTCCTTCTGGTGGCAGCCGTTTTTCTTGTCGCAGTTTATCCTTCCACCAGCCTCTATGACAATTATTTCCGCAAGCCGTTGTTGCTTACTGTTCCGCTGCTTGCCGTGGCGGCTCTCCTGGCAATCAGGGCCTGCTCGGCAAAAGGTCGCATCCTCAGGGCATTTGCCGCATCCTGTGCTGCTATCGTTATGGTCGTCTCAACCGGCGTCATCGGGTTGTTTCCGAACCTCATCCCCTCAAGCATTGATCCTGCTTCAAGCCTGACGATTTTCAATTCCTCCTCCAGCCAATACACCCTGAAGATCATGGCGGTTGTCGCGCTTGTTTTCGTTCCTATAGTGATAGCATACAAAATATGGGTATACCGGGTGTTCAGAGGCAAGGTCACTGTGGAAGATGTTATGGAAGACACGCAGGCCTACTGAACAGTGAGAGGGCAAAAGGAAAATCATCCCGAAGTAATTGGAAGGATTTTGGTTTTCACGGCGGCTGATCTGTGGTATGAATATAGAAGATTATTGAATGGATTTCAAGGTCCGCGGTTGCGGCCTTAATATTCACAGTGCGGGGATATTGCCATGTCAAAAAAGAGATGCAGTGAGGCGAGTCAGGTAGCCGCGTTTTTTGCCGGTGCAGCCATTGCCGCAGGTATTACTCTGCTGTTAAGCCCGAAGACCGGACGGCAGGTTCGGGAAGACCTCGGGGACATCACGGATGAGGCAATGGGCAAGCTGAAGAAATGCGCCCGGGAAGCAAGGTTCAAACTCAGTCCCAAAACCAAGCGCGACGCCTACTATTATGAAGGCGGCGATTGCTGGATCTGATCCCAAGAAATATTTCCACTCCCATACGGTGCGGGGGCAATCTCCGCACTGCTTTAACCCATGCTTGCCTGCGGTTTGAAACCTGGTGAATCAATGGGAAATTACCTTTCATTTCAGACTTTTCATCCCTCCTGCTTGACAAACAGCAGATAATGAATAAATCTTATAATTATCGGTGGCGATTCATGCAGCCCTTTTCGTCGGGACGTCAGCTTGTGTTCGTCACCGTACACCGTGGCGGCCGGAGCCGGCTTCATTTCCGGTCTGGGTTTGTCATCAACCAAAGGAGGTAGGGTCATGCAAACAGGCGCTGGGAGCAGGCATTTTCTGTCATGGAAGTGGATTTTTCCCGCAGTGGTCGCCATTCTCGTCCTGGGATGCTGGGTGAAAAACATTACTACGCCCTATTATACCCAGACGACATCTTACTACTGCGGTGCGGCAAGCGCCCAGATGATTCTGAACAGTGAAAAAATCGGCATCTATGTCCCTTCACAGGCAACCCTTTACAACTACATCCATCCCCGCAACCAATGCGCAGGCTGGGCAACCGACCCCAAGGGCCTGCGCGATGCGTTGAACAATTATGCGGCTGGCAAGGCCCATTTCGTGTATTCCGCGCTGGCCAGCCAGGATGACGGGGTCAAGAAACTGGCGTATACCATCGACAGATACGGTGTCCCGCCTGCTTCTCTCATTTATGGCTGCATGCACTGGGTTGTGGTGCGTGGAGTCATAACCGATGTCCAGCCGACGACGGCCGCTTCCTATACCATTAACGGGTTTTTCGTCAATGACCCCTGGTACGGTTCCACGTCTCTCGGTGAAAACAAATACATCGACATCGCGCACTGGAAAGCGGATTATTTCACCGGTTGTGGCTGGTGCGGCGCTCCGGGCGGCAACAAGTACATCAGCGTGGTCGATCCCGAACCGGTACAGAAGGTTGTTTTGAAATTCCCCGCGGTTCTGGCAAGGCGGGCGCAGATGCTCACTCCCCAACAGGCGCGCGAACAGGCATCCGCTATCGTGAAGCAGTTCGAGGGGCAACCGGAGTTCCGCAAGCAGTTCGGGGAAGCGCTGGGTGTGATGAAATCCTCAACTTTGGGCACTCCGATTCTCGTCCGGCGGAGCGACAATCAGAGGAACGCTTATTATATCGCTCCCCTCCAGAAGGGCAATCTCACATCCGCGGCCATCCTGCTGGATGCTTACAGCGGACAATTCCAGGAAGCGACATACGTGAAAAAGCCGCTTGAATACATCCCGAAGCTGGAAATGCGGAATGCCGCTGCGCTCTTCAAGAGAAACCTGCCCAACCTGAGAATCAGGCCTGAAATCATGAGGGAGCTGGGCATCAAGCCGGTCAGGACCACTTCACTGGTCAGTGAGGCGTATGCAGCCGACATGGGATTGAAGACCCTCCGGGAGCTCAACATAAAACCTGAAGAGGTCAGGATCTCCCGCATGGAGCTGGTGTGGGAACCGTCGGCGGAATCACAGAACCCGTATTATCCACTGTGGAAGGCAATCGGCACAGTAAGGAAAGCCAGGGAACAGACAGTCGGATATATGGATTTCAAGGGCCGGGTAGTTCCGGATATCACCAAGGCTGCCCGCATCGAGCAGAAAGGCGGCGCCATCAGGTAAGTTGAAATGCGGGCCGGGGGTGTCTCCGGCCCGTATCTCTGGCGGGAAAAGATGAAAAAAATCATGCCGGTAATTTTTCTGGTGATTCTGTTGCCTGCGGGAATCGTCGCCATGGGCAATCCTCCGGCCGGCCGGGAGCAGTTCCTGTCGCCCGCTGACGCGCGCAAGTCTGCCGTTGACGGTTACAACAGGCGTTCATGGGCATTCCCTTCCGAGTATGCCCGTTCCATGAAGGGGGCACGGGCGGGCGCTCCCCTGCTGGTGGAGCGCCTGGACAGGAAGAATTCCTTTTACTTCATCGTGCCCTTCGAACGTGCCGGCAAGGCAACCCTGCTGGTCATGATCGACGCGAAGACCGGGGAATTCAAGGAGGCCGTTCCACTTGCGCAACCTTCCGCCTATCCTCCGGTGAGTGCGAATGAGGCGAAAAAGAGTTTGGCCGACTCTTCGGGTTCCGTCATGCCGGAAGGTGAACTGGCGCGCCTCAAGCCCTCTCTTGTATGGAAACCCTCGGAGCAGAGCCAGTCACCCTTCGAGCCCCTGTGGCGTTTCAGGACCGGACACGGCGACAGGTACGTGGATCAGAAAGGGAAGGTTCACCCATCCATTGAAGAACCGCATCTCAAGGGCGGCTAGCAACTCACATGTTCCTCATCCCCTCAGCCCCGCCTTGTCCAGAGTTTCGCGTACTTTACGTATAAGTGCCTCAGGGGTGAACGGTTTGCCGATAAAAGCCGTCCCTTGTTCCAGGACTCCGTGCTGCGCGATTATGCTGTCCGTGTATCCGGACATGTATAACACAGTTAGGTTTTCGTACTTCTTCATCAGGCGTTGCGCAAGCTCACGGCCGTTCATCGCCGGCATTATCACATCGGACAGAAGCAGGTGGACCGGTTCCTTCAAACGGCTGCAAATTTTGATTGCTTCTTCGGCATTTTCGGCCACATGGATCACGTAGCCCGTTTCTTTCAGGACCGAGCAAACCAGCTCCCGCACGATCTTTTCGTCTTCCACCACCAGGATCGTTTCCCTGTTGCGGTCCGAAGGTTCCGGGTTGTCACCTTCGGTATCCGCGTCGGGTTCTTCATCCACCTGCGGCAGGTAAATAGTGAAGCATGTACCCAAACCCGGACTGCTTTCAACAGAGATGTGTCCGTCACTTTGCTTGATGATGCCGTACACGGTCGCAAGACCGAGACCTGTGCCCTTGCCCGTTGATTTCGTGGTAAAAAACGGCTCAAATACGTGCGAAATGGTTTCGTTGTCAATGCCGCAGCCATTATCGCTGACTGTAAGTGAAACATAACGTCCGGGGACTATGGGACCATCTTCCGAAACACTTTCATGATCCAAATCGATGTTAGCCGTGCGGATTGTGAGTTTTCCGCCATCCGGCATTGCATCGCGTGCATTGACCGAAAGATTGATGATAACCTGTTCAAGCTGCCCGGGGTCGGCCTTGATTCTTCCCAGGAGAGGTTCCTTGACCGTGACGAGATCAATGTCCTCGCCGATCAACCTGCGGAGAATCCTGTCGATATCCGTTACAACTTCGTTCAAATCCACCACTTTTGGCTGCAGAAGTTGGCGTCGGCTGAAGGCCAGAAGCTGGCTGGTGAGGCCTGCAGCCCGTTTGCCGGCTTTCCTTATTTCCTCGACTTCCTTTAGGTGCGGTGAATCATCTCCGAGGCGCTTGACCAGCAGGTCACCATAACCCGAAATGACCGTAAGCAGGTTGTTGAAATCGTGTGCAATACCGCCGGCAAGCCTCCCAACAGCCTCCATTTTCTGGGCTTGCCTCAGCTGTTCTACCATGTGCAACTCTCTGGCTGCGAGCATGGCGTTGCGGATACTTATCCCTATGACCGGGGCAATGCCGCTCAATAGGCTCAGGTCGAGCTGCAGCAGCGGCTTTTTCATGCTGATGTTGTCCACCGCCAGGATGCCGAGAGATTCGTCGTCGCAGATTATGGGACAGCAGATGAAAGACTTCGCGCCTATTTTCCTGGCGAAATCCAGGCTATGGGGCGAGAGGTCCGCTTCGATTTCCTTGCAATCGTTTATCAGGAAAGCTTTGCGTCGATGAAAGGAGACGACAAAGAGCCCTTTGGACTCCGGGTTGTCCAGGCTGAACAAAGAGTTTCTTAGAAGCGTGGACAATTCTTCGCTGTACCCGAAGCCGCCATGAAAACAAAGCTTGGTTTTTTCCTCATTGGCGAGGAGGATCATGCCCCGGTCGTAATCCAGCCTTTTCTCAAGTATCCTCAGTACCTCCGCAAGGATATCCTCAACCTGCATCTTCTTGCTTATCGCCTGTCCGATTTCGTTTGAGAGAAGAGCATTGTTGTAGTTTACGTTCATTTGAACGATACTTTCCGCTGATGTCTCACGCAGGGCGCCGATGGTGTATTTGAGGTCCTTTTTTTCAGTGAACTCGCAGAAAAGGGCCATTGAGAGCAACAGAATGATTGTGATCGCTGAAATGAAAAGGAAGGAAAGGCTGGGGACTGACAGGGATACTGCGAGAAGCAGGGGGATTGACAGAAGGATGGACAGGTTGCGGGCCAAACGCCACCGTTCTGCCGGGGTTTGCCGCCATTTTACGATATACCTGCAGACAGTCCCGCCGGTGAAAATGCATTCAGGGTGCTCGATAGAAGCAATGTTGTTGCCGAATATTAGAGGAATCGCCTCCAGAATGCCCATGCGATTGTCGCACTGGTACGGTTTTTCCACTACTCCCGGTTCGGGGGTTACGATGATTTCGAACTGGTTGCCGCCCATCTTCCTGGATTCGAATTTCGAAGCCCGGGTCAATTGTTTTGCTGTCTTGCCGATGAATTCAAAAATGGTCGCCGGGCCGAGCAGGCTGAGCACATACTGTTTCATGGCGCCGAGAGCATCCGAGGAAGCTGCGAACCTTCCGGCTTCCCGGGCGATGTTCTGATTGCCGTTTTTCAGTATCAGGTTTTCATAGAAGAGATCAACCTCCCGCTGGGTGAACCAGTGGCTGTGATCGGCCACTTCGTAAGGCTTGATCCCTGCTGACCGAAGAATCTCATTTCCATCGATGTGAGTATACTTCTTTCTTATCAGCTTGATGAAGGTGTCAATCAGTCTGCTGTTATAGAGAGGACGCTTGCTCACGCTTTATATCCCCGCGATCGTAATGGTATAGGGTTTTTCGCTGAATTTCGGAAAGACATCCACCTGTTTGTTTGAATGGCCGCAGGGTTCGGACATATGGGACTGCAGAGTCCATTTTGATTGCAAACGGGAATGGACACAGTATATTAATTGAATAAATCGGCCAAAGTCTAGTGACCCATGTTATAATCTGAAACTGATATACAGTTGCCGAAACACACATAACATAACATTTCCTGCCTTTATTTCAATAATTTTCGGAATCCGCCATGCCCCTGAGCATATATACGAGCAACAGGATGGAAAATCTGGTTGAGGCCCTTGCCGAAGTGGTTGCAAGCCCTCTTCCGTCACCGTTCACTCCTGAGATCATACTGGTGCAGAGCAGGGGGATGCAGCGTTGGCTTGCCATGGAACTGGCCGGCAGGTTCGGAGTCTGGGCGAACTGCGTGTACCCGTTCCCCAACAGTTTCATTGATGACCTCTTCGCCAGGGTGCTGCAAAAGAGTGCTGAAGAGGCGCCCTACGTTCCAACTGTGCTGGCATGGCGGATCATGGAGACCCTTCCCGGGCTTCTGGAGCAGGACGCTTTCGCAAGCCTGAAGGGGTATCTTGCGGGCGGCAGCCAGGAGTTGAAGCTGTACCAGTTGGCCTGCAGGCTTGCCGATGTTTTCGATCAGTACACCCTGTTCCGGGGGGAGATGCTGGAGGGTTGGGAAAATGGCAGAGAGGACCACTGGCAGGCAGTTCTCTGGCGTGCCATCGTCGCCATTGCCGGGAACGGCCACCGATGGAACTTCGGCAAGAGATTTTTCCGGGAATTCGAAGGCTGGTTCCGGAGCGGGGGGGAACTTCCCGTCCGGGTGGCTGTTCTCGGTATTTCCTGGCTGCCGAAATTCCACCTGGATGTCCTGGCGGCGGTCTCGCAATTCACCGAGGTAAACCTGTTCATCATGAGCCCGTGCCGGGAATATTGGGCCGATATTCTGCCGGCACGCCGCAGGGCCCGTCTCCCTAAGGCGATCCGGGCACTCAGCCCGGAGGGGAACCCCCTCCTGGCCTCTCTCGGCAGGCTGGGCAAGGAGTTTTCCGAGATCATCGCCGAGTATGGAGCAACGGGTGGCGGTGAAAGTGATCTGTACCGGGAAGCAGAGGGCGGCACTCTGCTTACGACCTTGCAGAACGATATCCTTGGATTGAAAGAAATCGGGGAGGGTGCGGAAAAAATTTGTGTCATGCCGAATGACCGCTCACTCCGGGTCCATTCCTGTCATGGGCCGATGCGTGAAGTTGAAATCCTGCATGACAGCCTGCTGGCCATGTTCGATGAAATGAAGGATCTTTCGCCGAGGCATATCCTGGTGATGACTCCCGACATCGAAAAATACGCACCTTATGTATCCGCGGTTTTCGAGGGAAGTCCCGATCACTCGGTTCGCATTCCGTTCTCCATCGCCGACCGGAACATCTGCGGTGAAGGGCGCCTGAGCCGTCCCCTGCTGGCCATGTTCCATCTGCCCGGTAAGCGTTTCCCGGTTACCGGCGTCATGGATATCCTTGCGGCAGGACCGGTCCATGTGCGGTTCGGTCTGGAAGAGGACGATCTTGACCTGGCCAGGTCCTGGCTGGAGGAAACACGGATCAGGTGGGGCCTGGACAGCGGGGAGCGGGAACGGGAGGGATTTCCTCCCTACCGGGAAAACAGCTGGCGGGCCGGCCTGGACCGGCTGCTTCTCGGCTATGCCATGCCGGAGGAAACAGGCTTGTTCTTGGGTGTTCTCCCCTATGACGACATGGAAGGGGAAGCTGTCGAGACGCTCGGAAAGTTTTCCTGTTTCGTTGAGAAGCTTCACGGGCTGGTGGAAGATCTCGACCGGCCCCGCACCTTGCCGGAATGGGGACACCTCTGCCGGGGCATTTTGGAGGGCTTTTTTGCTCCGGCAGATGACGACGCCGATGAACTGGCCATGATTGACGGAATTCTGGACGGACTGGATGCTCTTCCATTGCAGTCGGGCTATGCCGGGACCGTCGGTCTCCAGGTGTTCCGCTCGTGGCTGGCGGCAGGGATCGGGAAGCAGGGACGC
This sequence comes from Geobacteraceae bacterium, assembly GCA_034933285.1. Taxonomy (GTDB): domain Bacteria; phylum Desulfobacterota; class Desulfuromonadia; order Geobacterales; family Geobacteraceae; genus RPRC01. Next base: position 107,296 of record JAYFNT010000008.1, on the reverse strand, counting down.
GGTCTCGGATTTCTCAGCGGCGGGGTGACGTTCTGCGCCATGCTGCCCATGCGCAGCATACCCTTCCGTGTGATAGCCCTGCTCGGGATGAATGACGGGGCTTTCCCCAGGCAGGAAAGGCCGCTCGGCTTTGACCTGGCGGCCATGGCGAGGAAACCGGGTGATCGCTCCTTGCGGGACGAAGACCGCTACCTGTTCCTTGAAGTACTGCTTTCAGCCCGTGAACGGCTCCATATCAGTTATACCGGGCAGAGCATGAGAGACAATGCAATCCTTCCGCCTTCAGTACTGGTCGATGAGCTTCTTGACTATTTGGGAAACCGTTTCACCGACGGTTCGCGAGAGTTTCACGCGAATCTGGTGGCCAGGCATCCCCTGCAGCCGTTCAGCCCGGCCTGTTTCAGCGGGGAAACCGGGCTTTCAAGCTATTCCGAAGAAAATTACCGGGCTGTTCTCCGGCGCGCCGGGGGCGTGCGACCGCAGGCGTCTTTTTTTCCCGGCCCGTTGCCTGAGCCGCCGGATGAGATGAGAGAAGTTTCAGTCGAAAACCTGCTGGATTTCTTTGACAATCCGGCCAGGTATCTTCTCATTACCCGTCTGGGCATCCGCTTCGACCGGCTGTCGCCCTCCCTGGAAGACCGGGAACCTTTCGAGATTGATTCCCTCGATTCCTACCTGGTCAGGCGCGAGATGCTTGAAATGCTGCTCAAGGGAAAGACCCCGGATGAGTGCCGGGAATTGGTGAAGGCACGGGGTGTGCTCCCGCCGGCATCACAGGGAGAAATGCTGTTTGAAGAGATTGCTGCGGAGGCGGGCGGGCTGGCCGGAAGAATCAATGAGCTGACAGGAGGGCGTTCCCGACTGGAATCTTACCAGGTGGATATTGAGATCGACGGGTTCAGGATCGTCGGCCGGATCGAAGGGATCTGGCCGGATCGTCTCATACGCTATCGCTGCGGGAAATGCTCAGGCAGAGACAGAATACGCCTCTGGATCGAGCATCTCATCCTGGCTTCGTCCGCTTTGGACCGATATCCCGGGGAAAGCGTCCTGGTAACGCTGGATCAAGAAGTTCGCATCAAACCTGTAACCGACTCTTTGCCGATCCTTCGCACGTTGCTGGGATACTTCCGGCAGGGCCTCTGCCGTCCGTTGAAGTTTTTCCCCCGCTCCTCATTCGCTTTCTCTGTGAAAGGGGAGATCAGCCATGCCCGCACGGCATGGTGCGGAGACCATTTCCCTGAGAATGACAACCCTTATTACGATATTTGCTTCGCTGGCAGCGATCCTCTCGATGGCGAATTCGAGGAGGTGGCGCTGGCGATACTTGACCCGCTTCTGGCGCACCAGGTGAAATGTTCATGAAAACCTACGACAACCTTTCCATTGAACTCGCCGGTGACAACCTTATCGAGGCAAGTGCCGGCACTGGCAAGACCTTTGCCATTGCCTGCCTCTATCTGCGCTTGGTCGTGGAAAAGGGCCTGCTTCCGGAAAACATTCTGGTGGTGACCTTCACCGAAGCGGCGACCAAGGAGTTGCGCACAAGGGTCAGGGAGCGTCTGCGCAGCGCACGCGAGTTTTTTTCAGGTTCCGGAGAAGGAGATGACTTCTGTTCAGGGATGAACAGCAGGGAAAACGTGCACTGGCCCGGAACGGAAACGGCGCTGCTGCATATCGACGCAGCTCTGCGAACTTTTGACTGCGCCGCCATTTCCACCATTCACGGCTTCTGCTCACGCGCCCTCCAGGAAAACGCCTTCGAGAGCGGATCTCTCTATGAGACGGAACTGGTTGCCGATCAGGCTGACCTCGTGCAATCGGTTGTGGACGATTTCTGGCGAATGGGTTTTTTCGGCGCGGAAGCGCCGCTTCTGCCCATCGTGCTGCGCAAGGGATGGCTGCCCGGCGCCATGGTGCGCTTCCTGCGCGGAAAGATCGGCAACCCGGAGCTGGAAGTTGTGCCGGTCTTTGACCGGGAAGACCTGAAGCGACTTGCACGTGAACTCGATGTCACTTTCAGGGAGCTTGCGGGGATGTGGATGGAGAAGAGGGAGGAGGTGGCGGGTATTCTGACCGGACACCAGGGGCTGAGCCGTTCCCGCGGCAATTTCCATCCCGACCTGGTTCCCGCACTGCTCGACGGCATGGACCGCTATGTCGCTGAAGGCATTCCAGCGGGATTTTTCAAGGGTTTCGAGAAATTCACCACCGCTTTCATCAAGAAGAATGCCTTGAAGCGCGTTGAGCCGCCTGCACATCCTTTTCTCGACCTTTGCGGAGAATTGGCGGCCTTGGCCGACAAGAGTTTCGTCGCAATGAAATCCGTCCTGTTCGAATTTGCCGGATGCAGGCTCGATGAGCTGAAAGCTGAGCGTTCCCTGCGCTTTTATGATGATCTCCTCACCGATCTTTGGCGTGCCCTTGACGGACCGTCGGCAGAGATACTGGCGGCTCGCCTCCGGGAGCGCTACCGTGCTGCGCTCATTGATGAGTTCCAGGATACCGACCCGGTCCAGTACAGGATTTTCCACAGGGTTTTCTCGGCTGGAGGAACCCCGCTTTTCCTGATCGGAGATCCCAAGCAGGCAATCTATAGCTTTCGTGGCGCAGACATCTTCGCCTATCTTGCGGCGCGGGAACACGTGTCGACAGAAAACCGGTTCACCATGGACAGAAACTGGAGGTCGACTCCGGAGATGATCGGTGCGGTAAACCTTCTGTTCGAAAAGTGCAAGGAGCTTCCCTTCGTCTTCCCAGCCATCGGTTTCCCCCCTGTGGCCGCTGCGCGGGAAGAGCGTCCCCTTGCACTGGAGGGGAGGGATCCCGCGGCGCTCCAGGTCTGGTTTTTGGGCAGGGAAGAGGGAAATGCAAAAGTAATGTCCCTGAACGCTGCACTACCGCGAATAGTCCGCCTTCTTGCGGCCGAGGTATCAGGGCTGCTGGCAGACGGAAGATCGGGTAAAGCCCTCCTGGATGGCCGGGGAGTGCTTCCCGAGGATATCGCCGTGATAGTCAGAAGCCATGATCAGGCGTCTCTGGTAAAGGAAGCTTTTTCTCAACGCGGTATTCCGGCTGTCGTTCAGACCACTGCCAGCATCTTTGCCACGAGGGAAGCCGGAGAGATGTGCCGGCTTCTGGCTGCTGTTGTTGAGCCTTCCCGCGAGACCGCGGTGCGCTCCGCGCTGGCGACAGCCATCTTCGGCGTTTCAGGAAATGAAATCGCAACGCTGCTGGAAGACGAGAATGCCTGGGAGGAAAGGCTCGCCTCCTTTCAGGACTACCATGAACTGTGGCTCAAGCGGGGATTCATGACCATGTTCCGCTTCCTGCTCTCCCGGGAAGGGGTGCGGGAACGCATGCTGGGCCTGCAGGACGGCGAGCGTCGTCTCACAAATATCCTCCATTGCGGCGAGGTGCTCCACCAGGCGGCCGTGAACGACGTACCCGGTATGGATGCCCTGCGAGCATGGTTCGGTGAACGGGTGAGCGTCCCCCCGGAAGACGAGGAATACCAGCTCCGCCTCGAATCGGACGAGAAGGCCGTGCGCATCGTCACCATCCATGTGAGCAAGGGGCTGGAATACCCCATAGTTTTCTGCCCCTTTTCCTGGGGAGGGGTCTTTGAAACGGAAGATGCCGTCATCTGCCATGAAGGTTACCGGATGGTGGCGGATCTGGGGTCGGCTGGCTTCGAGGAACACCGTACGGCAGCCCGTGCGGAAATACTTGCTGAAAACCTGCGCCTCCTCTACGTGGCGCTCACCAGGGCCAGGTGCCGATGCTACCTGGTCTGGGGACGGTTCCGCCATACGCAAACCTCGGCGCCTGCCTATATTCTGCACTATCCGCCCGACGGGAAAAGGGAAAGGGTGGTAGAAGAACTTTCGAATGTAATGGAAAATATCCCTGACGCTGAAATGATTGACGTGCTTAAGGGATTGAGAGACCAAGGGGCAGGCTGCCTGCAATTCACAGTGAATCCGGAGCCGCGGGAGGGAAACTATCAGGATGCCTGGAAAGTGCCGCACTTGCCGGACTTTGCCGGGTTTCGGGGCAGTATCGAAACCGACTGGCGTGTCGCAAGCTTTACTTCTTTTGCCGCCGGGCACCGTGAAACGGCCGAGTTGCCGGACCGCGATCAGGAAGCGGTCGGGGGGAAGGAGGGGGCTGGCAGGGTTGTTGAAGAAACGCTTCCGGCCGAGGGGAGCATTTTCGCCTTTCCGCGAGGCGCCCGGGCCGGGATCTGCCTCCATGCAGTGTTCGAGAATATCCGGTTTTCAGCTGGCGGGAACGGGATGGAAGAGCTGGTTGCCGGGCAGTTGCACCGCCATGGTTTCGGGGAAGAGTGGCAAGTACCTGTATCGGCCATGGTGCGGAACGTAGTCCGGACCCCCCTGGGCATTGACGGCGACGGGTTTTGCCTGGGCGACCTGGCGCAGGGAGAATGGATGAGCGAGCTGGAATTCTTCTTTCCGCTGCGTTTCATGGATGCGAAGAAGCTTTCGCAGGTTGTGCGGGCATGGGACGGAAAAAGCGCCAGCGGCGTTCTTCCATCACTTGCGGACAGGCTGGAATTCTCCCCGGTGCGCGGAATGGTGCGAGGTTTCATCGACATGGTGTTCCGGCACCAAGGACGCTACTACCTGGTTGACTGGAAATCCAATCATCTGGGAAACCGGCTGGAGGATTACCAACGGGATTCCATGTCGCGGGAAATGGAGCTGAAGTTGTACCGGCTGCAATATCTGCTTTACACGGTTGCTCTCAACCGGTTTCTTGCCGCACGGGACCCGGCTTTCAGCTATGACGCCCATTTTGGCGGGGTGCTTTACCTGTTTCTACGGGGGATGGATCCGGATCGCTCCGGAAACGGCATCTACTTCGACCTCCCCCCGAAGGAGATGATTGGGGAACTCACCGCATGTCTGGTGGATTTTGAAGGAGTGCGCTGATGATTGACGACACGGTTTCCTGCCGGGACATCGACCGGGAGTTTGCCGCGTTTCTCTGCCGGATGTCAGGGGGCGGGGACGAGATCCTGCGCCGGTTCGCGCTGGAAGTGAGCAGGGCGACCGGGCAAGGTCATATCTGTCTCGACCTTGTCGAAGCTTGCGGGGCCGAAGCTGCGGACACTGCTGCTTGTCTGTCGGAGTCGGCGATGGTGGGGGCGCCGGGTGATAAGGCACCTCTCATACTCGACGGGGATAACCGGCTGTACCTGTACCGCTTCTGGAAGTACGAGCAGGACTTGGCTGCGATGCTCAGCTCCATGGTCAGGGAAGGGGTTGCCCATGTGGACCGGGCTTTGCTGAAGGAAGGTCTTGAGCGTTTTTTCGGCACACAAGCGGATGACGGGCCGGACTGGCAGAAGATTGCGGCATCTGTCGCGCTCCGGAGCAGGTTCACTGTCGTGTCCGGCGGCCCCGGGACCGGCAAGACCACGACAGTGGTGAAGATCATCGCACTCATGTTGGAGCAGGCGAACGGGGCGCGCTGCAATGTCGCCCTGGCCGCTCCGACCGGCAAAGCCGCCGCACGGCTTCGGGAGGCTGTCAGAACGGCCAAGGCGGGTTTGCGCGATATAACCGCTGTGGCGGACGGAATACCGGACGACGTGACAACCATTCACCGGATGCTTGGCGTTATCCCGGGATCCTGCCGCTTCCGGCACGATGCTTCCAACCCGCTGCACCATGACGTGGTGGTAGTGGACGAGGCTTCCATGGTTGCATTGCCGCTGATGGCCAGGCTGGTGGCGGCGCTGCCCGTCCACGCCAGGCTGATCCTGCTCGGTGACCGTGACCAGCTTGCCTCTGTCGAACCCGGGGCTGTGCTGGGCGACCTCTGCCCCAGGGGGGGGAAGCATTGTTTCTCGCTGGAACTCCGTGAATACCTGCGGGAGGTGACGGGGCATATTCCGGATGGCGGTTCAGATGCGGCAAGCATCTCACCTGTTGCCGACTCTCTCGTGGTTTTAAGAAAGAACTACCGCTTCGGCTCCAGCGGAGCAATCGGCAAAATCAGCCGGGCAATCAACGAGGGAGACCCGGATGCCGTATTCCGTATGGTTGAAATGCCTGGAGAGAGTGAATTCGTCATGAAAGATCTCCCGGCGGGGCAGTCACTGGCGGCGGCTTTGGAAAAAAGCGTTCTGGGAGGATACAGGGAGTATCTGGAGCAGGAAGATCCGGCTTCTGCGCTTGCTTCCTTTGACCGTTTCCGTATCCTATGCGCGGTTCGCAGGGGAAATCATGGTGTCTCAGGGCTGAACAGAGCGGTTGAGAGTATCCTGGCCGCGCACCGTCTGATAATGCCGGACAGAATGTGGTATGGAGGGCGGCCGGTCATGATCAGGGTGAATGACTATGCTCTCCGTCTTTTCAACGGCGACATCGGCATCACTCTTCCCGACCCGGAGCGGCCGGGCGCTCTGGCCGTGTTTTTTCCGGCGGATAACGGAGGTGTTCGGAAAATCTCGCCGTTGCGGCTCCCGGATCATGAGACTGTGTTCGCCATGACCGTGCACAAGAGCCAGGGATCCGAGTTTGAGCGGGTGCTCATCGTAATGCCGCCGGTCGACAGCCCGGTCCTGACACGGGAGCTTCTTTACACGGCCTTGACGCGAGCCAGGAAATCAGTGGAGTTGTGGTGCGGGGAGACGATACTCCGTGCGGCGGTTTCCAGGCGTATCGACCGGAGGTCGGGACTTCACCGGGCTTTGTGGGGTGGGTAGCGTGCGTCATTCTTCAGGGTCATTCATTGTTGAGACGCCAAGCGGAAAGTATTCTGAGTAGTGAATTGTGAGGCATTCGGGACAAATGCCATGGCTGAAGAACAAGTTGCTGCGTTCCGTTATGTATGTTTCTATCTGTTTCCAGGCGCCGTGGTCGTCGCGGACTTTCTTGCAGTGGCTGCAGATGGGGAGCAGGCCGCTCAAGGACTGCCGACCGACCAGCACTGTATCAGGAACCGGGTCCGCATGGTCCTGCCCATCGCGGTCGTCAGTTGATATGTCCTGGAGATAACCCAGAACTGCCGTGATTTCTTCATTGCCGTCCGTGTCGGGGATCATAGTGCATCGATGGCGTGCCGCCTCGCCGTTGGAAAGGGATGCATGCATTTCGAATTCCTGCTTTTCGCGGCTCCGGACGGCACGTGCGAGCGATTCTCTGAAAAGAAGCGAATCTTCGGGCATATAGAAAGCGAGATATTCATGGAAATCGAGGAAGCCGGATACATCGGCATGTTTCAGGAGATTGAATATCTGTCTGGACCAGGAAATTTTGCCTGATATCATATCGAACACCCAGTAGGCGATTCCGGACATTTCCTGTATGGTATCAAGCTGGCGTTCCAACCTGCATTTGCACGACATTATCGAATCCTGACGGCACACGGAAGCATCTTCGCGGTTGCATTGAGACAAGGATTGCTGTCCCGAGTAAGGTAAAACCGGACTTTTCTTTTCTTGCACGTCACTTCTCCTTCCCACGGAGGAGGAAGGCAGTGGTGGGATTTTTGAATCAGCAACATATAATGCATGTTGTATTAATGTGCAAGTAAAATATAGGTTGATTCTCATGTGGCAAGCGTGGGGCCGGACATGTTGACAATCTGCCGGATCTGACATAACTTCAGCTGAGAAGAGCTTCTTGACATTGACCTGAATCCGTGGCGTTTGAACGCCGAACGAGCAGAATGCCGGGGTTCAAACGCCACGGATTCAGGATTGAGGAAGAGAGAAATGAAAACCGGTCTGCGGGAATCCGCTTGCCTTTTTCTGTGTTCTTCGGGGAGTCGAACATGAAACAGGGCCATGTATTTGCCAGTTATCTGCTTGCCGTGTTTGCCGTGCCGATGGTGCTTCATTTCCATCTGCTTCCGGCCGTATTCGCCGGGCTTGCAGTTCACGTTCTGACAGGAAAACTGGCCAGGCGCTTGCCGGACAACTGGGCTGGGTGGGCGCACGAGATAGCGCTGATCGCTTTGGCGGTCCTGGTTATTGCCGGATTGACGGGCGTCACTCTGGGACTCTTGTCACTGCTTCGCGGTGAAGGCGGGATGGCGGCGCTGCTTCTTGCGGTTGCCGAAACCATCGACAGGCTCAGGCAGGCCCTTCCGGAGCCCATAGCAGATGCAATACCAGCCACCGTGGAGGATTTGCATGAGCCGCTGCGGGAAATGGTGCGTGAACACGGTCAGAAAATATCCGCGGTCGGTGTCGCAGGGGTAAAAACGCTGTTGCATGTTCTGTTCGGCATGGTGATCGGCGGCCTTACAGCTCTGCACCAGTTCGCCGAAGCCGAGCATTGGCCGCCGTTCGCCGCTGCCCTCCATTCCCGCGCGAAAACCCTGTCGGATGCCTTTGACAAGGTTGTTTTCGCGCAGGTCAAGATCTCGGCCGTGAACACAACTTTGACGGCACTGTATCTCCTTGTCGTGCTGCCGCTGTTTGGCGTCAAGCTTCCCCTTATGTCGGTTCTGATACCGCTTACCTTCATAGTCGGACTTCTTCCCGTCGTGGGAAACCTGATTTCCAATACTGCCATCGTTCTGATAAGCTTCAGTATCTCCCCGGGAGTGGCGATTTCATCCCTGGTGTTTCTCGTGGCGATCCACAAGCTGGAATATTTCACCAATGCAAAGATAGTCGGAAGCGAAGTGCAGGCGCGGGCGTGGGAGATGCTCTGCGCGATGCTGACCATGGAGGCGATCTTCGGAGTTCCAGGGCTTGTCGCTGCACCGGTTGCCTATGCCTGGCTGAAGGCGGAGCTGAAGAGTGAGGGACTGGTCTAGCAAGGAGTGCTGTGGGAAGGGAAAAGGGGGGCATGACTTGTCAGTCATGCCCCCCTTTTCGTGCAGATCAGCGGTACTGCCTGTCGGAGGCTATTTCTTGCGCAGGTTGTAGAATACTTCTTTTCCGCGGTAACGGGCCGCCGAACCCAGTTCATCCTCTATCCTGAGCAACTGGTTGTATTTGCATACCCGGTCGGTGCGACACAGCGAGCCGGTCTTGATCTGCCCCGCGTTGACGGCCACTGCCAGGTCGGCCAGGGTGGTGTCCTCGGTTTCTCCCGAACGGTGCGAAACCACTGCCGTATAGCCTGCCCTTTTGGCAGTCTCGATTGCGTCGAGTGTTTCGCTCAGGGTTCCTATCTGGTTCAGTTTGATAAGGATGGAATTGGCCACCCCGCGATCGATCCCCTGCTGAAGGGTCTTGGCGTTGGTGACGAACAGGTCGTCGCCAACGAGCTGGACACGGTCTCCAAGGCGTTCGGTGATCTTCTTCCAGCCGTCCCAGTCGTTTTCCGCCATCCCGTCTTCTATGGAGATGACCGGGTAACGGTTTACCAGGTCTTCGTAGAAATCGATCAGCTGATCAGCGGTCTTTTCCGGGGATGGCTCGTTTTCAAGGAAGTATTTGCCATCTCTGAACAGTTCCGACGAAGCTACGTCGAGTGCAAGGAGGACATCCTCGCCGGGACGATAACCGGCTTTCTCTATGGCCTCCATTATAACCTGAAGAGCTTCTTCGTTTGAGCCCAGGTTGGGAGCGAAACCGCCTTCATCACCGACAGCGGTGTTGTAACCCTTCTTTTTCAGCACTCCCTTGAGCGAATGGAAAATCTCCGCACCCATGCGAAGGGCGGAGGAAAAGTCGGGGGCTCCGACCGGCATTATCATGAATTCCTGGATGTCCACATTGTTGTCGGCATGGGCGCCGCCGTTGAGGATATTCATCATGGGGACCGGCAATTCCCGTGCGTTAGAGCCGCCGATGTACCGGTAGAGAGGGATTCCGAGGGAAGCCGCGGCAGCCTTGGCCACTGCCAGTGACACGCCGAGCACGGCATTCGCTCCCAGGCTGTTCTTGGTCTCGGTGCCGTCCAGTTCTATCATGCGCAGGTCCAGGCCGATTTGGTCGAAAGCGTCCATTCCCACAACCTGGTCAGCGATCTTGGAATTCACGTTGTCGACTGCCGTGAGGACGCCTTTGCCCAGGTAGCGGCTTTTGTCGCCATCCCTCAATTCCAATGCTTCACGTTCTCCCGTGGAGGCGCCGGACGGTACGGCAGCCCGCGCAGTGATCCCCGACTCGAGGAGCGCTTCGACTTCCAGGGTGGGATTGCCGCGTGAATCGAGAATCTCACGTGCATAGACATCAGCTATTGTATCCATGATCTCTCCTTTGCTCTGGGGCCTTTGCCCCCTTTTCGGAATGTGGGTGATTTTCAGCCGGAACGGCCGTCATGCCGGTTGCTGAATGCGTGGAGACGGAATTTGCCCGGAGGAAAACGAACAGGTTATACCACATTTTGACTAAAATGGGAAAAGCTAAACTAAAATTGTGAGGATTCCGGCTTCTCACCGGTTTCGGTTGACAGGGCTGGCTGATAAAGATTATAGTTATATTTCTGTAGCAACCACAGCACTCCGGTTACCCGGTGAGGTTTCAGAAACAGGGTATGCCATCCGATACCACTAAAGACAATGCGGATTCCAGCAAGGCAGTTGATCTTGCTTCACAGGGAAAACGACTGCTCTCCTACCTTTTGGATTCAATAACGGGCAGAGGGAACGAATCGTTCAAGCGAGCGGTTCTGTTTCTGCTGACTGCGTTCATTCTTTCATTTCTCATCCTTCCCAGCCGTCACTTTCTCGTAACCAAATATTCCGAGGGAGATATCGCCTCAACGGATATCAAGGCCAATCAGAGTTATCTGCTTGAAGACCGGCTGCTGACCGAGAAGAAAAGGGCCGAGGCGGAGCAGGCGGTTCCCCGTGTCTACGACTTGGTTGCCAGCCAGGGAGATGAAATCAAGAAAAGCTTTGCAAAAGCGTTTGCCTTGATAATCGATGCACGTGCCAAGGGAGACGGGGATATTGAAGCATTGAGAGGTTCCGTTGCGGAGGTACTCGGCATCGATGTGACAGGGCAGGAACTCGAGTCGCTTCTGAAAGTCAGGAATTACCGTCCTCTCCTGGCGGAAATAGGCCATCTGACGGAGGTGACCTATCGAAGAATGCTTGTCGCGGACAAGGCGGCTTTCGATGCCGACCGGAACAGGGGCATAATCCTGCTTGACAGTGCTTCCGGGAGAATGATCGGGGCCGGCGACCATTCCATAACGGTAACGGATAAAGCCGAACTTGCGCAATCGATGAAAAACCGGAAGCTGCCCGGCGTTCCGCTCTATGATTCAAATGTATTGAAAGGTTTGCTTCTGAAGGCCTTGCGACCCAACCTGAAGCTCAACTCCGCTGCCACCGAAGTAAAGCAGAAGGAAGCCCGAAATGCGGTCCGTCCCGTTGTCTACCAGATCAAGCGGGGCGAGATGGTCGTCAGGGAAGGGGAACGGATTACTGAGGAGCAGGCGATCAAGCTGAACAAGATTTTCGAAGTCGGCAGCGGAATGAAGCGTTTCCTGACCGGCCTCGGCATCTTCGGCCTCGTACTGGCGCTCTCGTTTTTTTCGTACCGGTTCGGAATCAAAAACATCCGCAAATTCCGTCCTGCGGGAAAGGACCTCTTCCTGATCGCGGTGGTTACGATCTTCTTTTTCGCGCTCCTGAAGGGCCTGCTGGTATTCTCGACCGCCATGGGCATCCTGTTGCCCAAGATAGGCATTGATGATTACTTCTACCTTTTTCCCTTTGCCGCCGGGGCAATGCTGGTGCGGATCATACTCAATTCCGAGGTCGCGCTGGTCTATTGCGCCATCTGCGCCCCGCTGCTGGGGATAATGTTCGGCAACAGCATTCCCGTTGTAATATACGCGCTTCTCAGCAGCATCATCGGCGCTCACGGCGTCAGGCAGTGCCAATACCGGGGCACGATATATTCAGCCGGGCTCAAGGTGAGCGTGGTCAACCTGGCGCTTGCGCTTCCCTTGCAGGTCTTTTCCGATAATTTCTTTACCTCCCAATCACTTTATATTATCATCTTTGCCCTGATAGGAGGGGTGGGAAACGCAATAATCGTTGCCGGTACCGTGCCGGTAATAGAGAACGTCTTTCACTACACGACCGACATCAAGCTGCTGGAACTGGCGAGCTTCAATTCTCCCGTTCTTCGGGAACTCATGATCCGGGCTCCCGGTTCATATCATCACAGCATTCTGGTCGGCACGATGGTGGAGGCTGCTGCCGAGGCTATTCACGCAAATCCGCTTCTTGCCAGGGTTGCCGCTTACTATCACGACATCGGGAAAAGCAGCAAGCCGCTCTATTTCATCGAGAACACGACCGGCGGCGAGAACCGGCACGACAAGCTGTCACCCAGCATGAGCGCGCTGATCCTGATCTCCCATGTCAAGGAAGGCGCTGAAATGGCCCGCGAAAAACGTCTCGGGCGCCCGATCATCGATATCATCCGCCAGCATCACGGAACCGCCCTGATATCCTATTTCTACCAGAAGGCAAAGACTGCGGACGATCCTGAGGCGCGGAACGTGGATGAAAGGGACTTCCGTTACCCCGGGCCCAAGCCGCAGACACGGGAAGCAGGTCTGGTGATGCTTGCCGACTGCGTGGAGGCTGCGTCAAAGACCCTTTCCGATCCGACGCCGGCCCGGATCCAGGGCATGGTTCAGAAGATAATCAACAACATCTTTATTGACGGCCAGTTGGATGAGTGTGAACTCACGCTGAAGAACCTCCATGATATCGCAAAGAGTTTCAACAGAATTCTAGCGGGTATTTATCACCACAGGATTGATTACCCTGAGCCGGCTTTCAAGGTCAATGGAAGGAAGAAACCCGTTGAAGATATCGATAGGGAACAGGCAAAGACGGCATCGCATAGAGTCGAAGAAGGCAAGAAAGGCAGCGGAGAAGATCTTAAGCGTCTTGGGATTCACCGATAGCGAACTGTCGGTTACCATAGTCGGGGACCGTGCCATGCGCCGACTCAACCGTGAGTATCGCGGTCAGGACCGTCCGACCAATGTACTGTCCTTTCCCATGGGAGAAGGGGAATTCCCTGATCTGAATCCGCAGCTCCTGGGAGATGTGGTGATTTCGGCTGACACCGCATGCCGGGAGGCCGAGGAGGAGGGCATTCCCTTTTGCGAGCGGTTTCTGTTCCTGCTTCTGCATGGCATCCTCCATGTGAGCGGCTATGACCATGAGAGGTCGGGCGAACATGAAGCCCGGCGGATGGAGCGCAAACAGCGGGAACTGTTCCGCCTGATGAGGCGGGAGGGGCTGGTTTGAAGCCGACGGGTCGTCCCCTGAAACCGGCCCGTTTCACCGACTCCGTGAATTGCGCGATTGAGGGGATCCTTTACACAGTCAAGAGCCAGAGGCACATGCGCAACCATTTCCTGGCCGCGCTCGCAATACTGGCAGCGGTCCTTTTCCTGCGCATCACCAGCCTGGAATTCACCCTCCTGGCCATTTCCGTATCGTTCGTCCTCTTTGCCGAACTGATCAATACCGCAATCGAGATCTGCGTGGACATAGTTTCCCCGGAATTTCACCCCCTGGCCAAGACCGCCAAGGATGTGGCGGCCGGAGCGGTGCTCATGGCCGCCATCGGCGCTTCGATCATGGGGTACATCATTCTGTCGCGGTACATATTCCCGGTGTTGAAAGAAGGATTCGGCATGGTCGGACATACGAGTGAAATGGGGGCGCTCGTTGCCATTTTGAGCGTCATCATATCCGCGGTGATACTCAAGGCATTTGTCGGCAGGGGGACCCCCCTTGAGGGCGGAAGCGTAAGCGGTCATGCTGCATTTGCCTTTTCCGTGGCCACCATCGTTGCCCTTTCGACCAAGGATCCCATCAGCTCCATACTGACAATTGTGCTTGCGGTGATGATCAGCAATTCACGAATCTCACTCAATCACCACTCCGCGCGGGAGGTGGTCTTCGGCGCATGCTTGGGGACGGGCCTTACGGTTGCAGTGCTGCTTGCTTTTTCCAATCTGCATTGACAATATTACGGTTTATGGAGGGACTGTTTCATTGGAAGATGGTTCTGGCAGGATAAAAGCGGGTTTGCGGGACATGGTCGGCCGTTTTATTTCGGGCCGGAAGAAGATCACCGAGGAGGAGATCCAGGAGATCATCACCGCGGGCGAGGAAGAGGGCCTTATCAATCCGGAGGAAAACGCCATGATAAGGTCGATACTTCATCTTAGTGACACGGTTGTCCGCGAGATAATGGTGCCCAGAACCGATATGGCCTGCGTCGACGCAGCAGACACGATTCACGATGCCCGGGTCAAGATCATTGACAGCGGCCATTCCAGGTTACCGGTGTTTGAAGGCACTCTGGACAACATAATCGGGCTGGTTTATGCAAAAGACCTTCTCAAATATTGGGGAATGGACAATTCTTCCGTAGACCTGCGTAAAATCCTCAGGAGCCCTTACTACATACCTGAAACCAAAAACCTGGAAGAGCTTCTCCAGGAATTCAAGCGCAAACGGGTGCACATGGCCATAGTCATCGACGAATATGGCGGGACATCGGGTCTGGTCACTATCGAGGACCTTCTCGAACAGATTGTGGGAGACATCCAGGACGAATACGACCTGGAAGAGGAATGGCTGCTGCAGCAGCCCGACGGTTCGATCATAGTGGACGCGCGGCTTCCGGTGGAGGAATTGACGGAGCACCTGGGGATTGAAGTCGAACGGGAAATGTTCGACACCGTTGGCGGCTTCATATTTCACCTGACCGGCAGGATTCCCCGCACTGGTGAGGAAATAGATTCAGAAGACATTCACATGACTGTCCTTGATGCCGATGAGCGGAAGATCAGCCGCGTAAAGATCATACGGAAAACCGTACCCCCGGGGGATGAAGAGACCTAGTGGACTACTCAAGATTCAAAATGCCCGACTTCAATGCCATTCCCAGGCGGGACTATCTGCTGGCGGTGATTTCCGGCCTGCTGCTGGCGCTCTCCTTCCCGAAGACCGGTATTGCCGCGCTCTCCTGGGTTGCACTGGTGCCGCTGCTGCTTGCCTGTGGCCATAAAACCGCCGGGAAGGCTGCAAGGCTCGGTTTTGCATGCGGGCTTGCCTGCTATGGCGCGATCCTTTACTGGATCAATATCGCGGTAACCACTTACGGGCATCTGCCCGTTGCGGTCAGCATCATAGTTTTCACTATACTGGTTGCCTACATGGCAGCTTATTTCGCCGTTCTTTGCAGCTTGATGCGTCTCGGAGAGGAGAAAGGCATACCGGCGGTCCTGTCACTGCCGTTTCTTTGGGTCTGCCTTGAATTTGTCCGATCTTTCCTGTTCACCGGCTTTCCATGGGCGAGCCTCGGGTATTCGCAGTACAGGATACTGCCGCTGATACAGATTGCCGACATTACCGGTGTTTACGGCTTGAGCTTCCTGGTGGTGCTGTGCAATGTGGTCGTGTACCTGGCAATCAAGGGATACGTCAAGAGCCGCGGCGGGAAAGGGGAATACCCTGTCCGCAGCGGGATGGTTTTTGTAGCTCTGGCGGGACTGGCATTCAGCTACGGGTACCTGCGCCTGTCCCATCCTGTGCCGGGCGTGTCAATGAAGGTTGCCCTCATTCAGGGAAATATCAACCAGTCGATCAAGTGGGACCCTGAGTTCAGGGATGCCACGATCAGCATTTACGAGAAGCTCACCAGGCTGGCTTCGGCCGGAGGCGTTGATCTGGTGGTCTGGCCCGAGAGCGCCGCTCCATTCTTTTTCCAGGATGGGGGCGCGCCGTCTTCGCGGATCGAGGTGCTCGCGTCGGAGATTCACGCCCCGATCCTCTTCGGCAGTCCCGCTTATGACGACATGAACGGCATGCGGAAACTGTATAACAGCGCTTTTCTCCTGTCGGATGAAGGAAAGCTGCTGGGGCGCAGCGACAAGATACACCTGGTTCCGTTCGGAGAGTACGTGCCCATGGCAAAGGTTCTTCCCTTTGTCCGGAAGCTGGTTGAAGGGGTGGGAGATTTTTCTCCCGGTGAACGCCTGGCGGTTCTGGATCAGGGAAAGGCGTATATTGGAGTGCTGGTCTGCTTCGAGGGGATATTCCCCGAACTCTCCAGGAAATATGCCAGGGCAGGCGCCCGCTTGCTGGTAAACATCACCAATGACGCCTGGTACGGCAGGTCTTCGGCGCCTTACCAGCACCTTTCCATGGCAGCGTTCAGGGCGGTTGAAAACCGCATGCCGCTGGTAAGGGCAGCCAATACAGGTATTACTGCGTTGATTGACAGCAATGGACATATCGTGAGAGAAACTCCACTTTTCAAGGAAACATACCTGGTCGACAGAGTGGTTCTCGGGGAATCCGTCACGTTATATGCCCGTTATGGCGATGTATTCGCTGTTCTCTGTGTCCTGGTTTCACTTGCCATGGCCGGATTAGTGTTGAGGAATCACTTTGCCGGTCGCGCCTTCAAGCGCAGTTGATGTCGGGAGTCCCCCGGAAATTCTCCGGGTACAACAAACAGACTGAAAAGAGGTAAGGAATGTTCAGAGAAGAAATAGCCCGTGCCGAGAGCCTGGAAGTTCGAATCAATGCACTTCGGGGGTCTCTTTGACATAGATCGCAAAAGGGAGGATATCCAGGAGCTGGAGGCGAAGATTGCCGAGCCCGGATTCTGGGACGACGCAGGCGAGGCCCAGAAGATCCTGCGGGAACGTACCGCCATGGAGAAGGCTGTTGATTGCTGGGACCGGCTCGTTCGCCTGCTTGAAGATGCAAAGATTCTGATCGAGCTGGGCAGCGAAGCTGAGGATGATGCAACGCTGGCTGAGGTGAAAAAACTGAACGACGAGCTTGAAGCCGGGGTTTCACAGGCGGAGTTCCAGCGGATGCTTTCCGGCCCCCATGACAGGAATTCCTGTTTTGTTTCCATAACATCCGGCGCCGGCGGCACGGAATCGCAGGACTGGGTCGAGATGCTTTTGAGGATGTACCTCAGATATTGTGAAAAACGGGGGTGGCGCACGGACATCACTGAATGCCAGGCCGGGGACGAAGCTGGAATCAAAGGGGTCACCTTTACCGTTGCCGGTGAGTACAGCTACGGCTATCTGAAAGCCGAAGCCGGGATACACCGCCTGGTGAGGATTTCGCCGTTTGACGGAAATGCCAGGCGGCACACCTCTTTTGCATCGGTATTCGTCTTCCCTGAGATAGATGACGACATCGAGGTCAAGATATCCGAGCCTGACTTGCGCATCGACACTTACCGGTCAGGGGGCGCGGGCGGTCAGCATGTCAACGTTACTGATTCGGCCGTAAGGATCACCCATATTCCCACCGGCATTGTCGCCGCCTGCCAGAACGAGCGCAGCCAGCACATGAACAAGGCCACCGCCATGAGAATGCTCCGCGCAAAACTCTATGAAAGAGAACTGGAAGAGAGGGCTGCCAAAACCGCCGAAATCGGCGGCGAGAAGAAGGAAATCGGCTGGGGCAGCCAGATCCGCTCCTATGTGCTGCATCCCTACCGGATGGTGAAGGACCTTCGCACCGGCGTGGAGACCGGCAATACTGATGCAGTCCTTGACGGCGACCTGGAGGAGTTCATAGTTGCCTTTCTCATGGGTGTGCGGCGCAACGAACAGGAGACCGCTCAATGACGGCCCTGCGCATCGCATTTTTTACTTTGCTCTGGTTGCCGGTTTTCGCATGCAGTGCCTGTGCCGCGCCGGACAAGGGCATCACCAGACTGGGTTACTCGATCCAGGTTGGCGCGTTCTCCGAGGTGAAAAACGCTGAAAGGCTCACCGCAAAACTGCAGGACAAGGGAATCGAAGCCTTTTACTTCAAGCGGGAAAACGGGTTGTTCGCCGTCCGCTTCGGCGACTTTCGCACCCGCGGTGAAGCACAGAGAACTGCGCGAAAGGTGACGTCGGAACAGGGCATCGATTCCTATTTCATCGCTCCTCCGCTGCGTGCTCCCCTGAAAGTCCGGAGCGACAATCAAAAGTCTCCTGGGGAGGACGGGCCGGCCCGGAAACCCGGACGGGGCGACATGGGCTTCATCGCGGCGAGGACCGCGGAGCGCTTTGTCGGGATACCTTACCAGTGGGGTGGATCAAACGTCGTTGACGGCATGGATTGCAGCGGATTTGTGCGTGCGGTCTACAATCTATGCGGAGTCAACATACCCCGCACTTCCGGGGAACAGTATCGTGTGGGAAGAAACGTGGACAGAGAGGAGTTGGTGGATGGGGATCTGGTTTTTTTCGGAACTTCCGAAGAGAAAATATCCCACGTAGGCATATATGTGGGAAATAACCGGTTCGTGCATGCTCCTCGGCGGGGTGAGGACATAAAGATTTCATCCATGGACAGCGGCTATTCGAAGAAATACATCGGTGCACGCAGATATTTTTAATATTGGAAAGGTAAGTATGGCATTTATTAAACCGTTCAAGGCATTGCGCCCTCAGGGCGAATTGGTAGGCAAGGTGGCTGCGCCGCCGTATGACGTGATGAATGTGGCTGAAGCCCGTGCAATGGCAGAGGGTAATCCCTTCAGCTTCCTGCATGTTTCCCGGCCGGAAATCGACCTGGCTCACGATCTTGACCCCCATGACGAGTCTGTTTACCGGGCCGGTCGCGAAAATCTCGCGCGCTTCATCGGCGGAAAAATCCTGGTTCAGGACAGCGAGGAGCGCTATTACATCTACCGTCAGAGGATGGGCGGCGTAGTGCAGACAGGGCTCGTGGCCTGTGCCAGTGTGGACGATTACCAGGCCGGTGTTATCAAGAAACATGAACTCACCAGGGCGGACAAGGAAGAGGACCGGGTCAGGCATATTGACTGCCTGGACGCTAATGACGAGCCGGTCTTCTATCTGTACCGGAACCGTCCCGCTATCAATGAACTGGTAGACGGGCTGACAAGGGAGAAACCCCTTTACGATTTTACTGCCGATGATTCGGTAACCCACACGGTATGGGCGGTTAGCGACCCGTCGGTAATTACCAGGCTGAGCGAAGAATTTTCGGCAATCGATACGCTCTATGTCGCTGACGGCCACCATCGCAGCGCTGCTGCCAGCAGGGTCAGGGAACTGCGGAAGGCTGCAAACGGAAACCACAACGGAAATGAAGAATACAATTTTTTCCTGACCGTCATTTTCCCCGATCACGAAATGAACGTGATGGCTTACAACCGTGCGGTGATGGATCTGAACGGTCTCTCACCGGAAGAATTCATTGCCCGTACGTCTGAGCGGTTCAATTTGTCGCCGGTGGACAGCGCTGTTGCCCCGCGGGAAAGGCATTCGTTCGGCATGTACCTCATGGGCAAATGGTATTGTTTGACCGCGAAAACTTCGATCGTGGACGAGAACGATGCTGTCGGACGCCTGGATGTTTCCATCCTCCAGGAAAATCTCCTGAAGCCGATCCTCGGCATAGATGACCCCAGGACGAATCAGAGGATCCACTTCGTCGGCGGCAGCAGGGGAAACGAAGAGCTGGTGCGCCTGGTTGACAGCGGCGACCACAAGGTCGCATTTTCACTTCATCCCACTTCGCTGGAAGAATTGATGGCGCTTGCGGACCAGGACAGAATCATGCCGCCCAAGTCAACCTGGTTCGAACCGAAACTGCGCAGCGGGCTGTTTGTCCACATGCTGTCTCCATGAGTCCGCTTCAGGAAAAATAAGGGAAAAGGACCGGTAAATAATCCGTTGCTGAAATAACGAATACATTAGACTCCAAAGCTTTGAAGAAAGCCGCCGCCACTCTGATTGCGAAAAACGCTTCTCGGAATTGTTGCGTTTTCATCGATCTGATGAACATGGAACAGATTGGTTTGTCTGGGTGATAACCCATGACGGGAGGGTTGATTATGAAGATTCTCACGGGTTTTTTGCTGTTCGTTGTTACGGCTGTTCCGTTTGCGGCTTGCGGAGAAACGGTAACGCTCTTCCTTGACGGCGCGAAGATCGAGCGCGAGGTTCTTGCTTCCAAAGCTTACCTCGAAGTGCAGATGCCGACAGCCATGATTGACCGTACTTTGAGGGTAAAGCCCCTGGGAGACGGGACGGTGACCCGTTTCGACGTGGTCCAGGCGGAACCGCGGAAGGAAAAGCTTCACGAGATATCGGTTCTGGAAGACCGGAAAAAAACTCTTGCCGACCGCCTGGAAGTGCTGGAGGAAAGGGAAGGGATATTTGCCGCAGCCGCCAAGTCCCACAGCAGCAGGGCGTTGCGCAAATCAAAGAACAATCCCGACCCGGTGGAGACCGCCAGGAAAGGAACTGATCTGGCCCTTGCCCAGCTATCCGCTGTCCATGCAGCCAGGAACAAGCTGGAAAGAGAAATCGCATCCACTGATGCCAGATTAGCCACGCTCCGAAAATCCGTGGAATCAAGGGGAAGCCTCGCCAGGCTCTGGCTTTCCAAGCCCGGCTGCAGGATTCGGATCGCATACCTGGTTAGCGGGCTGAAATGGACGCCGGCATATGATTTCCGCCTGACCGATGCGGGTTTCGCGGAAGTGATGCTGCGTGCCAGGATTCCCTCCGACATGTCTAAAGCATCAATATCCGTAGCTCCGATGCTCCTTGCAGAAGCATTTGGCTCAGACATACTCTTGTACCCGGTTTCCAGGGACGGCGCCGTTATAGAAACGCAAAGGATCGCAGTGTCAAAAGGGGAGCTTACCAAGGGACCCGTACCGTTTCTCACCGTGACTTTTCTCAATACTTCGGGGAAAAACCTGCCTGCCGGTGAAGCCTGCGGGTACTGGCGGAACGAGTATATGGGGAAATCCCCTTTCAGCGGTTGCCGGCCCAACGAGTCGGCTTCACTTGTATTCGGCAAGCCGTGAATGGCCTGGCGGGCGGGAAAAGCCGGCAGTCCTTTTTTCTTGATTAAAGACATGAAATGGGTTAATTTGCGAGTTTATTAAGCGTCGTTGTCAGTAAACCGTACTGGCAGGTTAGAGAGGTTACGGAATATTGGAAGAGTTGAGTGAACTTTTATTGCAGAGAAGAAGGAAAGTGAATGCTTTATGGGAATCGGGCATTAATCCGTATCCTAACGACTTCAAACCCCTTCATACCTCGGATGATCTGGTAAAAGCCCGCGGAGACAGGGAAACGATCGAAGAAGATCCGGCGGATGTTTTCACCGTTGCCGGCCGTGTAATGGCCCGGAGGTCTTTCGGCAAGGCTGCCTTCATACAGGTGCAGGACAGGAAGGGGCGCGTGCAGGTTTATGTCAAAAAGGACACCCTCGGCGAGGAGAACTATAAATATTTTGAAACCCTCGATATCGGGGACATAGTCGGAATAACAGGCCACCCGTTTCGCACCAAGACCGGAGAACTGTCACTGCACGCCCATGAGGTAAGGCTTCTCACCAAGTCCCTTCTGCCTTTGCCGGAAAAGTTCCATGGGTTGACCGATGTGGAAACACGTTACCGGCAGAGATATGTCGACCTCATTGTCAATCCTGAAGTGAAGGATGTCTTCGTCAAGCGTGCCCGCATCATACAGCTGATACGGAAGTTCATGCTTGAACACGATTTTCTCGAGGTCGAAACACCGATGATGCAGCCCATCCCCGGCGGGGCTACCGCCCGCCCGTTCGAGACCTATCACAATGCTCTCGAAAGAAAGCTGTACCTTCGCATTGCTCCGGAACTCTATCTAAAAAGGCTGCTGGTCGGCGGATTCGAGAAGGTTTTCGAAATAAACCGGAATTTCCGCAATGAGGGGATATCCATCCGCCACAATCCGGAGTTCACCATGATGGAGTTCTACCAGGCCTATGCAACTTTCGATGACCTGATGGATTTCACCGAGGCTCTCTTCTGCCATGTGATCGAAAACCTCCTGGGAACGCAGGATATCATTTACCAGGGCCAGGAGATCAGCTTCCGACGCCCGTGGAAGCGTCTCACCGTCAGGGAAGCGATCCTCGAGTACGGCGACATAGACGCCAAGTCGCTCAATGATCGGGATCTTGCATACAGCTATGCCAAGTCCATAGGGCTGGATCTTCCTGAGGATGTGGGGTACGGCAAGCTGATCACCGAGATCTTCGAAGAAGTGGCCGAGACCAAGCTTGTCCAGCCTACATATATTACCTCCTATCCAACCGAGGTGTCGCCGCTTTCCAGAAAGAGCGACAACGACCCGGACGTGGTGGACCGGTTTGAGCTGTTCTGTGCCGGGCGTGAAATTGCCAATGCGTTCTCCGAGCTGAACGATCCTGTTGACCAGAAAGAGCGCTTTCTGGCCCAGGTCGAGGCGAAAGCCAAGGGGGACGAGGAAGCCCACTTCATGGATGAGGATTATATCCGCGCCCTGGAACACGGCATGCCGCCGGCGGCAGGAGAAGGCATCGGTATAGACCGCCTTGTGATGCTTTTGACCGATTCCGCATCCATCCGTGATGTCATACTTTTTCCGCAATTAAGGAAAGAAACGAAATAATGCCCTATGAATTCCTTATAGGATTGCGTTATCTGAGGGCAAAGCGGAAGTCAACCTTCATATCCATCATTACGTTTATATCTACCGCCGGTGTAGCGCTCGGCGTGATGGCCCTGATCGTGGTGCTGGCCGTAATGACCGGCTTCGAGGAGGATCTCAAGGACAAGATACTCGGCACCAACGCAGATGTGGTCGTGTTGAAGAGCGGTGGCACGATAGAAGCGTACGGGACCCTCATGGAGCGCCTGAAGAAGGTCCCCGGAGTAACCGGGGTCACCCCGTTCATTTACAGCCAGGTTATGCTGTCCACGGGGAGCAATGTTTCGGGCGTCGTGCTCAGGGGCATCGATCCGATGACAGACGCCAAGGTCACGAATCTCAAGAAATCGCTGGTTGAGGGAGTGCTCACGGACCTGGAGCCCGTTGCCGGTTCCTCTGCTGAAAAACCGGGCATCATACTGGGTAAGGAACTGGCGAAAAACCTCCATTTGTCTCGGGGTGACACGGTCAACGTGGTTTCTCCGCTCGGCAATATGACCCCTTTCGGTATGATCCCCAAGATGAAGCAGTTCCGCGTAGCGGGGATTTTCAACACCGGCATGTTCGAATATGATTCCACTCTTGCCTATGTCGGGCTGAAGCAGGCCCAGAGCTTCCTCTCCATGGGCGATGCGGTAACCGGCATTCAACTGAAGGTGGATGACGTCTACAAGTCGGATGAGATAGCGACGCAAATCAACCAAGGTTTCGGCTATGATTATTTCGCACGTGACTGGATGAGGATGAACAAGAACATCCTGTTTGCGCTGAAGACCGAGAAAATGGTCATGTTCATCATCCTTACGCTGATTGTGCTCGTGGCCGCGTTCGGCATCGCTTCGACCCTTTTCATGGTGGTAATGGAAAAGACGAAAGACATCGCCATTCTGAAATCGATGGGAGCTACCGGCATGAGCATCATGAAGATTTTTGTCTTGGAGGGGCTCATAATCGGGGTTGCGGGAACGATCATCGGTGTGCTCAGCGGTCTCCTCGTGGCCTTGAATCTTGAAACCATAGTAGGCTTCATACAGAAGGTAACCGGATTCGAGCTCTTCAGCCGGGATGTCTACTACCTCGACCATTTCCCATCGCAAGTTGTTCCCGGAGACGTGATCCTCATTTCACTGACGGCTGTCCTCATATCATTCGTCGCGACACTCTATCCGTCCTGGCAGGGGTCCAGGCTGCCGCCTGCGGAGGCACTGCGCTATGAGTAGCCGGCTGCTGGAGGTCAGCGACCTGAGGAAGTCGTTCCGCAGGGGAACAGCCAGCATTGAGGTTCTGAACGGTGTGGATCTGTCGGTTGACGAGGGTGATACGATAGCCCTTGTCGGCGCTTCCGGAGCCGGCAAAAGCACCCTTCTCCACATTCTCGGCACTTTGGATCACCCCACTTCGGGTTCGGTCAAATTTCGTGGACACGATGTTTTCGGTTTCGGGGAGCGGGAGCTTGCAGCTTTCAGAAACCGTTCCATAGGCTTTGTATTCCAGTTCCATCATCTCCTGCCAGAGTTTTCGGCACTTGAGAACATAATGATGCCGGCTCTTATAAGCGGGACGAACAGGGGCGAGGCCCAAGACAGAGCGGCCGGACTGCTGCGGGATGTGGGTCTCACCCATAGGGCGGCGCACAAACCGGGAGAGCTGTCCGGCGGTGAACAGCAGAGAGTCGCCATAGCCAGGGCACTTGTCCTGTCCCCCTTGCTGCTGCTCGCCGACGAGCCGACCGGTAACCTTGACAGGAAGACCAGCGAGGAGGTACATGAACTTCTCGCCGGTTTCCAGGATAAAATCGGTTTGACCCTGATTATTGTGACTCACAACGAGCGCCTTGCCGGCAGGATGAGCAAAATCATCCGGCTGGTGGACGGCCGCATCCAGGAGAATGGTAACCCGTGAAACTTTTATCCCGACATGTCAGTATAATCTGTGATGCTTGCTTTTCGCGTTCAGCGCATCTGATTGCCGCTCTTCTGATTATCGCGGTTTTACCCTGTCACCTGTCCGCTGGCGAAGAGAAGATTGCATCCATTACCTTCCAAGGCAATGAGACCAGAGAGTCCGCCTCCCTTACCCCTCTCCTTAAAAGCAAGGTGGGCGATGATTTCTCGCCTGAAAAAGCCAACGAGGACATCAAGACGATCTACAACCTCGGCATATACCAGGATGTGAAGGTCGAAAAAGCCAGAACTGACAAGGGTGTGGTCCTGACCTACATTGTCGCGGAAAAGCCTACGGTGCGCGAAGTTCGAATTATCGGAAACGTGGAGATCAAAGCTGATAAAATCCGGGAAGCCATACCGCTCAAACCCAACGGCGTCTTTTCCAACGGCCTTCTGGCAATGAGTGAAAAGAAGGTGAAAAAACTCTATGCTGACGAGGGATACTATCTTGCCGAAGTGAGCGCCACTGCCACCAAGGTCGCCAAGAACGGGGAGCGCGTGTCCTTTTCCATCAAGGAAGGCAAGAAGGTCCTGATCAAGAACATAAAGTTCGAAGGCAACAGGGTTTTCTCCGCGCGGAAGCTGCGGAAGCAGATGGAAACCAAGGAGAAGTGGTTCCTTTCATGGATCACCGGGGCCGGCACCTACAAGGAAGAGGTGTTGAAAAACGATGCGAACCGCATCGCTGACCTCTATTACAACAACGGCTACATCAACGTCAAGGTAGGCGAACCGAAAGTGCGGCTGCTTGACGACAAGTCCGGGCTCGAAGTAACCGTAGGCATCACTGAGGGGGAACAGTTCAGAACCGGAATCATTGATTTCAAGGGTGATCTTCTGGAAAGCAGGGAAAAACTGAGCTCTCTGGTGAAGCTCAAGAAAGGTGAAATATTCAGCCGCGAGCTGCTGCGCAGTGATGTGGTCACATTTACCGATCTTTACGGTGACAAAGGCTATGCTTTCACCAATGTCGTGCCTCTCACCAAGGTGGATCAGGAAAAAAAGATCGTTGACATTACCTTTTCATTCGAAAAAGGTGAAAAGGTCTATATCGAAAAAATAAACATCAGCGGCAACACCAAAACCCGGGACAAGGTTATCCGCCGCGAGTTCAGAGTCGCGGAAGGCGACCTTTACAGCGTGACAGCACTCAAAAGGACCAAGCAGAATCTTGCCAACCTCGGTTTTTTTGAAGAAGCGAACATCGCCACGTCAAAGGGCAGTGCGGACAACCGGCTGAACCTGAATACCGAGGTCAAGGAGAAATCTACCGGCCAGTTCAGTATCGGCGCCGGATACAGCTCGTCCGACGGCATCATCGGGCAGGGATCCATCCAGCAGAACAACTTTCTCGGCCTGGGCCTGAAGGGGACCCTGGCAGCTTCTCTGGGTGGTAAAACCCAACTTTATACTCTGGGACTGAGCGATCCTTATTTCCTTGATACGAACTGGACGGTTGGTTTCGATGTCTACCGGTCCGAGCGGGACTACGAAGACTATACCCGCAGAGTTACAGGTGCGGACATCAAGGCGGGATACCGGTTCAATGACGAGCTTTCCACTTTCTGGATGTACAAGTTCGAGAAGAAGTCACTCTATGATCTTTCTGCCAGCCTGCAGGCCAATCCGGACCTGCTGGGAGAGTCCAGCGGCACCACCGGGTCCCTCTACGGCAGTCTGACCCTGGACCGGACCGATTACAAGCTCGACCCGAGCAAGGGATATACCGGCACATTTTCCGCCGAGTACGCCGGCCTTGGTGGAAATCAGCGTTTTTCGCGCTTTATCGGGCAGTCATCAGTGTTTTTCCCTCTTATGTGGAGCACAGTGCTCTCCCTGCGAGGCGAATTGGGCTATATCATGAGAGACGGCAAAGAGATTCCGATTGACGAAAAGTTCTACCTTGGCGGAATCAATACCCTCCGCGGTTACGAAACACGTACTGTGAGCCCGGTTAAGAACGGCGTCTACGTTGGTGGCATAAAAGAAGCCGTTTTCAACGTTGATTATGTCTTCCCCATTATCAAAGATGCGGGACTCAAGGGGGTTGTCTTCTTTGATGCCGGCAATTCCTATGACACCGGTCAGCAGTATTTCTCGAGAATGCTCATGAGCTATGGTCTCGGGTTCCGCTGGTATTCTCCCATGGGACCGCTTCGCCTCGAATACGGGTTCCCGCTGAATCCAAGAGACGGCATAGACAAAAAATCGGGCAGGTTCGAGTTCTCAATCGGGGGGTTTTTCTGAGTTTGATCAGGATTGCACCAACAATAGCGCGTATCTGCCGATAAACGAGGAATTACTAAAAGGAGAAAAAGAAGATGAAAGGTTTTATCACGATTATTGCAGCAACGGTTGCGTTGACCCTCCCTGTCGCGGGGTTTGCCGCAGACGGAGCGAAACTCGGCTATGTGGATATCCAGAAGATACTGAACCAGTCGGCTGCCGGGAAGGACGCAAAGGAACAACTGACCACCAAGGTCAAAAAGTATCAGGACGAGATAAACAGGAAACAGGAAGAACTGAAGAAGCTTAAGGACTCGCTGGAAAAACAGGGACAGCTTCTCTCGGAAAGCGCCCGGGGCGCCAAGGAAAAGGATTACCAGCAGCTGTTGAAGGATTTGCAGCGTCTGCAGAAAGATGCCCAGGATGACCTTCAGTCCGAGGACGAGAAGCTGACGAGAAAGATCCTCGGCAACATAGAGAAGATAGTTCAGGACTATGGTCGGAAAAACGGCTATACAATGATTCTTATCAGGAATGACAGCATGATTTATGCTGATGAAAAGGCCGACCTGACGGACCAGGTCCTTGCCATGGTCAATGCAATCAAGAAATAGGCGGAGGGGGTATGGAAAAGAGTCTTAAGGAGCTGGCCGCGCTTCTTGGCGGCCGGGTCATCGGCGATGAGAATGCAGTCGTGTCGAGTCTGGGTACCCTGGACGAGGCAACGGAAGGACAGATCACATTTCTGGCGAATCCCAAGTATGCCGGCAAGGTGGCCACGACGAGAGCTACAGCGGTCATAGTGTCCGCCGGTGCGGAGCGCTACGGCCGCAATGTCATCGAGGTCAAGAACCCATACCTTGCCTTTGCGAAGCTGCTCTCGCTGTTCCACGTCAAGTCGATCGTTCCGAAGGGAGTGATGCCGGGTGCGTTCGTCGGGGAGAATGTCGTTCTCGGTGAAGGCATAACGGTATATCCCGGAGCTTTCGTAGGCGATGGGGTCAAACTGGGGAACAGGGTGGTTCTTTATCCCGGCGTTGCTCTTTACGATGGTGTCGAGATAGGCGATGACGTAATACTGCATGCAAACGTAAGCGTTCGCGAGGGATGCCGGATCGGCAACCGCGTAATCATCCACAGCGGGGCGGTCATCGGCAGCGATGGCTTCGGCTATGCTCCGGATGGAAAGGCCTATCAGAAAATTCCCCAAATCGGTATCGTCGTCATTGAGGATGACGTGGAGATCGGGTCCTGCACTACTATTGACCGCGCCGCCCTCGGGCTTACACTTATCCGCCGCGGGACCAAGATAGACAATCTGGTCCAGGTTGCCCACAACTGTGTCGTTGGGGAAAACTGCATCATTGTTTCCCAGACCGGCATTTCGGGGAGCACCAAGCTTGGGGAGCATGTCACTCTGGGCGGCCAGGTCGGCATAGTAGGGCATCTTGAGATAGGCGACAACGTGATGATCGGCGCCAAATCAGGCGTTCACAACAGCATCACATCGGGCCAGATATACAGCGGCATACCCGCCATTCCCCACAAGGAGTGGTTGAAGACCGCGTCAACGGTTCCCAAGCTTCCGGAGATGCGCAAGATAATCAATACGCTGGAAAAGAAGATACAGGAACTCGAAGCGAAGATCGAAGCAAAAGGCTGATGCGCCACAGTGTGTCTTTCTGAATTATGCTTAGCTCTATGAATGTTCGGGCAGGCGAGGACGTGTGACGGTTTGCCTTTGCGGCCCGCGCATTCTGACGGAGTATTCTTTTCCTAGACTAGTAACCATCCGGAAACACCGGATAAACAATTTGCTGTTTCCAGATCGGAAAGAGGGGATTTTTTGTCCTGGCAAGAAACTTTTGCCCGCAAAAGTTGACAGCGAAGGCTGACAAAATCAAGGGATTGCGCGGAGGCATACTCTTGTATGTCGCACAAGCAATTCCGCAGATTGACACAGCCAGGGCGACAATCCAGCCTCACCGGATTGGACAGCAAGGGCTGTCCTTTAAGGTGAGGCCAGCGACCGAATCAAAAAGCACCCTTCCCGGATGGAAACTAGACTATTGACGCTCTTATGATGCCGGATATGAAATGCCTATTAGCAGGAAGGAGTCATTAATGCTGGATATAAATGAAATCATGAAGATACTGCCGCATAGGTATCCATTTCTGATGGTGGACCGAATAGTTGAGATGGAACCGGGCAAACGGATCGTAGGAATCAAGAATGTCAGCATGAATGAACCCCATTTCCAGGGTCATTTTCCCGGTCATCCGGTCATGCCCGGGGTTCTCATCGTAGAGGCCATGGCACAGGTTGCAGGTATTCTCGCCTATCTTGCATCGGATGATGAGATCAGAAAAAAGGTGAGCTATTTTCTCTCCATTGACAATGCGCGGTTCAGAAAACCGGTTGTGCCGGGCGATATCCTCCGTCTGGAACTTGTGACCACCATGAACCGTCGCGGCATCTGGGGGTTCAACGGCAAGGCGTACGTTGAGGACAAGCTGGCTGCCGAGGCCGATTTGAAGGCAACCTTTGCCGACTAACAGAGCGACTACAATGATGCAGGCTTCGAGTGGTCCATGAACGGATTGCTGGAAGCCTGCCAACCCAACCATGTGTCTGATCCCGCTGAGTCGTCCCCTTAAATTTTCAAGCAGTCGGCACTTTTCCAACAGAGAAACAGGATGGGCAGGACCGACAGCGGCAGCCCGGTTGTCCCTGTCGCACTTGGTATCAACCAGGAGAATAACATGATACATCCGACAGCCATTGTGCTCCCTGGAGCCGAGATTGATCCGGACGTTGAAATAGGCCCTTATGCGGTTATAGGAAATAACGTCCGGATCGGTCGGGGAACCAGGATCGGCCCGAGTGCGGTCATTCAAGGCTGGACGGAGATAGGGGAAAACAACCAGATATTTCACCTTTCTTCGGTCGGCGCCGTGCCGCAGGATCTCAAGTACAAGGGAGAAAAAACCTGCCTGAAGATCGGGAACGGAAATATAATACGAGAGTTCGCAACCATACATCTGGGCACTGTAACCGGAGACGGCGAGACTACAATAGGTGACAATAATCTTTTCATGGCTTATTGCCATGTGGCCCACGATTGCCATATCGGGAATAATGTGGTAATGGCAAACGGAGCTACTCTGGCCGGCCACATCAGCGTAGAGGACCACGCGCGTCTCGGCGGGCTTTCGGCAATTCACCAGTTCGTGCGGATAGGCGCTTACGTCATGATCGGCGGTGGAGCAATGGTCGGCCAGGATGTGCCGCCCTATACCATTGCAGCCGGTGACAGGGCTACCCTGCATGGTTTGAACCTTGTCGGACTGAAGCGGGCCGGGTTTTCCGAGGACATTCTGGCGCAATTGAAAAAGGCGTATAAAATTCTCATACGTTCAGGGCTTTTGACTGATGAGGCGCTGGAAAAGATCAGGAAGGAACTGCCCGAATCTCCTCAACTGAACCATTTCGTTGAATTCGTGGAAAAATCGGAAAGGGGCATATGCCGGTGAGAAAAAAGATCAGGACTGCGGTTGTGGGCGTAGGTTACCTGGGCGGGTTCCATGCCGAAAAGTATGCCCAGCTTGAAAACTCCCAGTTGGTTGCAGTGGTCGACCTGGACGGAAATCGTGCTAAGGAGGTTGCGGACAAGCTTGAGACCCGCGCGTTTACTTCTTACCGGGACATACTAGGTATGGTGGATGCTGTCAGCATAGCCGTACCGACGCATCTCCACTACGAGGTGGCCAAGGACTTCCTGGAAAAAGGAGTGGGTGTTCTTCTGGAGAAGCCCATGACCGTCACCCTTGCGGAAGCAGACAAACTGATCAAAATGGCCAGAGAAAACGGCGCAGTTTTCCAGATAGGGCACCTGGAGCGTTTCAACCCCGCGGTGCTGGCTCTTGGAAACAGCCTGACCGACCCCAGGTTCATCGAATCGATAAGGATCGCTCCGTTCAAGCCTCGCGGGACGGATGTCAACGTGGTGCTCGATCTCATGATTCATGACATCGACATCATACAGAATATCGTCCGTTCGCCTGTGCGGCACATTCACTCAATAGGGGCGCCGGTATTCACGCCTGAAGAAGATATCGCCAATGCAAGGATCGAGTTCGAGAACGGCTGCGTAGCCAATGTCACTGCCAGCAGGATAAGTCTCAAGAGTGAAAGGCGGATGCGTATTTTCCAGCCTGATTCATACATTACCCTCGATTTCCAGCACAAGAAGTTCGCCATATTCCGCAAGGGTGACGGAGAGATGTTCCCCGGTGTCCCGAACATCACCATAGAGGAAAAGGCTTTTGAACAGGTCGATGCTTTGAAGGAGGAGATCGCTTCTTTTCTGGAGGCAATGGAGACCGGGAGGCCGCCGGTAGTGTCCGGCGAAGACGGCAGGAGGGCGCTGGAAACCGCGCTTCGCATCAACAGGAAATTGTAAAAAGAGTTAAGTGTCAAAGTGTTGACGGGTTGAGGTGATAAAGAAATTTTAAAGCAGAAAACCCCCTGGGCTAAGCGTACCCGTCAGCATGGCGAACACATGAGAAAAACGAACAAAATGACTGAAAGGCAATAAAATATGATTCCAATGGTTGACCTGAAGAACCAGTATCTAGCCATGAAAGAAGAGATAGATCGCGGTATACTGGAGACTCTTGAGAAGTGCCAGTTTATCCTCGGTCCCAATGTTTCCGCTTTTGAAGAAGAAGCTGCGCGTTATCTCGGAGTCAAGCATGCAGTTGCCGTTGCATCCGGTACCGATGCACTCCACCTGGCGCTCGTAGCCGCCGGGATCGGGCCCGGGGACGAAGTGATAACCACTCCGTTCACTTTTATCGCTACCGCCGAAGCTATCAGGTACGTTGGAGCCAGGCCCGTTTTCGTCGACATAGATCCGGAAACCTTCAATATCGATCCAAGGAAGATCAGGGAGGCGATCACTGCGTCCACCCGGGCCGTGATTCCGGTCCATCTTTTCGGACAACCGGCCGATATGGAAGCAATTGAACCGATCTGCACGGAAAAAGGATTGCTCATCATAGAGGATTGCGCGCAATCCTTCGGTGCTGCTTCAGGAAAACGCATGACGGGAACAATCGGGAAATTGGGCTGTTTCAGTTTTTTCCCGAGCAAGAACCTCGGCTGCTACGGAGACGGCGGCATGGTGACGACTGACAGCGATGGGCTGGCAACACGCTTGTTGAGCCTGAGAAACCACGGAAGCAGGATAAGGTATCACCATTCGGAAATAGGATTCAACAGCAGGCTTGACGAGATTCAGGCGGTAATACTGCGTGCGAAGCTGAAGCGCATTTCCGCATTCAATGAGGGCCGCCGGAGAGTTGCCGGGCTCTATTCTTCCCTGCTGAGTGATTCCGGGGTAATATGCCCGGTAGAGGATGGAAAGGGAGTGCATGTATACCATCAGTACACGGTTCTGACCGAACTTCGGGAACAGATCATGGCGCACCTGGCAAAATCCGGAATTGCTTCAGCGGTCTATTATCCCATTCCGCTCCACCGCCAGGAGGTTTTTGCCGCTGATTATGCCGACTTGTCCCTTCCTGTCGCCGAGGATGTGGCCAAACGCTGCATGTCTCTTCCGGTTTTTCCTGAAATGACGGAAGACCAGGTAAAAGAAGTCGTGTCGGCTATAAAGCAGGTTCTCTAGGTAGTTTTCATCCGGAAAGGGTGCTTTTTGATTCGGCCGCTGGCCTCACCCTAAAGGGCAGCCCTTGCTGTCCAATCCGGTGAGGATGGATTGTCGCCCTGGCTGTGTCAATCTGCGGGCTTGCTTGTGCGACATACTACAGTATGCCTCCGCGCAATCCCTTGATTTTGTCAGCCTTCGCTGTCAACTTTTGCGGGCAAAAGTTTCTTGCCAGGACGAAAAATCCCCTCTTTCCGATCTGAAAACGGCATATGCGTCAATCCGGACTTTCAGGATAGGCACTAAGTAGCTTTTGCGCACTCGGTAAATTCGATTTTGAGACGCTCCGCGTGAGCGTCTTATCTGTTTTGAAAGGTGGCGGTAACGGAAATTGGCCAGAAGAGTCATGATAATAGCCGGTGAGGCTTCCGGGGACCTGCATGGAGCAAATCTCGTCAGGGAAGTGCTCAAACGGGATTCGTCCATTGCCTTTCTCGGCATCGGCGGTTCACGTATGAGGGAAGCCGGAGTCGATACCCTGGTCGATGCCTCCGACATGGCGGTGGTGGGCCTGGTTGAGGTCATAGCCCATTTCCCTACCATCTTCAGCGCTTTCAAGCGGATGAAGCAGATTTTGCTGACCGAGCCGCCGGATCTGCTGATCCTCATTGACTATCCTGATTTCAACCTGAGGCTTGCCTGCGTTGCGAAAAAAGCAGGTGTCAGGGTTCTCTATTACATAAGCCCCCAGGTCTGGGCCTGGCGGGTCGGTAGGGTGAAGAAGATCGGCAGGCTCGTCGACCATATGGCGGTGGTGTTCCCCTTTGAAGTCCCCTTCTATGAAAGGGAAAACATACCGGTGACTTTTGTCGGCCACCCGCTCGTGGACTCAGTGCGGCCGTTATTTTCCAAAGTTGATGCCCGGAAGAGATTTGAGCTTGATCCCGGCGGGAAAGTTGTCGGGCTTTTCCCGGGCAGCCGCAAACAGGAGCTCAGGAACCTCTTTCCAGTCATTCTTCAAGCGGCTGAGTTGTTGAAAAAACGTTTTCCCGAAATACAGTTCATCCTTCCCCTTGCTTCGAGCCTGAAACGGGCCGATATCGACCCGTTTCTGGAATCCGTGGATTTCCCCGTGTCGGTTATCGAAGGCATGACCTATGACGTCATCCAGGTTTGCGATTCCATAATTACCGTTTCAGGCACAGTGACTCTGGAAATCGCCATGCTCTGCATACCCATGGTTATAATCTACCGTGTTTCCCCGCTTACTTATGCAATTGGAAAACGTCTGATAAAGGTCGACCATATAGGGATCTGCAATATAGTTGCAGGTGAACGGATGGTCAAAGAGCTTGTCCAGGATGAAGCGCGGCCCGGCAGGATCGCGGATGAGATTGAAAAGATCATCCGCGATCCCGAGTATGACGGAGCGATAAGAAGCAAATACAATATGATGAGGGAGAGACTGGGCGGCGGCGGCTGTTCGGCAAAAGTCGCGGACATAGCTCTGACGATGCTCAATCAATAGAATATGATACTTTTCAGAAGATTATTGAAATTCAGCAAGCCCTATTGGTGGCGCATCGGCATTTCACTGGTTGCGACACTGGGTGTAGCGGGACTGAACGGAGCCATTGCCTTCCTCATAAAGCCGGTGCTGGATAAAATGTTCGTCCAGAAAGATCTGCAGATATTCCTCCTGCTTCCAGTCGGGGTCATTGCCATTTACCTTGTCAAGGGAATATGCCGTTTCACCGCCGATTATTTCATTTCGACTGCGGGACAACTGGCAATTCAGGACATTCGCGAGGGATTTTACCGGAAAAGCATGTCGCTTTCCATGAAGTTTTTCAACAACAACCCCACAGGCGCCCTGATGTCCCGCGTTTTGACTGATGTCATCGTGATGCAGGAAGGAGTTGCCAATATCGTGACAGGCCTGCTGAGGGATGGATTTTCCGTTATCGGGCTTCTTGGTGTTATTTTTTACCGCAACTGGCAGCTTGCCCTTGTTTCTTTCGTGGTTATACCTCTTACCGTTTTCCCGGCCAGGAAAATCGGCAAACGCATCAAACGGCTGTCTTCCCAGAGCCAGGGTAAAATAGGAGATATCTCGCACATTCTGCAGGAGACCTTTTCAGGGATAAAGGTGGTAAAGGCTTTCGGCCTGGAAAGCATGGAGGTGGACAAATTTGCAGGCTGCAACCGCGAATATTACCGGATTACGAGAAAGACCATAAAGTACGGTGCGCTTTCCTCGCCGATTATGGAAGTCATTTCCTCTTTGGGCATTGCTTCCGTGATCTGGTTTGGCGGTAGCATGGTCCTGAAAGGGAAGATGTCCTCAGCGGAAATAATCTCGTTCATGGCGGCCATGGTCATGCTGTACAATCCCATTAAGGGCTTGCTGGGAACCTATAACTCCATTCAACGTTCCCTTGGCGCAGCAGAACGGGTCTTCGAGATATTGGATGAAGAACCTGATATCAAGGATGGCCAGGATTCCGTGAATATTGTGCGTGCGGAAGGAACACTGGAATTCGACGGGGTCTCTTTCTGTTACAATGAAGAAATGGTGTTGAAAAATGTCTCGCTATGCGTTCGAAAAGGCGAGGTTGTGGCTTTCGTGGGGCCTTCCGGAGGAGGAAAATCCACTCTGGTGTCCCTTATCCCGCGCTTTTATGATGTAACTTCAGGGTCGGTTACCATAGACGGGACTGATGTAAGGAAGCTCAAATTGAAGTCTTTGATGGATCAGATAGC
Organism: Geobacteraceae bacterium; assembly: GCA_034933285.1. Classification (GTDB taxonomy): domain Bacteria; phylum Desulfobacterota; class Desulfuromonadia; order Geobacterales; family Geobacteraceae; genus RPRC01. The sequence goes on along the minus strand of JAYFNT010000008.1, from coordinate 72,238 downwards.
GATGGTGGACCAGGAAACATTCCTGTTCAACGACTCGATCACCAACAACATCCGTTACGGCAAGCCCGATGCGTCTCTTGAAGAGGTATACGCTGCTTCGCGGGCTGCTTTTGCCCACGATTTCATAACGGATATGCCCGAAGGGTACGAAACGGTAATCGGAGACAGGGGTGTCAGGCTTTCGGGCGGTCAGAGGCAGCGCATATGCATAGCTCGAGCTATCCTGAAAGATGCCCCGATCCTCATACTGGACGAAGCGACGAGCGCTCTCGATACAGAGAGTGAAAAGATGGTGCAGAAGGCCTTGAACAACCTGATGGCAAACCGTACGACACTGGTTATCGCCCATCGTCTTTCCACGATTTTCCATGCAAACAATATTGTAGTGCTCGACAAGGGTGAGATTGTCCAGACGGGAACCCACGCGGAACTGCTTGAACAGGGGGGACTGTACAGGAAACTTTATGAAATGCAGTTTGCCTGATAATACGAGAAGCATTCCCTGCTTGATGGAAATGATGCGTATGGTGCGATATGGCGTTCTATATTGTCTATGAAATACTTCTGTTACTGTTTTCCCCTCTGATCCTGTGCTGGTATCTTTGTCGTGCGCTTAAAAGAGGGCGCCCGCCGGCCCTTGCGGAACGCTTCGGTTTTCTCTCTGCCAGGGAACTTTCAGAAATTTCGGGACATGACACGATATGGGTCCATGCGGTGTCAGTGGGTGAAACCATGGCAGTCAAAACCCTTCTGAAGGAACTCAGGAAGAAATATCCGCAATCGAAAATCGTACTCTCAAACGTTACGGAGACAGGTCGGAAAATTGCACTGCAATTGCCCGAGATCGATCTGTGCATCTATTTCCCTTTTGATTTCAGACTTGCGGTAAGAAAGATTCTGAAAAGCATCAAGCCTGACCTCGTGGTCATCGCGGAAACGGAACTCTGGCCGAATTTCATCAGGGAGACAGCCAGGCGAAGGATACCGCTCGTCCTGGTCAACGGCCGCATTTCCGACCGCTCTTTTGTCCGGTACAAGAAACTGGAGTGGGTTTTCAGAGACGTGTTGGGTTTTTTTTCCGCCCTTTGCATGCAGACCGAAGAAGACGGGCGACGGATCAAGTCGCTCGGCGCTGTTCCTGAGCGAGTGCATGTCGCCGGAAACCTCAAGTACGACGTTCCGGTCAAATGCCTTGACAGTCGGGAAGTTGGAGCGTTAAGGAAGGAATACCACGTTCCTCCGTCGGCAACGGTTTTTACCGCGGGCAGTACCCATCAGGGGGAAGAGGAACCGGTTCTGGGCGCATACAATGAGCTTCTCAAGGAGAATAGCAACCTGTTCCTCGTCCTTGCGCCCCGCCATCCGGAACGGGCCGCAAAAGTTGTTGAGCTTTTGCAGACAGCGGGGATGAAATATTTGCTTCGATCAAAACTGGACTGTAATACCCCTGTCATGGGGAGCGGGGAAGTTCTCCTTCTGGATACAGTGGGGGAACTGGCAAAGATGTATTCCTTTTCCGACGTGGTATTCGTAGGCGGAAGTCTCGTCCCGGTCGGTGGGCACAATCTCCTGGAGCCCGCATCGTTGGGGGTGCCGGTGTTATTCGGTCCCTACATGAACAATTTCAAGGAGATAAGATCCCTTGTCCTGAAGAATGGCGGCGGCATCGAGGTTGCGGACCAAGCCTCGCTGGCCGGTTCGCTTCGCGAATTGCTGAATGATGTGCGCAAAAGAAATGAGATGGGCATGAACGGTGCTGATGTCCTGCGCCGCAACAGCGGTTCGACTGAACGGCACATGGAGATAATTTCTTCGTTTCTGTGATAATCCTGTGTGTCCCGTGTACTGGGTGACCAGCAGGGAATGAATGATAGGGTACTGCGAGGGGTGAATGAGAAAACCCTGGTAATGAAGGGTACCCGCAAGGGGTACCCCTACAGGGATAAAGAATGGGTTTCGTAGGGATACCCCTCGCGGGTATCCTGGTTTTGACCCTAACAAATGCCCGACCGGCACCTTATGCAAGGCGATTTAATGTCTTTTCAACACTATTTCAGAGCACTACTCGAAGGGAAGAGCAGAGGTACGGGTGCTCTCCTGATTCTGTCGGTATTGTCCGTGTTTGCAATGCCTTACGCGATTTTGATGCGCTTGCGGGCACTAGCGTTTAGAATCGGGGTTTTCCGCACTCACCGCTTACCGAAGCCGGTTGTCTCGGTGGGCAACATCACAGCCGGCGGCACAGGGAAGTCACCAATGGTGGCATGGATTGCCCGGTACCTTATCGAAAGAGGAAAGCGGGTGGCGGTTTTGTCACGCGGCTATGGCGGTTCGGCTATGAAAACCGGGGGGATAGTATCCGATGGCCGCCGGATTCTGATGCAGGCAGCGGAAGCAGGGGATGAACCGGTGATGCTGGCGGAAACCGTTCCCGGGCTGATTGTGGCCGTTGGCGCTGACCGTTACCGCTCTGGGCTCGGTGTTCTCAGGCAGTTGGAAGCTGATGTCTTCATCCTGGACGACGGGTTTCAGCACCAGCGCCTCTACCGTGACCTGGACATACTGCTGCTGGATGCCAAAAAGCCTCTCGGCAACGGTCATGTGCTGCCTGCAGGTCTCATGAGGGAACCCCGCTCCGCGGCTTCCAGGGCCGATCTGATTGTGTACACCCGATGTGAGGGCGTCACCCCGGTGAATGCGTTCCCGGAGATTCCATTCTGTCGTGCCAATCATGAGATAGTGACGGTTCGCTCCCTCAAGCAGGCAAATGCCTTCGAACCGGTTGCCTCTCTACGGTCCTTGAAGGGCGTCGCCTTTGCCGGGATTGCCGACCCGGAGCGGTTTTTTTCAATGCTCAGGCATGCAGGGCTTAATTTGGCCTCAGTGATCGCATTTCCAGATCACTGCGTCTATGACAATGAGGCGCTGGAGAGGATCGGCGAAGCGATGGATTTGGCGGAGGGAGACTATCTCATCACGACGGAAAAGGACGCGGTCAAACTGCCCGAGCATTTCCTGGGTTGTCAGCGAATCTATGCAGCCATTCTCCGGATATCGATTCCAGAGGAAAAGGTGATCTTTGCTGTGCTGGACAAAATGTTTGCTTCATAGGGGGGTGTATGCCATTATCTAAAGAACTGCTTGAAATTTTGGCGTGCCCGGTCTGCAAGGGCGCATTGCGGCTCCTGGATGGGGAAGAAGCGCTGGCTTGCGATAAGTGCCGCCTGAAATACCCCATCAGGGACGATATACCGGTCATGCTGGCTGATGAAGCCGAAAGGCTTGATTAGGAGCGAGGCATGGAGAGCAGGAATAGAAAAAGAATTCTGGTACTTCGATACCGTTTTATTGGCGATACCATCCTGACGATTCCTTTTCTGCGGAATTTGCGTCGGGCAGAACCTGAAGCGGAAATTGTCTGGGTAGTGGCGCCAGGTTCTTCAGATGTGGTGCATGGTGTTCCCTATGTTGACGAACTGCTTTACTGGGACCCGGTAACCATACATGCCGACAGCCGGGGTGCGCACAAGACACTTTCCAGTAAATGGTCTTTCATAAAGTATTTGCGCAGGATGCGTTTTGACAAGGTCTATGTGCTGAAGCGCTCGCTGTCCAGCGCGATCATTGCGCGGCTTACCGGAGCTCCCGAGCGTATCGGCTTCGACACCGAGGCGCGCGGATTTCTGCTTACGAAAAGGGTGCCCTACCGCCATGACCAACACGAGGTGCAGAATTTCCTCGATGTTCTCCGTGCGGACGGGGTTTCCATAACAGACGATTATCTCGAAGCCTGGCTTACTGAAGAGGAAAAAGAGTTTGCCACGGATTACCTTGAATCAGCCGGTGTTACGAAGTCCGATACATTGATTGCGCTTCACCCTTTTACCGCCAATCCTCCCAGGGCATGGCATCAGGAGAATTTCATAGAGCTGGCCAACAGGCTGCAAATGTTGTACAATGCGAAAGTTCTAATATTCGGCGGCAAAAGGGATGCCCCCATGGCTGATAAGCTCAGAAACGGTATCAGCCCAGCGCCGATAATGGCCGTTGGAACCACTACGCTCAGGCAGTCAATGGCGCTGCTCGGGCTTTGCAGGATGCTGGTTTGCAATGACAGTGGGATCATGCACCTCGCGGCGGCGATGCGTGTTCCCCTGGTTGCTTTGTTCGGGCCGCAATCACCGGTCAAGTTCGGCCCTTGGGGAGAAAAGTGCCGTATCATATACAAGGCGTTTCCCTGCAGCCCCTGCAGACAGAGATTTTTTTCGGAGTGTGAGCCGTCTGCCCGAATGAAACCCGCATGCATAGAGGATATAAGCATAGATGATGTGCTGAGGGAAAGCATGAACCTCATGTCGGAAATACCAGGGAACTGATAATGGATGATCAAAGGAAAGTACGCATATCCGCAACTGTAAGGACCCGAAATGAGGAGGCAAATCTTGAAGAGTGCTTGAAAAGTATTGCCTGGGCCGATGAAATCGTTGTCGTGGATTCCCACAGCACTGATGCGACCATCGAAATAGCAGGAAAATACACAGACAGGATTTTTATCCGGGAATGGCCGGGTCATATTGCCCAGAGCCAGTTTGCAACGGACCATACCTCGTATGACTGGGTTTTAAGCATGGATGCCGACGAACGGGTATCTCCGGAACTGCGCGAAGAAATCCTTGCTCTTGATCTGGACAGTACGCCAAATGTTGCGTTCGAAATGCCCCGATACCATTATTTCATGAAGCGCTGGATCAATCACTCTGCGTGGTATCCGGATTATAAAGTTAGACTGTTTCGCAAAGACCGGTGCTTTTGGGGAGGATATAGTCCTCACGACTCGGTACAGGTCAATGGTTCAACGGGCAGGCTGAAGGGGAATCTGATCCATTACATTTACCGTGACATGGAGCATTTCTCGGCGACCAAAAATTCATACTCAACCCTTACTTCCCGTGATCATCATAAGAGCGGAAGGAAAGCACGTGTAATAAACTTTACACTGCGCCCGTTTTATGCCTTTATGTACCGTTATTTCGCGCGGCTTGGCTTTCTTGACGGAATTGCCGGTTTCATTATCAGCATTGAGGAAGCCCACTGTGTCTTTCTGAAATATGTAAAGCTGTACGAACTAGAACGAAAACTTCAACTGAATTCTGCCAAGCCCGATCCCCGCAATCAATAATGTGGGTCCAGCAAATCAAGTTTTATCTGATTTGAATGACAAAGGGTGCAAATATAAGTACTGAGCCTCCAGGAGACTGGCGGCTGTTTTTTCCTTGAGGCCTCTATTGCTCGCTGCCCTGGTTTGTTAAAACCATTGACCGTTTTACAGGCTGATGGGGAAGTACACATAGCTGGAGAAAAATGGATGAAAATATCTGTAATAGTTCCAACTTACAATAGACACATTGCACTTAAATTGTGCCTTATGAGCTTGTCAGTACAATCGATAGTACCCGATGAAGTGCTTGTGGCTGATGACGGAAGTGGTGACCGGACTGCATCGGTTATCAATGACTTCAGATCGAGCAACCAATGTAACTATGAACTGAAACATGTTTGGCAGGAAGATATCGGTTTCAGAAAGCCGATGATCATTAACAAGACTGTAAGAGAGTCTACAGGGGATTACTTAATATTCATAGACGGTGACTGTATTGCCCACAGGCACTTCGTGAGAGCACATGTGGAGAATGCAGAGCAGGATGCCGTGCTCGGCGGGAAAAGAGTTGAATTCGGGAACAAGCTCACAGAGCAACTGTTGCAAAAAGGCGAGTTCATAAACAGGCTTACGTACCGACTTTTATGGGATTCAATTGTGAGTGATTCGAGGAAAGTCGACGAGGCATTCCAAATCAATAACCCGCTCTTGAGGAGAATATTGCACCGCGACAGGATCACCGATGATGGAATCTGGGGTTGTAACTTCAGTATTTACAAGAAACTGTTCTATGACATAAACGGGTCTGATGAGGACTTCAGGGATGGTTCCCTTGAGGACAATGACATAGGTATCAGAGTGTTGAATGGGGGGGGGAAGGTGAAGTCAGCAAGAGCACGGGCGATAGTCTTCCACTTGTGGCATCCGGCTTCCTGGAGCAGGGCTGACGAAAAATTCATATACAACCAGGAGATTGTCAAGAGAAGGATTGAATTGCGCGAGGCAACGTGTAAGAACGGCATAGTCAAACTGGAAGCGTAATCGTATCCTGCACGCTGATTTGACGGGTTTGGATGGGGTCCAGGACCAGTGGTTTCTTTTCAACCCCAAGTCGACAAAATATGGAAATATCCGTTATAATAATAAGTTACAATACTAGTGAACTGCTCAATGATTGCCTTCGGTCTGTTTTTCAAAATACAGTCGGTCTGTCTTTCGAGGTGATTGTTGTTGATAACAATTCAAAAGATGACTCGTGTCAAATGGTTGAGACTTTATATCCTCAGGTCAAGCTGATACGTTCATGTACGAATCTCGGATTTGGAAAAGCCAATAATATCGGCATTTCCCAAGCCAAAGGCAAATATGTGTTCTTACTCAATTCGGATTGTGTACTGATAAACAATGCAATCAAAATTCTTCATGATCTTATGGAAAGAGTCGGGCATTGCGCTGTAAGCGGTGGCAACTTGTTCAACAGGGAAATGAAGCCCGTGCATGCTTATGGGTGTTTCAATTCGCCAATGCGATATTTCTTGCGTATAACCGGCCTGAGATATCTTCTGAAAAACACGGGGAATGAAGAGAAAAGGGATCGGCTAACAGAGGTGGAGCAAATCGTAGGCGCTGATCTAATGATCAGAAAAAGTGTTCTCGATGAAGTCGGAGTTTTTGATGAAAGGTTTTTTCTGTACTGTGAGGAATCAGAGCTGCAATTCAGGATAAGAAAAAAAGGATATGGGATAGTATATACCCCGGAAGCAAAAATATTCCATCTGGAAGGCGCCAGCACCAAGAAAAACAAGAAACTTCGCAGGTATACCATCATAAAAAGCGAATATTTGTTCTTGTCGATTTGTTATCCTGAAGTGCCGAAGACAATTCTGAGATTGTTGTGCACAGTGCCCAATTTATATAGGTGTTTTCATTCCCCATGCCATGTAATAAAGGCACTCAAGTTTGTCTGGAGCACAAGATAATAGTAATTACAATGATTCTATATTTGAAAACAATTGTATACCATCATAATGATATGCTAAATGCAATTGATGACTATGATAATTTGATGCCGATAGATTGATGGCTTCAAAATAACAGTGTGAATAATTGTTTGATGATATGTATGGAATAATAACAGTGAAACATCCGCTAGTGAGCATTTGTATACCTACGTACAACTACGGGAGGTACATAGGCGAAGCAATTGAGTCTGTCCTTAGTCAAGACTTTGATGACTGCGAGATAATCATTATAGATGATTGTTCTGATGATGAAACTTCAAACATAATTACACGATACATAAAAACCAGCACTTTGATCAAATATTTCAGGAATGAAAGAAATGTTGGTATGGTTAACAACTGGAATCTTTGTTTGGAAGCCGCTAAAGGCAAGTACATACAATTTTTGTTTGCAGATGACAAGTTGTGTGCAAGTGATTCGATAAGAACAATGTATGCAAGTTTGGAAGCGAATAAAGAAGCTGTCATGGTCTGCTCTGCCAGGCTTGTAATCGATGATAAATCTAAACCGACAGGAACCTGGTCATGCTTCAAGAACGATGCTCTGGTGCTCGGTCATGAAATGATATACCAATGCCTGCTTGAGCAGAGAAATATCATTGGCGAACCGACAGCGGTTATGTTCAGAAAAGAAAAAGGACAGAGAGGTTTTGATCCATCTTACAGACAACTGGTTGATCTGGAGATGTGGCTTTATCTGCTTTCCACTGGTGATCTTGTTTATATAAACAAGCCTCTTGTAGCTTTCAGGCAGCATGAAAAGCAGCAATCGCAGGTGAACAGCCAGACGAATGTTCCTTTGCACGAAATGGCGATGCTCACGACGCGTTATTTCATAAATACTTCCTTGTTAGATACGATACTAATTAAACCGGTAATTGATTACGGGTATGTTTATAAAGTATGGAAAAGCCGTAGGGATGGAAAAACAATACCAATCGAGAAGTCGATATCGATTTTAGACCAAAAGCAAAGGAAGCGATTTTATTTAACAATGCCATTATATAAGATGGTAAACCCCATTTTGAAAATATTAATCAAAGCCAGACGTGGCAAAATAACAAGGAAAATATTACTGGCAAATGATTGTTAAATGGGTTTTTGATAAATGATATCATTTACATATACACACTAATATAGTGGCTTTGGAAAAGAATACCAGGCACTTAATACTTTACAAACCAAAAGTCTTCAGGGAGAAACAGGTTAAATGAGTCTGATCAGTATAGTTTCGCCGTGCTACAACGAGCAGGACAATGTGGAAGAGGTTTACGGGCAGGTAAAAGCTGTTTTTGCCGGTCTTCCCTCATATCGGTATGAGCATATTTTCATAGATAATGCTTCAACAGACAGTACCGTTTCGATACTTAAGCGTTTGGCTGAAGCTGACAGAAAGGTGAAAATAATAGTCAACAGCAGAAATTTTGGCCACATCAGGTCTCCATTTCATGGGTTGGTACAGTCAAGAGGGGACGCTGTCATACTTCTGGTTTCAGACTTGCAGGATCCGCCTGAGATGATCAGGGATTTTCTCGTGAAATGGGAAGAGGGATATAAGATTGTTCTGGGAGTCAAGACTCAAAGTAAAGAGACAATGGCGATGTTTTTTGTCAGGAAGATGTATTACGAATTTATAAGCAGGCTCTCGGAAATTGAACTGACCAAAAACAATACAGGCTTCGGGCTCTATGACAAGCAGATAATCGAGATATTGAGAAGTGTCAAGGATCCCTACCCATACTTCAGGGGTCTCATTTCGGATATAGGCTTTGAAAGCGCCAAGATTGAGTATATGCAGCCTGTAAGAAAGAGGGGGTTCACAAAGAATAACTTCTACACTCTTTATGACATGGCAATGCTCGGAATTACCAACCACTCGAAAGTTCCCCTCCGTCTCGCGACCATGCTTGGTTTCTTTGTCTCCGGAGTCAGTCTTCTGGTTGCGCTCGGCTACTTCATTGCCAAGCTGTTGTTCTGGGACACCTTTAATATGGGGATAGCCCCACTGACAATCGGGCTGTTTTTCTGTTCGGCCGTTCAGCTCTTTTTCATCGGCATCATCGGTGAATATATCGGTTCGATACACACGCAGGTGCTCAACAGGCCACTGGTAATAGAAAAAGAAAGAATCAATTTTGACTGAGCGTTCGCGGCCCCCAATTCTTAAGCACTGGGTCAATATCCAGGCACCAAATAAACGTCTCGAGACTCAAGTAAAAGTCAACGTCCTGCATAATAATCTCTCAATATTCATGTCTTGCGCTGTCACTGGAATGCGTGGGCCTGCCGGTTGCTGTCAGTGAGCAAGAAATCTCGATGGTTATGTTCAAAGAAATAGGATTTTCACGGGGAAACTTATTTTACCCCTTATTAAATGGTACCTGGTATAAATAGACATAATTTTTTTTTTCCATCTCTGAGCAATAAAATATATCACCCCTCAAGCGGGTAGTGTTTGTTATTTCTGGAAAAATGATTGTCGCTTTAATTGCTGTCTTAAATAAGACGCCAGTTTATATTATCGAAGCGTAAAGTATAGCAATGTTATATTGGAGAGTTAAATGACAAAGCGGCAGGATAATGTCTTTGGGCAGTACCTCAAAAATTCATTTCTTATCATATATTTTCTTGTGTTTTCCATAGGGTTGATAACAATTCTCAATATGATATCCATATCCTTGACTGATCCGTCTCGGATAGACTCCTTGAATAGATGGGTGATCAATTTTTGGTACCCGGGAAAACCCAGTGAAATAACGCACTATGTTTCATGTGTAATAGGAATGGCTTTGTATTATTTGATTTACTATCGTCTTGCAAGCAATAATAAAATAATCGACAATAAGCTCAAGGACAATATATCTGCGACGGCAAGCATCATCAGTATATTATCAATAGGGTTGGTAATAAACATCATATTGGCTGTGAACATCAGGCCCGGAATGCATAACATACTGCCCAGAGCAATCATTTGGGTTGCAACGTTCATGCTACCTTTTGTTGCAAACATAAAGAACATCAGTGAGCAAATTAATAACATATTATCCCGTGTTTCCAGAACTAGAATAACAATCACGATGTTACTCCTCGTGATAATAAATCTGGTTTATTTGATATATCCGTTTGTTTTTGAGAAGCTCAAAATAATGAACGAGTTTTGGGATATACCTGAGAAAACTCTGATTGGTAATAAGGTCATAGTTAACAACAAGTATATTAACGAAAACATATTGCTAGGGAATTGCTTGAAGTACGATATTGATGATAACTGGGTATCTGCAAATGCAAAGCCTGTGGAAACCAATGGTTATAATTCACTAGTTTCAAGCAATGCGCTTTACGATGATAATAATGCCTTGAGGTTGGTAGGATCGATCGATAATATTGTAAACAGTTATAATGATGAGTACCATAGAGATGGTTTGCGACGATTATATCTAGGCTGGAAACAATATGGATATGAAGAATCCAAAACAAAGGAAATGGACGAGTTTCTCAAAAAGAATTCTTATGAAATACACTGGCAAATATTGAACAGGTTTTGGATTCATCACCACAACCATGTCCTTGGACCGGTTAATGAAATAAATTTGGGAAAAGACATTAAGAAGGTTTACATGCAATACGGATGGTTGAATACCGTGGTGCTGAAAACAATAATGAACAGAATGGGGGGAGTGAATTATCAGAATTATTCTAAGTTGATGTACTCTTTTTATTATATATATTATGCATTATTCATTGCATTAATGTTCCTGGTGCTCCGGAAAACGATCTACGTGCTCCCGACAATTATGTTGATGACCGCCGGATTGAATATGGTGAGTTACCCATTTATGTATATTGCTCCAGGTATAAATCCTGTAAGACATTTATTTGACATATTCGTCATAGGCCTGTTTTTCATTTATATGAAAAATCAAGGTAAGATATTGAATAAGATCTGTCTTGTCTTGTCATTGCTTTCTGCAATAATTGGAATATTCAATAATAGCCATGTTGGATTGTTTGCATTGATATCATTGATTGCTACATTGGCTGTGAAAAACGTTATGGATTGGAAACAAAAATGTTGCTATGAGATATTCATAATGATTATGGGTGTGATACTTGGAGTTTATGCTTTGATGCAATCCAATATAGGCGCTCAATATATGACTGAATATTTTAAAAAAGGGCTCTTGGGGTTCAAGACACCGGACTATGTTCCGACTATGATATTTTTAGTTGTTGGATTATGTTATGTCACGCTAATGAAACAATACATGATAAAGAATGAGCTAAAGCATGTTTGCGTATTGCTATTAGTTTATTCACAAGGGCTTCTGGCATATTATGTATGGGGATCCGATATGAATCATTTTATCGTATTTTCTCCAATATTTGTTTTCACAATAATAGCAATCGTGAAACTAATTCTTGATAATCATAAGATATCCGGAATTAAACTGACATACGTTCATGCAGCAATATTATTAATATCATTGATGATATATGTTCCAAGTGTGAACGGCTTTGTCAAAAATAAAAGGAAATTCGAGGAAATCTTCAAGACACATATAACTTACCAATGGAATCTCCCTACCGCAAATTTCATATCAACAATGAACCCATACTACTTCATGGATTCGATAAAATTGATTCAGAAATATAACGAAAAGAATGAAATATATATAATCTCCAAGTACGACAGTTTTCTTCCATTTTTAGCCGGGAAATACAGTGCAATGCCTTTTTTTGACGTTTCATGGTATTTGATAACCGACAAAGAGATAAAGGAATGCATAAACAGCATTTTGCTTGACAAGCCAAGAGTGCTTTTTGTCGATACCGATATAGATAGATCGTATCAAAGTGATATAGTCGGAAAATGGTCGCCATTCGGAGGTCTTTATGATGAATCTCTTTGGAGATATCAACGACTTAACCTGCTTAAAAGTATATATAATGCGGTGAAAGAACAATATGAGCCTGTTGAGAAGGCTATGTTGATAACTGCATATGAAAGGAAAAAGCAAGATTAGAAAAATGATATGAAAACATGGCCGACATTGGTTCAATGCTGATGATTTGAAATAATCACCATCATAATACCTGGTGTAACAAAGTGCTGAATATAAATGCGATTGATGAAGAGATGCCATGTTGTATCTTGCCAATTTCCATGGGCGACTGATCCTGGATGGGACCTGTGTGGCCATCATTTCTGCTGAATTCTTGGCATCTCCTTTCTGAATTAAATCCTAAGACAGATGCCCGGAATTATTGGTACATCGAATGGTTCAGGCATTACAAAAATTAGACGGCTTGATTACTTGGCAAGTAGTGTGATAATATCCGACGACATTAGTCTCGTCTGATTATTGACGGAAGAATGGCCTTAAGATGAAGGATAATAGTTGAGTCGATGATGCAGGAAGTGCAATAGGACAAAGAATAAGGAAATATCCGGATAATTCGTGATCGGAAATGCCTGGATTGATATGATGATTCCACGGCACAACTGTAGACATCATTTCCTGTAGCAAATTACCTTAGCGACACCACCTGTAAATCAAGCTGTCATTTTCAATGAAGATATATGCCATTTGATACTTTGGCTTGAAATAGAAGTAGGAGAGAACGATCATCTAGAGACAAAAATGGATACAGATACAAGGAATGATGAAAAACATCTTGTAACACATAAAAACAATTAAGGCTGGAGCTTTGCTATGAAAACCGTTATTCTTGCTGGTGGATTTGGAACGCGAATCAGTGAAGAGTCACATCTGAAACCGAAACCAATGGTTGAAATCGGCGAGAAGCCGATCCTTTGGCATATTATGAAAATTTATTCCCATTACGGATTCAACGACTTCATCATATGCTTGGGTTATAAAGGATACTGCATCAAAGAATATTTCGCTCATTATTTTTTGCATGAGTCAGACATAACATTCGATTTCAGGAACAGTAATGAGAGAATCATTCATCAGCATAACGCCGAGCCGTGGAGGGTGACGCTCGTTGATACGGGAATAGCAACCATGACCGGTGGCAGAGTCAAGCGGATAAGGGAATATGTTGGAGATGAAACTTTCATGCTGACCTATGGAGACGGTGTCAGCAACGTAAACATTCAGGAACTGGTCAGATTCCATCAGGCTCAAGGTAAACTGGCGACGATCACGTCTACACAGCCCGGCGGAAGATTCGGCGCTTTGGACATCAAACCGGACGGAAATGTGTCAGGATTCCAGGAAAAGCCGAAAGGTGATGGGGCCTGGATTAATGCAGGCTTTTTCGTGATGGAGCCGGCAGTGTTCGATTATATTGAAGGTGACAGTACACTTCTTGAAAAAGAGCCGCTGGAGAACCTGGCAAGGGATGGTCAGCTCGTTGCGTACAAACACTCGGGATTCTGGCAGCCGATGGATACGCTGCGTGACAAGAATCAACTGGATGACCTCTGGAAATCGGGAAAAGCTCCCTGGAAATCGTGGTGATGTCAATGCAGATGACGTTTAACGAATATGCTCATGCGTTCTGGCGCGGCAAAAGAGTTTTCGTGACCGGCCATACAGGCTTCAAGGGGTCCTGGCTGTGTCTCTGGCTGCATGCACTGGGCGCAAAGGTTACAGGGTATGCTCTTGAACCGCTTCCAGGACCTAACATGTATGAAATGTGCGGCATCAACGATTTGATGACGTCAATAATTAATGACATACGTGACCTGCCCCAGGTGAAGGATGCCGTTGATTCCGCGTCGCCCGAGGTGGTCATACATATGGCTGCCCAGCCGCTGGTGCGCGTTTCGTACGCTGAACCTGTCGATACCTATTCCACTAATGTAATGGGAACCGTAAATATTCTCGAGGCTGTCCGTCACTGCAAAAGCGTCAGATCGTTCGTCAATGTGACGACTGACAAGTGTTACGAGAACAAGGAATGGTACTGGGGATACAGAGAAACTGAGCCCTTCGGAGGATTCGATCCCTATTCAAACAGCAAGGCATGCTCGGAACTGGTGACCGCTGCTTATCGGAGCTCTTATTTCAACGCCAGTGATTACGGTCGGCATGGTGTCGGGATTGCATCGGCCAGGGCGGGGAATGTCATTGGTGGTGGTGACTGGGCCGTGGACCGGCTTATTCCGGACTGCGTACGGGCGCTTTTGAAAAAGGAAAAAATCATTGTCCGAAACCCTGCGTCAATCAGGCCATGGCAACATGTCCTGGAACCCCTGTCAGGTTATTTGACGCTTGCGCAACGGTTGCATGAGGACGGGCCGGCGTATGCCGATGGCTGGAATTTCGGACCATCCGACGAAGATGCAAAGCCGGTCGAGTGGATCGTGAAAGCGATGTGCGACCGGTGGGGCGAAGGCGCCGAATTTGTGGTGGACAAAGGCAACCATCCGCACGAGGCCAATTATCTGAAGCTCGACTGTTCCAAGGCCAGAATGAAGCTTGGATGGCGCCCGCGTTGGAACCTGGATGGAGCCATCAACAGGATCATCGAGTGGACAAAAGCTTATAAAGACGGGAAAGAGATGAAAGACATCTCACTCCGGCAGATAGAGGAATTCTGCTCGGAACAGCCGGCAAGCCATTAGCGGCTTGTAACGTTCATTTACATACGGAGATTATGTGGACACTTTTTCAAAGATGGAACAGGAACTTAGAGGAAATGTCGTTGAGGCTGCCGCAAAATACTATGAAATGGTCCATGGTGTGCCGAGAGCTTTCAAGCCTGGCTCGCGTATCCCCTATGCAGGCAGGGTATTTGATCAGCGGGAGATCGAGAACCTGGTGAATGCTTCTCTCGATTTCTGGCTTACAACCGGACGCTATGCGGGGGAATTCGAGGAAAAATTTGCGAAATTTCTTGGTGTTGAGCATTGCTCCTTGACCAACTCCGGATCTTCGGCAAATCTCCTTGCGTTCATGGCTCTTACCTCGCCAAAGCTGGGAGAAAGATGCATAAAGCCCGGAGACGAGGTGATCACCGTTGCCGCCGGATTCCCCACAACGGTCGCGCCGGTCATACAATACGGGGCAGTTCCGGTTTTCCTCGATATCGAACTTCCCACGTACAATATCGACTGCGGTCAGCTTGAAGAAGCTGTTTCGGAAAAAAGCAAAGCAGTCATGATCGCGCATACGCTGGGCAATCCTTTCGACATACAATCTGTCAAGGCATTCTGTGAACGGCATGGCTTATGGTTGATTGAGGACAACTGCGACGCTCTCGGATCGCGGTATGAATATGACGGCGAGATGATCTTTACCGGGACCGTTGGTCATCTGGGAACCTCGAGTTTCTATCCCCCGCACCACATGACCATGGGGGAGGGAGGTGCCGTCTATACCAGCGACACGACCCTGAAACGCCTTGTTGAGTCTTTTCGCGACTGGGGAAGGGATTGCTGGTGCGCATCCGGGCGCGACAATACCTGCGGGGATCGTTTCACGCAGCAATTCGGCGAACTCCCTTACGGATATGACCACAAATATGTTTATTCCCATTTCGGATACAACCTTAAGGTCACCGATATGCAGGCAGCCATCGGATGCGCTCAACTGGAAAAACTGCCCGGTTTCATCGCGGCACGCAAGAGCAACTGGAAATATTTGCGGGATGCGATGGACGACCTGGCTGGCTGTTTCATCCTGCCCGAACCGACGGAGCACACCGATCCGTCATGGTTTGGCTTTCTCTTCACGATAAGGGAGTGTGCCGGTTTTACCAGAGAGCAATTGGTCGCCCATCTTGAAGCGAAAGGGATACAGACCAGGATGCTCTTTGCCGGGAACCTGATCAAGCATCCCTGTTTTGACGAAATGCGCCGGTCAGGGGAAGGATACCGGGTAATCGGGGAGCTTAGGAACACTGACCGG
This sequence comes from Geobacteraceae bacterium, assembly GCA_034933285.1. Taxonomy (GTDB): domain Bacteria; phylum Desulfobacterota; class Desulfuromonadia; order Geobacterales; family Geobacteraceae; genus RPRC01. The sequence goes on along the minus strand of JAYFNT010000008.1, from coordinate 56,177 downwards.
ATCATGCGTGATACCTTCTGGGTCGGCGTGTATCCGGGAATGACCAGGGAAATGCTGGATTTCATTTCTTTTCAGATACATGACTTCTGCAGCAAATCCGGCAAGTAGGAAAAAGGCTTCATTTCGCATGGAAAATCTCCTCAAAGAGGATTTGGACCGGATCCTCGAGCATACCGAACAATTGTGGGATGATATTCGCGGCGGGCGGATATTCATCACAGGTGGCACGGGCTTCATAGGTACCTGGCTGCTGGAGAGTTTTGCCCGGGCCAACGAAAGACTGGACCTGAAGGCATGCGCGCATGTCCTGACGAGAAATCCTGAGGCATTTTTTGCCAAGGCTCCGCACCTCGCGGCAAGCAAATCATTCCGTTTTCACACGGGTGATGTGCGTTCATTCGTATTCCCGAGCGGCTCCTTCTCTCATGTAATTCATGCGGCGACAGAAGCAAGCGCAAAGATGAATGTCGAGAATCCGTTGCTCATGCTGGACACCATTGTGGAGGGTACGCGGCGCACCCTGGAATTCGCCCGTCAATGCCAGTGCCGGACATTCCTGCTCACAAGCTCGGGAGCGGTCTATGGAAGGCAGAGGCCCGAAGTTTCCAATATGCCTGAAGACTATGTCGGCGCCCCGGACCCTGTAAGCTCCACATCAGCTTATGGTGAAGGAAAGAGAATTGCCGAGTTGTTGTGTACTGTTTATGCGGAAAAATACGGGATAGCGGCAAAAATTGCGCGCTGTTTCGCTTTCGTAGGTCCCTATTTGCCCTTGGATGTCCATTTCGCTGTCGGTAATTTTATCCGTGACGGTTTGCAGGGAAGGGCAATCCGGATACTCGGGAACGGTGCTCCATATCGTTCATATCTTTATGCGGCGGATATGACTGAATGGCTTTGGACGCTCTTCTTCCGGGGGGAGAGCTGCAAGCCTTATAACGTCGGTTCAGAACGGAGTATCAGCATTTCTGAGCTGGCTGCGGCAGTCGCACGATGTTTCCAGCCGTCTCCAACGGTTCACATAGCGGAGAAGATTGTGGAAGGTGTCCCTGCTCCCAGATATGTACCGGCGACAGGAAGGGCAAAACAGGAATTGTCGTTGAAAGAAAGAGTGGGCCTGGAAGAGGCACTTCAGCGTACGATTCGGTGGCATGAAAAGAGAAGCGTTCCAGGCTGACTTTGTCCGGGGGGGGGCGGACATCTATTCAATATGTGAACAAGATTGTCACTTGTCGCGCATAAGGATTCTGGAGTATCAAGCATGATAAAGGTAACGGATTACATAGTAAAAAGACTCGTCGAATATGGTGTCAAGCATGTTTTCATGATCACCGGCGGAGGCGCCATGCATTTGAACGATTCGGTCGGCAAATGCGGGGAGATCGAGTTCATCTGCAATCATCATGAGCAGGCGTCGGCCATAGGTGCTGAAGGGTATGCGCGCACTTCAGGCAAACCGGGAGTCGTTGTCGTTACAAGCGGTCCTGGTGGTACGAATACTCTTACAGGCGTGATAGGCCAATGGCTCGATTCAGTTCCGGCGCTCTACCTCTCCGGCCAGGTGAAACGGGAAACAACGATAGAGCGGTGCAGAGAAATCGGTCTGCGCCAGCTGGGGGATCAGGAAATCAACATCGTCGATATCGTGCGCCCGGTGACCAAATTTGCCGGTGTTGTGAGTGAACCGGAAGAAATACGCCTCCTGCTTGAAAAATCTCTCTATCTAGCTACTCACGGGCGTCCAGGCCCGGTTTGGCTCGACATACCCCTCGATGTCCAGGGGGCGCTGATTGATGAAAGTTCGCTGCAGGGATATGCCCCGGACCAAGATCGGACCCTATCCACAGATCCGGAACTGAACGATAAGGTTGCCGAGGTGCTGCAATTGCTTCGTAAAGCTGAAAGACCGGTTTTCCTGGCCGGCCAGGGAATCCGGCTCGCCGGGGCACAGGGCCTTTTTCTCGAAACCGTCGAGAAAATGGGGATACCGGTCCTGTCCACATTTTGCGGAATCGATCTGATACCGACGGAACATCCGCTGTATATCGGCAGAATCGGCACGATCGGTAACCGCGCCGGAAATTTTGCCCTGCAGAACGCGGATTTACTTCTGTCGGTGGGATCCAGGAATAATATCAGGCAAGTCAGCTATAATTGGGGTTCGTTTGCCCGGTCGGCTACCAAGATAATTGTGGATATCGATCGAGCAGAGCTGTCTAAGCCCACTGTCAGACCTGATCTGGCAATTCAGTCAGATGCCGGCCTCTTTCTCGGGGAATTGAAGCAGCAGCTGAAGGCGGAACCGCTTCCTGAATGTCGGGAATGGTTGGAATGGTGTCATGAACGCAAAAAACGCTACCCTGCAGTTACGGATGCGCACAGGATGGATAAAGGCTTGGTCAACCCGTACTATTTCATCGAGGAGTTGACTGCTTTGCTTGGTCAGGAATCGGTAGTGGTTGCAGGCAACGGTTCCGCATGCGTCGTCCTTTTTCAGGCAGGCAAGGTAAAAGAAAACCAGAGGTTTTTCTGGAATTCAGGATGTGCTTCAATGGGGTACGATCTGCCTGCGGCGATAGGCGCCTGTTTCGCAAACGGAAAGAAGGACGTCGTATGTATTGCCGGTGACGGAAGCCTGCAAATGAATATCCAGGAATTGCAGACTGTGGCGCACCATAACCTGCCGATCAAACTCTTTGTGCTGAGTAATAATGGTTACATTTCTATAAGGCAGACGCAGGGGGCTTTTTTCGATGCCCGTTACGTGGGTTGTGACTCTGAAAGCGGTGTGAGTTTTCCTGACATTGTGAAGGTTGCGCAGGCATATGGTCTTGCAACGGAAATAATTGACGGGCACAGCGGTCTCAAGGATGCGATTGGCAGGATTCTCCAAACTCCCGGGCCTGTGGTTTGCGATGTGCGACTTTCTGCCGATTATAAATTCGAACCGAAGCTTTCCTCCGAGCGCAAGCCGGATGGGCGCATTGTTTCAAAACCTCTTGAAGACATGTATCCGTTTCTTGACCGGGAGGAGTTCAAAAACAATATGCTGGTAGAGGAATGGGAATTGAAAGAAAAAGTGTGACTAGCTTTATGCAATCGGAAATTGAAAAACCGTAGGGAACGGAGGGTTAGGATGAATGATCTTGAAATGAGAATGATTGACGCATTGATTGACTTGCGTGAAAATTTTCATGTAATAGGGGTTAAGGCTGAATTCGAAGCGGAAGGTACCCGTTTGGAAGAAGCCATGAGGCTGAAAGAGGTCGTTTCTAAGGCAGGATTGGACCTCACGGTCAAGATTGGTGGCTGTGAAGCCCTCTTGGATATGTATCAGGCGAGAGTGATAGGGGTCAGCCATGTTGTCGGACCAATGGTTGAAACTCCATATGCATTGAAAAAGTACCTGGGCGCCGTGAAACTGGCTTTTCCCGAGGTGGAGCGCAAACAAGTCAAGTTTCTGATTAATCTGGAGACAATTGATGCATACAGGAATTTTGACCGTATGCTTGAACTCGAAGAGGTCCATGAACTTGACGGAATCGTCCTGGGGCGTGTGGATCTTACCGGATCGATAGGCAAGACACGGGAATATGTGAATTCACCGGAAATTCTTGAGATTGCCCGGGATCTTTTCTGCAAAGCGAAATCGAGAAACATGGAATGTGTCGTCGGTGGAGGGGTTTCCAAGGAAACCGTGCCATTCATAAAGGAACTGCCAGAGGGTTGCGTCGACCGTTATGAAACCAGAAAAATCGTTTTCAAATGCCCTGATGCGTTGAACAATGACTATGAAAAGGGGATCCTGAAGGCAGTCGGTTTCGAATTGATGTGGCTGAAAAACAAGCGGGACTATTACAAGATGATTTTTGAAGAGGATATGCACCGCATAAAAATGCTTGAAAGCCGCTATGACAGACTGATAAAGGAAGCAGGAGGCATGTACGAGTAATGGCAAGAACCGCCCTTGTAACCGGAGCCTCGCGTGGTATCGGAGCTGCTATCAGGAAAAGATTGGAAATGGACGGCTTAGCCGTTCTTGCACCGCGTCGGGAAGAATTGAATCTGCTTTCCAACGATTCCATCGACTCTTTCCTGGCATCCCTTGACCAAGACATCCACATACTAGTGAACAATGCCGGAATCAATTATCTGGCGGGGATTGATGAAATATCACCAGAAAAGGCGCAGACAATGACCCAGGTGAACCTCTTTGCACCCATGCGTTTGGTGCAGGGACTCGCTTCCCGCATGAAAGCCGGCGGCCATGGCAGAATTGTAAACATAAGCTCAATTTTCGGGATTGTTTCCAAAGAACGCCGCCTGCTGTATACGACTACCAAAGCAGCTATTATAGGCATGACGAAAACATTGGCCATCGAACTGGCGCCGTACGACATCCTCGTCAATAGTGTCGCGCCCGGATACGTGATGACCGAGTTGACTAGGCAGAACAACAACGAAAAGGACCTGGGGGAAATATGCTCGGCCATCCCCATGGGACGGCTTGCAGAACCGGCTGAAATTGCGGAGGTGGTCACTTTTCTTTGTTCGGAGCGGAACACCTATCTCACCGGTCAGACCATCGTGGTGGATGGAGGTTTTACTTGCAAATAATCAGGCTGCAGTCCAAATTGCGTGAATATGAAGCCCGTTTTCTTGATGAGGAAGGTCTAAAGGGAGCCCTGGAAAACCCGAGAGACTGCATGTATGTCATAGATAGCAATGTATGGCGGATATACGCTGAGACCTGTTTCAAAGATTTGCCGAGGGAAGGCCTGATAGTTTTTCCTGTCAGTGAAGAGCGGAAATGCCTGAAAAGTGTGGAAGAGCTTTATGAAAAATTCATGGAACGCTCGGTTAAAAAGAATATGACCCTGGTTTCCATCGGGGGGGGCATTGTCCAGGACGTGACCGGGTTTACCGCTTCCACGCTCTATCGGGGGATAAATTGGGTGTTTGTGCCCACAACATTGCTCGCTCAGGCAGATAGCTGCATAGGGAGCAAGACATCGCTGAATTTCAAGGGGTTCAAGAACCTTGCCGGTACGTTTTATCCCCCTTCCCGGATTCTTGTCCATACTCCGTTTTTGAACAGTTTGCAAAAGGCCGACTTCTCAAGCGGTCTCGGCGAGGTGGCAAAGCTGCATTTAATGGGCGGCGAGCTCATGACATCGCATATGATCGAACAGCTTCCGTTATTGCTGCAGAGAAATCTGGGCGTGCTGGAACATGCTATTTTCTCTTCCCTCCAGGTTAAACAGAGTTACATGGAAGGGGATGAATTCGATACCGGCAGGAGGAACCTTCTCAATTTCGGTCATTGCTTTGGCCATGCACTGGAATCGGTGAGCAATTATTCGGTGCCGCATGGTACCTCGGTAGTTTTCGGAATGATGTTTGCCAACATTGTCTCCAAGAAACGCGGACTGCTTTCGGCGGAAAAGTCCGGTTTGCTGAACACCCATCTTTTTTCGAAACTGTTGGGGAATGCGGTAATGCCTGCACAACTTGAATTCGATGGGATACTCAAGGCCATGAAACAGGACAAAAAAAGAGTAGGGGATGGCCTGGTGATTGTCTTGATGAAGGAGAACCATTCCTTTGAAAAAGTTGTTGATTTTTCCGAGAGCGAACTGGCTGAAACCCTCGAGGAATATACCAGAACATTGAAAAGCTTGATGCATTAGCGCTGTCGTTGACAACTTGACGCTGCCGCGATTTGCACGACTCTCAAATATACGGGTTCAAAATGATGCAAGCCGATCAACATCTTTCCATAGTTATCCCCACTTACAATCGATCTGAATTTCTCGACCATTGCCTGCAGGTTCATATTCCTTTAGCGAAAACGTATAATATCCGGATATTTGTGTTTGACAACGCATCGACAGACGCTACAGCAGAGGTTGTAAGAAATAGAATCAAAGAATACCCACTTATTGATTATCACTGCAATGAATCAAATATAGGACCTGACAGGAATTTCGAACGTGCCCTCAAATATCCGGAAACCGATTATGTCTGGCTTTTAGGCGATACTTATCAAATATCCGCTGAGATGCTGGACTATTTCTATGATGTTGTGCCCGCCCGGGAAAAAACATATGATGTCATCGTTTTCAATGTTATAAACAGAGTGTGTGACGTACCGCGACAGGATTATTCGGATCAGAATAAGCTGTTGTCGGATTTAGGCTGGCACATGACCTGTCTCGCGAGTCTTGTTTATAACTCTCAACTCATAGCCAAAGCCGATTTCGAGCGTTACCGCGATACCAATTTCTTGCAAACTGGTATTATTTTCGAATATATCGCTCGTAAACGGTTTCTCATCCATTGGGTTGAAACTCTTTCTGTGCAGCCCATATCCTTAAAAGACGTTGCTAAAGAAAGCTGGCTGAACCAAACCTTTGAAATATGGGTGAGAAGGTGGGCGAATTTCATATTTTCATTGCCGCCTTCCTACGACCTTGACACAAAAATGAAATGCATCAAGAACCATGGAATAAAATCAGGGCTTTTCTCTCTCAGAGGGTTGCTGGTTTTCAGGAAGCTGAATATCCTGAACTACGAAACTTACAAGAAAATCTCCAATTTTATATCATTTTCAATTGACTATCCCAAAACAGTTGTACATTTAATATGTCTGCTGCCGAGAAGAATTGCTCGAATAGTAAAAAATTTTGTATAAGGCATACCTGATCACCTAGATTGGGCGACTCTTTTGGCCAACGTTCGCAACCGTCATGCCGGGTGATTGAAGAAACGGGATATTCGTGGAATCGGGAAATAACGGATTCAAAAACATTCTCATTATAAAACCCGGCGCAATAGGCGATCTGCTGCATCTCACGCCCGTGGTCCGCGCTTTGAAGGAAAGATTTCCCCACGCCAAAGTGACCATGCTGGTCGGTTCCAGGCTGAGCACGACGATTTTCGAAAACAACCCCTTTGTCCATGAATCCATCGTGTTCGAGAAAAAAGGCGCCCATAAATCGCTCAAGGGTTTGCTAGGACTATGGAAAGAACTTCATGCACGGCGCTTCGACCTGGTGCTTAACTACCAGCGCAGCAACCTGAAGGGGTGGTTCCTGGCATCCTCCGCGTTTCCGTGCCGGGTGCTGGTCTACCACAAATCGCGCAAGCGTTTGATGCATGCCGTGGAGAACCACTTGGGGCCGCTGACAGCCCTTGGTATCGACACGGAGAAGGCTGACAGGAAGCTTGATTTCTTTCCGTCGACGAGGGATCAAAAAAGGGCCGAAGAAGTGCTTGACAGCGCAGCTATTCATGGGCGCAGGATTGTCGCGTTCAACCCGGGAACGAATCATCTGTGCAAGTGCTGGCCCCTGGATCGGTTCGCCGAGCTTGCCGATCGCGTCATAGAGCGGATGGGGACCGAGGTAATCATTCTGGGAAGTCCTGATGAGAAAAAGCTTGCCGATGAGATACAATCCGGGATGAGGAACAAGGCCCATGATCTGACCGGTTGCACTTTGGGGGAATTAGGCGCCCTGCTGAAAAGGGTCGAAGTTCTCATTACTGGCGACACCGGCCCCATGCACATTGCTGCGGCTGTCGGAACGCCGGCCCTGGCTCTCTACGGACCCATAAGCCCGCTCAGAAGCGGGCCCATAGGTGATGGGCATCGGATCGTGATTCACGATGAACTCGATTGCTGCCCCTGCAACAGCTTCAAGTGCGTGAATCCGGTGTTCCGTCTCTGCATGGAAAGCATCACCGTGGACGAAGTGTTTGCGGAACTGTCACAAATGTTGGATAATCAAGCAAATCAAGAACGGAGAATAAATGATTGAGGAATTGCGCCTTACGCGCCTGCCTGATTTTTTTGACTGCTGCATCGGCTTCTGGCATGATGAGCCGGACGGCTGTGCGAAAGCCGGGGCTGATCTGAATCCACTGGCGCTTGAGCTGTGCCGCAAGAACTACCTGTTGTGGCACGAAGAGGACAAGGCCAGGCGCACTGATGTGGATGACGGCGTCATCGCCTCGGTAAAGCGCAAAATTGACGTTCTTAACCAGCAGAGAAATGACCTTATCGAGCGATTGGACGAGCAGATCGCCTCATGGCTTGGCAGTAAGGACATACCGGATCAGTCGGAAGATTTTAATTCGGAAACGCCGGGAAGCATCGTTGACCGGATATCCATACTTACCCTCAAAATCTACCACATGCATGAAGATACGATGAGGACGGATATCACGCAGGAGCACAGGGAGCGTTCCCGGCAACGGCTTGATACGCTGAGGGCTCAGAGATCCGATCTTTTTTTTGCGCTGGAAAGACTGCTGTGCGATTATCTTGCTGGAAGAAAAAAGATGAAAATCTATCGCCAGTTCAAAATGTACAACGACCCGACGCTCAACCCGGAACTCTACGGTAAGGGAACGAAAGGATGAGCCCCACTCATCCGCCCCTGCGGGCCACCTTCTCCCTCAATGGAAAAGGTTTTTTAAGCATGCCCTCGCCATCAAGGGAGAGGGCGGGCGCAGCCCGGGTGAGGGGGGCGGATTTCTGACATGCAATCAGCAAACTGGAGTGCACAAATGACAAATTCAAATGAAGTAAAGCCCGCCGCTGGCGGAAAAATAACCATAGATAACGGGGTGCTGCAGGTTCCCGACAACCCGGTCATACCTTTCATAGAAGGCGACGGCACCGGTCCCGACATCTGGCGAGCCGCGGTGCGTGTGCTGGATGCCGCGGTTGCAAAGGCGTATTCCGGAAAGAGGAAAATCGACTGGATGGAGGTATTTGCCGGTGAAAAATCCTTCAACAAGGGGCTCGGCTGGCTTCCGGAGGAGACTCTTGCGGCGTTCAGGGAATATCTTGTCGGTATGAAGGGCCCGCTCACGACCCCGATCGGCGGGGGCATCCGTTCACTGAACGTTGCGCTCCGGCAGGAACTGGACCTCTACGTCTGTCTCCGCCCGGTCCGGTTCATCAAGGGTGTGCCGTCTCCGGTTAAGAGGCCGGAGCTGGTGGACATGGTGATCTTTCGCGAGAACACCGAAGACATCTATGCCGGCGTGGAATGGCAGGCCGAATCACCCGAGGCAAAAAAGATTATCGAATTTCTCCGTAAGGAAATGGGGGTCACGAAGATCCGCTTTCCCGAAACCTCTGCAATCGGCATCAAGCCGGTTTCAAGGGACGGGTCCGTAAGGCTCATGGAAGCCGCCATTGAATACGCCCTGAAAAACGGCAGAAAATCGGTGACACTGGTCCACAAAGGTAATATCATGAAATACACCGAGGGCGCTTTCAAGAACTGGAGCTACGAACTTGCGGCTTCCAGATACCGTGACCGCACCGTTTCCCAGCGTGAATCCTGGATCATCGGCAACAAGGAACGCGAGCCCCTTATGTCGGCCGAAGATAATGCTCGTTCTATCGAGCCGGGTTATGATAACATGACGCCCGCACAGAAAGAGGCGGTCGTGAAGGAAGTGGCGGACACCCTTGCCTTGTGGCCGACCCATGGCGACGGCAAGTGGAAAAGCATGCTGCTGATCAAGGATTCCATTGCGGACATCACACTTCAGCAGACCATAACCCGCGCTGACGAATTCGATGTCATCGCCACCACCAACTTAAACGGCGATTATCTTTCTGATGCATTGGCTGCCCAGATAGGAGGCATCGGCATAGCTCCGGGAGGCAATATCAATTACAGGACGGGACACGCCATCTTCGAGGCGACCCACGGAACAGCACCCAAGTATGCCAATCTGGACAAGGTCAACCCCGGTTCCGTTATCCTTTCCGGGGTAATGATGTTTGAATATCTGGGCTGGAAAGAGGCTGCCGGGCTGATAAACGCTTCTCTTGACCGTACAATCGGCAGCCGCAGGGTTACCTACGATTTCGCGCGGCTTATGCGTGCGGAAGGCATGGAAGGGGTGGCAGAGCTGAAATGCTCTGAATTCGCGGACGAACTCATAGCCAACCTGTAGTCGCAACACTTTCAGGGCAACGTCCGCATCCCGATCGATCCATCAACCTTGAACATGGAATGATGCGGCATTACTATGCGCAGATGACGGGAGGAGCTGATGGCACGCAGGAGAATTGCCCTGATCGGTGGTGGCCAGATTGGCGGTACCCTGGCTCACCTCATGGCTCAGAGGGAACTGGGCGACGTGGTGCTGTACGATGTGGTGAAGGATCTTCCTCAAGGCAAGATGCTCGACATTTTCGAGGCCGGCCCTGTCGATGGGTATGACTGCCGCCTTTTGGGAAGCAGTGATCCCGAGGACATTCGTGGCGCGGACCTGATCGTCGTTACTGCCGGTTTACCCAGGAAGCCCGGCATGAGCCGCGACGACCTCATTACCGTGAACGCCAAGATAATGACAGGGGTGTCGGAGCTGATACGTGACAAGGCTCCCGATACAATTGTGATCGTGCTGACCAATCCGCTTGATGCAATGGTGACCCTGTGCAGGAAGATAACAGGGTTTCCCCGCAACAGGATCATGGGTATGGCCGGGGTTCTGGATTCGGCCCGTTTTTCTGCCTTCATCGCTGCCGAACTCGGCGTGTCGGTGCAGGATGTGCGTGCCTTGGTGCTGGGTGGCCATGGCGACGACATGGTCCCGCTAGTCCGGTTCGCGAATGTCTCCGGAATTCCGGCTTCCGTACTGCTCGAACAGAAATTCGGCGCGGAGCGCGCGGGAGAGGTCATGAAGGAACTGGTGGACAGAACGCGCCGCGCCGGTGGCGAAATAGTCGGGTTGATGAAAAATTCCGCTTTCATATCTCCCGCCTTTTCCGCACTGGCCATGGCCGAGGCCATACTGTACGACCGCAAGCGGGTGCTTCCCGTTTGTGCCTTGCTGGAGGGTGAGTACGGTGTAAACGGTTACTTCGTGGGTGTCCCCTGCATCATAGGCGCATCCGGGATCGAGAAAATAATTGAGCTGGAATTGAACGAAGAGGAGAGGGCCATGTTCGAAGAGTCTATCTGCCATGTCAAATCACTGGTAGACGGCTTGAATTTATGAGTTCCAGCTTTGAAAGGCATGGAGTTAATGGAAAAGAAAAAACCTGTGGTTGTAGTCAATGAACGATACTGCAAGGGTTGCCACATCTGTGTCGAGTTCTGTCCGACAAGCGTTTTCGAAATGCGCGGCTTCACCGCGGTGGTGAAGAACCCGGAGGCATGTATTGCCTGCATGCAGTGCGAACTGAGGTGTCCCGATTTTGCGGTCACCGTTACCCAGTAGAGTCCGGAGGAAATCGTGTCGAAGAAGGTGGCTTTCATGCAGGGCAACGAGGCCTGCGCTCATGGCGCCATTTACGCCGGGTGCAGGTTTTTTGCGGGTTATCCCATAACGCCGTCCACCGAGGTGGCAGAGGTGCTGTCGGCCGAGCTGCCCAAGTTGGGCGGATCATTCATACAGATGGAAGACGAGATCGGGGCCATGGCCGCGGTCATAGGCGCTTCGCTCACCGGGGTGAAGGCGCTTACCGCGACTTCCGGGCCCGGGTTTTCACTCAAGCAGGAAAACATAGGGTATGCCTGCATTACAGAGGTGCCCTGCGTGATCATCAACGTGATGCGCGGCGGGCCGTCCACCGGCATGCCTACCGGTCCCAGCCAGTCGGACGTCATGCAGGCGAAATGGGGCACTCACGGCGACCATCCCGCCATCTGTCTCGTTCCGGCATCGGTTCAGGAACTCTTTACCGAAACGGTCAGGGCGTTCAACCTGTCCGAGAAGTTCCGCACACCCGTAACCGTCATGCCCGATGAGATCGTCGCCCACATGCGGGAAAGAATCGTGTTCCCGGAACCGGGAGAGCTGGCAGTTGTGAACCGGACAGCGCCGACCGTTTCGCCAGCGGATTACCGGCCTTACGACACCAGTTTCGGCGATGTGCCTCCATTGGCGGCCTTCGGTTCCGGATACCGTTTCCACGTGACAGGGCTCAACAAGGCTGAGGACGGATTCCCCACGACACGCGCCAGCATCGTGCAGGCCGAAGAAGAACGCCAGGTGCGCAAGATCGAGAATGCTGTCGATGAGATAGTTACCTGGGAGGAATATCTGCTTGAAGACGCGGATATAGCCATTGTCGCTTTCGGTTCCACGTCGCGTTCGGCAAGGTTTGCCGTAAACGAGGCGAGAAAAAACGGAATACGGGCAGGACTCTTTCGGATTATCACCTACTGGCCATTCCCTGAGAAACAGATCGCCGATCTGGCGTCCCGCGTAAAAGCCATCATAACTCCGGAGATGAATCTTGGAATGACGTTGCACGAGGTACGCAGGTGCGTGAAAGGTATGACGCCGGTATCGGGAATTTTCCGCGTGGACGGCGAACCCATAGGCCCGGCCCAGATTCTGGCCGGTATCAGGGAGGTGTTGTAGATAATGGGCTTTGATTATGGCAAATATATCCGGCCTGGCAAACTGCCGCATATCTGGTGCCCGGGCTGCGGCCACGGCATCGTCATGAAAGGGCTGATCCGCGCCATTGACGCGGTCGGGTTCAGCAAGGACATGACCTCCATCGTATCCGGAATCGGCTGTGCTTCCCGTTTGCCCGGTTACGTGGACTTCTGCACCCTGCACACGACTCATGGCAGGGGAGTGGCGTTTGCCACCGGAATCAAGATGGCCAAGCCTGAAATGAACGTCATTTGCGTCGGCGGTGACGGCGACGGCGTTGCCATCGGCGGCAATCATTTCATTCATGCCTGCCGCAGGAACATAGACATCACTTATCTCATAATGAACAACAACATCTACGGCATGACCGGCGGGCAATTCTCCCCGACCACTCCCACCGGCGCCAAGGCGTCCACGACTCCCTATGGAAATCCGGACCCACCCTTCGACATCGCCAAACTTGCCATTGGCGCTGGAGCAACATTCGTTGCGCGGGGTACTGCATTCCATGCTTCCCAGATCGACAGGATACTGACTGAAGCGATGCGTCACAAAGGTTTTTCCGTTGTGGAAATTCTGGACAGCTGCCCCACGACATATGGAAGGCGCAACAAGTACAAGTCGGTGATCGAGATGATGAACCATTTGAAAGAGGTGGCGGTTCCAATATCAGCCGCGGAAAAGATGACCGCCGAACAGCTTCGGGGAAAGGTTATCACCGGCGTGCTTTACAAGGAAAACAAGCCGGAATACGTTTCCGAATATAGAAAGCTCGTGGAGCGGGTTCAGGCAGGGTGAGGTAACAGACAGGCACAAGGCACCAGGCGCGAGGTACAAGAGAAAAGCAAAAGGCAAAGGGCAAAAATATTCCTGTTTTCACCTATATGTAAGGGCAGGCCCCCGTGCCTGCCCTGCCTTGTCTGATACCCTCGCCATCAAGGGAGAGGGTCGCCGCAGGCGGGGTGAGGGGTGGGGAAATGATGGAAGCAGTCCTTTTTAAGCGGATAGAGGAGAACGGTATGTCCAGCAGGTATGAAATGAGATTTTCCGGGGCCGGCGGCCAGGGCCTGATTCTTGCCGGGATCATCATGGGTGAGGCTGCCGCCATCTATGACGGCAAGCAGGCGGTCCAATCCCAGAGTTATGGACCTGAGGCCCGTGGCGGCGCCTCCAAATCCGAGGTGATCATATCCGACCAGCCGATAGACTTTCCCAAAGCCACCGCGGTTGATGCGCTCCTGGCCCTGACGCAGGAGGCTTGCGACAAATACTCCTCGGACCTGAAGAGCGGGGGAGTGCTGCTGATAGATTCGGACCTGGTAAAGAACGCCCCCGCGGGTGACTTCACCGTAGTGCGCATTCCCATTATCTCGACCGCCAAGAATGAGGTGGGCCGGGCCATAGTGGCAAATATAGTCGCTCTAGGTGCAATGGTAGCGCTGACGAAGGCGGTTACCCGCGAGAGTGCCGAACGTGCCGTTCTGTCCCGTGTTCCCGCGGCTTTTTCCGAGTTGAACAGGAAGGCGTTTCAGATGGGTTACGAAAAGGCGATAGCTGCCCGTAAGTAGTCCATAAACCGTTACTCTGCCCGTTTGCGACTTGATTTGCGGGGGGTCTTGTAGGGGTATTCAGCTGCTTTGGCTGTTTTTCCCCCGGATTCCATGAATACCTGAGTCAGGTAGAGCGTTCCATCCGGTGCGACTGCCGCTCCTATTCCGGTGGAGACGAAACTGCCGTTCAGGATGTTGTCACGATGATGAGGGCTTTTCATCCATCCTTCAATGATCACATCACTGTTGTTCCTGTAGCCCATGCTTTGGCCGACGTTTTCACCTACGGTGCTCCACCCGGTTGCACCGACCTTGGCCAGCCTGGCCCGCAGATCGTTCCCCTGGCTGTCCACGTGGGCCAGAAAATTGTTGGCCGCCATGTCAGTGCTCTGCCTCCGCGCCGCCGTTCGCAGTTTCCCGGAAATACCGAGGGGGGCAAGGCCATGATCCGCCCGAATTTCGTTGATCTTTTGCGCAACGTAATTCTCGGTTGTGGCTATGCGGCTTCCTGCTGAAACAGGCGCCTGCGCAGCGGTTGCGGCCCCGGATTGCATGGCCGGAAAAATGGTAATCAGGAGAATGGAGAACAAGCGGAAGTTGATCATGGCAGTCGGATTCCTTTCAGGATATTCCTGAATCGGGATTTTATGTTCAAGGTGTTCAGATTGCAGTAGTATAACGATCCTGATGCCGACATTATTGTGACCTCTGTCACCAAAATAATTTTATTGTCAACAAGTTTCACCCTCCCCCAGGCCCCTCCCATCAATGGGAGGGGCCTGGGGGAGGGTGGCTTTTGGCCGGGTGAGGGGAAAAATTGAATGGAAACCAAAGCGTATCTATCTACAGGATCAAAGATGAACGAATTGAATCTCCGGGACAGGATCAGCATCATCCTTGTCGAACCCCAGAGCCCAGGCAACGTCGGCATGGTCTGCCGCGCCATGAAGAACATGGGGCTCAACAATCTGCGGTTGGTCAAGGGGTGCAGAACCGACCATTCGGATGCCCGGCGCATGGCTGTTGCTGCACGAGATCTTCTGGACGCCGCGGTGCGTTGCGACTCCTTGGAGCAGGCACTGGCGGATGTGGAGATTTCCATTGCCACTACCCGCCGCCTGGGCAAGTACCGGCAGGAGACCATGAACCCCGACAAGCTGGTTTCCAGGCTCCGGTCCCGCATCGGCAACGGTCGTGCCGCCTTTGTCTTCGGCAGGGAGGACAACGGCCTGACCACCCATGAACTGTCTCTCTGTCGCTGGCAGGCAACCATACCTGCCTCGGATGAATACGGCTCCCTCAATCTTGCCCAGGCGGTTCTCGTCTTCTGCTACGAGCTGACCCGCGGAATCAGAGATAGCGCCGTAACGCCTGCAAATGCAAGGGAGCTGTCCGATACGCAGGAGATGGAGGCACTTTTTTCTCACATGGAAAAGACCCTTCTCGGAATCGGATTCCTGGACCCGGCCAACCCGGCTCACCTCATGAGAACACTACGGCGCATCCTTTCCCGCGCCGAGCTTGATTCCCGTGAAGTCGCTGTCCTCCGCGGCATCATGTCACAGGTTGACTGGGCAACAGATAGAATGTGTGAAAAGGAACCTACGTGATTGCAACCCAACTCGGGCTTGTCGCGGGCGCCGTGACCAGTTGCGCCGTTATCCCCCAGGCCGTGAAGGCGTACCGTTCGCGGCATGTGCGCGATATTTCCGTCTGGCAGCCGGTAATCCTGGTCTTCGGCATGTGTCTTTGGCTTGTTTACGGTCTCATGATACGGGACATCCCCTTGATCGTTGCCAATTTCTTCTCCATATTCTGCAATGCCGTTCTCATTGCCTTGAAATATTTTTACCACGAGGGATGACAAGTGGGAAAGCAAGCGTTATATTTCCAAAATGTGTATGCAAGAGGGGATGCTTTTGTGCATCAACCCGCGAAAAAGAAGAAACAATCGGGAGGAACAATGAAAAAGCTGGCTTTCTTGATTCTGGGGTTTGTAATGTTCGGACTCTCGGGATGCGGCTACAATACCATGCAGGCCAATGAGGAGGCGGTCATCAAGACGTGGGGCGACGTAGAGGCCTCCTATCAGCGCCGCGCCGACCTCATTCCCAATCTGGTCGAAGTGGTGAAAGGGTATGCGAAACATGAGGCCGACACACTGAAGGCGGTGACCGAGGCGAGGTCCAAGGTCGGGTCGGTACAGGCAACGAAAGACGTGCTGAACGATCCGGCAAGCTTCAACAAGTTCCAGCAGGCCCAGGGTGAGCTTTCAAGTGCGCTTTCCCGCCTTATGGTTGTAGTGGAACGTTACCCGGATCTGAAGGCGAACCAGAATTTCCTCGATCTGCAGAACCAGCTGGAAGGTACGGAAAACCGGATCAATGTGGCCAGGGTAAGGTACAACCAGGCGGTTGAAACCTTCAATGTCAGCATCAGGACCTTCCCCAACTCCATGACCAATTCCATGCTGCTCCACCTGAAGAGAAAGGAACCCTTCAAGGCGGAAGAAGGGGCGAAGACGGCTCCCAAAGTCAAGTTCTAGATATAGGGGCGGGTCTTGCGCCCGCCCGCCTTTCAGATGGGCAACCACAAGGGGAGCCCCTGTATGCATTGCATGATCGTTCCTGGACCTATGAAAAAAATTATCTTCACCATCCTTTACCTCGTCATCCCGTTCCTGGCCAATGCACTTGAAGTGCCGGTGCTGAAAGCAAGGGTGAACGACCTGGCCGGACTTCTGTCGCCGGAAACCGCCGGCAGGATCGAAACGGACCTTGCGGCTTTCGATAAAAGCGAATCCACGCAGATAGCCGTTCTTACCATTCCTTCACTTGAAGGTGAAAACGTAGAGGAGTTTTCCATCAAAGTCGCAGAGGCATGGAAAATCGGCCAGGCAGGGAAGGGGAACGGCGTGATCCTTCTGGTTGCCAAACAGGAGCGCAAGGTTCGCATCGAGGTGGGCAGGGGGCTGGAGGGAAAGCTTACCGATCTGGTTTCGGGGAGGATCATCCGCAATGAGATCGCCCCCCGTTTCAGGATGGGCGACTTCGACGGCGGCGTCAGTGCCGGCGTGAATTCCATAATGGCTGCCGTAAAGGGGGAATACAAGCCGAGCGAACTCGACAGCCGACAGGTAAAAAAGGGAGCCCCTCCCATTACCACCCTTCTCATATTCCTGCTGGTGGCATGTGTCGTGCTGGGATCGATCTCCAGGGCCCTCGGCGGGCTGGCCGGTGCAGTCGGTTTGCCTCTTGCGGCTTCGCTCGCATTTCCCGGGCTGGCACTGGTCATAAAGGGCCTGCTGGTTCTCGTCGGCCTTATTGCGGGAATGTTCCTGGCTTTTCTCTTTGGCGGCGGTCGGGGACCGGGCATAGGAGGGCCTTTCTGGGGAGGCGGTTTTGGCGGGGGGGGAGGTTACGGCGGCGGATCTTTTGGTGGAGACGGTGGCGGTTTCTCCGGCGGTGGTGGCGATTTCGGTGGTGGAGGAGCTTCGGGAGACTGGTAAGCGTTTCTCCTTAAAGTGAGGAAATGGCATGAAAAAAGGCAGAGCCGCGAACTTTTTCAGCGATGAAGAGATAAACGCCATAAGATCGGCAATTGCCGGAGCGGAGTCGGACACTTCAGGGGAAATTGTACCCATGGTGGTGGACAGGAGTGACAGCTACCGGGAAGCGGAGGTTCTCGGGTCAGTGCTGGTTTCCGGAATCACGGCTTTGGCGATTGAGGCGGGGTTGCAGTTGTACATGCTCTGGGCGGCCGGTTCGGATTGGACACAGGGCAGGCTTGAAACCAGTCTCGCGTTGCATTCTATATCGATATGGACTTATATTCCACTGGTTTTCATACTGTTTTTTGCGGTGCGTCCGGCTTTCAGGAGGTTCGACCGTTTGAAACTCCTGTTCGTGGGCAGACGGAGAATTGCCGAAGCGGTGAGAGAACGGGCTGTCCGCGCTTTCTACGAAAAGGGGCTGTACAGAACGAGGGACGAGACCGGTGTCCTGATTCTCATATCCCTGCTGGAACACAAGGTGTGGATCCTGGGGGACAGGGGAATCGACAGGAAAATCCCGGAGAAAGACTGGCTGGCCCTTGCCGGAGAGTTGTCCGACGGAATACGCGAAGGACAATCGTGCAAGGCGCTCTGCTCGGTGATCGCTTCCTGCGGTGAAGAACTGGCAAAGCATTTTCCCCGAAAGGCCGACGATATCGATGAATTGGAAAATGACCTGATTCGGTAACTGAAATGAAGCAAGTTGTGGAGCACATTTGACAGCGACAGTATTTCTGACGACATTCGGAGTGATATTCCTCGCCGAACTGGGAGACAAAACCCAGTTGACGGCAATGGCCCTTGCCGCCCGCTATCCATGGAAGAAGATTTTCATCGGCATCGCGCTGGCTTTCGCGCTTCTGAACCTGGGCGCGGTTCTCCTGGGCAAGGCGATTTTCGCGATTTTCCCGGTTTTCTGGACAAAGCTGGCGTCTTCGCTCCTGTTCCTGTACTTTGGCGTAACGACTCTTGTGCATTCGAATCCGGAAAAGGACGGTCATACGGTTACTGCGTCTGATGCGATCAGGACCGCATTCTTTATGATTCTTTTCGCGGAGCTCGGTGACAAGACGCAGCTTGTCACCCTGAGCC
This sequence comes from Geobacteraceae bacterium, assembly GCA_034933285.1. Classification (GTDB taxonomy): domain Bacteria; phylum Desulfobacterota; class Desulfuromonadia; order Geobacterales; family Geobacteraceae; genus RPRC01. The sequence goes on along the minus strand of JAYFNT010000008.1, from coordinate 37,559 downwards.
TGGCGGCCCAGTACAACGCTCCAGTAGTAGTATTTACCGCATCGACTCTGGCCCTCTGGCTGGTTTCCCTCCTGGGGATTTTCCTCGGCAAGCAGCTGCTCCGTCTGATGCCGCTGCATTATATTCACCGGATTGCCGCGGTCCTTTTCCTGCTTTTCGGCGTGGTACTTCTTTACCAGACCCTGGCTTAGTCCCCCGTTGCAATTTTCCCCTCATTCCCATACAATGTCCTGAACCTTCAAACTGCCTGCCGAAGAGATCAATGTCAGAAAAATATATCGAAAAATCTTTTCTATATTTCGTTATCCTCTCCATCGTTGTACATGCGGTTGGATTGTATTTGTTGCTGCAGGTCCAGGAAAAGAAACAGGAGCCGAAGCAGGAGGCCTACATGGTCGATCTGACCGACATTCCTAACCTGCCGGCCGCTCAAAGCAAGGCGAAAGTGAAGAGGTATGCGGAAAAGAGACGGAGAGTCGCGAGAGAAGCAGCGCCACGGGGGGATATGCCGAGGGAAAAGATAGCTTCTATCCCGAAATCAATGGCCGGCAGGGATGTTACCCGTGCCCAGCGGAAGCAAGCGGCGCCGGAAAGGAAACCGCAGCCGGCGGACAGGCCGGGCCAGATGAAGGCGCCGGGCCAAAGGGCGGCCGAGGACAGATCAACCGGGAAGAAACTGCCGGAACTGTCCAAGCTCTATCCGAGCGCAAGCAGGCTGGCCAAGCTTGAAGAGGGATACCGCAAGAAGTATGGAGACGACCTCGAGGAGGGAGATACCCGCCTTCTCAATAGCGACGATATCTTTTTCGGCTCATTCCTGCGCAGGTTCGAATCGGCAGTGTACGGCGTGTGGCGATATCCCGAAGCTGCTGCCCGGGCGGGGATCCAGGGCGTGACCCCGGTGAAGATAACCTTCAACAGGAAGGGGGAAATCGAGAACATCGACCTGCTCGAATCGTCCGGAAGCCAGATACTTGACCGTGAAGTCATCAGGACTCTCAAGTCCCTCGGTCCGATCGGCGGATTTCCCAAGGCTTACAACAAGGAACAGTTTCACCTGATTGCGTTCTTCCAGTACGGCTTGATACAGGGCGCCGGTCTAAACAGGCTTCACTGACAGCTTGAAACGATCAAACAATATTCAGGCGTTCCCGCAGAAACTCTTCGAACTGGCGGCCCATCTCCTCCCTTTTCAAAGCCATGTCCACCGTTGCTTTCAGGAAACCCAGCTTGTCGCCGCAATCATAGCGCGTTCCTTCAAACCTGCAACCGTAAATCGCTTCCTGGGAGGAAAGCTTCTTGATGGCATCGGTAAGCTGGATCTCTCCTCCTTTTCCAGCTTCCTGCTTTTCCAGGATCGGGAAGATTTCCGGAGTCAGCACATAGCGGCCGATTATGGCGAGATCGGAGGGAGCTTCCTCACGCTTGGGCTTTTCCACCAGGTCGGTTACTTCGAATACCCTGTCCGAAATCATGTTGGCCATGACGCAGCCATAAGAGGAAATGTTTTCAATCGGCACCCGTTCGAGTGCCAGGACTGACCCGCGGTAGTGATTGAAAACATCCAGCAGTTGCCCCAGGCAGGGAGTCCGCGAATCTATGATATCGTCACCCAGAAGCACAGCGAAAGGCTCCCCGCCCACGAATTCCCGCGCGCAAAGGATTGCATGCCCAAGACCAAGGGCCTCTTTCTGCCTGACATAAAAAATGCTGACCAGTTCGGCTATATCCCGCACTTCCTGGGCAGCTTCGCTGTTTCCTTTCTGCCTGAGGATGGATTCCAGTTCAAACGCGATATCGAAGTGGTCTTCAATGGCCCTTTTGCCGCGACCCGTTACAAAGAGAATCTGTTCGATGCCCGAGGACACGGCTTCTTCGACCACGTACTGGACAAGAGGCTTGTCGATGAGCGGGAGCATCTCTTTCGGGGATGCCTTGGTCGCCGGAAGGAAACGCGTCCCCAGTCCTGCAACGGGAAAAACGGCTTTTTTTACTTTCATTGGATATCCTTGGCCTGCGACATTATGGCTGACTGCAGGGTGTTTTTCAGGAGCATGGTGATGGTCATCGGGCCGACTCCGCCGGGTACGGGCGTAATGAAAGATGCCCGCTGCGCGGCAATGTCGAACTCCACATCTCCCACCAGTTTCTTGTCGCCGACCCTGTTTACTCCCACATCAATCACTACCGCACCTTGCTTTATCCATTCGCCGCGTATTACCTCCGGGCGTCCCGCGGCGGCTATGAGAACGTCGGCTGCTCCCACTTTTGCCGGAAGGTCTACGGTCCTGGTATGACAGATGGTGACCGTTGCGTGCTGCTGCAGGCACATGAAAGCCACGGGCTTGCCCACGATGTTGGACCGCCCGACCACCACGACTTCTTTGCCGGTCAGGTCGATACCCATTTCCTGGAGCATTACCATGATGCCGTAGGGGGTGCAGGGCTTGAAGACCGGCTTGCCGGTGATGAGCCTCCCCATGTTGTAGGGATGAAAGCCGTCCACATCCTTGAATGGAGAAATTGCTTCAAGAATTTTCGCTTCGTTGATGTGTTTAGGCAGCGGCAGCTGGACAAGAATGCCATGTATCCGCTTGTCCCTGTTGAGCTGGTCAATAAGCGTCAGAAGCTCTTCTTCGCCTGTGGAAGCAGGGAGGGTGTGCTCGATGGAGAAGATTCCCACGTCGTGGCACGCTTTCTCCTTCATGGTGACATATACCTTGCTGGCAGGGTTGTCACCCACAAGGATAACAGCAAGACCGGGGCGATGCCCGGTTGATGCCAGCTCGGCCACATCAGCGGCTATCTGTGAACGGATTTTCTTGGAAATGGCCTTTCCGTCGATGATGGTCGTCATGTAACAATGCACCTCTTATAATTGCCGAACTGGGAACCGACAGTTTGCTTGTCCGGGTTTACGGTTATGGGAAAAAAACGCTTGGGGCGGCAAAAAAAATCCCCCGTTCGGGGGGGATTGCCGGCTGGTTTGCGATCAGGCGGCTGCCGCAGGGCAGGAAGAGCATGAGCCATCCTTTGGACATGATGACATCTTGGTGTTCCTCGAGTCTTTGGAGTATCCCTCTGAGTACCATCCGCTGCCTTTCAGGGAAAAGGAAGTCTTTGATATCAGTTTTTCTACATGACCGCCGCAATCCGGACAATCAGTAACCGGCTCATCGGAAAATTTCTGACGCAACTCGAATTGATTGCCGCAGTCAGAGCAGCGATATTCATACATGGGCATTGCTATTTACCTCCTGATGTTGTTACCTTTAAAAATATAAGGAGAGTCCGGCTGTTTTGTCAACCCTTTTGGGTGGACGGATTCGATTTGTTTCCGTTTTTGCATATACACCCGGTCATGGAGAACAAAAGCGGCGTTCGGTAGATAATGCCTACCACCTTTTTATCGCGGACGACGGGAAGCCTGTGATAGCGATGTTTCACGAACAGGTCGGCTATTTCAAGGGCGCGTGCTTCTTCAGTGACTGAAAGAGGTTCCCGTTCCATTACGTCTTCAACTGTTTTGTCCACTATGCTCTCGCACAGGATGTCGAAAAAATCATCCCTGTCCTGCTCCGCGGGATCCATGGCCTTTGCGAGCTCAAGGAGAGAAGTGATGACTGTGAGGGGGGTCAGTACCCCGGCAAGTTCTCCCCAGTCATTTACGACCACCAGTCCAGGGGCTGCATTCAGAAAGCTCTTGTCCCCGTAATTTTTTTTCAGCAACAGGATTGCCTCTTTCAGTGATGCTTTCCTGGAAACAGTCGGAACATCCGAGACCATGATATCTTTAGCTTTCACTCAATCCTCCGTCTTGCATGTTGTGAGCAGTTTCATGACCGAATCTTTGCAGATCCCCTCAACTGCCACGGTCTTGTGGCGCGATTTTTCTCCGCTGACGATGCGTACATTCGATTTGGCTACCCGGAAAAGCTTGGCGAGGAATTCCTGACAGAGCTTGTTTGCCGCACCGTCAACAGGAGGAGATGTCAGACGCACCTTGAGTTCGCTGCCGTTCAGTCCGCAGATTTCATTGCGTGAAGCTTTCGGCTGAACGTAGATCGAGAACTTTACTCCATTGTTATCCTGGGTGATTGAAAATTCAGTGTTTCCGTTATGCTTGATCGTTTTGTTCATTAATAGAGATCATCTTCAGGCAGGAATCGAGCATGGAGCGAAATGAACTCTCGAACTGGATTTTCTGCCTGCGCAGCTCCTGAAGGTCATTCTCCATCTGAACGAGCCTGTTTTCAGCATCGGCGACGATTTTTTCCGCCTTGATTTCGGCTTCGGCGATTATCAGATCCGCTTCCTTTCGTGCGTTGTTCTTCATGTCATCGCTTATCTTGTTGGCTGCCAGCAATGTGTCCCGCAGGTCCTTTTCCCGCTGCTCCATGATTTCCGCTTCGGACGCGCTTCTCTGCACGGCCTCCCTGAGGCTGGCGTTTTCCCTGCTCAGGTTTTCCATTTCCTTGGCCACGGCCTGGAGGAAGGTGTCCACTTCGTCAGGGTTGAGCCCGCCAAAGATTTTTCCCTTGAATTGTTGCTGCTGGATGTCGAGAGGGGTGATTTTCACTGAAAACCTCACATGTTGAGCATCATCCGGGCGCTCAGTTGAAGAATTGAATCAACGACGAATTTCTGTAGAAAATAAATGACAAGCAGTACGACAAGGGGCGAAAGGTCAACTCCTCCCAGAGGCGGAAGCCTTTTTCTGACCTGGAACAGTACCGGCTCCGTGACTTTGTAGAGAAAGTTGACAATCGGGTTGTAGGGGTCGGCATTTACCCAGGAAACAATTGCCCGGGCAATAATGATGTACATATAGAGGGTGAGCACTATTTCCAGTACTCTCCCGACTGCTGTCAGAAAATTTGCCGCCAAGAACAATTGTCCACCCCGGTTGCTTGAGTTCAACAAGATCAGCAACTTTTATACAGAAAATGGCGGAAACTGTCAAGTAAAGGGGGGGGGGAGATCCGGGCTTCCGCTGCTACCGGCGGCATCATGGCGCTGAGAAGGATTTTTTTTGTTGTCAGCGTTGTCAATCCGGTTATACTGATTTTTCCAGCATGGAAAGGAGATCTATTGAAATGTCCATCTCGAAAACTTGGTATACGCCTGAAGAGGCCGAAGCGAAATTCGGGGTGCCCAAATCCACGATATTTCATTGGGTTGAAGAAGGACTGGTTCGCAGCGAGCAGCGGGGCACGAAGGTGGTGGCCGTGAACGGTGACGATCTCGAGCTGAAGATGGGAGAACTCATCAAGAAGAAATGAGTGGTTTTTCACCAACGTAGACAGTAACGATGCCGTAAGTCAGATCGGTATGGCTGACAGCTGTGAAACCTGAAGCCGTCATCTGCGACTTGAAACCTTCCCGGTCAGGGAAATCGAGCACCGACTCCGGCAGGTAACGATAGGCGCGGGAATCGGAGAACAATCCGCCGATTGCCGGAAGTATGCGTCGAAAGTACAGGTAGTAAGCGGCCCTGAAAAAAGCCGAATTCGGCTTTGAGAACTCGAGTATTACGAGTCTGCCTCCCGGACGCAGCACCCGGAGGATTTCCCGCAACCCCATGTCCCTGTCCACAACGTTCCTGATCCCGAAACTTATGCAGGCGGCGTCAAAGGTGTTTTCCCGGAAGGGAAGGGCTTCGCATGATGCTATTCCGAGATCGATGCCCGGCCGGCAGGGGGACGAAGCGGTTTTTTCTTTCGCATGAGCTATCATCTCCTGGCAAAAGTCCACGCCTACTAATCTTGCGGGAGATGGCAGTAAGGAAGCGGCTTCCAGAATCATGTCACCGGTGCCGGTCGCTATGTCGAGAACCAGGCTCTTTTCCCGGGCCTGTATTTTTTTTACTGCCGCTCGACGCCATCTTCTGTCTATGCCCAAGCTGAGCAAACGGTTGAGAAAATCATAGCGGGGAGCTATTTTCCCGAACATATCCCTGATCTGTCCGGTTTTTTCCGAATTTCCGAGCATCGTGATTGTCCTTCGCACCCGAGTTCAACGGTAAGAATATTTTGCGGCGCCGGTACCGGCAGCGGCATCATAACACACTATCGAAGCATGCACCATAAGGAGTCGCCGTGACCCCAGTAATCCGTTGGCAGGATATTGCTGATATCATCATAATGAGTTTCATTGCGTACAATCTTTACGGCTGGTTCAGGAAAACCAAGGCCTTTCAGGTCGTGGTGGGCCTCGGTTTTCTGGGGGTCATATACCTGATAACCAAGAACCTGGGTTTTTTCATGACCAGCTGGATACTCCAGGAACTGGGAACGGTGCTCTTCGTCCTGATAATCGTCATCTTTCAGGCGGAGATACGCCAGGCCCTCTACCGCATAAGCCCACTGCATGGTTTGTTCGGTCGCCAGGATCAGGGGCAGCATCTCGAGCCGGGAGAGTTTTCTGACGCAGTATTCTCCCTTGCTGGTTCCAGAACAGGCGCCATCATAGTTATTCAGCGCGAAGAACCCATAGATGAATACCTTTCAAACGGCATCAATATCGACTCGGCCATTACCGGACAGATCATAGGCAGCATTTTTTTTGAAGGATCGCCTTTGCATGATGGAGCCCTGATCATAAGAAACGGCAGGATTGCCCTGGCTTCATGCCACCTCCCCCTTTCCACAAGGACCGATATCCCCCACTATTTCGGAACCCGCCACAGGGCTGGATTGGGGCTGTCCGAACGCTCCGACGCGATTGTCGTTATTGTGTCCGAGGAGCGGGGCGAAGTCACTTTGGCACTCTCCGGCGAACTGCGAAAGGTCGAATCAACTACCCAGCTCGTTGAGCTGTTACTCAGCCTTCTTGCACCACGGGCTCAGGTGCCTACACATATTTCACTGGCTAAGAGGATCTGCGGAAACTTCTGGCCGAAACTGGCAACCGTCGGCCTGGTTACAGTATGCTGGCTCATCGTTACCGCGCGGCAGGGAGAACTCGTTACGGTCAACGCGCCGATACAGTTCCGCAATTTGCCCGAGTCGATGATTTTCAGCAAGAGTTCCCAGGACCAGGTGGAATTGCAGCTGAAAACGGTTTCCAGCCTGATTCCCCTGCCAAAAGAAGGAGAAGTCGCTGCCCAGGTAGACCTGGGCGGAATCAAGGAAGGGAGTAATCTCGTAATGGTCAGGAAAGAGGATTTCAACCTTCCCTCCGGGGTGCAGATCGCAAGGATCAGGCCTGCCGCGCTTCGCGTTTCGGTCGAAAGGAAACAGCGCAAGCTGTTGCGTGTCGAAGCCCGTGTTTCCGGTACCCCGGCTGAAAATCTCAGGATAAAAAGAATCAGGACCCAACCGTCGCAGGTAATGGTGGAAGGGCCTGAGTCGGTGCTTTCGCGCATGGAAAACATCAGGACGGATGAAATTCAGGTCAGCGGCATGGAAAGATCTTTTACTGTTGAAAAAAGACTTGATCCGCCGGCTCAACTCCGGATCATGAATGATGACCATGTCCGAGTGCGTCTGGTGCTGGGCAAATAGCCCCTTGTCCTTAGGGGTTGACAAAGACCGGTTTCTGGTGTATAAAAACACGGTTTTTAAAATTACGTTATGCATTGTAAAACAAGGAAAGGGGGGCGAATGAATAACTGCATTCGGTTTATGGTGGTATGCATATTCCTTGTAACCTTCCCGTCTCTTGCTCTGGCAGCAAAGACTCATGTGGTAAAAAAGAAAGACAGCCTCTATGCACTTGCCAAGAAGTACCACGTATCCGTCCAGGATATAAAGTCAGCGAACAACCTGGTTGACAAGCAACTGAAACCCGGCTCGAGAATCGTGATTCCTCCCAGAACGGTTACTTCTTCGGTTGACCGTCATTCAGCGCCCCAGAAGGTTAGGGGCAATGTCTACAAGGTTCGAAAGGGCGATACGATAGCCCTGATTGCGCGGAAGTCCGGCATTTCAGTGGCTGAACTGAAGCGCCTCAACCGGATCCACGGAAAGAAACTGAAGCCCGGCAGCGTCCTGGCCCTGAGGGAAGCGGCGCCGTCCGAGGAAAGCTCGCCCAAAGAAACAGTCAGGATTGCCCGGACGAATACCCGCCTTTTCACCAATGAAGAGTATGAACGGACGCTTGCGGAACTGACTGATGTCGAGCAGGAACAGACTGTTGACCTGTCCAAGAACCTCGAGTTGACGACAGACGCTTCAAAGAAACTCAAGACGACCGCGTTCAGTTTTCTGGGTACCCGGTACCGTTTTGGCGGAAACAGCCGCAACGGGCTTGACTGCTCGAGTTTCGTCCAGCATGTTTTCCGGGACCTGAACATAAACCTGCCGCGGACGGCAAGAGAACAGTTCGGAACGGGCGAACCGGTAACTACCTATGATCTGCAGAAAGGCGATTTGGTTTTCTTTCGTACCTATGCCCCATATCCTTCCCACGTGGGAATCTATCTGGGTGAAAACAAAATGATCCACGCCTCCTCAAGAGATCGCAAAGTTGTCATATCGTCCATGAACACACCTTATTACCGCTCGCGCTTCATTGGAGCAAAAAGGTATTCCAAGATAAACCCGGAATCTGTACGTCTGGATGATTTGTTTGCCGGCACCGAGATAGCAGTGGAGAAAGATGAAGATGTGTTGAAAAACGATGCACTTGATCTGGGGCTTAATAATTGACTGGATAAGGGAGAATAGTCCCGGACGAAAAAACCGGCGTCGCAAAGCGACGCCGGTTTTTTCGTTTATATCCTCAATGGTGCGATAGGATATTTTGCATCCTGATTTGCGTTGTATATCTGTTCGAATTCATCGGAGAGAGCTTTGAAGGCGTCGAGGACCTGAGGGTCGAAATGTACCGGTTTGGTCCTTCCATCCCCTGCGGTTATTATCTTTACGACATTTGTGTGATTTTCGGCATCCTTGTAAGGTCGCCTGCTTCTGAGAGCGTCGTACTGGTCCACCAGCATGACTATTCTGCCCTCAATGGGTATTTCCTCGCCCTTCAGCCCGCGGGGGTACCCGCTGCCGTCCCATCGTTCGTGGTGGTTCAGAGCAATTGAGCTGGCCATCCTCAACACCGGGTACGAAGACCCGGACAGCATCTTCTCGCCAATGGTCGTGTGGGCTTTCATTATTTCGAACTCTTCCTTGGTCAGGCTTCCGGGTTTCAGCAGGATATTATCGGATATTCCGATCTTGCCCAGATCATGCATCGGGCTGGCAAAGGCAATATTTTCGATGAAATCGGGGGAAAGATCGAGATAACGTGAAAGTTTGCTGGCATACAATCCGATCCTGGCAATATGCGAACCGGTATCCGTGTCCCTGAATTCGGCCACTGCCGTCAGCCGCTCTATGATTTCAATGCTGATGTTCTTAACCATCATCAGGGCATCTGCCAGTTCCCTGGTCTTTTTTTCCACCATGTCCTGAAGCATGAATTTGTAATTCTTTTCCATCTGGACGAGTCGGTTGTACTTGACGCCCTTTTCGATGGAGTGGAGAAGATAGGTGGGCTTGTAGGGTTTTATGATGAAATCGAATGCGCCCTTCTTGACTGCTTCCACCGCGATGTCGAGTTCCGCGTATGCCGTCATCAGTATGACCGGGATGTCGGGGTTCAGGTTGTGAACTATTTCCAGCAGTTCTATGCCGGACATTACGGGCATCTTTATGTCGGTCAGAATCGCGTCAAGATCCGTGCACTGGATCTTCTGAAGTGCTTCTTCACCGTTCCGGCACGGTATTACCGAGTAACCGAACTGTCCCAGAAGAGCAACAACCGATTCGAGTACGTACATATCATCATCGACAACCAGGACCGTGGTTGTTTTTGTATCATTTGTCATCTTAAACCTTTCGCCTCCCTGGTTTTCCGGTATTCCTGATGCCGAGCGCCTTCCGATACCCGCACTCATCGTGAAGCCAGGAGAGTTCCCTTACCAGTGTTTCCGTCAATTGCATGCACTCAGGGTAAATTTCGAACCTGCGAGGATATATTTTGCATTCTCTTGTCACCACATCCAGGTACCGGCAGGGAGTAGAGGTGAAAAAAATTGTTCCATGCTCATCCTCGATTTTTTCAAAGCAGCATAAACCGCATTTATTACAGAGGCTTTCCCAGTCTTGCCGTAGTATCTCGCGCTTTTTCATTTAAAGAGCATACGAAAACGGTTCCTCCTCTGTCAAATGATTTACGTTGCGTGTCAGACAATCAGTGACCGAACGGAATATATGTTACCAGTTCTTTAATAATATGCAAATTCATGAGCTGTCTGTATATGTTTGCCAATGCATGGCGTTCGCTTCAAACCATTTGGACACGACAATCGGGACGGCAAGAACGTCGTTGACATCTCCGCAAAGGATATCTACAGTATTCACCCGAATATGCCGATACAATTACTTGTCGACATCAGGAATATTTTCTGTAGCAAAAATTTGTATTCGGCGGTATTTCCCGGCATGATGCGGTTAAACCAGGCTGCGCTTCTGACAGGATTCGAATCATTGTCGCTGTCTCCGGGCCTGGAAATACAATAGATGAGGTAGTCGGATGAACGAATTGAACAGCTTCTTCTCAATTTTGAGCGGGTATGTATGGGGGCTCCCCCTGCTGGTGCTCCTGGTCGGAACCGGAATTCTGCTCACGATACGGCTTCGCCTGCTCCAGGTGTTCATGCTTCCGCATGCGCTCTATGAAACATTCGCCAAGCCAAAGTCCAACGAGAAGGGTGACATAAGCCACTTTCAGGCGCTCATGGTGGCACTGGCCGCAACCATAGGCACCGGAAACATAGTGGGCGTGGCGACTGCAATTTCTGTTGGCGGGCCGGGCGCATTGTTCTGGATGTGGATCACTGCGGCTTTCGGCATGGCCACAAAGTACGGGGAAGGGGTGCTGGCTGTAAAATACAGGCTGCAGGATGAAAAAGGCGAGATGTGCGGCGGCCCCATGTATTATATCGAGAAGGGACTGGGATTGAAATGGCTGGGGGTTTTGTTCGCCCTGTTCGGCTCCATTGCGGCCTTCGGCATCGGCAACATGGTCCAGGCCAATGCGGTCGCTGGTAACCTGGAGGAAAGCGTGGGTCTGAGCCCTGCGGTCAGCGGTATTGTCCTGGCAGTCCTGACCGGTCTGGTAATCCTCGGCGGGGTAAAGAACATCGGACGGGTTTCCGCTGTCATGGTGCCGGTAATGGCGGTAGTGTACGTGACAGGTTGCCTGGCTATCCTTTTCAGGTATTCATCCCATATCCCGGGTGCGCTGATAACGGTGTTTCACGATGCCTTCACCGGCACGGCCGCCACTGGCGGGTTTCTGGGTTCGGCTGCCATGCTTGCTGTCCAGAAGGGGGTTTCGCGGGGGGTCTTTTCCAATGAATCGGGTATGGGGAGCGCACCAATCGCGGCGGCCGCAGCCAAGACCAACGAGCCGTGCGAGCAGGCCCTGGTATCCATGACCGGAACATTCATCGACACCATAGTCGTCTGCACCATGACCGGGCTGGTGCTTATAGTCACCGGCGCCTGGCATTCCGGCGCGAAAGTTTCCGCTCTCACCAAATCGGCTTTCGATTCCGGCCTGCCCGGGTCCTGGGGTGGATTCATCGTCTCCTTCGGCATCATTTTTTTCGCTTATTCCACCATTATCGGCTGGGCCTACTACGGTGAAAAATGCCTTGAGTACCTCCTGGGGGTCAAGGCGCTGCTTCCTTATCGGCTCCTGTACTCGTGTTTCGTGTTCATCGGCGCAAGCGTAAAGCTCGACCTGGTGTGGAACTTTGCAGACGTGATGAACGGCCTCATGGCAGTGCCGAACCTTATTGCTCTCATTGCGCTGTCGGGTGTGATAGCTGCGGAGACTAACCGTTTCCTCCTGAAACGAAAGGGTTTCACACCGTGCAAGAATGGCGGGGATGATTCTGCTCGTCCTGAAGTCGCCCCGGCTGAGTAAATCGGGAAGGCGATCGATGATATTGTTATTCTTCCGTTGATTGTTCTGTTCGCAACCTTTGGGCGACAATGGAAGCGGTGTGCTCGACGCAGACCCGGCTCTGTATTCCCTCAAGCCCACCCTCTATGTGCATCTTGCATCCCGGGCAGTCCACCGCGACTGTTCCGGTGCCGGTGGCGGCGATAGCCGCCATTTTTTTCTTCAGTATTTCATATGATATTTCCGGATATTTGAATGCATAGGATCCGCCGAAGCCGCAGCAGGTGTCCGATCCTTCCATTTCGACCACTTTCCGGCCCGCGATTTTCTCCAATACCGAGCGCGGCTCGCGAAAAATCCCGCAACCACGCCTCAGGTGGCAGGCGTCATGGTATGTGATGGGTTCACCCTTTCCAGGAAGAACGGGTCCTGAAAGATTTCTTGCCGCAAGTTCCGAAAAATTGAGAACTTTGGACGCTAGTTTTTGGGCCAGGACCAGATTTTCCGGTTCAGCTTCCAGCAGGTTTGCGAAGTCGTGCTTCAGGGCCATGGTGCAGGTGGGACAGATGGTGACCACGAAATCCGCCGGTTCCCTCATGAGGATTCCGGTATTCAGCCTGGCCATGTCACGGGCGATCTCCATTTCGCCGGAGTAGCGTGCCGGAATGCCGCAGCAGAGCTGTTCCCGGGGAAAATGGACCGAGTATCCCAGCATTTCCAGGCTTTCCACAGTGTCCCGGCACATCTCTGGATAGACGAAGTCTGCCAGACAACCCGAAAAGAACAGGACCCTTTGGCGGGTTTCCCGGTTCACGGGTTCAGGCCCCTTTCGTTTGCGCATCAGGTCATGGAAAGGCTGTTCCGCTATCGGCGGGAGGGAGCGGTTATCCGCATTTTCTCCCAGCAAGAGGGGAAGATGGCGGATGCGGCCGTCTTTTCCCTGGAAGGGCTTCTGGGCCAGGTATGCAGCACGCAACGCCCCGTGAAACAGGGTTCGGTTCCGCATGAAGGTTCCGAACACGGCTTTCTGCCCTGGCACCTTGGCCCCCCGTTCACGCAGGTCGAGGATCAGTCCTTCGATATCTATCTTTGCCGCACAGACCTCGTTGCAGCGCCTGCATCCGATGCATAGCCCCAGGATATCCCGCGCGTTTTCGCTGCCGTGGAAGAAGGGTGTCAGAACGAGTCCGATGCCTCCCACATAGACGTGCCCGAAAACATGCCCGCCGACAGTCTCGTAAACGGGGCATACATTGGCACAGGCCCCGCATTTGACACATTTCAGAGCTTCGCTGAAACGCGGGTCCGCGGCAAGTTTTCTTCTGCCGTTGTCCAGAAGAACGATATGCAGTTCCCTGCCATCGGAAGGCCCGCGGATCAGTGAAACATAGGAGGTTATTTTCTGGCCGGTGGCGTTCTTCGGCAGGATGTCGAGGATGTCCAGTGCCTCGGCAAGGGAAGGGACGATCTTCTCGATTCCGATAAGAGCGATGTGAGTCTTGGGAAGTGTCGTGACCAGCCTGGCATTTCCTTCATTGGTGACCAGCCCGATTGTCCCGGAGTCAGCCATGGCGAAATTGGCGCCGGACAAGCCTATGCCCGCTGTCAGGAACCCCTCTCTCAAGGTATTGCGGGCAAGGGTGACCAGGGCAGGGATATGCGCAGTGCAGTCATCACCGGTCTCGTGTGAAAATAGGTCTGCGACTTCATACCTGTTCTTGTGGATGGCGGGCATTACCATGTGGGATGGCCGCTCTCCGGCGAGCTGGATGATCCATTCACCCAGATCCGTTTCCAGGCAACGGATTCCAGCCTTTTCCAGATATGGATTGAGCCGGATCTCTTCCGAGGTCATTGATTTGGATTTAACGACAAAGTCAGCGCCTTCTTTCCTTATAATGCCAAGTATGGCTTCCCTGGCCTCCTCCTGGCTTTTGCATTCATGAACCTTTGCGCCGGACTTTTCCGCATTCTCACGGAAAAGTTCAACCAGACCGGACAGGTCGCGGAGAGATTGTTCCCTTGCAGAAGAAATTCTGTCCCGAAGAGTTTCGAAGTTGGTTCCTTCGAACGCCTTGCTGCGGGAGGCCGGGTATTGGGATGCGAAGTTTTTCAGTGCCTCACGGAGGAATGAATTATTGATCTTCTGTCTGATTATCTTCTTCGACACCTGTCAGTCTCCTTCGATGATCAGGATTTGGAGTTCCCTGGGCCCGTGAACCCCAATGGTAAGTACGCGTTCTATATCGGCGGTTCGGCTTGGGCCGGTGGATATGGACAGGTAAGAGTGGGGCTTGTCAGAGATTAGTTTTTCAAGAGCTCCGTGCAGATCCCTGATATCCGGAACGATAGAGGAAGCACGGAGAAACACCATGTGAACCGGAGGAAGCGCGGTAGCGCTCCGTTCGACCGGATCGGCAAGATCCAGGAGCAGGCTTCCGGTTGAAGCGATCCCGGCCAGTGCGAAGCTCACCCCGGTCGGGGTGTCCCGGTACTGTCCAGGCGACGCAAAGGCAAGCCCGGCAAGCTCCTGCCGGATCCGGCAGGGAAGACCGGATCCGGCTGCAACCGGACCTGCCGTTTCGATAACATATGCGGCAGCGTCAGACAATGTTGAAAATTTCTTGACAATGCAACCGACTGCTTCTGCAGAGGCCTGGAAACGGGCGATCATTGTTTCCTCACAATTATTTGATCGGTCATGGTGTCTATCCATAGTAAATGAGGATAGAGATGCATGCAAGGGGATGTTTGCTTGTTTTGGAAGCGAAGCGCGAAAGGCTTCTCCAGAGGGAAACCGCAGCAAATTCCAAGAACGAAATTATTCATTAACTTTTCAAGTTTGTCTCTCTCCAGCCGATAATTTCATTAATACGCTTCCGCGTACGAAGTTTCATTTCAGCTTGCCAGCTTTTTATGCAATGACCTCTGGGAGACGACATGCCTGCCGAATGCGAAATCTTTAAAAGCGACCGGATCCTGAGCGAGATAAAACTCTTGAAAGACCGGGAAAAAATCCACGAAATCGACGAAGCCCTGGAAAAGATAGTCATTTTTGCGATATCCGGAGAATATTACGCATTGCCTGGCCGGGAGGTGCTGGAAATAGTTCCTGCGGGGGACATCAGCCCGATTCCCGGCACACCAAAGTGCATTCCCGGTCTGATAGAGCTGCGCGGAGAAATCGAATCAGTGCTGGATCTCCGAACGGTCCTGGGGATCCCTGCGAATGAAAGGTCGGGAAACTATATCCTTATAGCGCAGAGCGGTTCCATTCGCTCAGGAGTGCTCGTGGATTCCGTGGAAGACGTGGCTGATGTGACGCTAAGCGCTATCATGTCGGCGCCGGCGACTTTGGGCGCCGAAGCAAGGGAATATGTGGCAGGCCGTCTGGATTGCGGCGACAGGAGCGTCATCCTGCTGGACATGGGAAATATTTTCGCCAGGGCAATGGTGGCGTGAAGTATGCGATCCTGGGGGGCAGCAAATCACTCTGAAAACCGGCTGCTCAGGTTAATGATATTTTCATCCGGGGGACTCCGCTTCGGTGCTGATGCGGACCAGGTTGACTCGCTTGGACCATTTGACCGGGACGATCCGCCACTCCATGCCGTTCCTTTGCACTGCGTTGTAGGGATCGGTGATTCAACGGCAGCTTGCCTGTCACCTGAAACCTGCGTAGTCAGGAGGGGGGGGAATGTATGCACGTTCATCATGGAATCACCGGAGGATCTTGTTGTCGTTGAAACGCGCCTCCTGCATCCTCTGCCTCTACTGGTCGAATCGTTTGCAAAGGAGAGGGGGATTTGGGCTGCATTACCCTGGAAGACGGGAATCCTGCTGGTGCTCGATCTTGTCAGGCTGGCCAGCATAAGAAATCTGTGGCATCCGTTAGGAGACATTTCATGAAGATACGCACCAAGTTTACCCTGCTGAACATCGTTCTGGTAACCTCGGCGATTGCCATCACGACGTGTTTTTCACTTGTGCAGATTCATCGTGACGCTGTGTCGCAGGCAAGGGCTGTCGAGGAATCCCATCTTCGCGTCTTCTGGGAACTGCTGAAGGATAAGGGAAACAGGTTTCATGTGCGGGACGGAAAGCTTCTGGCCGGAGACTATGTGATCAACGGCAATTACGAACTCCCGGACAAAATCAAGGAACTGTTCGGTGGCGCAGCGACAATATTCATGGGAGAGCGCCGCGTGTCCACCAATATAATGACGGGAGATGGAGTCCGGGCCATAGGCACGGTCCTGGATGGTGCGCCACGTGATGCATTGTTTCGCGAGGGAAAGCCTTACCGGGGCGAAGCCGTTATTCTGGGAGTCCCCTACTTTACCGCGTATGATCCGATCCGCAACGACGCCGGAGAGATTATCGGCGCCCTTTTCGTCGGGGTCAAGAAAGCTGATTACTACGCAGGGTATGAGCGTTTGAAGCAAGGAGGGATTCTAATAGCGCTACTGGTCGGAGGTGTCTTCGGCTTCGTTTCCGTCATGCTGGTGGGCAAACTCCTCTTCCCCCTGAAGTCGATCGTGGAGAAGCTGCGCCGGATCCATAACGCTGAAAACGATTATACGGACCTGAGCGTAAGGCTGGAAGAGGGTACGCGGGATGAGATAGGCCTCGTGGCACGGGAGTTCAACGAGCTTCTGACAAAAATGCAGAATATAATCAACCATGTGGCTGATTCGATCGGTGAAATAAATTCTTTTGCCGGAACAATTTCCACCACAGTCCATCAGCAAGCGAGTTTTGCCTCGCAGCTTTCCGGTTCGGTTTCGGAGATATCCTCGACCATGGAAGAATTCACTTCGACTGCTACCGACATTGCGCGGCACAGCCAGGGAGTGGTGGACATAGCGGACAATACTCTCCGTGACACCAAGGACGGCGCGGTACAAGTTGAGACTCTCACGGCCAAGATGAATGAGATCAGCTGCGACAATGAAACGGGGATCATGGAAATTGTGGAATTGGGCAGAAAGTCCAAGGAAATAACCAAAATCATGGATATCATCAACAGCATTGCCAACCAGACCAAGCTGATAGCGTTCAATGCCGCTCTGGAGGCTGCGAGTGCGGGCGAGGCCGGCAAGCGTTTCGGAGTCGTGGCATCCGAGATCCGCCGGCTTGCCGACAGTGTTTTTGAATCCACCAATGACATCGAGGGAAAGATGACCGAGATCCTGGATGCGGTGAACAGGCTTGTCGTCTCATCGGAGAAGAGCTCCAAGGGGATTCGGGACGGGCTGGATTACTCCGTGCAGACAGCTGAACTGTTGCGGGACCTGGTGTCCGGCGCCGAATCCACCACGGATGCAGCTCGGCAGATTTCGCTTTCCACCCAGCAGCAGCAGACCGCCAGCGGCCAGGTGTTGATAGCGTTGCGCGACATCGAGGAAGGGGTCCGGTACAGTTCGAGTTCCATTCAGCAGACCAGCGAGATCAGCAGGAACCTGACAGTGATGGCGGTAGAGTTGAGAAAGCTGGTGAGAAGATTTAACTGGAATGAGGCTGCCTGCGCCTCTGCGGATGACAAACCTGCCGAACTGTCCGTAGAGGTGGCATAGCCATGCCGGCCGAATCGCATGAGGACAAGGTCCGGGTGCTGGTGGTGGAAGACAGTGCTGTTGCGCGGAAACTGATCGTTTCCCAGCTTTCCCGGGACAGCGGCATTAAAGTCGTCGGTGAGGCGGAAAACGGCATCGAGGGACTGAAAAAGGTCCTTGATCTGAAGCCTGACCTGGTGACGATCGATATCCAGATGCCGCTGAT
Source organism: Geobacteraceae bacterium (assembly GCA_034933285.1). Classification (GTDB taxonomy): domain Bacteria; phylum Desulfobacterota; class Desulfuromonadia; order Geobacterales; family Geobacteraceae; genus RPRC01. The sequence goes on along the minus strand of JAYFNT010000008.1, from coordinate 19,868 downwards.
GGACGGCCTTTGCGCGATAGAGCATATTATGGCCCGCAATCCGTTGCCGATTCTTGTGCTTACCTCTTTGGAAGATGCGGACACAGCGTTTGCCGCACTGTCGAAGGGGGCGCTGGAAGTGATGGAAAAGCCGCGAGTCGACCGTGCATCGATGCTTCTCGCCGGAAAGGTCAGGGCACTCGCCGGAGTCAGGGTTCCGGTTCCATACCGGGGAGATCCGGCGGTTCCGGGCCGCCGCACTCGGGGAGAACGGAACGCTTCATCTTCAGACGGGCCATCCTGGGGGGTGGTCGCAATAGCTTCATCCATGGGTGGTCCCAAGGCGCTGTCCCTGATACTCTCTACTCTTCCGGCTGATCTCAAGGCTCCGATACTGGTGGCCCAGCACATGTCGGAAGGCTTCACTGACTCGATGGTGCAGTGGCTCGACGGGAATTCCCGTCTTGCCGTGCATACCGCGGTCCACGGGGAGGTAGTGCACCCGGGGCATGTCTATGTTTCTCCCTCGGAACGGAACATGAGCGTAAGTCGTTCCGGGGGGATAGTTCTTTCTGGCCGCAGAGGGATGGATATCTATCGGCCGTGCTGTGACGTGCTACTCGAATCCGTCGCAGAATCGTATGGTTCGAATGCAATAGGTGTGATACTGACCGGAATGGGAAACGATGGCGCCCAGGGGATGTTGAGCATTCGGGAAGCTGGCGGCGTGACGATTGCCCAAGACGAGAGCACTTCGACTATTTTCGGCATGCCGAAAGCGGCGATTGAGAAAGGTTGCATCAACATCGTCCTTCCATTGGACAAGATTTCCACGGAACTCGTGAAACGACTCTGGATAGGTTTACCTGCCATGCGCAGTGCAATCGGGAGCAGTTCATAATGAAAGATTTCGCATATTTCCGCGATCTGCTGGAGAAAACGTGCGGCCTTGTCTTCGAGAACGAGAAATCCATGCTGCTGGAAGCCGGGATTCGCGCCAGGATGGCAGCCCGGTCAGTCCATTCCGCCGATCACTACCGGTCCATTCTCATCGGCGAAAGAGACGAACTTTCCGAACTGATCGAACTGCTCACCGTCAATGAGACCTACTTCTACCGGGATCCGAATCACTTCACTCTCCTGACGGAAAATGTCATTCCCGAGTTGCTCGATCACGGCACTTCATCTGACAGGCTCACTTTTCTCAGTGCCGGTTGCTCCACCGGCGAGGAAGCCTATTCAATTTTGATTTCGCTGGCGGAATGCTTTGGCAGGGAGGGTGTAAAGGGAATGACGGTGATCGGTGTCGATATCGACACCAGAGCCATCACCCGGGCGAAGGAGGGGGTGTTCGGCAGACGTTCATTCCGGGACTTTCCCGAAGATCTGTGCGATAAGTATTTCGATGAAATCTCTCCCGGCGTCTGGCGGGTTCACGAATGGCTCCGGGAGTCGATTGCCTTTCTTCCACTCAACCTGGTGGGCGTAACGTATCCCCCGGAACTTTCCAGAGCGGACGTAATCTTTTATCGGAATGTTTCCATTTACTTCTCCCGCGAGGTTCGCAAGGGCATATTCGTCCGCCTGGCGGGCATCCTCAATAACGGAGGCTACCTGTTCGTCAGTCCTTCCGAAACGTTTTTCCACAACAGGAGTGTTCTCTCGCTCGTGGCCATGGATGGCGCGTTTCTTTTCAAAAAAGATGCAGGGCACCGCCAGTCGGAGGATTGTGGCATACGCGACGTGAGAGGTGAACCTGCCGCGGTAAAACCGTCTGGTGCCGGGTTCCCCTCAAAACCGATGTCCCTGGGATCAGGTCGGGGCGACGTTTTGCACCGGCGGCTTGCCTGCACCAAGGATCAGGGACCGGCCCTGCCGGACACAAAAGCGGCACGCCAGGCGTCTGGCGGAGAGCACCACGAGACTCTGGCCCAACTCGACGGAGTCATAGAGAGATCTCCGGACAATATACTCGCCCGCACTCTCAAGGGCGTGATTCAGATGAAGCATTCACTACTGGACGATGCGCAGGCTTCGTTTCGAGAAGTACAGGCGTTTGACAGGTTTTCCCTGGACGCATCGTTTTCCCTCGGCTTGATTTCACGGATCAAGGGAGACGTCCGGTCAGCCCTGGAACATCTTCGTGAAGCGGTCTACATCCAACCATCCTCCTGGCCTGCCCACTATTATCTTGCGGAAACGCACCTGGAGCGCGGCGAGATCGAGCCTGCCCGGCGCGAGTACGAAGTCACCCTGAAGATTCTTGACAATGGGGATTTCCACAATCACGGGTTAACGGACATTCCCTTCACTTTTTCGGCGCTGGAGCTGGAAACTTTGTGCAGGCGAAAACTACAGACGTTAAAGAGGGCAAGCAATGGCGCTTGATCGCGGTAAACTTCTGGCGCGGTTCCTCCAGGAGGCCAGGGAACATTGCATCGGCATGCAAAAGGGCCTGGTTTTCCTGGAGGGATCTCCCGGAGACCGTGAAACCCTTGATGCTGTCTGCCGCTCGGCACATACCGTCAAGGGGGCAGCGAGGATGATGAAGCTTGTTACCATCTCTTCGGTTGCGCACCGGATGGAGGATGTCTTTGACGCCCTGAAGAACGGGAGAATACCTTGTTTGCATGAGGTTTGGACCCTGCTGTTCCGGGGAGTGGACACTATCTCCCGCATGCTGGATCGGGTTGCCAGCGGAACGGAACCCGACGGGAACTTTGCGGAGTTGTGTGCGGAACTGGAGAGGGTGGCAGGTGGGCTCGGCACGGAAAACCCGGATGCGTGCGGCGTTGCTGACGGGCATCCCGTACAGGCGGAAACCGCGAAGGCTGGCGATGAAGGGCGGAATGCCTCTTCTCAGATGAAACCATGGTGTGAAGAGACCATCCGGGTGCCCGTGGGAAAGATCGACGAACTGATACGGTTGATGGGAGGGATAGCTGCAAGCGAAAAGCGTACCGGAGAGGTGATTGCCTGCCTGGGCAAGGCGCTCCGGCTCTCGGAAAGACTTTCCGTATCAGCCGGTGATCCACGCGACAGAGCACTGGACGAATTGCACGCCATTCTCGCTGAAGCGCATACATCGCTCAAAGATCAACGGATTTCCGGGGAGAGCTTTTCACGTCAGCTTCTGGAGGCTTCACTTTCCCTGCGTACTCTGCCGCTGTCGACAGTCTTCGACAGTTTTCCGCGAACAGTTCGTGATATCGCCCTGTCTCTCGGTAAGGAAGTGGAGTTTCTGGTCGAAGGCAGCGAGATTGAACTGGATAAACTGATTATTGAAAAGATCGGTGATCCTCTGCTCCATATGATTCGCAACGCCGTAGACCATGGCATCGAAACCGGGGAGGAACGTCTCCGTTCGGGAAAAGCCGGAAAAGGGACCATTCAACTTTCCGCGTGGTTCGAGAGGGGAAACGTGATGGTCGTGCTCCGCGATGACGGCAGGGGGATCCCGCTGGAAAAGGTCCGCGAAAAGGCGCTGCGCAGGCAACTGGCTGACCGGGAGACCCTGGACGCAATGTCCGAAGCACAGTTGACGGAGTTTATCTTCCTGCCGGGGTTCAGCACCAGTGAAATGGTTACCGATGTGTCGGGTCGGGGTGTTGGCCTGGATGTGGTACGGAAAAACATCATAGATGATCTCAAGGGCAGTATCCGTATCGACTCGCGGGAGGGTTGCGGCACTGCGATTTACATGAAACTGCCCCTTAACCTGGCGCTTTTCAGGCTCCTTTTCGTTTCAGCCGGGGGCAGGGAGTTCGCTTTCCTCGCCGATTCGGTGGAAGAGGTCCTGCCGATATCCCGCAATGACCTTATCAACGTGGTGAACAAAAGAGCTGTCCGTCTGCGCAATGAAGTGATTCCCGTCGAGGAACTGGCGCCCCTTCTTTCGCTCCCGGGGAAGTGTGACGATGAGAGTGACCGGATGCTGATCGCAGTCGTTGCTGCCGGCAACGAAAAGCTGGGTTTGGTGATCGATGAAGTGGTGAACGAGGAGAGTGCCGTGGTCAAGCCACTGCCCGCGCATCTGAAAAAAATCGGCATCGTGTCAGGGGTGACGGTGAAGGGACGGGGAAATGTCGTTGCCGTCCTTCATGTCCCTCGACTGTGCTCAGCGGCACGGGAACTGTGTGGGGTGAGGTCCGTGCCGGAGAGCGCTGCGACACGGAAAGAACTGGCTGTGCTGGTGGCCGACGATTCCATCAGCACCCGGGAAATCGAAAAGAGCATAATCGAAGCCCACGGATACCAGGTGGTCGTGGCGGGAGACGGCCTGGAAGCACTGGAAAAAACACGGGAACGGCTTTTCGACGTTGTGGTCACCGATATCGAGATGCCTTGCCTCGACGGATTTTCCCTGACGGAAAAACTGAGGGCTGACGAAAGGTACCGCCATACACCCATCATCATTGTTACTTCAAGAGAGCGTGAAGATGACCGCAGAAGAGGGCTGATGGTCGGGGCCAACGCTTATATCGTGAAAGGCGCTTTTGATCAGAAAACTCTTGTCGAAACCATTGACAGCCTTGTTGCCTGAAAACCGAAGAGGAGCCTGGAAGATTTATGCAAAGCGACACGATGGTTAATGCCTCAAATAAGGATAAAAATGCGTCCGGGATATCACCAAGGGACAGGCTGCGGGCGCTGAGGGACAAATACATCCGTTCACTTCCCCATGCGATAGGCAGGATCGAGGCCCGATGGATCCGGCTGCTGGAGAACAAATCGAACCGGGACGAGGCGGACTCCCTGTACGGCATGCTTCACACCCTGGCCGGTTCCGCGCCTTCCTTCGGTTTCAGCGAGGTTGGACAGGCAGCAAGGAATGCGGAGATACTGGTCAGGGAAATTATCGACGGCAATACCCCGTCGGACCCTGACGTATGGGAAAGCATCGACGCAGGCCTGGAAGCCCTGATGTCAGCGAGCATAGTATCAAAGTGTGAAGAACTCGCGCGGCAGCGATTTGAAGAGTCCGTGCAAGACACACCCTTCTGCTCCGAGCAGCGGAAGTTGGTCTTCATTGTTGAAGACGATGTATGTCTCCTGCAGAACCTTGGTGTGCAGATCGGCTGTTTTGGATATGAAGTCCGAACGTTTGCCGGGCTTGAAGATTTAGCGAAAAACGTGGGGGAAACACCACCGGCGGCCATCATCATGGACCTGATGTTCCCGGAGGGGAAAGTCGCCGGTGCGGAGGTAATCGCATCACTCCAGAAAGACGCGATGCGCCATATCCCGGTGATTTTCATTTCGCAAATGAATGACTTCAAGGCACGCCTGGCGTCGGTACGCGCCAGCGGCGACGCATATCTTACCAAGCCGCTGAAGATCTGTACGCTAATCGATAAGCTTGATCAGCTGACCGGAGACCGGAAGGACGATCCCTACCGGATCCTGATAATGGACGACGACCAGGATCTCTCGCGCTTTTACGCCTTGACCCTGGAGCAGTACGGCATGAAGACCCGCGTGGTAAACGACCCGTTGCAGATCATCGAGCACCTTGTCGAGTTCCATCCCGAGCTGATTCTCATGGACATGTACATGGAGGGATGCCACGGTGACGAACTGGCGAAGATAATCCGCCAGATGGAAGCCTACGTGAGCATCCCGATCGTATACCTTTCAGCGGAGACCAGAAAGGAGCGGCAACTGCGCGCGCTGCGCATCGGCGCCGACGACTTTCTGACCAAGCCCATCAAGCCGGAGCATCTTATTTCCTCTGTCACCATACGCGCTGAGCGGATGCGCATCATCCGTTCCTTCATGGAAAGGGACAGTCTCACCGGCCTCCTGAATCATACCAAAACAAAGGAACAGCTCGATCTGGCTGTTCTCCGGGCGAAGAGAAACGGCGGCAGCTTCTGCTTCGCCATGGTGGATATAGACAATTTTAAATCCATTAATGATACCTACGGTCATCTTGCGGGTGATCATGTGATAGTTATCCTCTCCAGACTCCTTCAACAGCGGTTGAGGAGAACCGATGTGATAGGGCGCTACGGAGGGGAAGAGTTCGCGGTTATCCTCCTGGATACGGAACCGGAGCAGGCCCGCCGGGTAATGGATGAAATACGGGAAAACTTCGGACGGATACGCCATGAATCCGACGACGGTGGGTTCTTAGTTACCTTCAGCTGCGGCATCGCCTATTACCCTGATTTCTCTGATGCAATGAGCCTGAACAAGGAGGCAGACCGGCTGCTGTACGAAGCCAAGCGCAGCGGGCGCAACGGGGTGTTTTTCCGGACGGCCCAGGTAAAGGGAGAGATAGAATGACAAGTTGCAAACCCAGGCTTCTGGTAGTGGATGACGACCCGTTTGTGCTTGATATGCTGGTAATTCTCCTGGAGGAGAAGGGGTACCCGGTTGAGGCAGTGGAAAATGGAAAAGAGGCGCTCGAAGTATTCGGCCGCCATTCCGATATCGGTCTCGTGCTGACCGACATGAACATGCCGGTCATGGACGGCCTGAAGCTGACAGGCGAGATAAGGCAAATGGATGCCACCGTACCGATCCTGCTTTTGACTGCCCATGATGATCAGGCTTTGACCGGTCTTGCCCGGGAAAAAGGCGCAACTGGTTGCCTGGCCAAGGATGAAAACCTTATGGAGGGCATTGCGGGCGTTGTTGCGTCTGTGCTGGCCTGTGCACCGGTTCCGATGGCGACGTGAGTTTTCACACGGTTATTCACCCCTTGGAACGGAACCGGTTCCGTGGGGTAATTACCACGGTACAAGTCATCCCCGCAGTCAGTGCGACATTCGCGGGTATCCTGTCGATCCTCACCCGGACCGGCACCCGTTGCGCGAGTCGCACCCAGTTGAAAACGGGATTTACATCAGCCAGGAGTTCGCGTCCGGTGGGGTTGTCTCGATCGGTGATTCCGCGCGACAGACTCTCGACATGGCCGTGCAACGGTGTCCCGGAGCTCATGAGCCTGATTTCCACCGGATCGCCCTGGTGCAGCAGCCGGAGCTTGTTTTCCTCGAAGTACCCATAGACCCAGAAAGAGTTTTTGTCGACCACTGCAAGTTTTGCCGCACCCGCCGTTACGTAGTCACCGGCATGGACAGCAAGGTTGGTTATGTATCCATCTACCGGAGCGCGCACGTCGGTGCGCTCTAGATTGAGTTTTGCCACCTCGCACGCCGTCATAGCTTCCCTGCATAGTGCTTCCGCAGCATCAGCCTGGGAGTTCGAATTCTCGCGATTTTCACTTGATATGACGTCTCCGCCCAGTTCTGAACGCCGTTCGGCCTCTTTGCGGCGCATGGTCAGGGTGGCCTTGGCGGCAGCCAGGCGCGCCTCAGCCTGTGCCAGCGCCAGACGGTAGCGCTCCCGGTCGACGGTGAAGAGCAGATCGCCTTTGCGCACCAGCTGGTTGTCATGCACCTCCATGCTGACAACCGTTCCGGAGACATCTGCCGCAACGTTGATGATATCAGCTCGCACGCGTCCATCCCTTGTCCAAGGGGAATTCATGTAGCGGTTCCACAGTGCAATGCTGACGAGTATGGCTATGGTGAAGACGGACAGGGTAAGTGCGATGCTGAAATACGGTTTTAATTTGTTAAGTATCATGCGGGCGCCTTTGTACAATGCAGAGTGTGTGATGTGAGCCGGCTAGCGCAGGGCAATGAGGCCGATAGCGCCGAAGATGCAGACGAAGACGCTCACCCGGAACAGGGGCGGGTGCCATACGTGTCGGTACACACCCAGCCGGCCGAAGATCAAGTCAAGCATCGCCTGCAGGAGAATGCTCATGAGAAAGGCCAGCAGCAGCGTTGGAACGAGAGCGTCGAGCAGGGGGAAATCACGTGGCATAGAGAGCGTCTCCTTGGGTCGGGGTCGGTCCGTCACAGGCAATAGACAGGACGGTGTCATCGTCAAGCAACGTGATCCTGATGCAGTGCAGGGATGTCGTTACCAGGCGCAACCCGTCATGGGAGAGTGACCCGGGGTTTTTGCCGTTTTTGCGTATCCGCATCGAATCAATTGCATCCGCAACAGTGGAAATAGCCGCGGCACGGTTGTGCGAGGACGGTTGCCGGAAAAGCCGTTCAATAGAACTGATGCATTTTTCAATCGATTCCCGTGCTGCTTCGGCGCCCTGCCGCAGGTGGATCACTGCGCGGCCCATCTCAAGGGCGGAAAACATCCAGTCAAGGGTGTGCCGGTCATGTGCATCCCGTACGACGGCGATTTTCTTCAGGAGGTCACGGGTACTGCTCTCGAAACGATGGCCAAGGCCGGGCAGCGGCGCATGACAGGCCATGAGCACCTGTCGTCGCAGCATGTGGGGGATGCGGCGTTTCAACCAGGGACTGCCAGCCGGCGCAAAGGTTGCGAACATTACTGCCGCGCCGGCCAGTCCGAGCATCAGAGCGCTGCCGTAGTTGACCATCTGGACCGGATCGTACTGCATCGTGTTGCCGGGTGCGATCATGAAGCAGAGCATGGTGCTGTAACCGAGTCCGATCATGGCGGTTTTGGGCGACAGGCTCAGCCAGGGACCGACAAGAAGAAAAGGAACCAGCGCTGCGCACAGCAGTCCGAATCCGTCAAGAGAAGGCATGATGATGAACTTGCAGGCAAATGATGCCGGAAATGCGGCGCTGACGCCGACGAGACCCCATTTTATGGCCCGGGCGGGATCAGCGGCGGGTGCGAAAAGGGCGCAGCCGATGGCAACCATCATGACTGCACTGGAACCATAGGGCCATGCGGTGGCAATCCAGAATGCAGCCACCAGCAGCACGGCCAGCATGGCGCGCATTCCACTCAGCAGCGCTACTGCCAAATCGGTCCGGGACGCGAAGCGCAGCTCATCCATGGATGATGGGGTTAATTCCTCAGGCGGAGTGGCGTAGGCCCTCGTGTAGTCGTGGAGCTCTCGGACAAAGCGGCGAAGCAGTTCGATGCCAGTGTCGAAATCGAGAGCCGTCAGGCTCTCCGGTGATGTGTCCAAAGCCTGCCTCTGGGTTTCGACACGCCATGACAGTGAAGCGCGGAACTCTGCAATCCGCCGTGCGACCTGGTGAGCGTCCTCAGCTGAGCCGGCAGACTCGTTTTCTTTCGACAACGATTCGGCCAGCGGCATACTCAGTGTAACCAAGGCATCAGCCGCCGGAGAGCCGGCCTTCTGCAAACGCTTCAGAAGCTGATGGAACGAGTGCAGCGTGGTCGACGCGGCCATGAAGTCACTGTTAAGCCTGCGTAGCCTGGCGTTACTCCGGTCAGTCTGCGTGGTTTCCAGGAGCGCCGCGCCGCGCAGGGATTCGAGACTGAGAACGCTGCTGATGAAGCGGAGATGCAGCTGCTCGAGATCATGCTGTTCCACTCTGTTGTGGAGCAGCGCCTGCACAAAACCGGTGAATTCCACATAGCGAGCCCGTACTGCGACGACTATTGTGTCACCGAGGTGTTGCGGAAAAATCAGGTCGCTTACGAGACCGGCACAGAAAATTCCAACCATGACCTCGGAAAAGCGGTTGACCGCATAAGAGAAAAATGCTGTCGGCTGTGTTGCCAGCGGCAGTCCTATCATGGCTGCGGTGTATCCGGCAAGGACGAAGCCGTAGCACCTGAAATTGCGGTTCAACGTGGCGCCTGCGGTGCACAGGCCCACCCAGAGCGACAATCCGAGCAGAAAAAGCACCCGTTCCTGTGGAAACAGGGCAAACAGCACAAGGCAGGCCAGCGTGCCGCCAACGGTGCCGAGCACGCGATAGACGCTTTTCGTCAGCACCAAGCCGGACTGGGACTGCATTATGACATAAACCGTGACCATTGCCGTTACCGGTTGGCCCAGTTCGAAGCGCATGGATACCCACATTGCCAGCAGCACGGCAAGGGTCATTTTGAAAACGAACAGCAAGCCGGCTGCCTTCTCCCCGGCCATGGCTAAGATTTGCCGCGCAAACGCGGACAGACGGAACCAGATTTCGCTCCAGGCCGGGCTTTTCATTGCATACCCGCCTTGGCGGTTTTTCGGTAAAGCCGGGAGGTGTCGTCTTTTTGACCTGCCGAAAGCCTGCCGACGGGGGTATCTGCGGATGCTCCTCCGCCGAGAGCCTGCATCAGCAGGGCATGGGCGTCGAGCCTGCGTGCCTGAATCTGGGCTATGCGCAACGCTTCGATGAGAGTCTGATTCTGCGCATTGATGACGTTCAGGTAATCGGTAAGCCCTGCGCGGTATCCGCGCACGGCAATCATGTAGGCTCGTTCAGCCAGAGCGTTTGCCTGATCCGCCTCAGCGCGCTGTCTTTCCAGAGAACGCATAGTGACGAGTGAATTGGACACATCCTGCAGCGCCTGTATCAGTGTCAGGTTGTAGCACTCTACTGCGCTGTCGTAATCGGCCGTGACTGCTCCGAGTTGGCTGCGCAGGCGTCCCCCCTCGAAAATTGGCAGCGATATGGCGGGACCCATGCCGTAGCTCAACGACCCGCCCGTCAGGAACTTGGAGAAGCCGATGGCCGTCCAGCCGACGAAGGCCGAAAGGTTGATGTTCGGATAAAATGCGGCTTTCGCGACCTTGATGTTTTTCCCCGCCGATTCAACCCGCCAGCGTTGCGCGGCTACATCCGGCCGCCGTCCCACGAGGTCGGCCGGAAGCGCTGAAGGCACAGCGATCGGAACGTTCAGGGAAAGCGTGGGGCGCGAGATCTGTTCCCCGTAACCGGGACCTTTCCCGGCCAGGGCGCTCAACTGGTTGCGCAGCAGGTCGATGGTTTCCGATACCCTTTCCAGTTCGGCCCGCGTCGCCGGCACCGGTGACTCGGCCTGGCTCCGTTCGAATTCCGTGGCAAGACCCGCGGCCAGGCGTTTTTGCGTAATGGCGAGTATGTCCTGCCTCTGCCGCAGGGTGGACCGGGCTATGTCCTGCACGATAAACTGCAGGGACAACTGAATGTAGGTACGGACTACCGCGGTTTCGAGGCTTAGCTTGACAACGCGTGCTTCAGCGTCGGCGACCCGAACGTTGTCCAGTGCTGCTGATAGCGCAGCGCGGTTTTTCCCCCACAGATCGAGATTGTAGAAGAGGTCGAAGGTTGAACGGTTGTTCCAGTACTCCTCGCCCGCATATGGCGGCCGGTAAAACTGGTTCTCGGTAAAGTGTTCATAGGTGAGAGCGGCGCCGGCGCTTATGCTTGGCCACAAAGATGATTTCGCCCCGTCGGCCAGCGCACGGGCCCTGACAATCCTGGCATCGGCCATACGCAGGGTAGGATTGCCGGTCGTTGCCTGCTCCACCAGAGTGCTGAGCTGAGGGTCGCCATATGCCTTCCACCAGGCAGCGGCAGGCCATGGAGTCCCGGAATCAGCCGCTGTTCGGACAGCACTTCCGGCATCCAGGGAATTTGTGTCGAACATGCGAGCCTGAGGTTCTATTCCTATGGGCAACCTGGCACAGCCGGCCAGAGAAACGGTTGTCACTGTGACGGCAAGGAAAATGGCAAAGGAAAATCCGTTCATGGAGCGGAAGCTGTTTTCATGGAATGATTTCATCTGGTTTCCGGCAAGACCTTGCAGGTCTGAGAATCAAAAAAGTATCGAATATTAAAGTTGATGCAACAAATATTGTTATGACAATTAAATAAGCAAAAAAAATCAACTTAGATTGCCCGTGAATCTTCGAAGGAGATTTTTCAGCATCATGATTTCTTCTTCAGAGAATCCATGGGCGGAGATTTTCCGAAGTTCCTGCACAATCGGCAGAAGCTTATCCCTCAAACGTCTCCCGTCCGATGTCAGGAAAATCAGGAAGGCTCTCCTGTCCTGTGGGTCCGGATCCCTGCGTATCAAACCTTTCTGTGCCATCTTGTCGAGAATGCGGGTCGTATTCGGCTGGTCCTTTACTATCCGGTCCGCCAGTTCCCTCTGGCTTACACCATCTCCCTCCGAGAGACGGTTTAGGACAACCCATTGCTCCGGGGTAATGCCGAAGGGTTTCAGGCGTCTCCATGTTTCGCCCTTGTAGCGTAACCCGGCGATACTTATCAGGTACCCGATTGAATTCTTCTCTATGAATTCATCATACTTCGACATGTTTGCCTGTATACTTGTCGTGACAACTATTGTCAAGAAAAAATTCGCCGGTTCAAGTGGCCGATGCGGCTTATCCCCTTGGAAAGACTTCCGAACATGGCCGTATGGTGATAAAGTGCCCATTATGACTGAAAATGAAACTGCACCACGGGAAAGACTTTCTGGCTCCGTCGAAAGGGTCACATTTCACAGCGAAGACACCGGCTTCTGCGTGCTCCGCGTGAAGGTCAGGGGGAAGAAGGACACTGTCACCGTCATCGGCTCCGCCGCCACCATAGCGCCCGGTGAGTTCGTCGAATGCCTGGGGTTCTGGCACAATGACCGGACCCACGGCCTCCAGTTCAAGGCCCGTCAGCTCAGGACCGTGCTTCCGGGTACGAAAGAGGGCATTGAAAAATATCTCGCGAGCGGGATGGTCAAGGGGATTGGTCCCCACTTCGCCAAGGTGCTGGTCAATGCTTTTGGCGAGGAAGTCTTCGAGGTCATCGAATATTATCCTCTGCGGCTGCAGGGCCTTCCGGGCATCGGGAAAAAGCGGATGGAAATGGTGACCGATGCATGGGCCGAACAGAAGGCGATCCGTGAGATCATGGTGTTCCTCCAGTCCCACGGCGTCGGAACCGGCCGTGCAGTACGCATCTACAAGACTTATGGCGACGAATCCATTTTCAAGGTGACCGAGAACCCCTACCGCCTGGCCCTCGATATCCACGGCATCGGTTTCAGGACCGCGGACGGCATCGCGGAACGACTCGGGATCGCCAGGGATTCCCTGATCCGTGCACGGGCCGGGGTAAGGCACACCCTGCAGGAGATATCGAACGACGGCCATTGCGCCTGGCCTGTCGCGGCGCTGGCTGAAGCGGCTGCCGCTCTCCTCGATATCCCGTTTCCGATCATAGAGGAGGCGATCCGGGAGGAAATTGCCGAAGGGAACCTGCTCCCGGACAGGATCGACGACAGGGATTGCCTGTTCCTAACGCCGCTGCACCGGGCCGAAATCGGGACCTCGACGAATATGGCGCGGCTGTTGCGGGGGGTGCCGCCATGGGGGCATGTCGATGCGGAAAAGGCGGTTCCATGGGTGGAGAAGAAGACCGGCCTGTCACTTTCGAGTTCCCAGAAGAGCGCCGTCGAACTGGCCATGTCCTCCAAGGTGGTCGTCATTACCGGGGGGCCGGGGGTGGGCAAGACAACCCTGGTCAACAGCATACTCATGATTATCCGCACCAAGAATGTAAGGGTCACTCTCTGCGCTCCCACCGGAAGGGCGGCCAAGAGACTCTCCGAGTCGACCGGACTGGAGGCGAAAACCATCCACCGGCTCCTGGAGTTCGACCCCCAGACCTTCGGCTTCAAGAGGGGCAGGGAACTTCCTCTCGAAACCGACCTCGTGGTGGTGGACGAGTCGTCCATGGTGGACATAGTCCTTGCCAACCGCCTGCTTGCCGCAATCCCTGACCATGCAGCGCTGATCATGGTCGGAGACGTCGACCAGCTCCCGTCAGTGGGGCCTGGTGCGGTTCTTGCCGATATCATCGGCTCCGGCGCCGTCCCGACGGTCAGGCTGACCGAGATATTCCGCCAGGCCGAAGCCTCCCGGATCATCGTCAACGCCCACCGCATCAACCGGGGGGAGATGCCGTTGAAAACCGAGGGGCCGGCCCTTTCGGATTTTTACTTCATTCCCGCGGAAACCCCTGAGGATATTCACGACAAGGTCATGCAGGTCGTGACCGGGCGCATTCCCAACCGCTTCGGCTTCCATCCGGTCAGAGACATCCAGGTGTTGACCCCCATGAACCTGGGAGGGCTGGGCGTCCGCTCCCTCAACGTGGAACTGCAGCAGCGGTTGAATCCCACCGCGGAGCCGCGGGTAAGCCGCTTCGGAACCACGTTTTCTCCGGGCGACAAGGTGATCCAGACCGTGAACAATTACAGCAAGGAGGTCTTTAACGGCGATATCGGCAGGATCGAATCAGTCGACCCGGAGGATGGCCTGCTGCGTGTCGACTTCGACGGCAGGACGGTGGAGTACGAATTCGGCGAGCTGGACGAGGTTTCGCTCGCATATGCCACTTCGATTCACAAGAGCCAGGGATCAGAATATCCCGCGGTTGTCATCCCGCTTGCCATGCAGCATTACATGCTTCTTGAAAGGAACCTGGTCTACACGGCCGTAACCAGGGGCAAGAAGCTGGTCATCATCATCGGCCAGGTCAAGGCCCTGGCTATGGCGGTGAAGAACAGAAAGTCAACGAAAAGGGTGACGAAACTGGCGGAGAGGATTGCCGCAGCAATGGAATCGAGGGCGGGTTAGAAACCCGCCCCTACGAAAACATTATGAATCCCGCCAATCCCTGTAGGGGCGGGTTTTCAACCCGCCCAAACGTTTCAACCCGCTCAAACGTTCCAACCCGCCCAGATATCCGCAACCTGCCCCGTATTGACTCCTCCCCCTGCTTCAACTGCCTTTTCCGTTGTTTGACTGTCCGGCCGGACCATCCAGAACTTCCCTTATTTTGGTAACGAGCCTGTTGGGAATCAGGGGTTTCTGGATGAAGGAAATCCCCTCCGGGTCAAGCCCGTGCCGTGTTATGATCTCCTCGGTGTAACCTGACATGAATATCACCCCGGCTGAGGGGTATCTTTTGCGAAAGGCCTGTGCCAATTCTTTTCCGCCTGATTCGGGCATGATGACATCGGTCAGCAGGATGTGGAAGTCTGCTTTTGCAGTTTCGATGAACTTCAGGGATTCTGCGCACGAGCCTGCGAGTGACACCCGGTATCCCAGCGGTTCGAGCGTGTCGGCGATGAGCTGGCGGACCATGGGGTCGTCCTCGGCGACCAGTAAGCTTTCCGAGCCGCGAGCCAGCGTTTGAGCCCTTTGCTCGGCGATTTTTTCTTCATCCGGTTCACATGCCGGCATATATATGGTAAAGACGCTTCCTTTGCCCTCTTCGCTGTAGACATGGATGTGACCCGATAACTGCTTGACTATCCCGTATACCGTTGAGAGGCCCAGTCCCGTCCCTTCCCCGGATTTCTTGGTAGTGAAAAAAGGTTCGAAGATTTTCGTCTGGACTTCTTTGCTCATCCCAACGCCGGTGTCGGTAATGCGCATTGTGACATATTGGCCCGGCGCTACTCCAAAGTGACTTCGGGCATAGTTCTCGTCTAGGTAGACATCGGATGTTTCGATGGTCAGGGTTCCACCCTGAGGCATGGCGTCACGGGCGTTAACGGCCAGGTTCATGATCACCTGCTCCAGGTGGCCGGGGTCAGCCTTGATGAAGCTGGTCGGCGCTTCAGTTGCGAGCCTCAAAGTCACATCTTCGCCAATCATCCGCGCCAGAATTTTCGAAAGATCGTTGACCAGTTTCGGCAGGTTCACCACCTGCAGATGCATTACTTGTCTGCGGCTGAACGCCAGGAGCTGGCGGGTCAACTGGGCCGCCTTAAGCCCGGACTCGTGGATGATCTGGATATGATTTCTCATCGGGTCATCCGGGGGCATCCTGATAATTGCCAGTTCGCTGAACCCCAGAATGGCCGTCAGCAGGTTGTTGAAGTCATGGGTGATGCCTGCCGCCATACGCCCGACGGATTCCATTTTCTGCGACTGGAGCAGCTGGAAGCGGATGGCCTCCTTTTCCGCCTCTGCTTTTTTTCTGCTGCTGACGTCCTGCACTACATGAACGAAGCCAATCTTTCCACCGTCACCATCAAATCTGGGGAGGGACTTGATTTCGAAAAAACGCTCGGAACCGGGGTCCTCTGTTTCTACTGAAAGGCACGTGCCGTTTTCGGCGGAATTGCAGCCGTTTCCGGGCTTTCCTGGTTCCCTGCATTTGAGAAAAAGTGAATCCAGTACCTTTTTCGGGAGCAGTCCGGCCGCTTTGTTCGATCGGGTGATTCGACCTTCGCAGTCCATCAGGACAATGGCGTCATTGATCGTATCGAAGGATTCCTCCCATTCCTCTTTTGCGCTTTGCAGTTTCCGGCCGGCTTGTTCGAGCCTGAAAAGATGGGCGGTTAGCAGCATGAATGTCAGCAGAAGACAGAACAGGACAGGGCTGAACCATATCCCGAATCGGCTGAACAGGTAGAATGTGCCGGTCATGACTCCGGCGATTCCGAAGAAACAGCCTGCCAGCAGCCATCTGTTGCCTGCCCGGCTGAAGAAGAGAAGGCCGAGGAGGGAAAGGAAGACGGAAATGAACCACCTGAAAAGGTCGGGGGATTCCTTTATTCCGTTGCTGTCGAGCAGGTTGTTGAGAATGTTGGCGTGCGCCTCAACTCCGCTCATTCGGCCGCGCTCCTCGCTGAATGGAGTCAAGATGCCGCTTTCGATACCTTCAGCCGTAGTTCCCACCAGGATTATCCGGTGGGCGAAGAAATCGGGCGGGTAACGGCCGTCGAGTATATCGATCATGGACAGGTGCGGGAATGTCCCGGGAGGGCCGAAATAATTGATGGTATTTTCATCCGCCTGGCGGACAGTTCCCCTGGTCTTGAACCCGGAAGATTCGGCGGGTCGCAATTGCCTGCCGGTCACCGCCTCGTAGATTGCGGAAGAAAAGGACCGCACGCGGTCACCGTTGACGAAAATGGTGTGATAGACCCTTCTTACGACTCCGTCTATATCCTGTTCCAAGTGAACATGGCCTGCCAGCCGTGGTGAGATTGCCGATGAGGAATCCAGTTCACCGGTAAACCGCTCCAGGTAGGATGGGAAGACCACTGCCCGGTGTCTCCCTGCTGCCATGGACAGTGAGGCGTCATCCTCTGACGGTTCGGTCATGACAATGTCGAAACCGACTGCATCCGCCTTGTCGACCGCTTTGAGCAGCGAGCAGTAGTGAATCCGCTTCAGGGGCCATCGACCAAGGCGTTGCAAGGTTTTCTCGTCGATTGCGGCTATGAGAATGCGTCTGTCTGTCTCGATTGTGCCGCGGAGGCGGAAAAACAGATCATAGCATGCGTCGTCGAATCTGATGAAAAAGCCTAGATAGTCGGCCGAAACGATCATCATGATGCCTGTTGCGATAATCAGGCCCTGTTTGAGCAGTATCTTCCAAAGGTGATTCAAAATGACTCTCCCGCATGAATCATTAGTTGACGGGGAAGGATTACAGCAGAATCAGGAGGATTATTCCTGCCACGCCCAGGGCTGCGCCTGCCGCATAAGGCCACCTTCGTTTGATCTCGAAAGTCTGGGCTGGAGAGAAGTCCCCTTCGCATCCATCGGGATCTATGGTGCTGGTGCGAACATAATAGACACCCGGCTTGTCAGGCGCGGACATAGCGATCTCCGGTTTGTCGAGTCTGGTGTCGATGAGAGTGCTCTTGAATTCCCTGTCCATGGAAACCTGACAGTGGTAATTGACTTTGGCACCGCGATTTCCCCAACGGATGCGTAATTCGCCTTTGGCCAGAGCAGGTTTTTCCATTTCGGGTGATGGCGGAGGCGGGGCGATGGTAAATGAAACGGCGTCGGACCAGGCGCCGGCGTAGCCGTCAGCCGCAACCGAGCGGACGCGGAAATAGAACGTGCCGAATTCGCTGAACCGGTGACTGAACTCAGTGTCTCCTGTTTCTTCAGTGTACGCTGCAGCCTCCCGGAACTCCCGATCAGCGGCAGTCTGGAACTGGTACCGCTTGGCGTCCTGAACCTGCAGCCATTTGAATTTCAGGGTGTTTCCCCTGTGTTTGGCCCCCTCCGACGGAGTCTGGACGAACGGCGGCAGGGGATGGGTGCGGACGGTTATTTCCACTGCTGGGGATGCCGGCCCTTCAATTCCCTGTCCATCAATGCTTGCGGCCTGTATGAAATATCTGCCGTCTTTCAGTCCTGTTGCCGTTGCGGGTTCTTTCACCGGATAGACTTTGTCCTGCAGAAGTTCTTTCCCTTCAGCATCTCTGGAGAGCAGGAACCGGTAAGCAACTGACCCCTCTACTCCCTGGAAGGGGAGTTGGATCGGCATGGAATTCAAAGGTGATGTGATCCGGGGCGGAACAGGAGGTTGCAGGAGTTTCCTGGGGGGCAGGGGCGGTTTCCCCTTGTTGATGCGGGTCCCTTCACCTTCGTGAACCGCTACTGTCTTACCCATGGCAGCGACATCGACAGAGCCTTCAAGCACTTCTGATGTCGTCTCCTGGCTCATTCCGCTGCTTACCCGGAAATCCGTGCCTCTGGCAACGGCTGTGGCTGATGGTGTGCGGATTTCAAAGCGTGTTTCTTTCCCCGTTGCACGGCGGACCTTTGTCAGTACTCTGCCGCTGGAAAGCCTCAGCCTGCGTAAAAGATGATCATTCCCCTTGTATTCCGATGTCTGCAGACCAAGGACGGTATCCTGTTTTTGCAGTATGGAGGTGCCGTCATCGAACACGATTTCCACGCCACTGTCATGCCCGGTCCGCATCAGGCTGCCCTGCCGCACATGGTCGTTCCGCTGCAGAGCCTGCCACTGGCTCATACGTTCCGGCAGAACCGCTACATCTCCCCTGACGTATGTTACCGTTCCGTCCGCCGGGACTCCCCTCAGGAGCCGGACCGGAATCTTGAGCCTTTGGCCTGGATTGATTCTGTTGTTGTCCTTCAGCTTGTTTACCCGGCCTATTTCCGGCCATTTTCCCGGATCTTGAAGATATTTTCTGCAGATGTTGACGAGGCTGTCGCCTTTTGTTACGGACAATTCGACGAATTGGCCGTTATCTGCGGCGCCTGCCGGCAGGATGGAAATAATTGAGAATATGCATGGAATCAATAGCATGGTTCTTTTCATGACTGTCTCCATGGAGTTGACCGCCCCATAAATAGTTTCCATCCGGAAACACCCAAGTTACTCCCCCTCTCCCACCAGGGGAGAGGGGGAGTGAAGACAGTATCCGGATGGAAACTAAATCAGTTTGCCGTACTTCACGTTTGGATACGATCGCGGAAAAGCGCCTGCATCGACCGGAATTCCCTTGTTTCCGTGAAGAGAATGACTAAGTATCGTGAATAGGAATTTGGCAAATTAATGCTACAAATAAGTTAAATTGAATATAATTATGCACTTTACATTATGCATGTCAAGATGGATGACCTTTTATGGCGGGTTCTCACCGGGTGGAAGGCCGCTGTGCATTTTTACCGGCGGAATCAGGAAAATATTGATGCAGGTCAAGCAGAAACAGGGGCAATGATGTTATTCCTGGCCCGGGTGGAAAGACATGGGGAAAATCCGGGGTATAATAATTCCATTCCTGTGTATACAAGATCATTAATCGAAAAGAGGAGGTTGATACATGTTCTGTCATCAATGCGAGCAGGCGGCAAAGGGAATCGGTTGCGACGTGCTTGGTGTGTGTGGGAAGAAGCCTGAGGTTGCGGCCCTGCAGGACAACCTGCTGTACGGACTCAAGGGCTTGGCGGTTTATGCCGATGAAGCCCGCAAGCTTGGAGTGAAAGACCAGGCCATCGACGTTTTTCTGCTGGAAGGGTTGTTTACTACGGTTACCAATGTCGATTTCGATCCGGCACGACTGGAAGCGACCATCAGGAAATGTTTCGAGATGAAGGAAAAAGCCAGGGCGCTTTACGAGAAAGCCTCGGGCGGCAGTGAGACGGAAGGCGGATTTTTCCAGAAACTGAAGGCGTTCTTCACCGGTGAGGAAGGCAAGTCACCGCAGCCGATCCCCGGTCCGGCAGCCTGGGCGCCTGCGGCGGACCTGGTGAAGCAGGGTGAGCAGTACGGCATCCTGGCGCTGCACGAGAACGAAGACATCCGTTCCGCAATAGAGATTTTGACCTATGGCCTGAAAGGGATGGCCGCCTACGC
>JAYFNT010000007.1:0-95830 GCA_034933285.1 Geobacteraceae bacterium | reverse complement strand
AACCATTCGGCTCCCGCTTACCCTGGCAATCATTGAAAGCCTGCTGGTACAGATAGGTGATGACCGGTATCTGCTGCCGCTTTCCTTCGTGGAGGAGTGTGTGGTTCTTACCGCCAAGGATATCGAGGAGGCTCACGGGAAGGAATTGGCCAACGTACGTGGCCATATGGTGCCGTATATACCCTTAAGGAAACAATTCCAACTGACAGGGGCCGCTCCCGACATTCAGCAGGTGGTGATTACGACTATCGAAGGGGAACGGGTCGGTCTTCTTGTTGATACGGTAGTCGGTGAGCACCAGACCGTCATCAAGTCCCTGGGAAAAGCGTACCGCAATGTCCACGGCATATCGGGCGCAACTATCCTGGGTGACGGCACCGTGGCACTGATCCTCGACATACCGCAACTGGTAAAGTGGGGTTAGACGGATCGGCTTACAGAAACTGGCGAAGAAACGAAACCATCAACAAAGTTCGATTTCGATAGTGGCAGCCATGCCCATATTTTCCATTCCGGACTTGACGGTCTTCTCGCACTTCCTGATATGTGGTTCCAAACGCAAATCCGTAGAAGGACGATTCCATTTGCAGGTTTCTTCAGCCGCTTGTCATCAATGGCATAATTCCGGACGAGGATAAAAAATATGGCTTTTACAAGTTATATATCCTGTGATATATAACGTGCAGCCATGGCATAAGTCTCCGCCCCGCACATTTACAGCGCCAGCTATGGTATGCGGACAATGGGGCGCCGCGTGAAACCGCGTTTCCTCCCGCGGTTGGAAAGGAGCGCAGCTAAATCGGGAGAACTCAAGAGACTGGTGACCCATTGAGATCTTCTGTCGAATAACGATGTTCCGTTCCCGTCACCCCTGTTCGGAAACCTTCACTTCTCCCATTCAATCAGGTAACGGGTGGAACAGTCTCCCCTCTTTTTTCATTGAGAATCTCTTGCTTCTGCAGGATATGCAGTTTAGGAAACAGATGATGCCCGTGACGTCTTCTTTCTTTAAATTTTATGCTATCCAGGAGGTTTCTAACATGGAAAACCCATGCATCCAGTTTATTCTCCTCGTATTAAAAGCCCTGATTATTTTTTCCGCGGTTGCCTTATTTTACTCTTTATTGTGGAACGTCAAATTGGTGGTTTAAACCTGCGCGTTTGCAGGGGGAAAGAAAATATTCTTAATTTGCAGTGGAAGTGAATTCAAGTTGCAAGCGCATTACGTATATTTAGAAAGAAGACTTCATGTGGTGACTGGTAGTTGAGGCATTTCCTTGGACGATGATCAAGCTTTTCGGTAAAATGGCCGCGGGACATGATGGGTTCCTTTGCGGGTCTTTGTCGGTCGCGCTTCAAATACTGCCAGAAAATCCCATCATGTCCCGCTTTTGTATCAGGTGGCGAACTTACGGGTAAAATCCATCCTGTGTGAGGAAAGTTGCGGAATCAATCCGAGTTGAAAAACAAAAGGCCTTCCGGTCGTTGACGGAAGGCCTTTTGTTTTAAAAGGATTTGAACGAAATTCAGTCTTGCCAGATCATCATATTTGTAATAAACAACGTTGTCATAAAATATCCAGCCGTACCAAGGCTTTTCTTTTTCCTGATGTGCAAGACGATCCAAGCAAATAGACCAGCGGAAAAAGCTATTGGGCATTACATCACCCACGGGTTCAGGAGCCTGCAGTGAATATTGGAATTCCAGCGAACGGAAACATCAGGTCTTGCTTTGATCAGATTTTACGAAAACTATGGCCTCATGCCCTGGTTCTCGCATCATATATTTTATACGAAACAATTTTCCATTATTTCGGTTTGAATAATACGGCAAGAGATTCCTTGGTATTCGAGGGTATTATTGTTCTTTATGGGTATTATGTATTTTTTTATATCTCTCGTGACAGTAGGACAAGATATATTAGTGCAGCACTCCCAATGATAACACTATATGCCGTATCAGATCTGTATTTTACTTTCTTTGGTTCAGCCTTTAAAATAATTACTGTGAGACAAGTTACCGAGTTGCTTCAAGTTGCAAACTTCAATACATATCTGTTATTGATTTCAATTTTAGGCTTTTTGACATTATGGATCCTTTTGACCATAGATTTCAAAAATATGCGTAGACTTTTTGTCAGTCTTATTGCAGGAGGCTTGGTGTATTCTGCTGTAGAAGTCTGGCCATCTACATATCTAGATCTTTTTACGGAGTTCTCAGGCCAAGCTTGCAGCTGGTCGGACATAAAAAACATAGCAGATCATGGTTGGTTATCCATGATTCTCTATTGGGAAGCACAAAGAATCAGGACTTTGCAAAAATTGAAGTCATTGAAAGTGAATGGCCGCGCATTTGACGATTCAGTCCCCATGCGAAAGATTTTTAATAATGTCAGCAAAAGAAGGAATGTCCATATAGTCGTGTTGGAGGGTTTTTTCGATCTTTCACGGCTGCCGGGCATTAAGCTGTCAAAACCTGCAATGCATCCACGGTTTTTGAAGCTCTGCGGAGACAAAATGGGAGTCTCCCGTTCACCCGTTTTCGGAGGGCACACAGCCCAAGCGGAATTCGAGGTTCTCACGGGTGTTCCTGCTTTTGCCGAATACGGCGATGTGGAATTCAATCTGTTCAACGGGGGGCATACCTACTCGCTTCCTGAACTTTTAAAGAGCATTGGGTACAGAACGTACGCAACAAACTCGTTCAAGCCGGAGTTTTTCAATGAAGATTTGGCTTATCGAGGGTTGGGGTTTGAAAATATATACTTCCCCAAAGCGTATTCTGGAGGTCAAAATAGTTACATCGACATTGAAATCCCGAAAAAAGAACAAAATTTTGTTTTTGACGGCGACTTGTTGACAAGAAATATTGATTTTATTGAACGAAATCTTATCAAATCACCACAGGCGCCGGTTTTTAACTATGTTCTGGGTGTTTATGGTCATTATCCGTTCAAAATCGATTACGTTAAGCGGCCAAAAGTGATTAATGTTGATGTTCCGGCCGGTTTCGACAAAAAACTGATCGAGATGCTGGCTAACCAATTATACTACAGGAGCGAAGCTGTTGCCGTATTCCTGGAGAAGCTGAAGTCTGTTGATCCGAACGCAATTGTTGTGATCGTAGGCGATCATCTGCCTAACTTGGAACCGGTGAGCCTTAAAACAATCGGATACAAGGCTTACAGTAGTTTGGGTTATCTTGGAAGAGGAACGGAAGACGTAAGCCATTATCCTGCAATAATGGTATTGAATGCCGGGCGTCCGGTAAAGTTAAATAATTTCAGGCACTATTATATTCCCGAATTGGTTTTGAATTTGCTGACCAATGGCGAATATTCTAAATACCATAGGTGCTATCAACCTATGCGGAATTATCATGAGCGATACACCGAGTTAATGAGGCGAGCCGTAGAGTAAGGTTGAGCCTGTTGTGATACACGTAATCAAAAAATGCGACATCAGGAATTTATGATGAGAATCCTCCACACATCAGACTGGCACATCGGCCGTGCGCTCTACGGCCGCAAGCGCTACGAAGAATTCGAACGCTTTCTTGACTGGCTGCTCGGCTGCATCAAGGACGAAGGGATCGAGGCTCTGCTTGTTGCCGGTGATGTCTTCGACAACGGCACACCCAGCAACCGTGCGCTGGAGCTCTACTACCGCTTTCTGTGCCGCTGCGCCGGCGCGGGTTGCAGGCATGTGGTGGTCACGGCGGGCAATCATGATTCCCCCTCGCTTCTCAATGCCCCTCGCGAGGTGTTGCGGTATCTCAATGTTCATGTCGTTGGCTGCATGGCTGAGGCAACGCAAGATGAGCTGGTGGTATTGCACGATGCCGATGGCAAACCGGAACTGATTGTCTGTGCGGTTCCCTATCTACGAGACCGGGATATCCGGCGGGCCGAGGCCGGCGAAACCTTCGAGGACAAGGGGAGGAAGCTGGTGGAGGGTATCCGCGACCACTACCGGCAGATGGGTGATGTGGCCACGGCTAAATGCTCCGAGTTAGGGGGGGATATCCCTATAGTAGCTATGGGGCATCTTTTTGCTGCCGGCGGCCAGACCATTGACGGAGACGGTGTGCGTGAGCTGTATGTCGGCAGTCTCGGCCATGTTGGGGTCGATATTTTCCCGGATTGCATAAGCTACCTCGCCCTTGGCCATCTGCACACGGCCCAGAAGGTTGCGGGTTCAGATTCCCACCGCTATTCCGGGTCACCCATTCCGATGAGCTTTGGTGAGGCGGGGCACCACAAGATCGTCTTGTCTGTGAACTTTGGTGCAACAGACGTTTCAATCGAGGAAATAGCTGTTCCCTGCTTCCAGCCCCTTGCTACGATACGAGGCGACTGGGACCGGATAAGTGGGCGGATCACCGCAATGAAAAAGGAATCTATTCCGGCATGGCTGGAGGTTATTTACGAAGGGGACGAGGTTCTGGGCGACCTGCAGGAAAGATTGCGCGAACTCATAGACGGCACACCCCTTGAAATTCTTCGGACCAGGAACATGCGCCTGGTCGAACGGACTTTGAGCCGCATGGATACGGAAGAGACCCTGGATGACCTCGACGAAAATGAAGTGTTCACCCGCTGCCTAGCGGCCCATGAGGTGCCGCGGGAACAGCAGGGTGAATTGATCACGGTTTTTCGCGAGGCGGTCGCGGCTTTGCATGAGGAAGAGACGCGGGGTGAATCATGAGAATTCTGCGGCTTCGTTTCAGAAATCTGAATTCTCTGGCCGGTGTTTGGGACATCGACTTCACCCATCCGGCATTCGTTTCCAGCGGTATCTTCGCTATTACCGGGCCCACCGGCGCGGGGAAGACCACTATCCTTGACGGAATCTGTCTTTCACTCTACGGACAGACCCCACGGCTTGCCAGGATCAACCAGAGCGGCAACGAAATCATGTCCCGGCAGATGGGAGAGTGTTTTGCCGAGGTCGAATTCGAAACGGCAAAAGGGCGTTATCGTTGCCATTGGAGCCAGCATCGTGCCCGCAAACGGTCTGATGGTAAATTGCAGGCGCCCCGTCATGAAATCGCCGAAGCTGAAAGCAGGAAAATCATCGAGTCGAAGCTGACAGCCGTGGTCGGCAAAGTCGAAGAAGTAACCGGGATGGACTTCGAACGTTTTACCCGCTCAATGCTGCTGGCGCAGGGTGGATTTGCCGCCTTTCTCCAGGCCACCCCTGACAAGCGTGCTCCGATCCTGGAGCAGATCACCGGCACCGAAATTTACAGCCGGATTTCCATGAAGGTCCACGAGCGTACCAGCGAAGAACGGGAAAAGCTGAAGACTATGCGTGACGAACTGAACGGGATGCAGCTGCTCTCTCCGGAAGAAGTGGCAGAAGTGCGCAACGAACTGGCGGAAAAGGAGCGCGAGGCGAAAGAGCTTGCCGTAATTGTACAGGGGATCGGTGAGCAGAAAGCCTGGGCGGAGCGGATTGCCGCCCTTGACCTTGAACTCTCGCAGACCGAGAAGGCTTGGCAGTCTTTCCGGGTAAAGAAGGAAGCGGCGGCCCCTGAACTCGAACAACTGACCAAGGGAAGCCGGGCGCTCTCTCTCGACGGCGACTATGTGAAGTTCGACGGGATCCGGAAACAGCAGGAAGCGGAGCAGGGCGAGCTGGCAACGGCATGCGAATGCCTTCCCAAGGTGCGAGAAACACGTCAGATTGCTGCAGACGTTCTGGCAAGAGCAGAGCTGGAACTTCAAAACGCCCGGGCAGAGCAGTCACGGGGCGCTGAGATAATCCGCAAGACCCGCGAACTTGATGTCAAGCTCAGTGAGGTATTATCTCAAAATCAGGGTCTTAAGAACGAGACCGGGAAGCTCAGGAAGCAGGGAGATGATCACCGTGCAACGATTGCGCAATGCAATGATCAGATACTAAGTGCGACCACTGCCTTCAAAAACGTCGATGCCTTTCTGGTGGAGCATAGCGCTGATGCAGGACTTGCAGAGTCGTTGACCGGAATCGAGCAACAAGTCAAAGCGCTTAAGGTTCTCGAGGGACAAAGCTCTGATCGCCGCAAGCAAGTGGTTCGGCAGATTGAGGTGTGCAGGGGTGCCGTGGAGGCTAAGCAGCAGACAGAGGTTGCGTGGGAGGAAGCGGTACTGGCGGCTGCAACAGCTGAGGAGCGGCTCAGGGCAGTCAACGCCGAATGCGACGCCCTTTCGCGGGGACGTGAGCTCCGGGCGTGGCGCGCTCAAGCCGACGAGCTTCTAGCCCGACAGAATCGCCTAACGACTCTTCACGAGGCGGCTGTGCGGATCGAGGAAACAGGCAGAAAGATAGAAGTGCTTGAAAAGAGGCAGGAATCAGCTGAAATCAGGCGGCAGGAGCTTTCCAGGCAGGAAGAGACTCTAGCCGGGGAATTTGTTCTCCGCGAGGGTATGGTCAGTCAGTTACAGGATAAAGTTGTGCTGCTTAACCGCGTGCGCGATCTGGAAGAAGAGCGGTTGCATCTTGTCGATGGCTCGCCATGTCCGCTGTGCGGTGCTACAGAACATCCCTATGCCACGGGTAACGTTCCATGCCCTGATGAGGCACAAAAGGAGTTGGAGCTTGCCCGCAAGGTGGCTAAAGAAGTGAGCGAACGGCTCTCCGGCATCAAGGCTGAACAGACCGGCGTCGTGAAAGACCGGGAGCAGGTCCAGCGCGAGCGGAACGAGTGCCAGGGGCTGTTGGAACGCGACAAGGCCTTCTGTGCCGCAGCTATTGTCGAATTGGAAGTGAGCGCCGAAGGGTCCGATGCCATCATGGCGTGCTGGAAGTCGTGCAGGGAGTCGCTGGCTGAATGCCGTGGCATCATACATGCGGTCGAACAGAAAGAAGAGGAAGCGCAGCGGGTAAAAGAGGCATGCGACAAGACCAAAGAAGAAGCAGCCGGAAAGGATAAGGCTCGCCAGGTTGCTGCTCTCAGGTTTGAAAGTGCAGCGAACGAACGCAGCCGTCTTGAGCGAGAGCATGCGGCGCTGCTGGACGATCTCGACCGCGCGCTGGCAGAAGTGGAACGCGCAGTGGAACCTTATGGCTTGAAGAAGAGTTCCCTGCAAAGCGCTGAAGAAGTCCTTGCTGTGTTGACCAAGCGCCGTAGTGCCTATGGAGAACAGTTGCGGGAAAAGGAGAGGCTTGATAAGAGGCTTTCCGATCTCGGGAGTGAATTGAAGAAACAGGAGGCTTTATTGGCTGAAGCCGAGCGGAATCTCACCGAAAAGAACGGGCTTTTACGAGAAAGGGTCGCGCAGCGGGAAGAGCTGGCTGAACGGCGTCAGGAACTTTTCGGAGATCGAAATCCTGATATCGAGGAAAATCGCCTGAACGGTATACTCAATGAAGCCGGGAAACGTCGTGATGAGGCATGGCAAGAACAGAATCGTCTCCAGGCGGAGCTTGCCGGGCTGGAAGAGGAAATCCGGAAAAAAACCGCTTCCCTGTCAGAACGTAAAACAAGGCTTGCGGAAATGGAACCGGTTTTGCACCGCCAAATGACTGAAGCCGGTTTCGCGGGCGAAGATGACTTCCTGCAGGCCCGTCTGCCAAAGGCGCGTCTCGACCAACTTTTGCTTGTGTTCGAAGCGCTGCGGCAGGAAGAAACGGAAATTCTAGCCCGCCGGCAGGACAGGACGGTTGCCTTACAGACCGAGCGGGATAAAAAATTAACCGACAAGACCCTCGATCAGCTCCGAGAAGAAAACTCAGCCGTTTCCATGCAGTTGAGTGAGCTGCAGAAGACGCTGGGATCGGTAGACCAGAAGCTTCAGCAGCACATCGTCCAGCAACAACTCCAGCAGAACCGGCTCCAGGTCGTTGAACTGCAAAGAAAGGAATGCGCACGATGGGAAAACCTGCATGATCTGATCGGTTCAGCTGACGGCAAGAAATTCCGTAATTTTGCCCAAGGGCTCACCTTTGAGTTGATGGTCGCCCATGCCAACCGCCAACTTCAAAAGATGAGCGACCGCTATATTCTGGTGCGCGATTGCGAAGAACCACTTGAACTCAACGTTATAGATAACTACCAGGCTGGGGATATCCGTTCCACTAAGAACCTTTCCGGTGGGGAGAGCTTTATCGTCAGCCTGGCCTTGGCGCTCGGTCTCTCTCACATGGCGAGCCGCAACGTACGCGTCGATTCGTTGTTTCTCGACGAAGGATTCGGCACCCTTGACGAAGATGCCCTTGAAACCGCCCTTGAAACCCTTTCAGGTCTCCAGCAGGATGGAAAACTGATCGGGATCATTTCTCACGTACCCGCTCTCAAAGAGCGCATCGGCACTCAAATCCAGGTAGAGGCCGGCAACGCCGGGCGCAGCAGCCTTAGCGGCCCTGGATGCAGACGGGTTGCTTGATCGGATAGCAAGCGACCTTAATACTGCCAGGTTGTATGGCAGTGACTGGCTCCACTAATAAATATGATTGTGAGGGCTACTATGACGACTGTGGCAATTTCCCTGATGATTATGACGGTTTATTTGATCTTTTCGATGGATACTACGGAAATGAGCTTGATTATTGATCTGAAGAGGATCAATGAAACTCGATCCTGCCTGGGATGGGACAGGAATGGAAGATTTTGACTAAATAAAATTGTTTGCCATGTCAACGAAAAAGCAATTTGACCGTTTGAAACAGCAATCAGGAAATAGCGACAATTGCCATGACCTTTGCGAATTGAAGAAAACATTCAATACATCAGATAGCCGATAATACTAAACCACCCGCGAGGGTGGGGCGGAAAGCCTAAAGGGTCTTAACGAGACAGCCGGGTTGCCGAACTATCCACAGGATATTCTGCCCCGGCCTTTTGTTTTCCGGAAAATGCCGGGAACTGAATTATCCGTTCCAAAAAGAAGATATGATGAAACAAGGCATTTTAGGTTTGACGAGCGTGATTGCAGTTGCTGCAACGGCGTCCAGCGCGCACGCGGCCAATGTCGGTTTCAACTTCGGGCTCAACATCGGCAATATTCCGGTACCGGTCCCTGTCCCGCCTCCAGTTGTGATTGAATCGCCGCCTGAATTCGTGGCCCAACCTTCAATGGGTTTTTACGCAGCCGTCGGGACTCCCCATGATCTCTTCTATGCATCGAACCGCTACTATCTCTGCCGCGGTAATGCGTGGTATGCAGCCCCTTATTACAACGGTCCATGGGTGCAGGTCGGGTATCGATCCGTTCCCAGGGGGCTGCGCAGGTACCCGATAGCAAGGATTCGTCATATGAGGGATGAAGGATATAGGCACTATCGTCACTCTGTCGACAATTCAGCGAGCTCTCAAGTTGCGCAAAGAATCAACGAAAGGAGGCAGCAATGTTTTGTCCGAAATGCAAAGCGAAAATAGGCATACTCCGCTATGAATCCAGAACCCTCAGCCATGTAGCACAAGGCATGACTTGTTGCATGTGTGGGTATTGGGTCGAAGGTGGTACCGGTTCTGGAAGCAGTGCCAGGACAACCAGGCGATCGTTAAGGCGATAAGTCAGGCAAACGCTGTTATTCGAATCAATCCAAAGCACGATAGCCGCTCGGCTTCAAGCTCGAAGTGTCGGCAAGGCTGTTCTTTCTCAGGAAAAATCGGAAAACCTGAAGCAAATCACCAGATGTAAAGCCGGGAACGGGAGCGCCTTTCCGGGAGCGAGGCGGATGAGGTGCCTGACCCCCACTGCGGTTGCGGTGATTCCCATGAGGAGCGGCACTCATTTATTTCGGCAGGGCGTATCCGGGGTTATGCCTACCCGCCGGAGCCCAGAGCGCCTGTTTCACTCCCGGGTAATGCGTCCGAAGTATCCTCGCCTGCGTTTCCGGCTTCAGCAGGTAATCCTGGAACCTAGCAGCTGCAGTGGCATTGACACCGGTTACTTTCTCAGGGTTCACGACGATGGTAACCATGATCCGTTGTAGCAATGAGTCGCCGGTCACGAGCGGGACAATCCCGCGAGTTCCCTTCTGTTCGCGAAGAAAAGGAGTAAGTCCCCAGATAACATATCCTTTTTTCTTTGCTGCAAGCTCAATGGCGTTTTTTTTGCTGCTGCCAGAATCGATGAACCAGTCTCCTTTGTCGGGCTTCCCGGCAGCGATCCAGAGGACATCGGTCAGGTAACTTATGCCACGGGTTTGGTTCAGGATGTAGGGGGCCTTGGCGCGCGCGATGCGCCGGAAGGCCTCGACGAGGCTGGTTGCCCCACGGATGTGTGCCGGATCGGAAGTCGGACCGGCAAGAACAAGCTGGTTCGAAAAGACTGTTTTTGGCCACAACCCGAGCCCATTCTGAACAAACTTTTCGACGTCGCGGTGGCCGAAATGGGAGATGACAATATCGTAGCCTCCCTTGCCAGCGGTCTCGTAAGGTTCGTCATCCCTGGTAAGGATGGTTTTAATGCCGGTTTCCTTCTCAAACAACATTACAAGTGAGGGAAGAAGGTTCCCTTCGACAGCGGTGGAGACACTGGCAACCCGCAGAATACCGGTATTGGCGACAGCGGTTGCAGCGGGATACGTAGCAGCGGTGGGCAGATCTCC
This sequence comes from Geobacteraceae bacterium, assembly GCA_034933285.1. GTDB lineage: Bacteria > Desulfobacterota > Desulfuromonadia > Geobacterales > Geobacteraceae > RPRC01. The sequence goes on along the minus strand of JAYFNT010000007.1, from coordinate 85,292 downwards.
CGCAACCGCCGAGAAAGAACTGGCAAGAATGCTAGCTGCAATCGCAGCTACTGCAAGGGTAAATATGCTTCTGCTGCGAAAAATTGAGTGGTTCTTCCTCATTTTCCCCTCCTGTGTTGAGGTCAGCTTTCATCTGAGTTTATTTATCGACCTCTTGCAGCAATATCTTTCAAAACCTCAAATAACCACATACAGGTGATTATTAAATAGGTTCTATTACTAATCTTCTCCACCAAACCCCATCACTTTCAAGACCATACATATTATGCCCCTGCCCTAGAAAACCCCTCACAGGGCAAATTTGAAAGTCGATTTTCAGCCTTTTTTCTTTGACGCTTTTGCAGCCGTCGGTTTCTTTGCTTTCAACTTCTCGGCCCTTACTGCCCTCGCCTTGGCAAGGTTGTCCGCCAGACCCCTATCCAACGCCGTTTGCCTTCTTTTCTCCGAGAAGTTTTTTGCAGTCAGAGTTTGCGTTGCAGGGATATTGAACTGCTTCCGATATTCCCGAGGTGTAATGCCGTGAACCTGCGAAAGATGCCGGGCAAGGGTTTTCATCCCCCCTTTGCCGCAGATCATGCAAAAGACTTGGTCCGCCTGAAAAGCCTTCCGCAAGGTCATAACGAGCGCCTTCTTCTCTTTAACTACTTCAGGTGCAGCCATACCGGTGATTTCAAGCTGCTGAAGTGCAGCGTAAACCTTCTGGATCTCCTGCAAGAGCTCCTCTGTCGACATTACCGTAACAGATGCATGTGAAGATACGATTGTCGATGCCAGTTCTAAGAGAGAATTGGACATTTTAATTTACTCCTTTGTTAATTTAAGTATCGATTCCGACCCAAGTTAGGCCAAAATCCATTAAAATGGCATGATCATACCTTTGCCAAACAACAAATGACAAGTTTTTTATACTAGGTTTCACACCAGATACCAACATTAACTTCTCACAAACCGCATGTACACGGCTCAATACTTTTGTGAGCAAACAATGATGCAGGCCTCTTTGCATCATGATTTGCTCAATTGATTGCTTCAGGTACAAAGAGCACTCTGTCCATGCCCAACGTGGAATATGAGTTGATCTCGAACCGGTCGCGGTAGTGGCGGATAAACACCATGCCAGGGATGGAATTGAGCCTGTGGCGGTGCTGTCCACGGATTGTTTTAGTGCGCATGTCCTGTCAAAGAACTGGTAAAACCACAGGGAATCTGTTATGTTTCAACGATTTCTAACAAAAACTGTACTCACAATAATTGCTTGACAAAAAGAGGCTGTTGGCGATTGTTATTACCAGCATACCCGCCACGCTTCTCAACGAGGCGCACCCCGGCGGGTTTTTTATTGTCCGATATGCCGAAGCAGGGCTGCAACAAACCGTGTGAAGGGAGAGAAATATTCTCGCCATTAGCACAAAAAAAGCACAATGCAAAAAAAAGGGGTTAGCTTCGGTAAGCTAACCCCTTGATTCTACATGGTGCCCAGGGACGGAATCGAACCGCCGACACGAGGATTTTCAGTTCTTTGTACTGCCGCTTTTTGAGCCCTACCATATATTTAACTAGCTAAAAAAGCAAATAAAATAACCTATTACAGGCGTATGGAGTATTGACAGGTTTTGTTTCGGGTGTTACCCTGATGTTACCCGAAAATGTAGTGGGTAACAAGGAGGGGCACCATGCGAAAACAGAAGCTCACGAAATCAGTGATTGACCGTCTTCCATATGCGGATGATGGGAAGAGGTATGAGGCGTGGGACACCGAACTCAAGGGGTATGCAGTTCGGGTGTCGGCAACTGAGAAAACCTTTGTCGTATTCAAGCGGATCGGTGGCAAGTTGACTCGCGTCACTCTTGGTAAGCATGGGGTTCTGACTGCGGATGAGGCCCGAAAAAAGGCGATCAAAGTTCTTGCTGAGTTGGGGGATGGTATTGATGTTAATGCGGAAAAGGCGCGAGCGCGAGTCCGGGGGAAAACCGTGCAGGAAGTCCTTGACGATTACACTGCCACCAAACAGCTGAAGCCTAATACCATTCTTGATTACGGGAAGGTGCTACGGCTGTATGCAAGTGACTGGCTCAACAAACCTATTGCGGAGATAACTTCGGAGATGATAGCAGCACGGCACCTGAAGACCGCAAAAGAGACCGGTAGCGTTCCTGCAAACAAGTTGGGACGGTATCTCCGACTGCTGTTCAATTTCGCCATGGCTAAGAAGTACACTGAGTTACCAGAGAACCCCGTCCGGATACTTTCCACAACCGGGCAGTGGCGTAAAGAGACACGGCGACAGAAGATCCTTCAACCGGCGGAACTGCCGCAATGGTTCGATGCAGTGATGGGTCTGGAGCAACCGATAACCCGCACGAGCATGTTGCTAATGCTGTTTACAGGTCTACGGAAAGTTGAGGCTTTAAGCCTGCGGTGGGAAGACGTGGATCTGGAAAACGAAGTATTCACGGTCCCGGCAGAGGTCACGAAAAACAAACGGGCGCTAGCTTTGCCCATGTCCGACTACACCAAGGGACTCTTCGAGAAAGCCCTTATGTGGCGTGAGAACGATTTTGTCTTTCCGGGTGATGGCAAGACAGAGCACTTAACCGAAACCCGTAGACAGATTGAAGCTGTGGAGCGAAAGACCGGCCTGAAGATCGGTAATCACGACCTGCGCCGAACTTTCATCACAATTGCCGAAAGCGAAGTTTCCTACTCCGTACTGAAACGACTTGTGAATCACAGTTCCGCGAGCGACGTCACTCAAGGTTATATAGTTATTGACGTGGAAAGACTTCGTGGACCAATACAGGGAGTAACAGACGCCCTGATGCTGGCGACACACGCATGGTGCCCATATAACCCGGCGTTAACGCAACAGGAGGCCAATTTGGAAGAGAAAATCATCAGCTTGGATGAGCGCAGGAAACGTAAGGTCACGTAACCACATACAGTATCAAGAAGTGGGGAGTATTCTTGACAACTTATTTCCGTTGGCATAGAATCGCCGCATGAAAGAAAGAAATCCCCTTCTGAAAGTATTGCCGGATGGTTCGGGCCGCGTGAGAATACGTAACCGCTCCATCGAAGAATCAGCAGAAGGAGCAGCTCGTTTGATCGCCAATAGACGTTATGGTGATGTTGAGTATACTGGGCCTGTAGATACTACTTGGGAGACCGGGAAACTCCGTGCCTCATACCTAAACGAAAAGGATCGTAAAACGGTATCGACACTTCTGGCTCTCTACCTTCCTCAAGCAGATTTCAGTGGAAAGATTCGTATCAACCTGAAAAAAGGATTTCAATCCGGAACCGTGGAGGTAATTCAAAACTAATGATTTAAAGAGAGTGTGTTAACGCGAAGGCAAGGCGCCACTTTTACGTTTTATATTAATAGAGTAGTTCCCCGAGGTTGTATTAATACCTCAGCGCGTCCCCGGATCCTCTGAACACACATTCATTACGCATGTAGCACGACTCGCCCATTCGGGCCTCGTTGAAGGCGCATGTGGTCAGCCGCTAGTCATACAGACGAGCGGGGGGCTGCGTGCGCCTTTTTTATTACCGCTCAGCCTCCGCTCAACCACATGGAGGCAAAAATGAGTATGAGTCCTGAAACCATCGAATTGTTACAGAAATACCAGACCGGACAGATACCGGACATGCTGTTGAAACAGCCGGTAGTCGAACAGCTCACTTCGCAGTCAGCCAGCACATTGGAACAAGCTCGGCTGAAGGGGACTGGAATCCCTTTCGTTAAGATCGGTCGGTCGGTTCGCTACCGGTTGAGTGATGTTTCGCGCTTTATCAGTGAGTTGCCGGTGTTCAGAAGCACCACCGAGGCAGATTATCATAACCACCAGGCCAAAGGGAGGGTGTAAAGAATGCCGAGTTCACGCGAATCAATATTCCAAACCGAATCCATTGACTTGTCGGCTTATCTTGCAGCGGCAGGCTATGAGCCGACAATATTTTGTCCCCCTGGCGGAACAAGGGCTATCTTTTCGTTTCAGGAATCCGACAATCTTCTTCGAGCTGTCATCGACTATGAACAGAGCGCCCCACTCCCGGCAAAACGTTTGTTAAACGCCAGGAGCTGGCTTTTCCGAGAGGCCTCACGGGTGGTCCGGGAGGTGCGGATATGAAAGCGGAGGAACTTGCAAAAGCACTTGGCAGATATACCTCAGCACCGAATGGTTTTATGGCATGTTGCCCTGCCCATGACGACAAGAACCCTTCACTTTCCATCAAGGATAGTGTGGATGGCAAGATACTGGTCCACTGTCATGCCGGATGCTCTCAGGATAAGGTGGTAACAGTATTGAAGGCAAAGGGCCTCTGGCCGACTGAATCACCGACCAAAAGAGTGAAGCAGATCGTGACAGGTAAGTATGAATACTTTGACCACCACGGGAATCTTCTTTACTGGAAAGAACGTGTCGAACCAGGCAAGGTTGGTCGTAGCAAAGAGTTCCGTTTTTATCATAACGACCATGAAGGCAAACGCCAAAAAGGGCGGGGCTCTTCGGCTGCACTTTATCGCAAAGGAGAAGTCAGTAACGCGAATACAGTCATCATTGTTGAAGGGGAGAAACAGGCGGATTTGATTTCGTCCTGGGGATTAACTGCAACTACTCTTGACAGCGGTGCCTCTTCACCCTGGCGTGAGGATTATTTGACCGACCTCTCAGGCAAGCAGATAGTGATTCTCCCTGACAACGACAAACCCGGCAGGAAGTACGCTACGATGATTGCTGAAGCCCTTTACGGGAAGGTTGAAAGTCTCCATGTGGTTGAACTTCCAGGTCTGTCAGACAAAGGCGATATATGTGACTGGGTGAAGACATCTGGCAACGATAAGGGCAAGCTTTTGGAGATCATCGAGGCTACACAGGAATGGGGACAGCAAGGACCTCCTGACGAAAAAGTAAATTTCGTGCAGATCGAATCTGAAAGACCTGGATGGCCTAAGCTCAGCAAAACTCCAATGCCTGAAGGACTTGTTGCTGATTTCGTCAATCTGGCGTGTGAGCACTCAGAAGCCGACCCAGCTGCTGTGCTTACAACCTTCCTTGTCCGATTCGGTATCGAATGTGGGTGCAGTCCCCATATGATGGTCGGGGAGACTCGGCATACAACCAGACTGAACGCTGTAATAGTTGGCGACTCCTCCAAGGCAAGGAAAGGTACCAGTGCGGGACCGGTAAAATCCCTTTTTGCTAGTATCGGAGAAGGTTGCCGGGTTTCGCCAGGACCGCTGTCCAGTGGCGAGGGTATTATCTTCGCCGTACGCGACGAGCAGACCGAATGGAAGATTAACAAGGGAACGTGTGATGGAGAGTGGGTTGTCTCCGATCCCGGAGTTGACGACAAGCGACTTTTCGTCCTTGATGAGGAATTTGCAAACGCCTTAAACGCAACGAAAAGGGAAGGGAACACACTGAGCAGCATACTTCGGTGTCTCTTCGATGATGGGAACGCTGAACCGCTTACGAAATCCAATAGGACAAAGGCTACAGGCGCACATGTTGGCATTGTGACGCATATAACGCTTTTCGAGCTTAAAAAGCGACTCACGGAAAACGAACAGCTTAATGGTTTCGGGAACCGCTTTCTTTGGGTATGCGCCAAACGTAACGGTATTGTGCCGTTTCCAGAACCCATGAATCAGACCAGGCTATTGGCATTGAGAGAATTGATGGAACAGCGTCTTATGGCAGCTAAGTCGTGTTCCAGGCTCGAGTTTACTGATGAAGCAAAGCAACTATGGGCCATAGAATATCCACGGTTGTCAATGGCACACACAGGGCTTTCAGGCTGTATGGTGAACCGTGGTGAAGCTCTGGTTATCAGGCTGTCTCTTGTTTATGCCCTCCTTGCTGGGCATACATCCATTGAACGTAGAGACCTTGAAGCTGCCATAGCACTTTGGAACTACTGTTACGAAAGTGTAGTTTACATCTTCGGTGGTAGCGCTGCTGACGGGCGGAAAAACCGTATAATGGAGGCAATCGGAAAATCAGAATGCGGGAAGCTCTCCAAGAGCGGTATACGGAAAGACGTTTTTTCCAACCACGTTAATGCCGAGGTGCTGACGGAAATACTCGCCGACATGGAAAAGGAGGGAATGATTGAGTTGGAGATTGACAACTCCACCGGAGGTGCACCAAAGACGATAGTAAAAATAAAATCTTCCTGCGTGAAAAGCGCGATAAGCGCGATAAGTTCGGCTTCTCGAGATGAGAACGGAGTAAAAACGCTTAAAACGCAAAACGCAGGGGATAATAGCTTAACCAATGATGCGCCGTTTCCAATGTAGATGCTGAGGAAGCCGGTAACGGTTCAAGGCTGACATGGTTTCTGAGGAGGACGAGATCATCGTCACCGAGGGAGAGTTGTTGGCGGGAGGGTACTGATGCAAGTCATTACCGTTACCACTCTTGTGTTGCCGGGGGGAGAAATCCCCCCTGGCAGTGTAATCAAGATACCTGATCATTTTCTCCCGAGGCTCGCCGGAAAGGTTGAACCCATCGGAAAGCAAGTCTGGCTAGAAGGTGATGATCTCCGCACCAAGGGTTACGTTCCGGATCTCTCCGGGGAGATCGTCAAGTTGACAGAGGGCAACCTCCCCCTGCAAAAGATTCTCCTGCGGCGCCATTGTGAGGAATACGACCACCACCATTTATGGCGGCTGGTTGAATGTGTAAGAAGAGAGCTGCGATAATGGTGTATGACGATGGACTGCCCCGTGACCAAGCGGAGGTAGAATCAGCTAGATGTCTCAACCTTTTATCTTTCCTCGACGACCTCAGAGGCAACCCGAACCAAAGTTCAATTAGAGCGCAGGCCGCATGATGGGTCATCATACGCAAGTTAAATCGCATAGGAATGTTAACAATAAACCCCGGTTACAACCGGTAAAAAAAGGAGTTATTATGGAAAGACTTACAGACAAAGACCTGAGGATTCGGGCGGCAATCTCATGGGCCAAAAGTGGTCCGCGCCGTGCGGGACAATGCGAGTATCTCAAATTCCTGCACGGAATCAGGATCACCCGCCAACAAGCAATCAAGGCTGCCTGTTATCGGTGTTCAGAAGGTTGGGATTTGGGAAAGAGTTGCTCTGTCCCCGATTGTCCGCTCCAGAGCTATGCGCCTTATGCCCGTTCTGCAAAAAATCAAGGTCAAAAAGGGCACGAGGCGTAGCTTCCGTAAATAAACAAGGGTAAGACCTAGGGCCGGAATCCATACACTGGAAACTGGCCCTTTTCACGTGCACGGGAAATTTCTCTTTCCCTTCGAGGTTGGAGACGGAAAAGTACCCCATATACTATTTAATAGGTATACCTATATAAAGGTAACTCAAATGTTCTGAAACCGAGGGACTCTATTTTAGCCAGCAAATTTATCAAGCGAAGCCCTTATAGCATCTGCCAAATGGCCGAGGGCGTTCTTGATGTCAGTCGTGAGATCGCCTGTTAACTCAGAAGTTCTTGAAGGTTTGTTTCCATCCCCCACTGGTCCTCTGGTATCCCCTGTAGCCTTTCGGCCACCTCGTTTATTCTATCCTGTACCTCCGGCGGAAGAATTTGTTCCAGAAGAGTTGCCGTCTGATCCGCGTCCAGAGTTTCCGGTACGCTCGTCCCGTCCGCCAGTCCGTGGTCCTCCAGCATCTCCATTATTGTCAGATTCCCCGCGTCCCCCGTTTTCTTCTTTTCCTTGTAATCCTCCACCATCACCCAGAGAAGATCCGCTCCCTTGTCCGTTAACATTGTCTTTGCCCTCCAGTAGGTATCGTATAGGCGCCAAATTGCACCTTAGTAATACTTCTAACATTTAGTCCCATCCAACATAAAAACCTTTTCAGACTCTACTCTATCATTCATCAGCAGGCTCACTGACACTGCTATTCGATCTTCCGTATAACCATTTAACATGGCTTTTCTGATTGCAGGCAATATATCCCTTTTTTTCTTACAGCCTGTATAAATGTCCCAATCTTCCCATTCTTTTTGCCATACCAATAGGGAATATTCAATATTCCATGTTATACCTCTAAACTCAAGACCGCCCATTTCTGTTTTAAATTCATTGACAGCTCTATCAATGCAGTTCTCAACCTTAAGGTTATCAAATATATTTTTTATGGCTTTGTCTCCGTCATTCTGAAGACAAATATCAGTTCCGTTTGATATAATGTTATAAATATTTTGTTGAAACTCTATTTCAGATATGAAATCGTCAACAGTTATCAAGTTACGAATACATCTATGTGTGTCTATCAATCGAACTACAAAATCAGTTCTTTCATTGATCGATAAGTCTAAATCATCTTCATGCAACTTTATAACTACTTGATCTTCAGTTAATCCGCCATCTTCCAGCCCAAAATCATTAAACCATTGCGGTATTTCGTCTCTAATTCCTTTTGATAATTCGTTTGGTTTGCATATAAAATATCTATTTGTAAAATAGATCGATTCACCAAATATGCAATTAAAATGTTGTGCGTTTTGCTTTAAAATATTTCTGAGTTCCATTCTTAATATTTCAATAGATATTTCAGTTCTGTCGGCCATAGATAAATATCTCCATTTACAAAAAATATATTGTCTAATCGACATGTATTTACTGGAGGTTGTCTTCCATGATGCTCTGGTGAGATTTCTCCTTATCCAATGAAGCTGGCTTCAGCTTTTTGAACTTGCATTTATTTTCTTGTAGAGCGGCGTGTCAAATCCTCTACGGTGACGTGATTGCTGTTTCCGGTGCGTATCCTGCCTTAAAGGGATTGACAATGGAAAGCGGAGTCAGGACCATAGCCTGCTGATCGACATCCATCTGCTTGTGCTTGCCATATCCTTCCGGATGCCATTCATGCAGAAAGCCCTGCCACTTCAGGAGCGCCAGGGTTCGCTGATCAGAAAGCGTCACAAACACCCCATCTGGTAGCATGGATAATTGCTCACTACACACAATCTTATCCCGGCTCCTCGTAACCCGCTCGGCATGAATGATCCTGTCTATTTGGTCTATACGGTAGCTTTCATCGATCCCATGATGCGGATTACTAGATAGCCACGCCGCTCTGAATCGGTCGAAGGCTTCTAGGCGGCACTGCCAGCAGGGGCGGTGCCCGGCTGAAAGAGCGCTCGCCTCATCTAGAAAGAAAAGCTCCTAGTATTTGTTCGGCGCATTCAATTCGCTTTTGATGCTGGTACTCCAGAAGGCAGTCTACCCAGTTCCGATGGGCCCACCGCCTTTTCGTGAGGTTGCAATGTTCATAGTGGAGGGGATTCCGCGATTACCCATGAGCCTGCCGCGGGCATGATAGACAATGATTTCGCCGAATGGGGTTACGCGGTTCTGTCGAGGCACGATTAACTCCGGGAAGCAGGCTCAGGCTGCTAAGAGTGCTTTTACCGCCGTTGTTGCAAACTTTTCAGCCTTGGCTTGGGATTTGGCTAGCTTGGATTCCAGTTCGTCGCAAAGTGCCATTAGCTGATCGACCTTGGTGACGATGCGGTGTTGTTCTGCTATGGGTGGTAATGGAAACGGAAGCGAGTTTACGATAACCTGATTGACTTTAGGCATGCTCCCAGATGTTCCTGAAGCTTTTCGTTTGAAAAATTCGCGGGAAGGATTACTGTTTATGATAAAAAGAGCGTACTTAGTATTTATGAATTTGGAGAATTTCAACTTCATCATTAAATCTGGATAGATGTATAGACCTCTGTCTCCTTCATATACTGCACCGATCCCTACGTAGTCTAACGAGTTTCCACGCTGGATCAGAAGATCTCCGGGTTCAAGCCATAGATTTGAAGACTTTTCTATATCTACATCGGCGTATTTCCATTGGGTCGGATCGAAATAACCTCGTGTTGTTGCACTTAATGTTAAAACTTTGGTATCTGTTTGGTAATCAACTCCTCGTGGTGAATATCCATTTTGTGGCCCAAAGATGGTAAGATCACCAAGGAAACACTTGATCCAGCTTGAGGGAAGCTCAGATGCAAAATCTTCGAGATTGTCTAGAAACTTCGGTTCTTTTATAGATCTTTCCTCAATACGTTGAGACTTTTCTTCCTTGATCCGACCTCTTAAAATTGTGGCCGGTTCATCATTCGGGTCCTGTGGAACGAGTTTACCCTGAACGGCAAGCTGGAGAATTGTCTGGCGGAGCTTGGCAATAGTATCCGGCGTGGTGTAAAGGAGATCGAAATTGTCACGGACAAGACGCCACGCGGCATCTAAGGAATCCGTGTCTGAGACATATAACAAGCGGTCGAGCGCGGCATTGTTGAGTCTGTTGAGCTTGGCGCGAGATCGCTGTTGCCGCTTTTCTAGTTCGTCGCAAAGGGACATGAGCAGGTCGACCTTCGCAACGATGCGGTGCTGTTCGGTAAGGGGGGGGAGAGGAACAAGGGTTTCATTGGCTCTGGCAATAGTTAATGTGTGAACTGTTGTCCCCATGCTTTCTTTATGAATACTACTATTCCAGAGTGGAGATCTGAAAAATTGAAGTAAGTAAAATGGAAAAATATTAAAGTGATTTTTGAAAATCAGAACGCTTGCGTCTTTGAAATAGAATCGATCTTCCTCTTTAACGACGTACGGAACACCAATCGTGCCGACACCTGTAATCATCAAATCTCCTGGCATGGGCACCAATCCGCCTGCTGTGAGTGATTCATATAATTCTTCTGATATGAACAAGTCGTTGTCGACGGATCCACACTTTGACAGTTTTACAATTTCTCTTGCCCGATAAAAGGGAACTCCCCTCGCTCGCCAGTCTTTTTGGTGGACGCGGCTGCTAGAGCCGATCAATCCAATATCACCCAACCTCGCCCAATCCCACCCCTTCGGCAATTCATAGGGCGCTTCATCGGCACCGACCGGTGGCAATAGCTCAGCCTTCTTGATTTTCTTCTCCAGCACCAACCGCTCTTTTTCTTCCTTAATCTGCTCCAACAGAACGGACACCGGTTCATCTTGCGGATCCTGCGGAACGAGCTTACCCTGAAAGGCAATAGATAGAATTAGGTCCCGTAGCTTTTGCACTCCATTGGGCGCATCGGCCACATGGCCGAAGTTGGCAAAAAAGGTCTCCGGGGTCATGCCTGCCCTCCATCGAGAGCGGCCATAAGCTCCTTCTTGAGCGCTTCACGGGTATTCGCCACATCAGCTAAAAGCTTCTGGAATTTTACGAGCAGCTCATCCGGGTCGCCGTGGTCTTCATCAACCTTGTTCGGGTTCTTGATGTCCAGATTGTAATTGTTTGCCTTGATGTCCTCCACTGGTACTCGCCAAGCAAACTCATTTTCCTCGCGGTTGTCCCACCATTCCTTCTCGGGGGCGAACTCTTCGCTCCGCATCGGTTTGGTCTTTGAGTAGCTCTTGTACCCCTCAGGATAGGGGTGCTCGTAGTACCAGACTTCCCGGGTCGGCGTTCCCTTGGTGAAGAAGAGGAGGTTGGTCTTGATACCAGTGTAGGGGTTGAAGACGCCATTGGGTAGCCGAACGATGGTGTGCAGGTTGCACTCCTCCAGAAGCTTCTCCTTGATGCGGGTCTTGACGCCTTCGCCGAATAGGGTGCCGTCGGGCAGGACAATTGAGGCGCGTCCGCCGTCCTTGAGGATATGCGTGATGAGAAGCAAGAAAAGGTCTGCTGTCTCCTTGGTGCGGAAGGTAGCTGGGAAATTGCTCTCGATGCCGTCTTCCTCAATACCGCCGAACGGTGGGTTGGTAATAATCACATCCACCCGATCTTTGGGGCCATAGTCGCGCAATGGTCGGGCAAGGGTATTGTCATGGCGCACATTGGTTGGCACTTCTATCCCATGGAGCATCATGTTTGTGGTGCATAGGAGGTGCGGAAGAGGCTTCTTTTCCACACCGTTAATATGTTCTTGAAGGGTCCGTTCATCCTCCGGGTTCTTGACGTAATTTTTCCGGATATGTTCGATTGTACAGGTAAGGAATCCACCGGTGCCACAGGCTGGGTCGAGAACTTTCTCCTTTAATTGCGGGTTCACCATATCGACCATGAATTGTGTAACAGCACGAGGAGTGTAATATTCCCCAGCATTTCCAGCACTCTGCAGATCTTTCAGTATCTGCTCGTAGATGTCGCCGAAGAGGTGACGGTCAGAGGAACGGTTGAAGTCAATATCATTTATCTTGTTAACGACCTGACGTATGAGGGTACCGTTCTTCATGTAATTGTAGACATCCTCGAAGACAGTGCGGACAACGACACCACGTCCATTGCTGCCTGAATCGAGATCGAGGTCCTTCATGGTTTTGAAAAGGTCGTTGTTGATGAAGTCCAGCAGTTCATCGCCGGTAATCCCTTCGGAATTGGCGGCCCAATTCCTCCAACGAAGATGTTCGGGGATTGGGGAACGGTAGTCGTCTTGCATCAATTCCAATTCTTGCTCTTGATCATCAAAGATTTTAAGGAAGAACATCCATACCAACTGCCCAATCCGTTGGGCATCTCCGTCAACGCCTACGTCTTTGCGCATGATGTCCTGGATAGATTTAATAACGTTGCTTACAGACATGGTTATTCCTTTGTACGAAATTAATTTTCACAGTAATTATCATGTAGCTTATTTCGACCTTTCTATCCAACCTTCGGTTTGGTGCCTATAAGGTATCCAATCTGACAGGCGTCCAAGCCTACCAAGATATTCGCCCGCTGAACTGTCGTCCCAATCATATCGCTCAATGAAACAGTTAAGAAAACAAAGGAAATGAAAGAAAGCCTGATTCTCGATTTGTAATGACAACTCCTCACCGATGTAATCTCCATTTAACCCTTTGTATTCATACAGCCTCCTATGCAATTGCAGCATAAATTCATCTATCACAGCCGAGACGTCGTCTCGTTCCTTATTGAGATTTTTTGCGACTTCACCAAGAAGCGTATTGTCCATGGTTTCTCCCGCTAGGCTGGTACGCTGTATAAACCTGCTTCAAGTTCCTGGAGTGCCTGCTCATACTTGTCCTTGCCACCGAAGCTGGTAATGATTTCAGTCGGCGTACCGAACTGATCGAGCGGTCTGACACGAAGAATTTTCAGGTCTTCGATGGTAACAACACCTTCATCGGAGTACTTGTCAAGAAGAGCCTCTAGCACTTTCCTCGCCTGTCCGCCGTATTTTGTGAAGTAGTTTCGTTTGCGAACATTCTCAACCCGTTCCCGCCTGGTTAATGGCGGTTGGTCAAAGGCAACATGACAGATGAGGTCGAAAGGATCGAAATCCTTTCCTATTTCGTCTGCCAAAGCCTCAAGTAGAATCCCTTGCTCCTCCAGTTCGGCGATGATGGCCTGCTTCTTCTCTGCGTTTTTCCACTTTCGCAGGAAGGCATCGAGGGAAGTGTAATCCCGTAGGACCGTATTGCGTGTATAGTCCTTGAGCGATTCGGTTATGAGCCTGCCATCCTTACCGTAATATTGGACTCGTTCGGCAACGACATAAACAGGAACGTCACCAACGACATATTTGCGGCGCGGCTCAGGCTCCGGACTACCTTCCCCGCCTGGTGGCTCAGGAATGGGGGGCTCAGGAATCGGACATCCTTCTTCACCACCTTCCGGGCCCTCTGGTGGTTCAGGAGGGATAGGAGGATCACCGGGTTTCGGCTCGTAGATAACTACCGGGTCACCATCAAAATCAGGGTCAGCAAAGAGTTCTGTCGCCTTCTTAAAATCCATGATGGTGAAATAGAATTTGCCGTAGTCCTCGTTAATCCGAGTCCCCCTACCGATGATCTGCTTGAAGGTGGTCATGGACTGGATGTTCTGGTCAAGAACGATCAGCTTGCATGTCTGGGCATCAATGCCGGTATTCATGAGCCGCGAAGTAGTTGCAATTACAGGGTAGCGGCTCTCCGGGTCGATGAAGTTATCCAGCTCCATCTTTCCAATAGTGTCGTCTCCGGTAATTTTCATTACGTACTTGCTGTTCTCAGCGGCAAGGTCAGCGTTGTGGTTCACCAAGGCTTTTCGCATTCTCTCTGCGTGGTCAATATCTTCACAGAAAACAATAGTCTTGTCAAAGCGATTGGTCCCCTTGAGAAACTCTGTGACCTTCCTAGCCACTAGGTCGGTGCGTTGTTCCAGTATAAGATTCCTGTCGAAATCTTTTTGGTTATAGATGCGGTCTTCGATTAACTCTCCATGCTTGTCCACTTTGCCATTTTCAGGTCTCCAACCGGTCAGATCCTTATCCAGATCGATGCGGACAACTTTGTAGGGAGCCAGGAACCCGTCCGCAATTCCCTGCTTGAGGGAGTATGTGTAGACCGGCTCTCCGAAGTAAGTAATGTTGGAGACTTCCCTGGTTTCTTTTGGAGTGGCGGTCATGCCGATCTGGGTTGCGGATGAGAAATATTCGAGAATTTCCCGCCAGGCTGAATCGTCAGCGGCGCTCCCCCGGTGACATTCGTCCACCACCACAAGATCGAAAAAGTCGGGAGAAAACTCACGGTAGATGTTTTTGAACTCCTCAGTGCCGGAAACAGCTTGGTACAGTGCGAGATAAATCTCATAAGACTTGTCGACCGTTCGGTTGCGAATCTTGGTCATCGCACTGCCGTATGGCTTGAAGTCGTTGGTCATTGTCTGGTCAATCAGAATGTTGCGGTCAGCCAGGTAAAGAATGCGTTTTTTTGTCTTGGATTTCCAAAGACGCCAGATGATTTGAAACGCGGTGTAGGTCTTGCCAGTACCGGTGGCCATGACCAGCAAAATGCGGTCCTGCCCTTTGGCAATGGCCTCTATGGTACGGTTAATTGCTATCCGTTGATAATAGCGAGGCTCCTTTCCGCTGCCATCGTGATAGTACGGTTGCTCGATGACAATTTCGGTTTCCTCGTTGATACCCTTCCATATCATATACCGTTTCCAGAGATCGTTGGGAGATGGAAACGCATCGAGTATAAGCTCCTGTTCAACAGGGTTGTGCATACCTGTACGGTCATGGAAGAGGAAACCGTCACCGTTGGAGCTGAAGGCAAATGGCACATCGAGGATTTCGGAATAATCCAGAGCCTGTTGCATACCATCGCCAATGGTGTGATTGTTGTCCTTTGCCTCTATGACGGCAATAGGGAGGTTTGGTTTGTGGTATAGAATGTAGTCGGCACGCTTCGCCTTTCCGCGGGTGTGGAGCTTGCCCTTGACGATTATACGGCCTTTTGTAAAATAGACTTCTTCTCGGATCTGGGAATGGAGGTCCCATCCCGCTGTGTTAACAGCGGGGGTGATGTACTTGGTGCATATGTCTCGTTCGGAAAGTGATTTCTTGCTCACTGCCCCTCCTCGACTGCCAATAATCACCAAACAAACCATTTACAACTACGCCTAAGATGTTAAGATGTCAACAGGTTCTAATGTTCTTGGGTTTTAATTTAAAGTAATGAAAAGCGTGGATGGGCGCGGCTTTCAGCGGAAATAAGCTCGTGTCTCGGCGGTACGGTCCAGTCTAGCAGCACAGCATGACAATACCGAACGGTCAGGGGATAATGATGAAATGGACATATAAGAAAGTTAACACTGCATCTGACCCAAGTTAACACGGTCGCAAATCCTCGTGCGTGAAGGAGATAACCATTCCGACCCCTTCCCAGGAGACCGGTAGAGTGATCAAGGTTGCGTCCTCGCCTTTTCACGAAGGGCGGGTGTAAATGTATGCTGACTCATTACACAATATTTGAATAACAAACAGCAGGTTTTTCTAGATTTCGTTCTCGCCCATTACGTGAGCAGTGGCGTGGAGGAACTCGGCTAGGCCAAGTTAACGCCCATCCCTTGAAGCACAAGTATCACGACTCCATCACCGACGCTGTGGCCGATCTTGAAAAGCCAGAGGACATAGGAAGGGCGTTTGCTGGGTTCCAGAAATATCTATATAAACAAAATATCACCACATAGCCTTCTACGTCGAAAACATAGGATTATTGGCGATTGTACCTCAATCTCCGTACCACTGACATGAGCTCCTGCGTATATCTCCAATTGACTATATGAAAGAAAAGGTATAAAAATTACAAGATAATATCAACATTTTGAAGATCAGGCGGCTTCTCATGAAAATAAAGGAAGAAACTTGGAATGTGGTGCTGGTTGGGAAGTGGAATAAATATATTTTATCACCTGAATGGTTGGCACAAAATATATTTCAGGTAGACAAAGTTCAAATAGAATTTGGACTCAATGTCGACATGCCTCCTAGGTATACAGCTAATAATATTCGCCTTACACCATCTGATGATTTAGTCATTTTCACATCGCTATCCTATGACGACAGCACTTTAGAACTGATGTCTTCTTATTGTGTTTCTCTGTTCACTAAATTATCTTATACTCCAATAGTAGCGTGTGGCATTAACTTTGGCTTTATTGATGATACACAAATCACACCTTATGATAATCTATTTAGGTTCGATGATGAGTCTGCTCTAGTCTCAACCGGGTCAATTGTTAGGTCTAAAACTATAAATAGAAAGTTAGTTTTGAATGAAAATAAGATTCTTAATTTCAATTTAACGCAGTCCTCTGAAGGCATAAGTTTCGACTTCAACTTTCATTACGACACAAAAAATTGCGAAGACGCCATTGAAGCAGTTCGTTGCATTGTTGAAAATAAAAACAAGGCACTTCATTTGTTGAAAACGGTATATAATATGAGCTTGGAGGAAGAATAAATGAGATCCTCGTCATCAGTTATTTCAAAGAAGGATACTTTCCCCAGAAATCAAGAGTCATCGTATATCCTTGAAGATAATGCAGATACATATTGTAAGGTTTCTGACGTAACAACGTTTAAGCACGTCAATAAACCATTTGAAACAAAGAGGGTTGTCTGCTCGAAACATTCATCTTGTCACATCGACATCGAAGTTGATTTCTCTAAAATCAGACTACAAAGGCTGATTTCCAAGATAAACAAAGACAATCGTTAATTTGCTATATGGGTACCGAGTTCGATAAAATAAAGTCTATAAAATGTGTTATAGATAGCATTACTGACAGTGCATCTGAGGAAGAAATATCCGAAAAGATTAAGGAGATTGGCGCTACATTACACAAAGAAAATGGTCATTTTACCTACAAATGCCCCGATAAAACAAAACTCAAACAAGGCGATGTATTATTAAGAACCGAGGCGCTAAATAAGCTACTTAAAACTGTTCATCCTTATTTTGAGCGAGACCAATATAAGTATTTCATAATCCTTACACAAACATGTGATTTAGTCCAAAGAAGTGATGGCCCAAAGTGTAGACATATTACAATTGCAGCGGTAAGAAGTCTTGAGGATTTCATACAAAAAGAACTTTCTGAATACCAAAAAAGTGAGCTTGAAAAAAAAGCGTGCATTATTAACAAAAAGCACGAATCCAAACTTATTGAGCTGGTACGAAAACTGTATGATAATAACCATCATGATTATTTTTACCTTCATGAGGACCCGACTCAGAATTTTCCGTCAAGTGTGGCCTTCCTTCGTATTTCAATTCCCTTGAAAACTGAACATTATGCTACCCTGCTTGAAGCAAAAAAGATTCAGCTTAGAGAGGATTTTATTGCGAAGCTAGGGTGGTTAGTTGGGGATCTATATTCTCGAGTTGGAACTCAAGATTGGGTTCCTGATCCTCTCCAAGAATATGAGTTCAAAGATTGGGTTAACGTTACAGTCAAATCTAACTGTGTTATAATAAGTGGCAATAAAATTGAAAAATTAAAAAAAGAATTTAAAGATGCTACCATAGAGGATGTTACAAAAGAAGAAATATTGTTGAAGTTAAGTGATATTAAAGATGTTGACTACAAACTGAAACATATGGAAGAGTTAAAAAAAGTCATAACTTCATCAGAAATTGTTCCCTCCGAAAAAGTTGATGAGCTACTACAACTTATCAACTCATCTGTAGAGATCATGCAGTGCATCAAGAGTTAATACTTCCTCGCACTGGCCACTTTGTGTATGCTTTAAAATCATAATATGTGTGCCAGCTAGTCATTTTACCGCAATGTATTTGAATATTTCCAAACAATGAGAAGATGAGCTGTTTATGCACGGGAGGGTCACACCTTTTTCAGTACCGTCCCTACTGCCGATTGGTATGGGAATAGCAATGGAATACAGGCAATATGATCTGCCGTAATGGCTAAGAGAGAATCACTATTCACCCAAGAAAAGCAGGCAGTTAACTGGGAAAATAGCTACGTTAACACAGCTCAGAGTGGATCGTCCGGGAAGGAAACTATCAGACCGTGTGTGCCTTCCTTAAAGGTCGCCGGAAGCATTCGCAAGGTTATCAAACTAGCTTCCTTGTTCTCGCCCCGCAGGAGGCAGTAGATTTGATACCTGAGACCGAATGGTGCTAACAACTCGTTTTCAGCGTAGCCGCCCGCTATCCCCATCCTTAACTTTGTTGCCGGCACGAAGAATACATCCCATATCCTTGCGTCCTGCTCTTGAAAACCTTGCCGAGCTGTATCCTGCTCTGTCCACTGACAGCACAAATTCCATACCTGCTCGGTCATAAGGACTCTACAACAAAACCCGGCTTCTGCGGCTTCATCGGTAACATCAACGAATCTAGCTTCTCCCATGGCCCAGTCCTCCTACCTTCAATTTATCAGCTCCAAGACATATGACAACCGATCATTTCCATCCTTGAAACACGGACGCAGAGTTGCTTTTCTCTAATAATCACTCCGGGATTGCTCCCGGAGTAGTCCTGTAGCGGTCCAGTTTCAATCCCGCTTTGAAGTAGAAGTTAAAGGGGGAGAGGAAGACATCATACGATCACGCTCTTTCAAAAACAGGTAATCGAGTGTCGGCAAAAAAGGAAACTTCATCTCTCCGTGGAAATGGCACCATGTCCCAGTCGTGTAATCTGCTCGTCTTAACATGTTAACGCTCTTCTCGTCCGTGTTTGAGACGAAGGGCATGTCCTTGTATGGTTTTGGCCAATTGAGCCTCAAGAGCTGGCACTAGGAAGCATCCATATTTCAAGGTGTCAGAATGGTGGTGTCTATTGAGGTGGGCGGGACTCCTCCCGTATTTTGGGGTGGGGTATCGCCAGAGGGTATGGGGGTGGGGCTGGGTGGTCCTGTGCGAACCATAGTGAAGGATGGCGAGGTCTGGTTCGTGGCGAACGATGTTGGGGAGATATTGGGGTACAAGAATCCGCAAGAAGCTATCCGTGAGCATTGCAAAGGAGTGAGTGAAATGCTCACCCCTACGGCTGGCGGAACGCAGAAAATCAAAATTATCCCAGAACGTGACGTTTACCGGCTCATCATGAGGTCGAGGTTGCCGGTAGCGGAAAGATTCGAGGAATGGTTTGTAAGTGAAGTTCTCCACTCAATCCGTAAGACCGGTTCCTATACGGCCCCCATAGTTAACACAGCACATTAAGGGTGCAAGAGATGACTGGAGAGTTGGCGCGAATTAACATGGAAGATCAGAAATGGGCCGATCAACCGGCTTTTTTCCATTGCCATGGTGAGCGGTAATTTTTTTCAGACGTTACCCATTTGTTACCCAGAAAGACAAAAGGCCCCCGGTCGGTGTCGGGAGCCTTCTTCTATCTATTTGATACTGCAAGGTTTTTACATGGTGCCCAGGGACGGAATCGAACCGCCGACACGAGGATTTTCAGTCCTCTGCTCTACCGACTGAGCTACCTGGGCGATTGAGCCTTCAACTTATATATCCATTTGCACGGTCTGTCAACAGATTTTTCCCTGTCCGGGTCCCGGTTACGCCCGGGAGATGAATCTGCCGTCCCGCGTGTCGACCTTGATCTTTTCGCCCGTCTCCAGGTATGGCGGCACCTGGATCTTCAGCCCGGTTTCAAGGACTGCCTCCTTGGTCTGAGCCTGGGCGGTGGCGTGCTTCAAAGCCGGAGCGGTTTCGGTAACGAGCAGTTCCACGACCATGGGCAGGTCCACGTTCACCAGCCTGCCCTGGAAAAGGCCCAGCACCACTTCGGTTCCCTCGAGCAGGAAAGGAGCCAGGGTCGAAAACTGTTCCTCCCCCACCTCGAACTGTTCATAGTTCTCCAGGTCCATGAAAATGCCGCTTGTGCCGTCGGCATAAAGGAACTGCCCCTTGTGGCGCTCGAAATCGGCTTCGTCCACCTTGTCTCCGGAGCGGAAGGTTTTCTCCAGCACCTGGGAGGTGAGCAGGTTGCGGTACTTGGTCTTGACCATGGTGTTGGCCCCGCGGGCCGACGGGGACTGGAAGGCCACATCGAGTATCAGGCAGGGGGCGCCGTCGATCTGTATGACCAGCCCTCTTTTGAATTCGGATGTCGTAATCATGATTCGTATCCTCGCTGAATGAAATTTCTTCCACCTTAGTACCATAAATTCCCTTGAAATGACAACACCCCGCGGTCCCTTTCAGGTTGAACAAGGGAGTGGTGTGCAGTAGAGTTGTATCAGGCCCAGTTGCCAATGGGAGAGCAGGCTCCGCGGCAGCCCTTGTGAAGGGGGAAGGACGACATGGTTTCCTGGCATACCCTTACCGCCGAAGAAGTCGCACGGAAGTTGCAAAGCGACACGTCCCTCGGCCTCAGCGGGCAGGAGGCGCAACGCCGGCTTGCAGAGCACGGCCCGAATGAACTGCAGGCTCCCACGTACGTTTCTCCGTGGTCGATCCTCCTGGAGCAGTTCAAAAACGTCCTGATAATAATCCTGCTGGCAGCTACTGCCATATCCGCATTTCTCGGGCATGGCACTGAGGCAATCGTGATTACGGTCATCGTGCTGTTCGCGGTGATTCTGGGTTTCGTGCAGGAGTACCGCGCCGAACGCTCCATCGAGGCGCTGCGCCGGATGGCGGCGCCGGAAGCCCATGTGGTCCGCCAAGGGAGGGAGAGCCGTATCCCGGCCCGCGACCTGGCGCCGGGGGACTTGGTAATACTGCTGGCAGGGAATCGTGTCCCGGCCGACATAAGGTTGACCGAGGCAGTAAATCTCCGGATCGAAGAGTCTTCGCTTACGGGCGAGTCCGTTGCGGTGGGAAAGAATGCGGAGACCCTGAACGACCCCGAACGGGACCTGGGTGATCGCTGGAATATGGCCTATGCGGGCACCACGGTCTCATATGGCCGGGGTCGCGGGGTTGTGGTCATGACCGGCATGGACACCGAGTTCGGCAGGATCGCGCGCATGCTGGAAACGGTCGAGACCGGGAGAACCCCTCTGCAGAAAAACCTGGACAGGCTGGGCAGGGGGCTGGCATGGGCCGCGGGAGTGATCGTGCTCCTCATTGTCGTTCTCGGCCTCCTGCGCGGCCAGCCTCTCATGGAGATGCTGCTCTTCGGCATAGCCTTGGCGGTTGCGGTAGTCCCGGAGGCCCTTCCTGCCGTGGTCATCATCTCTCTGGCCATCGGCGTTCAGCGGATGGTACGCAGCAATGCCCTTATCCGCAGACTGCCGGCAGTTGAGACGCTGGGCAGCACTTCCGTCATCTGCTCCGACAAGACCGGCACCCTGACCAGGGATGAAATGACTGTCTGCGAACTCTATGTTGACGGAGAGACCTGGGAGGTGTCAGGTGAGGGATACGAACCGGCCGGGTCTTTTTTTTACAGAGGAAAAGCAGCACCCCCTTCCGCACTGCTGAAAGAGATGCTGCTCGGGGCTTCGCTGGTTTGTGACGCACGCCTGGAAACCAGCGCGGAGACAGGGCGGTGGCAGATCAGGGGTGACCCCACCGAGGGGGCGCTGGTGGTTGCCGCAGCCAAGGCCGGCATTGACAAGGAAGCGCTGGATGAGCGCTTTCCCCGGGTGGACGAAATCCCCTTCAGTTCGGAAACCAAGCGCATGACGACTCTGCACCGGACGCCGGATGGTTTCGTCGTTTATGCCAAAGGGGCGCCTGAAGTGATCCTCGATTCCTGTGACCGTGTATTGACTGCTGCGGGATGCCTCCCTCTCGATAAGGCGGCAAGACATGCGATACTCCTTGCAGCCAGGGAAATGGCCGGCAAGTCGCTCAGGGTACTGGCGGTTGCCGGGAAAACGGCAGCGGGAATCGGCGATGCGGAAAATGGGATGACTTTTCTCGGCCTGGCCGGAATGATCGATCCACCGCGGCCCGAAGCGTCTGCAGCCGTCCGGACCTGCCAGAAGGCCGGCATCATGGTGCGGATGATAACCGGTGACCATCCGCTCACAGCCCGGGCCGTTGCCCTGGAAGTGGGGATTCTCGGTGAGGGGGGGGTGGTCACGGGTTCGGAACTGGAAGAGATTGGCGATGAAGAATTGGCAGGTGAAGTGGAGAGCAAGGAGGTGTACGCCCGCGTCTCCCCTGCCCACAAGCTCCGGGTAGTGACCGCTTTGCAGGAAAAGGGCCATGTGGTCGCCATGACCGGGGACGGCATCAATGATGCGCCTGCGCTCAAGAAGGCAGACATCGGCATCGCCATGGGGATAACCGGGACGGACGTGAGCCGGGAGGCGGCGGCGATGACGCTTCTGGACGACAATTTCGCTTCCATTGTCGCTGCAGTCGAGGAAGGACGCGGGATTTTTGAAAACATAAGGAAGTATCTGATGTACCTGATCTCGTCCAACATAGGCGAGATTCTCCTGATGGCGGTGGCCGTGCTCTCAGGCCTGCCCCTGCCTCTCTCGGCCGTCCAGATCCTGTATGTGAACCTGGCCACGGATGGTCTTCCCGCTCTTGCCCTGGCAGTGGACCCGCACGAACCTGATTTGATGCGAAGGCCGCCCAGGGACCCCAGGGAAGGGATATTCTCCCGCCAGGTGGTCATGCTCATGGCAGTGGGCGGCGCATGGTCGGCCATAGTCAATGTTACCCTATTCGCCGGGGTACTGCACGCCGGATTCCCGCAGGAGAAGGCCATGAGCATGACCTTCGTCTCACTGGTGCTGATCCAGTTCCTCAAGGCGTACAACTACCGCTCCGACCACCGCTCGGTATTCAGCCGCCCATTTGCCAACCGCTGGCTCAACCTGGCAATCGCGTGGGAACTGGTGATGCTGTTTCTCGTCATGAACGTGCCGTTCCTGGAAGACGCGTTTGGAACGGTGCGCCTCACTTCCTTGGAATGGGCGTTCCTTGCGGCCTCCGTGTTCACGGTGGTGCCGGTGATCGAAACCGGCAAATGGGTTATCAGGCGCAAGGCGCAGGGCGCGGGTCACGAGGCTGAAGCTTCTTGAAATCCCCCTCGATCCCCCTTTCATAAAGGGGGAGGAAGTCAGCATTCGGAAACTCCATCCGAACACTCTGCAGTTTCCAGATCGAATAGAGGTAAGATTGGCACAGTCTCCCCCCTTTCGAAAAGGGGGGCGGGGGGGATTTCCCTGAAAAAAATCTGCCATGCTTTTCCCATCGTGGTATAAAAAGAACTTTCGAAAACGTATCCGAAGGAAAAGCAATGAAGATTCTGCAGAATTTGAACCCACGCCAGCAGGAAGGGGTCCTCCATGGCGAGGGGCCGCTCCTCATCCTTGCGGGGGCCGGCTCGGGCAAGACCAGGGTTCTCGTCCACCGCATCGCTCATCTGATTCGCGAGATGGGGGTGCCTCCCTGGCATATCCTGGCGGTTACCTTCACCAACAAGGCGGCAGCCGAGATGAAGGAGCGGGTGGAGAAACTCCTGGGCAGCGGGGACGCGCCGCTTATCGCCACGTTCCATTCCGCCTGCGTCCGCATCCTGCGGCGGGAGATCGAGCAGCTGGGATACTCCTCCCATTTTGCCATCTATGACGACAAGGACGCAGAACGGGTCCTGAAGGACATCATCCGCGAACTGAACCTGGACGAGAAGAAGTTCCCGGTCAAAATGTTCGCCGCAGCCATCGACGACTGCAAGAATTCCGGCAGGACACCGGAAGAGCTGCCGGCGGACGATTTCATGGGTGAGAAGATCGCCCGGGTCTACGCCGCGTACCAGGAGCGCCTGAAGCGCTGCAACGCTCTTGACTTCGGCGACCTGATCGTACTCACCGTGCGGCTGTTAGAGGAATTTCCCGATGTGCTGGAGCGGTACCGGGATCGGTACCGCTGGATTCTCGTGGACGAATACCAGGACACCAACCCGGTGCAGTACCGGCTGGTGCGGCTTCTGGCAGGCGACCGCATGAACCTGTGCGTTGTTGGGGACGATGACCAGAGTATTTACCGCTGGCGCGGCGCCGACATCCGCAACATCCTGGATTTCGAAAAGGACTTCCCAAACGTCAAAGTGGTCAAGCTGGAACAGAATTACCGGTCCACACAGACCATCCTGGCTGCGGCCGGTGAAGTGGTGAAGAAAAACCGCGGCCGCAAGGGCAAAACCCTATGGACCGAAAACCCCGAGGGAGAACGCATTGTCCACCGTCGCCTGGACAACGAACGGGAAGAGGCACGTTACGTCTGCAGGGAGATCGAGCGCCATCTGCGACGGGGCCGTGAAATGTCCGACGTGGCCGTGTTCTACCGGACCAATGCCCAGTCCCGCGTGCTGGAGGACGCTCTCATGGGCGGCGGCATCTCCTACCGCATGGTGGGTGGGATGCGGTTCTACGAGCGGATGGAGATCAAGGACATCCTCGCCTACCTTAAGGTCCTGGACAACCCGGCCGACGAGGTCTCGCTGGCCCGGATCATCAACACTCCTCCCCGCGGCATCGGCGGGACCACTTTCGACCGGGTGACCGACTTGGCGAGCGAGAGGAATATTCCGCTGATGGCAGCACTGCGATTCGCGGCGGGCGGGGATCTTCTCGGCAAGGGCCCCCGTGCGAAACTTGCTTCATTCGTTGCGCTGATGGACGGCTTTGCCGCGCTTGTTGACGCTATTCCCCTGCCGGAGTTGGCTTCGCGAGTCATCAGGGAGACAGGTTACGATGTGAGGCTCAAAGAGGAGCGGACCGAAGAGGCAAAGGACCGACTCGCCAACATCCAGGAACTCCTGGCTGCCCTGGACGATTTCGAGAGCACCAGCGAAGAGAAAAGCCTGTCCGCCTACCTCGAACAGGTGGCACTGATCTCGGACGTTGAGCGGGGGGAGCGGAACCGGAACTCGGTAACCCTGATGACCCTTCACTCGGCCAAGGGTCTGGAATTTCCCCTGGTGTTCATGACCGGCATGGAGGAGCGGCTGTTCCCCCACGTGCGCGCCCTGGACGATCCCGAGCAGATGGAAGAGGAGCGGCGTCTCTGTTACGTGGGAATGACCCGGGCAAGGGAACGCCTTTATCTCACCAATGCCCGGCGGCGCCACTTCTACGGCCAGGAGCAGTTCAACTCGCCGTCCCGCTTCCTGTCCGACATCCCCGGGGATCTGATGGAGACCGATGAGGGCACACAGCCCGGATTTGGCTGGAATGACTCCTCGACGAGGAAAACGGAGGATCGGGAAAGGTACGGTTCGAGCACCGGCAGTAAGTGGGACGAGGCAGTCCGTCTGTCGCGGGACTCCGTGGGGGGGCAGTCCCCATCCCCTGTCCCGGACAACGAAGTGACGGTGGTCCCGGAAGGAGACGGGATCTTCATCGGCCTCCGGGTGCGGCATGCCAAGTTCGGTCCCGGCACGGTCCGCAAGATCGAAGGCAGGGAAGATGCGACCAAGGTCATCGTCTGGTTCGATTCCGTCGGCCCGAAGAAACTTCTGCTCCGCTTTGCCGGACTGGAAAGGATATGAAAAGGTTCAATGGGCAAGATCAATGAACTTGCAAAAAGTCGTCATACCCGCGCAGGCGGGTATCCAGTCTGTGATTTGCTGCTGAATTTCCTGGATTCCCGTTTGCACGGGAATGACAACTCATGTATCAAAAGCATGAAGGTTAAATGTTCAGGCCGCAGAGCTGAGGAAATAGGCGTAGGCTGTTGTCTTTTCGCGCCGTTCATGGTAAAAAAATCGTTTGGACAAAAACAGATTACGCTGATGGAGCATGCAATGAAGCTTACAAGAGAAGAGGTTGAGCACGTGGCGCGGCTGGCGCGGCTCGAACTGAGCGAAGAGGAAAAAGACCTCTTCACCGGGCAGCTTGACGGGATTCTTGCCTATGTGGACAAGCTGAACGAACTGGACACGGCGGGCATCCAGCCCACATCCCATGCGGTGCCCATGGAAAATGCCTTCCGGGAAGACGTGGTGGCTGCATCCATCGGCCTGGAAAATGCCCTGGCCAATGCTCCGGACCGTTCTGAGAGCTTCTTCCGGGTGCCGAAGGTGATTGAGTAGGCACTAGGCAATAGGTTAAAGGCCATAATCAAAACCAATGAAAAAAGGCAACGGCGTGGCAACAGGTTTTTGTTTTTCCTATTACCCATAGCCCATAGCCTCTTGCCTGAATTTTTGGAGATTTCCTTTCATGGAACTTTACGAACTTACCATACACGAGCTGCACGAGCTGCTGAAAAACGGGGAGGTTTCGTCCGTTGAGGCGACGAAGTCGCTCCTTTCCAGGATAGATGCGGTCGAGGACAAGGTGAAGTCTTTCATAACCGTTACGCCTGAGGAAGCGTTGAAGAATGCGGAGGAAGCGGACCGGAGGATCGCAGCAGGTGAAATGGACCTGCTGACCGGCATCCCCATCGCACTGAAAGATATCTTCCTGACCAAGGGTATCCGCACCACCTGCGCCTCACGGATCCTGTCCAACTTCATCCCTCCCTATGACGCAACGGCAACGGAGCGGCTGAAAGAGCGGGGCATGGTGTTGCTGGGCAAGCTCAACCAGGACGAGTTCGCCATGGGCTCCTCCACCGAGACCAGCTGGTTCGGCAAGACCCGCAACCCCTGGAACCTGGATTGCATTCCGGGCGGTTCTTCCGGCGGTTCGGCGGCTGCAGTCGCGGCGCGCCAGGCAACGGCCACCCTGGGCACGGATACCGGCGGCTCCATCCGCCAGCCGGCTTCCCACTGCGGCTGTGTCGGTCTCAAGCCCACCTATGGAAGGGTATCCCGTTACGGGGTGATCGCCTTTGCCTCGTCCCTGGACCAGGTCGGTCCCCTGACCCGTGACGTGACCGACTGCGCCATCATGCTGGGCGCGGTGGCCGGATACGACCCGAAGGATTCCACCAGCGTGGACACGCCGGTTCCCGACTACCTCAAGGCTTTGACCGGTGATGTCAAGGGCCTGCGCATCGGACTCCCCCGCGAGTATTTCATCGAGGGACTGGACCCGGACGTGAAGAAATCCATGGATGAGGCCATAGCCACTTTCCGTTCACTGGGCGCCGAATTCGTGGAAATGTCACTCCCCCATACCGACTATGCCACTGCCGTTTACTACCTGATCGCCACTGCCGAGGCCAGCTCCAACCTGGCACGCTACGACGGCGTCCGTTTCGGGTACAGGAACCCCGATGCCAGGGGACTCTTGGACATGTACATGGTGAGCCGCGATGAGGGCTTCGGAGCGGAAGTGAAAAGGCGCATCATGCTCGGTACCTATGCGCTCTCTTCCGGCTACTACGATGCCTACTACCTGAAGGCGCAGAAGGTGCGCACCCTGATCATGCAGGATTTCATAAAGGCTTTCGAGTCGCTGGACCTGATACTTACCCCGGTGGCCCCGACTCCGGCGTTCTGCCTTGGCGAAAAGTCGGACGACCCGCTGCAGATGTACCTGTCGGACATCTTCACCATCCCGGTCAACCTGGCCGGCGCCTGCGGCATCTCGGTCCCGGCGGGGTTCAGCGCAGACGGTCGTCCTGTCGGCCTGCAGCTTGTCGCCAGGCACTTCGGCGAAGAAACCCTGCTGCGCGCGGCCCATGCCTTCGAGCAGGCCACGGAGTGGCATAAGAAGACGGCACAAATCTAGGTTTTGCATTCAAGTCCCCTTTTATGGAAGGGGGATTTAGGGGGATTTCCGGATTGCTCCATTGATTAAATCCCCCCCGGCCCCCCTTTCTCAAAGGGGGGAGTCATTTTTTCTGTTTTCGGAGATTCCCATGAAATACCAGGCTGTCATAGGGCTGGAGGTTCACGTTCAGCTCCTCACCAATACCAAGATCTTCTGCGGCTGTTCCACCAGGTTCGGGTCCGAGCCCAACTCCCAGACCTGCCCGGTCTGTCTCGGCCTGCCCGGGGCGCTGCCCGTTCTGAACAAAAAGGTCGTGGAGTATGCCATCCGCGCCGGTTTGGCCACCAACTGCTCCATCGCTCCCCGCAGCATCTTCGCCCGCAAGAACTACTTCTATCCCGACCTGCCGAAAGGTTACCAGATCAGCCAGTACGAGCTTCCCATCTGCGTCGACGGACACCTGGACATCGTGGTGGAAGGTGAGACGAAGCGGATCGGCATCACCCGCATCCACATGGAAGAGGATGCCGGCAAACTGGTGCACATGGACACCATGGAGGAGGGCGAGAAATCCTATGTGGACCTGAACCGCGCCTGCACCCCGCTCCTGGAGGTGGTATCCGAGCCGGACCTGAGAAGCGCCGACGAGGCGGTGGCCTATCTCAAGCAGTTGCACCAGATCGTGGTCTACCTGGGGATCTGCGACGGCAACATGGAGGAAGGGAGCTTCCGCTGCGACGCCAACGTGTCGCTCATGCCGGTCGGCTCCAGTGAATTCGGCACACGGGCCGAACTGAAGAACATCAACTCGTTCCGCTTCGTCAAGCAGGCCATAGAGTATGAAATCGAGCGCCAGTCCGAGATACTGGACGAAGGGGGGACCGTGGTCCAGGAGACGCGTCTTTTCGACCCGGCCACCGGAACCACCCGCTCCATGCGCAGCAAGGAAGAGGCCCACGACTACCGCTATTTCCCGGACCCCGACCTGGTCCCGCTGGTCGTCTCCGACAACTGGATCGGGGAGATCAGGAGCACCCTGCCGGAGCTGCCGGACGCCAAGAGGCAGCGTTATACGACCGAACTGGGACTTCCCGACCTTGACGCGGAAGTGCTGTCCTCGTCCAGAGACATCGCCGACTACTTCGATGCTTGCGTCACCCTCTACCCCCAGGCAAAGCAGGTGTCCAACTGGGTCATGGGTGAGGTAATGCGGGCGCTTAAGGAAGACAATCGCGACATCACCGACTGCCCGGTAACGCCGGCCCTGCTCACCGAGATGCTGAAGCTCGTGGAAAAGGGCACCATCTCGGGCAAGATTGCCAAGACCGTGTTCGACGAGATGTACAGGACCGGCAAGGAACCGGCGAAGATCGTCGAGGAAAAGGGCCTGGTCCAGGTATCGGACAGCGGCGCCATCGAGAAGATCATCGACGAGGTCATGGTGGCAAACGCCGACAAGGTCGAGGAATACCGCGGCGGCAAGGACAAGCTGTTCGG
Organism: Geobacteraceae bacterium; assembly: GCA_034933285.1. GTDB lineage: Bacteria > Desulfobacterota > Desulfuromonadia > Geobacterales > Geobacteraceae > RPRC01. The sequence continues at coordinate 55,996 of JAYFNT010000007.1, read as the reverse complement.
CTTCTTCGTCGGCCAGGTCATGAAGGCCAGCAAGGGGAAGGCCAATCCGGCGCTGGTGAACGAGATGCTGCTGGAGAAGCTGCAGGGGTAAGCCTGTCCGGAGGGTGATTCCGAAAAGAACTCATGTTTTTGACGGAATTGCCGATACATCAATACATCATCTAGATTTGTAATACCCTAAAAACTGTCAGTTTTCTGCCTGGTACCGATGATCGCAAGGCTTGGCTCCACTTTTAAGAAAAACGCATGGCTGGCGCTTGGCGGGATACTTGTATTTTCCGCGCTTACCTTTCCTTTTTTCAAACTTCTGACAACTGAAGATACCGTTCGTCTCACTGCCGAGGAAAAGGCCTGGCTGAAGGCGCATCCCGTCATTCGCCTGGCGCCTGACCCCGACTTCCCGCCGACCGAATTCCTGGACGCCAACGGCGCCTACCGGGGTCTTGCCGCCGATTACATGGCGCTCGTCCAGAAGCGCCTGGGGATACGTTTCCAGATCGTCAAGCTCGACAACTGGGCCCAGGTTCTCAAAAAAGCCAGACAGAGGGAAGTCGACGTGCTCGCTGCGGTCACGAAGACGCCTGAACGCAGCGAATATCTGCTTTTTTCCAAGCCCTACCTCCAGTTTCCCGCCGTAATCGTTACGCGTGACAATTATATGAATCCGCTTAATCTGCGGAACCTCGCCGGCAAAAAGGTGGACATCAAGGCAGGGTACGCCGCCCGCTACTATGTGACGACAAATTATCCCCAGATTACGGTGGACGTTGTTCCCGATATCCGTACCGGCCTGAGGCACGTCTCCGAGGGAAGCTGTGATGCCATGCTGGAGAATCTCCTCTCTGTATCCTACTACATGGAAAAGGAGTTCATTTCCAACCTGCATATTGCCGGGGAAGCCGAGTTTGTATACCGCATAGCCATCGGCGTCCGCAATGACTGGCCGGTTTTGCGGACAATCCTCGACAAGAGCCTTGCCGCGATTTCTGCTGAAGAGCGTAATGTCGTCTACCACAAGTGGGTCCCCCTCGGTTCTCACTACCTGTTGATCAACAAGAGCGTGGCGTGGCCGCTGCTCATTGGCGCAGGGATTGTTTTGCTCAGTGTCATCCTGGTTTTTATCTGGAACAGGTCCCTGGCACGGCAGGTGGACAGGAGGACCCGCGATCAGCATGCGGAACTGGAGGAACGCACCCGCATCGAAGCAGCCTTGCGGGAAAGCGAGGAGAAGTTCCGCGTACTTGCCGACACCTCTCCCGGTGCGATCATGCTCTTCCAGGACGAGCAACAGGTATACGTCAACAAGGCATTCACCCTGATGTCTTGCTATTCGGAGCAGGAATGCCTCTCCATGAAATTCTGGGAATTGATCGAACCGGAATACCGGGACATGGTAAGATCGTACGGGTTGTCACGCCTGCAGGGCGATGAAGCTCCGTCACGATACGAAGCTAAATACCGGTCCAGGGACGGGATATCCAAGTGGATACTGATTTCCGCGGGGACGATCCAATACCGGGGCCGGCCGGCTGGCATTACGTGCATATTCGACATCACCGAATGCAAGCAGATCGTCGAGGAACTGCACCAGGCCAAGGCAGACCTGGAACAGCAGGTCAGCGAGCGTACCGCGGACCTGCAGCTGAGCATGGAAAAACTGCGCTTCACGCAGTTCGCGGTGGAAAAGGCACATGACCAGGCCTTCTGGCACGCTAAGGACGGGCGGATAATCTACGTTAACGAATCGGCCTGCAAGAGCCTCGGCTATGACCGGGATGAGCTGGTCGGCATGTCGGTCTCCGAAATAGATCCGGATATGACTGGAAATGAGGCCAGCCTGATGTCGGATATGGTGAAGGAGGAAGGTTCGCTCGCCATCGAGCGCAGGCATCGGGCAAAGAATGGCCGGACCTACCCGGTCGAAATCAGGGCAAATTACGTGGTGTTCGACGGAAACGAATACCTGTGCAACTTTGTTAACGACATCTCGGAACGTCTACTCAGGGAAAATGCCCTCAGGGAAAGCGAGTCCAGCCTGAAGGCCGTTGCGGCGGCGCTGCAGCAAAAGCAGGGTCTGCTGAGGATCCTGCTCGACTCTATTCCAGACCTCATTTTCTACAAGGATACTGAGGGCTTCTACCTCGGCTGCAATAAGGCGTTTGAAGCGTTTGTCGGAAAAGCCGAACAGGAAATTGTCGGCAGCACGGACTTCGAGTTGTTTCCAGATGAAATCGCGGTCTTTTTCCGTAAAATGGACAAGGCCATGCTCGGCACGATGACATCCCACAGCAACGAGGAGTGGGTTGTCTATCCTGACGGGAGACAAGCCCTGATGGAAACGCTCAAGACCCCATACTTCGATTGCGAGGGAAAACTCCTGGGTTTGATCGGCATCAGCCGGGACATCACCCGGCGCAAGAAAGCGGAAGACTCTTTGCGCCGCTCTCATGAAATACTGGAGGAACGAGTCAGGGAGCGGACCGGGCAGCTCACCAGCCTTGCCGCGGAACTGTCCCGGGCCGAGGAGCTGGAGCGCCGGCGCATCGCGACCGAGCTCCACGACCAGGTGGCCCAGACGCTGGCATTGAGCAAGATCAAGCTCGGGACGCTGCTGTTTTCAGGCAAGTGCGGAGAAAACCGGGAGGACATCCGGGAAGTCATGGATCACCTTTCCGTGTCTATCGAGGAAATCAGGTCGCTGACCTTCCAGCTGAGTCCGCCGATCCTCCATGAAATGGGCCTGAGCGCTGCACTCGAATGGCTTGCCGACGAGTTCAGTGAAAAATACGGCCTGCGGATAGATTTTCATGATGACGGCCACCCCAAGCCGGTGGAGGAAGAGATCGCCGGCGCGCTGTTCAGGATGTCACGTGAACTGCTGGTCAACATCATCAAGCACGCCCGCGCGGAGAACGTGCAGATCACTTCGGGCATATTTTCCGGGCGCGTCAGGGTACGGATCTCGGACGACGGCGTCGGGTTCGACCTGTCATGCATCGAGCGGCCCGGGAACGCGACGAATTCATATGGTCTCCTGAATATTCATCACCGCATGAAACACCTGGGAGGACAGCTCATCATCGAACCCAGGGTCGGCGGGGGCACTGCCGCCACGCTGGAGATTCCGTGCGGCATTGCCAGAACACCTTGAAAACAGGAACACGCCATGACCATCAAGATATTGCTTGCCGATGACCACAAGATCGTCAGGGAGGGTCTGAAAGCCCTGCTGGAGAAGGACGTCTACATTGAAGTAGTCGCCGTTGCCGAAGATGGCAGATCTGCCGTGCAACTCGCCCAGGACCTGCATCCCGATGTGGCAGTCATCGACATCGGCATGCCCGGCATGAACGGCATCGAAGCGACGCGCTGCATTACCGTTGAAAACCCTGGAACCAGAGTCCTCGTCCTTTCCATGCATTCAGCCAGGCGCTATGTACTCGAGGCGTTGTCCGCCGGCGCAAAGGGGTATATTTTAAAGGATTGCGCTTCGGAAGAGCTGGTCCGTGCCGTGCGCATCGTCGCCGCGAACGAGACCTACCTCAGCCCGAAAATTGCCGGTATCCTGGTCAAGGATTGCGTGAACCTGCAGCCTGACCACGGCGCGGAAAACGCATCGCTCCTTTCCAAAAGGGAGCGGGAAGTGCTCCAGCTCATTGCAGAAGGCCACAACACCAAGGAAATAGCCTTCATGCTCGAGGTGAGCATCAAGACCGTTGAAACTCACCGCCAGCAATTGATGAAAAAACTGAATCTGCAGACGGTGGCGGGACTGACACGTTATGCCATCCGCGAAGGACTGACTCCCCTCGAATGATTCAAGCGCTTGCTCTTCCGTTCACTCAGGAAATTCCCCCACCGATTTCAGGTATTCCCTGATTTACGACATCCCAGAAACCGCGATATGTATTAAACGGACCACTTTTGCGGTGCAGACCGGGTAATGCGTACCATGGCGTTTGCCGGTCGATTCAGCAGGCTTCAGTGGAATAAAGCCGCTTTGCATCCATGCCCGGCGCCTGCCGGAAGTGTCAGGCTTGCCCGGCTGCGGGAACGGTTCGTAGAACTTACCACATGTGAGGGAGGCCGAATGAAGATTCGAACGCAGTTCATTTCCGTTAACATCCTGATAGTTGCCTTGGCGCTGGCGAGCGCCATAACCATCTGCCTGGCCGAGTTCAGGAGTGTGCTGGGACAACAGGCGATCGATTCCCAGGAAGCCCGCATCAAGACTTTCAGGGAGCTGTTGCACGCCTATGGCGGAGAATTCTCCATCAGGGACGGCAAACTGCTGGTCGGGAACCATGTGCTGAACGGCGACAACGCAATCCCGGACAAACTCAAGGAACTGACCGGAGGCACGGCCACCATTTTCATGAACGACCTGCGGATTGCGACCAATGTGGTCAAGGACGACGGTAGCAGGGCAGTGGGGACCAGGCTCCAGGGGGTGGCTCGTGACTCCCTGTTCAGGGAGGGAAAGCCCTATCGGGGCGAGGCGGAAATCCTCGGGGTGAAGTATTACACCGCCTACGACCCGATCAAGGATACCCAGGGGAGAGTGGTCGGCGCCATCTATACCGGTGTCAAGAAAAGCATCTTCCTGGGGTCTTACGACAAGCTGCAAACCACGGCCATTCTCCTGACCCTTCTCATACTGGTGCTTTCCGCGGCGGTCAACTGGCATTTCATCCGTCGCATGTTCGCGCCGCTTAACAGGATGCACGACGTGATGCTCGTTGCGGAACGGGAAGGCGACCTGACCCAGAGGCTGGATTACCTGAAAAAGAACGAGGTGGGAGAGATGTGCGAATCTTTCAACGGGTTCCTGGACAGGCTCTCCGAGATAATTTCCAATATAACGCTTTCAGCGGATTGTCTTGCATCCTCGGCATCCCAGGTGCTTTCCTCCGCCGAGATGATGGCCACCAGCGCCGAAGAGGTTGCCGCGCAGGCGGCAACGGTTGCCGTGGCCAGCGAAGAAATGGCCGCTACGGCAAACGATGTGGCTGGCAGCTGTCTCCTTGCGGCTCAGAGTTCGCAGAATGCAAACAGTTCGGCCGAGGCCGGGTCTGCTGTGGTCAATCAGACCATGACGGTCATCACCCGCATTTCATCAGGGGTCAGGGATACAGCGGCCAATATCCAGGTTCTTGGGAATCGCTCCGAGGAAATTGGGCGGATAGTGGAAACAATCGAGGAGATAGCGGACCAGACGAATCTCCTGGCCCTTAACGCTGCAATCGAAGCTGCGCGGGCGGGCGAACAGGGGCGGGGATTCGCGGTAGTCGCCGACGAGGTTCGCGCTTTGGCTGAGAGGACCACCAAGGCGACCAAGGAGATCGCTACGACAATCAAGCTCATCCAGAATGAAACGAAAAATGCCGTATCGCTCATGCAGGATGAAGTTCAGCAAGCGGAACAGGCCACCCTGGAAGCTGCGAAGTCCGGGGAAGCCCTTGGGGACATCCTGGAACAGATCCAGGCCGTTACCCTGCAGGTAAGCCAGATCGCTACCGCCGCTGACCAGCAGACGGCAACTACGGGGGAAATCAGCAGCAACATACAGCAGATAACCGATGTCGTCCAGGAAACGGCCAAGGGAGCACAGGAATCGGCAACAGCGGCAAACCAGCTTTCCGGGATGGCGGGAGAACTGCAAACCCTGGTCCGGCGTTTCCGGCTCCAGGGCTGAGAATCGTCAACAGGCGCTACGAAACCCGCTGCCCCCGTGGCGTCTGCAGAGTAGTGCATGGCGGTGAGCAAGGGATTCATATGAAAAACGGAATAACTTTGCGCGTTACACTGATATACTTCGTGATCTCTTCGCTATGGATTTATCTTACCGACAGGCTTTTGCCCAGGTTTGCCGAGACCGCCACGGAAATCACAACGCTGGCCACATACAAAGGATTGTTTTTCATTGCAGCAACTTCGTTCTTTCTCTATTTGGGCATACACTATTTTACCCAGAGGAAGTGCAACCGTTGCCTTTCTATTCTGGAAGCCATTGACGACGCTGTTTTCATCTATGACCTTGATTCCGGAGCCATCCTGGACGCCAACAGGAAAGCTTGCGAGATTTTTGGGTATGGCGGAAAGACAGAGCAATCAGACCTTGCCGCGGCGGCGAAGCACGACCCTCATTCCGGGTGGAACACGCCTCGCGAGTGGTACGCAACTGCAGCCGTATCCGCCCCGCAAACGTTCGAATGCCAACCCAGGAAAAAAGGCGGAAGTCAGGTCTGGCTCGAAGTGAAACTGCAAAAGATACCTGTCAACGGTATAATGCGCTTGATCGCCGTCGCCCGGGACATTTCGGAACGCAAACGTTCCGAGCAGTCCCTCAAGCGCCTTAACCGTACTCTCAGAATGCTGCTGTCCTGCAACGAGGTCCTTACCAACGCACGGAGCGAGCAGGAGCTGTTCGAAAGCGTTTGCAGAACAATCGTCGACGACGGCTTTTACCGCTATGCCTGGATAGGCCTGGCGGAGAATAATGAAGACAGGAGCGTCAGGCCTGTGGCTCATGCAGGGATCAGTCTCGATTCTCCGACAATAACGGACCTCACCTGGAGGGACACTGATCGGGGGAGAGGGCCCACGGGCAGTGCACTACGCGAAGGGGTGCCCTGTCTGGTTCGCGATGCCCGGAACGACATGCGGTTCCTTCCCTGGCGGGAGGAAGCCTGCTGCTACGGCTACCAGTCGGTGCTTTCCGTTCCCCTGGTGCATGGAGACACTGTTTTCGCAGCACTTACGGTTTGCGCTTCCGAGCCCGATGCCTTCGATGACGAGGAAACGAACCTGATGGGTCAGCTTGCCGAAGACATGGCATTCGGAATCGCTTCGCTGAAGACCACTGCGGAACGGAAGCTCATGGAAGACGCGCTGGTAAAGACTACGCAGAACCTTGCCGAAGCGCAGTCCATCGCATCTCTCGGAAGCTGGGAGTACGACCTTGAAACCGACGAGGAATACCGTTCCGAGGAGTTTTTCAGGATTCTCGGCCTTGTTCCCCAGCAAAACGGCCGCGCGACAGATTCGGTATTCGATTATATCCATCCGGACGACCGGGCCTTGGTGTTGCGAAAGATCACCGAAACCCTGGAGGGGGGAAAGCTTTATGACGTCGAGTACCGCATCATAAGGGCTGATGGTTCCGAAAGGCTTCTCCACGCGCAGGGAAAGACCATGCGTGATTCGGCGGGCAAAACAACGAAATTCATCGGCACGGCATGCGACATCACCGAGCGCAAACTGGCGGACACGGCCCTCAGGGAAAGCGAACACCGCTTCAGATCACTTGTGGAAACGACTACGGACTGGATCTGGGAAATGGACGAAAACTCGGTCTACGTTTACTCGAGTCCGAAGATCCGGGACCTTCTCGGCTATGAGGCTGAGGAGGTCATCGGCAAAACCCCCTTCGACTTAATGCATCCCCAGGATGCGCTACGGCTGGCGGAGGCTTTCACCCAACTGAAGGAAAAGCGGCAGCCCATCATTGCCCTGGAGAACATCAACATCCACAAGAATGGCAGCCTGGTGACCATCGAAACCAGCGCAATGCCGATTTTCGACGAACAGGGCGCATTCTGCGGCTATCGCGGCATTGACCGTGACGTGACCGACCGCAAGAAGCTCGAGGAAAAGTACCTCCAGGCACAGAAGATGGAGGCTGTCGGGCAGTTGGCCGGCGGTATCGCCCACGACTTCAACAACATCCTCACCGCGGTCATCGGCTTTCAGCACCTGCTGATGCAGATCATCGAGGGCGAAAAGCCCCGCCATTACGCCAGCCAGGTCCTGCTGCTCGCCGAGAAGGCCTCGAACCTGATACGGGATTTGCTGACCATCAGCAGAAAGCAGACTGTGCAGCCCAAGCACATGGACGTGAATGAAACGATCACCAGAATCGGCAAGATTCTCAAGCGTCTCATCGGTGAGGACATCGAGCTGCACATCGGGCTGCACGAGAAATCGCTACCGATACTGGCGGTGACGGGGCATCTGGAGCAGGTACTGATGAACCTGGCCACCAATGCCCGTGACGCCATGCCGGAAGGGGGCATGCTGACCATCAAGACCGAAACCGTCAACATCGACCGGTATTTCGTGCTGCTGCACCGTCAGGGGGAAGCGGGCAGATATGCTCTCATCTCCTTTTCGGACACGGGGTTGGGCATGGACGAAGCGACCCGGCTGAGGGTATTCGAACCGTTCTTCACCACCAAGGAAGTGGGAAAAGGAACCGGGCTCGGACTTTCAACGGTCTATGGCATCATCCACCAGCATGGCGGTTTTGTCACCGTCTACAGTGAGCCCGGAGAAGGGACGACGTTCCGCATCTATCTTCCCCTTGCGAAAAGCGGGGAACCGGAGCCCAGCGAAGTCAGAGGCGGCCTGTTTCCGCCCAACGGACGGGAAACCGTGCTTCTGGCGGAAGACGAGCCGGAAGTCCGCCAGGTCATGAGTTCGCTGCTGAGCAGTAACGGCTACCGGGTTGTACTGGCGGTTGACGGCGAGGATGCGGTCGAGCGTTACCTTGAATTTGGAGACGATATCGATCTGCTGGTCCTTGATGTCATCATGCCGAAGAAAAACGGCAAGCAGGTCTATGACATCATCAGCCGAGCGAGAACGGACATAAAGACCATATTCGTCAGCGGCTACACCGCCGATATCGTCGAACAGAAGGGGATTCCCGAAACCTGCCACCTGGTGTCGAAGCCTTTCTCACCCCATGATTTTCTCTGGAAAGTCCGCGAAGTGCTAGACGGAGTTTCCGGTTTCGTGCCGGATTACCCCTTGGCATCCATGGAGGAGGTTGCGGCGGACAGCTGATATTTTATTAATGCTAAATAAATTTGCGGTATAATTTATTGAAAATAAAATTGCTGCGTGTTATAAACGATTTCTGGTAAAAAGATTGCACTGCGGAGATGGTAACCAGATCGTCAACGGCAGCCATGAGCACGAAGCTGATCGATATAACAAAACAGCTCAAATCCTTTCTCAATACCACTGCATCCAGCACTCTTCTCAAGGAAACCAACGGAATCTCAGGGATTTCCATCATAGAGGCACATGTCCAGAAACGCCGGCTCGACACGGACCGGGCCGGCGGGTTCCTGCTGAGAGAAAGCTCAGCTAACGACACCAACTGCATCAACATAGTGAACGTGGCCGTGTCGGAACGAAATCGACGCAAGGGGCTGTTCACCGATTTCCTGGAATTGCTGGAGAGGTTCGATTATGGTCCCTGCCTGAAAAACGGGTCGGATTTCCATGTCCGGGTGGATAATGTCATGAACCCGGTTCTCGATGAGTTCCTGCCGAAGAAAGGTTACTCAAGGATACGGTCCGGGAACGATCCCCATTATTCCTATCTCAAGATCGTCAGGCAAGGTAAAGAACAAGGCGTGGAATCGTCAGGATCGATTCATGAGAATCAGTTCCAGGATGATGCTATATGCTTGCAGGATACCCCGGGCATGTGCCCGGGGCATTAATGCGGTGATCCGGTCATTTGCCCGGGTTGACCATCCTGCCCATGAAAAGTATGGCGCCACTTTTGTTGTCCCTGATCATGAACATGAAGGGATGGTCCGCACGGAACACCAGGTCGCGATGGGCGGACTTCGTTGCCATTTCAACCGCCGTGGCAGCGGCTGCTTCCGTTCCTTCCTCGTTGACCTCCACAACTGCCTTGTGCTTGATCTGCGATATCCAAAGGTCACCTCTTGGCCACCCCATTCCCCTGAAATCGGCAATGCCTGCCATGAACGCATCTTTCATGCCCATTTTCCTGCATGGGCCGACCAGGTCGTAACCGGTTTCAAGCTTGAACTTCGGCAGGAAGAGGAAAACTTTCCGGGGCCGCTGCTTATCCAGTCTGTCTAACCACCCGGCAAGCTTTTGGTCGTCAAGCTGTTTTTCCAGCGCGGCAAGACCTTCCACATTGTCGGGCAACAGTACGACCATGGACAGCTTGTTACCTTTGTACGGCAATGATATTGCCTGGAAATCCTCGCCGGAGATGATCCTGAAGCTGCCTTCCTGGTACATGAGGGGAACTTTCAGCTGCCTGCCCGCCGACACTTTGAAGGGTGCTTCATGGGTGTCGCTTTTCTTGAACTGGCTCTCCCAGACCCCCTTGAAGTATATGGCGTTCAGGAGCACGCAGACGGAGTTGGGGCTGAGTTCTTCCAGTATCTTGTCGATTTTTCCCTCGGTTTTCCGCTTTACCCAGCTGTTGATCTCGGCCAACCCCCCGCGGAAAATCTGCGCTGCATAGTTGTCTTTCAGAATGGCCTTGAACTGGGGGCTCACGTTACTGCCGGTGAGGACCAGACCGTTGGCGATGTTCAGTTTCTGCCCGGTCTTGCTTGCTGAAGCGGCCAATTCCCTGTTCAGTGTCTTGAAAGCGGGATGCAGGCTGGTTTGGTCCAGAGTGAAATCGAGGGTTTCCTTCATCTCCTTTGCGGTGTTTCCGCGAGCTCCGGCATAGGTCATGCCGAGCGCCGATGAAATGCTGTATGGCGAAAAGAAAAGATTGCCTTCAGCAGCGCCAAGTTCGTTATACAATTTCACCGCGAAAGAGCTGTTTCCCTTCACGAGGCTTTCGCTCGCTGATGGCGTTGACGAGGCTTTATCCGTTAATCCGGCAAAACAGGTCGAATAAGCGCCAATCAACAGAACGGCTGACAACATGGTGAATAATCGATTCATCTTTCTCTCCTTTCAGTCTGTCACTTTTCATGGAGCTGTTTCCTTCATCTGACAATATCCCGATCATGCTGTTAAGACAAAAACAAGCCGGCATTTGTTCCCGAGGCCGGTCATTTTTTTGAATATGGAATTATTACCCCGTTTCCGCTCGACATTCCATTGCTATTTGGCGTCATCCCGCAAACGGTTTTTTGCCGGCCTGGGGCTGTACAGCTGCGGGGCTGCAAAAGGCTTGATTTTCCGTGTGCAAGAGATAATCTTTTCCTGTGAACAGCAAGGGAGGCTTGAAAGATGGTGACAAGAAAGGGAATAGTGTTTCTGCTGTTGTCGACATGCGTGCTCATGGCGGTTTTCGCCGTGGGGAAGGAGATGAAAAAGATGTCCTCAGTGACCGTAAGCAGTCCGACATTTTCTTACAACGGTTCCATTCCCTCCCGCTTCACCTGTGACGGGCAGGATACCAGTCCTCCGCTTCAATTCGGCAATGTGCCCCAGGCCGCCAGGTCTCTAGCCCTGATCATGGACGATCCAGATGCGCCGGCAGGCACGTGGGTTCACTGGGTGGCGTGGAACATTCCTCCGGGAATTGGGGAGATCAGGGAGGGTTCGGTGCCAGAGGGGATGCAGCAGGGTTTGAACAGCTGGAAACGGAATTCCTACGGAGGGCCCTGTCCACCGTCGGGAACCCATCGGTACTTCTTCAAGGTCTATGCGCTCGATTCGACACTGGAACTGCCGTTGTCCACGACCAAGTCGGGCCTTGAAAAAGCTATGAAGGGACATGTCCTGGGCAGTGGGGAGCTGATGGGGACTTACCGGAGACAGTAGCCGCGAAAGCGGCCATGTTGAGCTGACGATCGATAGCAGAAGGCTTGTTGCGCTCGCTTCACATTCGGGCTCCGTTTCCGGGCTTGCCAAGAGTCACTCCGCGGTTTGAAATCAAAGGGTGAAATAAAAAGTAGCTCCCCTGCCGACTTCTCCCTCTGCCCAGATCCGTCCTCCATGGCGCTGAATGATCCGCTGTACCGTGGCAAGTCCTATGCCGTTTCCATCGAATTCATCCTTGCTGTGCAGCCTCTGGAACGGGGTGAAGAGCCTTTCCTTCTGCGACATGTCGAAGCCGGCGCCGTTATCGCGGATGAAGTAGGCCCGCGTTTCCCCGCAATCTTTCACACCGAATTCGATGAATGCCTCGTCCTGCCGCGACGTGTATTTCCAGGCATTGCCCAGGAGATTGTCCAGGGCCAGCCTGAAGAGCCGTTCATCCACCTCCGCGCACAGACCTTCCTCGATGGCAAACTCCACCTGGCGATCGGGCCCGCCCTTTTTCAGCAGGTCTGCGATTTCCCGTGCCATTCCGCTAAGATCGGCAGGGTCCCTGGAGATTGATTGGTGGCTCAACCGGGACAATCTGAGAAGCGTGCTGATGATCTGCTCCATTCTCTCTGTTTCAGAATAAATGTGCCTGACATATTCGGAGTTCTCTTCTTCCGAAAGGTCATGATCCTGATCCAAGAGCAGCTGGCTGCAACAGTGGATGTTGTTGAGGGGGGCGCGAAGATCATGGGAAACAGTGCTGTTGAAAGCTTCCAGGTCATGGTTGGCAACTTCCAGATTGGCGTTGGCATGCGCAAGCCTGTCGGAAAGATCGCGGTATCTCACCTCGCTTTTCTTCAATTCACGGAAAAGGACGTCGTAAGGCTTGGACAGGCCGGTTTCGATGAGTGCCTTGTAGACGAAAAGGAAGCCGATGAACTTCAGGAAGTGGCCGACCATGTTACTGATGCCGTAAACATCGGAATAGACGGTGAAGGACAGTTCAGAGGCTATGAAACATGTGACGCCGGTTGAAATGAGACGTAACAGGCCTTCTTCGAATGCCCCGGCCTTTCTGCGGAGTAGAAAAAGGGAACCGGCAAGCATGAGGCATATGAGGTATTCGCTGGTCTTTTTGAACGGGGTGAGCCCTTGCCCGTCTACGAAGCAGGCGGGGAAATAACCGCTGAAAACTGCCGCCAGCAGTAGCGTGGTAACGGCCATGAAAATGGTGACGGTAAGGCCTGCGCGCAATTTGCGGCCGATGAAATAGGGGGCGGCAAGGAGAGATATGCTCTGCAGATACCGGGCGATGATCCAGAGTTGGGTGGGGAGGTCTGATCCATACTCAGGGAAAATCCCCATTCCCTTGTAGGCCAGAGTGTGAAGAACGTCGACAGCGCCGATGAACAGCGAGGCAATGCCGACAAGCAGGAAATAGTTGTTGTCCATGATGCGGCGGGTGTTCCAGGAAATCACGAACACACCGCATGCAACGACAACGGAAAACATCTCCACCAGGGTATGGAACAGAAGGTAGTTTGAGAGCTTTGCCAGGTAAAGGCAGACAAGACACCCCGAAACCAGGATGATGTGAATGAATTTTCCTGAGCGCTGAATTTGATTTCTCATTCATCACCTCAGTTGCCGGAACGGACCAATCGGATTCTAGCAAAATATTATCAGACCTCAACATAAATAATTATAATATATTGGGATATGATGCGATTGCATGAAATTTCGATGGGGAGATACCATGAAAAGCGATCCATCCCTTACCCGCTGCGCCTGGGTCGGCACCGACCAGCTCTACCTGGAAGTCCGGGAAGAGTTCGGTTCCTTTGATGCCTACCTGTGGCGATTCGTGGACGGCAGGCCGATCTGGAATGCCTGGAAAAGCATCGGGGAGGTTCCGGCCAGCACCCCGGTTTCCGATGCCATGAGCCGTGACCTCAAGCAGCGGGGTTTCCGTTTCATCGGCAGCACCATCTGCTACGCCCACATGCAGGCGGTGGGGATGGTGAATGATCACACGGTGGATTGTTTCCGCTGGCAAGAGGTTGGACTATTACAATAACCTGATGAGCGGCGGTCCCCTGGCGGGATGCCACCATGCTGCTGATCAGGCGAACAGCAGGCTGAAAACCGTCAGGAAGGTGAGTTGGCAGGTCGCGACGATCCAGCCGTTGCGGAGCATCGATTTCATGTCCTCAGACTCGGCGAAGCCGAGGGAGCTGACCATGTTGGCCCCGGGGAAAACGAAGTTGTGCACGCGGGTCGCCACGACCAGGGCCAGGGACCAGGCGAGCATGGAGACGCCATGCACGGCAAGGAGCGGGGTGAACATCTGGTGCAGCAGCTTGAGGGTGGCCACCGTGGCGCCGCTTATGCCGAAGGCGCCCAGAAAGCCGCCGGCAATGACCACCGCCGGTTTGCCTCCAGCTTCGGTGATGGGTTTCATCAGCGTTGCAAGGGCTGCGAACCCGCCCGACTGTTCGACGAATTTTATGAACGGATCCAGGAGAACGAACAGGAGGAACAGTCCAATGTTTCCCGCCATTCCCCGGACCACCAGTTTCAGTATACCTTCGAGCCGCAGGCCACCGGCAAAGCCGGTGATGAAGGATAATCCGAGCATGATGACGACGACGAAGGAAGTGGGCGCCTTGACTATGATGCCGTATGCCACCGCCGCCAGGAAGGATACGGTAAACAGGCGGGTTGCCCGGTTGCTGCGGGGCGTCGGCTCGTAGCGCTCCAGCCCCTCGGGAGTTTCGTAGGGGGTGGAATGCCGTGTCCGGAGCTGGATTCGCTGGAGAACCAGCCAGGTGACCAGGAGGGTAATGGCGGCCACCGGCAGTGAAACGAACAGCAGCATCTCTCCGTAGTTGATTCCGGTCAGGCCGAGCAGGGTTATGACGGGAGGCGTGAAGGGGCCGAGTATCAGGGCCTCTTCACCCACAGCCTGGAAGATGACTCCCACGGTGCTGCGCGAGAGCCCTACGGCGGCGGCCACGGGAAGGACAATGGGAGCTATGATCGCGTTTCCTCCGGCCATGGTGCCCAGGAGGCCTACAATGACCAGGCAGGAAGTCATGATACCGAACATGGCCTTCCGTTCAGTATCCACGCCGATGGTATGGATGATGCCGTGGACAATGGTGCGGGAGACTCCGGTTGCATTCAAAACTTCTCCCAGGCCCCGGCCGAGCATTATGATCAGACCCACGAGCGCAAGGAATGACCCCAGGCTTTCCGCCAGCGCGGTTCCGAAGGAGACCATGGTCTGGCCGCTCAGCACTGCGCCGATGACAACGCAAATCGCGGTTGCGGCAAGGACGTCCATCCCGCGGAAAACCAGCACGATGTAGATCCCCAGCGGCGCAAGCCCCAGGATTCCCCACCAGAATGTTCCATCCATACCCATGACCATTGCGGAACCTTTCAGCAGAGTTTTCGGCCTCGAATGAGGCGGACTTGCCTGGCTTCCGGACAGGGAATCATCCATTTCCGCCCTCCCGGCAAATCTATCCGAGAAGAAAAGCAAAGTCAACTTGGTCCTGTGGGAAGAGGATTCCGCGGCACAGTTTTTCGCTGCCGGTTCTTTTCGATACCGCTATTTCTCCGGATCGTCTTTCATGTCCTTCGATACACATCCCCGTTGCCCATGGATATCCATGGCCACTTCTAACTAGTTTCCATCCGGAAAGGGTGCTTTTCCGCCCTGGCTGTGTCAATCTGCGGGCTTGCTTGTGCGACATACATGAGTATGCCTCCGCGCAACCCCTTGATTTCCTTGCCAGGACGAAAAATCCCCTCTTTCCGATACGGAAACCTTACAGTTCGTTGTCCGGACTTTCCGAACGGACACTAACTACCCACGAAATAATATAACGATTTCAGTGCATTGCGAAATTTAGCAAAATCTAATTATTTTCTTGTAAATTTATACGGATTAGTGGTATTTATGTTTATCAGACATATATTATTGCATATTAATTGTTCATTACACAGAAAAAGGGGACATGATTGCATCTCAGCGACTGTTTCATAAAAACATTTGCCTATGTGAGCTATTTGCTCTCATCGGTCGAAAAAAGGCAGCCCGGTTATGAACAGGTAAAAGGCGATATACAGCAGCTCATCAGGGAGAGCGAGACGCTGTTCGTCCAGGGGGGATTCTCCCGTGACGACTACGACCTGGCCCGGTTCGCGGTCTGCGCCTGGGTGGACGAGGCGCTGCTGAATTCTCCGTGGGAGGAGCGGAACCGGTGGCTGAAGGACCAGTTGCAACGCTGTTTCTACAATACCACGGATGCCGGCGAAGAATTCTTCGACCGCCTGAATGCGCTTGGGCTGCATCAGCGGGAGGTGCGCGAGGTTTACTATCTCTGCCTTGCCATCGGATTCACCGGTCGATTCTGCCATCCTGGTGACGAATACCAGCTGGAACAGGTGAGGACCTCCAATCTGAAGCTCCTGCTGGGAAGCTCTGTCGGCCTTCCGTCCCTTGAGCGTACCGACCTGTTCCCGGAGGCTTACCCCTCGGGTCCTCCGGAAAGCGGGAAAAAGAAGGTCCGGAGCGGGAACATGCTGTTCGTGTACTTCTGTCTCGCAAGCCCCGTGCTCCTTTTCTGCCTTCTGTATCTGATCTATCGGTTTACGCTGGGAGGGGTCGGTAACAATTTTTTGAGGACGGTGGCGAACTGACATGAAAGACGGAATCAAAAGGGTTTTCCGGGTTTGTCTCGTTTTGACGGCCTGTGTCCTGGTCGCACTGCTGGTATTCGGCGCCGTGCTGGTCCTCGATTGGCCATTGTGGGTCGGATTCTTCCTGCTCCTCCTCCTGGCGGGCCTGTGGCTGGGCTGCCGTTTCCTGCGCAAATTGCTGAAGAAGCGCCGGGAGGAGAATTTCGTCAGCGACATGGCCGAACAGGACATGGCCCGGATGCGGGCGGTCTCAGCCAGGGAAAAAAACGAGATCAAGGAACTCCACGACCGCTGGAAAGAGGCTGTGGAAAGACTTCGCGCATCCCATCTGAAAAAATTCGGTAATCCTCTTTACGTTCTTCCCTGGTACATGGTGATCGGCGAGAGCGGGTCAGGCAAGACCACTTCCCTTAACAGTGCACGCATTGCAACGCCTTTCGCCGACTTCGGCAGGGTCCGTGGCATATCCGGGACCAGGCAGTGCGACTGGTATTTCTTCGAGCAGGCCATAGTGATCGATACTGCCGGACGCTATACCAAACCGGTCAACGGGGAGCAGGACAAGGACGAATGGCAGAAATTCCTTTCCCTGCTGCTCAGGTACAGGAGGCGGGAGCCGTTGAACGGGCTCATCGTTACCGTGGCCGCAGACCACCTGCTTACGGCGCTTCCGGAAGAACTGGAAAAGGACGGCCGCGCTATCCGGCGCCGTGTCGACGAACTCATGCGGGCGCTGGGAGTCCGCTTTCCGGTTTACACGCTGGTGACCAAATGCGACCTGGTCAACGGGATCAACAGGTTCTGCGAGTGCCTCCCCGAAAAGAGCCTCAGCCAGCCCATGGGTTTCATAAACCAGGATATTTCCCCGGATGCGGCGGCCTTTCTGGATCGGGCACTGAATACCACTGACGAGCGCCTGAGAAATCTCCGTCTTCAGCTTCTGCACGAACTGCGGGAGAAACGCGCGGATCCGGCCCTGCTTCTCTTCCCGGAGGAATTCGAGCGACTGAAACACGGGCTTGGCGTGTTCATGGGCAACGTCTTCAGCGAGAACCCCTACCAGGAGACACCCGTGCTGCGCGGGGTGTTCTTCAGCAGCGGACGCCAGGAGGGCAGCCCCCATTCCCGTTTTTCGGAATGTGCGGCAACAGCCGGGATAGGGGAGGCTCTGCCCGGAACCGACAAAGGGCTGTTTCTCCATGATTTCTTTTCGTCCATCCTTCCCGGAGACCGTTACCTGCTGGCCCCCACCCGCCGGTCGATCGAATGGCGTTCCCTCACCGGAAACCTGGGCCTGACTTCGTGGGTGATCGTCGGTGTGGCGATTTGCGGCTTGCTCAGCTTTTCCTTTGTCAAGAACATGAAGACCATCCGCGACATTTCCCAGGAAGTGTCAGGGCCTTCAACGCTCAAGGGCGAGACGCTTTCCAATCTCGTTGCCTTGGAACGGTTCCGCCGGGAGATAGCGGGAGTAGAGGAGCAGAACCGGAACTGGTGGATTCCGCGCTTCGGGCTCAAAGAGAGCATCAGAGTCGAGCGGGAGCTCAAAGCCAGGTATTGCAGGCAGTTCAGGGGCTTTCTGCTCGCTCCCTTCGACCAGCAGCTGGCAGGCTCCATGGCGAACCTGTCCCCGGCAACTCCGGATGAAGTCTACGGCCAGTTCGTGGTTCACGTGGTGCGGCGAATCAACATCCTGAAAGCGCGGGCGGAAGGCGCGGGAATGGAGGGGCTCCTGGCGAAACCGCAACCATCCTACGTCACTTTCCTGAACAATCCCGACCCGGGGGAGGCGAAGAAGACGTTCGGTCCCCTCTACCTGTCGTATCTCCTCTGGCGCACGGACGCGGGTGACGCCGTTCGGGAAACGGCCGATCTCCAGTCATGGCTGAAGCAGATGATCGCGGCGAAAAACGGCAACCTTCAGTGGATCTCAGCCTGGGTGGACAGCCAGAGCGGGCTGACTTCCGTGAGCTTGAAGGATTTCTGGGGAGGAAGTCTGGCTGCGCAGGGAGAGAAGTGGGTACAGCCTTCCTTCACCAGGAAGGGAAAAAAAGCTGTCGATTCTCTTCTGCAGGAACTACGGTCTGCCTTGCCCGACCCGGGCTTGATTACGTCTAAAAAGGCAGCCTTTGCTACCTGGTATCGCGAGGCCGCATTTGGATCGTGGCAGGGATTTGCCGCCGGATTTTCCAAAGGCATCGAGAGATTGCGCGGTGCGGGCGAGTGGAGGTCGGTTGCAGCGGTAATGGCCGATGACAAGGGTCCATATTTTTCCCTGTTGAACAGGATTGCCATTGAGCTGGAACCCCTGGCGAAAGAGGGGGCCTTGCCCCCCTGGCTGCAACAGGTCTACAGCTACCAGGCCGAAAGACTGCAAGGCGTGGCCCGTGTTCCTGCCAGACTGCGGAGTGTTGGTGGCGGCAACAGGGTTATAAGAGCCGTGAGGAGAACCATTGGCAGAGATGCGGAAGCGAGCCCGGTGAAATCGCCTTTAGTGGCCGGGAAGTCATGTCAGGCCTACCGCAAAGCACTGGCTGCCATAGCTCCTGCCGCTGCGTCGAGAAGCCTGGCGTTTCAGCTGGCTTCACAGACATTCGCCCAAGACCGCATGACCGGCACGTCGCACTTCTACACCGCGGCTACGGCTTTGTCCAACATGAAGAACGACATGGGGGCTGCCGGTTCGGACGAACTCTTCTGGCAGCTGCAGAGGGGCCCGCTGGAATTCCTCTGGGCCTTTGTCAGAAAGGAAAGCGGCTGTCAGCTCCAGTCCATGTGGGAAGAACAGGTACTGGCGCCGACTCTTGGCATGACACCTCAACAGGCCCTGCCCGTGCTGGTCGGACCGGACGGACTTGCCTGGCGCTTCATGAAAGGCCCGGCAGCGCCATTCCTCGCTGGCAGCCGGAACGGTTACCGCACCAAGGAAGCCATGGGCGGGACAGTCCCGCTGCAACCTGCGCTGTTTGCCTTTTTCGGCAAGGGGGCCCAGGCCCAGGCTGCGGTTGCAGCCATGGGCAGGCCGCAGAATTTCAACGTCGGCATCAGGGGGCTGCCCACGGATGCAAATTCCGAAGCAGCCCTGAAGCCCCATGCCACCCGCCTTGAGCTGCAATGCGGGGGAAACAGCCAGACACTGGTGAACAGCAACTACCCTGTGAGCAGGACATTCTCCTGGTCGCCGGATACATGTGGGGATGTGGACCTGCAGATCGAAATAGGAGACGTGGTGCTGAACAGGCACTACATGGGACAGGACGGGTTCCCGAAATTTCTCCGGGACATGCATGGAGGGCGCAGAACCTTTGCTGCCCGTGAATTCCCAGGCGAAAGCGTCGCCTTGCAGCGGATGGGGGTCAAGTCAATTACCGTGAACTACAGGTTCATCGGCAGTGGTGCGATCCTGAAGCAGACCACCACGCTGTCGGGACAGGCGCCAAGGAGCATAGCACAGTGCTGGGCACAATAGAGAATGCACATAACTGGCGTTGGGCTGCGTTCGGCAAGCATCCTGCTGCCGGAGACTATTTCCGGATGGGTGACGACGCTCCGTTCTTCGAGGGGCTGTTTTCATGGGTCGAAGATGGCTACCAGCATTTGGTATCACGCGAAAACACGGACCCGGATTTCTGCTCCTGGCGTTTCTGGGCCAGGGATTCCGACAGGGAATCCCTGGTATTCGGTGTCGTCAGGGTGAGCAGCGACAGTTTCGGCCGGCCTTATCCCCTGGTGATAACTGGTCTCGGGCCTCTTGATGCCTGGCAGACGAACTGGGACCTTCTGCCTTTTTCCTGTGAGAAGACTTGGCTCCAGATCGAATTCCTTTCTTCCAACCTCTTTCCCGACCTAAAAAAACTGGAGGAGGAGATACGGACGATCAGGCCCCCAGTGGCTGACTGGAACGACCTTGCGGCAAAGCGAAAAGCGCTTAATGAATGCGGCTCGCCAACGGACCCTTACTCGTCATTCCTCGATTTCCGGGAACTGAAAAAGCTTGCAGCCTGCAATACGGACAAGGGCGAAGTTTTCGTCAGCCTGGATCGGGGTCCCTGCAACGACAAGATCATGGGGGTGAGCCTGTGGCATTTTCTGTTCAGGGAATCGGCGTCCGCGGTTCCCAATGCCGTGTTCATGGGGGGGACACTGGAACAGGCGTACATGGCTTTTTTCAGGCGTCCGTTGAAATCCCTGGACTTCATGCAGCTCTGGCTGATTTCCGGTATAGGTGCGGGAAAAAACATTGTCGGGACGGAGTATTCAATGGATGTTTCCGAATTGGGCAGGCAGCCGGTCAGCAATGAGCGGCCAACGGGTTGCGATGTGCGCTATGATCCCGCGTTCGACGAG
The DNA here is from genome assembly GCA_034933285.1 of Geobacteraceae bacterium. GTDB lineage: Bacteria > Desulfobacterota > Desulfuromonadia > Geobacterales > Geobacteraceae > RPRC01. The sequence goes on along the minus strand of JAYFNT010000007.1, from coordinate 35,389 downwards.
CTGCAGACAGAGGTGGACAAGCTGTCTTCGCCGGCTCTTGCAGGATCGGTAGATTGGGAAAAGGTCTGCAGGTACTCCGCTGATATCCTTGCGCACAAGTCGAAAGATCTTCTGGTGGCGAGCTATCTGGCCGTGGCCCTGGCCCATACGAGGAGATCGGACGGTTTCGTGATGGGACTCAAGATGTATCTCGACATCATGGAGCAGTTCTGGGAAGATCTGCACCCTTCGCGGATCCGCATGCGTGGCCGTGTCAGGGCCGTTGAATGGTGGGTGGAAAAGTCGGAAACCGCGTTGACGCAGGGGGAAGGCTTCACGTTTGCGCCTGCCCGGCTTGCCCTGGTCAGGGATTGCTTGAACAAGCTGGAAGTCTTTCTTTCCGAGCATCTGGAAAAAGCTCCTTCCCTCTCTGCGATCAAGGATTATTTCAAAGCCTCGCCCGATGCCGCTGAAGAGCCGGCCCAACGGGAAGCTCCTCCGGGTGTATCCGGCTTGATGATCGATCAGGCCGCGGCACAACCCGATCTTCAGCCCGCGATGGACGATGCGCTGGAAGTATCCCGCCTGGGTTCTCCCCACAGGGAAGCCGATGCCGCGCTGAATGACGGCATGAACATGATCAGGGAATCGGCGGTGGTCCTGTTCCAGCGGGACCCGGCCTCGCCCCGCGCCTACCGGTTGATGCGAAAGGTCGCCTGGTGCGGCGTCGAAGAGCTGCCGCCGGCAGCGAGCGGCAAAACCAGGATATCTCCCCCGGCGCCCCTGGAAAAGAACCTCCTGTCCGACCTGAGGAACAGGGGCGACGCCGAGTCGCTCCTGAAGGCTGCAGAAGCCAGGCTTTCCCAGTACATATTCTGGCTGGACCTGAACCGCCTGTCAGCGGAAGCGCTTTCCCGGCTCGGCAACCGCTTCGAGAGGGCACACGAGACGGTGTGCCAGGAGACCGCCTTTCTGCTGCATCGGCTGCCCGGGCTGGAGGAACTTGCCTTCTCGGACGGAACGCCTTTTGCCAATCCGGAAACCCGGCAGTGGCTGGAAGGGATCAACTTCAGATGTACGACAACCCTGGAGCCGGTTCCCGGCGTGAATGACAAGGTGGAAGGAGACGCAACGGAATCGATGATTGCGCGGAATATCCCGGAAATACAATTGCTGGTACGGAAGGGAAAGCTGGTCGAGGCGACGGAAGAAATGCAGCGCAGGCTGCGTGGCTGTTCTTCAAAGCGGGAAATGTTCCTCTGGCGGCTGGAGTTGTCCCAGATGCTGATCAATTTGGGCAGGTCCAAGCTGGCGATCCCTCACCTTGACCAGGTGCTGAGGGACATGGACCGGCACGAGCTGGAAGAATACGACCCGGCGCTGGCAATGAAGGGCCTGAGACTCGCCTGGCACGCTCTGCAGTCGCAGGCGGAACAGAGATTCCGGGACCTGGCCACGGACGTGCTGCACCGGATAGGTCGCCTGGACATGCCGGAGATGATCAGGCTGAAGGCTGAAGATTGAAATACATACGGATGGTGAATGCAACCAATCAATAAAGGAGCGGAAAATGGCAAAGGAATCATCCATCGCACCGAAGGAAAGAGTGAACATTGTGTATCGGCCGTCACTAGGCAATGCGCAGGAGGAAGTCGAGCTGCCGTTGAAGATGCTGGTATTGGGGGATTTTACCGGGAGCCCGGACGACCGCCCCCTGGAAAAACGCGAGCCGGTGAATGTTGACAAGGACAATTTCAACGAGGTTCTGAAAGCCCAGAACATCACCCTGAACTTCAGTGTGCCCAACCGGCTTGCCGCCGACGAGGGCGATGAACTCAATGTAAAACTGCGAATGGAAAGCCTGAAGGATTTCGGCCCGGAAGCGGTCGTGGACCAGGTGCCTGAACTGAAGCGGCTGCTGGAGTTGCGCGAAGCTCTCAGGGCGCTCAAGGGGCCGCTTTCCAATGTCCCGGAATTCCGCAAAAAAATCCAGGAACTCATAAAGGATGATACTACCAGGCAAAGACTTTTGACCGAAATCGGGCTGGAAGGGTAAGGAGGAAATATGAGCGCGGAACAGGAAAACACTCTGGCAAGCACTGAATCAGCGGCCGTTCAGGAATCCCTCCTGGAGGAGATCGTGCAGGCCACCAGGCTGAAACCCGCCGACGAGGCTTACTCCATTACCCGAAAAGGGGTTGAGGCGCTGATCACCCAGCTCCTGGAGCCCGGAAGAGAAACGCTCAGGATATCCAAGGCGGGGCTCGACGACATGATTGCCGAGATCGACCGGAAACTGAGCAGGCAGGTGGACGAGATCCTCCATCACGATGATTTCCAGAAGCTGGAATCCGCCTGGCGTTCCCTGGATTTCCTCGTGGACCGGACCGATTTCCGGGAAAACATCAAGATCGAAATGCTCCATGTCATGAAAGACGAACTCCTGGAGGATTTCGAGGATGCGCCGGAAGTTGTCAAGTCGGGGCTGTACAAGACGGTCTACACCAGTGAATACGGACAGTTCGGCGGGAAACCGTATGCCTGCCTGATCGGCAACTATGAATTCGGCGCCGGTCCCCAGGACATAAGGCTGCTCCAGCACACCGCGGCGGTGGCCGCAATGGCGCATACGCCGTTCATCGCCGCTGCCGCGCCGGATTTCTTCGGTGTTGATGACTATACCACTCTTCCCAACCTCAAGGACATAAAATCGATCCTCGAAGGACCGCAGTATATCAAGTGGCAATCGTTCAGGGAAACCGAGGACGCGCGCTATGTGGGCCTGGCCTTGCCGCGTTTTCTGCTCCGCCTCCCCTACGGCCCCGAAACCCAGCCGGTGAAGAGCTTCAACTACCAGGAGAGAGTTTCCGCCAGCCACGAACACTACAACTGGGGCAATGCGGCCTTTGCATTCGCCACGCGGATAACCGACAGCTTTGCCAAATATCGCTGGTGCGCCAACGTCATCGGCCCCCGGGGCGGGGGCGCGGTGGAAGACCTGCCGCTGCACCAGTACGAAGCCATGGGGGCGATCCAGACCAAGATCCCGACGGAAGTCCTCATTTCCGAGAGGAGGGAGTTCGAACTGGCGGAAGAGGGCTTCATGGCCCTCACCATGCGCAAGGGGAGCGACAACGCGGCTTTTTTCTCGGCCAACTCGGTGCAGAAGCCCAAGTACTTCGGCATCAGCAAGGAAGGAAAAGAAGCGGAGCTCAACTACAAGCTCGGCCTGCAGCTCCCCTACATGTTCATCATCAGCCGGCTGGCCCACTACCTGAAGGTGATCCAGCGGGAGAACATCGGCACATGGAAGGAGCGTGCCGACCTGGAGATCGAGCTGAACAACTGGATCCGCCAGTACGTCTCCGACATGGACAACCCCATGCCCGGCGTCAGGAGCCGCCGGCCGCTCAGGCAGGCGGAGATCGGCGTGGAAGAGGTCCCGGGCGAGCCGGGTTGGTACCGGGTTTCCCTGAAGGTGCGGCCCCACTTCAAGTACATGGGGGCATATTTCACCCTGTCGCTGGTGGGCAAGCTGGACAAGGAGGTAAGCGCGGCGTGATGCCGCTTGGCAAACAAGAAAGCTCTTCAAGTACATTTTGGGGGATGGGTTGATAAGGAGGCAAACCATAAAAGGGTTGTTTTTGATTTCAGTGTTGCTTTGCTGTTTCTGTGTTACGGCTATTGCTCCCAGATTGGCCAATGGGCAGTCAATTTCATTGCCCGAAAGCATTATGAAGGATGCTTTTACAATCGATGGTTTGCATGTCATTGGCGTTGAATCAGATAGTGATCAACGCCTTCGATGGGCAACATGGGGCATCCATTCAAAGCGTGGTATGTCAATCGTATTATCGCTGTTGAGTAATACGTCAAATGGAATATCAACCCTTTGGACAATGAAAAAAAACGATTGTTATGAGCCGCGATTGATACGACTTACAAGCTGGCAATATGGACAGTATCCGATTGTTGCACTGACATTTCATTATGGTTCTTTGGCAAAACAGATTGAGTTTTATGGAATTGACACTAAAAATAGACCGGTAATATTAGCTAAAAAATTCGGAGAAATGATTGAATCGAGTATAAATTCGAAGGAAGAAGGTTTGGTAAAAGTATATCTAAAAACAAATACACATATGACATCGACATGTTATCAATGGAATCAGAAAAAATATTGTATAGAAAAAGCTCAGTGTGAATAAATAATGAAAATGTTTATGTCTTTAAATATCATAAAATATTACCAGTCCTGATTTACAAAGTGCATTGACAGTATTAAAGGCCAAATCAGTCAATAAAAGGAGGTAACGCACCATGGCAATGCCGGCACATCTCACCCTGACGGGTGAAAAACAAGGAAAGATTGATGGGTCCTGCGAGATGCAGGGAAGAGAAAACAGCATACTTGTCTATGCAATGACTCATGATGTCAGCATCCCGCGCAGTTCGACCGATGGCCTCTCGACGGGTAAGCGTGTACATGGATCTCTTTGTATAGTCAAAGAGTACGACAAGAGCTCACCAAAGCTTTACCAGGCACTTTGCACCGGGGAGCACATGAAAGATGTAACTCTAAAATGGTATCGGATCACCAAACAGGGAACCGAGGAGCACTATTTTACCCACAAACTTGAAGACGCCATTGTCGTCAGCATTCACCCATACATGCCGACAACACTCCTTTCGGCAAACGAGCCGTTTCGCCACATGGAAGAAATAGCATTCACGTACAAGAAAATAAAATGGACATGGGAACCAAACGGCATAGAAGCAGAAGATTCTTGGGCGGTACCACGATAATTTCTCGTCAGTTTTCGCTATATTTGCCCTCCCCCTGCAGGGGGAGGGCAAATATAGGTAAGAACTGCGGCAAATACGAAAAGAAAGGAAAGACATCATGGGTTTGGGATGCAGTGATAAGTCTCGGCAAAATTATGGGAAATGGTGTGCTCTGCTCGATGGAATTGTAGGGGCAGTGGGTGCTGCTACACCTGATCCGGGTGGTGTTGTTGCGGTAGGCACTGCAGCCCTTGATCCGGTAGTTCCAACAGCGGCTATTTCCGAGGCTGTGAGGCAATTCAATCTCAAAATGTCCAGGGAGGAAAAAGATGTTTTTATTGACCCGACTTGGGCAGCACAACATCCGATGGAAGCTCTGCGCGAGTTAAAAAGGCTAAGAGGTTATTGAACATGAGGCTTACTTTAAAGATTGTAGCCATTGTCGTCACAGTACTTTGTGTTTTTATAGTTGGTGCTGGTTTTGGTTATATGAAGGCAACTGAACGTATGAATATATTGTATTCAGGTATTATTAATAATTCTGTTGCGGAAGAAATTGAATGCCAGGTACAGTTGTTAAATTTACTTAAAACAGGAGATTATGGTATAGCACAAAGGCAACTTGAGTCATTTTTGGACGTAAATCTTGGGGGATTAACCTTGTATGTAAGTAATCCACCATTGAAACCGAATGCTAGAGTTGTTGATGCAATTACTATAGCCAAAAGATACCGGGAGCAACACCCTGGACATAAAATTAATCCTGTTATGGAAAAATCAGTGAATAAGACACTTGAATTTGTGAAATAAGCCGGTCTTGGGTAATATTTGCCGGTGTCAATAATAGGGAACGCTGTATTGTACTATATTTGGGGGCAGCTTGCAATTTGGGAGGCATTTGGAAGCATATCTGTTGAACTGGGCATGCAAGATACAAAGAAATGGTAAAAGCTTATAAAACAAATAAGTGTCATCTAAGCTATGACAGATTTCAAGATATAATAACAGATAAATATATGTTGACCCAGTGAAGTTCTAGTAACTATTTCGTCTAGTAACGTAAGATATCTTATAAGCTTTAGCTGCCTGATTTATTAGCAATAAACCTAGAAAAACGGAAACGTATCTTATCGTCGATGAAATAGTAGTGTTTATGAAACCTAAACGCAAATTGGATAGGCTTCATAGCAACGGCGATACTCCTAAAGCACTAAAGTAATTATCTGTTGTCGAATGTTTGAAAAATGTGTTCGACTAAGCCGCGTGACAGGCACATATAAAAGTAAAGGAGAAAACTATACCATGGCAATGCCAGCACACCTCACCCTTGCCGGTGAAAAACAAGGAAAAATCGACGGTTCCTGCGAAATGCAGGGACGGGAAAACACCATCCTGGTTTACGGGATGAACCATGGCGTCAGCATTCCCCGTAGTTCTACCGATGGTCTTTCGACGGGAAAGCGCGTACATGGCCCCGTCACAATTACTAAAGAGTTCGATAAAAGTTCGCCGAAGCTGTACCAGGCTCTCTGCACAGGTGAACATCTGAAAGACGTCACCATCAAGTGGTATCGGATCACTAAGCAGGGAACCGAAGAGCACTATTTCACTCACAAATTAGAAGACGCAATCGTCGTCAGCATGAGTCCTTCAATGCCGACGACCCTATTGGCTCAAAACGAGCCCTACCGGCATATGGAAGATGTATCCTTTACTTACAAAAAGATCAAGTGGACATGGGAACCGAACGGTATTGAAGCAGAAGATTCTTGGACGGTGCCAAGGTAATTTTTCCCACATTCGCGTGCTTCTGGAAGAGGAGCGCGAATGTGGGTAATCAGATTTGATCCCGAGAGGTTCGATAAAAGATGAGAGTCGTCATGGGATTAGGGTGCAGTGATGAGTCGAGGCAAAAGTATGGGAAATGGTGTGCTCTGCTGGATTGGATTGTAGGGACGGCGGGAGCTGCGACACCTGACCCAGGGGGTGTCGTTGCGGTAGGCACGGCTGTTCTTGATCCGGGTGTACTGAAAGCGGGCATTTCGGCAAAAGTTCATTTATTCAATTGCGAAATGGCAGCAAAAGGCAGCGATGTGCAAATAGATCAGGCTTGGGCTGAACAACATCCCATGGAAGCTTTAAGGGAATTGAAACGCCTCAAGGGTAATTAAATTCAATTGCTGATCCTGATGATGCGTAGATTGAATAATAAATAACACGGATTTGTGCTTATTCTGTCCGATTATTTCTACATAAAATCTCTTGAGGAATAAACATGAAAAAAAATTACAGGTTAATTGCCCAGTTTGTAGTTGTGTTATTTATATTTTTTCTTGGCGTCAGGATCGGGAAGCATCATACCACTCATAGATTAAACAGTTATTATTCAACAGTACTCTACTTAAGTGCTGCTACAGGCATAAATACAAAAGTAAATTTGTTGGAACTTTTGCAAAAAGGCGATGTCATGACGACGAGGAAAAGGCTGGAGGCTTTAATCGACGCAGACCTCGCGTATTTGGCCTTATATGTAGATAAAAAGCCTGAAGAGCCTGACAAGGATATTCTTGAGGCAATAAAAAAAGTAAAAAAATACAGAGAGCACTATCCAGCGCATAGCATCAACAATGTAATTGAAAAATCAGTAATTAAAACTATTGATTATGTGAAATAACAACTAAGTAAGATATGTTTTGCACTAGGAATGTTTATGATACGCTGTGTTAAGTGGTTTGCTGTTATAGTCTCAGTAGTATTGATATTTTATATTGGCATGCTCGTAGGCAGTTATAATGCATCAAATAAAATCAATAGACTAGTAGAGAATTCTTTATACGGCCTTGACGCTACACAAATAAAAATACAAACAGGCCTTCTTGAATTACTGAAAGCGGGAGACTATGACACAGCCCAAAATAAACTGGAAAGATATCTAGATGTTAGCTTGTCTGATCTGGCTCCATATGTTGATAGATCTGATTTGAACAACAACAAAGAAATAAACGATGCAATAATTGCCGCAAAAAAATATAGGCAACAATATCCTGGACATAAAATTAATCCTGTTATGAAAAAAGAAGTGAATAAAACACTTGAATTTGCAAAATAAGCCAGTCTTTTTCAAATTTGCCAGCGCCAATAATGGGTATGCTGTATTGCCTCTTTTTGAAGCAACATTCAATCTGGGGGGGATTTCGAAGCATATCTATTGCAGCGGGGTGCGCAAGGTGCAGAGGAATGACAATCGTCTATAACTCAAGTGAGTGTCATCTGAGCTGAAATTGTTTTTTGATCTTATGACAAATAAATATGTGGTCATGTCGTGAAGATCAAGGAATCGTTATTCCTAATAATGTCAAGTGTCTCAGAAGCTATAGCTGCTTTGATATATTGGCAATAGACCGGGAAATACGGGGAACTTATATTAATTGTTAGTGTAGCGTTTGCGTTATTTTTTATGAATAGGCAACTTAAGCGAAAATTGAATAAGCTTCTTAACAACGGTGATAGTCCGAAGGTACGAAATAATTATCTGTTGTTGAATGTTCAAAAATAATGTGTCCGACTAGGCCCATGCAACAGGCACCTAAAAAATGAAAAGGAGGAAACAACACAATGGCAATGCCAGCACACCTCACCCTCGCCGGTGAAAAACAAGGAAAAATCGACGGTTCCTGCGAAATGCAGGGACGGGAAAACACCATCCTGGTTTACGGGATGAACCATGATGTCAGCATTCCCCGCAGCCCGACCGACGGGCTCGCAACCGGAAAGCGCGTCCACGGCCCGCTTTCCATCATCAAGGAGTACGATAAGAGTTCTCCCAAACTCTATCAGGCGCTTTGCACCGGTGAGCACATGAAAGATGTAACTGTCAAATGGTACCGCATTACCAAACAAGGGACAGAAGAGCACTATTTTACCCACAAACTTGAAGACGCTATTGTCGTCAGTGTAAAGCCATACATGCCAGTGACACTGGTAGCGTCCAATGAGCCCTACCGGCATATGGAAGAAGTTTCTTTTACCTACAAGAAAATCAAGTGGACTTGGGAGCCGAACGGTATTGAAGCCGAAGACTCATGGGATGTACCGAAAGGCTGATTATTCGCGCCATCTACGAAATACATGCCCTCCCTGATAATGGGGAGGGCGCCTTTTTCTATTTCAATTCTTATCATAATAAAGTAGCTAACCGACTCGGAGCAACCTAAGAAGTTGAGTAATAACGATGCATGAAAGCAACACTAAGCAAGCTTTCCCGGAAAGGGGCACATATGAAATATCTGATTGTAACTTCGGTGTTTCTGGCTTGTTTATGTCAGACAAACGTTGTTCATTCCGCGGACTTCAAAATCAAGCAAGGTGACACTATCCAGAACATTCTGGAAGATTATAAAGGAAAGCGAATTACATTGAGATTGATGGGTTATGTGGAAATGAATGGTAAAGTGCGTGCTGTAACAAAAGAACTCGTCCAATTAGGTGAACTGGCTAATGAAGAATTCCATGATAGTATCGTTGAAATAGCAAAAATCACCGCTGTAATAGTTAAGGTGAAAGAATAATAGAATAAAGGAGAGGTCTATGTTTGCTAAATGTATGCATTTATCATTTGCAGTTATGTTATCCGTTGCACTTTGCCAACCCGCCTTCGCCGGCTTCGATCTCGGCGGCATTATCAGTGCAGGGACGGACTTGACCAAGGCTGCAATCCTTACGGACGGTGAAGTCAAGCAACTCGCTTCGGATGCGAGCCAGGCCACCGACAAGCTCAACCCGGTTGCGCCGCCTATCAGCCCTTATACCAAGCGGATCGGCAAGCTCACCAAGGGCATGAAATACGACGGCGCCATCACGCCCAAAATCAAGGTCTACATGGTCAAGGACGTCAATGCGTTCGCCATGGCCGACGGTACGGTCCGCGTCTGCTCCGGCCTCATGGACCGGATGACCGATGACGAGGTGCGATATGTCATCGGCCATGAGATCGGTCACGTCAACCTGGGTCATTCCAAGAAAGCGCTGCAGACGGCTTATACCACCTCGGCTGCCCGAAAGGTGGGGGCGGCTTCGGGCGGCACAGTTGCGGCGCTTTCCGATTCGGCCCTTGGCGACCTGGCGGAGAAGCTGGTGCATGCCCAGTATTCCCAGGCACACGAAAACGACGCGGACATGTATGCCCTGAAGCTCATGAAAGCCAACAGGTATGACCCGAAGGCAGCAGTGAGCGCCCTGCGCAAGCTGGAGAAAATGTACGGCAACGAAAGCAGCGTCTTTGCCAGCCACCCCGCGCCGGGCGATCGCGCAAATTCGCTGGAAAAGGCGCTGTGAAGAAACGGTAGATAGGTTAAAGGCTGAAGGAATTTATTCGGAGTTTTCGCATATTCGTCATTCAATCATCACAGGATTAGTCATTGGTGGCTCAGTCGCATCAACTTCTGATGAATAAAAGCCGGAAGTAAGCGCTTTTACCTTCAGCCTTCAGCCTCATGACCTGCTTTTGCGAGGTGTCCCAACCATGCACGAACAGCGCTTGTCCGAGCGGATCAGGGCGCAGGAGCGGCAGCCGGCGCGGCGCGGCGGCAAGGACCGCAAGCTGTGCGTGGATTCGATTGTCGACCACCTGCAGCGTATTCTCAATACCCGGCAGGGAAACGTCCTTATCGCCGATGATTACGGGGTCCCCGATTTCCTGGAGTTTTTCCAGACCTATCCCGATTCGGTGCGGCAGATCGAAGAGAGCATTCGCAATGCCATCGACAGGTATGAGCCGAGACTGTCGGGGGCAAGCGTAACGTTCATTCCCAGGGAGGATGATGACCTGACCCTGCGTTTTCAGGTCATCGCCTTCCTGGCGATGGAAGGGGACCGTCAGGTTCTTCTTGAGACGGTTGTCGGCACTGATGGCAGGGTTCGCGTCCGATTATAAATATTCGCCCCCCTCACCCGGGCTGCGCCCGCCCTCTCCCTTGATGGCGAGGGCATTTCGGCAACACTTTCTCCATTAAGGGAGAAGGTGGCCCACAGGGCCGGATAAGGCGTGGGATCGGTTGCAAGATCCAAAGCGTGTCGATTAAGATACGAGAGCACAACCTTGTTTTGAGGAAAGTTCTTGCGGATTATTTGCCGCCACCCGACATGGGCCTCTGGCGGGTCCTGCCCAGTCGTTTCATGAGCTTCCACAGCGGCCCCTTGACCGGGAAGCTGCGTAGCGCCGCCAGCATTGCGTCACTCATGTTGATTTCCAGGCCGGGCACCACCCAGTTCCTGCGCTTCATGGCCTCGGTGGTAACCAGGTCGCAGAGTGTAGTGCCCATGGTGGGTGAAAGGTAGAAAACGGGGTCAAGCAGCGGTGTGTCAGCTGTTATTATGCCGTCTTCTATCGCTTTTCGATAGAGGCACGTGCCGGGGAATATGCGGATGCCCGTCATGCCTATGACCGCTGTCGGCTCAACCTCGTCCATTAGGGCAAAGCTTTCCATGACCGTGCGCTCTGTCTCTCCCGGTCCGCCGAACAGGATGTAATGGGCGAAGTCCACTCCGGCATCGCGGCACAGTGCCGAGGCGGAGCGGATTTCATCGGGTCCGAAGGATTTGCCAAGGCTCATGAGCATCGTCGGTGAGCCGGAGTCCGTGCCGAATTCCATGGCGTCACAACCCGCTTCAACCATGAGGCGGACCAGTTCGGCCGTGATGAAGCCTGGGTTGATGAAGGCCGACCATTTAAGCTTCAGCCCGGATGCAATGATGGCTTTGCAGAGGGATTCGGCGAAGTCCATGGGGTAGTTGAAGATATCGTCCACGAAGTAGACGTATTCAGTGCCGAAATTTTCCACCAGTTCGCGGATTTCATGAATGATCTCCTCAATATTCCGCAGGCGGACCCGGCTTCCCTCCAGAATGGGGTAAGTGCAGTAAATACAGGAAAAGGGACAGCCGCGCTTGGTCTGCAGGTTAGCCATTCCTCCTTCGCGGTTGTAGCGTTTCACGGGGAATAGATGACGTTCCGGCCGGCCGATCATTTCCACTGGATGGGGGGGGAGGTGCCCGGCCTCGCCTTTGACTAGAACGCCCTGAAGGTGACGGGGGGAATCATTTCCGGCGAGGCACGCCAGCAGGCGGGGAAGCACTTCCTCGCCTTCGCCGACTATTCCGAAGTCTCCGTCGAGAAACTCCAGGATTTCACGGGGCATGATGGAATACCCGGAACCGCCCAGGATCACGGCAGCACTGCCGCGGCACTGGTCCACCACCTTCCTGACTCCCGCAAGATATGACCGGGAGCCCGGATAGGTGACGTTGTCGATGTTGCGAATGGATATGATGACGGCATCGGGCGCCGAAGCGGAGAGGGCTTGGGAAATGGCTGCTTCCGGATCATCTTCGAAACAGAGGTCTAGTGCCCGGAGGTCATGTCCGGCCGCTGCCAGGGGGCCGGCCAGGTAGGCGAGACCAAGGGGAAAAACCGGGTAGGGGCTCTTTTCGCGGTTCGCGGAGATGAGGAGTATGTCCATCAGACCTCCAGGTATGCCAGCAGCCTGTCGATCCTTTCGCCGATTGCCGGCGGGAGGGTGAACTGGAGGATGCCGTTCAGGTCGGTAAGCACCAGGACACAGCGGCCTGAAGCGCGGAGGGAATCATCGGGGCCGAGGATTTCACAAATGAATTCCATTGTCGCGGTCTCCGTCCGCTTCACGGAGGTCCTGATCTTCAGTTCTTCGTCGAAAAGAGAGGGTTTCCTGTACTTCAGCTGAAGATCCACGACCGGCGCCAGGTACCCCAGTGAGTATACCTGGTCCGCATTCAGCTCGAACATGCCGGCCAGCTCGTTCCTCCCGACCTCCATCCAGGAGACATAATTGCCATGCCATGCAACCCGGTAGGAGTCGACTTCGTTGAACCTGACACGTATCCTGGTTTCGTGGTATTTCATAGCGACCGCGCTGCCTCGCTTTCTATCCAGCGGTTGTATTTCTTCAGCGCATCTCCGACGCCAACCTCATGATATTTGGTGACCCCCGCTTCACGCAAGGCCTGATAGCTCCTTTCCCAGTACACCGGCTGAAGAAGTTCCCGAAGCAGGAAATCAGGCACATCGGCGGAAGTAAGAAAGTTCTGGTCGATATGGTTCATGAGAGGGAGCGCGGGTTCTCCATAGCGGTATTCAGCTATTATCTCACGCAGGCGCGCAGAAATGGATTCCATCAGCGGGGTGTGGAGCGGCGCGTCGCAAGGAAAGAGCTTAACGGAAAAAGCGCCGCCAGCCAGCGCTTCCGCTTCCATTGACTCGATATTGCGGCGCTTTCCCGCAAGAAGAAAATGGCGCGAAGTGTTGTAGTTCGCCATGAAGACACTGCTGTTTTCGGCGATGGCAAGGACGGTTTCCGCCGGCAGCCCCACGATGCAGCCAAGGGCATATTCGCCTTTTTCGGACATGACGCTCATGCAGCGCCCGATGCGGGCCGTAAGCTCCAGCGCATCTCCTTCGGGCAGAGCGCCGCTTGCGACCAGAGCAGGATAGATGCCCATGCTGTGCTCAGCTATGATTCGCGGCCTGATGCCTTCGCGTGAAAGCACCCTTGCCCGGTAAAGGCTCATGGCCACGCCGTAAACCTGGAGTGCGACCGACTCTGTGGCCTGTTGCCCGGTCCAGTTAAAGTCGTTCAGGTTCAGCCCGGCCCTTTCGTGAACAAGCCGTGCGATATGGTGAAAATCGCTATCTTCGGGAATAACGCCGCTGTGGGAAAGGGGCTGGCCCGGGAACATGAAACAGTTCATGGCAGATGATTACTCCGGATTTTATTTGCTGCAAGTTGCCTGCTGCTTGCTTCTGGCTTTTTCCGTCCTCCGGATGGCGCTTCGGAAACCGAAGTTCATCGGCGCGAAAACCTGTACCGAACGGTGAGCCTTGAATATCCGCCGGTACATCGAGCCGAACGAGTAAAACGAGCGATTGAGCCAGTCATGTCCGGCCTGGAGTTCCTCAGAGCTCATTCCTGTCGGGCGGAAGGTCACGTGGCCCATGTCATAGTCTTCCCAGTTATTGGAGACAATTCTTCCCTCTGCCTCCAAGCGGGCTCTGACCGCGGTGCCAGGGTAAGGGGTGAGAATCGGGAAAATGGCTGCCTCCAGCCTGGCCTGTTCGCAGAATGAAAGGATTTTCTCGAAAACATCCGGCTTATCGCCGTCATAACCCAGGACGAATGAACCCAGGATGCCGATGCCGTTGTCGCGGAATGCCCGGGAATCCTCGAGATAGCTGGCGGCGCGATTGGTGACTTTCCCCATTGCCGCAAGCGATTTTTCATTCAGCGATTCAAAACCCACGAACATGCCGACGCAGCCGGCTTCCCCTGCTGAGCGGAGGAGTTCGCGGTCCCGCGCCAGGTCGATGGGCGCATGGGAAAGCCATTTGAAACCCATGCCCCGCATGCCGTCGAACAATTCGAGGGCAAAGCGGCGGTTGCCGACCAGGTTGTCGTCGACGAAAAACGCGAAGGAGTTTTTTCGACGCAAGATCTCCAGTTCCTGCAGAACGGAATCCACCGGCCGTTCCCGGTACTTCCTCCCGTAGAATGCCGTGACCGAGCAGAACTCGCAGTCGAAAGGACAGCCGCGAGTGGTCTGGATGGTGTTGGTGAAAAGATATTTCTTGCCCGTAAAGATTTCCCGCCGGGCAGGAGGTATCTCTCCCATGTCCAGGTGTCCTGCCGCCCGGTAGGACCTTTCAAGGGCGCCCTTTTCGAAATCGGCCAGCAGCCGGGGCCAGACCAGCTCCCCTTCGCCGACCACAACTGCGTCTGCGTGCCGCAGGGCTTCATCCGGGAGGTTGCTGGCGTGGAAACCGCCGATGACGACGGAGACACCCCGTTTCCTGAATTCATCAGCGATCTGGTAGGCGCGGGGCGCCTGGGGGGTCATGGCGGTCAATGCCACCAGGTCAACATCCCGGTCGAAATCGATTGACTCGATGTTTTCGTCGGCCAGTTCAACCTGCCACCTGGCCGGAGTGACTGCCGCGATTGCTGCGAGGGAGAGGGAAGGAAACTTGAATCCCAGCTCGCCCCACAGCCTTCCCTTGGGCCAGCCGGGGGCCATGAGCAGCAGTTTCACTTCCTGTTTTCCGCGATATACTGGGCCATGCTGCGCACGGACTGGAACACAACCGTGCCGGTGGCCGCATCGGGTACGATTACCCCGAAATCCTTTTCCATTGCCACAACCAGCTGCAGGGCATCGATGGAGTCGAGACCCAGTCCTTCTCCGAAAAGCGGAGCATCAGTTTCGATGTCGTCCGGGTTCATTCCCTCGATCCGGAGACTGTCTATGATCAGTTGTTTCACCTGGTTTATCAATTCCTCTGGCATGAAGCATCCTTTTCCCGGCCGTCCACCAGTTCCCAGTAGTCGAAAAAGTTGTACCACTGGTCGGGATAGGCCCTGATGTATTTTTCGAAAACCCTCAGTATTTCCGCAGTTCCTTCCATGATGGCATTTTTGTGGCCGCCGTGCCCGGCGGAGAAACGGATCGGTCCTTCCATGATCGTGGCATAACGGCTGCCTTCCAGAGGGACAAAAACCGGGAACACCGGGGCTCCGCTGGCCAGCGACAAGTAGGCGGCACCCAGTGGGATGTCCGTTTTGATGCCGAAAAATTCCATGGAAGCAGTATGTGAAGAACCATCCCGGTCTCCCAGGAGAGCCAGGATTTCATTGCGTCGCAGGGCGTTTACCGCTTCGATGATCGCCAGTGGCGAAGTATCGTGCCGGTCCACATATATGAAGCGTATGCCCCGTTCGTTGCGCACCCTTTCCCTGAGTTCGTTCACCCGTTCGTCCGGCTCGCGAAAGGTAAGGACATTGATGGGAAATCCCATTTCCGCCAATCCCAATCCTCCCAGCTCCCAGTTGCCCAGGTGAGGGGAGATGAGGATGGCGCCATGACCTTTTGCCAGGGCGTCGTCCAGGTATTCCTTACCGACCCTCCTGCCTATCAGGGCGTCAAGTTTTTTCCCCCTGAGCCGCATCATCAGCATGACATCGGTCCAATTGCGGGAAAATTTGTAAAAGGTGGCGACAACCAGCCTATCCACATTCCTTTTCCCGGTAATTACCCGCAGATTGGCCCGGATGATGCGCCGTATCCTGCCCAGGAGGATATAGAACAGTCCACCGGTAACAAACGCGAAAAAAGGGAAGAAGGCCCTCGGCGCCACCAGGGTCAGGAGGTTGATGAAAAATAGGTTGATGCTATTATACAGTTTCACAGGGCGCAACTCACCGGCAAACCATGAACCGCGGTGAATGAATCCGGCACAATAGGTTGACTGCAGAACGGGATCGGCTCCATCAGGGCTTGTTTCCGCAAAGCAGTTTCTTCCTCTGCACGGCTGGCCCGCAGAAATCCTTTTCCCATGCCCGATCGGCGATCTCCGCGTAATGGGCGGCGTAGCAGTCCATGGATTGCGACAGACCCGTGAAGATCTGCTCTGCGCCATTATGGGTGGCGTAAACACCGGGGCTTTGGAACAATTCGCGTCCGACATCGGGATGATCAATCAGCATGCAGGGCCTGAGCAGGTTTTCATGCTGCCCCTGCCGTTCACGGATGTTCCGGAACAGGGGCGACCGCAATGCTTCTTTCAGGGTTGTCCTGCGGATATTGTCGACTGCGAAGTGGCAGAAGACGCACGGCTCGATATCTCCGTTGGCGTTGATGTGGAAATATTTCCGCCCACCGGCGATACAGCCGCTGATAATGGGGCCGTCATTCCAGAAATCCACGATTATCATGGGTTTGGAGGCGCGGAATTCGGCAGTGCGTCTCCGCATCAGGTCCCTCTGTTCCGGGGCGGGCATCAGCTTCAGGTCGGGTTGCCTCCCCACCGGCACGTAGGAGAACAGCCACAGGGCGGAACAGCCCTTGTCAACCAGCAGGTCGATGTAGTCCCCGTCGGTTATGATGTCGGTGTTCTTGCTCGTCTGGGTGAAAGAGCCGCAAAAGGATAGCCCAGCTTTCCGCAGGAGGTCCATGGCACGCATCACTTTGGCGAAATGTCCCGGTCCGCGCCGTTCGTCTGTCTCTTTCTCGTACCCTTCCAGGGAAAAGGCGGGCATGACGTTCCCCACCTGGATCAGGCGCTCCACCATTTTTCCGTCGATGAGTCCGCCGTGGGTGAAGACCAGGAAGGCCATGTCGCTGTGCTTGGCGAATATATCGAAGATGTCTTCCTTGAAAAAAGGTTCGCCGCCGGAAATGACCGCAAAATAGACGCCCATTTCCTTCATCTGCAGCAGGACCGAATCGATTTCCTCCCGGGTGAGTTCAAGGGATTTGTCATAATCGCCCGCATAGCAGCCGTAACAGTTGAGGTTGCAGCGCATGGTGGGGCTGATGACCACGGTCGAGGGAGGATAGTATCCTTCCCGGTCCAGCCAGGCCTTTCTCTTGTTTGTCCCTGACAGCAAATGGTTGACCGCGAGGTTGGATATCCACTTGTCGCGCTGGTTCGGGTGGAGGTCACGCAGGATCCTCCTCGGGAACTCGATGCTGGGGTGGTTTTTCCTGATCAGCTGCCTGATCCAGCGAATCCGCTCCCGGTAATAGTCCTTCTTCGGGATCAGCTCCATCAGATAGGTCATGCGCACCAGGTTCTCATTGGATGAGTTGGTCGCCATTGAAAGGAGCAGCGATATTATCTTTTCGGTCGAATAGGTTTTCAGACTCTGAAGCATGGCTAAGTATCCTTCTTACTTTACATATATTTCAGGAAGGTCATGCATATGTTCCAGGTATCCCGAACCGGACGGTAATGGCTGGTGGACCTGCCGTCGGCAACCCTGGCCGCTACGGGGATGCTGCCGATGGCATAACCGCTGCGCCACGCCTTCATCAGCACTTCCATTTCCATTTCATATCCGTCCGCGGCCAATTCCACATTTTTGAGAAGTCTCGCAGTATAATACCGGAATCCGGACTGGCTGTCAGTAATCTCAAATCCGGTCCGTTTCTCCATGCACCAGACTCCGAAACGGTTCCATGAACTCCTGAGGCCGGCCATTTCTTCGAACTGGGTGGCTCTGGACGCAATAAGTATATCCAGTTTCCTCTCTTCTGCTGACGCTGCGAGCCGAGGTATGGCCGACGGGTCGTGCTGGCCGTCCGAGTCGATGGTCACGATAGCGTTGTAACCTTCTTCCAGCGCGCACCTGAAACCGGTACGAAGAGCAGCGCCCTTGCCCCGGTTGGACCGGTGACTGATGCATTTCACCGCTTTTCCCGAAACCAGGGAGGCAGTTCCGTCGTTAGAGCCGTCGTCAATAACCAGGACCGGATATCCCTGGGAAACGACCTCCCTGACCACAGGCACAATGGTCGCCGCGGCGTTATATGCGGGTATGACTATGCAGATTGCCACGAACTTGCCAGTTGCTCCATGGTCTGAAATCGGAAATTTTCGAGCAGATTGCGCAGACGTCCTCCTGCCTCTGTCCTTGGACCGTAAGTCGCGAATTTTCGCAGCGGCGGCAGCGGAAGACGGGGACCGTCACTTTCCATCTCACGGGGGTGGAGATAGAGAATTGCCGCGGCTCCGGAATGATTATACCTGCGAATGGTGGATCGTATCATCCGCAGAGGGAAGAACCTGAAGCCCCATCCGCCGCCGGTCGGAAGGTTGCCGGCTGCCGTGGGGGTGACCATGGGGGGTAACTCTACCATGTCCACTTTTCCGTTCCGGACTCCGAAAGGGAAGAGAGGGCCGGAACCGTCGCCGACAAGGGGGAGGGGGTTCAAGCTGGAATCGTAGAGATATCCTTCATCATGCAGGATGTCATAAGCCCATGAGTCGGTCATTTTCAACGACCATTGCGGCGCCCTGAATCCAGCAGGTCTTCTGCCGGTCTGTCGTTTGATAATATCGCCGGTCAGTTTCAGTTCATGCCTGAATTCATCAGGACCCAGTCGGGTCAGCAACCTATGGGAATACCCATGAGATGCTATTTCGTGGCCTGCCTCAGCGATCATGGGGACAAGGGTCGGGTCGTCTTCGGCCAGGGAGCCAAGTACGAAAAATGTTGCCGCCACATCATATTCAGCCAGAAGGCTGAGAATCTTTTCCACATTGGGGCGAACCCTTTTGGGAAGATTTCCGGGCAGTGTTTCCGGTTCGCATCCGCAGACGTGGAACCAGTCTTCGACATCTATCGTGATAACGTTCTTCAAGAGTTTTGCGTGTCTATCCTGTGCTTGCTAAAAGAACTACGCTACACTATTTGGTCTTCCAAGTCAATATGAGGTGCTTATCGTGTGTCAGCATAGCGATTATGTCCCCGAAAAGACCGGAATTCCCGATGAACAATATAATGCTCATCCGGGAGCGATACTGGTAATTAGATCGGAGGGCGACAATTTTGGTTGACGGGCAAGTGTGTCTAAAACATAATCTTGATAATCGGGCGGAATTCAGAACGACATCCGCACAAAATGAATCAGGCAAAGAAAGGTGTACAATGAAGGTAACGGCAAAGATTGGCGACAGAGTCAGAATCGAATACATCGGTACACTTGAAGATGGGACGGTTTTCGACTCCACCAGGGAAGAGGCGAATTGCGGATCTGAAGATTGCGGGTGCGCAGGCGGCCCCAGGGAATTGACAATCGGCGAGGGAGAATTCCTCCCCCTTATCGAGGAAGCTCTGGTTGGAATGGAAGCAGGACAGAAAAGATCGGTCATCATTCCAATGGATGATGCTTTCGGCCCCTATGACGGGGAAAAGGTTTTCTCAATTGCAAGGAACGACCTCCCCGCTGATTTGCAGCCTGAAATCGGCGATGAAATCACGCTGGTTAATGAGGATGGTGACGAGTTGAATGTGATCGTTGCAGAGTTGGATGGGGAAGAGATAACATTCGATGCCAATCACCCTCTGGCGGGAGAAGATCTGGCATTCGAGGTCGAACTGTTGGAGATACTTTAGAGGCCAAGGTTTAAGTTTTACAGGGAAACAACTCCGGTTTCAGGTGTTTTGTGCGCCAGGACGACGCGATTCTTGCCCTGCTCTTTTGCCCTGTAAAGCGCCACGTCTGCGGCATGGATCAATTCGTTTATTGTGTTTCCGTCTTCCGGGAATGAGGAGATTCCAGCACTGATGGTCAGCATGCCCATGGGCATCTGGTTGCAGTGCTGGAAAGTTTCCTTGGATATCTCCTGCCGGATCCTTTCGGCAACCGGAAATGCCTCTTTTTTTGATGTGCCCGGCAGTATGATGCAGAACTCCTCTCCCCCGAAGCGGACTGCTGTGTCCATGTCCCGAACCGATGATTTCATAATTGCCGCGGTCTTTTTCAGTGCTTCGTCACCCGCCAGATGTCCGCACATGTCATTGTAAGACTTGAAATAGTCGAGATCCAGGAGCAGCACGCTGAAACTCTGGTTCTGGTGTGCGCTCCGATTCAGTTCTTCCTCCATCCTTCTTGTAAGAAAACGCCGGTTGTATAATCCCGTAAGCGAGTCAGTAATTGCCAGCTGTTCCAAGGCTGTGGAACGTTCGACGGCAAGGGAGTGTTCGATCATAAGGGCTGCCAGGTTCACGAAGGAAAGCGCCAGATTCATGTCAGACTCGGTAAACGATTCGAGGTTTTCCTTGTCGGAAAGATTCAGGACACCGATCACATTATCCCTGTGCTTCAGTGGTATACATATCAGGGAATTCGTTTTGAACCGCGGTCTCCTGGACATTGAAATCCTGTTGTCACTTTCCAGGTCGTTTACCAGAATCGGCGTTCCGCTCTCAGCAACCTTGCCCGCTATGCCGTCCCCGATTCTGACCGCGACTATTTTGGCGAGTTCCGTCTTCATTCCCTTGGCGGATTTTATGCGCAGGCTCTTGCCGTTATTGTCAACAAGCATTATCGATCCACGGGAGGCGGAAACCAGCTCTGACACAGTTTCCAGGATGACTCTGTAAAGTTCGTCACGGGTTTCGGTTTTCAGGAAGCTGTTTTTCAAAGACAGCAAGCGGTCTGCGAGCGCCTGGTCATGGGATTGCTTCAGTTCTTTCTGCAGGTTGACGATTCGTGCAATTGCTCTTCCGGCAAGAAGTTCAATCATTGAGGCGGCAAGGGCCGTCAGTTTGCAGTCGAAGCACAGTATTGCCCCAAGAAGGCCTTCGTCAGTTATCAGGGGGAAACAGGCCACATGCGAGGCCTGCAGCTGAATGCCGTTTTCAATGAGGATCTTTTCCGCGCTTACGGAGCTGCCGGCGTTCTGTTCGGACAACATCTCCTGTATGGTTTTTTCAGGCAGCCTGCCCAACTCCTGCTGAAGATCGCCGGTTCCAACAAGATGCAAACCATGATTCTTTTCGCTGCGCAGGGCAAAGGCAATCTTGCGGGTATTGAAAAGACCTTCCAGGGTTGCAGCGCAGTTTGAGATCACCTCTTCGACGGATTTCAGCCTTTCGATCCTGGAAGACAGTTCCGTCATTGTTTTCAAGACATTGATGCATGAGTGATAGAGGGGTTTGTAAAGGTTCTGCTCCGTAAGTGACGGCAGGATCCGCTGTATATCATTGACATCATGCTGGACCGTTTCGATTGTCTTTACCGGAAGGTTGGCAAGGGCCTCGATGCAGGACAATATATGGAGCTTTTTCTCTTTGGCAATGGTGGCAATTTGTTTGATGTCCAGCTTTTCTTCTCGAACACCGTATCCGTACAGGCAGAATGCTGCTCCCTGGAAATTGAACGGTACGGTAAAACACAGTATCCCTCCCAGGCATTTGAAAACCACCGGCTTGTTTCTTTTGAGCGCGGTCTGCACATGTTTTTCCAGCCATAAGTCATAAATGGACTCGATATACGGCTGTTCGCCCTGATTGGTACAAAGTTGGAGGAAATGTCCCTCGGAAACTACCGATCCATTTGTTTCCCCGTAAAGCGAAAGCGAATAACCGCGCATGGAATCGTAGGACTTGAGGGCCTTAAGAAAATTTTCGAGCGTGACGGTGTCTTTCATATGTGCACCATGGTGGAACCTGCTGCCAGGTTCTTTACAGCGGCTAGAGGGAGGTCTTTCCCAGCGTTTCACCAGAAAAAGCATAACCCGTTAATATCACCTAGAGATATTAGGGTACGGTCCGCCAGCATTGATGGCACCACACCAACGTATTCTTTTGGTGTAGTTGCTTCTATAATATCTCTTTGCAATATATAGTCAAGTAAAAAATTCGCATAGAAATATTTTTTGCCGCGCTGGTGTCTCGCGTGAACATCCGGATGATTTCTGTATATTGGACGGATGAGCTTTGCGAAATATAAAGTGTTACAAGTCACTGGTGAGGTGTGAAAGTTTTTGCGGGCGTTTCAGGCTGTCAGGCTGGTTTGACAGGAAGAGAAGTGTCCGGAAATGCTTGAAATGGCAGGTTAACATTCTATCGATGAAATGTTTGCAGCTTCTGCGGAGAGTTATTTTTCACATCAGCTGTCAACGGTATGGAAAAGCGATCGTTAAAATGGGCAAAGAAACCGGAAAGAGAGCTCTGCTGGTCTTCTATCTTGAGAAAAAAGGAGATTTGAAAATGAAAAAAGGTATCGTGTTCGGAGTGATGGCATCCTTGATGTTGGTAATCGGAGCAGGTTCGGCAAGTGCCGGCTGGTATCACAACGGTGGGATTGAACGAAGGGAATGGCGCCAGGAGCAGAGGATTGCCCATGGCGTCCACAGCGGCCGCCTGACTCCCGGGGAGGCGCGCAGGCTGACGGCCCAGCAGGAGCGGATCAGGGGGGAGAAGCACAGGATGATAGCCGACGGCCACATCACCGCCAGGGAACGCATACGGCTTCACAATCAGATGAACGTTGCCAGCCGTGACATCTGGAGGATGAATCACAATGGTTATTACCGTTAATTACTCAACTGAAGCATAGGCATTATGTTGTGGTATGTTCGGCGGCAAATCAACACATCGAGGAAATGTGGGGGGGCGTTTCGCCCCCCCGGCTGTTTACTCGAAGATTTCCGAGAACGTCTCCTGATAGATCTTGAAGTCGGACTCGCTGAAGCAGATGAAAACAACCTCCTCCAGTTCCGGGTACTTCCCGAGGGCTGTTTTTGCTTCCTCCATGGCAATGCCGCAGGCGTCCTTCATGGGATAGCCGTAGACCCCGGCGCTGATGGCCGGGAAAGCGATCGACTTGAGACCGTTGCAATGCGCCACCTCGAAGCAGCGCCTGTAAGCGCTGTGCAGAAGCTCGGGTTCTCCCTTGCCGCCGCCGTGCCAGACAGGACCCACGGTGTGAATTACATGGCGTGCGGCAAGGTTGTATCCGTTCGTTATCTTTGCGTCTCCGGTACGGCAACCCCCAAGGGTGGCGCATTCGGCCACCAGTTTGGGCCCCGCGGCACGATGGATGGCTCCGTCCACGCCCCCGCCCCCAAGCAGGGAGTTGTTGGCGGCATTGACGATGGCGTCCACTTCCAGTTTCGTGATGTCTCCCTGGATGATCCGGATTTTTTCTTTCATGTCCTGCCTCCCTTCAGCATGAGGTCGCGCAGCGTCCGGAGGTTGATAGCGTCCATTTCGTTGTCGTCCCCCTTGGGCGTTTCCAGTATCTTGGGAATGCGCGCGAACCTTTCGTCGTTCATCAGCAACCTGAAGCCGTCCAGACCCATGGCGCCCCGGCCGATATGCTCGTGCCGGTCCACCCTGCTGCCCAGCCCTTTCTTGGAATCGTTGAAATGAAAGGCCTTGAGATTTTCCAATCCGAAAATCCGGTCGAACTCTTCGAAAACCTCCTCGTATCCCTCTTTTGTCGTCAGGTTGTAACCGGCTGCATAGGTGTGACATGTATCGAAGCATATGCCGAACCGCCGCGGAAAACCGGAGCGGTCCCTGATGTCCCGGAGATGCTCGAAGCGGTAGCCCAGATTTGAACCCTGACCCGCGGTGGTTTCCAGGAGAACCTGGCCGCTGAATTCGGGGATCTTGCTGAACAGGGTGTCGAACGCCTCGACAATCCTCATGATCCCGGTTTCCTCGCCATCCCCGAGGTGCGAACCCGGATGCATTACGATCGAGTCGATCCCCAGCCGGGCGCAGCGCGCCATTTCCTCGGCGAACCCGGCCAGGCTCTTTTCCCGCACCTCGCCGGGAGGCGCTGCAAGATTGATCAGGTAGATATCGTGGGAGACCACCCGGTGAAGGCCGGATTCTTCCAGCCGTTCACGGAACAGGGAAATGTCTGAATCTGTGATGCTCTTTCCCTTCCACTGGTTCGAATTCTGGGTGAAAACCTGGATAACCCCGCACCCGGCCTCCTGGCCCCTTTCGACAGCTTTGTGGATGCCGCCGGCGATCGACATGTGAGCTCCCAGGTAGTCCGGGGATGCGGTTTTGATTGCTTCTGTCAAATGTTTATCTCCCCTGTGAAGACTTCCACGGCCGGGCCGGTCATGAAGACCGGGCCGTTTTCCCGCCATTCCAGTTCCAGGTCGCCTCCTGAGAGATGGTTCAGAATCTTCCGTTCAGTTAGGCCGTTCAGAACTCCAGCCACCGAGACGGCGCTGGCGCCTGTTCCGCAGGCAAGGGTTTCTCCCGCTCCCCGCTCCCAGGTGCGCTGCCTGACTTCGGTCCTGGAAATGACCTGGATAAATTCCACATTGGTCCGGCGGGGAAACATCTCGTGGTTTTCAATGAGTGGGCCGTATTTTTCCACCGGGAAGCCTGCCACGTCATCCACGAAGATCACACAGTGGGGGTTGCCCATGGAGACGCAGGTGATATGAAAAGTGGAGTGGAGGATGTTGAGCGGCTCATTGACCACCTGCAGGGAACCATCGCCGGTCATGGGTATCTCGGCGCGACTCAGGCGGGGGGTGCCCATGTTGACCTGCACCTTTTCAACCTTGTTGCCATTGGTGAAAAGCTGCAGGGTGAGTATACCCGCGCCGGTTTCAGCTGTTATTTCCTGCTTTGTTACGATTCCGTGGTCATATGCATACTTGGCCACACAGCGGATGCCGTTTCCGCACATCTCCGATTCCGAACCGTCTGCGTTGAACATCCTCATCCTGACGTCGGCTACCTGCGAAGGCATGATCAGTATCAGGCCGTCGGAGCCTATTCCGAAATTACGGTTGGATACCCTGATTGCCACTTCGGCCGGATTTTCGACCGTTTCCTCAAAACAGTTCACATAGACATAATCATTGCCGGCGCCCTGCATCTTGGTGAATTTCATTCAATGACTCCTTCTTTCTCCAGTATATCGGATTATTTTGCAGACCACTGGCCCGCGGCGAGCAAATCGAGCACAGACCTGTTCAGGGGAGGATCAGACACCAGGAACAGTTTCCGCGGAGCCGATCTGCTACTGAACAGGAAACACGATGCCTCGACGGTTATGCGTCCATCAGGTGATGAGCTGAATTGCCGCCTCCGGTATTCGGACGAAAGCTGTAGCGCCTTCAGGAGCTGTTCGGCAACTATTCTCGGACCTGCCTTGGGAGCCAGGGGGATTCTCCGGTAACCGGACAGTTCCACCAGGCGCATCAAGGTTTCGTGCGTGGCGTCTTCTCTCCCGTAGTCGACAAAATATCTTTCACCCTGGTCTTCGAAATACCGGTCCAGCTTCACGCCGATTCTGTATCCTTCTTTCTGGTCAAGCACGATTTCCACTGGATGCGCTTTGCTCCATTTGACGGAAAGGGCATCCAGCATACTGTCGACAAGCTTTTCCGCATCACTTGCGGCAAGAGGCGAAACACTGCCGTCTTCGGCAGAGGGTTTTGCCGGTGCTCCGTTGCACAAGCTGACGAGTCGAATGCCTTGGCCCGAGAGGAAAGCGGACAGTGTCTCCGGATGAGACGGGCAGCCCTTCTCACCCGTGAACAGCAGGATTCGTTCCCTGGTCAGCTTTCCCTGGGTCCGCTTCACGATTGTAAAATCAGGCATTAGTGTGATCTTTGGGTCAGTGCCGAACGTGACGGGTGTATTTTCCTCAACCTCTTCAAATCCGGCGCCTTTCAGAAGCGGCCCGGCAAAATACTTGCCGTCGGCCGGCAGGGCCACGACCTTTTCGGGGTGGGCGGGCTGAGCCCCGGAAACATTGGCAAACACCGGCGGCATTCCTTCCCGGGTGATCAGGATTTCCCCATTGTCCGCACCTGTAACAACAGGATAGTTCGTGTTGCCGAGGGTCTTTTCACGCAGAGTGTCTGCCGCCGGACCCCTTTCGGGAAAGAGACGCATCCACAGGTCCCTGATCCGTTCAATCAGGTCCTTTTCAACAGGGAGTTTCTGCTTTTCCGCAACGGTCGCGGCAGTCCGGGGAGCCACTGCGCTTGATGGTTCGGGTGCTGAGGGCTTGCGGCTTTTTACCGCGGATGCCGGAATAAGGATGACCTGGCCGATTTGCAGCCTGGCAATGTTGGTGATGCCGTTCAACTGCAGAATACGGGGAATCAGCTCTTCGGCACGCTCGGAGGAGAGGCCGAAACGGGTTGTGAGCACTTTGTAAATGTGGTCACCCGGCCGGATCGTGTATCTCAGGTATTCACCTTCCTGCTCAGCAGGGATTGGTTGCATCGTTGCGGGATGTATCCGCTTGGATTTCTTCGGAGGCTGGCGTTTCTTTTTTCCCCTGGCTTTGGCCGCAGGCGGCTTACCGGCGGTCTTTTCAAGGTCACCGATTTCCAGTTCGAAAGGCGAGCCGGCGCCGGACGATGTCCCGGCCAGCATGATGTTCGCCAGGAGAAGGGCCGCAATTGTCGGGCCGAAGCGGAAAATGCCCGCGCGGATAATCAACTTGAGAGTGTTCATTGGCGGATGTTCCATTGTCCTTTGTTGCTGTGAGCAGTGATTCCGGTGCGGATTAAACCGAGTCAGTGCAAATCGATGACGAGCGCCTTGACCCGGCTTCCCGGCGAATGCCGGTAGACGATTATCTTTGCGCCATTTGCCAGTTGTCCCTTTTCTATTTGAAAGGATCCCTTGTTTTCCCTTCCCTCTATGAGGTAGTGCTGGCTCGAGGCTATTTCGTTCAGTGCGGACGTGAAAAGTCCTGTCTGCACTCCCTGGCCGCTCCGGTCAATCACCTGGATTGCCCGTATTATCCCCCTTTCCCGGTAAACCCTGAACTCGGCAGCTGGAGTCAGGTATCTTTCCCAGCCGGGATGGCTCTTGCCGTATCCTGAATCCAGGGAACTGAGAGGGATGAATGAAGGGAGAGAACGTAGTTCCTTTTTCGGGGGAGTGGCATCAACCGTAGCTTTGGCGAAGCCCGGCAAAGTTTTTTTTGCCCCTGTTTTGGCAATGCCGGGAGCTTTATGCATTTTGGTCGCAGCGAACAATGCCAGAATTATCGCGACGGTCACGGCCACAAGGATCTTAGCCAGCGGTTTCCGTCCGTCAACCCGCTTGAGGATTCGCTGGGCCAAGGGCTCTTTGCCCCACTTGACCAGCAAAGGAGCAGGACTGGAATCCTTGTCTGATGCGGAAGGTTTTTCCGGAGTGGTAAGCGCTTCGTTGCCGTTTTCACCCAAAACGCTGTCCAGTTCTTCCTGAAAGCGCGATCTTGCCTGGCCGTCAGGTGCGGAGTCGGCGACGGTTTCCCGCGGGAGCGGCTTGTTTCCAGGCTGTGCCGCAACCTTGGCTATTTCTACCAGATCAGCCACTGTTTCCACGGTCGGCAGGGGGGTGGAGATGTGTCCGGCATCCGGTTCCGCCTGATCCTGGCTCTTCGACCTGGTCCGCCGGCTTCTGGGTTTTCGTTCCTGCCCTGCCAATATTTCGCGTGCGGCTGAGGCTATCTGTTCGTCGCTCAGCCCGGCGCACCGGATGGTTTGCACCTGCTTTCCGCTGCCGTCGCCGTTTCTCTCGCCATTGGCGAGCATGATGATTCGCGGTTTTTTCCCTGTTGACCCGGCTGCCACCCGGTGTGCCAGTATGTGCCCTGATATTTCTCCGAGGCGCTCCTGGATGAAGATGAACTGGTACCTGCCGTTTGCCTGCGCTGCCAGGGCCTGTTCGATTGTCCTTGCGGCGCGAACCTTGGCATCGGGCAGAAAGCCGGGACTGGTGAAAATTGCGATCAGTCTTTCCTGATCTGATACGATGAGAATGTTTGCCACTGCTTCTCCGGAAGACTTTTTCCGTAATGTACCCCAATCCGGCGACGGAAACAACCACGAGAATGGACCGGATCTTGCGAAGGTCCGCCATTTGAGGCTGTGCCCGTTCCCAGTAAGGTCACGGTCGCCATTTTCTTGCGATAATTTCCCGGATGGGTAAGAATGAGTTTTCGTATTCACTACGTTCGCGCCCATGATGAAGAAGGAACGGCAGGGAGGTATGTGGTCATGGAACTGAAAACCAGGGTATGGATGACCGGCAACCTGGAATGGTTTGCCTATATTGACAGTGAACCGGTTTTTCTCGGAACCCGGGAAGTGCCGTATCCTCTCCGTGAGGGGGACCGGTGGACGAATGGGAATGGGGTGGCGTTCCAGGTAGTTAAGGGTTCAATTAAAATGAATTGGAACCAGGATGGTATGGAGCTATATTAACACGCTAAGCGGGCAGTTGTTTCCAAAACCCGGAGGGGTCGATGAACGAAACTCATGAGGAACGGGGCAGAAAGAAGAAAGCCTTTTCATCATCAGAAAAAATCTTCCGGAGTATCCTTGAGGCGATTCCTGATCTGGTTTCCGTCGTGGACAGGGATTTCAGGCTGGTGTTCAGCAATTTCCGAGGTTCATCTGAAAGTGTGAATACGGATCTGATAAGAAAGAGATTGAAACCCCACTGTTATGAAATTTACTACCCGGGCATGAAAAAAGTGTGCGAAGACTGCCACCTGCGGGAAGTCTTCGATTCCGGAAGAGCAATAACCACCGAAAAATACCATCCCAATGCAGGTCATGTGGAGATCCATTCATTTCCAGTGTTCGATGAGAGCGGCGCAGTTGTCATGGCAGGCGAATATCATCGCAGCATAAACGCCAGGCGGCGTGCAGAAGATGCCCTTCGAGAAAAAAACCAGCTGCTGGAATCCATAATCAACTCCTCGCCTGCTGCCATCATCGTAATGAATTCTGATCTTGATGTCTCACTGTGGAATCCGGAGTCGGAACGGATTTTCGGCTGGGGCAGGGAAGAGGTTCTGGGCAAACCTTATCCGATCGCTCCCGAAGACCTCCGCGACGAGTTCATGGGAAATGTACACGACCTGGATGAAGGCGGTTCGTTACGCTCCATGGAGACGCAGCGCACGCACAAGGACGGCTCGCTCATTGATGTGAGCCTTTCCACCGCGCCCCTCCTGAATAGTGACGGAACTACCATCAGCTACATGGCGATGTTCACCGACATCCGGGAGCGGAAGAGGGCGCAGCAGGCGCTGCGCGAATCTGAGGCAAATTACCGGACCATCTTCGATGCGGCCAATGACGCCACCTTTGTATTTGACCCTGAAAACGGTGCAATGCTTGACGTCAACCTTAAGATGTGCGAGATGTACGGCTATTCCCGTGAGCAGGTGCTGCGGCTGAACGTGGGGGATCTGAGTGCAGGGGTGCCTCCTTATACCTACAATGACCTGTTGAAAAAGATCTGGAAAACCAGATACGACAAATCCCACATGTTTGAGTGGCTGGCCAAGGACAGTTCCGGAGAACTGTTCTGGATTGAGGTGAACATGAAGGGCGCTGTCATTGGGGGTGAATACAGAGTGCTGGCGGTGTGCAGGGATATCGCGGAGCGTAAGGCTGCGGAAGAGAAAAACCGAAAAATGCAGGAGCGGCTCCGCCAGGTGGACAAGATGGCTGCCATCGGAACACTGGCGTCCGGCATTGCCCATGAGATCAACAACCCTAACAATTTTATTTTTGCTAATGCCCGGTTCATCACCGATATCTGGCCCGACATAAGCAGAATCCTTTCCCAATATGCGGAAGACAATGGCGAATTCTACCTGGGCAAACTGCGCTTTTCCGAAGCCGGCTCCTATATTCCCAAGATGCTCACCGGCCTGGTGGAAGGATCGCACCGAATCAACAGCATTGTCACCGGGTTGAAGGATTTCGCCCGCCAGGAAAAGTCGAGGCTCGATCAGGTGGTGGACTTCAACAAGGTGATTGAGGCTGCACTTTACATGCTCCACAACGAGATCAGGAAGCATACTGACAAGTTCCAGTGCATACTGGCTGAAAACCTGCCTCCGGTGACGGGGAGCTTCCAGCAGTTGGAGCAGGTCATCGTCAACCTGACCATGAATGCTCTCCAGGCCCTCAGGACACGGGGGGAAGGAGTGTCTCTCTCAACATTCTATGCCAAATCAATTGACGAGGTCATCATCAAGGTCACCGACGAGGGGGTCGGTATGTCTGACGAGGTGCGGCAGGTGATTTTCGACCCGTTTTATACTACCAGGCTGGACAGCGGTGGAACCGGTCTCGGACTTTCCATCTGCTTCAGCATCGTCAAGGAGCATGGCGGAATCATCGAATGCGAATCGGAACCCGGCTGCGGATCGACATTCTTCGTGAGGCTTCCGGTCCAGCAAGCCGAGAGGGGGGGGGACAACAAGTCATGAAAACCGCAGGGATTTTTCCCATTCTGCTGGTCGACGATGAGCAGCATATCCTGCTTTCTTCGGAATCGGTTCTCCGTTTTGCCGGCATTAGGGAAGTGAGGGCAGTCGAGGACAGCCGGCAGGTCCTGCCGATACTCGAACAAGGTGAAATCGGCGTTGTCGTCCTCGACCTGTTCATGCCATACATTTCGGGCAAGGAACTCCTTGCGACCATATGCCGCGATTATCCCCAGGTTCCCGTCATTGTCATGACTGCCGCGGACGAGGTGGATACTGCCGTCGACTGCATGAGGGCGGGCGCTTTTGACTACCTGGTTAAACCGGTGGAAAATTCCCGGCTCATCTCCAGCGTGAAAAGGGCACTGGAAATATGCCGCCTGAAACAGCAGGTGACCGATCTCAGGGATCATCTGCTCACCAACCGCCTGAAGCGTCCGGATGCGTTCTCCACCATAATCACCGCCAGCCCCAAGATGACGGCTGTTTTCCAGTACTGCGAAGTCATTGCGGAATCCCTGCAGCCAGTCATCATCATCGGCGAGACCGGGGTCGGGAAGGAACTGATCGCAAAAGCGATTCACGATTTGAGCGGAGTGCGGGGAAGGTTCGTTCCGGTCAACATAGCAGGCCTTGACGACAACATGTTTTCCGACACCCTGTTCGGCCACAAGAAAGGCGCGTTCACCGGCGCGGACCAGGCGCGCAGCGGACTGATCACCAAGGCTGCCGGCGGAACCCTGTTCCTGGACGAGATCGGCGACCTGAGTGAGATGTCGCAGGTTAAGCTTTTGAGGCTGTTGCAGGAGCAGGAGTACTACCCGGTCGGCTCGGACATCCCGCTGGTCAGCGATGCGCGCATCGTTGCCGCAACCAACAGGAACCTTCGCGAAATGGCGGAGGCCAAGACGTTCCGCAATGACCTCTACTTCCGCCTCTGCTCACATCAGGTGCAGGTGCCTCCGCTCAGGGAGCGCGGGGAGGACATTCCGCTGCTGATGGATTTTTTCCTCCAGGCAGCTGCGCAGATTTTCAGGAAAAGCACGCCGAGTTACCCTGCGGAGCTGGTCACCCTGCTTTCAAGCTACGATTTCCCCGGCAATATCAGGGAACTGAAGGCCATGGTTTTCGATGCGGTGGCCAGGCACGGTTCCGGTGTCCTTTCACTTGAACGTTTCAGGGAGGTCATTGGCAGCATGCCGGTGCCTTCCGGACATGAATCGCTCCTTTCGGAGCGCCTGAACGACTGGCTGCTGGAGTCCCGGGGCCGCTTCCCCAAGGTTCGCGAAGTAGAGGAGTTGCTGATCGATGTGGCCATGAAGCTTGCCAAGGGCAACCAGGGGATCGCGTCTTCACTCCTCGGTTTTACCCGGCAGACACTGAACAAGCGGCTCAAGATCCGGAAAGAGAAAGGCGGCTGATCCCGCCGATCCCTGTTCTGCCTTCTCCATGCATGTCCCAGGACTGCCTTTTACCATCCTTACGTAACATTCCCCCTTGCCAACTCGGGCAGACCCGCATCCTCCAGTGTACTGAAAACAGTGGCGCCTTCGGGTGACAAAAAACATCAATCTGTAAAATTGTTTTACAGGAACCCTGTAGCATTGGTTTACAGCGGGTTGCCCCGCGACAGGGCATTCTGCCCGCAAAATGCTTTACATCAGCCCCATTCCCGGAATCCTTCGCAAACTCCTTAACTCTTTTGAATAAAACGGCTTTTTATAATTAGATTCTTTCGGCACGACCCCTGCTATCTGTAACAAGGCATAACAGCGTCGTGCAGTTAAGAGCGGTTCTCACCCAGCGTTTGAAATGCTCAGAAGGTGGTCTGGTGAGAGCTGTTAGTGTCAATGTCTTAAAAGCATTTCGAGATGTTGCCAGATATACGTCCGTGGAAAGCTGCGGAGAGAACGGAGGTGATGGGAGTCTGATTTTATTTATGTGAAGTACGCGGTTAAAAAAGTTGCAGCCAGGCATCGCGCCTGAAATTCATTAATGGAGGAAAAAGAAATGGCATTGGCAAAACAAGTATTCGGTTTTTTTACCCCCCCTGTCGCTTTGATGGGCCTCGGCGCTGTTGACCAGGTTGGCGAAGAAGTGAAGAAGCTGGGCGCCAAGAAGGCCTTGCTGGTTACCGACAAGGGCCTTTCCAAGGCGGGCGTTGCCGCACAGGTTGTCAAACTGGTGGAGGCTGCCGGTGTCCAGGTGGTCCTGTTTGACGGGGCTGAGCCGAACCCGACTGATAATAACGTTGCAGACGGTTTGAAAGTATATCAGAGCAATAACTGCGATTCGCTTATTTCCCTTGGCGGGGGCAGTTCCCATGACACCACGAAGGGCATCGGGATTGTTGCCACCAGCGGTGGAAATATTCGTGATTACGCCGGTGTCGACACTCTGAAAGCCAATCTTCCCCCTTATATCGCCATCAACACGACTGCCGGTACGGGCAGCGAGATGACCCGGTTCGCGGTTATAACGAATACCGATATCAAAGTCAAAATGGTCTTCGCCGATGCACGGGTAATGCCTGCCGTGGCAATCAACGATCCGTTGATGCATGCTGGCATGCCTGCCGGCCTGACCGCCGCCACCGGCATGGACGCCCTGACCCATGCAGTCGAGGCATATGTTGCGGCACTGGCAACTCCCATTACCGATGCATGCGCCATCCAGGCCATCAAGCTGGTCGCCAAATGGCTGCGCAAGGCTGTGGCAAACGGCCAGGACATCGCGGCGCGCGATGCCATGGCCTATGCCGAGTACCTTGGAGGCATGGCCTTCAACAGCGCCGGTCTCGGCATCGTCCACTCCATGGCGCACCAGCCGGGCAGCGTGCTCAACCTGCCGCACGGAGTTTGCAACGCCATCGCGCTTCCCGTGGTCTGCGAGTTCAACCTGATTGCCAATCTGGAAAAATATGCCGAAGTCGCCGTGGCAATGGGTGAAGACATCACCGGGCTTTCGCTGAAAGAAGCAGCCATGAAAGCGGTCGATGCAATCAAAACCCTGTCCGCCGATGTCGGGATCCCTTCCGGCTTCGCCGCACTCGGCATGAAGGAATCTGACATTCCCCTTTTGGCCGAAAACGCGATGAAAGACATCTGTACCCTTTTCAATCCCAGAAATGTAAAGCTCGACGACATAATCGCGCTGTACAAGAAGGCGATGTAGCGATTGTATCGCTGCTGTACGGTCGGATGGGGGCGATTGTTCGCCCCCATCTTTCGGATTAATGAGGAACGATAATCGTCATTATCTGCAATGCACTTGAATATTCATGGCACAGGAGGAAGGAAGTGATGAGAAAGATATTGATTGCGGCAATAATATGTTTGAGTCTGGCGGCATCTCGGGAGTCCCATGCCGCTGCGTACGCGAGGGATTACATCCCGCTTCCGCCAGGCACATCCCTGTTCTGTTTCTACTACAACCATGTCAGCGCAAACAAACTCTACCAGAACGGCACGAAAGTCGGCAATGATTTCAACCAGACTGCCAATGTGGGCATGCTCAGGTATGTCTATTACACCAGCATCGGCAAGGCGCTCTATGGCGACGGCCCCTTTACCATCGACCCCCAGTTCATCGTGCCCTTCGTCGATGTCAACCTGAGCGGAGACTATGAGGCATTGAACAACGGCCACGAAATTTCCACCACGGGCTTTGCCGACCCCATTGTCCTTGCCACTTTCTGGTTCGTAAACGACCCGAAGAACAAGTTCTGGGTGGGGTTCACACCCTGGGTGACCCTGCCGGTCGGTGAGTACAACAGGAACAGGCTCGTGAACCCCAGCAGCAATCGCTGGGCAATAAAGCCTGAAATCGGAGTGGTGAAAGGCATCGGGGAGAAGGCTTACCTGGACCTCATCCTGGGTGGGGAATTCTACACCGACAACGACGAATACCTGGGCAACAGCAAGCTGGAGCAGGATCCCACCATACAGGCAGAAGCGCATCTCAGTTACGACATCACCAAGCAGTGGGCCATTTCGCTGGATTACTACTACATCTATGGCGGCGAAACCAAGGTCGATGGTGTCTGGCAGAACAACTCGCAGAGCAATCATGGCCTGGGACTTA
Organism: Geobacteraceae bacterium; assembly: GCA_034933285.1. Classification (GTDB taxonomy): domain Bacteria; phylum Desulfobacterota; class Desulfuromonadia; order Geobacterales; family Geobacteraceae; genus RPRC01. Next base: position 949 of record JAYFNT010000007.1, on the reverse strand, counting down.
CCCTGTTCTGGCTGATCGGGAGCAACAACCAGCTGCTGATCTCCTATCGTGACGACTTTTCGGTCAAAAGCGGCGCAGGAACCAACACCGTCGGCGTCCGCTGGGCTTATTTCTTCTGAGACAAGGTTATAAATTTTGAATTCTGTTCCGAAAATCCTCCTTTTCGGTTAGGGCGCTGTATTAAATCGGGCGCCCGTTTTTTTGTTGTCAGGACCAACTGGAAGAAACGAGTCATCCATATATCGAAAAAAATATTCCTCCAGCGGGTGCAGTCCAGGCGCCCGCATCCTCTTCCACGAAGTTTCCACTGTTTCAGCAAATGCTTTGAGTACCACAGTATCAAATTAATCATGTGACGGATTGTTTGTAGGATTGACACCTGTAAAATAAATTAACATCAACAGAGCAAATCTATTGATTGATTACGACATAGCTGTAAAATAAATAGACAGCAGACAAATTTTTTAGTCATAATAAATTATCGTTAAGTCATAAGATGTTGATTTTTGGTATATTGTTGTCATATAAAAATGGCATGTTATATGCTTATGAATCAATTCAGACCAACACTCCATATTTTGTTGATGGGGCGGAATAAGATTCCGCCCACTTTTTAAATGCATATCAGAGTGTGTGCAACTTTTGTCAGTAAGCGGAAATGCTTCTGCCTTGCTAAAATACATTTCTTCGGAGGGTTAGCAGCAGGAAAAATCAGGCCCGGCGCACCGGCAGAATAGAAGGGTTTTCGCTGTTGTCCCCCCTTGCTTTTTTGGGAGAATCGGGAGGGGGCAGCCATATCATGAAGAATTTTTGCAGAGGGAGGCTACAACATGCATTACAAGGAATATCACAAGAAGCTCGTTACGGCTGAAGAAGCCGTAAAGGCGGTCAAATCCGGGGACTGGGTGGACTACGGCATCTGCCTGGGCCACCCGGTGGCGACGGACAA
>JAYFNT010000006.1:0-4618 GCA_034933285.1 Geobacteraceae bacterium | reverse complement strand
CCTATTGCCTATTGCCTATTGCCTATTGCCTATTGCCTATTGCCTATTGCCTATTGCCTATTGCCTATTGCCTATTGCCTATTGCCTATTGCCTATTGCCTATTGCCTATTGCCTATTGCCTATTGCCTATTGCCTGCTCTTACAATTCCTTTCCCACCAACGCTTCCAGCTGCGCTTTCTTCATCTGGTAATCGGCGACGGAATCGAAATATTCGCGCTCGTAGTTGAACAGGGTTACGCTGCTGTCCAGCAAGGCCAGGAAGTCGATCTTGTTGACCCGGTAACCGATTGTCGCGGACTCCAGCGACTGCCGGGCCTGGGGCAGTATGCCGGTCCGGTAGAGGTCGGCCAGTTTCCGGCGCCGCTCCATCTGGGCCAGGAGGTCCGCGATTCCCGCCTTTATGGTATTTCTCTGGCTGTTCAGCTCCTCGGCTACCATCCTGGCCTCGGCGTTGGACTCCGCAACCGCTGCCTGCCTCCGAGATCTCTGCACCGGCAGGTTGAAGGTGAGGCCCAGCGAATACATGTCGGCGCCGTCACTGCCCATGGCCGGGTCCCGCTGCATATACTCGAACGCCAGGTTGAAGTCGGGGAGGTATTCTTTTTTCGCCAGCTTCAGCCCGGCGTCCGCCTTTTCCACCAGGGCACGGCTCCCCTTCAGCAAGGGGCGATTGTCGTCGGCAATGGCGGCAAGCTCTTCCGCGGTTGCCGAAAAGGGTTGAATTTCCACATCCGCTATCCGGTTTACCGGCGTGCCGGCCGGCCTGCTCAGGAGCGCATTGATGCTTGCCTCCTGGGATTTGCGCTGCTGTTCCAGGGTAATGCGCATATCCAGCATTTTGGATCGCTCCACCTGGGCTTTGAAGACATCCTGCTGCAACCCCTGGCCGACGGCGTACTTGGTCTGGGCCAGAGTGATGAAATCATTGAAGATCCTGATGTTCCTGTCTACTATGGCAAGCGACCGGTCCACATAATAAATCTGGTAATAGGACTCCTTGACCATGCGCGCCAGTTCCAGCTTGCGTTCTTCCAGCGTCCACTTGTAGGATTCCGCCTCCTTTTCGGCCACCGCGCCCTTCAGCGCCCTCTTGCCCCAGAACGGCAGCTGCTGGCTTAGGCCGATCACTCTCTGGGTCATGGAATCCTTGCGGAAATTCAGCGGCGCCCTGACCAGGCCGTTCTGAATCTTCAGCATCAGCATGGGGTCGTCCAGTGCGCGGGCCTGGTCGACCTTGTTCCGGAACATTTCCCAGCGGGCCTGGGAGGCCTTCAGTTCCGGGTTGGAGGTGAGGGCGGACGAAATCAGCCGGGAAAGGTTTTCCGTATTTCCGGTGCTTTCTGCCATAGCGGGGCCTGATAAGATTGCCGAAATCACAAGAAAGGTGGAAATTGTGCTGAGCGTTCTCATGGCTGCTCCTGGAATTTATGTCTAGCGGTCCTTTTTCTAGTCGGTCTAATTTATTCGAGTATAGTCGGAGGGGGTTCCTTTGCAACTGGCGGAATAGCTTCGCGCCATGCCCCGGTCTTTAAGTGAACCGGGTTTTCTCGGATTCGCTTGCATCGGGCAGCTTCTCAGTAGGCTGTTTTGCGGTACTTTTCCCTTGATTTGGATGCGCATTTGGATTACCCTTTGCAGTATTGGGGCACCATTCCAGCCAGTTTTCGGTAGCTGGCGATTATGCAGGATGGGTTGGTCCGGCTGGTGTCGATTTTCATCGGATGCAGGAAAGAAGTTGAGAAAAAGACGGGGTTTTTGCAAGAGAATTGAATTGCCGGGCGACATTATGTGTCCCGGAGAAGAAGGGGAAGCGGGCAACACTATGGCTGGAGAAGAGAAACCACGCAGACTGTGCAGTGAAATACAGCTTTTCGATCTCTGCGAGAAAACGAAGTGCAATAAAAAGGACGGCCGCTTTTGCAGCGACGACCTTCTGGTGGCCAAATTCGAGGCGATCAGCCAGGAGGATGATTTTCCTCCCGACCGCTACGATGGCGAGGAGCCGGAGGGCGGTGACGAAGACGAGCTTGAGGACTACGGTGGAGGATTCGGCGCCGAGGCCGACGAAGAGGACGACTACGAGGAGGAAAGCTGATCTGTCCCACACGCCTCTCGAATCGATAATTGAAGGCCGCTCACAAGAGCGGCCTTTTTTGTGTGGTGCAAGGCATTGATGCTTGCGGTTTTGCCGGAGACGGCGGGTTGATTTGAAGGTGTGCCCCCGTCATAACCGCATTTTACGGTTGGTTTGTCAAATTTCACAGGTAACAGTTCGCAATTGACTTTTGCCGTTTGTTGTTTGAAAGTTGCTAAAATAATATGTAAGAAAATATTCCGGAGGTTTTCAATGCAAGGTGACGCTGCAGAATTCCAGATAAAGGATAAGGAAATCAACATAAAGCGGACATCTCCGACCGAGCGCTTCCTGGCCGCATTGCCGGTTCAGGTGGCAAAGGCTTTTCTGTTTGAAGGGAAGATTCGACCGATTGCCTTCACCGTTTCGGCGGAAGCTCTTCCCGTCAAGGATGAGGCGCTGCTGCAAAGGCAGTTTCCGAACATGAAAACGCACCTGCTGGTTGCGGGTGCAGAGGAAGCCTCTAAGGAAATCCGGAATCTGTCAGGGAAACGGATCGGAGTGATCTTTTCCGGCGGCCCTGCATCCGGTGGGAACAATGTCCTTTCCGGCATACTGAAAGCGCTGGGACCGGACAATAAACTGATAGGCTTCGAAAAGGGTCCCGATGGCCTCATCAAGGGTGAGGGATTGCTGATAGGCAGCAAAAAGATGATGGATCTCATTAATACGGGCGGCTTTGACTACCTGGGTACCGGACGGACCAAGATAGATACTCCCGAAAAATTTGCGGCGGTTCTCAATACCGTGCAAAAATACGGTCTTGACGGCATAATCATTGTCGGTGGAGACGATTCGAACACGAACGCTATCGAACTGGCCGAATTCCTTAGCGAACAACACAATGCCGGCATTCTGGCCAAGCCTTGCGCCGTGGTTGGGGTACCCAAAACGATTGACGGCGATCTCCAGATAAATGTGGGTGGAAAAACCCTGCTTCCCATATCGTTCGGATTCTATACGGCTGCAAGGGTTTACAGCAAGACCATCGGGAATCTGCTTACGGATGCGGCATCACAGAGCAAAAGCTGGTTTTTCTACAAGGTGATGGGACGTTCCGCCAGTCATATCGCCCTGGAAATCGCGCTTCAGACACGTCCTCATGTCACCCTCATCTCCGAGGAAATCGCCGAGAAGAAGCAATCACTGAATGACGTTGTCTCTTACATGACCGGAGTAGTGGTCAATCGTGCCAAGCAGGCGAAAACCTATGGGGTCGGGGTTATTCCGGAAGGTATCATAGAGTTCATTCCCGAGATGAAAGTGCTGATACATGAGCTTAACAAGCTGTCGGCAAGACTCATGACGATAAAAAGAGATCTGACGGAAGCGGGCATCCTTGCCGAAAATGGATTTCTCGACGAGCAGAACGTCAAGGAACTTGAAAGCCGGTACGGTGTGGACAACATCCTGACGCATCTGCACATAGTCGGGCTTGACTACAGGATCAGCGAAACAGATTATGTCGCCAGGGAGATGGAACTCTCCACCAGGGTGAAAAAGGACTTCATCGTAAGCGCCCAGGAGTTGTCCGATGCATCGAAAGAACTGTTCATGTCGCTTCCCGACGATATTGTGGAGGCAATGCTTCTGGACCGTGATGACCACGGTAACCTCAAGGTTTCCCAGATACCGTCCGAGAACCTTCTGGTCAGAATGATGAAGGAGCGGATCAGGGATATGCAGCATAACCCAGGGCGATATGAGAAATCGGGAGAACTGCGCTTTTCCGATGAAACGGAGCGGAAGAACTTCCTGAAATTCGTGTTCAACGTGCAGACCGGTTTCCTGGGGTATGAAGGGCGCTGCGGAGCGCCAACACGCTTTGACGCTGATTATTCCATGAACCTGGGGCTAACTGCCGGCTCCTTGGCGCTGGGAGGACAAACCGGCTACATGGCGTCCATGATCGATCTGAGCAATGGATCGCAGCCGATCGGGATACCACTAGCGGCGCTCATTCACGGTGAGGAGCGTAAAGGAGTTGTCAAGCCGGTCATTGCCAAATCTCTGGTAACACTCGATTCGCCGGCTTTCCAGGCATATGTCAGGAATCGGGACACCTGGGCGGAAGGCAATTCATCGAGAAGCCCGGGGGCCATACAGTACGAAGGGGAACTGGCAGCCATGATGCCGCTTGTGGTTGCGCTGAACATGGGATTGATCACCATGGAGGAGCTTGAAAACGGAAAATACCCTGTCTACAAGATCGGAGAGCGGATGGACATTTTCTTGTGATGGCTCTGATCTTGGATGGTGATGAGGGTGTGGACACCGACTTGAGACGAATTCCACAAGTTTAGCGTATATATTTGACAAGCCTGAAGGGATTTATTAATTCGTGTCCATCCGGAAAGTCCGGATTGACGCTTATGCAGTTTTCAGATCGGAAAGAGGGGATTTTTGACTCGGCCATAGGCCGATCCCCTGTGGGGACGCCTTCGCGGTCCAACCAGCAGCGCTGGTTGTCGTCCTGGCAAGA
>JAYFNT010000005.1:0-188788 GCA_034933285.1 Geobacteraceae bacterium | reverse complement strand
GAAGTTGGCGGTATTTTGCCGCTAAACAGTTAAAACAAAACGTGTTTGCCGTTGGCATACAAGCTGCTTTATATGAGGCAATACTGTTTTGTCATCAATCCTTAGTATGCCGTCTCTGACATTTCGCTGGTTGTAACGCGATACCACATTCATATTGAAGGAGGCTGTCATGAAAAATCTGATTATCGCTGCATGGTTGGCTGTCGTCATCTGTCTTCCGGTGTCAACAGCACGGGCTGCCGACTGGACAAATGGCACGTTTAGCTGCGACCTGACCGTTGTTGAGACGTCTCATTGGCCTTTAACGTGGGGAACCTGGAAAAAGATTAACCTGAAGTTCTCCAAGTACGGAAAGCCGTATGTTGCCTACGAATGTTCAGAAAATGGCTCCTTATTCGTGTGTCAACATCAAAACGATAACGACCGGGAGTACTGGAGAGTGCTCAAGGAATATGGTGATATTAGAATACGTCCGGGCATCAGCAAGGGGCTCGCCTGCGAATGGGCATTCGACGCGTTGTCCAGGAACGGTAGATAGCGCCTGACAGAAAAAACCTGTTTTCAGAAAATCTCCCGCTTCATTTTTGCTGAAGCATTGGGGGGGCCAGCTCTATTTCCATTTGCATGGTGTTCTGCCCAAACTGACGACAAAACAGAAGGAATGTGAGTGCTGTGATTCAATTTGAAGCAAGTCAGCAATTCAGAAGGACATCAGGGCATCTTTTTTCTGATCTCAGAACATGAAGCGCCGCATCCTGATATTGAGCAGGATACCCAGGCCTATCATGGAGGTGATCATTGATGTACCGCCGTAGGAAAAGAGCGGCAGGGGGACACCGACAACAGGAAAGAGTCCGATGACCATCCCGATATTGATGGTGATATGCCAGAAGAGCATGGCTGTCACGCCAACCGCCATGAGGCTGCCGAACGTGTCATTGCATCGTCGGGCGATCTCAAGCCCCCACAACACCAGTGCCAGATAAAGGGCGAGCACTATAAAGCAGCCGGCAAACCCCCATTCTTCCGAGAATACGGAAAAGGCGAAATCCGTATGCTGCTCGGGAAGAAAGCGGAGCTGGGTCTGGGTCCCCTGGAGAAAGCCCTTGCCGAGAAAACCGCCCGATCCCACGGCTATCTTGCTCTGGATAATGTGATAGCCGCTGCCGAGCGGGTCACGCTCGGGCGAAAGGAAATTCAGTATCCGCTCCTTCTGGTAGTCGCGAAGATAGAAATGCCAACCGAGAAACACAGCGGGGACAGCCGCCAGCACGAGCGCCACCAGGGTCTTCATCCTGATGCCCACGAACAGGATCATGGAAAATGCGATGAGCACAACCAGAATGGCGGTCCCGAGATCGGGCTGTTTCATGATCAGCAACGCGGGCGCCCCCAGCATGAGAAAAGGATAGAACAGGCCATTGAAGGAAAGTCCGTCCACGGGAGGATATGCGCTGAAGTAACGGGCGTATACCATCACGATAACGATTTTCATAAGCTCAGACGGCTGGAAACTGATGAAACCCAGGTGGAGCCAGCGCGTGGCCCCCATCGAACTTTTCCCCATCACCAGGACGACGAGGAGCAGGAATACGGCAATTCCGTAAAACCAGTAGGAAACGTCGCCGAAAAGATGGTAGTCGATGCTGCAAACCATGAGCATGATGAAAAGCCCGATCAGTATCCAATATACTTGCCGGAGTGAATAGGGCGTATCCGCCATGTTGTAGGAAGCGGTAGCGCTGGCAATGTTCACCACCCCGATTCCCGCAATCACCAGAACGAGCGCCAGGAGCGCCCAGTCGAAGTTGGTAAAAAGTCGGCGGTCAATCATTGGCCTCGTGATCCTCCACGTTTGGTGTCTCAGCTTGAGTGCCCGATTCTTCCCCGTCGGGCTCGGCTGATGAATCGGCCTTCCTGGGCACGGGCTTCTTGATGACCCCTTTCCCCTGGAAATAGGTCTTCAGGATACGGCCGGCAATAGGCGCCGCTGCTGAACCGCCGTGCGCTCCGTGCTCCACTATCACCGCGACAGCGATCTCAGGCTTCTCATACGGCGCGAATGCAACAAAGAGCGCATGGTCCCGGAACTGGTAGCCGGCTACGTTCTTGCCGTTCCGCAGCTTGACGACCTGGGAAGACCCGGTCTTTCCGGCGACCTTGACCTCATAGAGCCTGGCCATGCCGCCGGTGCCGCCCGGCTCGTTCACGACCGCAAACAATCCCTTTTTCACCAGCCGGTAGCTTTCGCTGTGCATGCCGGCCCGGCCGATAACCTCGGGGGCGAATTCACGGAGTGTCTTGCCTTCGGGGCTTATCACACGCTTGACCAGGTGAGGACGGTAAACCGTCCCTTCATTGGCGACTGCGGCAATCATGGCCGCCAGTTGTATGGGGGTCATCAAAACATATCCCTGGCCGATCGCCACCGGCAATGTCTCGCCCTTCAGCCATTTCTTGCCGAATCGTTTCTCTTTCCAGGCTGATGTGGGCATCAGCCCCGGTTTCTCATTTTCCAGACCGATGCCGAGCGGAGTTCCGATGCCGAGCCTTTTAGCATACGTTGCGATCCTGTCGACACCCAACTGCTCACCGAGCTTGTAGAAGTAGACATCGCAGGATTCACGGAATGCCTTCTTCAGGTTCACCGCGCCGTGCCCCCTCTTGTTCCAGCACCCGAACGACCTGTTGCCGTATTTGTAGGATCCGGAGCAGTTGATCGTCGTATTCTCGTTGATTATGCCCTCTTCCAGCGCAGCAAGGGCCGTTACGATCTTGAATGTTGAGCCGGGAGGATACTGGCCCTTCAGTGCCTTGTTTTCCAGGGGGTGACGGATGTCCTCCAGGTACTCGTTCCATTGGCGCGAGGTGAGTTTGCCGGCAAAAAGAGCCGGGTCGAAATTCGGGCTGCTGACGAACGCCAGCACCTCGCCGTTATTCACATCGAGTGCGACCGCCGCGCCCGCCTGTTTGCCGAAAGCTGCTTCAGCCTGCTTCTGTATCTCCAGATCGATCGTAAGCATGAGACTGTTGCCTGTGGTCGGGCTGCTTTCACTTACCGTGCGCAGGAACCGTCCCATGGCATCGACCTCGATCTGCCTGCCGCCGTCGACACCGTGAAGATCCTTTTCCCAGCTCCGTTCGATGCCGCTTTTTCCCACGTAATCACCGGGATTGTACTCTTTGTACCTCGCGTTTCCGAGCTCCTGCTCGGTCATTTCACCCAGATGCCCGAACAGGTGTGATGCAAGCAGCCCGTGGGGATACTCCCGTATGGGATGCATCTGGATATCCAGCCCCGGCAGGGACAGCCTGTTTTCTTCCAGTATTTCCAGTTGGTCCCTGCTTATGCCCGAAGCCAGAATGATGGGCTGGTACTTGCTTCTTTTCCTCCCCTTTTCCCATTTGTCCTCCAGTTCCGCGGGGTCAACCTGCAGCAGCCGGGCCAGCCCGTTGATCAGGGCATCCTTGTCGGCCACTTCCTGTGGTATGACTGCAACGCTGTATGACGGGCTGTTGTCGACAAGGACTGCCCCGTTGCGGTCAAGGATCGTGCCCCGCGAAGAGGCAACCGGCACCAGCCGGAGCCGGTTGCTCTCCGACATGTTCCGGAAATCCTCGGTCTTGACGATCTGCAGGTACCACAACCGCATGAGGAGGATAAAGACAATCGCGGTCACGGCGATCATCAGGCCACGGATTCGCTGCGACGAATCCCTGGCATCACGGACGACTGTCTGTTCCGTCATAAGGCCTTCTCCCTTCCGGTCACCGGTATGACGTTGAAGAGACATGCCGAAAGGACGGCATTAATCAGCCCCTGGAGAAGAAGCGACTGCAGGATGGACGCATAAACGCCTGCAGAGGATGAGAAGAGCAATAACAGAATCAGGCTCAGCATGGCATGAATGACGCTGGCCAGAAATGCGCCGAACATCATGAGCAGCCTGCTCCAGGTATAGAGACGGCCGGCTATTTCGTGATAAAGAAAGAAAATGAAAAGGAAAGTGAACCCGCTGAGGCCGAAATTGGTCCCGCTCAGGGAATCATGAAGCAGCCCGAGAAAGAAGGAAGAAAGGGCGCCGACACGGAAATCACTTCGGAATCCGATGTAAACGACGAGGATGATAAGCAGATTGGGCTTGAAGGGGTCAGCTATATGGGCCGGAATCAGTACATATTGGCAGATGATCCCTACCATGACTATGACGATGGTGTTTAGAAAGGTGAACATGGGAATCAACGCACCATCACCAGCACTTCTTCCAGGTGGGACATGGATACGAAAGGCCGCAGTTCGACTGTCTGGAAGATTCCGAACTCACCTTTTTTCACCATGGTAACCTCACCGATGGGGATTCCCTTGGGAAACACCCCGCCGATTCCTGAAGTGACTACGATATCGCCGACCTTCACATCCTCGCCCCGTTCTGAAAACTCAAGAGAGCAAAACCCCGCGCCCTTGCCCTTTACCACCCCTCTCGCACGGGAACGCTCTATGGTTGCCGCTACAGCGCTCGCATGGTCGGTGATGAGCAGAAGCCGGGAACTGTTCGCAGCCTGGCGGACAACCCGGCCGACAACACCTGCTGAAGCCACCACCGGCATCCCCTCCCGGATTCCGTCCACTGAGCCGCGGTCGATGATGACGGTACGGAACCAGGGCGTAACATCCTCGCCGATGACGGTAGCCGCAATTGAAGGGGAACCCATGGCGTCCTTAAGTTGCAGGAGCTTCTTCAACCGCTCGTTCTCCAGCTGGCTCTCGCGGTCCCTGATCAGCCTCGTGTTGAGCTTTTCGACGGTGTCCCGCAATTTGACGTTTTCCTTGCGCACACCGACAAGAAATAAATAGTTGTCCCATATGCCGGTGAAAAAAGCATCCACGCGGGACACGACCCCGGCTATGGGCGCAGTGGCGCCCAGCACCACCCGTTCAAACGAGTTGGTGGACTCCTTTTGCCTGAGGTTCAGGGAGTAGAAAAGCAAAGCCGCCAGCAGAATGCATCCGGCCATGATGCGGAGAAAGTTTTTTCTGAAAAAATCGATCATGATCCCAAACGCGGAAGGGAAATCCCCACCGTCAAAGCCGAGGCCCCGGGGAATCCCCCGGCGTCAATCGAGAAGGAATGGAGAGTCCTGTGCATCTTCGTGGCGGATCTCGTCCACAGGCTGCTTTCTGCCCTGCCCGGCGTACAGGCGGTCAGGCGCATTGAACACCAGTCCGCTTTCCGTTCCGACGTTCTTGTAGGCATGAACTACTCCGGGCGGCACAACCACGATTTTCGGGGCATCCGCACCGGCATAGACAACCTGCTTCGTGCCGAACGTATCCGAGCCGGGCCGGCTGTCCCAGAGATAGATCTTGAAGTTGGCAGGCCCGAGAAAGCAGAAATAATCGGTCTGCTCCACATGTTCGTGGGGCCCCCGGGCAACGCCGGGAACGGTCATTGAGACATACGCCATGGCAGGCGAGGGAATGCCCTCCAACTCGTCACTGCGGAACAGCTCGGACAGCCAGCCCCGCTCATCCAGGTGTTTTGCCAGAAGCCTCACCACAACGTCCCGTATCTTCCCCTGCTTGAATGCCGGCAACTCATCCGCCATTTCAGACCTCCTCCCGAAATTTCTTTTCCGATAAAACCCTGGCCAGGTAATCCCGATAGCCGGATTTCGGAGTCTGGTCTATCGCATTTTTCATGCCCTCGCTATCGATGAACCCGAGACGGAAGGCAATCTCTTCGAGGCAGGCGATCTTCAGCCCCTGCCGCGCTTCCAGGGTGCCGATGAAGTGGCTCGCCTCAAGCAGGCTCTGGTGGGTGCCGGTGTCCAGCCAGGCGATACCCCTTCCCAGGCGCTCGACGCCCAGCTCACCCTGACGCAGATATTGCAGGTTCAGGTCGGTTATTTCGAGTTCGCCCCTGGCCGAAGGGGTTAAAGACCTGGTCATTTCGACCACCTTGCCGTCATAGAGGTACAGGCCCGGAACGGCAAAGTGGCTTTTCGGAGCGGACGGCTTTTCCTCTATGCTGACAACCCGGCCGGCCTCATCAAATTCAACGACTCCGTAACGTTCCGGGTCGTTGACATAGTAGCCGAAAATCCTGGCGCCCGAGTCGAACTTCGCCAGTGCCTGATCAAGGCCGATTTTACCATAGAATATGTTGTCCCCCAGGATAAGGCAGACCGGGTCTTTGGCAATGAACTCCTCCCCAACGAGAAAAGCCTGGGCAATGCCCCTGGGCTCTGGCTGGACCTTGTAGCTCAGCCGGATGCCCCAGCGTGAGCCGTCACCCAGCAGAGACTGGAACCGGGGGGTATCGACAGGGGTGGAAATGATCAGTATGTCCCTCAGGCCGGCAGTCATCAGGGTTGCCAGGGGGTAATAGATCATCGGCTTGTCATACACCGGCTGAAGCTGTTTGCTGGCCACAAGCGTCAGCGGATAGAGCCTGCTTCCTGCTCCGCCCGCCAGTATTATGCCTTTTTCTATCGCCATGTTTCGGTCCTTTGCATGTCACCGCATACTCTGTCTTGAATCCGTGACGCCTTCGCGCCCTCGCGAACGGTTAATTCCTCTCGTCTTTGCATTCCGGGCAGTTTCGGCTCTCTGACATCACGAATTCAGGTTTACGTATATGCGCGTAATAGTACATCTGAAGAATCCAGGTCAAACGTAAGCCCCGGCGAGAACACTTTCAGCTGCCGCTTCCGACGATCAGCTCGACAGCTCCCATCAGGTCGGAGCATACCGCTGCCCCGCGTCTCCGGGCATCCTGAGCCGTGCCGTCCTCGTCTCCTCCGACCAGAATGGGAGAGCAGCCGGCCGCCAGGCCTGCTTCCACGTCGCTCAGCTTGTCCCCGACCATGAACGAACGGGACAGGTCGACGGACAAATCGGCCGCAGCCTCCAGCAGCATGCCCGGCAAGGGTTTGCGGCAAAGGCATTCCCCGCCCCGGCCGTCCGGCCCGTGGTCGGGATGATGCGGACACAGGTAGTAAGCGTCAATTCTGCTTCCATGATGCGCAAGTTCGGCATCCACATGATCGTGAAGCCGTGTGACGTCATCCAGAGTGTAAAAGCCCCGCGCAATCCCCGACTGGTTGGTCACCACGATCACCAGGTAACCGGCTTTGTTCAGCAATCCGATCGCTTCCGGCACACGGGGCAGGAATTGGAAATCCTCTCTGCGATAAATATACCCCTTGTCCACGTTGACGACACCGTCACGGTCCAGGAAAACGGCTTTTCTGAGGCCGGTCATCGACAAGCTCCTGTTGTCAGGAACCTTCGCGCGCTGTCAGCTGTAATTTTCAAGGATCTTCTCGATAATGCCGGTGGTGGACCTGCCGTCCACGAACTTCACCAGCTCGATTCTGCCGCCGTAGGATTCCACCAGGTCCTTGCCCACCACCCGCTCGGGTGTGTAATCGCCGCCCTTCACCAGCACGTGGGGGCGAAGGGTCTCCAGGAGATTCATGGGGGTATCCTCGTCGAAAATGACCACGTAATCCACGCAATCGAGGGCAGCAAGGATATGTGCCCGCTCGTTCTGGCCGATGAGGGGGCGTTTTTCTCCCTTGAGACGCCGGACCGATGCGTCGCTGTTGAGGCCCAGCACCAGGAGATCACCGAAAGTCCTGGCTTTCTGCAGATATTTCACGTGCCCGACATGCAGAAGGTCGAAACAGCCGTTGGTGAAGGCAACCCGTTTCCCCTGCCGCTTCTCCTCCTCGATGATGGAGGCAAGAACGTCCAGGTTCTTGATCTTGATATCGCTGTCCTGGTGCTCGTGGCGTATGGAACCGACAATCTCCCCGGGAAGGACCGTTGAAGTTCCGACCTTGCCCACCGCGATTCCCGCCGCCACGTTGGCCAGTCGTGCGGACTCGTGGAAGGCCAGGCCGCAGGCAAGGCCAAGCCCCAGCAGTGCCACCACCGTATCACCCGCACCGGTCACATCGTATACCTCCCGTGCAACAGTCGGTATATGCGTTGAGCTGCCATCCCTGAGGAACAGGGACATTCCTTCGGAACTCCTGGTTATGAGGACGGCCTTATAATCTCCCGCGGCGAGCAGGGTTTCCGCGGCGACGGCAAGACTTTGATCGTCGACGATGGGAATGCGGGATGCCGCCTCCGCCTCTTTCCTGTTCGGAGTGATGATCGTAGCGCCCCTGTATTTGCCGTAATCATTCCCCTTGGGATCCACCACGACGCTGATGCCCCGGTCCCGGGCCGCGGCGACCAGCCCGGAAAGGACTCTTGGCGTAAGCACGCCTTTGCCGTAATCGGAGGCCAGAATTATGTCCCAGTGCCTGGCCGGGTCACGGACGTAATCCAGAATCCTTTCTTCGAATTCCGCGCCTATGTCCTCCCGTGTTTCCCGGTCGATGCGCACGATCTGCTGGTTGGAGGCCACGACCCGTGTTTTCTTGCTGGTCATGCGGGAAGGGTCCTCGAACACGCCGGACACATCCACCCCTTTGCCGGCAAAAGCGCGCCTGAGATGCGCCCCGTTTTCATCGCCGCCGATCACGCTGCAGATGGAAACCATGCATCCGAACGCGACCAGGTTGTTCGCCACGTTCCCCGCGCCGCCCAGCCGCAGGTCTTCACGCCGCACATCCACGACCTGGACCGGCGCCTCGGGGGATATCCGCTCGGCCCTGCCCCAGAGATACTCGTCGAGCATCAGGTCTCCGACAATCAAAGCGCGGACCTTCCCGGCCCTGGCAAATATGGATTCCGCGTTCCTACGATCCATCGTTACTCCATGAAAGCAGTTTGAGTGAAGCCTCCGGCATCTGTCCACTGTTCACCGTTCGCTGTCCGCTGGCTTTTCCGCCATCCTGTCCAGAATACCGCAGGCCAGCAGGGGGATCATGATTTCATGGTGGCCGGTTATGGTATATCCCCGCCCCTTGCCAGACGTGGGCCGCTTCACGACGTTCTGCAGAGGCCGGTAGTGCTGTTGCATGTCAAAGTTGGCAGTGGTGAAGTTGTCCACATCGTACCCGAGGTTCTGAACAATGGAAAGGGCTTTAAGGAAGACTTCAGGGAGGAGGACGGCGCTGCCGACGTTCAGGTACACACCGCCGTCGCCCAGTTCGGACAGCACTGACGCAAGTATCCGGAAATCGGTATAGGAAGCCTGGCCGATGATCGAACCGTCAGCCGTGGGATGCTGGTGAACGATATCAGTCCCCATGGCCACATGGACCGTGACGGGAATGTCATGCTCCCTGCATGTTGCCAACAGACTCAGGTCACGGAAAGGGTTTCCCCTGTCGACGATGAAGCTCCCCAGGGCTTCGCCGAACCCCAGCCCCTTTGCCACGCCTTCCTTCAGCGCGAGGTTGATGTCGCGTCCCGTTTCTTCGGCCATGCCGAACAGCCCGCAGTGGAGCGCCGCCCCCACGTCTTCGCTCGTTTCACCGATAAGGGAAATTTCGTAATCATGTATGGCAACAGCGCCGTTGACCGCGAATGCTGTTATCGCACCCGCCTCCACGAGGCTCTTCAGGACCGGTTGAAGTCCGCATTTGATCACATGGGCGCCCATGGCCATTACAACCGGTTTACCCGCTGCACGGGCGGAGGCCACTGCTTCCACCACCGACACGAGATCCCGTGCCGCAAGCTGTGGAGGCAAGGACCCGAGCAGCTGGCTGACAGTCATGCCGGGCCGGGCCTTCAGCGCAGCGTCCCGTTTCATGATCACCTTGTTGGACCGGTCGGCAATGGGGTAGGTTTTCACCCCGGACATATCCATCGGTCTGTATTTCATTCATTCCCCCCCGCGGATTGGCGGTTTGCGGTCCGGGTAGCGGATAACGCCTTTCTTGATGCGCTCAGGATATCTGGTGCGCTCTCAGGACTCGAACAAATCCTGCTCCAGCATATCACACAGTACATGTATCATGAAAATGTGACCCTCCTGGATACGGGGCGTGTCCTGAGCCGGAACGGTCAGGTCGATGTCCACCATGCCGCCTATCTTCCCGCCGTTTTTCCCGAGCAGGCCGATCGTACGGCATCCCATTTCCCGTGCCAGGCT
This sequence comes from Geobacteraceae bacterium, assembly GCA_034933285.1. Classification (GTDB taxonomy): domain Bacteria; phylum Desulfobacterota; class Desulfuromonadia; order Geobacterales; family Geobacteraceae; genus RPRC01. The sequence continues at coordinate 178,727 of JAYFNT010000005.1, read as the reverse complement.
GAGCGCGGAAACCACGTTTGGGGATTCCCCGCTGGTGGAAATGCCGATGACCACATCACCTTCAACTGCCAGGGCCTCGATCTGCCGGCGGAAAACCGTATCAAACCCGTAATCGTTCCCCACAGCCGTGAGTATCGATGTATCGGTAGTCAGAGCTATTGCGGGAAGAGCCCGGCGCTCCCTGCGAAAACGGCCCACCATCTCCGCTGCCAGGTGCTGGGCATCGGCGGCGGAACCTCCGTTCCCCATGACCAAGACTTTCCGTCCGTTACGGAACGCCTCTGCCAGCGCACCGGCCGCCATGGCGATCTTCGGCCCCAAATTTCTCTCAACAGCCTCCATTACTTCCCGGTGTGCCCGGAAATAAGAAAGCATCCTGTTATCGGTCATCTGAAACCTCTCGTTGAGCAGTGGCGGAATCCTGGTGGTGCAAGGCAGGAAATCCCCGGTAAAAAACGGTCTCATCCGGACCGGCTGATAACTCCGGACCCGGGAAGTGTTCGTCTCCAGCACCGGGCATTGACAGGCAGGGCATGAAACATGTATAGGCAACCGGTTCCAAGGCCGTATAGCAAAAGCAGTAACAAGCGGAAAGCCCCATGGGACACAAGTCGCCATCGGGGCTTTTTCGCCGGCTCGTTTGTTACGAACTGATAGCCACCCGGCGCAGAAGGTTCAATTCGTCCAGAACCTTACCCGACCCGAGGACAACGCAGGAAAGCGGGTCTTCAGCAATGACGACCGGCAGACCGGTCTCTTCCCTGAGCAGCAGGTCCAGGTTGCGAAGCAGGGCCCCGCCGCCGGCAAGCACAATGCCCTTGTCGACGATGTCCGCCGCCAACTCGGGCGGGGTGCGTTCCAGGCATATGCGCACAGCCTCGACGATCGCGTTGACCGGTTCGGAAAGGGCTTCCCGGATCTCGTTGGAATCGATCTCCGTTGTCTTCGGAATGCCCGACACCAGATCCCGCCCCTTTACTTCCATGGTAAGGACGGAATTGCCCGGATAGGCTTCGCCGATCTCAATCTTGATATGCTCGGCCATCCGTTCGCCGATCAACAGGTTGTACTTGCGCTTGATATACTGGACCACGGCTTCGTCCATCTTGTCGCCGCCGACACGGACCGATTTCGTATAAACGATGCCCGCCAGGGAAATGACCGCAACCTCGGTTGTGCCGCCACCGATGTCGACGATCATGTTGCCGCTCGCTTCGGTAATGGGCAAACCGGCGCCGATCGCCGCGGCCATGGGCTCCTCGATGAGATAGACTTCTCGGGCGCCGGCGGATTCCGCCGATTCCTTCACCGCTCTCTTTTCAACCTGGGTGATCCCCGACGGAACGCAGATCACGATGCGCGGCCTTACCAGGGTCTTGCGATTGTGCACCTTGTGGATGAAGTACCGCAGCATCTCTTCGGTGATGTCGAAATCAGCGATTACGCCGTCCTTCATGGGACGGATGGCGGTGATGCTGCCGGGTGTCCGGCCGAGCATCTTCTTCGCCTCCATGCCGACCGCCAGGACTTTCTGCTGGCCGCTGTAAGCCTTCTGCACCGCGACAACGGAAGGTTCCCGCACGACGATACCCTTGCCCTTCAGGTAGACGAGGGTGTTTGCCGTTCCCAGGTCTATAGCCAGGTCATTGGAAAACATTCCGAAAAAATAGTCGAATATCTTGAACATCCCTGTTCCCTTCCTCACGAGAGTGGACTGGTTCCACATGCATTGAAGGGTGAATGTTAGCAAAAACAGTGACCAGTGGCAAGAAAAAACGGACACAATCCGGTTGCTTTTGCCCCCGGATTATATTACTATGCCAACCCGTTACATATTGTATTTAATCCATTTATCCGACCACAGGAGCAGACAGACATGCTGGGTATTATGCGGAAGTATAAATCATCGATCATTATAAAAGGAGTTTTCATCATCATAGTCCTGTCCTTCGTGGGTACCATCTTTCTGATCTGGGGCGAGGGTGAAGAAGGTTTCAAAGGTTCCACCTACGCCCTGAAAGTAAATGGAGAGAAGATTCCCTACGAGGATTACTCCAGGGCATACGAACAGGCGAAGAACTCCATCCAGCAGATTTACGGCCAGCAGCTGACTCCTGAAATGGAGAAGCAGCTGGGCCTCCGGAACATGGTCATCAAGAACCTGGTGGGCACGACCCTGATCAAACAGGAAGCCAAACGGATGGGGCTGAAGGTGACGGCAGAGGAAGTCGTTGCCGCCATTGCGGCAATACCGGTATTCCAGAGAAACGGCGTTTTCGACAAGCAGCAGTACGAAGAGGTCCTGCGGATGAACCGCATCACCCCGCAGGTTTTCGAGGCCGCCCAGAAGGATGAACTCCTGATGATGAAGGCCCGCAAGGCAGTGGCCGAGCGCGTCTCGGTTACCGATGAGCAGGCACTGAAGGCGTTTCGCAAACAGCACGACCGCATCGACCTCAACTATGTATCCTGTTCGCCCGCGGATGTCCGGAACAGGGTCAAGGTCACGGACCAGGGGTTGAATACATACCTCCAGCAGCATGAAAAGGAATTCCGCACCCAGGAACAGATCAGCATTTCCTATGTGCTTCTCACTCCCGAAAAAGCGGCCCAATCCATATCCGTCACCAACGACGAGATCCAATCCTATTACCAGAAGAATCTCGACCGGTACCAGGGCAAAGACGGCATACTTCCGTTCGATGAAGTCAGGGACCGTGCCAGGGCGGATGCGCTGAGATTCAAGGCAGCGAAACTGGCTTACGAGGCAGCCGCTGATGCGCTGAACAAAAACATGAAGACCGCCGACCTGAAGGGCGCGGCACGAATGCTCAAGGCCCCGATAAACGACACCGCCATGTTTTCCCAAAAGAATCCGCCTGCCTCACTGGCCGGTGAAACGAATCTGATCCAGAAAGCATTCATGCTCAAGCAGGGAGCCCTGGGAGGCCCGGTGGAGACAGGACGCGGAGTCTACCTGTTCAAGGTCGCCGAGAGAAAACCCGCATCCGTGCCGCCGCTATCCAGCATCCGCTCCCAGGTGGAAAAGGGCTTCGTGGAAGCGGAAGCCAAAGAACTGGCCGCTGCAACTGCAAGAGATGCCCAGGCAAAGCTGGCCAAGGGAAACTATGGCGGCAGCCTTCAGGAAACCGGCCCCTTCTCCTACTCGGACAAGGGATCCATCCCGGGAATCGGCACTGCACCGGAAATCATGGAAGCCGGCTTCAGCCTGACAAAAGCTTCTCCGGCGCCCGCATCACCCTTTGCCGCCAACGGCCGCTGGTATGCGATTCGTCTCAAGAGCCGCACTGAAGCCGACACAGCTGCCTTTCAGAAGGAAAAGGAGCAGATAAAACAGGCTTTACTGCCGAGACTTCAGCAGGAGGCGCTGCAGAAATGGATGCAGGGGCTTTTCGACAAGTACAAGGACAAGATAAAGGTCAACCCAGCGCTGGAACGGGATTGATCGCCCATTTGAAAGAATACCCCGAACAAGTAAAGGAGAAAAAGGATGCCGCCAGGCATCCTTTCCTCATTTTTACTGTAACAGCGTGAAAAAGGAGATACCATTTTGGATACAACGGTAATGACTACTGACTTCCCCGACCTGACCCTTGCCGGGCGCGGCAAGGTACGTGACATCTATGACCTGGGAGAGGCGCTGCTGATCGTAACGACCGACAGGATGTCCGCCTTCGATGTCATCATGAATGAAGGCATTCCGGGCAAGGGCAAGGTTCTCACGCAGATCTCGGCTTACTGGTTCAGGCAGATGGAAGACATCATTCCCCATCACCTCATCAGCACTGACGTCAAAGAGTTCCCCGCCGGATGCGGAAAGTACGCATCCGTCCTGGAAGGGCGCTCCATGCTGGTTAAAAAAGCCCGGCCCCTGCCCGTTGAATGCATCGTGCGCGGCTACCTGGCCGGCTCCGGCTGGAAGGAATACCGTGAAAAAGGTTCCGTGTGCGGAGTACCCCTGCCCGCCGGACTGGCCGAATCGAGCCGCCTGGATAACCCGATCTTCACCCCCTCCACAAAGGCCGAACTGGGAGACCACGACGAGAACATCACGTTCGAACGCATGGTTGAGTTGTGCGGGAGAACGGTTGCCGAACAGGCCAGACGGGCCACGCTCGACATCTACGGAAAAGCCAGGGAAATTGCCGACGCCAGGGGCATCATCATAGCCGACACCAAGTTCGAGTTCGGCATGACCGGCAACGAACTCATCATCATCGACGAATGCCTGACCCCTGATTCCAGCAGATTCTGGCCCAAGGACGGCTACCGGCCGGGAGCATCCCAGCCAAGTTTCGACAAGCAGTTCCTGCGGGATTACCTGGAAACGCTCGACTGGAACAAGAAAGCACCGGCGCCGCGCCTCCCCGAAGACATAATCCGGAAAACGGCGGAAAAATACCGCGAAGCGCTTGAGCGGCTCACTGCCTGAGCCATATGCGCGAAGCCCCGGAATCCTCCGGGGCTTCGCGTCACAGCCGGTAAAGCGTGTTGTCTATGTCCGGAGGTCTGATTTTCCGCCTCCCCCCCTTTGCCTGCGCGGATTCAAACGGGTTGTCACCGCCAAACAATTCCCCCATCTCTTCCTCGATCTTTTCCGGGTCCTCCCCTGCCTCGATACGCCGGATCGCTTCCTCCAGTCCCGAACCCAGGTCCATTCCGGTGGCCTCGGAAAGCTTGCGCATGAAACCCGCCATCTGGCGCGGATCGTTTTCGTCGATTCCTTCCATCTGGCCGGCCAGCGCTTCCATAGCCCGTTCCGCCCTCTCGTTGTCCATATCGGGCATTTCATCGCCGGCATCTTCCCTCTGGCCGCAAGATACGGCAAACCTGGATACCTGCCTTTCCAGCTCGGGCTTACCGCAGCGTGGGCACGCGGGACGCTTGTCCGTGTCGACACGGCTGGAGATGAAATTGAAGATGGTATGGCAGTCGCTGCAGTAGAATTCATATACCGGCATAGGGGAACTCCTTTCCGTTGAGGATAAAGTCTCGACGCTTTCCTTTGCCCTCACAGGGAAGCAAGTACCTTGAGAAGGTGCGGCACCAGCTGCTTCTTGCGGGACATCACCCCTTTGAGCTCGTAAAGTTGCGGCTCCAGCTGGGGATAGCCCATGACATGGGCCAACTCTTTCATCCCGTCAGTCAGGAACAGGGTGGTTTCGGTGTAGATGTCCGTGACCATGAGGCCCGCGAGCCGGAGCCGGCCCTCCTCCCTGACACTCTTCAACGTCTCGCGCAGCCTGTCCTGAAGATCGAAGAATTCGTCGAATCCCACCACTTCCACCTGGCCTATTCCAACATTGATCTCGCCGACCTGGAAAAGCTTGAAGTCGGAACGCACTGCCCGGTCCGGCGTTCCATGGGCGGCAAAACCGCTGCAGGAGGTGAAGATCTCCCTGCCGAATGCCGCAATCTCCAGGCCGGCCAGGCTCCCGAGCCATGCGGCCGTTTCCCTGTCGCGGCCGGTGGTGGTCGAAGACCTGAGGATTATGGTGTCGGACAGTATGCCGGCCAGCAGCAGAGCCGCCATGGGAGGTTCAGGCATGATGCCCTTTTCCCGGTAGAGCGAAGCTACGACAGTGCAGGTGCTGCCCACCGCCATGACCAGGAAAGTTATGGGCTGGCTGGTCGGCGGGTTGCCCAGCTTGTGGTGGTCGATCACCTCGACGATCTCCAGTTTATCGGCGCCTGGCACTGCCTGGCCAAGCTCGTTGTGGTCTACCAGTATCAGTGCGTGGGGAAGGGGTTTGAGAAGGGATGACTTGGTTGCGATCCCGGCTAATGTGCCATCCTCTTCCACGGCGATCACCGCCGGTTCCCCTGAATGAAGCAGCTTCAACCTGAGATGTTCGAGCGGCTCGCCGACCCCGATGCTGGCGAACTTCGTTTCGACGAAAGACGAGAGAGGCGCGGCCAGCCTGGCCTTGGCCGCAGCCGAAGCAGTGTCGCAGGGAGTGGAAAGAACGGCTACGTCTTTTTCCCGCGCATGATCCAGAAGCGGCCCGGCAACTTCCAGCCCCCCCGTAACCACCAGGACGCGCACCCCGATATCGATTGCAGCCTCCTGGATGGTGCGGCGGTCGCCGGTCATGATCAGGAGGCTTCGCGGATCATAGCCCTCGATCCGGCTGGTAAAGGATTCTTCTGTCATGGCGCCTACGAACAGCTGCAGGTGCTCGACATCCGTGCAAGGAGCGCCGGTGAGAAAAGTCCCTTCAAGACAGAAGGCAAGGTCTTTCAATGATGCTTCGACAGACCTGCTTCGCGCAGATCCGGCAACAAGGTATTTCTCGGACAGCTTGAGCAGTGACACCAGTCCGCATGGCGCGTTATTATCGTCAACCACGGGCAGAACCCGGATGTTGTGCTGATGGAAAAGCTCCAGCGCTTCCTTGAGGGTCATTCCCGCGGTCGCGGTGACCGGCCGCGGATTGATTATGTCGCAAACCTTCGGGTGCACGTCCGCCAGGTAGACCGGTTGTTCGATTCCAAGGCGCTCGAGTATGTAGCGCGTCTGCGGATTGGGAGATCCGGCCATTGCCGCGACAACGCTGTCGTCTCCCTGCCGTTTTATCAATTCCGAATATGCAATGGCCGATGCGATGGAATCGGTGTCCGGGTTTCTGTGGCCAATTACGTAAATTTTCCTGCCCATTCAAATCTCCCGTATCAATCCGGCGCCGCCAGAGGCAGGCGCCCTTTCAAAGGAACAGCAAACAGCCGGTCTCTCAGGCTGTTGAAAAACCTGTAACACCTGCTATGCCTGCCTGCTACAAACCTATCACCATGTCAGACAGCACCGGGCGATGGTCCGAAGCTCTTCCCGTGCCTGTCCAGGAGCGCTTAGACGTCACCCCGCGGCTCGACATTATGTGGTCGATCCTCATCCATGACACCCTGAGCCATGGCAGCCTGTTCCTGAGCAGGAAATGGCCGTATGTGTATCCGTAACCTGTGCCGCTCTCCGCGAAAGCGTCATGAAGGCCCGATTTCCTGAGCATGGACATCACATGTGACGAATCAGGCGAATTGAGGTCTCCTGCAAGAATGACCGACGCCGAATCCTGCCGCAGGTATTCCCGCACCATGCCTGCCTGGATGAAACGGGCTTGCACGTTGTTTTCCAGTTTCTCAACAGCTGCCGGCAGCAAACGGGGCCGCCTCCTTACGCCTCTGAACGCGTTGAGCCCTTCCCTGGGAGTCTGGAAATGCACATTGTACAGGGAAATTTCCCTGCCGCCTGCCGTCAGCCGGCAGCGGAGGATGTCCTGCTTCTCCCCGGGAAACGACGTGGACAGGACCTCCGGCCGTGAAAGCGGCAACCTGCTTGCGGTCACATACTGGCCATGACTGTAAAGGCTCCAGCCGCGGAAGAAGTCCTTCAGGGGACCGTTCATCGCGCCAGACGCATCCTGCAGGAAAACCAGGTCGGGCTTGTACCAGAGCATGTCATCGATGAGCGCGGAAACATCCCGCTTCCCGTACTTGGCATTGCAGGTCATGACCCTTATGGAAATTCCGCCTGTTTGCGCGGGCGCCGAGTGAAGAGGCCAGCAGAATCCCATTATCGGCCCGAGCACCCATAGGATGCAGAGCCCCGGAAGCCAGCACCAGCGGGGCATGGCCTTCAGCGCCAGGCATGCCAGCACCGCGCCCGGCGCCAGCCACATTGCCTGGGGCAGATAGAGATTGAGCGCTCCGAACCACCACCTGTCAGCACCCAGACCATTGAGAATCGTTATAGCGGCAAGCAGCCCCCCGTAGCACACGGTGAGCGCAATCAGGCAGAAAGAGGCCTTTCTTGCAGGCCATGTCCTGAATAATTTCATCACTTTCATGTTCCGCGGCCTGTCACGGCCGCTCGCATCCCCCTTCTCGGCTACGCCCTTTTCCCGGCGGAATGGTCTTGTTCCCATAATCGGCAAATTTGCCGATTACTTTCGACATTTCCGCTTTTGGAAGTATGACGGGCTCACCGATGCATTTGGCCTGGTAATAGATCCGGGCAACCAGCTCGATCTCCTCGGCAACCGCGAATGCTGCCGCCAGATCGCGTCCCACGGTCACCAGGCCATGATTGGCCAGCAGTACCGCATTGTGCTCCCCTATTGAACCTGCCACAACGGCAGCCAGTTCGGGGGTGCCGAATGTGGCATATGGCGCAAGCGGCACTTTGTGGCCGGAAAAGGCGACCAGGTAATGGACCGCGGGGATCTCCCAGTTGAGGCAGGCCATGGTGGTGGCGTAGACCGAGTGCGTATGGACAACCGCGCCTATGTCGGGACGCTGCCGGTAAAGGGCGAGGTGAAAATCCAGCTCGCTTGATGGTTTGCAATCCCCTTCAATCACCACCCCATTGCAATCCACGATCGGCACGTGAGCATCCTTCATTTCCCTGTATTCTACACCGCTGGGACTTATGGCGATCAGCCCCTTCCCGCGGTCGAAGACACTAAGGTTCCCGCCTGTGCCGGTAGTGAGGCCGGCTTCCAGGAGCCTGACGCCGAACCGTACGATTTCGCTTTTCTCTTTTTTCAACTGCATTGGATCCCCCGGTTCGATCGATGCCGTACAGCTTATCCGTTACATACACTCACCGCAGGGTGGTGTCAACATTTAACCGGGGAAATCCTGGCAGGGAAAACAGCAGGCAGCACGGTGAACCGCACCGGAAAAATATCCATCAGCCCTTGCAATCCTGCCCAGACATGCTAATATTTAGACCAGGAAAGGAGGCGATGATTCTCGGACGTTGTCTCACATTCTAAAGAAAGTACCGAAGTCGGGGGGGATGGAAATCCTTCCTGACGGTTCCCTCACGTAAAGGGAAGAATAGACGGACAGAAGACGAAAGGCCGGGTGTGTACCTCTCCCGGCCTTTTGCATGTCGCAGCATATGCAATGCTCCGGATCAGCCATGACGGAAAGGGGAAAAGAAAACGGGATGGATTTCGATGAAATTATCGACAGAAGCGCAACGGCCAGCCTGAAATGGGAACGTTACCGCGGCAGGGATATCCTCCCCCTCTGGGTGGCCGACATGGATTTCCGTTCACCTCCCGCCGTAATGGATGCTTTGCGGAAGAGAGTAGCCCACGGCGTATTCGGCTATACCCTGCCGCCTGCTGAGTTGACCGATGCCGTAGTCGCGCACGTGAACGAAGATTTCCGCTGGCAGATCGAACCGGAATGGATCGTATGGCTGCCGGGGCTCGTGACCGGACTCAACGCCGCATGCCGGGCCGTTGGCGACAACGGTGACGATGTCCTGACCCTGACCCCGGTCTACCCGCCCTTTCTCACCGCCCCCGGCCTGTCAGGCCGCAACGCGCTGACAGTGCCCCTGGTCGACGACGGCAACCGCTGGGCGCCGGACATGGAAAACATCGAAAAGGCAGTCTCCCCGGGGACCCGGCTGCTGCTCCTCTGCAATCCCCACAACCCGGTCGGCCGGGCGTATGAAGAGCGCGAACTGGCAAGACTGGCGGAAATGTGCGCACAGCGAAACATGATCATCTGCTCGGACGAAATCCATGCCGGCCTCGTGCTGGATCCGGGCAGGCGGCATATTCCCATTGCCGCTCTGTCACGGGAAACCGCTTTACGGACCATCACGCTCCTCGCACCCAGCAAAACCTACAATCTCCCGGGCCTCGGCTGCGGCTTTGCGATCATCCCCTCACCCGGTCTCCGGCAAAGATTCCTCAACGTCATCGAGGGAATCGTACCGCACGTCAATGCGCTGGGTTATACAGCTGCCCTGGCGGCTTACCGCGACAGCGGGAAATGGTACGGGGAAATGATCGGCTACCTGAGGGAAAACCTTGCACTGGTCGAGGAATCGATCGGCCGCATGCCGGGACTTTCCATGCGTCACGTCGAAGCAACTTATCTTGCGTGGATCGATTGCGGGAATTTAAATGGCGGAGATCCCGCGGCGTTCTTCGAGCGTGCAGGCGTCGGGCTGTCGGACGGACGCAGGTTCGGCGGAGAAGGGTTTGTGCGGCTCAATTTCGGCTGCCCCCGCTCCATCCTGCAAATGGCGCTGGAAAGGATGGAACGGGCCGTCAAATGACAGATGCCGGCAGAGCAGCACCCGCGTCAGACGGAATTTTACCCCGCTATACCGCTTTCTTCAAGGCTTCCCACCAGATCCCTGACGGTCAGGTCCCCCAACGTCGAGGCCCGGCATTCATCCAACTGCTGGAGAATCTCTCTCACCCGGCTGCCCGCCACATTCTCGTCCCTGACACGGTAAGAGCCTCCAAAAGTTTTCATATCCGAAATAAAATCGGATACCCGTATATGTTCCAGCTCGCGCGCGGGGAAATATGCCCTCTTTTCCTCGGAAACCACGAGATAGCCAAGACCGACCAGCTGGGCCAGGAGCCTGCGAACGATCCTCACCGGAATGTGCCGCTCATTGGCAAGCCTCTCAACGGTCCAGGGCCGTTCTTCGCGGAAAAACGAGTCGGCGATGGTCAGGAGGATCAGGAGCGAGGTTTTTTCACACGTGGCAAAACTGATTTCACGCTGACCGCTGTCCAGCAGCAACGTACGCCGCTGCTGATGGGCAACGACCACCTCCATGCCGAACAGGACGATAAGCCAGCTGGTGTAGACCCAGACCATGAACACCGGCAAAGCGGAAAGGGTTCCGTACACGGCATTGTACTTGGCAACGCCGATCTGGAAATTGATGTATCCCCATTGCGCGATCTGCCAGGTCGTGCCGGCCAGCACGCCGCCGACGATTGCCGACGACATTTTCACCCTGGTGTTGGGCATGAACTTGTAGAGGCATACCAGCGCAATCCAGATGCTCAGATAGGGGAGGAACTTGAAAAGCATCAGTACGAGATCACCCACATAGGCTGTCTTCAGCAGCCAGCGGACTACACTCTGGCTCTGCAGACTCGTCGTGATGCTCAGGGCTGCCAACAGCAGAAGGGGACCGCTCAGGATGACGCTCAGGTAATCACTGAACTTGCGGTACACGGAGCGGGTCTCCTCCACTCCCCAGACATGGTTGAATGCCTCCTCGATGCCGCCCAGGAGGGAAATTACCGTAGCCATAAGTGCGGCCAGGCCGATGGCTCCCACCGATGCCATCTTGGTGTTGTTGATGTAGGAAATGATCTTGTCGACCACTTCGCCGGAGCCGCCTGCCAGACGCTCCAGGATCAGGGGTTCCAGGGTGTTCTGGACCCCCAGCCCCTTAAGGACGGCAAAAGCGAGGGCGAAAAGCGGCACAAAGGAAAGGATGGAGGTGTAGGACAGCGCGGAGGCGCGTTCGAGCCCCCGATGCTCCAGGAAGTTGTTGACGACGGTTATCGTCACCTTCAGGAATCTGAACAGCTGGCGTTTTGCGCCCCGAAGTTCGTCGAGGCTCGTGCTCAGCAACCTTTCCTGGAGTGAAGCGAGCACACCGCCACCTTGGCCCGCGGGTTCCTTCATGTATGACTCCCGGATATGAAAGAGCCCACGCATGGTGGGCTCTTTCTCGATTTCACCTAGGCTTTGTGCTCTTCGCTGATTCTCTCCCGCTCCTTTTCCATCGCCTCTTTTCCCGCCTCGATAGCTGAAGCGATTACGGATTTCTTCTCCTTGACCAGTTCCTTGCCGGTCTCATAGGTGTTGAGTATCTTGTCCTGGGCGTCATTGGCGTATTCCCTGATCCGGTCAACAGCGTCATCGGTCAGGTCCTTGATCTGCTCCCGCATCTCTCTGCCCGTCTTCGGGGCAAACAGAAGCGCCAGCCCGGAACCTATTGCCGCCCCCGCCAGAAACGAAATCACGATCGTCGACAAACATGCTCCTTTTTCCTCGTCAGCCATAAACTGTTACCCCTTTCTCCTTGAGATTCTGCCCACAATATGCCTGGCCGCGGCGGAGATGCCGGCACGCCAGATCGAAGTTCGGTCGAACAGACCGGCGACCTCTCCGACAACGGCATTGATCCTGCTGATGTTGCGGCCGGTATCGCCGACCGCGGCCATTGCAGATTTCACGTCATCCACCCGGGAAGCAACCCCTTCCGCGGTCGTCTTCACGTTCGCCAGGATACCCTGCAATTCGTGAACAGTCGGGACAAGTTCCCCGTCTATCCGTGTCACAAGGCCCCTGACCGCCATGACCGTCTTGCGCACCTCGATCAGGAACCGTACCAGGAATACCGCCACTACCACCAGGGTACCCGCAATAACCACCACGCTAACCGTTATTCCATCCATGGCTCAGCTCCGTTTCGCCGACCTTGCCGGCCGGCTCATATGTCAGGTTGTAGTATAAGGCCAGTATCCGCAAAAGCAAGCGCCAACCAGACCTATTTCCCCATGGCGCTGATCATCGCCTCAGCCATTTTCGCTGGGCTTGCGGCTACGATCACCCCGCATTCCTGGAGCGTGCGGATCTTGTCCTCCGCTTTTCCCTTGCCGCCGCTGATGATGGCGCCGGCATGGCCCATGCGTTTGCCCGGAGGGGCGGTGCGGCCGGCGATGAAAGCCGCCACCGGCTTTTTCATGTTGCCGCGGATCCAGAGAGCCGCCTCCTCCTCGGCGCCGCCACCGATCTCGCCGATCAGGAAGACCCCTTCGGTCTCGGGATCTTCGTTGAACAGCCGCAGCGCCTCCAGGAAATCAACGCCGATGATTGGATCGCCGCCGATGCCGATGCAGGTTGACTGGCCAAGGCCCGTGACCGTCAGCTGTTTCACCGCCTCGTAGGTCAGGGTGCCGCTGCGGGAAACCACTCCGATCTTCCCCTTCTTGTGTATGTCGCCCGGCATGATGCCGATCTTGCATTCGCCGGGAGTGATGATCCCCGGGCAATTGGGCCCGATCAGGCGTGTTGTCGACCCTGCCAGGCTTCTCTTCACCAGCACCATGTCGCGCACCGGGACACCCTCAGTGATGCAGACCGCCAAACCTAAACCCGCAGCAGCCGATTCCAGTATGGCGTCTGCAGCTCCCGGAGGCGGGACAAAGATCATGGAAACGTCAGCGCCTGTCTCACCAACCGCCTGCTCCACAGTATCGAAGACCGGGATGCCCTCGACATTGGTTCCACCCTTTCCGGGGGTTACACCGGCGACTATGTTCGTGCCGTAGTCGCGGCACTGGCGCGTATGGAACAGGCCGGTACGGCCGGTTATCCCCTGGACGATTATTTTTGATTTCTTGTTTACAAGAACGGACATTGTTTACCCCGTATTGGTTTTTATCTGCTGCTGCCGACCATGCTGACGATCTTCTCCACGCCGTCCGCAAGGAAGTTTGTGTAATTCACGTTCAGTCCCGATGCCAGGAGGATTTCCCGGCCCTTTTCCACCAGGGTGCCGTCCATCCTGACCACGATGGGAAGCGTGCAGCCCACCTGGGATGCTGCGTCCACGATCCCTTCGGCAATAACGTCGCAACGCATTATTCCGCCAAAGATGTTGACGAAGACCCCTTTCACGTCCGGGTCATCGAGAATGATCTTAAAGGCCTCGGCAACCCGCTCCCTGCTGGCGCCGCCCCCCACGTCGAGGAAGTTGGCGGGCGCGCCGCCGTATTCGTTGAGCATGTCCAGTGTTGCCATGGCAAGGCCCGCTCCGTTGACCATGCAGCCGATGTTGCCCCTCAGCTTGATATACGACAATTCGAACTCGCCGGCGGTTATCTCCAGCGGATCAAGCTGGGAATAGTCCAAAAGTTCCGGGTATTCCTGGTGGCGGAACAGGGCATTGTCGTCGAAATTGATCTTGGCGTCCATGGCCAGAAGCCAGTCCGTTTTGGTAACCACCAGCGGATTGATTTCCACCAGGGAACAGTCCTTCTCCAGACAGCAACGGTAGAGATTCATCATCAGCTTGACGCAGTCTTCGCACAGGCTCCCCTTCATCCCCAGCGCCAGCGCCAGCTTGCGGGCCTGGTAAGCGCGCAGCCCGACAAAAGGATCGATGCTCAGGATATGGATCTTCTCCGGCGACGTGGCTGCCAGGGTCTCGATCTCCATGCCTCCTTCAGCGGAAGCGATCAGGCAATAGCGGGAACTCTGGCGGTCGAGGGTTATGGAAAGGTAGAACTCGCGGGCGATCTCCACCGGCTCCTCCACCAGTATCCTCCTGCAGATGAGGCCTTCGGGCCCTGTCTGGTGGGTAACCAGCTTGCGGCCGAACAGGTCCTTGCCCGCCTGCAGGGCTTCCTCGGGATCGGCCACGAGGCGCACACCGCCTGCCTTGCCGCGACCTCCTGCATAGATCTGGGCCTTGACGACGCAGCGCCCGCCCAGTTCCTTGGCGGTCCGCTCCACCTGGTCGGCGGTAAGCGCCAGCCGGCCCCTGGGAACCGGGATGCCGAAAGAGCGGAGGATTTCCTTGGCCTGGTATTCGTGTATATTCATGAAAACTCCATGGGTAAGGGATGACAAACGCGTGCCAGTATAACGGTACGGAAATGATAATTCAAGGGAAAGGAGAACCTGTAGCAGCCGCGCATCAGAGAATGAAATCGGTTGACAGGAAATGGGACTTCCTCTCCTTGACGATATTGGTGATGATCTCCCGGTTGTCGTCCGTATCCCGGGCCGAGACCACGATGCGGATGGAAAAGATCCGCAGGGCGTCGGAAACCGACTGGGTGCCTTCCGCCGAATCCTTCCTGCCATTGAAGGGGAAGGTGTCCGGGCTGCGTTGGCACTGGCTGTTGACATTGATGCGGCAGACCTGGTTGACCAGGGAATCCACCAGATGGGCCAGGAGGTCGCCGTCCTTGCCGAAGATGCTTGCCTGCTGGCCATAGTTGGAGGTAACCACATACTCGACCGGCTCGCTCAGGTGGTCATACGGCACCACCGGGATGACCGGCCCGAACTGTTCCTCACTGTAAAGACGCATGCCGGGCTTGACCGGATAGACAAGCGCAGGATAGAAAAACGACGCGCGGCACGTTCCTCCCCCGTCGTTGATCACCGAGGCCCCCAATCCGCGGGCATCCTCAACCAGGCCGGAAAGGTATGCGGGCTTTTCCGGCTCGGGCAGCGGTGTGACGGTGACCCCTTCCTCCCAAGGCATGCCGCATTTCAGTTCGCCGATCCCCCGGGACATCTTTTCCAGGAAGGCATCGGCGATGCTTTTGTGAACGAACAGTATCTTGAGAGCGGTGCAGCGCTGGCCGTTGTAGGTGAGGCTCCCGCGAATACACTCCGCAGCGGCCAGGTCCAGGTCGGCATCGGGCAGAATGATCGCGGGATTCTTTGCATCAAGCCCCAGGACACAGCGCAGCCGGTGGGGCCTGGGATGGGTCCTGCGCAGGGCGCCGGCCACGCGGTTCGTCCCGATGAATGCCAGGACATCCACCAGGCCGGATTCCATGAGCGGATGGATGACGGTCTCGCCTTCGCCGTACACCGTGTTGATCACCCCGGCCGGGAAAGAATCACGGAAGGCCTCCAGCAGGGGCTGAAACAGGAGTACGCCGAAACGGGGCGGCTTCATCACCAGAGTGTTGCCCATGATGAGTGACGGGATGAGCGTAGTGAAGGTCTCGTAAAGCGGAAAGTTGTAAGGACCCATGCACAGCACCACCCCGAGGGGAGCGCGACGGATCTGGCCGATGATTCCCTGCTGGATGACGAAACGCGACGAAACGCGGTCAAGTTCCTTGAGCGCCTCGATGGTATCCCGTACATATGCGACCGCCCGGTCGAATTCGCGTTCGGCCTCACTGAGAGACTTGCCGATCTCCCAGATGAGCAGCCTGACGATCACTGCCCGCTTCTCCAGCATGGCGCGGGTAAAGCGCTGCACGCACTGGATCCTCTCGCCGACGGACATCGTGGGCCAAGGGCCCCGGCCGTTGGCATAGGCCCGGACCGCCACGGAAAGGGCCTCCAGGGCCGCCTGCTCGGACAAAAGCGGAGAAGAGCCGATCAGTTGCTGCTGCTCAACCCCTCCCCTGTCCACCCAGACCGGGGACAGGACTTCCTGCTGAGGTCCGTCCCACTGACGGAGACAGCCATCCACCAGGTAGTAGTTCTGATATATGGGTGCATCTATCCTGAATTTAACCGGTATTTCCTCAACCCGGGGGACAGGCAACTCAACGGCATCTTTCATGGAGACACTCCTGGAAGCGGTATAAATACTAGCGGCTTAAACGGTAATAGTAGTACAGCAGGGATGTCCCTGTCAAAGAGTACTCCGACAGCAGGGCATTTTGCGGGATTCGGCCCGTTCCATCCGCTCAAACTGCGCATGTCATTCCGCTTCACTCGACCCGGCCCTCCCGCGACGCAAACTCAGAGAGAGGATGTCAGCCGCAAGATTGAGGTTTGTTTCCGGGTTCAGGGCGGGGCCGAGCAACCGAACCTGTCCCGCCCGGTTGAGCAAGCGGTCATCATAGACGGCCCTGGGGCTAAGCCTGCGCAGTTCGCTTACCAAGTGGTTAAAGTTCAGCTCACGTGAATGTTTCATGTCCGCTCCAAATCCATCGTACGTCATGCCGTCCCGCCTCATGGCTACCGGCGTCCGGTTGCCGGCATAGAGATAGAGAACCTTCCTGCTTTCTTCGGTCTTCACCACCTCCTGGTGTTCGACCTTTTTTGTCATCGGAATTCCCCCGGAAAGGAGGGTCTTGCCGATACTGAATTTGCGCCCGACAACGGTTTTTGTCTCGGAATACCCGACAGTGCCGGTTGCCGGCAGGAGGAGGTCGATTTCCTCATAGGGGATTTCGGCACTCTTGCCGTCCACCGACTCGATGCACAGCAACCACTCACCCAGTTCGAAACGGCGTACCACAAAGTGGCCGGACCGGCTGCGAAAGGCCGAGGCATCGATAACCAACGCCGGAATGCCTTTCTGGTTCAGTTTCGCCGCCAGCACCTGAGCCTGCTGCTCATCAGCAAAACTTGCCGCCACAACCGGCCCGCCCCCTATCATCTTTTGGCGTGCTTCGTAGAGGGTAACGCCAAGAACATCAGCGAACTTTTGAACAAACTCAACCGTTGCCTCTTTCCAGCCATCGATCATCAGTACAAACATATTAACCTCGCGAAGACATTATTCATGGGGGGGCTCAAAGTCAGCTCATGTGGAGCGGCTTGGAATTTTGACCCTCTATGGGCGCACAGTGCGACCCACTATTAGAGCGATTCAAATAAATTAGTGTATATCAGGAGTTTCAGGATGGACACAAGTTATAGTTGAGATAAGCTAAAATTGGGTTTACGCAGAAAGGACTTATCATGAATTCAACCACCCGGATTTCCGGGGTCTTTCCTTCCGAAGGAAATATCCCCGATCAGTTCAGGATTATTGCCCCGACAGAACAGCGCCGGTACCTGTGCAACGGTGTGATGGCCGAATGGGACGGTCCGTTGCAGGAAGTGGTGTCTCCCGTCCTGGTAACAACAAAGAAGGGCTTGCACCGGAAAATTCTCGGCGGCTATCCGTTGCTTACGGAGAAAGAATCTCTCGCCGCTTTGACTGCAGCATGCGGAGCCTATGACAACGGACACGGCCAATGGCCGACCATGCCGGTGGAGGACAGGCTCCGGCATGTGGAAGATTTCGCATACCGCATGAAGGATATCAGAAATGAAGTGGTAAGGCTTCTGATGTGGGAGATAGGAAAACCGCTGCCCGATGCGGAGAAAGAATTCGACAGAACGATTTACTACATACATGCCACGATGGAAGCGCTCAAGGACCTGGATCGGGTTTCGTCCCGGATGGTCATAGAACAGGGCATTCTGGGCCAGATTCGGCGGGCGCCGCTGGGAGTAGCCCTGTGCATGGGGCCTTACAACTATCCGCTCAATGAGACTTTCACAACCCTTATCCCTGCGCTCGCCATGGGAAACACCGTCATTTTCAAGCCCCCCAAGCTCGGCGTCCTCCTGCACCGGCCCCTCTTGGAGGCGTTTTGCGTATCTTTTCCTCCCGGGGTGGTAAACGCCGTATACGGCGAAGGTCGAAGAGTCGTCGGGCCTCTTATGTCATCGGGCAAAATTGATGTCCTGGCGTTCATCGGTTCCAGCCGCGTGGCCGACATCCTCAAACACCAGCACCCGAAACCGCACCGGCTTCGCAGCGTGCTTGGCCTGGAAGCCAAGAACGCCGCGATTGTGCTGGCCGATGCGGACCTGGACCTGGCCGTCAGGGAATGTGCCCTGGGAAGCCTCTCATTCAACGGGCAAAGATGCACTGCGCTCAAAATTCTGTTTGTGAGCAGGAAGATCGTCGATTTATTCCTGGAAAAGTTTTGCGGAACGGTTGATCAGCTGAAGTGCGGCATGCCGTGGGAAGCGGGGGTGCAGCTGACTCCCCTGCCCGAGCCCGGCAAAACCGGATATCTTGCCGGCTTGATTGAGGATGCCGTGTCCAGAGGGGCAAGTGTTGTCAACCTTGATGGCGGGGAAGTCTATGAAACCTTGATGCGGCCGGCGGTAGTCTATCCGGTGACTTCCGGGATGAGGCTCTATGCGGAGGAGCAGTTTGGCCCGGTCATTCCCGTCTGCCCCTTCGAAGACGCGGAAGAGCCGCTGCACTATGTCACCGAAGCAGACTATGGCCAACAGGTCAGCGTATTCGGCTCAGATCCGGAACTAATCGCGGACATGATCGATTCCCTCGTGAACCAGGTTTGCCGCGTGAACGTAAACTGCCAATGCCAGCGTGGGCCTGATACTTTCCCGTTCACTGGCAGGAAGGATTCCGCGGAAGGAACGCTGTCCGTCTCAGACGCTTTGAGAGTTTTTTCAATTCGAACACTGGTGGCGGCAAAAGAGAACGATTTCAACAAACAGATCATCAGATCGATCATCAGGGAGAGAAAATCGATCTTCCTCTCGACAGACTTCATACTGTAGCATGGCGTGCCAAATGAATTTTGTTAGTCAGTTTCCATTTGCCGGCCTTGGCTCTCACAACGTAGTTCCCGGCGTTCAATCTGAGAAATACCCTAAGGTCCGCAGGATTCGAATCGAATCGACGACATAAGACGGTTGGTCCCAGAGACATTGCGCTGCCATAAGGGGAAATAATCGGGTTACCGATTGCTAGAGCCTTCTTGGCCAAATCAGCAGACTTTCAGGAGAGCGCACGGGTTTTGACGCCTGACGTACGCCATCAGCTCATCCAGCTCGTGGATCTGCTCCGAGCACTTCAGCTTTCCCCCAGTGTGTTCGACAGTAACAAAGCTGCTACCGATACTGCGCTTGAATCCAATTATCTGGTCTGGAGCGATCTTCACGCTGCGGATCAGAGTCGCCCACTCGATGCCCCCGTCTTCATGGACAGTAACTCGGTCAACCGTACGGAGCAAATCTTGCAGCGCCCATACTATGGGGATAGAAAGTACGCCAAGCATAATCGCGGACTGGCCGACTCTGACAATGATAGCGAGCGGGACAAACGCCATCAAGACGAGGACAAACGGCATCATGATTCTCGCAAGTTCCGGTGATAGCGGCTTGTAAACTTTCATGTGGCGCCCTCTGTTTCCAGAATGATACCATCGAACCTGAATCTAATGGTAGCATATATCATGAAGTTTAAAAGCGGCCCCTCCCATTTCAGCTCTCACAACTTTTCACTCTACTCACAGCTCCGCGGCAATAGCGTCCCCCATCTGCTTCGTGGTCACCTGGCGCTCGCCGGCGCCCCCCTGGAAGATGTCTGCTGTCCGGCACCCCTGATCCAGCACCCTGACCACGGCAGCTTCAACAGCTTCGGCGGCATCCTGGAGCCCGAAGGAGTAGCGGAGCATCATAGCGACGGAGAGTATCTGGGCGATGGGATTGGCGATCCCCTGTCCGGCAATGTCCGGCGCCGAACCTCCCGAAGGTTCGTACATGCCGAATGTCCCCTCGGCAAGCGACGCGGAGGGGAGCATGCCCAGCGACCCGGTCAGCATGGCGGCTTCGTCCGAAAGGATATCCCCGAACATGTTCTCGCACAGGAGAACGTCGAACTGCTTCGGCCAACGGACCAGTTGCATGGCCGCGTTGTCCACGTACATGTGGGTCAGCTCCACGTCCGGATATTCTTTGCTGACGGAAATGACGGTCTCCCGCCACAGAACAGACGAAGAGAGAACATTGGCCTTGTCGATAGAACAGACCTTGCCGCTCCGCTCGCGTGCTGCCCGGAAGGCGACGTGAGCGATCCGCTCGATCTCCGGCACACTGTAACGCAGGGTGTCGAAACCGACCTTGTCACGGCCCTCCCCTTCGATCCCCTTGGGCTGGGAAAAGTAGATGCCGCCGGTCAGCTCGCGGATCACCAGGATGTCGAATCCGCCGCTGACGACCTCCTCCTTGAGCGAAGACGCCCCGGTGAGCGACGGGAAGATGATTGCTGGACGGAGATTGGCATAGAGGCCGAAGATCCGTCGCAGCGGCAGGAGTGCCCCCCGCTCGGGCTGCTCGTCAGGCGGCAGCGACTCCCACCTGGGTCCGCCCACGGAACCGAACAGGATTGCGTCGGAGGACTTGCAGATATCTACCGTGGTATCGGGAAGGGCTTTCCTCTCCTTGTCGATACCCGCACCTCCTACGTTTGCATGGGTTCTCGTGAATTTAACGCTGAACTTCTTTTCCACGGCGTCCAACACCTTGAGCGCCTCCGCCATGACCTCCGGACCGATCCCGTCTCCGGGCAAAACCGCTATGTTGAATTGACGTGCCAAAATATCGTGCTCCTCCTGACTGGAATTTTTGAAAAGGGCCTCACCATCACGCGAAGCTTGAACCTTTTCTTCATTTATACCGGACTGGAACACGCATGGAAAGAAGTATCTCGTGAAGCTGCCATCGCGAAAGGCGATGGCAACCATGATGTTTAGCCAGGATCAATATTTGCACAGCAGTAAGGACAGCAATTTGGGAGGAATCACGGTCGGACAACGACAGAGCAATCAGGCAGGCTGGAAGGGTCAATCCCCCTGCCTGAGGCGATCGACCAGGAGTTTCGCCGCGGCGGGCAGCGCATCGAACGAACGGACGCACAGTCGCAGATCACGTGTCGCCCAGGGTTCCCGCAACTGGACCGGGCGGATTCGCAGGCCCTTGAAATAGGGCTTGGCAGCGCCCCTCGGCACGATCCCGATCCCGAGACCCGCCTCCACCATCAGGCAAAGGGCATCGAAGCTGTTGACGTGAATCCGCAACTTCGGGGTTCTGCCCAGATCGTTCGCCGCCCGCACAATCCGATTGTTCATTGCGCTGCCGACCGGCAGGCCGACATAATCGAAATCCAGCGTCTCGCGGAACGACACTGATTTGCTGCGTGCCAGGACATGGTCTTTAGGCGTGATCACAATAAGCTGATCCGAATGGTACGGGAGATACTCCAGATCTTCCCGGCAGGTATCCATCGTTATGACACCCACGTCAGCAGCGCCCTCAGCCACCGCCTTCATGATGTTCTCGCTGATGTTCCCCTCCAAGCGGATCTGCACATGGGGATGTTCATTGAGGAAGGATTTAAGCTCGTTCGGCAGGAACTGGTTGATAGCCGAGATATTGGCCCACAGCCTGACCCGGCCTCGTACCCCGCTGGAATACTCCTGGATCTGCAGGAAGATATCATTCAGGTCATGCAGGACGCCTCTGGCCAGATTGAGCAGCGTCACCCCCGCCGCCGTCGGAACAACCCCCTTGTTGGTCCTTCTCAGCAGCTGCGAATTGAGCGTGCTCTCCAGGTCGCATATGCGCTTGCTCACGGCGGACGCGGCAATATGTTCCCGCTCCGCCGCCGCAGCGATCGTGCCCTCTTCCACAATCGCGACGAAAAGCTTAAGCGATATGGGATCCAATTCTGGGGTCAGGCTTTGCATATTGCGTTTTGCTCCATGATCTCCGCCTTTTCCCTCAGCAGGCCGGTCTCGAATGCTGTCCGCGCTTGAAGGCGTGCAGCTATAGCACTCAAGGTCGAAATGTCCCGCCCGGTTCGACGTCCCAGTTCCGTCAACGAGCACGACGTCAAGTCCTGGACGATCCATGCCGCCATGCCCCGAGCATGGGACAGAGCCCGATTTTTCCCCGGCAGAGCAAGCATATCCGGCTTCAGACCGTAGCGGCAGCAGACAGCCGAGATGACATTGTCTACTGTTACCATGTCCGACATTTTCTTTCCTTCAAACGCCAATTTCAGGACAAAATCATCATCACCGAAAATTCTGCTATCGCCCGTTCCTTCACCGTGAAACTCTGCTTTTCTCCCCTCTCCCAAGCCATCTCTCACGTAAGCCTCATAAGCGCGTATCGCCTTGCTTTTTTTCCCGGACAGCATTCCGAGCGTCATCTCCGAGCAAAGCCATGGAATCGTTTCCTTTCCGCAGTATGCTCCGTGCCCGCTCCATCGGAAATCCCCGGGAGATTTCGTAAATCCCGCCCGCACCGGATTGAGGTGAACATAACGCACCAGTTCGAGGAGATATGAATCACCATCAACCAGGACAGCCTTGTATCTTCCCTGAAAAAGGTGGCCGGTGCGGTTATGTCGCCAGTTGACCCAACGCGTATAACGGAGGGAAAGGTTTTGCATGAAACGCGGAAGTGGCAGGTCATGCACCTGTAACACCAAGTGAATGTGGTTGGTCATAAGGCAGAATGCGTGGATACGGATGTGGAAGCGCTCAACACCTTCCTGCAACAGGAGGTAAAACCGGCAGCGGTCCTTGTCATCGAAGAAGACATCCTGTTTGCCGTTACCCCGTAGGATGACGTGATAAAAGGCGCCCTGATAGTGGATGCGGGGTTTACGTGCCATGATTACCCCCAGAATATCCCGGTCGGATCGTTGTCAACCTCTTGCAACAACTTCTCAATTTTCCTGGATGGAGCGAAATCGTTGTAGCAGAGCCAGCGAGAGTTCCGATCCGGATAGTACAAGGTCCAAAAAGCAGTTCCCAGATCGAACCGGAACTGGGCGACAACGTTTTCCGTCCACTGGTTAGGGTCATCGAAGTATGGACGCGATTCGAACAGCGTTACATTGTTCCCCCGGAAGCGGAATCCGACCTTAAACCTGTCAAACACATGAACAGGAGCCCTTTTAAGGCAATAGGCGGATAGTTTCTTTTCCACTGACATCCTTACAAGTTCCGGCAATGCCATGTTGGCCTCCCTGCAGAATCTGTATAAGTTCAAGAAATTATAGCAATCAAATCAATATATGCAAAGCCTGACCCCAGGGAGTCCGGAATTATATCCTTGGATTACCAGTAAGGCTTATGACGAATTTTGTCAAATTGAATTTTGTACTTACAATTTGTATAAGAAGACAGGTTTACTACGATTTGTTGCCATAGATTGGAACAACTTTTCGATCAACTTCTGCTGCCTTCGCAAAAAATTCTGTTCCGTTGCGAAGCGATGTCCTGAAATTTCGAAACAACCGGCAAGACAGTTTCGGCCAGTTCCACGAAAAACACAGATCATTTACAGAACATTTGGCGAAAACACTGGGAATCAATTACCAAGGAGAAGATTATGGAAAGCAAACACTGGACACCTGAAGAGCTGGTCAAGGTATCAAATTCATACTGGAGTTCATGCGCAATCCACGCGGGGGTAAAGCTGGACCTGTTCACCCCGCTTT
Source organism: Geobacteraceae bacterium (assembly GCA_034933285.1). Classification (GTDB taxonomy): domain Bacteria; phylum Desulfobacterota; class Desulfuromonadia; order Geobacterales; family Geobacteraceae; genus RPRC01. The sequence continues at coordinate 155,113 of JAYFNT010000005.1, read as the reverse complement.
CAGCCTGCCCGCACACGGCCGGCGCACTGGCCGACCTTCTGGAAGCCGACGAAAGGGGGCTCACCATGCTTCTGAATGCGCTGGCAGCATTGGGACTGCTTGAAAAGAACGGCGAGGAGTATGCGGCGACATCATTTTCCGCCGAGTTTCTGGCCAGGGCATCGCCCGGATTCCTGGGCCATATCGTGCGTCACCACCATAACCTGATGTTCCAGTGGGCCCGGCTGGATGTGGCGGTCAGGACCGGCAAACCGGTCCGTGAACGATGCACCGGAGAAAAGGAAGAGCAGTCAAGGGAAAGTTTCGAGATGGGAATGTTCAACCTTGCCACGCTTGCCGCCCCGCTGGTGGTCCCCCACATAGATCTTCGCGGCTGCCGCAGCCTTCTGGACCTCGGCGGAGGCCCCGGAACCTACAGCATTTACTTTTGCGGCCATAACCCCGGCCTGGTTGCATGCGTCTTCGACCTTCCGTCCACCCGACGCTTCGCAGAGGATACGATCGCCTCTTTCGGGCTATCAGAAAAGATAAGCTTCATGCCCGGCGACTACCTGGAAGACCCGATTCCCGGCGGGCACGATGCTGCATGGTTGTCCCACATCCTCCATGCCGAAGGGCCGGGGGAGTGCGTCTTGATCCTCGGCAAGGTCGCAGCCGCACTGCAGAAGGGAGGCAGGATCTACGTGCAGGAATTCATCCTGAACGACACCATGGACGGCCCGCTTCAACCGGCGCTTTTTTCCCTCAACATGCTGACCGGAACCGCCGCTGGCCAAGTATACTCCGAAGGCCAGATCAAGGAGATGCTCGTGGAGGCGGGGTACCGCGACCTGCGCCGCATCCCGGTATCATTGCCCAACGGAGCCGGCATCATAGCGGGAACTGTAACGTAATTCGGAACTTGAGGCGTTTTCAATGGCAAACCGCCATGGAAACGAGACAATAAAAGAAGACCGGCTGTCCTGTAGAAGGGCAGCCGGTCTTCTTCGCTCAACCGGCAAGTACACGCCAACCCGCCGTGCAGGTCGGCTCACTACACGTGTTCAGTCCGATCATTTTTCCTCGGCACATTCGATAACCGCTTCGATGCGACGGTTTTTCTGACGGCCCGCAGCGGTTTTGTTGGTCGCGACAGGCTTGGAGAATCCGTATCCCTTCGTGGAAAGGCGGGAACTCTCGATGCCGAACTTCTCGACGAGATAGTTCTTGACGCTTTCAGCCCTGCGCTCGGAAAGCTTCATGTTGTAGGCAGCTGTACCGCGATTATCGGTGTGACCACCGATTTCCGCCGTCGTTGTCGGATACTTCTTCATGAATTCGGCAACTTTACCGATCACATTGTGATATTTCGGCTTCACGATAGCCTTGTTGAAATCAAACTGGACGTTCAGCGTGATGCAGACCTTTCCGGGAGGAGGCGGAGGAGGAGCAACAACCTTTTCCGGTTCTACTTGAGCAACAGGAGGCGGTGCGCATCCCTCTGCGTCTTTGGCGAGCTTGCGGGCCTCAGCGAGCAGCCTCATTGCTTCGTCATTGTTGCAGGCCCAGTAGGTGTCAGCTGCCTGCCGGCCCAGTTCCTTGGCCTTGGCAATCTTCTCCGGGCAGTACTTCGCGCCGGGCGACTGCTCGGCCTGTGCTATGGCCGCTTCGGTCTGTCCGAACTCATCCGGCACCTGCAGCGCCTTGTCCATCACGCCGAAGTGATACGTCGGGGCGCAGGACGCGGCAAACAGCAGGAACATCATCAAACCTGACAACAGAAAGCATTTTCTCATGATTCTTCCTCCTTTGAAGTAACTTCCCTCGACAAAACAAGCCACTGAAATTGTAACATTACGGAGCATTCGTCCCCTTATCTCACCAGCAATCGAACAGAAACAGCAAACAGCGGTCGAAAGTGGCAATTCAGGGCAGGGAAAACACCAATCCGGACATTATCCTTCTCACCTGAAATTTTACGTATTAATTTTACAGTAAAACAGTTCAGTCGCAAGAAAATAACCGGGATTGAATAAAAATATTTTTCAGAACAGAAACTCTCATTGGATGTATAGCAAATTTCATTCCCCCTGTCTACGCACTGGCGGCAGGAAATATTGAAATCAATACCCAATACCAATGTTGCGGGAAAAACAGTGGCCCTAGCTTTCCAGCAGGCTCTTCCCGGTCATCTCGGATGGTTTGGGAATATTGAGAAGCTGCAGTATGGTGGGTGCGATGTCAGCCAGAATGCCGGCATGAAGACTCGCCTCCTTCCCGGCTTCATCCACCAGGACGAACGGCACCGGGTTGCAGGTGTGGGCGGTATGGGGCCTGCCTTCTTCGTCCTTCATCATTTCGGCATTGCCGTGGTCGGCAGTGACAAGAAGCACTCCGCCCTTTGACAGGGCCTTTTCCACAATCCTGCCGACACATGTGTCCACGGCCTCGATGGCCCGGGTGGCGGCGTCCAGCTTGCCGGTATGTCCAACCATGTCAGCATTGGCGAAATTGATGACAATGAAGCCGTAAATATCCTCGTCGATTTTTTCGATCAGCTGTTCAGCAACCTGATAGGCGCTCATCTCCGGCTTGAGGTCATAGGTGGGCACATCTTTGGGCGAAGGAACCAGCACCCGGTCCTCTCCGGCGAAGGGAACTTCGTTCCCTCCGTTGAAAAAGAACGTTACATGGGCGTATTTCTCCGTCTCCGCAATTCTCAATTGGCGAAGACCGGCCGCGGAAACCACCCCGCCGAGAATGTTCTTCATCTCCTCCGGCCCGAAAGCCACCGGCAGGCCGAATGTTTCGTCGTATTCCGTCAGGCAGACATAGGAGACGAGACTCGGATGACTCCGGCGTTCGAAGCCGCCGAAATCCGCCTGCGTGAAAGCACGGGTTATTTCCCGGGCCCGGTCAGAACGGAAATTGAAAAAAATGAAACCGTCACCGTCCTGCACCAGTCCAACGGGACGGTCTCCGTTCACCATCACTGACGGCACGACGAATTCATCACCGATGTCCGACCCATAGCTGGCTTCAATGGCTTCACGGGCAGAAGCGAAGCATTTCCCCTCACCAAGCACCATGGAGTCATACGCTTTTTCCACCCGGTCCCAGCGATTGTCCCGGTCCATGGCATAATAGCGGCCCATGAGCGAGGCAATCCTGCCGGTTCCTATGCGTGCCATTTCATCTTCCAGCTCCGCAAGGTATGCTGCTGCGCTCCTGGGGGGGGTATCGCGGCCGTCGAGGAAACAGTGCACGAAAACCTCGGCCAAACCCGCTTTCCCGGCAAGTTCCAGGAGTGCATAAAGGTGGGTATTATGGGAATGGACACCGCCATCGGAAAGGAGACCGGCAAGATGGAGACGGCCTCCGGCGGCCCTGGTTTTCTCCATGCACTGCAGCAGAACGGGATTCGAGAAAAAACTGCCGTCTGCAATGGCCTTGGATATGCGCGTAAGATCCTGGTATACCACCCTGCCGGCGCCGATGTTCAGGTGCCCGACCTCGGAGTTTCCCATCTGTCCCTCCGGCAGCCCCACCGCTATGCCGGATGCGTTCAGTTCGGTATACGGGTATTCCGATCGGAGCCGGTCCATAACCGGAGTTCCCGCCTGGGCTATGGCGTTGTCTTCCCGGTTGTTTCTCACACCCCAGCCGTCGAGGATCATCAGGATAAGTGGTTTCGGCATGGCTCCTCCAGTAACGGAATGGAATAACAAATAACTGAATCAGTGACGCCGCGGATTAATGGTGATAAGGCTCCCGGTTGAGGATGGTGAACCCCCGATACAGCTGTTCCAGAAGAAAAACCCTCACCATCTGGTGGGTGAAGGTCATTCGTGACAGGGAGATCGCCGAATCGGCCCTTTCCCTGAAAGCAGCGGAAAAACCATATGCTCCGCCGACGGCAAAGGCTATCTCTCCAACACCGCTGTCCCTGTTGCGCCCGAGTAGGGCGGCAAATTCGGTCGAGCTGAGTTCTGTTCCCTTTTCATCCAGAAGGATCAGACGTGCGCCTTTCGGCAGAAGCTTGAGAAGGCGCTCGCATTCGCGCTCCCGCATGGCCTCCTCGCGGGAAGCCTTTTCCTCGCGGGCTTCGCCTATCTCCAGGAGGCAGTAGCGGCGGATGCGCGATGCGTACTCCTCGATTCCGCTCCGGACCCATTCCTGCTGGGTCTTTCCGACCCAGAGAACCCGGAGCTTCACACTTTTTTCGCGCCGCCGGACGGCTCCGGGGTCAATTCGATAAGAGGCGCGGCTGCCCACAGCTCGTCCAGGTTGTAGTATCGCCGCGTTTCATCCCTGAAGACATGCATGATGACGTCTCCATAATCGATGACGATCCAGTTGCCCTCACGAACCCCTTCGATATCGAGGGCCCTGCCGAATTTTTTCAGGCCGGCCCGCACCGATTCGGCAATGGCCTGGGTCTGCCTGTCCGTATGGCCGCTCGCCAGCACGAGATAGTCGGCTACCGATGAAATGCGTCCTATGTCAAGGATCTTTACGTCTTCCGCCTTCTTGTCAAGCGCCAGTTCGGCGCAGCGGGCGGCTCTTTCAATGGATGTAAGTGTCGTTTTACTGCTTGCGGGCATATAACCTCTGTTTCATGATATGGCGTTCTACCTGCTCGGGCACCAGGTATCTTATGGATTTCCCCTGGCTGATCAGTTCGCGAATCGCGGTTGATGATATGTCGAGCTGCGTTCCTTCGATACTGTAGACGGAATACCCGGAGCAATGCTGCAGCCGGTTTTCCGTCTGATGATAGCAAAACTGGTCCTGCATGGCAACCGGCACCGACTTCCCGAGGAGGATGGTTGCGCCCGGCCTCGCTATGGTCACGATGTTGCAACAGGAAAAAATCGCCTTGAAATCCTTCCAGGACGTGAAATCGGCAAAGGAGTCGCTCCCCATGATGAGGAACAGCTCGTCTTCAGGGTAAACATCCCGAAGAATCTGCAACGTGTCGATGGAATAGGACTTTCCCTGCCTTCTTCCTTCGATGTCCGATACCGAGAAAAAGGGATTGCCTTCCACTGCAAGCCGGACCATGCCCATCCGCTCCTCGAATGAAAGGTCATCGGCAAGAGGTTTGTGCGGCGGCGATGCAGCCGGAACGAAAAGCACTCGCTCCAGGTTGAAGGCTTCCCGGATTTCCTCCGCGATCCGTAAATGGGCGAAGTGGATCGGATTGAACGTACCGCCGAATATACCGATCTTCATCCTCCCCCCCCATAGCCGTTGCCTTGCGCCTAGTGCCCGCTTTTCTACTCCCTGACCTGGCCTTCACCAAAGACGATGAATTTCGTAGTGGTCAGGTCTTCCAGCCCCATGGGGCCGTAAGAGTGCAACTTGGTGGTCGATATGCCGATCTCCGCGCCGAGCCCGAGCTGGTTGCCGTCCGAAAAGCGGGTCGACGCGTTGACCAGCACCACTCCCGAGTTTACTTCACGTATGAAACGCTGTGCGTTGCCGTAGTCGGAAGTCACGATCGACTCGGTGTGGAGCGACCCATACCTGTTGATATGCTCGATGGCTTCGCCCAGGCCGTCAACCACCCTGACGGCGAGCACCAGGTCCAGGAACTCCTCGTACCAGTCTTCTTCAGTTGCGGTTTTCGCTTCCGGGGCGAACCTGCGGAAAGCTTCGTCCCCCCTGATTTCGACCCCAAGTCCGGAAAGGACGGAAAATATCCTTGGCACGAACCGTTCAGCCACATCCCGGTGAATGAGCAGGGTTTCCAGTGCATTGCAGACGCCCGGGCGCTGGGTCTTGGAATTGATGATGATCTTTTCCGCCTTGTCGAAATCTGCGGTCGCATCCACGAAGACATGGCAGACGCCCTTGTAGTGCTTGATGACCGGTATTTTCGAATGTTCCACGACGAAACGGATCAGGCTTTCACCGCCCCGGGGGATGATCAGGTCGATGAACTCGTCCTGCTTGAGCATTTCCAGAACACCCTGGCGGTCGACAAACGGGATGACGGAAAGAGCACCGGCAGGAATGCCGGCCTTCCCCATCACGTCACGCAGTATCCCGGAAATGGCCACATTGGAATTGATCGCCTCAGACCCGCCGCGGAGAATCACCGAATTGCCTGCTTTGAGGCAGAGCGCAGCGGCATCGGCGGTTACATTGGGCCGCGCCTCGTAAATTATGCCGATGACACCCAGAGGAATCCTCATCTTGCCGACCATCAGCCCGTTGGGGCGCTTCCACATACGGGTCACTTCCCCAACCGGATCGGGCAGCGCGGCCACTTCCCGCAGGCCGTCAGCCATGGACCTGATGCGTTCGCCGTTCAGCATCAACCGGTCGAGCATGGCGGAAGAGATGCCTTTATTCTCCGCAGCTTCGAGGTCCTTGGCATTCTCGGCCAGCAAATGGCCGGTCCCGCCCTCCAGTGCTCCCGCCATATCCATAAGCAGGGCGTTTTTTTCTGCTGAAGAAAGCCTGGCCATGGCATAGGAAGCAGTGCGGGCCTCGGCGGCCATGGTCCTGATCTTGACGGCTACAGTCATATTCGTTTCCTCCTTTGGCATAAGACGAGCCCGGCAGAGTCAAATCATGATCGATTCAGAGAATTACAAGATTGTCGCGATGGATGATTTCGTCTCCGTAGCGGTACCCCAGCACGCCCTCGATTTCATCCGTCTTGTGGCCGAGAATACCGCTGATTTCCCTGCTGGAATAATCCACCAGCCCCTTGGCGAACTCAGCTCCGTCCGGTCCACAGATCCTTACACAGGCCCCACGGTCGAAGTCCCCCTCGACCTTCGTGACACCGGAAGGAAGGAGGCTCTTACCATTCCTGGAGAGAGCAACGAGCGCTCCGGTATCAATGATAAGACGTCCGCGTGCTCGCAGCGTATAGGCTATCCAGTGTTTGCGCCGGTTCAGGCATTCCGCGCACGGCAGGAACAGCGTGCCCACCTCCTGGCCGTTGATGGCCATCGCAAGCGTCCCCGGTTTCCGGCCGTTGACGATTATGGTCGGCGCTCCGAAGCGGCCCACGCGCTTGGCCGCGGCAAGTTTCGTTATCATGCCGCCGGTGCCCACTTTCGAGCCGCTGCCCGCGGCAGCCCGCTCGACGGTCCTGGTCACGGCCCTTACCTCCGGAACCAGCCTGGCATCGGGGTTCGTGCGCGGATCGGCATCGTAGTAACCGTCTATATCGGTCAGGATCACCAGTAGATCAGCTTCCATCAGGGTGGTTACCAGGGCGGAAAGATTGTCGTTATCGCCAAACTTGATCTCCTCGACTGCAACCGTGTCGTTCTCGTTGATAACCGGGACCACACCGAAGGCCAGAAGCGCGTCCAGGGTAGCCCTGGCATTGAGGAAGCGGAGACGGTTTGCCAGGTCGTCGCCGGTCAGCAGGACCTGGGCAACCTTGATGTCGTAACGGGAAAAGGCATGTTCATATTCCTGCATCAACCGGGACTGTCCCACCGCTGCAGTCGCCTGCTTCTGGGGAATGGTTTTCGGGCGTTCGTGCAGGCCCAGTTCACTGATACCAGCGGCAATGGCCCCAGAGGAGACGATTATCACTTCGCGCCCGCTCCTGCACTGCTCTCCGACCTCGCGGGCCAGGGACTCAAGAAAATCGCGGTCCAGGCCGCCCTCATCGTCAGTCAGGACGCGGCTTCCGATTTTGATGACTATCCGCCGTACATTTTCCAGTACCTTCGTGCGCATTCACCCCCCCATCTTCACGAAGAAAAACGCCAAGTGTAAGATAGTGCCCATCCGGAAACTCCTGGTAATGGCTGATAAAGGCCGGATCGGGGCTTTCGAGGAGGTCGTGATACGGCGAAAGTTGCAAGATCTCGATAACCGGGAAAGCGCTTGAAACCAGTAAAAGCTCCGACCCGTGAGTCATCAGTTGACAGATTATCACGAGCTACGAGGAAGTTCCGCTCCGCCCCGGAGAGGCTTTCCACATGGAATCAAGATAGTAACACGATCGTTGTTGCATGGCAAACACTACGGTCCCCGTCCTATGCATCCTCGTGATCACCCCAAAGGCGCTCCGCTATTGCATCGAGAAGAGCCGGCACCCCTTCTCCGGTCACCGACGAGACAGGATAGACCCTGATACCCAGCTTCTTGAAATACGGCGCTACCTTGCCGAGGTTATCCCTCACATGGGGAAGATCGATTTTGTTCACGACCACGATCTGCGGCTTGCGAGCCAGTTCATCGTCGAACAGCAGGAGCTCACGGTTCAGCGCCTCGTATTCGCGGATCGGTTCCCTTTCCGGCATCCATGACAGGTCCAGGATGTGCAAGAGGAGCCTGGTCCTTTCCACATGCTTGAGGAAGCGGTGCCCGAGACCGGCGCCTTGGTGGGCGCCCTCGATCAGGCCGGGAATGTCCGCCACCACGAAGGACCGGTAATTCTTGTAGGCTACGACGCCGAGATGGGGAGTCAGGGTCGTGAACGGGTAATCGGCGATTTTCGGACGGGCCGCGGATATCCTGGTAATGAAGGAGGATTTGCCCACGCTGGGAAACCCGAACAGCCCCACATCCGCCAGCAGCTTGAGTTCCAGTTTCAGCTTCCGCTCTTCGCCCGGTTCCCCGGGCTGGGCGAACCTGGGCGCCTTGTTGGTGGATGTTGCAAAGCGTGCATTGCCCTGACCGCCCCGCCCTCCCTTGAGGAGCACAACACGTTCCCCCGGTTCGATGAGGTCGGCCAGAATTTCGCCGGTTTCCGCATCCTTGATCAAGGTTCCCGGCGGTATTGTTATGCGCAGGTCCTTGCCGCCGGCGCCGTGCCTGTCCTTGCCCATGCCATGGCCGCCGCGACCTGCCTTCTGGTGAGGCCGCTGCCGGAGGTCCAGCAGGGTGGAAATGCTGCCGGAAACTTCGAAAACCACGTCACCGCCCTTGCCGCCGTCGCCTCCGTCGGGCCCCCCCCGGGGAATGAATTTCTCGCGGCGGAAGGAAACGCAACCGGCTCCGCCCTGGCCGGATTGCACTGATATTTTGACTTCATCTATGAACATGCGTCCCCTCTGCCACAATCAGCATAAAAGACCAGAAGCCTGAGGTTTTCGGCCTCAGGCTTCTGGATTGTTCCAATGCGGTACGGGCTGCAACGCGCGCAATCCTGCACACACATATATTCGTCCGTGCTGCCGGGAGGGTCTTCACCACGGCAGTCACATCCGGGTCTTCTACACCGGGTATACAGAAACTTTTTTCCGGTCCCTACCCATCCGTTCGAACTTGACGATCCCGTCAATCAGGGCAAACAGAGTGTAATCCTTGCCGCATCCCACATTGTTGCCCGGGTGGATGCTGGTGCCATGCTGACGGTATATGATGTTGCCGGCTTTTACTTGCTCGCCGCCGAACTTCTTGCAGCCGAGCCTCTGGCCGGCCGAATCGCGACCGTTTCGTGTACTGCCTCCCGCTTTCTTATGAGCCATTGAAAAACCTCCCGATTGGCGGGGAATCCCACCTTACGCGTTAATCTTTTCTATCTTCAAAACGGTCCTGTACTGACGGTGCCCGTTAAGCTTCCTGGAGTTCTTTCTCCGCTTGGACTTGAAGACAAGAATCTTCTTGTCTTTGCCCTGTTCGACAATCTTGCCGACAACAGAAGCGCTGGGCACTAAAGGTGTTCCGATCGCAACCTTGTCGCCGCCAACCATCAGGATTTCGGTGAGTTCTACGGTGTCGCCCACCGCGCCCTCCAGTTTTTCGACCTTCAAGAGGTCGCCCTCGGAAACTTTGTATTGTTTCCCTCCGGTTCTAACCACTGCGTACATGCACTTCACCACCTTTATGCTGAAATTGAGACGAGCGTCTCAAAATAAATGATTGCCGGCAGCATGTCAAGCAGATTCTTGATTACCGTGCGGAAAAAAGCCCCGTCTTCGTCCGGAAGGCGGGGCACAGGCAGGTATTTTCTTCGGCAGCCCGGCTGTCCGGTTGATCGGACCCATGGGCTTTGCGTCCCCGGGTTTCCCCGGGTTTGCTATTCTCGGAAAAAACTGCGGGTGGGAGATGCTGCTGTTCCGTATTTTAGCTGAGTATTATTTCATGTCAATCATTTTAATATTAATCCCGACCCGACCTTGAAGATCGCTACCGAGTGGGCCGCCTGCTCCGCCCTCTTCCTTGCTTCATCCGTATCCTTGCCCATGGAAAGCGCAACGCCCATGCGCCTGCCCGGCCGGGTATCCGGCTTGCCGAAAAGACGGAGCTTTGTCTCAGGAACCGACAGGGCGTCGCCGAGGCCTTCGAAGAACACATCAGTTGCCGCCTTGTCCGCCAGGATGACATGGGACGCAGAGGGAGAGAGGCAGACGACTTCGGGGACCGGCAGGCCAAGAATGGCCCGGACATGGAGTTCGAACTCGGAAAGGTTCTGTGACACCATGGTGACCATGCCGGTGTCGTGGGGACGGGGCGAAACCTCGCTGAAAAAGACGTCATTGCCCTTTATGAAGAGCTCCACGCCGAAGATGCCGTACCCGCCGAGAGCGTCGGTTACGATCCCGGCCTGACGCTGTGCCTCGGCGAGGGCCTCGGCCGTCATGGCCATCGGTTGCCATGATTCGTGGTAATCGCCCTTGATCTGGATGTGGCCGATCGGCGGACAGAAGCGTGTGCCGCTTACAGAGCGCACCGTCAGCAGGGTTATCTCGTAGTCGAAAGAGATGAATTCCTCGATGATTACCTTGTCAGCTGCGCCGCGGGTCCCTTCAACGGCATACTTCCAGGCATGCTCGATGTCAGCGGCATCCTTGACAACGCTTTGCCCCTTTCCCGATGAACTCATGGTCGGCTTGACCACGCACGGTATGCCGATCCGGGCCACCCCTTCCCTGAACTCTTCCAGGCTTGAAGCAAAGCAGTAGCCGGCAGTGGGAAGCCCAAGCTCTTCCGCTGCCAGCCTGCGGATACCCTCACGGTTCATGGTCAGGTTGGTGGCGCGTGCGGTCGGGATAACGTTGAAGCCCTCCTTTTCCAGCTCCAGCAGCGTTTCGGTCTGAATGGCCTCGATCTCCGGCACGATGTATCGTGGCCGCTCCTTCCGCGCCAGCTCTTTCAACGCCTCACCGTCCAGCATGTTGATGACGTGGCTCCGATGAGCTACCTGCATGGCGGGAGCATCCGCGTAACGGTCGACCGCGATTACCTCGACGCCCATGCGTTGCGCCTCTATGACCACTTCCTTGCCCAGTTCACCGGAACCCAGGATCATGAGCCTGGTGGCGCTCTCCTTCAGTGGTGTCCCTATCATTCATTCCCTCCGCGGCCTCGACAGGCCTCAATTAATCGTGATTTCGAATTGCTCCTGATGAAAGCCGGGCTTGGCCCGGACGGTTATCCTCTTCTTGAACCGTTTCTCAAGGTCCTCCAGACCGCGACGCTCCTCGTCATACAGCAGATCCGCAACCTGGGGATGAACGGTAAGCATCACCTTTGAGCCGTGGACATCAAGCATCTCGCGGCACAGTTCACGGAAAATCTCCTGGCAGACCGTGGTCTTGGACTTGATGTAGCCCAACCCCTCACAGTAGGGGCAGGATTCACACATCAGGCGCCCGATACTCTCGCGCACCCTCTTGCGGGTCATTTCAACCAGGCCCAGTTCCGACATCTTCAGGATGTTCGTCTTGGACTTGTCGGCTTTCATCGCTTCTTCGAGAGCCGTAAACACCTTGTCCCTGTTGACCTCCTTCTCCATGTCGATGAAGTCAATGATGATGATACCGCCTATGTTGCGCAGGCGCAACTGGAAGGCGATCTCCTTGACCGCCTCCAGGTTGGTCTTCAGGATCGTGTCCTCCAGGTTGTGCTTGCCCACGTAACGCCCGGTATTCACGTCGACGGCAGTAAGGGCTTCGGTCTGCTCGATGATGATATAGCCGCCCGATTTCAGCCACACCTTGCGCTCAAGCGCTCTGCTTATCTCCACTTCCAGGCCGAAATGATCGAAGATGGGCTCGTTTTCCTCATACAGCTCGATGGAGTACTTGATCTTCGGCATGAACGTAGTTATGAACTGGACAATCTTGTCGTATTCGGGTTTGGAATCCACCACGATCCGGTCCACGTCCTCACTCAGAATATCGCGCACGACCTTCTGAGTCATGTCCAGGTCGGAATGTACCAACGAGGATGCATGGGCCTTCTCGTTCTTCCTCACGATCTCATCCCAAAGTGTTGTCAGATACTGCATGTCGGTGAGCAGGTCCTCCTCACTCTTTCCCTCTGACACGGTACGGATGATGAAGCCGCCGGAATTGGGCTTGATGCGCTCGACGATCTCCTTGAGGCGCTCCCGTTCAACCTCGTTCTCGATCCGGCGTGAAACCCCGACGTGGTCGACGGTCGGCATGTAGACCAGGTGCCGGCCGGGCAGGGAAATGTGGGAGGTGATCCTTGCCCCCTTGGTCCCTATGGGCTCCTTGGAAACCTGCACCAGGATCTCCTGGCCTTCCTGCAGCAGTTCCTCGATGGGGTGGAGTGGGCCCAGATGCTGGCCCTCACCTTCCGTGGAGTTCTCCTGCTTGCCGTTGCCGTCCATGAATGATTCGTAATCCTCGATCGCCTCGAAGACGTCGGCCACATAGAGAAAAGCCGCCTTTTCCATGCCGATATCGACGAAGGCCGCCTGCATCCCGGGGAGCACGCGGATCACCCTGCCCTTGTAAATGTTCCCGACGATGCCCTTGACCCTGCTCCTCTCCATGTAAAGCTCTGCAATGGTGCCGTTCTCGATCAGAGCTATACGGGTCTCGTGGGTAGCAGTGTTGATAACCAGTTCATTTGCCATTCTCACCTCACTCCATTTTTATAACCTGAATCCGTGACGCTTGACCGCCTTGCGGGCGGTATGCCGGGGCCCAACGTCGCTGACTTTGTTTCAGCCCGATACGCCAAGTGAACATCGTCGGGCGGCCTGAACTGCCTGAAATGCAAAAGCAAGAGGCATTAACCGCCCGTCAAGGCGCGAAGGCGGCATGGATCCAGGTATAACATAACCTCCGGTGCTGAACGCGCGCCACGAATCTTAACCATTAACAATCCTTATCGCAACCCTTTGCGTCCCCTGCAGTGACGGCATCGGAAAAATAGACCCGGAGCTTTTCAATCTCCATTGAACGGAGAGCCTCCTGGGGCAGGCCGGTTATTGCCGAGGCGAACTCGACAGGCTTGCCCCTGCCAACGGTCATTTCCAGCATGCAGTCGTCGGCGTTCAAACGGATAAGTTCGCATCGCAAATCCATGTCAGTGACTTTTCCCTTCTTGACGCGCTGGTAGGGAAACGACTCCAGCCGCAGAAACGCTTCGGCGCGTGAAGGCAGCCCGGACACCAGGCCCGGCGGGAATGTCACGCGATAGCTCGTGGCAGCGAGTATCACGCTCAGTGACGGGCTCTTGAGGGGGACCGCTTCAGCCTCCACTATCTCGATGCCCGCGGGAAGCGCCAGGTTCAGTGCCTGCAGTGTCCTTTGGGCGCCGAAACCCGTGGCGATTTCCATATCCATGTATTCAGCCCGGGACTCGACGCCGACCGACAGGGCGGTGGCAAAGGAAAATTTCGGATGGGGGTGAAAGCCGCGCGAGTAGAGTATGGGGATCCCGGCACGGCGCACGGCCCTGGTGAAAAGGTGAATCATTTCCAGGTGACTCAAGAGGCTCATGGCGCCGGTCTTGGTGAAACGGAGGCGGATCCGCTCCGCCGGGACTTCAGGCTCTCCCTCCCCGCCGGGAATCTGCCCAAAAGCCCCGTCACTGGCGGAATCCGGATCTTTCAGCCGCGGAGAATCGGCCCCGGGCACGTGGACAACCGGCCTGACACGCGAGAAATCACAGACACCGCAACCGGTGCAGTCGCCGGTTCGACAGTCTCCGGTCGGAAGTTCGGCCAGTGCCCGTTCCATTTCCGTCCGCAGAAAGTCCTTGTCAATCCCGCAGTCAAGGTGGTCCCACGGGAGGATTTCGTTCGTCTCGCGCCTCCGCAGGTAAGATTCCGGATCCATGCCCGTCGATTCGAAAGCCTGGCGCCATTTGCCGAAATCCGCGTGCTCGCTCCAGCCGTCGAACCGGCATCCCAATTCGCGCGCCTTGAGGAGCACCCGCGACAGCCTGCGGTCGCCGCGGGCAAAGACACCCTCCAGCATGGAAAGTGTGGCATCATGCCACTTGAAAGCCAGTTTCCGCTTCTTCAGCTCATACCTGAGAAAATGCTGCCGCTCCACGACCTCTTCGCGGCCCAGCTGGGGCTCCCATTGAAACGGGGTATGGGGTTTGGGCACGAAATTGCTTACTGAAACGTTCACGTCGCCATGCTGTCCGGCTTCCCTGCCGGCACGCCGGACCCTTGCGGACAATTCCGCGATTCCCAGCACATCCTCCCTGGTTTCCGTCGGCAGGCCGATCATGAAATAGAGTTTTACGACTCTCCAACCCGCGGAATAGACATCATAGGCATTCTTCACCAGGTCTTCTTCCAGGATCCCCTTGTTGATAACCCTGCGCATACGCTCGCTGCCCGCCTCCGGGGCAAGGGTGAAGCCGGTCTTCCTGACCCTGGCGACCTGCTCGACCAGATCCCTGGTCAGGCTCCCCACGCGTAGCGAGGGGAAGGAAACAGCCACCCGCTCATCAGCGTACCTTTCCATCAGGGCACGGAGAAGGCCGGCAATGCAGCCGTAATCCGCTGATGAAAGGGACATCAGGGAGATTTCCTCGTAACCGGTGTTTCGCAGGACCTCGTGGATCGTGTCCAGCACAGCTAAAGGCGAGCGCTCCCGGACCGGGCGATAGATGTAGCCTGCCTGGCAGAAGCGGCAGCCGCGGGTGCAGCCGCGGGCGATCTCCATGCTCACCCTGTCGTGGACCGTTTTCAGAAACGGGACGACCGGATTTACCGGATAGGGCACACGGTCCAGATCGGGGGCGATCCGGCGGCGCACCTTTTCGTAGCCGGTTTTTAACGGGCGTATTGCCGAAACCCTGGATCCATCGTGGGTAACAGCGAAAAAAGAAGGGATGTAAACACCTTCAACATTTGACAGCTGGTCGAGAAGATCAGCTTTGTCACCGTTCCCCTTTTTCCACTCACGATAAGTTTCAGCAATTTCCACAATTGCTTCTTCACCGTCCCCGAAGAGAACGGCATCGAAAAATTCCGCGACAGGCTCCGGATTTCCGGCGCAAGGCCCACCGCCGAGAACCAAGGGGAATTCCCTTCCGCGCTCGGCTGCCATGAGCGGTATTCCCGCCAGCTCCAGCATGTTCAGGATATTGGTATACGACAATTCATATTGGAGCGTGAAGCCAACAATATCGGCCTCGGCCAGAGGCATGCCGGATTCCAAGGTGGCCAGCGGCTCTCCCTTGGCGCGCATGGCTTCTTCCCTGTCGGGCCAGGGCGCATAGGCCCGTTCCGCGGCTGCCCACCCGATTCCGTTCAGAATGGAATAGAGAATCTGTGATCCCAGGTGGCTCATGCCAACTTCATAAACATCGGGGAAAGCGAGCACGAATCTTACGTCAACCGGCCCCTTGATAACGGATCCGAATTCATTCCCCATGTATCGGGCGGGTTTTTCTACTGAAAGGAGTGTATTGTACTGCAAAGGTCCTCCGGAATGTTGTTTATTCGTTACTGCATATGTATCAGCTTTTGCACGCCGGCGCCGCCAAAATATACCTCAAATAAGGTATCGTGTGTATGATATGCGGCTGCATGGACGCCGAATACAAGCCGTGCTTGTTACAAAAAAGCCACTAAATCGGGCGCATAGAGATTTTTCACGGTTTGGCACGACAGATGCTATAAGAGAGCGTAATCAAATTTAAGGAGGAAGTACAATGAAAAAAGTTCTGTCCACCATCGCTGCCGCTCTCGTAGCTATCGCTTTCGCCGGTGTTGTTTGCGCCGCTGAGCCCGCACCTGCTCCTGCCGCTCCTGCCGCTCCGGAAGTGAAAAAAGAAGAAGTGAAGAAGCCTGTAAAGAAAGCCAAAAAAGCAAAGAAAGCCAAAAAAGCCAAAAAAGCAGTGAAAAAAGAAGCTGCCCCGGCTGCTCCGGCTGAGCCTGCTGCTCCGGCTGCGAAGTAATTACGTTCGCTACGAACAAAAAAAGCCGCATCGTCAGATGCGGCTTTTTTTGTTTCCGCCATTAACCGCTTACTCATCCTGCCAGACATAGTCCGGTTCCATGAACGGGTCATAGAACCCGGGTGTCGGTGCAAAGAACGTGGCAACCTCGCCAACGCCCGCCAGGGTCCTTGCCAGCGTCATCCCTATTCCCTTCAGGGGACCGATCAGGATTCCCTGGACCGTTCCTTCTTCCTGGCAGGTCACATAAATCTGCTTGGGCAGTTCCAGCCAACCGGTGGCCGTGTTGGCCATGCCCCTGGCAAACTTGTTGGCCATCCCCCCGACCACCGCCTGGGGCGAACTTTCCTCAACCTGGCGCATTTCATCGGCGAAAGACTCGGAGCTCCAAAGAATGGCAACCACGGCCGCAATCGCCAAATATGCGAGAACTGTTCTTCTCTGCATGAAACACTCCTTTTCAGGTAATCGCAAAACCATCGAACATGCTGCTGAAAAACGTCTAGGAAGGCCGGATGCAAGGCGCACAACAGACAGAGGGGCAATATCGTCAAACCGGTATTTTCTTATTTGTACCACAAAAATACCGGCCTTACAACCCTTCATCTCCGGAACATCATGAAAAAAGGGAGTTTTCCGCTTCAACGAAGGAATTGAACTTCTCTCGTGCCTGCGCAAGCCTGTCAAGGTAGAAATCCAGATTGACGTCCGGCCGGGTCGGGTCATAGGAGGAGACCAGCTTGCAGTTCTCATAAGAAACGACCCGTTTTCCCCTGCCGGTAACATAGTAGCTGATCTGGTCTCCGGCCCTGTATTCATGGCCCGACCGGGCTGCCAGTTCATAAGCCGCCGACCTGTTTCTCCGCCCCTTGGCCACCTTCTGCCGATAGTTTTCCGGAGACTCTCCCAGTGTTTCCGTCTTGGCAATCCATGAAATCGGGAACTGATACCCGCGCAACCGCCGGCAATATTCTTCGTATACCGCCTCCAACCTGTCGCTTTCCTCTCTCAGCAAATGACCGATAACCTCCCCCATGAAGTCGCGCAGATATTTCTCAATGCCGCGGGATTTCAGGGCGCTTCCCTTGACCTGGACAGTGCCGTCAAAGCCCAAAAGCGCATAGTTCTTGCTCTTGTACGAAAACATGGAACGGTAGCGGCCGTCTGCCTCTACGTCAATACCTGCGGGCAGCGTCTCGGACAACCGGGCGACAAAGGACTCTTCACGTTCCGGTGAATCGACTCCGGGCGGAGGTATGAAATAGATTCCATCGGTATCGATCTCGACCGGGCGGGCCTTGCGCTCCTGCAGCCAGGCAATCATCAACATGATCGTGTCCCGGCCCAGGCGGGCGGTGAGTGCCGCGGCTTCGGGGTCTGAAAAATTGTGCAGCGGAGATCCAAGGTATCCGTAGAAGGAATTGATGAGCACCTTGAACGTCTGCTGAAGAGCATTGAAATGTTCCCTGCCGCCCGGATCCGTTGCTTCACGCATTTTTCGCTTGGCAGCCAGGCGAAACTCCCTCAGCCTGGACAGCAGCGGGAGGAACAGCCCGAGGGAATCCCTGGCCGGCTTCACGACATGGGAGAGAAGCAGTGATGGGTAGAGAGAGGCAACGTCACAGTGGACGACAGGTCCGACCACACCATGAATGAATACATCCGTATAGCCTCCTTCGAAGCTTCCGTTTGCTCCGGGTGCGCGGGGCACGGCAACGCCCTGCCGCAGGTATTCCCTGAGAAACAGGGAATTGATCCGGGTCGCGGCGCCTCTTATGACGCAGTTCTGGTATGAATAGGGGAAAATGCGCGTCTGAAGGAAATAGGATTGGGACAGAAGCCCCGAAAGAGCCAGGGTTTCGCGCACATCGTCCAGGTTGTACTTGCGGAGCGTTTCGGGGTCATTCTCAAAAACCTCCCTGATATTGGAACGATCCAGGTACACACGCTCCGGGGCGGCCAGGCCGAAATGCGCCGCCGCGGACTTCAGGCCATAGCTTTCCATGTCCCTGGCGCCGATGTCGTGAATCTGCACCAGGAAATAGGTATCCATGACATGGCGCCCATAGACGTCGCAACGCGGGTAGTCGATGGTCCTCTCGGCGATGGCGAACCGGGACTGGCGCACCTTCGGCTCGCTGCCGTCCCTGCCCCAGGCGAGCCGGACCCCTGCACGGGCCGCGCGGACGCGCAAATACTCAAGGTCGAAACGGAATATGTTATGGCCTTCCAGCACATCAGGATCCCTCTCACGGATAATCTCGCCCAGCCTCGTCAGCATCGGGCCCTCTCCCATGGAATGCCCTGAGAGCACCTCCTGGTATCCGGCCGAATCCATTACGGCTATTGAAATGATCCTGTCCTCTTCTCGCTCCGGGTTGGAAAATTCGAACCCCTCTGCGCAATCGGTCTCGATGTCCAGCGCAAGCCGGCGCAGCTGGCCGAAATCCATGCCCTTGAAGAGGGTCTTGCCGGTAAGGAGCAGGTGCTGGTGCACCGGATCAGAAAGGAACTGGTAGGGAGCGTCCGGGGCAGACGGGGTCTTGCCGGTGCGTTTGGCCAGGAAATCCCTGGCGGCAATGCAGTCCCCCCAATCACGGAATGTAGCTTGAACCCGGTATTCCCCCGGACCGGAAAGAGTCCTGAAGCTCACCGGACGTCCGAAATCCTCAATCAGTTCGGGGCATTCAAGTAGAATGAAAGGGTGAAACGGGTCGTCGTGGAACACGACCCCCCGCCCGGTCCTGAGGAACAGCCGGATGAAGCGTCCGGCCAGGACCGCGGCAACGATGTTTTCAGCAGGGTCGCTGCCGAAAAGGACCTGCGAGTTCTCGAGTTCCAAGTCATTCATATGGATTTCTTAGCAGGAGGCGGCAACCTTGTCAACCGGGCAAGCCTGGAATGAAGCTCACTGTACCAGGTAGATCTTCCGGGCCAGGGCTCTTCCGGTCGCGGTCATGAAGATTTTGCCGATCATTGCCGGCAGCCGCTCCCGGTCGGAACAGTCCACTTCG
The DNA here is from genome assembly GCA_034933285.1 of Geobacteraceae bacterium. Lineage (GTDB taxonomy): Bacteria > Desulfobacterota > Desulfuromonadia > Geobacterales > Geobacteraceae > RPRC01. The sequence goes on along the minus strand of JAYFNT010000005.1, from coordinate 136,013 downwards.
TCAACCAGGTTCACCAGCCAGTCCGCGTCCCAAATGACCCTGAAATTGTCGCTGTCCACTTCCCCCCGTGAATGGTGGGACGCGATGATGGCACAAACCTCCTGGACGAAATCTTCGCCATATCCCAGCTCTTCGAGGATCTTTCTCGCCACCGGCGGACCTTCCCGCTCCTGTAGATCACCAGCAGATGAGCCGTATTTCCGTTCCGCCTCCCGGATGCCGATGTCGTGCAACAGGGCGGTTGCCAGGACCAGCTCACTGTCCCCCGGCTCATGAAGGAGTATCTCCCCTGCATAGCCGGTCACGCGGAGGGCATGGCCAATCCTCTTCGCATCCGCGCCGAAATAATCTTCCATCGCCATCCTGATCCTTTCTATACGGACGTCCATAGATTTTTCCCTTCTCTCAAGCTACTTGATCTCCCCTTTTATCCCAACTGTAACCACTGTACAGGGAATATTCCTGCCGGAAGCCACCAGTGCTCTTTTCACCGCAGTCTCGATGCCGCCGCAGCACGGCACTTCCATCCTGGCTACCGTAACACTTTTCAGGGAGTTTTTGCTGAATATCTCCGTAAGTTTATCAGTATAGTACTGGTTGTCATCCAGCTTGGGGCAGCCCACGAGCAACGCCTTGCCCGCCAGAAGATCCTTGTGGAAATCGGCGTAGGCAAACGGCACGCAATCCGCAGCCACTAACAGGTCAGCATCCCGGAAAAAGGGAGCATCCACCGGCACCAGTTTCAGCTGCACCGGCCACTGGCCGAGACGGCTCCACCTCGCTCCGGCCTCCTCCCCCACCCTTTCCCGCTGCGTTTCGACGTGTGACAACACCCGCGAACCGGGACAACCGCCGCCATGGTGACCGACCGCATGGGCCGTGCGGTGACCGTGAGCAGCCGTTCCGGCTGACCGGCCGCTGAGCTCTTCAGCTACGGCAGTTTCATTGAAAGCATCCGCTTCCCTTTCTATGATGCGGATCGCATCGCGCGGACATTCACCCAGGCACGCCCCGAGCCCGTCGCACAGGTTGTCGGCGGCCAGAACCGCCTTCCCGTCCACGATCCGTATGGCCCCTTCGGCGCACGACGGGACACAGAGCCCGCAGCCGTCACATTTTTCATGGTCGATCTCAACGATTTTTCTTTTCATGGCCTGTCTCTCCTTTTCCCGTTGTCCCTTTTCGAAGCTCCCGGAAGGAAGCCGGCAGAATTCTTTCGGGTCCATCCTGCCTTCCTGATGGTCACAGCATAGCCCGAAGGAGTCATGAAAGTTATGACCCATATCAAAAACAATCGAATATATATAGGGGGATGTGATAATAAGCATGCGAAAAGATGTTATAATCGCTTCCCAATGGTTTACATTTGGGCGACGGAAGAGGGAAAATCGGGGCAAAATCAAATCATTTTTGACGGGGTTTTCGTGGCGTCCGCGACGTGCGACTTTCGCGAAAATTTCGGACGCCGCCGGAAGGTGTTTTTGACCAGGTCGAATTTACTGAGAGGGGGGCGTGAGCCCCTCTTCGATTTTGTGGTGAGGAAGGGCTCGTGGTGATAACATTAACTGAATTTCCAGCATCTGGAGGGCACCATGGATTATCGGATGATAGATCAGGGCTTCGACGGTAATAGGGTACGGTTCATCAGGTCCGTGTTTGAAATCGAGCTGGAGTCGCGGCCGCTGGATCCGATAAGGAGGTCTATAGCGACTGGCAGACTATCTTTGCCGCCAAAGTTAAAGTTCGAAACCTGGGCAATTCCTCTGCAGGATTTCTGCAGCGCCCTTTTAATTAACAAGGGCTGCGTCATGACAGTTGTCAAAAGGAATCATGCCACATTTCGCGGACTACATACCAGGATGATGGTTTCGGATAACGAAGGTTTTCGAAGTCAGACCATGGTCATAATGCCGGAGATGGCCACCGCGATCGCGGCGACGCTGTCCGCCGGAGGCCTCCTGGATGATGAAGCCATGATCCGCATTGCAAACTTCCAGCGGTGGCTGATCTATATCTGTGGACTTATCCGCCAGGGGAAACTAAAGGCGGTTTCTCAGAACACAATGCGGGTGCTTGCCGTACCTGAAGGCTATCGAGATCTCGTCTGCATGAGGTCAGGCCGGGAGCTGGCGCGCCGCGTGACTGCCCTGGCCGCTGGAGAAGGATTGTCTAAAGAACATATTTACCGGCTCTTGCGCCGGATTCGTGGCGGGAATGTCATCACGACAAAGGGGGTGCCCAGGAAAATACGCAAAATTCCTATTTTTTCCAATGAAGTGCATCCATAACTTGCTTCAATTCATCTGCTGTCAGGTTGTTAGGTCCTTTAACCATAGCAAGTCTAACAACAGTATCAAAGGCATCAATCATTCTTTTTACTAAATCCGTATCAATTTGATTTTTTTTCTTATCCTTCGAGAAAGTTTTATATGTTTCGATAATATATTTTGCTTTTTCATCTGCAGGAAATTCGAGGGTAGCAAAGCTCTTCGATTCTTCAATACCCACAATAACTGCCTTCAAAAGATCCTCATCAACGATACCCACTTTTTCCAAATCATCTGCCATCATTATGCCTTTGCCGCTAATAAGCCAATCTATGGACAACTCCGCAGCTTGCGCAAAATCGATTATCAATTCTGCAGGCAACTTCCCGGATTTCCTAAATTTATAGATTGCCTGCGGGGTTATTTGTAAAAAACGAGCGAGCTCAGAATCATTCTTCATATCTACAGCCATTTTCATGCGATCAATAATTTCAGGAACATTTAAATCCATAGGTATTTTCCTGTTGACTTATTGGGAATAATGGTTACAATTTGAAACATGTTTAAACCACAGGTTAAAAAAATAAAGATTCTAATGATTGAAAATGACATCAACGGCGCGCAAATAGCGCGCATGGCGCATGTCGGACGATCAGCTGTTCATCATGTAATAACTGGCAAAAGCAAATCACCCCGTATTCGCAAAGTTATAGCAGACGCCTTACATGCTAAGGTTTCAGAGCTTTGGGAAGACGATATGCCGAAACCACGCAAACGCCAACAATTATCAAAATCGATTTAATTTATACCACGTCAGGAGGGTCGAGTCCATGTCCAAAAATCGAAGGCTTTCACCCTATGCATTGTCAGAATATCCCGCTCTATTTGCGACCGAGTACGAAAAGGGGCTCATGGATCTTGCCCTGGGCTTCCGCCAGGGCCTCTCAAATGCAATCAGGGGCTGCGGGAAAGACAGATATCAAATTGCTGGCGAGATAAGCCGGTTGACTGAGTCCAACCTCTCAAAGGATATGCTGGACAAGTTTACAGCCAGTGATCCGGCATACGGGATGAAATGTGAAACTTTGCCGGCTTTCTGTCGCGTTGTTGGGGTGCTTGATCCGTTCCATTATCTTCTTGAACCCCTGGGCGCGGATGTGCTGCTACCTTGTGACAGAGATTTGATCGAATTGGCGAGGCTCCAGGAGGAGCGGCAAAGCATAGATCAGCGCATCATGTCGATCCGAACAAAACGCGGGTTGAAGTAGGAGTATGCCATGGCGATGGGATTACCGAACATTCAATTCGTCTTTGCGACTTCTGGGCAATCCATGAGGAATCCGATCAAGGGAGAATTCTAACAGTCCGTGGCGAGCTGCCGGGCGGCACCATAGCGGTTGCAGAGTTTCAGCATCAGAAAACGCCGCGCGGATCGTGGACGGCACACAGCCTGAAGGAGGTGTAATGGTGGCAGGAAAACCGAAAGTAAGCGCCGAAGTCCAAGCGACAAATGACATCTACACGATCGCGCGAGAACGGGCGGATCAGGAAATCGCGAGCCTGAAGGAACAGCAGTCAATGATCGCTGAAACCTATGAAGTGGCCGGCCGTATTCAGGCCATGACCTTCATTGGAAAAGTAGCGACAGTCGCCACTTTGATCCAGTTGAAAAAGATCAAAGAAACAAAATCCTACCGGGATCTAACCCATGTCGGGACATGGGAAGATTACTGTAATTACCTACGGTTAGACCGTCGCACGGTAGATGAAAACCTGCAAAACCTGAATACCTTCGGTGAAGAATTTTTGGAGACGTGTCGCCAGTTTTCTCTTGGCTACCGCGATCTGCGCAAGCTTCGCCAGCTCACCCATGACGGTTCCATCCAGGTCCTAGACGGGATTATTGAGATCGCCGGCGAGCAGATCCCCCTGGACGCAGATCATAAAGAAGATTTGCAGGCGGCCATCGAGAAGATCATCGAGGAGCAGGACAAGCTCAAGGAGGACCTGAAAGCACAGAAAAAGGCGTTTGACCGCGTCCAGGACGATACGCGCAAGAGCGTGCTCAAACTGCAAAAGGAAAACGACCAACTTCAGGAAAGGGCCAAAGCTCGCGGTCTCACCCTCGAAGAAGACGCCTTCATAACCCGGGTTACCGGGTTCCGCGACTTCGCCCAGGGTGCGCTTATCGCTTTGGACCCCAACGCAGAAGAAAATGTTATTCCCGACAATCTGACCATACGGATGAAAAGCGCGATCATCGCTTCAATCCACATGATCAAGATGCAAGTTTCAGCGATCTATGACTCCGTCATTGCCCAGATCGGAGATCCTGTCATGAACCCGGAGCTCCTGGAGGACTTCACACGTTGGGAAAAGGAAAACGGCTTCAATCCGAACCCCCAACCCACCATAAAAGCAGCTGAATAATTCCAACCCGGGGATCGGTGATATGTGGCAACGGAACATGGTGTTTGAACTCAAGGAAGCACAACCCGGAGAGCGGAGAGCGATAGTAGAAAGGTATCGAAAGCTATACGGTTTCTCATACCAGCATATGATGCGAATAGCCCGTGAGTATGGTTTCGAAACCGGCCGCAAAGACCGGAGCGACAAAGGATCAAGTACCATCTCGCTCGATCAACTTGACATGGTCGGCTCAGTCATGCGGGCCACCCGCCGGGAAAACAAGGGCGTCATCTGCCCGGTCGAAAACGCCCTGGTCTTCTGCGAAGACAACGGCATGATCGCCCCCGGGCAGATATCGGTCACCACTCTGCAGAGAAAACTGAGGGAACGCCAGATGAACGCCAGACAACAGAACACCCCCACTCCCCACACCGAAATGCGCAGTCTTCATCCCAATCACGTCCACTGTGCCGATGTTTCCACCTGCATCCAGTATTACCTGGACCAGGGTGGCATGTCGGTCATGCGCGAAGACGAATTCTACAAGAACAAGCTGGAAAACTTCCGCAAGATCAAAACCCCGCTGCAGCGCTACATCATCACCGATCATTTTTCCGGCTTCTTCTTCGTCAAATACTATCTGTCCGGCGGTGAAACCGCGGAGAACCTTTTCGACTTCGTCTGCAGCGCCTGGGAGGTGAAACAGGACAACCGCTTCCCCTTCCGGGGTGTGCCCTTGCTGCTGCTGGCGGACGGCGGCACCAGGGCCAAAGCCAAGGCCCTGGGCCTTTCCTTCTGGGATGGGATCGGCGTGGACATCCTTACCGGCACCCCAGGCAATTCCCGCCGCCAAGGTTCGGTGGAGGTTACCCACTGCATCTGGGAGGAATGGTTCGAGACCCGGCTGCGCATCGACCCGGCCACTTCCCTGGAAGACCTGAACCGCAAGGCCTTCGGCTTCTGCCTTTGGTACAACGCCACCAAGAAACATTCACGTCACGGCTTCACTCGGCTTTCCCTGTGGCTCAACATCACGGGTGAACAGTTGCGCGAACTGCCGGTCAGGACCGAGTTGCAGGATCTGCTCAATAAGCCGGAGGAGCCCCGCACGGTCAAGAATAACCGCATAGAATTTGGGGGCAAAGAATTCAGCTTGCGCGGTTGCGGCATCCCCTCCGGGGCCAGGGTCACGGTCATCAAAAACCTTTACAAGTGGCGTGAGGGCATCGTGATCGTCGGCTACGAAAACAACCGCTACGAGGCCCGGGAGATCGAGCGCCTACCCGCCGAACTGGGTGGTTTCTCGGCCAACTCGGCGATTATCGGCCAGGAGTACAAAGCCCAGCGCGAGACCGAGACCCAGAAGGCCGTCAAGCGCATGGACGAGCTCGCCTACGGCAGCCGGGAGCCTAACCGCCGGAAGGAAACCCCCTTCTATGGCCTCAACGCTTTCGAGGGGTTTGCGGAAAAGGTTGACAACCTTGCCATCCTGCCCAAGCGGGGCACGCCCATCGAGCTTTCCAGACCGTCAGCACCCCTGGAATATCCCATTATAGAACTGTTCAAGAGGCTCGCCGCCGTGAGAAAGATAACGCCGGAACTTAACAGGGCAATACGAGAAGCCTTCGGCGGTACGATCGAGGCCCGCCTCGTTGAATCAGTTGTCGCTGAGATTGTGGAGACCGGCACCTTCACCCGACCTGAAGAAAGCCAGGTCAGAGAAGCGCTCTAAACCGTGCGAAGAGGGTCAACAAAGTGGCAAAAGACGTCTACCAAGCCAAGTTCGAGCCCATCGTTCTCAAGCAAGTGATGGCGGATTGCGATATCTCTCAGTCTGAACTGGCGATGGTCATGAGCGCCGCCCTAGAAAGAAACGTGTCACAGCCGACCATCAACCTATGCATCAACCGGGGATATCTGCCGCCCCGGAGGAGGGGTTTCAAGAAGGCCCTGGAGACATTCGTTGTAAACACTCCAAGCACAAGAAAATGGCTGGAACTGCACGGCATGACGGTCTCATGCATTTGGACCCCGCTGGGCAAGAAACTTCGTAAAGAACTGCCAATTGGGCAAGGTAAACGAATTAAGGATGGTTTTTTTCTTAGGCCAAAGGGCGAAGACCTGAAGCCCGATCTACCAATATGGGAGGTGAAAGCGATGAAGCCGGAGGTTATGAAATATTTCCGGATATTCAAAGACCCTTTTTTCCACGACGTGAACGGCGCCAATGACATCTTCTTGTCTTGTGAACATCGCTACATCGAGACCGTCATGCTGGATGCCGCGTATCATGCAGCTTTTGTCGCTGTCATCGGAGAAGTTCAGAGTGGCAAATCTATTATTCGCAAGAAAGTAATGGAAGATCTGAAACGAGACGGCAGCATAACTGTCATCTATCCACGCAGCCGCCGTGTCAACATTGGAGACAAATTCCATTCCCGGATAAGTCCTGTAAGCCTGTGTGACTCAATCATCTTGGACATTTCCAGCGAAGTAACACCGAGACAGATCGAACATAAGGTTAGGCTTGTAGAGCGGCTGTTGTCTGCTCGCGTCTCGCAGGGCTTCAAGCATGTGCTCATCATTGAAGAGGCGCAAAACCTGACAATGACGACCTTGAAATATCTGAAACAGTTTTACGAAATGGAAGACGGTTTCCAGAACCTTCTGGGGATAATCCTCATTGGACAGCCCGAATTGAAGGACATGCTCGATGAGACCAAGCATGTTGACCTTCGTGAGGTCATCCGGCGGATACAGATCGCGGAGATCGGCGGGCTGGGCGACGAGGTCAAGGATTACCTGGCATTCAAATTTAAGCGGATCGGGGCGAAGCTGGATCTCATCATAGAGGACGACGCGATTGAGGCCCTGAGCCGGAAACTCACGACCGAGGGTGACGGCAAGAAGATGATTTCCCATGCCTATCCCGGCACAGTCAATCTCTGGATCTCGAAAGCGATGCATCGCGCTTTCGATCTGGGAGAAAACCGGGTAACGGCAGAGGTGATCGAGAATATTTGAGGGAGGTGCTGTTATGGGATCACCGAAGTTTTCCCGCACGCGACCGGCGAGCGGCAAACAGATCAAGGCGATTCACGCTCTCAAGACCGCAATCGGCATGGATGACTCCAGCTACAGGTTGCTTCTTCAGGAGTTTGCAGGGATAACCACCAGCAAGGCCCTGAATATGGGACAGGCTGAAGAGCTGATCGAGGATCTCAAGTGCAAGGCCGGACAGCAGGCGTGGACGCGTAAGGAAGGCGGCCAGCACTCAGATCTTGCCGGGCGGCCCGGCATGGCCACACCGGCACAGCTGAGAATGATCGAGGCGATCTGGAAGAAGGTCAGCAGGGCGGAAGATACGGAAGCCAGGACGAAGGCGCTTCGTGCTTTCATCCAGCGTATCGCAAAGGTCTCAGACTTGAGGTTTCTGGATCGGGAAGGCGCGGGAAAGATCATCAATGCCCTGGAGTCCATGCAGACCAGGGTGCAGCAAAAAAACAACGGGGAGGAGTGACGAATGGCTGATGAACAATTATTGGACGACCTGGACGAAGTTATTGCAAAAGTTGCCTTCATGAATTGTGCCATTGTAGCGATTACTGATAAGCCACGGATTTCGCTTGCAGAAGAGGAAGTCTTAGGGATGCAAAAGTTTTTTTTTAATATCGAAAGTGGGCTGGTGAATATTAAGACTGGCGTCGATTCGCTGCTTACCAAATCACGACAGGCTGAAAAATCGATGGCCAACTTTGGAAAGATGCCTCGTACTCTCGGCGAAATATACGGGCAGCCTAAAGACTGTGCAGCAGTCCGATAGGAAAGAAACTCGCTCTGTAATATGGCAAAAAGGCTGGTTTGCATTGGAGGTTTTACAGATCGATGGAGGAACAATGGAACCGAGCACAACTGAAATCTTTGACAAGCTATTCGAACTGGGAAAGCCAATAGCCACTTTAACGGGCGCTCTCGGTTTGCTGGGGATGGCAAAAAACGCCATCTCGGAGGGAAGCCTTGAAGATAAGGAAACCTGCGATGTTAACTGTCTGTTGCACTGCATCGAAGCGGAGTCGAAACAGATCAGAACGCAGCTTCAGGATCTGCGGTCGGCGGCAACTCCATAAAACGCCCTCAGAGGCGTTTTGTGGAGCGGACCCTTAGTATCCCCTTCGTCTTCATCCTGAACCATGTTTTGATACATTTTGATAGGGGTGTGGATGGTTTTCTGGATGAGGTATCAACCTTCAATTTGTCCGAAAAGCCGATTCAATCAAGAGGGACTTTGAAATGAGCAAAATGATGGATGTGCTTGATCAGTTGGAAGATGTAACCGCCATGACCACTTACATGAGCGTGACTATCGCGAGGATGTTGGATAACGGTGAGCTCCCTTCCGAGGAAATGACTGCAGGTGCGACCAAGATTTTCGATTGCATCCGAGAAAAGTTGAGAAGCGCCATGGATGATATCAAGAAGCATGCGGTAGTTGAGGACGGTCAATAGATGCATATGGCCCTTTCTCCTGGTGACTGGCTGGATAAGCATGGCCTTTTCTGCAATCGCTACCATGCGCGGTTTGCGCCTGAAACGTGTCTGAAGAACCGGATGCAGCAGAACGATACCTTATGCACCGGATGCAGCGGCCTGGAGGAAACTGCAAGGGTATTGCCCAGGCCGAAACCGGTCATCGTCCAAAGCGAACCAGAACCCGGCCAAGACTCCATGTCGCAGGCCCTTGCAGGAGCGCTTCAAGAAATACTGAACATAGATGAGAATGTTTGCCTACCGGAGGATGAATCAGAAGACTTCCCGGTTTCCGAGCCTGAAGAGCTGAATGATTTCCATCTGCAGATGCTGGCGCTCCTGGATTGTGACGATGAACCTGAATCACCCCGGAAGCCCAGGAGAAATAACCGCCCACACCGGTATGCAATCCCCCTGGGGCGTTGCCCTCGCTGTAAGGGTTATCTGGTGAGAGCTCCGGAGAGATGGTGCGGCGAATACGATGACGATACCTATCGATGCTTTGCTTGCGGTCATCGGACATCGCCGGGATACGAGTGGAATAGAACGCGACAAACGGTTTGAAGTATTCATATGAGGAAGGACTTGGATGGAAATGTTGCGTAAGCGGGACTCGGCACAATTACTTTTGGACGTTACCCTTCAAACGGCTATTCATTTGGATGCCGCAGGAATTTCAGAGTTGAGCGCTATTGATATCGCGCAAGAGGTTTCTGATTTCCTATGCCACCACTGGGGTCGCCAAACAATCTACTTCTCTTACAAAAAATTATCAGTCAAGTTGCTGGAATCGTCCATTGAAACCGTTTTTGACGGAACCAGTAAAAGTATATGCCTCCTGGCCAAGAGATACGGTGTCACTGTGAGTAAGGTTTATATGGTTTTACAGGGGTGGCGTGCAAGCAAACGGAAGGAACTGGCAGGCAACCAAAACTTGAGTGCGAAAGGGGAACGAATGGGGGGTATACGTCGTGAGGAATCGGGTCAAGTCCTACTTGATTGCATCCTGCAGATGACAAAGCTTTTGGTTGAGAAAGGCATTGCAAAAGAGACGGCGATCACCGTTGCCCAGGAAGTCGCTGAGTTTCTGGCAAGGCACTGGAACGGTTCCGCCGTCTATTTTTCAGCAAAAACTCTGGGCCGCAGGATTGTCGAGACGGAACTTGCCCGCAATTTTAACGGCTCTCGCGACATGATACTCAGACTTGTTCGTAAACATGGGGTGTCTCAAACGTTCTGTTACGAGGTACTGAAGCGACTGCGGGAAAAGCTGAAGGATAAAAAGGGGGAGTGAAGTGGCGAAAAGCCCGAAGAACCGAATTCCGCCGTTCAAAGGAAATGGCAGGATCTATTCCATCGTGAAAGATGGGCACTCCCATTTTTGCTTGCTCCGAGTGACGACCCGTCCCAATTACATGACCGTGAAAATCAGGATACTGCATGGACTTGTGCCAGTACTCGCCGGACTCGGCAACACTGAGCGAATAGACATGTGCGAAGCACTGATCGCCGGGCAGTTTTGTAGGGGCTGCCAGCAACAGAAGTCCCGGGAGCCGCCAGCATCATGCATTGGTCATCCGGATTGACAGGTTGTTTTTGCATACAGCGACAAGAAAGGGAGTAATAGCGATGGCGATAAAAAATGACGTAACGAGCGCTGCAAACGCAGGTAAGGCCGGAGAAGAAACCCTTCATTACGAGGGCTCTGGCAATATAGATCCCGGCTATACGCAAAGGATGACATGCGCTGCCTTGCTGAGTTCCGAACTTTTGCTCAGCAAACTTCCGGAAGTCGTATGCCACAAAATGAAGAAGCAGTTTGAAGGAAAAAATTTCGGGATTGAGGAGTTGCGCGCCGCAATCAGATTGGAGAAAGAGATGCTGGACAGGATGACGGGAAGTGGCAGTGTCACAGGCGCCGGAGAAGTTCGAGTCGGCCGCGGAAGCGCCGAAAGGCTGCAGGCAGCGTTTGACAAAATGCTCGGGGTAAACGTATCGGACTCCATGCGCGATGTGCCACCCCTCGTCAGCCTTCGCGCCGCATACGTTGAGATGACGGGGGATAGTGAAGTAACAGGGGTACTCAACCCGCAGCAGCTTCGCAGGATGCAGGCCGCCTACGGGGACTCTTCATTCGCTTACGTCTTGGGGAATACCCTGTACCGCCGCATGACCCAGGATTACCGCGAGCTGGATGATTTCGGCGTGTCGCGCCTTGTCGGAAACAACATCCGCAATGCGACTGATTTCCGCACTCTCGAATCGATCCGTATCGGCTATTACGGCGATCTGCCCGATGTCAATACCGATATCGATGACTATCCCGATCTCGGAGAAGTCACAGACGAAAAAGTCGAATATGCCATCCAGGAGAGAGGCGGCATCATCACCATCAACCGGCGGACGATCATCAACGACGACCTGAGAGTTGTTCAGAAGATCATTTCCCGCCTCCCCCGGGCGGCCCGGCGCACCATGGCAAAACGCGTCTGGGCACCGTTCCTCAGTAATGCCAACTATAAAGGTGACAGCAAGGCACTTTTCCATGTCGACCACGGTAATCTGGGCTCAGCTGCATACTCCATCGCGGCAGCCCTGGCGGCCCGCACGGCCATGGCCCGGCAGGCCGAACCGGAGAGCGGAGAGCGTCTGAACCTGCGGCCAGTGACGGTAGCATTCCCGAGTGAGTTGTTCGGAATCGTCAAGAACGTCAACGATTTTTCCCCTCAGGCGGTCACGGTGGATAACGGGAACTGCATGTTCAGGTTCTTCAAGGATGAAGGCCTTATCGAATGCCCTTTCATGGTCGACACGAATGACTGGCTGATGTTCGCCGATCCCAACGAATGCGAGATCGTGGAGCTGGCGTTCCTTAACGGTCAGAAGGAACCCTTGATGGTAGTTGCTGACAACCCGACTGCCGGCGGTCAGATGTTCGTTCGTGGTGCCATACAGTACCGCATCACCCATGACTATGAATGTGAACCCACTGATTATCGTGGGGCTTACAAGTCAGTTATTGCGTAGAGGTTTGCCTTATCCCGGTCGAGATTTGGCGGGCCATAGACCGGGATAAGACGCTGTCCATTTTTCGGCGATGGATAGCGAGTCCTCTTTATGGTTCGCCAGGGGCAAAGCCTTGGGAGACCCCCGCCATGCTTATGGCATGCGCTGCTAACCACGGCAAAAACAATAAATCAGGAGGCAACATGGCCAAAATTGGGCTTTTCGAGAAAACCCCGGAACGATGGTTCGATTTCGATAATGACACTGAAGTTTTATTGAAGCACGTTTCCAAGGAAGCATTAGCTGCACTGATGGAGAAAGCTGAAAAGGTCAGCAAGAAGACAGGCATCAAACCAGCAGTTGCATATGACGTCTTTCTCGGCAGAGCAGCTGTCTTGAACTGGAGGAAGAAGGATGATCACGACCACCCAGGCTTTCTTCTCCCGGATGGGGCGCTGTTCAATTTTACTCCTGAGAACCGTGACAGACTGATGCGGCTATACAGAGAGTTTTCAAGTTTTGTGTTCACCAATTCGACACTCGCAACTGGCTTTCTTGAAAACGATGCGATTGAACCCGTCACCGATGATGATCTTTTTGGGCTTGAAGACCTTATTGCGGATGATGAAACAGAGCCAAAAAACTGATCCGCGCTCACCTCGCGGCCAGACTCGATTACCAAAATGTGTATTGCGAGCGTTGCCGTGAAGGATATGCCATTCACAAAGTAGAACCGATGTGCTTTGATTCCGGCTGCATCACTTTGGAGGATCGGTTGCCGGATGAGGTGCAAAGGGTCTTTGCAATCAGATCGATACTGATTCTTCTTAAGGAAATGAACCTGGCAAGTGAAGTATGCAGGATTTACGAGGTGAGCGCGGAAGACCTGGATATGCTGGCATTTATCGAATCAGAACTACAAAAGATGGAGCCCGAACCCGAATAGCAAGGAGGTTAACATGGCCGTTGTACAGATCACAATCCGAGGGAAAAACGAATCCGGACCAGCATTCAAGTCAACCGAAGGCGCGGTGATATCCCTTGGATCTGCCATGGAAAAGCTTCAACGACAAATATCGTTTGCAGGTGGGACCATGTTGAGTTGGTTCGCAGCAGACAAGTTGATCGGGGGATTTAAAAAAGGTCTTGAAGCGGTAGATAACTTCCAGCAATCGGTAGTCAAAACAGCTGCAATGATCACATCTCTGCAAGGCGGAACGGACGTAGCCACGAACTACGCTAAAGCAAAGGAATATGCCGAAGGTCTCAATTTAGCTTTGCAGCAAGTCGACGCCAAGACGACGCTCAATATTACCAGTCTTCAGGCTATCACAGAAGAACTCGTAAAGCAGGGCGTTGTCATAAACTACAACAATCAATCGCAAGTTGAAGGATTTACAAGACTTGCAAATGCTGTGGCTGTCTATTCGAATAATGGCCAATGGGAAGCACAGCTGAGGCAAGAGGTTGCCTCCTTATTGAGAGGTGAGGTGAATATGCAGTCACAGCTGGCGACCATGCTCCAACGAATGGTCGGCGGCGATTTGAAACAAATGGTTGAGCAATGGAAGCAGTCCGGGACTTTGATGGAGAATCTGGGAAAATATCTGTCAGGTTTCGGACCAGCGGCAGATGACCTTTCCAAGTCCTGGGGGGCTGTAAAATCAAGTCTTGAAACAAGCGTCAACCTTATCTTGAAAGCCGGTTTCACAGACATCGTTAAGGATCTGGTAAAATGGGTTGATCAAATCAACAATTATTTGAAGACCCACCAGGACCTGGTGGCCAGCAAGATCCGGAACGCTTGGGAACAGGTTAAAGGAGTCTTTGGGCTCATTATGCCAGTTGCAAAAGAACTTCTTGAGCACGGCAAGCTTTTTGTTGAGATCTGGATCGGCGCGAAATTGCTGGGAGGAGTTACATCTCTGATTTCGCAGTTCAAAGTCTTGAAAGATGTAATTGTAGCAGCGAGAAATGCAAGCATCGGATTAACCGCAGCCAGTGCTGCTGGCGGAGCGGCAGCCGGTGGAATGGCAACCGGGGCGGCAGTCGGCGGCGTATCCCTTGCCACTGCCGGACAGGTCGGTTTAGCTGGCCTCCTGGGCTACGGTTTCGGCAGTGCATTTGAGAGCACCTTCATCAAGGGGCGGATCGGTGAATGGGTTTACGACAAACTCCACCCCGACGCATTCAAGGGTGGAGCATCCGGTGCTGGTAGAGATGCTGCAGCCGACGCGGTAATCAAAAAATTTATGGCTGGCCCTGGAACAAGTGGCGCTGGATATGTTCCAAAGCTTCAGTTAGAGGACACGCCTGAACAGGTCAAAGAAAAGATCGAACTGATGAACAAGGAACTTTCGGCATTCAAGGAAATTCAGGACAGCAAAGCCAAACTGGTGAAAGGTCAATCCGACATCGAATCGGCTACCTTGAAAACCAGATATGAGCAAGGGACGATTGCCACAAAAGAGTATTATTCCAAGGAACAGGAGACGGCGCTGAATGCTGCTCAGAAGGAATTTGAGGCAGCTGAAGCTTTTCTGCGGAAAGAAGAGGAATTGCTCAGGTTCATTGGTGCAAAGAAAGGTGAAAAGAGCCCTGAATATTTGGATGAAACAGCAAGAAATCAGAAGGCGATCGAGGTAGTTCAGGCGGCGCAACTTAATTACGCGAAGATATTCGTGGACAGCGAAGCCAAGATGAAAGAAGCACTTCGAGAGAGAGAAGGAGAATACCGGAAAATTCAGATTTCGACTCTGGAAACCGCGGGTCAATATGTGGCTGCGGAGCAAGCAAAACAGGCTGCCGACCAGAAAAGCATAGAATATCTTCGTTTGAAAAAGGAAGCTGAGGATGGGATTGCCGGAGCGATCACTGCTTTGGCTGCCATTGAGCAGAAAAGGTCTATTGATCTGATCTCTGCCCAGAACCGTGAAAATCAGGCTCGGAGAGGATATGAACAAGAAATCGCGCAGATGAAAGCTGATCTCGAAAAGCTGATGGGGTTCGATCAGGAATGGATCGACGCCAATAGTAAACTCAGTGAAGGCATGATCAAATTGGCGGAATTGCAGGATAGTCTGAAATTGGCGACAGCCCAAGGTGATCAAGTTGCGATCGCGGGTTTAACAAATAAGATTCAACTTCAAGAGATCCTCTTGAAGAAAATGCGGGAGGCTCTGAATCTCCAGGGACAAACCAAAACGGACACCGGTCAAATTGTCGGCTGGAATAGCAATACGCCGATTTACGCGAATTCCGGCACTATGTTTGATAATGGGCAACCAGTTACGCCATACGAATCATATAACACGGCATCTGGTTCCATGAGCATTGCTTCTGATCCTTGGTTCAGCAACAAATATTCCAGTGGGGTTGTGTTTGTTGATGCACAGGGCAGCCCTATAACTCCTCGTGCATCAGGTGGACCTATCGTTCCAGGGAGGGCCTATTTAATCGGTGAAAAGGGTCCAGAGATCCTTAAAGTAGGGAACCAGGGCGGAACAGTAATCCCGAATAGCAAACTTGATGCGGCAATTGGAGGCACTGCCATACATCTTAATGGTGACCTCAACTTCATTCTCCCGAATGTAACAAATCAATCAAAAGCTAGTGATCTTGCGAAGGAAATTTTTCCTCATCTTAAGCAACTGGCGAGGCAAACCAGGGAAGGAAGAATTTAGTCGTAAGCGATAAAAGGAAATTGCAATGTATCCGAAATGTCCACACTGCGGTAGTTTTAAGACACGTCCTCACAGGGTAAAAAACCCATGGCCAGAGATACGGTGGAATTGTGAGGACTGCGGGAAATGGTTCGACATTTAGCACAACATTTATTGGATAGTGGGCGGGGGCTTCCCCGCCTTTTTTTCGTCCAAAATCAAATCATTTTTGACCATATCAAATAAATTTCTCCGGCCATTATCACATCTTTTTGAGCTCGTATTATCACGCCGCCGTACAAATATAAGCCCTCAACATCTCCCCCTGCCTGCTTCGCCAAAGCAGTCTGACCATGAAGGTCTAACTTAAACCTGAATCCGTGACGCCTTAGCGCCTTCGCGAACGGGCAATGCCTCTTATTTTTGCATTCCGGGCAGTTTTGCCACCCCGACGACGTTCACCCGACGTAACCGGCACGTAACGGAGCCAGCGGCGTTGGACCCCGGCATTCCGCTCGCACGGCTCTCTTACGTCACGGATTCAGGTTAAAGGATGACTTGCCGGCATGACGGGAGTGGCGGCAAGATCACCGCACCACCATGAAAAAAGAAAGGGGGCTACCTTTCGGCAACCCCCTTTCTTTCACTACTGCAGTTTCAGCCGACTGCTTAGTCGGCTTTCGTGCCGTGTTTCTCTCCTCTTCCCAGTGCAACGAGCTCAGCGCCCACCCCATCTGCGATCTGTTTCATTTCGCACATGCGGAGATGCTGACCGTACACTTTCAGGTCGACTCCGGACACGGCCACCAGGATGTAGCGCGGCTGATGCGCTCCATCCGTCATCTTGCTTCTTTCCCGGTAAAAGATCTTGCCTGCCATGAAGGGTTACCTCCTTCCTCTTTTTCCTCCCTGGGTACTTCGGAGGGCTTATTTATAGGATATACCCTTGCCGGCAGGTTGTCAACGGAGCTATGCCCGTATGACAGTGCCCACGTTTTCGCCTTCGAGCGCCCTTTCCAGCATGCCCCGCTTGTGGCCGTTGATTATCATCACTTCCTTGACATTCGCCGCGTCCTTCAACAGGAAGAGAACCTTCCGCTCCATGACCATGTCTTCCATATCCATTTTCAACAGTTCATCCACGGTGATATCTCTGATAAGTTCAGCCTTGGGATTCACCCTTGGGTCTTCCGTGAAAAGTCCATCCACGTTTTTCATGAGAATGCAGCTCTTCGCACCAAGCACTTCCGCCATCAGGAGCGCGCCGGTATCGGTACGATGCGGAGGAATGAGACCCAGTTCGGGAGGATGTTCGAAAAGGCCGTAGGGCGGAGTTCCCTGGATCACCGGCAGGAGGCCCAGATGGAGCATCGTGGGAAGGTCAAGAAGGTCGCCGGGTTTGAGCCGCGAGCCGTTCCATTTGGAGAGGAGGAGAGTAACGATTTCAGCGTTCTGTTCACTGATCTTTCCGGCAAGTTCGGCCAGAACGCCGGTCGGCATCCCGAGGTCGATACCGATGTCGAGTATGTGCCTCACCCTCACGCCGCCGCCAGTGACAATCAGCATTTTATACTTTTGCGACAGCTCTCCGATCTCCTCCATCAGGGGGAGAACCACCTGACGACCGAAGTCTACGATTCCATGCCCCCCGATTTTTACAACATGAAGATCGGGCACCAATCTGAGTTGCGATATCCCCGCGTGCTTCTTCATCAGCCCCTTGCGGACCAGGGTTTCCCCCCGGAGTTTGTTGTTGATTTCCATGCGCTTTGTCATTACGGCACCTTCCTATTAATGAAATTGATAATTCAATCCAAAACTCTCCGGGACATAACGTCCCGTTACCTCCCCTCACCCGGGCTCCGCCCACCCTCTCCCTAAATGGCGAGGGTTAACAATACCCTCGCCCTCAAGGGAGAGGGTCGACGAAGGCGGGGTGAGGGGGTCCAAAGCATGGGCAACCGCAAGGGACTACCCCTACAGGTAACAACATATTTGCCAGCGATCCCTGTTCCATAGTAAACTGGCGCTATGAATGCCCTCAAGCGTCTCCGAAATACACTTCGCGTTATTTCCCGGTCCCTTTTCCCTCCTGTTGAAAAATCGCTATCCGGAATCAATTATAGCGACTCATATGGACATAACATGTCCGATCCATTTGCCGCTTTCGCACAGATCTTCCCGACGAGCCTTTCCAAGAAATCCGGCAACGGAATCCCGGCAGGCTCATACAGGGTATTCCTGCCTGAAGTATCCCCCCTGGCAGCGCCCTTCATCCTCTTCCGCCTGAAACGAGGCGGCTATTCGGCGTGTCGCGTCACTGTTATCGACCGCGGGCTGCTGGTGTCCGCCTCCAGATAGGAAACAACCTCAACGGGCACAATCGCTCGGGTCGCCCTGGATCTTGGCAACCGCGTGCGGCACGGCGTCCCACACCGCTTCGAGATTCTCCACAGCACCCCTGGGGCTTCCGGGGAGGTTGATGATCAGGGTCCTGCCCCTGATGCCTGCTACCGCCCGTGAAATGGCAGCGGACGGCGTTTTGGCCAGGCTCTTGAACCGCATCAGCTCCCCAAGGCCCGGTATGACCTTGGCAAGTATCCTCATGGTCGCCTCAGGGGTCACATCTCGGGGAGATACTCCGGTGCCTCCGGTAGTGAGGATGATGTCAAGGCTGCCGCTGTCGGCCCATTCAGACAGCTTTGCCGCTATGAGTTCCTCATCGTCCGGGATCATCTCGTAGGCCTCAGTTTCCACGCCTTTTAGCTTCAGCCATTCGGTTAAAGCCGGACCGCTCAGGTCGACCCGTTCCCCGCGGGCGCCCTTGTCGCTTAAGGTCAGGATTCCTGCTTTCACTGTTTGTCCTCCCTGCGGTAGGTGCCGCTCTTGCCGCCCTCCTTGAACAGAAGCTTTACCTCCCCGATGCGGATGCCCTTGTCTGCGCCCTTGCACATGTCGTAGATGGTCAGGGCGGCCACCGAAGCGGACACCATGGCCTCCATCTCCACACCGGTCCGCTCGAAGGCACGCACCATGCTCTCGACCCTGACCACCCCCGCGTCCAAATCAGTGGTGAAGTCTACGGTAACCGCATGGAGGGCGAGAGGATGGGACAGCGGGATGAGATCCGGCGTTTTCTTCGCCGCTGCGATTCCGGCCAGCCGGGCAACGCCCAGCACGTCCCCTTTCGCGACTTTTCCCTCGATTATGTTTCCAAGAATCTCTTTGCTCAGATGAACCGTAGAAGTAGCAATCGCGGTTCTCATGGTCGGCGACTTGGCGCTTATGTCCACCATGATCGCCCTGCCCTGATCGTCAAAATGATTGAAACTCATGTTTTCTCCGATAGCTTGAAGCTGGTAGCCAGATGTGGTTTTAAGTGTTAAGTGTTAAGTGTTAAGTTGTCAGTTGCTTGCCTTTTGCCTTTACTTATGACTTCTGTATTCTTCCTATTGCCTATCGCCCATTGCCCATTGCCTATCGCCTATTGCCCGCTGTTATTACGCTTCCATCAGCCCCGTATTTTCATCCAGCAGGTGGACCTCCACCTGGTCTCCGGCAGAGAGATCGCCGCATTCAGCTGGGATCACTGCGATCCCGTCAGCCAGCAGCAGGGTCTTCAGGTAGCCCGTATCCTGTTTCCCCGGGCTCCATGCGAGGAAGCGGCCGTTGTCCTGTTCCACGGCCACGCGCAAGAAGTTGACCCGGCCGGGTTTCTTGCGGATACCTTCCTTGAGCGTGGCAATCACCAGCGGCCGCAGCACTCTCTGGTGTCCCATCATCCTCAGCAGCGCAGGACGTACGAACTCCTCGAAAGTCAGCAGGCTGGAAACCGGGTTGCCCGGCAAGGAAAAAACCGGCGTTCCGTCATGGAGACCGAAGGCAGTCGGGCGGCCCGGCTTGATGTCAACCTTCCAGAACAGTTGCTTCAACCCCAACTCATCCAGGATGTCGCGCACATAGTCCCGATCGCCGGCCGACACGCCGGCCGAGGTTATGAGAACGTCGGCCTGCAGTCCTTCAGCCAGTTTTTCCCGCAGGCTTTCCGGGTTGTCCCGGGCGATGCCGAGCATGATCGGAATTCCGCCCGCCTGCCTGACGCAGGCGGCAAGTGCGGGTGAGTTGCTGTTGATTATTTTGCCGGGAGCAAGCGCTTCGCCCGGCTCCACCAGCTCGTCGCCGGTGGAAAGGACTGCAACGCGCACCTTGCGGTGAACCGGCACGAACACCTTGCCGAAAGAGGCAAGCATGCTTATTTCCGAGGGTCTGAGCACCGTACCCGCGGGCAGGATAACCTCCCCGGTCTTTACATCCTCGCCCTTGAAACGGATGTGATCCCGCTTTTTAACCGGTATGCGGATCGTAACCGAGCCGCCGGACTCTTCGGTTTCCTCCACCTGGACCACGGCGTCCGCGCCCGGCGGGATAGGGGCGCCGGTAAGGATCTTGACGGCAGTGCCCGGCTGCAGTGTCTCGGTCATGTTCCCGCCTGCCGGGAGGAAACCTGCCAGCCTGAGGACGGTCGGCGAACCGCAGTCTTCGGAGCGGACGGCATATCCGTCCATGGCAGTGTTGTCCCACAGGGGCATATCCCAGGGAGCTATGATGTCTTCGGCAAGCACGCGGCCGGCAGCCTCCAGGATCTGGACCCTTTCGACGCCCAACGGCTTGACACTGTCGAGTATTATTTTTCTGGCTTCGGCAAATGTTGGCATGGTTCACAACTCCAGGCGTAATTATTGTACGATATTTCGCTTAAAAACAGGCAGTTACCACTTGTACCAGACAAACGGGATGGTCGTCAAGAGAATGCGCCATCAAGGAAGCCGGGGTTTGCGCTGATATGTCGATACACGGGCAAGCCCAGGCATTGGGATGCTTTCACAAACGAAAAAGGGGGCGGTTCAAAAACCACTCCCCTCCCAGGAAATTACTTCCATCGCCGGCCAGTTTCCGGCCGTTCAATTTCATTAGGGGCTCTTGCGGAGCCGATCATTTCCGCAGGGGAATTAGGTGAACTGCGGTTGCCTTGAATGAAGCGAAAACATTCATCCCTTCCTTCAGATCAAGCACTGCGAATGCCTCTCGGGTAACGAAGGAGGTTAGAGTGAAACCGCAATCCAGAACCACCTTGAGGAAGGGTCCCACAGAGAAGATGTCGCGGATGACGGCCGGGAAGACATTCCTCGCGCTCGTCAGGTCATCCGGGTCGGTCAGCTCAATGGTCACGTTTTCCGGCCTGATGCAGCAATACATGCCTTCTCCCGGCTCAGCATCGCCCAGAGCGTCTATTTCCTTGTCCAGAATGCCGACCGACACTGTCCCTTCATGTGCTTTCAGTACCCTGCCCTCCAGAATTGTGTCCATGCCGACGAAGTTGGCGACGAACTCGTTCACCGGGTTGTTCATCACGGCAAGCGGAGACCCCGACTGGACGATTTTACCGTCCTGCATGACAGCTATACGGTCCGACATGCGCAAGGCCTCGGACTGGTCGTGGGTCACCATGAGGGCGGTGATGCCGGTTTCCCTGACGATTTTCTCCAGGTCGTCAGTCAGGGCATGGCGGGTGGGAGGATCGAGGGCGGAAAAAGGTTCGTCGAGGAATATGACTTCAGGTTCCATGGCAAATGCCCGCGCGAGGCTGGTCCTCTGGGATTCCCCTCCGGACAGTTTGCGCGCCGAACGGTGGGCCAGGTGCTCTATGTTGAAGCAGGCCAGGTATTTCGTAACGCGTTCGCGTACCTCCTGTCCGCCCATTCCCCGTATCTTCAGGCCGGAGGCTACGTTCCTGTATACGGTCGTATCAAACAGGAGCGGTTCCTGGAAAACCATCGACACTCTTCGGCGGTAATGGAGAGCTTCATCGCGGGAAGCTATCTCGTTGCCCCTGAAGGAAAGCCGTCCTGATACCGGTTTGAGGAGGCGGTTCAAGGCCAGAAGCAGGGTGGATTTGCCGCTGCCGTTGGGTCCGATAAGGGAAACGAACTCCTTTTCCTTGATGCAAAAGGAGGGGATGTCCAAAACCGATACCCCCCCGAATTCCACCTTGAGGTCTTCTATTGCAAGGATGTTGTCCGACATGTTCAGCGGGGTCTCTCTCTCTGCTGGATTAACGTGAAAAGGTAATTTACCACAAATACCAGGAACAGAAGAATAATGGACAAAGCAAAGGCAGTGGCAAACTCGCCCTTGCCGGTTTCCATGACTGTTGCGGTAGTCAGAACCCTGGAGTAGCCCTTTATGTTTCCGCCCACCATGATGGAAGCGCCTACTTCCGAGATTACTCCGCCGAAACCGGCCATCACCGCGGCCATGAGCGGCAGCCGCGCTTCCCTGATCAGCATCAGAACCATTTGCAGGCGGGTCGCGCCGAGGGATAGAATCTGCAGTCGCAGCTTGTTGGGAAGGTTCTGCAGTGCAGCGATGGATATGCCCATGACGATGGGAGTGGCAATAACCGACTGGGCTATGATAATGGCCGTCGGAGTGTAGAGGATGTCGAGAAAACCGAAGGGGCCGTTGCGCCAGAGAAAAACGGTTACGAAAAGACCTACGACGACCGGCGGAAGCCCCATGCCGGTGTTGACCACACTGACGACGAATTTCTTGCCGGGGAAACGGGTGAGCGCGACGACCATCCCGGTGGAGACACCCAGCACCACCGAGATGAGCGTCGCGATTCCCGACACCTTGAGGGACAGCCAGGTTATGCCCAGTACTTCCGGGTCCAGCGCCCACAGCAGTTTGAATGCCGTGATGAGTCCTTCAAGGATGAGGTCCATTTACAGCCCCAGCGACTTGGGATCCTTGCCGGCATCCGGGAAGAACAGGGGCGCGCCGTACTTCTTGACGCCGAAGGTCTTGATAATGTTCTGCGTCTTCTTGGCGACCATGAAGTTGGAGAAAGCCTTGGCGCCTGCCGAGTTGACCTTGGGCCACTTTGCAGGGTTTACTTCGATGACGTGATAAATGTTAAGCAGCGAGGCGTCGCCTTCAACCAGGATTACCAGGCCGAGGTTTTTCTTTTGCGAGAGGTAGGTACCACGGTCAGCTATGGTGTAGCCCTTTTTCTCCGCGGCAACGCTCAGAGTCTGTCCCATGCCGAGGCCGGTCTGCTGATACCACTTCTGCCCTTCCTGCTTGATTCCGGTCGCCTTCCAGAGCTTCTTCTCAAGCGCGTGGGTCCCGGAATTGTCGCCCCTGGAAAGGAACAGGGCATTGGCTGCCGCAATCTTCTTCAAGGCTTCCTTGGCGGACTTTTCGCCCCTGATCCTGGCCGGGTCGTTTGCAGGGCCGATAATGATGAAGTCATTGTGCATGACCAGCTTGCGGTTGACGCCGAAACCCTGCTCGACAAACTTTTTCTCTGCGTCCGGGGAGTGCACGAGGAGAACATCCGCCTCGCCCTTTTCACCCATCTTCATGGCCTGGCCGGAACCGACCGAAATGGTCTTGACGAAATACCCGGTGCTTTTCTGGAATACGGGAAGGAGTTCGTCGAGCAGGCCGGAATCCTGGGTGCTCGTGGTTGTGGCGAGAATGATCGTCTTGGTTGGAGCCGCAAACGCAACGGATGCGGCCAGCAGCAATGCAAATGCAGCAGCGAAGCTGCGAACGTACTTGAACATGTTGTTTCTCCTTTCAGTTTTTGGACATTCCTAAATCCCCCCCGCCCCCCTTTCCTAAAGGGGGGAGAAGAGCACTCCCCAATTTAATTTAAGGGGAGATGAGAGCTTCAAATTTTGCATCCATCCAACTTCCCTTTTCAGACACGGGAAGATTCCAAGCCTCCCCCTTTACGAAAGGGAGGATGAGAACTTCACTTTTTGCATAAAACTTTGCTCCCCCTTTTAAGCACGGATAGATTCCAAGCCTCCCCCTTTAAGAAAGGGGGATTGAGGGGGATTTTACTTGCCCTGGCTAGCCTTCCACTCGTTTGAATTGGGGAAGAACATGGGAGCACCGTATTTTTCAACGCCGAAGCTCTTGACGATCTTCTGGCCCTTGGTCGGATCGGTAAGCCACTTCACGAACGTCATGGCGTCTTCGCTGTTGACCTGCGGGAATTTCTTCTGGCTGACCGGGATCAGGCTGATGAAGTTCAGCATGGCCTCGTCGTTTTCCACCAGTACAACCAGCTTGATAGCGTTTTTGAGCGACAGGTAGGTTGCCCGGTCCATGTATGTGTAAGCCGACTTCGAATCGGTATACTTGAGAGTCGGCGCATTACCTTCGCTGCCTTTCTCAAAAACTGTGTACCAGGCTCCGGCGGGCTTGATTCCGGCCTTGGCCCACAGTTCCATCTCGGCCACATGGGTGCCCGACTTGTCGCCGCGGCTGATGAAGGGAACGCCCTTTTCGGCAATCTTCTTCAACGCCTCGACCCCGCTTTTCATGCCCTTGATGCCGGCAGGATCATCAGCCGGGCCGACGATGACGAAATCGTTGTACATGAACGGTATCCGCTCGGTTCCGTAACCGTCCTTGACGAATTTTTCCTCCAGCGACTTGGCGTGCACCATGGCCAGGTCAACGCTGCCCTGCTGGGCGATTTTCAGGGCTGCTCCGGTTCCGGCGCCCACGTGGCGGACCCGGATACCGCTCTCTTTCTCGAACTGGTCTTCCAGCACCTGGACGATCCCGGCATCTATCGGTCCGATGGTGCTCGCCATCAATACCAGGCCATCACCTGCCTGGGCAATCGACGCATACAGCAATGCAAATGTAAGGCAAACGAACGATTTTGTCAATTTTTTCAACATGGTTCCCCTCCGTGCCAGGTTAGTTTACTGCCCGATAATTAAATTAATTATATAGATTAATTGATAACGATAGTTAAAAAAATGGGGGGGGAGCTGACTCCCCCCCAACCATGATGAAGGTTACCATATTATGTGTTTGATGCAAGTTTCAGATTAGAAAACCAGCTGTGCCTGCATCCGGTACTGCATGGCATCTCTGTTTGTCGAGCTCTGGTCGTGGATGTTGCCCACATCAGCCTGCAGTTTGAGGTTGTGCTTGTCGAAGTAGTAGGATACCGCGCCGATCTGCTCGGACTGCAGGTCGTTGCTACGGCCCCTGTTGGGGTCAAACTGGGAATAGCGGAAAGCAACACCGATTTTCGGGGTGATCATGTAACCTGCCTGGCCATACCAGCCAAGAGCGCATCTTTTAACGTTAGAGTCTTTATTTACGCCCTGAGAGAAGAGCGCCTCGCCCTGCAGCGCCAGACCCATCCATTTGAAATGGGCGTCGAAGCCGTAGTTCTGGATATCACGGTTATTGTTCCACCCGGCAGGTGCTGTAGTCGCCCAGGTTCCATAGGTTCCCCAGTTTTCACCGGAGTTGAGGTTGTTGTACAGGTAATTGGCGCCGACGGTGAACACCGGCTTTTTGCTGATGGCAAGGTCAGGTTCGTCATTGGCCATTTTTCCAAGAGGGCTGAGCGCCACCCGGGCGGCAAAGGCGTTGTGATTGGTGCTCGCAGCATAGGTCTGGCCGTCGCCGTTGGTGACCGACAGGGCGTAATCAACAAGGCCCTTGGCAAAGTTACCGTACGCAAAAGCGCCAAGCTCATAACCGGGGACCATTCTGCTGATCCAGGGCACACGATCAACAAACATCAGGTTAGCATCCGCCTGAACCATAGTGTAGCCGTACTTGACCTTGGTCTGGCCGACCAGGAGCTGCAGTTCGTTCATGAACTTGTAATTGATGAAGCAGTCCAGCAATCCGCCCCTCGAATTGTTTCCGCTGCTGTCGGAAAGCACTTTCGGGTCGATCTCCAACTTGTAGGTGAAATCCTTGCTGTAGGCGTAGCCTTGGGCGATCAGCCTGATGCGCTGGGCATTGAATGAGCTGGTGTCAGTGTTGGGACCGTCGTTGTCCATGAACGTATAGCGGAACTGCATCCTGCCGCCAATGCTCAACTGGAACTTCTCGTCCGCGGAGGTGAAGGTGAAACCCTTGCCAAGCTTGTAATCAAACGGCTTGCTCTTGGTTACTTCCTTGTAGTCCGCTTCTGTGATGACACCTTTTTCCTTGAGGATGTCCTCAAGGGTCTTGGCCTGTGCACCCTGACCAACCAGGACGCAGGCGGCCAGAGCAGCTGCGATAGACAATAATCTCTTACTCACGTCTTCCTCCTTTTTTACTTGGTGAAATTGCCCCCTCAACCATGATTGCGGCTTCGGATGCTGACATCATTGAATTGCATGAAAACAATATTTTTATCACTACATAAGCGCATTCCAAAAAAAACCCCTTGTTCAAAGGGGGTGTGGCCTTGTGGTCGCATATTTATTACCCACATTTTTATGTAAAGTCAAGACTTTTTGATATTACTGTACGAACACTACCGAACAAACGAAACAAACATTGCTTCATTCTCTTACATAAATGTCCTGGTCCGACTCATGCACCATACCCATAAGAAAGGAATATTCAGACTCGATCAGCTCGTAATGTTTTTGCGTCTCCCCGATAACACGCTGGAAAATACCGCGCACCAGCGGATCGACAATATCATGTACAAATTCTGTATAGCGGTCGATAATCGCCTTTTCCTCCCGCAATGCTGTCTCGAGCGCCTTCTGTTCCGGCGTTTCCCTGCCGATCGCCTTTTTCAGCGCGACATAGCTCGGCGAAGACTTGTCCGGCGGAGAAGCCAGATATGCCTGGAGGTCGCCGAATTCGTCCCCCTCATAGAGCCCGAAGAAGGCCGCCAGGTGCTGTTCCTCTTCACCTGCCAGCAGGTTGAACACTTTCCTGGCCCTCGCGTTGGCAGTCACCGAGGCGGCCTTGAGGTAAAAATCCCTGCTTTCCTTTTCAGCCTTGATCGCCATCCGCAGAGCTTCCTGAACCGTGTATTCCTTGCCCATGCAGAACCTCCTGTAAGTATATAAAAATCATCCGGAATTCGACCTGTTGCCAGCGCTACCCATTACCCCCTCACCCGCCGCTTCGCGTCACCCTCTCCCTCAATGGAGAGGGTTAAAGGGAAGGGTTCGATGCATACCCTCGCCATCAAGGGAGAGGGTGTGTGCGCAACACCGGGTGAGGGGGTCTCAAGCGGCATGATTAACGTTTCACACCCTCACCGTGCTCATTACACATAACATAGGATAGTAGGGTATCCAATTCAAGCATCACGTTCGGCGTCCTGGGCCGGGCCTTCGTAGCCTGTCTACTTCGGCGGAGTAGGCCCGGGTAAGTGGGCCGCAAGCAGCTCATTGACCGCCACGCCCGCCATGGTGAAACCGAATATGGCCGGTATGAACGACACGCTGCCCAGTGTAATCTTGCGGTGGCGGCAAGGAAAATCCGCATCTTCCCTGCTGGGGCACTCGCATCCTTCCCTGCAGCGGCTGTCAGTCGAGGCGGTCTCCAGACGCTCCTCGGTGGAAAATACCACTTTCACCCCCCTGTCGATACCCCGCCGCTTCAACAGTTTGCGCATGATGCGCGCCATACGGCACTTGTGCGTCTCAGAGATATCAGCAACCTTTATCTTGGTCGGGTCCAGCTTGGCAGCGGCGCCCATGCTGGAAACGATCGGGATGCTGCGCTCGCGGCAGCTGCCGATCAGGTGAAGCTTGCTGGTTATGCTGTCTATGGCATCCAGCACGTAATCGTAACTTTCCGACAGCAGATATCCGCTGTTTTCCGCTGAGTAAAAGTCTTTGCAGGGAACGATTTCAGCATCGGGATTTATTTTCCTCATCCGCTCTGCCATGAGCAGAGCCTTGGCCTTGCCTACGGTATCGCTCAAGGCGAGGATCTGGCGATTCATGTTCGTCAGGCAGACATCATCAAAATCAACCAGGACCAGCCTGCCGACACCGGCGCGGCATAGCGCTTCAGCGGCATGGCCGCCCACCCCGCCCAGGCCGAAGACAGCCACGGTCGATTTCCGGAGGTTTTCCAGCCCCTCGCTGCCTATCAGCAGCTCGGTGCGGGAAAAGCGGTGCGGTTCAGTCATGTATTTTACCTTTTCCTGTCAATTAAATCCCCCTCAATCCCCCTTTCATAAAGGGGGAAGTTTTTATTTCACCCTCAATCCACAATTTGAAAAGGGGAAGCCCATATCTCCCTGGTTTTGCTCCCCCACTTTAGGAAAGGGGGGGGCCGGGGGGGGATTTCATCTTACCCTCAACACCCTCTCCGCGTTCGCTGTAGTAACCGCTGCCACTTCTTCGACGCAGATCCCCTTGATGGCCGCGACTTTATGCGCGATCTCGGGCATGAACGCCGGCTCGTTGCCTCTCCCTCGGTATGGTTCGGGCGTCATGTCCGGCGCATCCGTTTCCAGGACCAGGTGTTCCAGTGAAATTTTTTCCACGAGGCGCAGCGGTTTTACCGCATTACGGTACGTAACGGACCCGGCAACCGAAATCTTGAGCCCCATGCCGATGCATTGAAGCGCAGTCTCGGGGCTGCCGGAAAACCCGTGCATTATCCCGCCCACATCCCGCACCCTTTCCTCTCGAAGAATGTCAAGAGCATCCCTGAACGCTCCCCGGCAATGAACGAGCACGGGAAGGCCCATTCTTGCGGCAAGGCGCAACTGGCCCCGAAACGCAGCGATCTGAATCTCGCGCGATACTCCCACGGCCTCGGAATCAAGACCTATCTCCCCTATGGCCACGCCGCTTCCTGCATACCGCTCAAGCTTTTCCAGCAGATGATCGTCATAGCGGCCGGCCAGCATGGGATGCAATCCGAATGCGCCGAACACACCCTCTTCACGGGAAGCAATTGCCGCGATGTCAGACCAGCCTTCCGGCGCGACGCCCGGGACGACAAATCTTTCCACACCTGCCAGCCTTGCAGAGGAAAGGACGGCAGAGATCCGCACGGACAGGGACGGGTGGTCGAGATGACAATGGGTATCGAAGTACATGCGCCCTCTTGGAAAAGCCTCCTTTTCACATCCACTATACAGGACAATAGGGTTCAAGACACATAAAATTTCCTGAACCGGTCAATTATTCCCGAAACATACGGGAGATGAAACCGCATTGACAAAAAAAGGCCTCTTCTCTATAGTTAAACATTTCGGGCTCATCATTAAAGCAGGCGTCCGCACCAGCATAAGGGGCTCACACGTACCGTGGGGTAAGAATCGTGCTATCGGGAATACATGCCATTATATTTGACCTTGACGGAACTCTTTACTTCAGTGACGGGCTGGCAAGGGAAGTGAACCTGGCCGCCAGCCGATTCATTGCCCGTCTCAAGGGGATCGAACCCGATGCGGCGGCAGATCTGATCAGGGAAACGCGAACCCGCCTAAGCCAGGCCGGTGGAGTCGACACGTCCCTTACTTCCGTCTGCTCTGAGCTGGGAGGTTCCCCGCAGCAGTTCCACGAGGCCATAACCCCGGCAGTAACCCCGGAGCTTCACCTGAAGCCGGACGAGCGTCTCGTCAATCTCCTGGCTTTTCTCAAGCAAAGATACGAACTCTACGTCTACACGAACAACAACCGCACGCTGAGCGGCAGAACCCTGTTCGTCCTGGGCATTTCCGGTTTCTTCAACGGGGTTTTCACCATCGAGGACTCCTGGCGCCCCAAGCCTGACAGGAGCGCTTTGCGGTCGATACTGTCCTCCATCGGCAGGCTGCCGGAAGAGTGCCTGTTCGTGGGAGACCGATACGATATCGATCTTCGTCTGCCAGCGGAAATGGGCTCCGCGGTTATGCTGATCTCAAGCATTGACGACCTCTTCAGGCTGGAGATACCGGCCGGGGGGAAACCCTCTTGAGCTTCCGTGCCCTTTGCAGACATATATAGGCTTAACAAAAGGATATCTTCTTATGACAACCAGAAGTGAAAAAGACACCCTGGGCTCGCTCCAGGTCCCGGCGGATGCATATTACGGAATCCAGACCGCCAGAGCCATGGCCAATTTCCCCATCTCAGGGCTTCTGCCCCACCCGACTCATGTCTGGGCCACCCTGATCATCAAGCTTTGCGCCGCCAAAGCGAACATGGAAACCGGGCGTCTCGACCGGGAAACCGGAGAAGCAGTGGTCAGGGCCGCGGAAGAAGCCCTCGCGGGAAAATTCGGAGACCAGTTCGTCATCGACCCGTTCCAGGCAGGCGCCGGCACCTCCCACAATATGAACGTGAACGAGGTGCTGGCCAATCGCGCAGAGGAGATCCTCGGGGGCGCCCGGGGAGAATACAGCCGCGTTCATCCCAATGACCATGTCAACATGGCCCAGTCCACCAATGACGTAATACCGACCGCGATGCGCCTCTCTTCGCTGCGCATGCTCTCACAGCTCCTTCCTGAACTGGAAGGGCTGGCCGCGGCGTTGAGGAACAAGGGAAAAGAGTTCGACGGCATACTCAAATCGGGCAGGACACATCTCCAGGACGCCGTCCCCATCAGGCTCGGCCAGGAGTTCGAGGCATACGCAGTGGCCATCGAAAAGAACATCTCCAACCTGGACGCTACCCGCCCCAACCTGCTGGAACTCGGGCTGGGCGGTACGGCTGTCGGCACCGGCCTCAATGCGCAACCGCTCTACATAAAACTTGTCGTCGAGCACATAGGTCGGGAAACCGGTTTCCCCGTGCGCAATGCGGCCAACCTGATCGAAACCACCCAGAACATGGATCCCTTCGTAGTGCTCAGTTCGGCGCTCAAGGGGCTCGCAGTCAACCTGACAAGGATATCCAACGACCTGCGCCTGCTCTCTTCAGGCCCGATGACAGCGCTGAACGAGATCAACCTGCCTCCGGTGCAGCCCGGATCTTCAATCATGCCGGGCAAAGTGAATCCGGTCATCCTCGAAATGGTAAACATGGTATCCTTCAACGTCATCGGGGCCGACACTTCAGTAACCCTCGCATCACAGGCAGGGCAGCTGGAATTGAACGTAATGATGCCGGTGATCATATACAATCTCCTGTTCTCCATGGAGATCCTCAAGAATGCCGTGCGGAAGATGCGGGAATCATGCATAGAGGGGATCACAGCCAACGTTGAGAAGTGCTCGCGGTACCTGGACAGCTCAATGGGAATGGCTACCGTACTGGCGCCTTATATCGGTTACGCCGCGGCGGCGGAAATCGCCAAGGAATCTCTCAGAACCGGCAGGAGCGCGAAAGAAATCATTCTCTCGCGGGAGCTTCTCTCAGGTGAAGCCCTCGCGGAGATCACGGATCCCTATCCGTTGACCACACCGGGAATTTCGGGCAAAAGGGATACCAAAACAAAGGAGGAGCAGCAATGATAGAAGAAGTGAAGAAAGTGCTCGATACCATCCGTCCCGCCCTGCAGGCGGACGGCGGCAACGTGGAACTGGTGGAAGTCACTGAAGACGGCATCGTCAAGGTAAAACTGACCGGCGCATGCGGACACTGCCCCATGTCGACGATGACCCTGAAGATGGGTATCGAGAAAACATTGATGGAAAAAATCCCCGGGGTGAAAGAAGTTGTCCAGGTAAAATGAAGCGACCGGTGACAATGGCAAAGACCCGGCTATACTTAGGGTATGCGCCAGGAAAGCATGACCAAGGCGGCGCGGGGGTTGTCCCGCGCCTTTCTTGCATGCATACCGCCATGGATGGGCAGGCGCCGGCGAACCATTCCCGTCCTGGCCGGACGTTCCCGGGCATTCGTTTCGCCCGTGGGCAATGCTTCTTGCTTGACCGTCTCCTATGCATTCGATCCGTCGCAAAAGAGGGTATGCTTTCCTCAGATCCAGCAGGTTTCTCCGGCGCTTCAGAAAGAGCACGGAAGCGGCGTTCTCCAATGGAAACAGGGTGGAACTGTTCCGTCACGGCGGAGATTTTTTCCCGGCCATGCTGGAGGAATTCCTTACCGCAACCAGCCATATATGCCTCGAATTTTACATAATCCGCAACGACCGCCTCGGCGATCTTTTTGCCCGGTCCCTCGCCGAGGCCGCCGGACGCGGCGTCGCAGTCCATCTCATTTATGATTACATAGGCTGTCTTGAAACTCCTGCCTCGTTCTTCCGCGAGCTGGAAAAATCCGGTGTCAGGTGCATCCCCTTCAACCGGCCGACCTTCAGGAAGGGGCTCCGCTGGTTCGACCGCCGCAACCACCGCAAATACGCCTGTATTGACGGCAACAGGGTATTCCTCGGGGGATTGAACATCGGAAACGAATACGCGGGTTTCGGGGACAGCCTCGAAAAATGGCGCGATGTGGGAGTGCGAATCGAAGGGCCTGCTGCCTGTGAATTCCAGCGGCTTTTCCGTGAAACATGGAACGAGGAAACAGGTTCCCCCCCGCCCGGGCTTCCGGCAGCCGTGGCCCAGCAGGCTGTGGATGGCACTGCCGACGTGATGGTCGTGAACGGAGCCCCCCACCACACGCGCTCCTTTATCCGAAGCTCCTTCCGCATGGCTATTGCCGGAGCATCAAAGAGCGTCCGGATCATCACCCCCTATTTCGTGCCGGGTCCCCTCGTGGTCAGATCCTTGCTCAGGGCCGCCATGCATGGCGTCCGCATCCAGATCCTGCTTCCGGCCATAAGCGATTTCCCGCTGGTGAAAATAGCCAGCAGGGCATATCTTTCCGCTCTGCTGAAGGGAGGCATCGAGATCTACGAACGGAAAGGAACGGTCCTGCACGCCAAGGTGATGCTGATCGACGAATGCTGGGCCGCCATGGGCTCGGCCAACCTGGATTTCAGGAGTTTTCACAGAAACTACGAAGTGAACGTGATAGTCGATCAGCCTGAGTTCGGCATGCAGGTTGACCGGATGTTCGATGATGACCTGGCCCGGTCAGTCAGGATCACCCTGGAGAAGCATGAGTCAAGGGGATGGTTCGAGAAGCTGCTGGAACGGCTGTGCGACCCGATAAGGCGTTTCCTCTGAAAACGGAAGCCCCCGCGAACAATGTTCCGCAGGGGCTTCCGTTTTCGGCAGAGCCCGTCGCACCGGGCGACGGGCTAGCTAGGGCAACCCTCTTTACAACGGGTTACGGGGCGGAGCATGTACAGAGTCGTCCACATAGTTCCATTCCTCCTTTCCCAGGATAATTGCCTCGATCATCTCTCTATGTTGTCTATATAGTAATACTCTGTTTTCCGGTTGTCAATAATTCCGGAATCATTCTATATTAATTTCTTTATTATCTTGAGAAACCGTCCCTCCCTGACACCCATGGCCGCTTTCGGGCAGAGTTCCCGGCAGCAGAAACAACGAATGCACCTCTGGTAATCAATATGCATTCCCCTGTCATCAATGCCTATGACCCCGGGCGGGCATGCATCGCGGCATATTCCGCAAAGCCGGCACAAATCCGGCAGCGGGCAGGGATACGCCGTGACAAGGTTGCGTATCCTCCTGGCCAGAAACTTCGGGATGCCCCACTGGACATCCGCAGTGGGAGGAAGCCTGAAACCGGCAATCCGTGCCTCCGCAACCGAAGTGCCCGCCACCGTTATTGAATCTCTTTCCGCGCCAACGATCCCCAGCCGTTTTGCCGCTTGCTCCAGGAACAGGAGCCTGGCCGGAATTCCAAGGATTTCGGCGGCCACCACATCCACCGAAACCGGGTTGACGCCGGCCAGAAGAAGGCCGACCTCGCGTGGATCACCACTGCCCGGTCCGTCCCCCTCCATGGCAACAATTGCGTCAACGATATTCAGATCCGGTTTGCGCAGGAGAAAGATCTCCAGGAGTATGCGCGCGAACAGCTCCCTGTCTTCACCCGCCTTGAGGTGCCACGCGGCCTTCTCCGCCCCTACAACCGCCCCGAACAGGTTCTTTACGGCGCAGGTCATGGTCATCATCCCATGGGTCTTGAGCTTTGGCAGATTGATGACCTTGTCGGCTTCGACATAGGCTCTCGCCAGAGCAATCCTTCTGAAAAGGCCTTTGCCGTCAATCTCCACCGGGTCCGCAAACTCCGCGAGCTCGGCGCCTGTTTCCAGAACCACCGTTGCCAGCCCGCATTTCTCGGCAACCTTCACCAACCCTCCAACACCGGGGCTGTCACCAACGATGGGAATGCCGCCGGCTTCCACAACCTGCTCGATCACCGCCCTGACCACCTCTGGATGGGTGGTTACGGCTTTGTCGGGCCGCTTTGCCGCAAGCATGTTCGGCTTGAGAAGCACTGTCTCGCCGGGCGTTACAAAGGACTTCATGCCTCCGAGAGGGGAAAGGAGGCGTCTCAGGCATTGGCTCACTGCCTCGCGCCCGTAGCCGGCGCATTTTTCAACCACAACGGTTTCCATCAGAGACTATCCGGCCCATCCGGCCATCCGGCAAAGAAGCGGAGAAGGGCTCACCTTTCCTGTAGACTTTTATTTAGACCTATGATATTTTTAGCTCACTAAAATTAGCCGGTAACCAACAAAAGGGGAGGTGAATAGCTTGGCTTACACCATTTCTGACGAATGCATTAACTGTGGCGCATGTGACGATGCCTGTCCCGTAGGCGCTATCAGCGAATCCGGAAGCAAAAGGGCGATTGATGCCGACACCTGTATTGACTGCGGTGCCTGTGCGGATACTTGTCCCGTAAACGCAATCAGCAACTAACATTTTCACTGAAATTGAAAAGTGAACTGCGGCGCCCATTCCCCCGGGAATGGGCGCCTTTTTATTCCTAACCTGATACCCGGGTCGATCCGGCCTAAGGTTTTTTCTGAACGGCGCTCTGGCCGTCCACGACCACCACACCGAAATTTGTCCCCCCCCTGGGCACTCCCTTGAAAACCACCATGAACGGAATGCTCTTTCCTGGCGCCACGTCCAGATTCGCCAGGGAATCACCAAACTGCCGGCTCATGGCTTTCTCAATTTCCGGAAAAGGCAGCCCGGCCATCTGGCCCCTGGTCAGGGCATTCCCGCAATAGACCGTACGCTGTGCCAAGACCTGCCCGGCGGAATCATACACGGTGCCTCGTACGCGAAGAGCCGTCAAAGCCTTGCCCGACGCATTCAAAGCTTCCCCGGTGATTGCAAATATTTCCCCTGCTTCCCTGTTGGCCAGGA
This sequence comes from Geobacteraceae bacterium, assembly GCA_034933285.1. Lineage (GTDB taxonomy): Bacteria > Desulfobacterota > Desulfuromonadia > Geobacterales > Geobacteraceae > RPRC01. The sequence continues at coordinate 101,145 of JAYFNT010000005.1, read as the reverse complement.
ATTCTCCGTTCAGGGAACGGATTTCCACACAATTTCCCGCTTTGCAGGCTGAAGCGATCATCTTCATTACTGAAGGCGGAATAACGGCTGCCGGGTCAACCGGCCACTTGAAAAGGAAAGCCGATGCAGCCACGGCTGCCATGAGAATCAGAAGCCCTCCCAGCAACAGGACTGCAAGCGGAGAGCCGCGCCGTCGGGAAGCAATGGAAAGGGGCGGCAAGTCGTGGTCTTCAGCAGCCATTGCCCGTTGATCGTGAATCTCCGTCTTGGAGTCCTCCCGCGGTTCAGCCTTTGCATCGGCTAGAATTCCCCATTCGTCAGATTTGAATGATTCCTTTTCAGCGGCTGCCGGGCTTCCGACCCCGGGTTCTTCCGCCAGGAAATCATGCCCGGCTGTTTCTTCAGATTCCACGGGAGCTGCAATGCCATGCGCCCGGCCGATTTCCTCCTCCGGCTCACCCCCACTGGCAGCAGCTCCCTCACTTTCCCTGAACTGCGGTAACGCAACTCCCTTATGGAAAAAACCGGCAAAAGGCTCTGACGTTGCCGGCGCCTCTGCCGAGGTTTCAGTTTCTTGAATGGAAACCGCCGGTTCGGAAACAGGGGAGACTTCTCCTGCAGCCTCTTCCTCCGGCGCGTTGTCCACCCGAAACTGAGGCAGAGGAACCCCTTCCCGGAAAAAACCGGCAGATGGATCGGAGGGCGCCGGGGGTTTGGGGAAATGGTCATGAGCGGCAGGTTCCGCTTCAGCTTCGTGCTTTTCAAGGCTGTCAGACTTCTCCGGGGATTCATCACCGGCAGACGGGCTGCCGAATCCCGCAAGAAGTGCGTCAAAGGTTTCATCATCCTCGGGAGATTCCTTGCGCACTATAAAAGTGTGGCTACACCGGGAACAACGGACCCGTACGCCGGCCTCGGTAATCTTGGAATCATCGAGCCTGAATTTGGTGCTGCAATTGTCGCACTTAATTATCATCATTGTCTCCCCAAAAAAACCAACCAGCTGATCCGGTATCCGTCAGGAAACCTTCTTTTGCTTTGAAATCAAAGCTTTCTATAACAAAAAGGGGTAACTGTGTCAAATCATTATGGCCAGGACACATCCATTGTGCTATACAAATTGTAAAATCCACAACGGAAACCGTTCAAACCCGTATTTGCGTTCCGCACTGAAGCGGGATCAATCCACGAACAGAACAGGAGAAAAAAATGAAGGCAGCGCTATCCACTATCTCGAACCTGGTCATTTCCCTGCTGCTGGCAGCCCCGGCAATTGCCGGGCCAAACCTTTTATTCGACCAGCCCGTTTACGACTTCGGAAAGGTTGCGCAAGGAAAGAGCATAGAACATGTCTTCACATTCCGCAACACCGGTGATGCTCCTGCCAACATCGGCAAAGTGGATTCTTCCTGCGGCTGCACCGTCGCAAACGTCTCCAGCCGCATGCTTCAGCCCGGCGCCAGGGGTGAGATAAAGGCGACTTTCAACTCCAGCGATTTCGGCGGCCCGGTGACAAAGGAGGTTTACGTCCACTCTAACGATCCGCGCAGAGGCATCATCACTCTCACGATGAAAGGCATCGTCATTGAGGATATGGTAGTGACACCGGGGCAGGTGGATCTTGGCGCAGTGAAAAAGGGGGTCCGAAAAGACGCCATGATAAAGATCGAAAACAGCGGGACAAAAACTTTGAAGATACTGTCAGTAAAAACCGCCTCTCCCGTTGCAGCCTTATCATGGAACAAAACACGGCTGAAACCGGGGGAGTCCTGCATGGTCCGTCTTTCAGTAACACCTCAGGGCAACCAGCGTTTCATCAGCGGTTACCTTACGATCAAAACCAACAGCGCTGCACGACCGGAAAAGACGGTTCCCTTCTATGCAGTACTGCAGAAATAGTGGCAAAGTGACGAGGCATGGCAAGCCGGATTGACGGAAGGCTGTTTTTTCACCTTGAGAAACTAATGGAAATAGTGTAGATTTAAAAATTCGCGGGCGGTTAGCTCAGTTGGATAGAGTACAGGCCTCCGAAGCCTGGGGTCGTGGGTTCGAATCCCATGCCGCCCGCCAATATCAACAACCCCGGATTGTAATATGAAAAAAGTTTGCAATATGACAGATTGCAGACTTTTTTTTATGCACTACATACAGGGATATATATTCCCTGAATCCGTGACGTCTGAGAGCCGAGCAAGCAAATGCCGGGGTTCAACGTCGCTGACATTGCATCATGCCCGGCGCGACAGGTGAACTCCGTGGGGCTGCCTCATCTCGCCGGAATGCAGAAACAGAGGCGTTCTGCGCAGTCGAAGGCGTGAATGCGTCACGGATTCAGGTATTCATAAAATTCCTTCTTTACTATGATTCAATCCGCACGTCTATAAGCGGTATGTAAATATTGAACGTTGTCCCGGCATCCGGTTTGCTGTCCACATTGATAAATCCGCCGTGATTCTCAACCACCCCATATACCACGGCCAGGCCCAGACCTGTTCCTTTCCCGATCTCCTTCAACGTGAAAAACGGTTCGAAGATTCTCAGCCTGGTAACCTCGTCCATGCCGATTCCGGTATCTGATATGGACAGCAGCGCATAACCATGTTCCTCGGCATATCCTTCAGATTTGAAAGGGAAACTGTAACCATCGACAAAAGAGGTGCTCACCTTGATCATGCCGCCTTTCGGAGTTGCATCCCTCGCATTGGTCACGATATTGATAAGTATCTGCTCGATCTGGCCTGAAACCGACATGATCAGCAATGCCCCCTGATGAAGTGACATCCTGAAGCCGATTCTGTCACCGATCAGCCATTTGAGGATGTTCTTCATGTTCCTGACAATATGGTTCAAATCATTGGGCTTGGGACTCGAAACTTTTTTTCTGCTGAACGACATCAGGTCATGGGTGAGTTTTTTTGCCCGTTCAGCCAATGCATCCACTCTATTCAGGTATTTGCCGCTCTCTTGATCAACGTTTTCCTTGGAAAGCAGGATATTCACGTATCCTTTTATAGCCATGATGATATTGTTATAATCGTGGGCAATTCCGCTTGCAAGCTGACCGACGACTTCCATCTTCTGGGCTTGCGACAACCTTTGCTCCAGCTTTTTCCTCTCGGTGATGTTGCGGTCAATCCCCCGGAATCCGGAGAAATCTCCATCCAGCTTGAAAATCGGGACTCCGCTTGTATCAATGATGACGGTAGCGCCGTCTTTGTGCAGACATTTTTTCTCAAGGGAGAAAAACGGTTTCTTCATTTCCTTGCACGTCCTGAACCAGGAAAGGAAATTCCCTTTCGCTCCAGGGATCAGGAAATCATGCAGCGTTTTGCCGATCATTTCCTCCGGTCTGTAGCCAAGGTATTCAAAAACATTCGGACTTGCATATGTGTATCTCTCATTCTCGTCAACTTCCCAAATCCAGTCGCTCGTCGTTTCAACCAGCGAGCGGAACCTGGTCTCGCTTGCCCGCAACGCTTCCTCCGCCCTCTTTCTATCTGAAATATCGCGTAATATCCCTACGAATATCATGGTATCGTTCAGCTCAAACCCGCTGACGACCACAGAGGCTTCAAACTGGGTACCATCCGGGCGCAGGTGCAACCACTCAAAGCAGAGCGCATTCCCCTGGGACAGCGAATCCAGGAGCTCAGCCGCTTTCCGTCGCGAATCAGTTCCATCAGGCTGCACGGGCGGCGACCAGTCAGTGGGCTTCTTACCGACGAGTTCCGACTTTTCGCACCTGAAAACTACAGCAGTCGCCGGGTTGCAATCGAAAATCGTCGAGTCTTCCCTCATGAGATAGATCGCGTCATGGGCATTCTCGAAGATTTCACGGAACTTCTTCTCAGAGCGTGAAATAAGCTCGGAGGACAACTTGCGGTCCAAGGCAATGGCGACCTGGTCGGCAACCGATTTCATGACGGACAGATCATCGTCAGTGAAACTGGATTTGGAGCGCGTGCAGAAGGAAAGGGTCCCCAGTACCCGCCCTTGCGAAATCAGCGGGTGGCATGCATATGCACGTATGCCGAAAGGACGAACCAGGGCAGTGTACTGGTCATCGACATCCTGAAGATTCTCCACCACCAGACGACTGCCGTCGCGGGCCGAACAACCGCAAAGCCCCACGCCGTAATCCAGCCACTCCATTTTCCGGATGTCTTCTTCCGGAATTCCGGCGCAGGCATTCAGATGCAGACGCTGCAAATCGTGATCCACCATGTAATTGAAGAAGGTGTCACACTTGAGGAAGGCCATGACCTTGCTGCACAGAAGAGCGACAACCTCCTCTGGAGAATCACTCTCAAGCAGGATCCTGGCTGTCTCCACCAGCAGGTCGAGCCTTTGATTGCTCTTGTGCAGCTCTTCTTCAACAAGTTTGCGTTCGGTGATATTGACGACGTGCTCAAGAACCAGCTCAATAGTGCCCGAATCGTCAAACACAGGGAACGCATGGGCTTCGATATAACCGATATTGGGATTGAATTTCTGGACTTTCACCGGTTTTCCCGAAGCAAAAGCCTCAAGAGCGTGGCAAGGTTCACACTGCCTGCCCTGCCCGGGATAAAACGCTTCGTAGCAATAAGGGTTACTGCCCCTGATTTCTTCGGGGACGTAATCATATCCTCCACTCCAATTGCAGCGGAGGATGCGCAGGTCTTTATCGAGAACGGTAAGCAGATCCGGGCTCGATTCGAAGATCTTGCGCATAAGGCCCTTGAGTTTCCCAGCAGAGCTCCTTGATTTTGCGGAATTCGGCTTCCTGGCCTCCAGTTCGCCGTTAAGAAATCTTAAGGCTTTAAGCTCATCAATCAGTTGTTTCTTTGTCTTCTTTGCGTCTTCCATGAAATTTTCGGCGATTTTATCGCTTTGGACAATAGTGGTTAGATTCCATCAGGAAAGTCTTTCCGGGGCCGGAGCGGAACGTACTCATCGCTCGTGATAATCTGTCGACTCATGATTCTCTTCTGAACCAATTATCGGAATACGAATCAATGCTTGGCGTTTACCATCTTTTCCCAGCCGGTTTCGATGGACGACAGCAGCTTCTCAAGCTCTATCGGCTTCTGGATGTACGAATGTATGCCTATGCTGTCGAAATCGGCCATATGTTGTTCATGCAGAAAAGCAGACGCAACAATTATCGTGGTGCTGGGGCAGAATTCCCTGACCTTGCGCGACATTTCGATTCCATCCATTACCGGCATCCTTATATCGGTCACTATTATGTCCGGTTTATGGATCCGGAACAGATTCCACGCTTCTCCGCCGTCAGCCGCGGTATGAACTACCAGGCCCTTCCAGCGCAGCATCTTCGCCATCATCTCCCTTACCTGCTCTTCGTCATCCGCATACAGAACGGACAACCCAACCGTCGGCATACTCATATCAGACCTCAATCCGGAACTCCGCTCCTGTTCCGGCATTCCGCACCGTGAGGCAACCATGCATGCTGTTCTCGATAATGGTCTTTGACATGTACAGCCCTATTCCGCTGCCAGTTCTTTCCTGCTTGGTGGTAAAATAGGGCTCAAAAATCCGCTCATGCAAATCTTCGTCTATGCCGCCAGCATTATCGGTGATCGTTACCACAGCCCGCGTCCCTTCCCTCCAGACCATGATGCTGATACTGGGCTGCTCGATATTCCTGTCCTGCAACGCATCTTTTGCATTGTTCAGTATATTCATCACAACCTGGGCATATTCATTGGCATAGCCAGTCAGAGCAAGATCATCATCTCCTACAATTTCGACATGAATGTCCTGAGCTTTGAAGCTGGCCGAGATGAGATCATAGGTCCTGGATATGATTTCCTTCACATTGAACCGCTTCCTCTCCCTGTCCGGTTTCAGGAAGTTCCTGAAATCGTCGATTGTTTGCGACATGTGCGCCAGGATGTCCAGGATCTGCTTTACCGTGCCGTCAAGGTATGCTTCATCCAACTCCCCGTGTTTGCTGGTTTCAGTAAGCATTTGGGCAAACAACCCGATGACATTCAGTGGCTGCCGCCACTGGTGGGCAATGATATTGATCATCTCGCCCATTTCCGCCTGGCGGCTCTGCTGAATGAGGAGATAATCCTTTTCCCTGCTTTTTCTCGTCTCTTCTTCAACCCTCTGCTCCAGGGTCCTGTTCAGCTCTTCAAGCTGACGCTGTCTTTCAACCAGCTTTTCCTCCGCTCTCTTTCGATCGGTAATGTCGCGCATTATAACCTGGAGCGCAGTGCCCTCATTAGTATTAAAATGAGATGCCGCGACCTCCACATCCACCACGCGGCCATCCATGCGCAATATTTTCTCCTCGATGAGAGGAGCGTTCTCTCCGGCCAGCAAACGCTTGATCCGCTCCCTGACGACCGGATGGCAATCCGGGTGAAGCAAATCATAAGGCGTCTTGCCTATGATCTGATCAGCACTCTCCGCTCCGAACATGCTCAACAACGCAGGATTCACGAACACGATCCGGCCGTTGACGTTTATGAAAAGCGCATCCGGCGACATATCGACCAGGGAGCGATACCGGTCCTCGCTTTCGCGCAGGGACTGCTCCCTCCTCTTCTGTTCGGTGACATCGCGCACGATCCCAAGCCGGCAAATGGGGCGTCCCTGCTGGTCGGCCTGAACATAGATCGCATCGGCAAGCCAGCGGTAATGACCATCCTTGCCCATGAAACGGTATTCCACCATACCCTTTCCGCCGCTGTTGACGAATTTAATCGCCTTTCTCACCGCGGCACGATCGTCGGGATGTATCCGTTCCATGACCTCCTGCATCTTCATCACAACCATTTCCTCGACCGAAAATCCCGTGATCCTCTCAAAGACCGGGCTCATATAATCGTAACTGTCCGTTATCAGATCTCGACTATATACCGCATCAATGGAGTTCTCCAAAAGGGTAAGCAGTGTTTCCCTGTTATTTTCTCCGCTAATGATGCGCTCTTTCGCCCCTGTATGGCCGTCATGCTTCGTACCGGCTGCAACGCATTGTTGCGTGGAGGCCGGTGACAACCCGATGTGATCCTCCAGCCTCTGCCGGGCCTGGCAAATCAGATCGGAAGCTTCCCGCATGATCACGTAACCTTCCCCGTCAGCGGGCATGGCCGCCAAGCCATCCTCAAGACTCGACAGCTCGCAGATTATGTCATTGATTCTCATGAATGAACTCACCATACTTCCCGGTTTGCGCGTTACTGGAATATTTACAGTAAGTTTACTACCAGCCGGCCATTATACAAAACCGATATCAAGGCTTCAGACATTATTTCCTTCACATCTACCGGGTTTTGAAACTGTTTTATTTATTAGACCCTGAATCCGTGACGTCTGGACAAGGCGTGAAGGCGTTACGGATTCGGGCAGACAGCAAACAGAAAAGGAAAAACCGGCCCAGGCAGGCTGGTAAGATGTGAAGGGCGAGCGCCAACTTCATTATCTGCGATGCGGCAAACTTCAGGCATTCAGAATCACAGATCATCCTCTATGCGAATAAGCTTTGGCTTTTCCGCGATTATTCCCAGTGTTGCGATTTTTTCCAAAGCCCGTTCCACGTCCATCTCCCGCGCTTCGTGGGTCACGATGACCAGGGGTACGGACTCGCTGCCGCTTTTACCAGTCTGTATTGCTGATCTGATGCTTATGCCGTTTTCGCCCAAAGCGCCGGCAATCTTCGCCAGGATACCGGGCCGGTCAATTACGCTGAAGCTCAGATAGAACTTGCAGAGGGTTTCCCCCATCGGTTTGATCGGCACGATTCCGATATTCTCGTCAAGGAATCCCAAAGGCGCCGTTCTCCGTCCCACACCCACCATCATGTTTCGGGCAATCGCCATAAGGTCACCGACTACTGCGCTTGCAGTAGGTTCCATACCCGCCCCCCTGCCGTAGAACATTACCGTGCCGATGTAATTGCCAGTCAGGCGAACAGCATTGTAAACGCCGGAAATCCCCGCAAGCGGATCATTAACCGGCACCATGGCAGGATGAACCCTTGCTTCTATGCAGTCCCCGTCACGTTTGCCAATCGCAAGGAGCTTTATGGTGTATCCCAATCTTCCCGCGAAATCGATGTCCAGGGCAGTAATGGAACTGATGCCTTCGACATGGATGTCCTTGAAACCGACCCAAGTGCCGAAACAGAGTGAAATCAGGATACTGAGCTTGTGCGCGGTGTCTATGCCTTCGATGTCGAACGTGGGATCGGCTTCGGCATAGCCCAGTTCCTGTGCGTTCTTCAGCACAGGCGCAAAATCGGCGCCTTCCCCGGTCATTCTGCTCAATATGTAGTTGCAGGTCCCATTGAGTATGCCGAGGACTGACGAAAATTTGTTCGCGGCCATATTCCCCTTGATGGCCGACAGCACCGGAATCCCTCCCGCAACCGCCGCCTCGTAGCGGATTTCCACCACGTTCTTGGCCGCCGCCTCGTACAGCTCCCGGCCATGGACCGCCAGAAGAGCCTTGTTGGCAGTGACCACATGCTTCCCGTTCTCAATGGCCTCGAGAACGTATTCCCTGGCTGTGGTGCAACCGCCGATTAGCTCGACGATTATTGAAATGTCCGGGTCGGAAAGAACCTGCCGGAAATCGTCGGTGAGCATGCCAGGGGGAAGAACAACTCCCCGGTCCTTTCCGGTATCGCGCACGGCAACGCTTTTCAGCACAAGCCTTGCGCCAAGCTTTTCTTCGATGATGGAAGAATTCTCCTGAAGCAGCCTGACGACGCCGCTTCCCACGATACCGCAACCAAGAAGGCCGACTTTAATCTCTTTCATTGTCGCACTCTCTTCTAACTTTTTATTGGCCAACCGGTCTCTAGATCGGGCGGGTAAAAGTTTTCCCGGGTACGGTTGAAATAGCCGAACTGGATACGCGGAAACTCCTTCTTCAGCACCTGGAGCATCCGGTACATTCCCATCCCTTTTTTCTTCAGCCCCATCCTTTCATTGTAGAAATGGGGGTCTATGGAAAGGTTCCGCATCTGTATCATATCCACGCCGGTTTGGCCGATGAGCTTGAGGAGCGCCTCCACCTCCGCAGGGTCGTCGCTGAGACCGGGAGACACCAGGTAGTTTATCATGGTGTACAGGCCCTTCTCTTTCGCGGCTGAAAGCGATTCCAACACGTTGCCGAACACATACCCGGACGGCCGGTAATAGAGATTGTAGTACTCTTCGCGGGCCGAATTCATGGAAAAGCGCATGGAGTCCATGCCTGCATCGCAGAGCATCCTTACCCGGTCCGGCATGGAGCCGTTTGAATTGAAGTTCACCGTCCCGCGCGAAGTTGCCGCTTTTATCCTGCGGGTCGCCTCTGCCACCACGTCGGCCTGCAGGATAGGATCGCCCTCGCACCCCTGCCCATACGAAACAATGGGATCGGGGGCCTGGAGAAGATGGGGCACGGCCAGCTCTGCGATCTCCTCGGGAGTCGGCACGAAAGAGATCCTCTCGTGGTTCGAGGGACAGCAGTCGGAGGGCTGGAGGCTGATGCAGCCCAGGCATCGGGAGTTGCAGGCTGGTGATGTGGGAATCGGCGCTTCCCAGCGCCGGAAAAAGAGGTTTTTCGCCGCGAAGCAGTGGTAGTCCACGGCGCAGCGGGCCAACTGCTCCAGGAGCCGGTTATCCGGCATTTCCCGCAAACGGCTGCGAACCAGGGGATCCATCTTGCGGTCGTCATAGTTGCTCGGATTCCAGTTGTCGTTTGTATCGACCCGACTGGCAGCCACCACGAACCGGTCTTTTTCCTCGTCCCAGCCGACCGCGGTATAGGACCAGAGAGGCAGATGAACCTGCTTGCGGCTGTAATCGCAGGCAGGGAGCAGGGTGCGCACGTAGCCCGGAGCCATGAAAGCCGAAACGGCCTGGACAGGCATGCTTCTCCTTCCTTCCCTGACAGTGTCGACAGTGACGAACCGGCTGCTCCGGCTGTCCCAGGCAATGGGCGGCGTATCCGGTATGGTAAAGAGACGGCTCCCCTCCGGCAGCGGGATCATTTCGCGGCCCTCGGGCAGGACCGCTTCCGGACCGTTCATGCCCGCCATGCGAAGTTCCGGATGGTCGTAAATGTTTCCCTTCGCATCCGCGTAGAGTAATTTGGGCGCCCGTTTTCTCTTCATCATCCACCTCCACGTCCAACGTAACAGATTACTCGGTTCCGGGCAAGACATAGCCAGCCTTGCCGCCTTTGGTTTTCTTGCAGTGCCTTTCGCCTTTTCTCCTGTCTCCTGGATTCTGACTCCTGTCATCTGCCTTTCGCCCCTTGCCTATTGCCCAGCGCCCGCCTCCTTCGCCGGTGCAGCACCGGCTTCGGCGGCCAATCCGATCCCATGTCTCTTGCTTTCGCCCAGCGCCTTGTACCTTTTTCCTTTCTCGGCTACAATAGCCCGATGAAGATCGTCCTTACCACCCTTCACGCCAAGTACATCCACGCCTCGCTTGCCCTGCCCTGCCTGGCCGCATCGGTCAGGAACGTGAAAGGCATTGTTACGGCGATTCGCGAATTCACGATCAACGAACAGCCGCAATCCGTCCTGGAACGCCTCCTGGACGAGAATCCGGATCTGGTCGCTTTTTCCTGTTATATCTGGAATGTGGAGCAGAGCCTGAGGATCGCGGACGACCTGAAAAAACTGCTGCCCTCGGCCCTTATTGTGGTGGGAGGCCCGGAAGTTTCCCATGATGCCGAAGAGCTGCTGCGGAAAAACCCGGCCGTTGATTGCGTGATACGAGGCGAAGGTGAGCGGACCTGGTTCGAGCTCATCGATTTGCTGGCAAAAGGAATGTCGGCTGGAGAAGCACTCGAATCCGTTTCCGCCGGAATCACCCGGCACTCGGCCGGAGGCGTCCAAGCCGCGCCGGACAGGCGTGCGGTTGCCGAACTGGATAGCCTGGCATCCCCGTTTTCCCTCGGTCTTGTCGATACGGCCAAGCCCCTGGTCTACTACGAGACCTCGCGCGGCTGCCCCTTTTCATGCGCATTCTGCCTCTCTTCACTGGAAAAGGGCGTGCGTTCCTTTTCAATGGAAAGGATTCGGAGCGACCTTTCGTATCTCATGGAGCAAAAGGTGCAAGTGGTCAAGCTGGTCGACCGGACCTTCAATTATGATGCGGAACGGGCTGACGAAATCTGGGATTTCATCCTCTCGCAGGATGCCCCTTGCAGGTTCCACTTCGAGATTGCGGCAGACCTGCTGACGGAGCGCAACCTGGCAACCCTGGGGCGTGTCCCCGAAGACAAGTTCCGCTTCGAAATCGGCATACAGGCAACCGGAAAGGAAACCCTGGACAGGGTCAACCGCAAGAGCAGCGTGGACCGTCTGCTGGATAATGTCCGGCGGCTCCGGGACGAAACCAAGGTAACAGTGCACCTTGATCTGGTCGCCGGGCTGCCCGGCGAGGACCTGCCCGGTTTCCTCGGATCACTGCAACGCCTTTTCCCCCTTCACCCCCATCACATCCAGGTGGAACCGCTCAAGGTGCTCAAGGGTTCCCCCATGGTCGGGATAGCGAACGAGGAAGGTTACGCTTATTCATCATCCCCTCCCTACAAGATCCTGAAAACACCTTCTCTTTCCTTCCACGACATCGCCCATATCGAAGAAATATCCAGGCTGCTGGATGTTTACCACAACAGCGGCAGATTCGCCTGCGCCCTCCGCGCCGTGGAGACAACCTCAACTCTGTCGATATTCTTCAATGAAATGGCCCGTTTCTCCCAGAGCGGAAAAACCGGGAGAAATCTTTCACTGAGGAACGCTTTCGAACTCTTGTGGAGCTTTATTGGCCGATTCATTACACCCGCCAAAAGGGAAACGGCCAGAGATGCCCTCTGCTACGACTTCTGCATGACAGATTACCCGGTATCGGGAAAGCTGCCGTCGTTTTTCAAAACCAGCGGAATTGCATCTTCGCGCCCGGTGGATCGCCAAGCCGTCGAGCGGGCCGTAAAAAACTTGCAGACACCTCCCGGCAGCAGGGTCAGAACGTTCACCCATGCATTCTCCCGGGATTATCGTTTGCCGACTCCCTCTCCGCACACGATCAGCCTTACCTTTTTCTATGTCGCTCAACCCGGCAAGGGGCTCAAGGTCGAAGTGCATTCGCTGAATCCTTGAAACGCCCCGCTCTATTGTCTGACAAAACATTCATGAGCATTGCCGCGTCAACAGCAACCGCAATCTCCATACCATCCTGAAAGCTGCGGCCGGAAGACCGAATCGATCACGTGGATGACACCGTTCGTGCATTCGATATCGGTTTTCACCACCTTGGCATTGTCCACCACCAGCTCTCCATGTTTCACCTTGATGGCGAGACTCTTGCCGTTGAGGGTGGGGGAGCAGTCCCTCTCCCTCATTTCTTCTCCCGTCAGTTTTCCTTCTACGATATGGTAGTTCAGGGTATCCACAAGTTTCTCAGGGTCTGCCAGCATCTCACTATTGTCCAACTTGTTGAATGCCTCGTCATCCGGCGCGAACAGCGTAATCGGCCCCTCTCCTTTCAGCCTGTCGACAAAATCGGCGTTTTTCAGGGCTTCAGCGAGCGTACTGAATGATCCGTCAGCAACCACGGTTTCAAATATGTCTTTCATCGTTTCCTCCTTTACAAGCAATGCCACTCGTATTCACGATATTGATATTCACTTTCAATATTATTCTAACACATGAACGCAAGGGCTGGCAACCTCCCAAAATGCGAGGATCATATCTTCGGCAGGGATTTATAAGTCGGATAATGGAGGGAAAACGGGCGATATGCCGACGCAAGGGACAGCAAAGCACTGCATAGCGGCAGACCGGCTGTCACTTCATGCAAATTCTACGAATTTCGTGGATGTCGGTAAGATGCTGGAAAACTTTGAGAATACCGTCCTGCTTCAGGGTCGCCATGCCGGCAACGGCGGACAGCTCTCTTATCTGGTCGGTTTCAGGCTTTTTCTTGATCAGGCTCTTCATGGCATCATCGCAGTTCAGCAGCTCATGTATGCCGAGGCGGCCATGGTAACCGGTATTGTCGCACAGGTCGCACCCCACCGGTTCGGCTATGGTGATTTCTTCCCTTGCCAGGCCGGTTCCCCGGAAAGCTTCTTCGCCATATTCAGTTATGATTTCATCAAGTTCCTTCTCTGACGGCTTGTAAACCCTTCTGCACCCTTTGCACAATCTCCGTGCAAGCCTCTGGGCAAGTATACAGATGAGCGAGTCGGAAAAGCTGAACGGGTCGAGCCCCATCTCCAGGAGCCGGGTAACTGTTTCCGCAGCACTGTTGGTATGCAGCGTGGAAAGCACGAGATGACCGGTAAGCGATGCCTCAACGGCAATCGAGGCCGTTTCCTCGTCCCTCATTTCACCAACCATTATCACGTCGGGGTCCAGACGCAGAAATGATCGCAGCGTGGCGGCGAACGTCAACCCGATCCGCGGGTTCACCTGCACCTGGCGCAATCCGCGCTGGGTGATCTCCACCGGGTCCTCGGCTGTCCATATCTTGGTTTCCGGAAGATTTATCTTGGTTATCGCAGAGTGAAGGGTGGTTGTCTTGCCCGAGCCGGTCGGACCCACCACGAGGATAAGTCCGTAGGGCTTCATCACTGCCTGCTGGAATAATTCCATGTTTCGGGAAGAGATGCCCAGGTCTTCGAAGGCGATCGGGTCGCCGGTGTGAAGAATCCTGATGACCACGTCTTCCAGGTGCCCGACAGTGGGCATGGTGGCGACACGCAGCTCCACGTCGATGGGGCCGAAGCGCTTGAAATTGATTTTCCCGTCCTGCGGCTTTCGCCTTTCGGCTATGTCCAGCTCAGACATGATCTTGATGCGCGAGGGTATTGCATACTTGTACTTGTAGGGGATTTTCTGGTAAACCTTGCAGCGTCCGTCTACGCGCATCCTGACGATTACGTCGCGCTTTCCAGGATAAGGTTCGATATGTATGTCCGATGCCCGGTGCTGGTAGGCATCGTAGATTATTTTGTTGACCAGCTTGACTATTACGCTGTCCCGCTCGGTGACCTTCTTGACCTCGTCTTCGACTTCCGGCTCTTCCGAGAAATCCACCCTTGTCAGGATTTCGGCAATGCTGTCCGGAATATTCAGCTCTTCCTCTTCCTCTCTCTGGGAGGCCGGCTGCAAGCCGTTGCGGTACAGCCGCTGCTGGGCGACAAGTATTTCCGATTCCTTTGCGATAACCGGTATGACCTTGAGGCGGGTTGCGGCCTCCAGTTCCATCAACTCATGCAGCTTGACAGGTGAGGCCATCGCAAGAGTCATGGTGCTCCCTATCTTGGAGATGGGCACTACCCGCTGCCTGCGGGCATAACTGGCATTGAGGACACGGGCAAGCGACGAATCGATGGACATGTTGTCCAGGCAGGCAAAAGGCAGGTCGTACTGGATGGAAATGGCTTTGGCGAGCTGGTCTTCGGTGAGGAACGACAACTTGAGAAGCGACTTTTCAAGCGGAATGCCGTCCTTCCTACTCAGCACGCGGGCCTGTTCGAGGCGCTTCTCGTCCAGCTGGTATTCACTCTGCAGAATGTCGACCAGCTTTTTCCGTTTGCCCGACTGTTCAAGGACATAGTTAAGGTCCGATTCCCGCAGGAATCCGAGCCTGCACAAAAGCCTGCCAACCGTTTCACCGGGAGAAGTTTCCTGAAGCTTGAGAGCTTCGGCAAGCTGCTGCTCGTTTATGAGCTTGTTATCAATAAGGATTTCGCCAAGTCTCTTTTTCGACATGAAGCAGTTCCATCCGTCGGGCAATTTTCATGGGATACATCAAAACAACTATAAGCAGCCATTACAACGACAATTGCTTGAGAATTATCTGCCAAGCACATCATACCCCATAAAGCCCAGGAGATCACTGGTCAAGGGATCGATTCCGACGTCCGTCACGAACACGGCGCCCCCATTACGCCCGCCGGCGGACATCTCCACTCCCGACATCCGCACTGCAAACGGAGCATCCTGAGAGTTCCTGAGATAATGTGAGCCGTAGCGGGCAGACTGCTTCAAGACCGGCGCCAGCTTTTCGGCAATACTCCTGAAGCTGTCTTCCGGAAGTATGTTTACCACATGATAACCGTTCTGCTGAAGGATTTGCATCAACGCATGCTGTATCGGGTCCGTCTTCGAAAAGGACACAACGACTTTTTCCCCACCTTCACGGAAAAACCGGTCTGCCCTGGCAGACAGAGCGACGCCACTGTGCGAACCGTCATCCAGCTTTATCTCGCGGTCTTTTTCGAACCTGACGGATGCAGCCGTCAACAGAGAATCGACTGCCGAGTGCTGATCGGAACCCTTAACGCTATAAAGCCTGTTGCTCCGTGCCATAGGCCGCGCGAAAGCAACCGGCAGCACATCGATCACCTTGAACCCCTCCCGGTCGAGCATCGAGCAGAGCGCCGGTGGCATGCCGGGCAGGTGATCCGATACATTGAGAAGCACGACATCATGATTCAAAAGACTGTCAGCGGTCTTTTCAACCTTGAAGTCGGACTTGACCGTCACCATGGGATCCGAACCGAAGGAAATTTCAAACCCCTCCTCCACGGAATAGAAACGGGCCGATCCCAACAGGGCGGTGTAGAAACGCTTCGGATCGGACGGGTCGGCTTCCACGAAATGTACCGTGGGATCATTTTCCACGATGATGGCCTTCACTTGGAGAGAAAGTGCACCATCAGGATCAACGATTATCCGGCCTCCATCAATATCGCGGAACACGGGGTAAACAGCCGGATCCAGGGTAAGAGAAAAACTCCGGTCCCGCAATGCCAACTTGTCATCCTTTTCAGGCTCGGCGGGGACGATCCTATCCCACAGATTTCTGGCCTGCAGCAGCGTTTCACCCCGTTCAGCGCCGCCTGCGGCAGGCAATCTGAAGAAAAGGTTCAAGGTCCGGGCGCCACTCAAGCATATATCGGAGGGCCTGTTGTGCCGGGCATGCCTTGAGCGTCTTTTTTTCCGGATATTCAGTCCGGCCTTCTTCACTTTGCGGCCGGAACGGCGTTTGGCCGTTTCCCTGGCTGACGATCCGGTGACATTGCGGCCGGGCTTGCGCTCTGCCACAGCAGGCGGCGCGGCAGGTTTGTTCCTTTTGGAAGGAGCAGATGCATCGGCGCCGGCACTCGCAGGAGCCTTAATTCCTTTGATGCCCTTCCGGTCGGCACTTTGAGTCTCCCTTTCACCGGGACGGAGCTGTTTCAGGTCAATGTCGAACTTGGGGTCAATGGCCAGGGATACATCTGAATCAACGGCAAGAAATATTAAAACCAAACCGGCGACGAAATAACGGCTCCATGGAGCGAACTTCATGGAAATCCCTCCTTGCTTCACTAATTACCGAAAATACGCTTCCATGGTCAGGAGGAAGGATGCGGGGCAATCAGGCATTAAAAACCCGGGCATGTCACGGGAAAACAATGACAAGTGCCCGTATCGTAGGGCCGTCGTTATCCCGGTAGATGACAATTTCGGCGGAATCGTCCAACACGCTTTTTTCCATGAGGAAGCCGCCCTTGGCCACACCCTTTGCGGCCTGCGCCGGAACCGGGTAACCAAGCCCGCTGAAAACGGAGGCCATGTAAGGGTCCGACAGCGGCTGCCCTTCCACAGCAATGATCTGAAGGGCCTTCATCATCCCGACATTCCTGTATATCCGAAAGTCCAGTTGCGGAGAAACATACCTCTCCCAGCCCGGATGCGTCGACGAATAGGCCTGGTCCCGCCATTCAGGACGGATAAAAGCCGGAAGACCCTGCCTGGCCTTTCCGCGAAGCTTTTCTTTGTCCGCCTGAGTCATGGCTTTGGCATTTCCGGCCATCCTGGTCCCGGATATCGAAGGCAATGATACCTTGTTTTCCCTGATCAGCAAGCAGTAAACAGCAAAGGCAACAGCAGCCGACAGGACGGCCAGCAACAGCGCTCGTCTGAATCCGGACCTCGCGCTCTCTGCTCCGCCATCAATAGCGGCATCCATATCGTCATTCTCGGATGATGCCAAAACAGTATCCGAGCCGGCCTGACATTTCCCTGCTCCATGGACCTGCTCTGGCGGATGGGACTGACCGGCAGCTTCCCCGATTTCGCCGGAAGCATCACCGGAGCGGTTTTTTGCCGGCTCTCCCTCTCCTGTACCCGGAAACCTCAATGAAGCGGCATCCGAATCAGACGGCCCGCAAAGGGCTTCCTTTATGTCCTCGTTCCAGTCATCCGGATAAAGGCGGGAGACAAGAGCAGCGAATTCATCCCGGAACTGCTGTTCGGATACAGCCATGCGCATCCACTCATCGCACCAGCTCGCGTTTCTTTTGTTTTTCGACCCGGTCTCGTCCAGGTAGACGATCTGCGGAGAAACCGAACCAAGAAGTGATTTGATATGTCGGGCAACCGTTTCACCGGAAACGGAATTTATGGAATTCTGGATAAACACAAGGGAAGGCCGGTTCTCGAAGACTTCCTTCAGTCCATGATCGAAGTTGTCAGCCAAGCGGATCTTCGACCGTAAACGAGGTTGGTAATACTCAATGAGCCGTGCAACTCTGTCGTCATTGGAAATGAAAAAAATATTGAGCATATGACCCCTCTTCGGCAGAGTATAATCACATGCAACGCTTTATATTGTCAATAATTTTCGCCGAAAAAGGTGCGTCAACGAAAGGAGTCCCGCGGAAGGAATCAGAGCTGGAAGGAAACTTTCTCCAACGCCAGCATGCCCAGCATTTCACCGTGGATCACCCCATTGCTCGCCAGGATGCGATGATCATCCAGGTGGTGGGGAAGTCCTGCATGATTGCTCACGCTCCCTCCCGCCTCCATGACGAGCAGCTTGCCGGCAGCCACATCCCACGGGTTCAGCTTGCACTCCCAGAAACCGTCAAGACGGCCGGCTGCCACATACGCAAGGTCCAGCGCAGCCGCGCCGGCGCGACGCACACCCCGCGCGGCCAGCTGGAACCGGATGAAATTGCCGAAATTGTTCTCGTTGCAGCTCGTCCTGTCATAGGGGAAGCCGGTTGCCAGGAGGCATGAAGAAAGCGGGCTGCGCTGCGAAACGAAGATCCGCTTGCCGTCAAGCCACGCCCCCCCGCCCCGTATCGCATGGAAAACTTCGTCCAGTACCGGATGATGGATAACTGCCGCCTCCAGAACGCCGTCTATTTCCAGCGCTATGGACACGCCGAACCAGGGGAATCCATGGGCGTAGTTGGTCGTTCCGTCAAGCGGATCGATTATCCAGCGGAACCTTGAACCGCTGGAAATCGCGCCGCTTTCCTCGGCAAGGAAATCGCAGCCGGGGCAGGCCTCCCTGAGCATCCCGATGATGATTTCCTCTGAAGCACGATCCACGTCGGTCACGATATTCCGTTCACCTTTGAAACCGACTCCATAACCGCTCCACAATTTTTCCAGCTGGATCCTGCCCGCTTCCCTTGCGGCCCGAACCGCCGCATCAAGGTATTCACCTACGCTCATCCTGACACCCCATGCATGATTTCAGCCGCCGGCCTTCAGGCGGTTCCAGACTTCACAGCTCCCGGAGGTTGCTGAACTCGCCCCACTCCAGGAAATATTCCGGCTTCAGAGCAAAATCATACAGGTTTTCCACGACATTGTAATGCTTCTTTTCCTCGCCGAGGATTTTTAGCAGGATTTTCCTAGAATCTTCATTATTCTCTTGCGCTGCGATCCTGTCATAGAAGCGGACACTTTCAGCCTCGACCTCGAGAGCATGCCGGTATCCTTCCAGGTCATTTCCGATCAATTCAGCTGCGTCTTTGTTGCCGATCATCTTTCCGACCGCTTCCCTTGCGTATTCAAGTACCGTCGAATCCGGCGAGAGGTCGGGCAGCACACCGCTCTTCAGAGCCAGCACCATTTCGTAGTGCTTCTGCTCATCACCCGCGAGGAGCGTAAAGATATTTTTGATTCCGGCCAGGGCGGTCTCCCGGGCAACTTTTTCATAATACGATTTCACCTTTTTTTCTTTGTCTGCGGCAACATCGAGAACATTCACGGTCATCCCTCCTCCCTTCTCCCTCATTTCTGGAGAATGCTTTCCCGGGAGAGCCCTGTAAAAGGCTCACCCCAAGTCTGACTTTTAAGACGATCATATAGCCTGTTTATAATGAAATCGTATCAGATAAGCTGTGTGCCGCAACCCTGCGAAAAAATCCTCCGCCGGGGAACCCGGCAGCGGCCAAGCCGAAGAGGGTTATGGGCTCCGGACATGTTGCCGGGAGGCTACCGGTGCTTGCTTGCGGGGAACAGCAGGATGAAACTGGTACCTCTGCCCACTTCGCTCGCCACCTCGATTCTGCCGCCGTATCTCTCCACATGGGTTTTGGTGATGAACAGGCCGAGGCCGGTACCCTCACCCGGTTTCTTGGTAGTGAAAAACGGATCGAAAATCCTCTTTCTGAGCTCCTCAGGTATGCCAGGCCCAGTATCCCTCACGACTATCCTTACCAGGCCGTCAACCGAAGAAGATGCCGCAATGGCAAGCCTTCCCCCCTGCTCCATGGCCTGGAGGGCATTGACAATCAGGTTGAGGAAAATCTGCTTCAGCTGGTTTGGATCTGCCTCGATGGAGGGGAGTTCCGGTTCCAGTTCCTCGAAGACGGTCACGGAGCGTTTCCGGATCTCGTACTTGAGGAAAAGCAGCACATCACGCAACACCAGCGATATATCAGTATCTTCAAGGAAAGGACTGTCTTCCCGGGAAAAGGCGAGGATGCTCCTGGTGAGTTGGGAAAGGCGGCAAACCTCCTGGCATATCCGCTCCACCATTTCAGCCACATGGTCGGGAATGCCTTTCTCGTCCAATATCATCTGTGAAGCAGCAGCAATGACCGACAGGGGGGTGTTTATTTCATGAATGACACCCGCGGAAAGCCTCCCCAGTTCCGCCATCTTCTCGTTTCCAGCCAACTGTCTCAGCAGTTTTTCAGCGTTGCCGTCCATGCGCGGCAGGCAATTCAAGATTGGACTCTTCATGTCGTTTCCCGGTGAAAGAACCGCGGTTGCCCATAGGCAACACGGAAAGCCGCCTTTGCCGGGCGGCTTTCCGTGTTGCCATTATCAGATTCGTGTTTCTTTTCCGTTTCACATAACCACTCAGAAAAGGTTGTAGCCCGATTCCGAGTGCTGCGTCTGGTCGAGTCCCATGATCTCGTCTTCCTTGTCGACACGGAGGCCGATGGTCTTGTCGAGAATGAATGCCAGGATGCAGGTAACGATAAAAGCATAGGCGCCGGCCGAGCCGACCGCCACCAACTGCGTTACGAACTGCCCGGTGTTCCCTGCTATGAGACCGGTCGCCCCGACCGTTGCGAACACGCCTGTTGCAATTGCACCGAACGTTCCGCCAACACCGTGGACGCCGAATGCGTCAAGGGAGTCGTCATACTTGAGCTTAGCCTTTACCAGGATCGCGCCGTAGCAGATCAAACCGACGCAGATGCCGATGACCAGCGACCAAGCCGGGGTCACGAAACCTGCGGCCGGGGTTATGCCGACCAGACCTGCGACGATACCGGAGGCAAAACCTAGGGCGCTCGGCTTGCCGGAATGGATCCATTCCGCGAACATCCAGGTCAGGCCTGCCGCGGCCGGAGCTATGGTGGTCGTCGTGAATGCGAGAGCAGCAAGGCCGCCGGCAGCATCAGAGGTATTGGCGCCGGCAATAGCGCTGCCGGCATTGAATCCGTACCAGCCGAACCAGAGCAGTCCCGCGCCGAGGAGGGTCAAGGGGAGTGAATGGGGCGCCATCCGCTCGTTGGGGAAACCGTGTCTCTTGCCGAGGAAGAGAATAACCGCCAGTGCTGAGATACCTGATGACAGGTGAACAACCGTGCCGCCGGCAAAGTCGAGGGCGCCTTTCTTGAACAGCCATCCGTCGGTCATCCAGACCCAGTGTGCCAGCGGATCATAGACCAGGGTGGTCCAGAGGAGGACGAAGAGGCAGTATGCGGAAAACTTGATCCGTTCCGCTAGGGCACCTGAAATGAGCGCCACGGTGATCATCGCGAACATCAGCTGGAACATGGAAAATACATATTCGGGCACGGCTCCCGGTTCCGTCGGGACGTTCTGAAACAGGGTGAATACCGGGGTTCCGTCCTTGAACGAAATCAGTCCGTTCATCATTGCTTTGCTCAGGTCACCCAGCAGGCCGCTACCGATATCAGGGCCGAAGGAGAGAGAATACCCTATAATCAGCCACTGCACTCCAACAATGCCCATTGCGACAAAGGAATGCATCATGGTGGACAGTACGTTCTTTGAACGCACCATACCGCCGTAGAAGAATGCCAGGCCCGGCAGCATCAGCAGCACCAGTGCGGACGAAACAAGCATCCATGCGGTATCGCCGGTATTGAGCACCGGTGCTACCGGCGCCGGTTTGGCAGCTTCCGCTGCCAGGGCCACCAGTGGCGTCATGAGCGCCGCTGAAACGGCCATGACTGTTGTCACAAAAATTTTGAGTCTCATAATTACCCCCGTTTATTCCTGGTATGGTTTAGGTTCCCATAATTATCCCGCTTGACTCAGCCCCTGAAATCCTAGAAATTGAAAGCCGCCTTCACGCCATAGACACTTTCATCTTTCACACCGGCGATATCCCTGGCCTTGCTGCTTATGGCATTGGAATACGTATAGGTGGGAGATATTTTTATCTTGTCAGTCAGGGCGTAGTCAGCGCTCACACTGAATTCATAGTCATGCCAGTTGCTGTAATTGTTGTTGGTGCCGAATTGCGCCGAGTAATTCGCCTGATTGTAGCTCACCAGGGCGCCCAGATTGAGCCCGAGCTTCTTCGTCAGTTCGAACGTGTGCCCGACGGAAAAAGTATAAAAGAGGCCGGTGCTGTTGGACTGCTTGCAGTCCCAGTACATTGCAAAAGTAGGATTCAGCAGGGTATTGAGCGTTGCCTTGGCATAGAGTTCATCGGTATCGCGAACGCCTTCCAGGGAATAGAAGATGTTTCCCACATTGAAGGTAATCAGCTTGACCGGGGTAAAAGTATAGTTCAGGGTAATGTCCGTTTCCGTGATTTCGCCCGCCTTGTAGAAGGAGTCCGGGGTCTGGTGGGTCATGAGATTGCTCCAGTAGCCCAGGGTGAATCCCTTGTAGGACAGGTCCGCCCCGAACTGGGATACCCACTGGTTGCCGCTGGAATCAAGCCCCCTGAAGATGTACTTGTTGTAGAAACCGGCATAAACGTCTCCCGAAACAGATACCTCGGCATTTGCGACAGAAGACATACCTGCAAGACATACAGTCAATAAAGCAATCACCAAAGCAAAGTTCTTCATGGTATTCTCCTTTTCATTCAATAAATTTACAGGGCATCTCCACCTTTTTCGCCGGTCCTTATCCTTACGGCTTCCTCAAGGGACATGACGAATATCTTGCCGTCGCCGATCCGGCCGGTTTTTGCGGAATTTTCGATCGTCTCCAGAATTTTCGGCACCATGTCATCGGATACGGCTATCTCGAGCTTTACCTTCGGAATGAAATCGACAACATACTCTGCACCGCGGTAAAGCTCCGTATGCCCTTTCTGCCTGCCGAAGCCCTTAACCTCGCTGACTGTGATACCCATCACCCCTAATTCGTTCAGCGCGTCCTTGACCTCATCCAGCTTGAACGGTTTGATTATCGCTTCTATCAGCTTCATTTAGTAACCCCCGTTTCCCATGAATTTCTGACCCGCTTTTGTTCGGAATATCCTGCGCCACTGTGATACCCGGTAATACATGCCCTGCAGTTCATGTAGTGCTTCATACGTATGACAAAGTAAAAGCATCAGCTGTGCCAAACAAAAAATCCATGTATATCTTCTATTATTTCAATAACTTACAAAATATTCACCTTTAAACGAGCAGTTTTCTCCAGCATATCCGGCGTTCGCTGCCTAATTTTTGGGCATTGTCCGCACCATCATGAAAAATTTTTACGCGATAATGCCCCATGCAGAGCCGTCCCCCCGGAAAGTCTGGCGATAATTGTTTCACCAGGAACTGAGGCCGAGTCGGAAATATTCACCGCGGCAATTCTTTTTGCGGGGAGCAGTGCGCAGATTCACGTTTTAAGGAGGAGTTGCGGAGGCGTTTAGCAGGAGTTTACGGATAGACACTTTCTACAGTTCCGGGACAACATGGCTCAAGCTTTCCATTCTGTCCATGCTGTTGACTGCAATTCGCGCTATTCCTTAACAAAAAGCACTTTCATGCAATGGCTTTCCACTTCAATCCTGTAGTCCGGGAAAATCTTTCGCGACGCATCGAATACCAACCGTACCTTGTCGGGATATGTGCCCAGGCGGATATTCGTTATACCGAACCTGTTTACCGGAACGATCCTGCTCTTCACGGAGGTACTGGCGCCGAAAACGTCAAGAACCAACCGCTGTGGTCCTTTCATCTTGAAAGTCCTGAATTTCTCGTCGACGCCGTTAACCGCTATTTCTACACCATCCCTGGTGATATCCAGCCTGCGGATGACCATCATGGGACCAATGTGTTCAGGCATTTCGGTTTTGTCCCGAATTTTTTTGCTAATTTCTGCTGTGGGGGGATGCATGGATGGTCTTTCCTGTGGGGGGGCGGAACCTGACGTTGAGGAGCCGGAAGTTCTTTTATGCGGTTTCACAACAGACAATATTATGGTGTTTTCTCCAGACGGATCTGTGCTTGCGGCAAATGCGACACTCCGCTTCAACTTGAAAATAATCCGCGAGAAGGGATTACCGTCTCTGTCATGTTTTGCAATATCGATCTGGCTGATCAATGAAGTGCTGACTGGCAAAGGCGTATTAAAAGGATTGAGAACGGGAGGGTACAGGTCAACAACCTCCCTGGGTGGCGCGGCGATACTGTTAAGTTTATATTTCACGGGCTTGCTCGTCAGTATTTTGATTTTGGTGTTATCTTCGGCTCCCGAGATGATGATATCCTGCAAATAGGCCGGTGTATCATCAAGTCCGGGTTCCGTGCCGACATTAACGTGTTGTGAACAACTTATCTGGCAAAGGAGACAGGTGGCCACCAGTATTTTTATTACAATTGGACTTGCGGCAAGTGAGCGGTTCCGTTTCTTAGTGATCATAATTTTCTTTCCATTGACAGTGTAAATATCAAGATTCATTTATGCCCCCTTGGTGCCGCCTCAATGACAAGATGCATGCCTTCAATTACTGAAAACCCATTTCATATCATAAACCAATCCGTTATACGCTCAGTGCTTCAGATCAGGCTTCACCCCCCGGAAGGCAAAGAACCGCCTGTTAAAACTTTACTCAATAATACATGGACTTCAAGTCACCTTGTCTTTTTGAGAAAGATATTTCCAGGATGCTGCTTTCATTCTTTAAGGCTTGAATTGGATATAAAAAGAAACATGGTTAAGCCATTGGCAAACCGAATATGCCGGCCATTGCCGTCTTTCACTTTTGCTCTGCCACTATTCACAAACAACAACCCGTCTTATCTGGACTATTGTTTTGCATTGGCCGCCCTCCACTTAAACATATAACATAAATATAATTTCATAAATAATATTTTCTATACAAAACATAAATTATTATCATAGGTATTTTATAATTTTAACGGATAATCGAGGTTACAATTATTGACAATATAAATTTGCAATCTATGATTTTATAAATAGAAGATTGGCGATGAACCGGACACTCTCACCTTTGTCAAAACAGATATTTCCTTAGCTTAATGCTCTTGCACTTCAAAGGACAAACTCAGGATATGCAAAATACGGAATTGCCATTGTTAAAATCGAGTTCCCCGGCCTATTGCGCAGCCTTTTATTGCCACTTTCAAACCTGAATTAACCGTTTGCCGCCACGGAGTTTTTGCAATGGGGCACCAAAGATGCCTATGAGAAAACTACTCAGTATTTTCCCAGGCGACACCTTCCAATTCTCCGCGGAGAATCTGGACAGGGAGGGGTGGAATCTTTTATCGGCTACGGACGTCCAAACAGCAAAATCACTGATCGAAAGTACCCCCGATTGTTATGTCGGGCTTTGTTCCATAGTAAATTGCGGCAAGAGGAGCCTTGAAGATTTCGAAGAGCTTCTGCTGTTGAACAGCAATATGGAATGGATCGCCCTGCTTCCTTCCGGTTGCCTGCAATCCGAAGATTTCTGTACATTTCTCTTCAACCATTTTTACGACTATCACACACTCCCCGTGGATATGCCTCGCCTTCTGGTTACCCTCGGGCACGCATACGGCAAGGCGAGGCTCAAAAGCAGGCTGACCATACAGAACCCGCATATAGGCGAATTCCAGATGATCGGCATAAGTCCGGTCATGGTGGAGCTTTTCGCCAATCTGCGCAAGATACAGAAGTGCGATTCGACAGTCCTTATCACGGGAGAAAGCGGGACCGGCAAAGAGCTGGCGGCGCGAGCCATCCATCAGCACTCTCCGCGCTGCCGGGCGCCCCTTATCGCGGTAAACTGCGGGGCGCTGCCGAGCCACCTCATCCAATCCGAGTTATTCGGCCATGAGAAAGGCGCTTTTACCGGCGCCGCACAACGGAAATCCGGCCGTATCGAGGCTGCCGCGGGAGGGACGATTTTTCTGGACGAGATCGGCGACCTGTCGCCGGACCTTCAGGTAAACCTGCTGCGCTTCCTGCAGGAAAAGACCATTGAGCGACTCGGTTCAAACCAGAGCATAAAGGTTGATGTGAGGGTAATTGCAGCAACTCATATCGACCTGGAAAAAGCGGTGGAAGAAGGCCGCTTTCGAGAGGACCTTTATTACCGGCTGAATGTTCTACAGCTGAAAATCCCTCCGCTGCGGGAGCGCAGGGAAGACCTGGAGTTGCTTGCCAGGACATTTTTCGAGGAATTCCTGGGGGAAACGAACCGCAAGGTCAAAGGATTCAGCCAGCAGGCGTTGCGGGTCATGTCCCTGCACGACTGGCCGGGCAACGTGCGGGAGATGAGGAACAGGATTCAAAGCGCGATGGTAATGTGCGAGCACAATCTGATCACGCCAAAGGATCTTGGACTGGAGAAGCGGGCCGAACCGAGAAATGTGATATCACTGGACGACGCAAGGGAAAAAGCGGAGATCGAGGTCATTCAGCGCTACCTGCAAATGAACAATAACAACGTATCCAAAACGGCACGAGATCTCGGAGTATCACGCGTAACGCTGTACAGGCTGATCAACAAATTCAACATCATTTTATGATTAATTCCTGAATCCGTGATGTCTGGACGCCAAGCGAGCAGAATGCCGGGGTTCAACGTCGCTTATGCCGTTGCGCTTCTGTTACGCCGGGTGAACGCCGTCGGGCCGCCTAATCCCGGAGGAATGCAAAACTGAGGCGTTCCATACTCGCAAAGTCGTGAAGGCGTCACGGATTCGGGTAATTATCAATCATATATTTCAATGCAGCATTATTTTATGAAAAGGGAGGAAAAAATGAGAACATGCTTGAATCTGTTCGTGCTTCTTGCCGCTGCCGGCGCCGCCATCCCTTGCCATGCCGGGACTTCTTCCGTCCAGTCCCAACCGGATGATGTGACCCATCTCAGACAGATTGTCGAGAGACAGGGCAGGCAGTTGATGGAGCAGCAACGCCAGATCGATGAACTGCAAACAAGGGTTGGCGTGTCGGACAATGCCCTCAATATCCGGGGAGGGCAAGGCGAACCCGGCCAGTCCCGGAATCAGGCCCCTGCCGCAGAAACCAGCAGCAAAGAGAAAAAGGCAGGCAGCAAGCAGGCCGCCCAGGCGCAGGAGCAACTGCCGACACAGCCGGTCGGACGCCCCCCGGTGAAGCCCCCCGTCAGAAAACAGTACGAGGAGATTGAAGCCATCTTCAGACAGCAGGGGGTGCTGACACCCAAGGGAACCCTGGTCTTTGAGCCCTCATTCCAGTACGCGTATTCGTCATCCACCAGGGTGGTCTTGAGCGGGTACACCATAATACCGGCGATCGTCATCGGCCTGATCGATGTCAGAAGCGTCAACCGCAACACTTATATTCCGGCTTTCACGGCCCGGTACGGTCTGACCAGAAGGCTTGAGTTCAATGCTTATGTGCCGTACGTTTTCCGGAGCGATTCCGCGG
Organism: Geobacteraceae bacterium; assembly: GCA_034933285.1. Taxonomy (GTDB): domain Bacteria; phylum Desulfobacterota; class Desulfuromonadia; order Geobacterales; family Geobacteraceae; genus RPRC01. The sequence continues at coordinate 74,024 of JAYFNT010000005.1, read as the reverse complement.
CGATATCCAGCACTCTCAGCGCGCCGGCCACGCAGGACAGGGTTTTCAATGCCAGCGGCAACAACATCGGTGATGTACAATTCGGTCTTCGGTATCAGATCAATATGCCGACAAGCGGCGGCCCGATATTCATTGCCGGGCTCACTGCGAAATCCAACACCGGGAAAGGCCCTTTCAATGTACCGGTCGATTCAAATACCGGACTGGAAACGGAGCTGGCTACCGGCACCGGCTTCTGGGGCATACAGCCTAGTCTTTCCGCGATTTTCCCGACAGATCCCGTGGTTTTTTTCGGTTCGGTGAATTACCTGTACAGCTTCTCAAGCAACGAGTCTGTCCCGACGACTACGGATGGCACAACAATCACAACAACCAATGCCAAAGTCGAGCCGGGCGGCATCTTCGGATTCAATTTCGGGCTGGGTTTCTCCATGAACGAAAAAACTTCGTTCAGCGTTGGCTATGAGCAATACATTGTTGGTCGGACCAAGGTGAACAACACCATTCCGGCCGGCTCGCAAACTTCCATCTTGGGAAGCCTGCTGTTCGGCGCCTCTTACAAATTGTCCGACAGGACAAGCATAAATTTCTCTCTCGAAGCAGGAATTACCGAAGCAGCGCCTGATGTTGTCCTGACCATGCGTGTCCCGTTCAGCATATAATACAGGCCTCTTGCTGTTGCATCTCGTCAAACCAGGTTAAGGCTGGGATATTTCCACGCCCTGACCTGGTTTTTCTCTGATCTGCACCGTTGAAGACTGATAGTTGGAATACGGTGGGAAGCCCCCCGTCATTCTGCAGGAAGTGTTGTTTGTCACGCGGACAGCAATGGCGCCCTGGTCTGACCGGGCGTTCATGCTGAGGCCGTGGGCCCCGGCATGATGCGCCTAGGTCAGCAGTTGGCGACACAAGTTATGCATGGTGAGTGTTCTCCTGGAAGGTATTCAGAAAAACCTGTTAAGGATGAACAAAAAATTCAGGGCATTTTTGGAGACCTGCTAGCGCGGCATGTGAATCATCTGCTGGTTGACCCTGTACATCAGGTTAAGCGAGCGGAACATGCTTGCGCTGTTCATTGTTGCGTTAATAATGGTCATGTTCTGGATAACCTTCTGGTCTGCACTGTTTTGAACCAGTATCATTTTACCCGTATTCTGTATTATAGTAGCAACGTCAGCCTGCTGTGCGCTTACCAGCACAGGGGCCGTGTCACCGGAAACAACCCCAACCGACGGATTGCTGTTTGCTGCCGCAACGGTTGCCGGTCTTGCCGGCAATGCTTCCGATTGGACATTCTTGATAGAGTTGTCCGCATTCGTCATATTAACGGGCAAATTCGGGACATTGAACGAAGTGACCGTCTTCAGCATGCCGTCGATAAATACGGCTTTTATTACGCCCAGCGAAATCCGCAAGCCACTGTCCGTCATAAAGCCGCCGCGCATGCTATCCAATTCCTGGTTCGTAACATTAAACCAGCCCGGGGGATCGTTCTGTGCCCCCAAAGCCGGGCAGCCCCCCCCGAGTGTCAATCCCAGGGCCAAGACCGCCAAACCTGCCAGTTTTCTCGGTAGTTTCTTCATGGACCTGCTCCTCCCGGCCCGGGCATAAGCATGGTTATATTTGCCAGGGCGCTGTCTTTCAAAGCGAGGCCAAGGGGCGCTTTCCCCCTTACATGGCGCCATTCTTCCATGCGGTTGAAGTTGTTTTGCGTCAATATGCTCCTGTTGCGGATTATGAACACGAGACCGTTCCACATTTTCTCGAACTCTTCTCGCGGCATGATCCTGGTTCCCATAGAAGGATCTCCCACCAGAACCTTATTTTCGGTCACGCCCTTAACCACCACAAAATGCATGTACCCCTTGATGTTGATCAAAACGATTGCCGGCACGCCGATTTCCGCCAACTGGTCGAGGGACACATAATATCCGTCAGCATGGTAGCCGTTCGCTTCGAGGTAATTTTTCATGTCGAGCATGGAAAAACCTTCCTGGCGAATCTTCGGCTTGTTGCCATGGTTGTACATCCACAAAAAAACTTCCTGTTCGCTGACCGAGTCCTGGTAATGATAGGTGAGCAGGGTTGCCATTGCCGCGGAACCGCAGCTGAAATCATACTGCTGGCGGATTGTCGTAAGGTAACGTGCCTCTTTCAGGCTCGTTACCTTTGCGACATTGAAGTTGCCTCCCGATACGCCCGGCACGACTACCGTGCCCGCCCTCGCATAAGAAGCCGCTGCCGTGAACGCAAGGGACAAAATCATCGTTCTTGTTATGGAAATGGCTACCATGGCATCCTTCTGATCAATGAGTAGTCACGTTGACGATCAGGTCATTCTGTATCAGTACCTGATTGCCGGAGTTCTGAATGACTGTTGCAAAACCGTTCATTCCCGAGAAGGCGTTTCCTGCTACAGAGTTGGCTCCTGTAAAGGAATTACCCGAAATGGAGTTGTCCTGCACGTAGCCATTCATTTTGACATTGCTGATTATCTTTTCCAACTGGTCGATACTGAGGACGGCTTGGCGTCCTGATTGTCCGCCCAGGTTTTCGCCGGACAGAGGCTGTCCGAAACCGGATACATCCAATGTTGACTGATCTTGCACCGGAGCCGGCGAAGGTTGCCCCGCAATCGACAGGTGCGCCGTAAGCACAACGCCGAAAAGGGCAATTGAAGCAATCATACCGATCGTAGCTTTTCGCATCTTCTCCCGCCTCCTGGTTGGAATAAAACTACATCGCCTCCGCGCTGACAATGCCCTGGTGGCGGCCGACCCGCCACCAGGGAGGACCATACCATCTCAATGACCGGATTCCGATTATTGAGCGGGTGTGTTGTATATGCTTGCCTGCACGTTGACCGACTGCTGGAACAGAGCATTAATACCGCTGTTCATGGATATGGAGTTGATCCCGTTTGCGGTTATGCCGCCGGCCAGGTTGTTGGCGCCGGTTGCAAGGTAAACAACCTGATCCTGGGTCGCGGTGTAATCACCGGTAGTTGCATTAGCAGCCTGGAAAGAAGCGTTGGCCTGCTTGGCAGAATTCTCGCCATATGCTTTGTTTTCACCCTCGGCCTTGTTAGCGCCAAGGGCCAGGTTTGCCGCTTCAGATTCATTTTTGCCATAAGCTGCATCGAGACCGGTTGCTTTAGCGCTCCCGAATGATTCGTTCTGGGAGGTGGCAGTAGCGTCGCGGTCCTGCGAAGCGCCGTTACCCTGCAGTGCGCCGCTGGCCTGCAATGCGCCGTTACCCTGCAGTGCGCCGTTCGCTCCCAGTGCACCGTTCTTCTGGGATGCCTTGTTCGCCTGCAACGAAGCATTAATTGCCGACCCGCCGCGGTTTCCTTTTGCTTCCATTTCGAGGCCGTTTCCGAATATCACCTTATTGCCCGAAACGGCTCCACTCAATGTGCTGGTGGCGACCGCAACCCTTATGTCTTCAATTTTTACAGTGATGCTTTTGTCTACAGTCGCGTTGCCGATGCCGGCCACCGCGTTGTAGTCACCTTTTGATTGTTCGACCTCCTGATCGAAATTCTTTGATTTGTCGTTGGCGATATCAGACACCGTGTTGCCGTTGAGAATGTCAGATGCGGCAATGGATTGGTCGTTCGCCGCCGTCTTGCCACTGACATCGTCGTTCAGCACCTTGTTGCCGTTGAGAGTGTCGTTGACGCCGACTGCAGTTGAGCCATCGTCGGCAATCGGTACTACAGCATCAAAGGCCATGGATTTTCCGGCAAGGCAGAAGGTCAGAAGGGCAATCGCGACAGGCACTGCTAAAACTGTGTACTTTTTCATAACTTCCTCCTTTTGTTCTGTTGGTTATAGGGCACGGTACCATGCCAGCGCTGTTTACACATAGATATAAGGCAATACACGTGCCAATATTTATTGTAGCCGCAACCATCTGATATATCTACATATTGTCTTATCATTCATTAGATTGCGGCATAACTGATGCATAACGGTTGTAAAGATGCCGATACAATTTTTTTGTTTCTCCGATAAGGGTGTCATAGAGCGTTCATTTTTATATGGAAATTTAGCGTCGACAAATTACGTGATTCTGTAAAGATTATGATACACAGGCGATTTCGGCTTTACGCATATGGCCGGAATGTTGACAGGCATGCGTCTAGGCATCAGCTTTAAGACAGTGCTTGCATTAATTTGTTTCCATCAGGAAAGTCTCTCAGGGGCCGGAGCGGGACTTATCAGCCATTAACAGGAGTTTCCGGATGGACACTTTCTACAATATGCAGGAGAAGTGAATGCTCTATTTGACACTGGCAGATATGGTGGTGATCGTCCACGCGCTGTTCGTCCTGTTCGTGGTGTTCGGCGGATTGGCGGTCCTGCGCTGGCGGCGGCTGGCGTGGCTGCATCTGCCGTCCGCCGTCTGGGGCGTGATGATTGAGATTGGAGGCTGGACCTGTCCTCTGACCTACCTTGAGAACTTTCTCCGCAAAATGGGAGGGGGGTCCGGTTACAGCAGTTCCTTCATCGAGCGATATCTGGAGCCGTTGCTCTATCCGCCCGGCATTACCCACCACACCCAGCTTTTCCTGGGCATGGCGGTCTTTCTCGTCAACTTTGCTGTTTATACTATTCTCTGGGGGAAAAGACGTCCTCCCTCCGCTCCACGGGTTTGAAGCCCGGCGAAGCGCCGATCCCCTAGATTGACTTTTCCGGCGGATGGGCGGGACCCTCAAACCGCTCCTGGCAGCGGACACACCGGACTGCGTATGGTACGGCCAAAAGCCGTCCCTCTTCGATTTCCGCACCGCAGTCCTCGCACAGCCCGTAGGTCCCCTCCAGGAGCTTGTGTTCGGCATCCTCCAGCTGCGTCAGCCGTCCGCGAGCTATGTCGGCCACGGCCAGCCCGGTGTCGGCCAGAACGTCCAGAATGCTTTGCTCTCCTATGTCCCGGGGGATTTCGAACTGGGAGTGCAGCCCTTCCTGGTCGCGAAAGGTTTCCTCACGCAGCTCCTGCCAGAGCCTCCTTTTTTCCTCCCGAAGAGCAACGCGCAACCTTTCCAGCCTCTCCCTCTTCTTTGACGTCATCGTCTCTTCACCTTCTTTCAGCCATAATCGATTCCATGATTCAAGTTTAACCCATATCGGCTGCCGTGCAAAGACACTACAGACCGGAAGACCGCCTTGTTTCTCGCGGATTGTGTAGTAACCTTAATTTATGGCAGGCTCGTATATTCCCATGAGCAGCAGACGGGAAAGGAGGCAGGGGCATGAAGCTTACTCTCAGCGTAATCAAAGCTGATATCGGTTCCATCGGCGGGCATATCGCCCCTTCGCCAAGTGTGCTGGAAGCAGTCCGCTCCCATGTGGACAGTTACGGCAGGGACCTGTTTCATGACATGTACGTCAGCCATACGGGTGACGATATCGCCATCCTGATGACTCACGAGAACGGCACGGGAAGCGAGGCCATCCACAAGCTTGCCTGGGACGCATTTGTCGTCGGAACGGCCGTGGCCAAGGAGGAAGGGCTCTACGGCGCCGGGCAGGACCTGTTGAAGGACGCCTTTTCCGGCAATGTGAGAGGGATGGGCCCGGCTGTTGCCGAAATGCAGTTCGATGAACGCCCCAACGAACCGTTCCTGTTCCTTGCCGCGGACAAGACCGATCCGGGAGCGTACAACCTTCCCCTGTACCTGGCCTTTGCGGACCCGATGAACACTCCCGGCCTCATCCTCGCCCCTGCCATGGCGAGCGGGTTCAGGTTCGTCATCATGGACGTGGGCCATATCGAGGGTGATCGCATCATAGAACTGAACGCACCAGAGGAACTCTACGACATCGCTGCGCTGATCCGGGACCCGGAGCGCTTCGTCATCGAGTCGATCTGGTCCCGTGAAACAGGTGAGCAGGCCGTAGCTGCCTCCACCACAAGGCTGCACAATATCGCCGGCAAATATACCGGCAAGGACGACCCGGTACTTCTGGTCCGGGTCCAGCAGAATTTCCCCGCCACCGGCGAGATCCTGACTCCCTACTCCATCGGTCACTTCGTGGCGGGCGGGATGCGGGGCTCGCACCAGATGCCGCTCATGCCGGTGGTTCTGAACTCGGGCACAAGTTATTTCGACGGTCCGCCGCTGGTGAGCTGCGCGGCGTTTTCCGTTCACCGGGGCAAGCTCTCGGAACCGATGGATGCCTTTGCGCACCCGTTCTGGGATACGGTCCGGGACGCAGTTGCCAAGAAATCAATAGAAATGCGCCGCCAGGGATTTTTCGGCGCAGCCATGCTTCCCATGTCTGAGTTGGAATATACAGGCATCACCAGGAAGCTGGAAGCGTTGGATGCAAGATTTGTGGCAAGGAAATAGGAATACCCGCACATATCCTTTCTGCTTCGATCGCCGCCGCGACCGGGACAAGAAAACAGGAGGTCCGCCATGTCTGACGCAGTAAAAAAAACAAGTCATGCAGCCGACAGCGAGAGAGAAGCGAAAACCGGGAAAAAGGGGACGGCTGAAAACTGCGAAATTTGCGGACAGAAGCTGGAACGCGACCCTGAAAGCGGAGAATGTTACTGCCCGGATTGCGACAATCCCGATCAATAACGATGGTTGCCGGCTCCGGTTCAGGCCACCGGGTTTGTGTCACAAAACATGAGGGACCGGTCGGAAGTTCAGCGTCCCATCCTTGTGGAACACGGTCAAATTTCAGCAAAGAGGGGGGTAACGATGATCGCAGCAGCAATTCGATTGATACAGCAAAGTCTTACTGACGAAGGCTTCGCGCCCGGGGTCGTTGACGGACAGCTTGGCGCGAACACGTACGGGGCAGTTGAAAAGGCGCTACCGGCACGACAGGCCGAACTCCCCGCCGGCTGGCAGCAATGGCCCAACTCACGCAAGGCGGTTGCCTACCTTCAGCTCCTGTGCAAGGAGCACAAGATCGAAGCAGGCGAGATAGACGGCTACTGGGGCCAGCAGACCGACCATGCTTTCGACACTCTGTCCTACCTGTTGAAGAACGGTGAACTGCCCCACCCCTGGCGCGACGATGAACCGAACGACGCAAACCCCAACAACTGGCCCGACCAGGGCCAGGCAAGCCTCAACTCTTTCTTCGGACAGGTGGGACAAAACCAGGCTAACCTGGTCCTCCCCTACCCTCACCGCCTGGCGTGGGACCTTCGCCAGACCGTCAATTCCTTTTCGTGCAACATCAAGGTACGCGACAGCGCCCAGAGGGTTTTGACGAAGGTGTTCGACCACTATGGGATCGAAAAGATCAGGGAACTGCATCTCGACCGGTTCGGCGGCTGTCTCAACGTGCGCAAAATGCGCGGCGGCAGCAACTGGTCCATGCACTCATGGGGGATTGCCATCGACTACGATCCGGACCGCAACCAGCTCAAATGGGGAAGGGACAGGGCCGCATTCGCCCGACCCGAATATGATGCATGGTGGCGTTTCTGGGAGGAAGAAGGTTGGGTGAGCCTGGGCCGGTCAAGGAACTATGACTGGATGCACGTGCAGGCTGCGAAACTGTGACAGGTGCATTTGAACCAATATGAGGGCGGAAAGCCGCCGTTTCGGCTTTCCGCTCCCGCATCACAGGGCATTTATTTCCTTCCGCGGAAAAAATCCCTTATTCCCACGCCAATATTTCTGAACCAGTCACCAATGGCCGTGCCGGCTTTCCTGGATTCCCTGGCAGTCTCCTTGCCTGCCTCCTTGAAGTCCTTGCCGACTTGCTTGCCCCCTTCCTTGAAGGTCCTGCCAACCTCCTTGCCGCCCTGCTTCACGGCTTGCCCGGTATTACTTCCCATCTTTCTGAAAGCTTCACCGGTATCTTTACCGGCTTTTTTGAAATCCTGCCCCACGTCACTTGCGGTTTGCCGCTGGGAGGTCTCAGCCAAAGATAATGAAGCAGGAACGAGGACCAGCAAAGCAAGAATAATGATTCGAGCACTCATGGCGAAGTCCTTTCTTTACAGCTTCATTTTAACATCCCAGGGATTTCAGGTCAAAACGTAGGCGCAGGTTTTCAACCTGTCCTCTTCATTCAGATGCATTCCGAGGCTACCAGACAGGTCAATGCCCTGCAGGAGAGTCATCCGAAAACGTTCTGGGAGCTTATTCACGGCAAGGGACGGGGAGGAATTCCCCATCCAGCTTGCCCTTTCCATCGTGTTCCTGAGGGGACGATGGAACGCCCTGGGCATCATCAATGATATTTTGGACAGGAAACAGGCGGAGGACGACCTGCAGGAGCAGCTGCACTTCCTCGCTGATGGATGACGAGGAAATCGTCCGGCAGGTTGCCGGAGAAATGCTTGCCATCCTGGGATATTCCGTTACTTTTGCGAAGACGGCGTCCAGTTGGTCAACCATTACACCAAGGCCAAGCGCTCTGGACAAGGTTTCGATGCGGTGATCATGGACTTTACCATCCAGGAAGGGATGGGAGGAAAGGAAGCAATGGCCCTGCTGCTGGAGGCTGACTCGAACGTGACGGGAATCGTCTCTAGTGGCTACAACAACGACCCCATCCTGCCTCGTTTTACGAATACGGCTTCCGGGGTGTCGTAATGAAACCCTATACAGTCCAGGAACTCGGCAATTCAATGCAGGCAGTAATCAATCCTTCACGAACGTGCGATGACTGAGATGAAAGGGGACAACCAAGGGTCCCCACAGGGCAGGTACCCCTGCTGTATGCTCCGGAGCCAAGGATTACAGGTTGTCTGGCATTGTGACTAGACCAGGCGCAGAGACGTCTTTGGCGCACTCCAGTGCTTGCTGCTCTTGGGACCGGAATAAACGGCAAACCTGTGGGACACGAAAAACCACAACTCGTTCTTGAAGCTGCCGATTTCTCGCGGCCCACCGTTACCCGGCCTCATCACCTCACCTTTGACCATGTCCCCGTCAACTTCCAGCACCCTGACCTGAACGGATTCTTTTCCGCCGAACAGGTATCCGAAATTCAATCCGGAATGGAAGTCGCTTACCAGTATGTCCCCCTCCAGGACCTCGGAGTTGTGGATTACCCTGGTAATTCCCGGGAATGCCTTGGACAGGGTATCACGCCTCTGGAGAATTCTCACGTAACATCGGGCCAGGGAATTCCAGAAGGGATGTTTGCAATCATAGATCTCCGCTCTTTCCAACGCCCTGAGCATCATGTCCATGACCTGTGGTGAAACGAAGGACTTCATGGCCGACAAAGCGGCATCCGCGACCAAAAGGCTTCTGCTCGCCCTGTTGGGTTCCCTGTCCGGCAGGCGAAAATTGCCTATTCCTACCTTGCCCATCCCGTTCCTCATGGATAATGCCCCTTTTGAAATAGTCAGGATTATATAACGACGTTCAAAAAAAGAGGCCCGGCCGGGCCATTCGTCGATTTTTGCAATTTGTTATCAAAATTTCCGCGAGTTTCCTGCCAACTCATCACCCGCTGCCCTACGAGGTTCGCTGACGGAAGGCAGATCTCAAGGCAGATAATTGAATGGACAAAGTAACTGATATTATTATAATCAAAACGTATACAAAGTTACAGTATCACAATTTGTAATATTCAAGCGGCACAGTTGACATGCCACGCTCTGTGTACGGTGCATTTTCAGGGGAGATTGTAATGCCCGGGTTGACGGTAAAGATGTATGCTATCCAGGAAATTCACGATTTGCAGACTGATTGATACAAAGGGGGGTGATTAGGAGTGGGCGAGTTGAAAACCCGCCCCTACACAACGGCTACGTATTGGTTGAGAAACCCGTCATCCTTTCCTGATGCGAAACCCGGCCTTTTCCAATCCTTTCAGGTCGAGCCCGCCCCCTGCCCCACCCTTTGCGTCGGCTTCCCCTTTAGCGCGCTTCTGCCGCTGGCCGCCTCCGCCAACCGCCTCGCGAATGGAAAGGGAGATTCTCTTCCGCTCCAGGTCCACGGCCAGCACTTTGACCTTCACCAGCTGTCCAGTGCTGACCGCCTCGTGCGGATCCTTGACGAACCTGACCGCCAGATGGCTCACGTGCACCAGCCCGTCCTGGTGGACGCCAATGTCGACAAAAGCGCCGAAGGCAGTCACGTTTGTCACCACACCCTGGAGCACCATCCCTTCTTTGAGGTCCGAGAGTTCCCGCACATCGTCCCTGAACTCAGCGGCCTGGAACCGGCGGCGAGGATCACGACCCGGCTTCTTCAGCTCCTCCAGGATATCCCGCAGGGTAGGAAGGCCGACCGCGGCGGTCACGTAGCGGGACAGGTCGATGCGCTCAGCCAGTGAAGGTCCCGCCGCCAGTTCACTGAGCGGAACGGACAGGTCCGCGGCCATTGCCTCAACGAGGGAATAGCGTTCCGGGTGGACCGCAGTGTTGTCCAAAGGATTTACACCTTCCCGGATGCGAAGGAAGCCCGCGGACTGCTCGAAGGCCTTGGCCCCGAAGCGGGGCACGGCCATGAGGGCTGCGCGGTCGGGAAAGGGGCCATTTTCGTCCCGGTGGCGCACGATTGCCCTGGCCAGGGAGGGGCCGAGGCCGGAAACATAGGAGAGGAGCGCCCAGGATGCGGTGTTCAGGTCGACCCCCACGAAATTGACGCACGATTCCACCACACCGTCCAGGCTCTTTTTCAGCTGTGCCTGGTTCACGTCGTGCTGGTACTGACCCACGCCGATGCTCTTGGGATCGATCTTCACCAGTTCCGCCAGGGGGTCCTGCAGACGCCGGGCGATGGAAATGGCTCCACGAACCGTCAGGTCCAGGTCGGGGAACTCCTCCCGGGCGATCTCGGACGCGGAATAAACGCTGGCCCCGGCCTCGCTCACCATAACGACCTGTATCGTCATTCCCGCTGATGCCAGGGCTTCCCGAACAAACTGCTCCGTCTCCCTCCCGCCGGTGCCGTTGCCCACGGCCAGCATGTCGCAGCCGTGGTGACCTGCGAATTTGAGCAGTTCCCTCCGGGCAGCTTCCGCTTTTCCCTCGCCGGTATGTGGATAGATCACGGCGTGACCCAGCAATCGGCCGGTTTCATCAACCGCGGCCAGCTTGCAGCCGGTGCGAAGCCCCGGGTCTATGCCCAGGACCCGTTTCCCCCCAGCGGGCGGTGCCAGCAGCAGGTTCCGCAGGTTGTCCGCGAACACCTTGATGGCCCCGTCGTCTGCCTTCTGCTTTGCTTCCAGGCGCAGTTCCACTTCGATGGACGGCGCCATGAGCCGCTTGTAGGCATCGGTCACGACTTCCTCCAGGAACTGCCGGAAAATGCTCTCGCCACTGACAAATCTTGCCTTAAGACCGGCGAGGATCTCATCGACAGGCGCCACGATTGCCAGGAATAGCACTTCCTCCTTCTCTCCCCGCCGCATGGCCAGCATCCGGTGGGAGGGTATCTCCCGGAGCGGCTCACGGTAATCGTAGTACATTTCGAACTTGGTGACCGCATCCTTCCTGTCAGCCGCCACCCGCGAGGTCATTTCACCCCGTTCGCCGGTCAGGCGGCGGACGAAAGCCCTGAGGTCCGCATCTTCGGCTAACCGCTCCGCCAGGATATGTCCCGCTCCTGCCAGGGCCGCAGACGCATCCGGCACCTCGCGCTCCGCATCCACGAAGGGAATCGCGGCTTCTTCCGGGTCACCGGACATGAGTTCCTGGGCAGCGATGAGGTCCGCTAGGGGCTCCAAACCCCGCTCCCGGGCGATGGTGGCCTTGGTCCGGCGCTTGGGCTTGTACGGTAGGTAGAGGTCCTCCAGTTCCGTCTTGAGCCGGGTCCCGTTGATCCTGGCCGAAAGTTCCAGCGTCAGCTTCCCCTGCTCCTCGATTGACTTGAGCACGGTGAGCTTGCGCTCCTCCAGTTCAGTGAAGTAGAGGAGCCGCTCTTCCATAACCCGTATGGCAACTTCATCCAGTTCACCGGTGCGCTCCTTGCGGTAGCGGGCAATGAACGGGACGGTTGCGCCCTCCCTGAGCAGGGCGACTGTGTTATCGATCTGGAACGGCTTCAGGCCGCTTTCCTCGGCGATCCAGCCGAGGATGCGGCTATCCTGGATATCGGTCAAAGACATGGATGGCACCTCTTCAGATGATATGGACATTTCCTTATCGGCAAGGGGTTTGGATACTAGCACAGGAAGGGATGCTTGGAAAGAGGGGCGGAAAAACATCGGCCGGCAGTTGCCTCTCTGGCAGTCACAGGTTGAATTGAACCCGTTGCATCAAGATTTGCATGACCGGAAACCGAAGATGAGGTTGTTCCTTCCCTTAATTCAGGAAACCATTTCAATCCTTTCAAGGGAAATGCGGTACAATACATGCATAACCACATTACGCGGCTTCTTTGGCAATAGCTTCCGTGCCATGGAACGCCAAAACCAAATACGCCTGCGAGGTGTCATCCATGCAAAACAAGATAATCGCAAGATATGCTGACGGTAAGATCCTTAAAGGAACGACCAGCGACCTGTTGCCGAACAAAACTATATTTCATCTAAGTGAAAACGATACCGGCGTCATGCATAAAATCGATATCATGCATCTTAAAGCGATTTATTTCGTAAAAAGTTTTGATGGGAACAAGGACTACCAGGATAAAACAGACATTGAAAGGGTCGGGCTGGGGAAAAAGATCATTATTTCTTTCAAGGATGGTGAAACCCTGGTGGGCTACACGCAGGGATATTCAGCCAACAGGAGCCTGTTCATCGTGTTTCCCTGCGATCCCGCAAGCAACAATGAAAAGGTTTTCGTCGTAACCGGTGCAACGGACAAAGTGGCGTTCATCTGACTGTACCGGCCGCCGTGCAAGGAACTTTGCAGTGTGGTAGAATCTTTACATTTCCAAGCCGGCATGAAAGGGGAATCACATGAATATCACGGAAGGTCTTAGAATATTGGTTGTTGACTGGCAGGGGCTCCACGAAGACGGCGGCACGAAACTGTCGGTGGAGCAGGTAGTGGGAACCTTGTTCGATGGAGGTGGAAAGGCAGTGACTCCCGGGCTGAAGCCGGGACAGATCGCGGAATTGATCCTGGAGGAAATCCGCCGGATGCCGGGTGCTCTGGCGAACAGCGAAAAGTTCATGGCCCAATTCGATTCGGCGGAGGACCTGCTGGAGGAAATCGACCTGGAATGCCTGGTCGCGGATCTGACCATGGGCTGAGTCGCCAGCCCCCGCCTCACCCCGGAACGAAACAGAGCAGCGAAAAAACCAGCCCCGTGATGAAGAGGCCGGCAGACAGGACGATGCCGATTACGAAACAGACGGCGCGGCCGAGATGGGGTCGCATGAAAACGATGCATTCCCGTGAATCGCTCCCGGTGGCATTCTCAAGCCCCCTAATCCTGAGGTGATAGCGGCCGGGTCCCGGAATGTCATATACCCTCATCTCCATGCGTACCGAGGAAAATCCTGACGTTTTGGCGTGGAAAAAAGCCGGTCGCCCGCTGACGGCAGTGCCGTCGACAGCTGCCAGATCATAGCCGAGCCTGGCAAACCGCCGGGTGAACAAGGGGCCTTCCAGGCAAAGGACCACCCGACCGGACTCGGCGAAATCAACTTCCTGCTCTTGGCGCAACGGCACGCTCAGAATGCGCGATTGCCGAACCAGTCTTACCACACCCCGGATATTGAACCCGAGCAACACCGCAGAAAGTATGGAAACGGCAGCGAACAGCCATGCCATGTGCGGACTGAAAAAGGATTCAGCGTTCATGGTTCACTCCTTTGAATGCAGAAATCGAAGTACTGCAGAAACGCACCATGATCATTATTCCAAGGCTCTTGCATAACCCGGTAAACATGGAGCAGTCTTTGCCCTTCCTGTGGGAAATTTACGTTTTTCCATGTCACACCAGTGTACCAAATCATCGAGGTATTGGAGCAAATGGCAGCTTCTCTCTTCATCCCCGTTCCCTATCCTTCAATCATGTGGAAATACAATAGTCTTTACCGTCGACGAAATCCGTGCCGCTCCATTCACAACAAATTGCGCACTACGGAAGGGAAATGCAAATATGCAAAGCCTGACCCGAGAATTTACACTTAATTTGTTGCAGCCTGAAACAGATACCGGATAAGGCGGTCAGCCCCAGCTCCAGCCTGGCGCAAGCCCTTGACTACGCTCCTCTTTGATCCGTGCAGTCGCACCAGGTATCTCAATCAGCACATCAACATGTGCAGCATTTTTTCGGGTTTTTCTGCCCAGGCGGTCGTGCGTCGTGAAGTGCGCAAGCCCTGTTGTTTTTTTTACCCTTTTTATGCAATAATCTGTATATGCAGAGGAGGTGATTGTATGACCTGCAAATTCAAGGACGGCGTGAGAATCGAGTATTCCGGCTCCCTCTGCGTAAGGAAGGGAGCGGAAATCAGCGGTTTCCTGGTAAAAGGTGATTCCATGCCCGAAACCCTTAAGGCTGAACTTGACAGGGCGGCCCGCTCCGAGAACTGCAAGGAGATGAGAAGGATTTCCGATGCAATCGTGAATGGTTCGCCATGTGGCAAGATATGCTTGTAGGAATTGACGGTTAAAACCGAAAGCGCGAGCAAGAGGAGACATACCATGGCAAAAGGATCGGCAGTAAGAAAAACATCCGACATGCAGGAAAGGATGGAAATATACAGGGATTTGGCAACCCCCGGCGCACCGCACAAGCTGCTGGAAAGTCTTGCGGGAACGTGGGACGTGAAGAGCGAATGCTGGATGGAACCCGGCGGTGAATCCTTCGAACACACCGGATCTTCCGAACAGAAGATGATCCTGGGCGGAAGATTCCTCGAACAGAGGTTCGAGGGTGACGTAATGGGTACGCCGTTTTCCGGGATCGGTTACCTGGGTTACGACAACCAGAAGGGAACGTACGTGTCCACCTGGATCGACACCATGGGGACCGGCATCAACTATTTTGAGGGAGATGCCGGCTCAGACGGCAAGACCATAACCCAGATCTGCAACATGGTGGATCCGGTACGGGGTCCGGTGAAGTGGCGCACGCTTACCACGATCGTGGACAGCGACACCCTGAAGTTCGAAATGTTCATCACCGGGGAAAGCGGACACGAGGACAAGATGTCGGACATGACCTATACCCGCAGAAAATAAGTCCGTGGACAACACCGGGAAAAGGGCTCTTTCCCTTTCCAGGAAAGGAAGGGGGAAGCGCCCGCTCCTGTTCCCGCATGTTACAGGCCTCCTTCCGCGCTCTTCCATGGAAAAAAATCAGCCCAGCCCCACGTCGAGCATCATCATGACTGCAAAACCCGCCATGGTTGACAGCGTTACCAGATCGATGTTCTTCTCGTTGCGCTGGGATTCCGGGATGAGTTCCTCCACCACGACGAAGATCATTGCGCCTGCGGCAAAACAGAGGGCATAGGGAAGGAAGTTCTGCATCTGCAGCACGAACAATGCCCCCACCACGCCGGCAACCGGCTCGACAATGCCCGAAGCCTGCCCCATGAAGAAGCTCTTGGCCCTCCCCATTCCTTCCCTGCGCAAGGGCATGGACACCGCGGTCCCTTCCGGGAAATTCTGCAGGCCGATGCCTATTGCCAGGGCGATCGCTCCTCCCATTGTGGCTGAAGGCAGCCCGGCCGCCACTGCCCCGAAAGCCACCCCCACTGCCAGCCCTTCCGGAATGTTGTGCAGGGTGATGGCGAGGACCAGCAGCGTGCTTCTCTGCCAGGACGTCTTTATTCCCTCGCTTTGCCCCAAGGCAAGGCCCGGATGGAGATGGGGCAGCAGCCGGTCGGTCAACCGCATGAAAATTCCGCCGGCCAGGAATCCGATAACTGCTGTCAGCCAGGGCACATGCCCCATCTGCGTGGCCATCTCGATTCCCGGCGCAAGCAGTGACCAAAAACTGGCCGCGATCATGACCCCGGCAGCGAATCCCAGCATGGGATCCATAATCCTCGGGATTACCCTGTTGGTGAAGAAGACGAGGGCCGCCCCTGCCGCAGTTACCCCCCAAGTGAAGAGCGTAGCAAACAGAGCCTGGGTGACGGGGCTGTAGTGCTGAAGCAAGTCGATCATGGCTTGTACGGTTTTCCTTTCAGCGCGGATTCGGGGCCGGACCGACCTGTACCGTGAAGTTCATCTGCATTCCGGTTTCCGCCCTTCCCCGTCCAATCTGCCGGCTGGGGTGCGTCACCGGGCTCTCCCGTTGAAAAAGCCCAGTAGCCGCAAGCTGTTGAACACGACCAGCAGGCTCACGCCCATGTCGGCGAACACCGCCATCCAGAGGGTCACTTGCCCCACCAGTGTCAGGCCGAAGAACAATACCTTGGTGGAAAGCGCAAAAATTATGTTCTGTGAGAGAAGAAGCCCGGTCCGGCGACTCAGGCGGATGAAGTCGGGTAGTTTGCGCAGGTCGTCATCCATGAGAGCCACATCCGCGGTTTCCAGCGCTGAATCCGCGCCCGCCGCGCCCATGGCAAAGCCGATGTCGGCCCTGGCCAACGCCGGAGCGTCATTGATGCCGTCGCCTACCATGCCCACCGGCCCGGTTTGCTGCAGCCCGGCAATGGCGTCGAGCTTCTCTTCCGGCAACAGGTTGCCGCGCGCATCCTCGATGCCTGCCCCCTGACCGATGGCCCTGGCGGTAAGGTGGTTGTCTCCCGACAACATTACCGCCTTCACCCCCAGGTCCCGCAACTCCCCAATTGCCTGCCTGGCATGCTCCCGCAGCTTGTCGGCAACGGCGATCAGCGCCAGCGGCCCGGAGGGACCGGCAAGGACCACCGCGGTCCCCCCCGACTGTTCCAGACGGTACAGTTCCCGTTCCAGCAACGGGGTCAGAACGCCCAGTTCTTCAGCCAGGCGCTGGTTGCCCAGATAATAGCATTGCCCGTTGATTTCACCGCTGACACCATGACCGGGCAGGTTCCTGAAATCGGTCACCGGCAGCAGGCCCCTTTCATCACCGCGGTCGTTCCAATGTGCGACTATGCACCGTGCGATGGGGTGGCTGGCATGGGCATCCAGACTGGCGGCAAGGTACAGCTCGTCGCCCTCAGGAAGATTTCCCATCGGAATGATTTCGGTAACCGACGGTTTTCCCACGGTCAGCGTGCCGGTCTTGTCGAAGGCCAGGAATTTCAGCTTCCTGCCCCGCTCCAGGTATGCCCCACCCTTGATCAGCATGCCGTGGTGGGCAGCCGCGGCCAAGCCGCTGACCACGGTCACCGGTGTGGAGATTACCAGGGCGCAGGGGCAAGATATCACCAGCATCACCAGGGCATTGTAGATCCACGCATGCCATTCCGCTCCGAGCAGAACCGGGGGCACGATCGCGACCAGCACGGCAGCCGCGACCACTGAAGGGGTATAATACCGCGCAAACGAGTCCACGAAACGCTGGGTGGGCGCACGCTCGGACTGGGCTTTCTGTACGGCTGCAACAATATGCGACAGGGTAGTGTGTTCATAGTCGCCGCCGACCCGGAACTCGAACGAGCCGTTGCCGTTGACGGTCCCGGCAAAGACAGCATCGCCCGCAACTTTGTCCACCGGAATGCTTTCCCCGGTTATGGAAGCCTGGTTGACGCTTGACCAGCCGGTCACCACTACGCCATCCAGGGGGATGCGCTCTCCCGCCCTCACCCTGACGACCTGGCCCGTCCTGACCGATCTGGCCTCGACTTCCTTCCATTCTCCGTTCTCACCACGTACCGTTGCGGTTTCAGGGGCGACCGCCATCAGCCTGCGGATCGCATTGCGGGCGCGGTCGAGGGAAAGCGCCTCAATCTTTTCGGCAAGGGTGAACAGCCAGATGACCACGGCTGCTTCCGGCCACTGGCCGATGGCTGCTGCCCCAATTACGGCAACCGACATAAGGAAGCTGATATTGAGCGTCAGGCTCTTCAGGGCGATCAGACCCTTCTTGAGCGTTGACAGGCTGCCGCAGATGATCGAAGCAAGCGCCAGGCTGATGATCAATGGGGAACTTTCGGCTCCGGTTGCCCAGGCCACTGCCTCGGAACCGAGTGCGGCCGCCCCCGAAATCCCCATGAACCACCAGGTTTTCACCGGCACAGTGTACAGTGCCTTTTCAGGCTCGTGTTGCATGGCTCCATTCAGTTCGCAGGGAGTCATGCCGAGCGCGTCGATCGAGGCAACAATCAGCGAGGTGTCGTCGAGCGTGTGGCAGACGGTAAGCTCACGCTCGATCAGGTTGAATTCAAGTTTCAGAATCCCCGGCATGGCCACCAGTTTGTTCCTGATCAGCCGCTCCTCGACCGGGCAGTCCATGTCGTCAATGCGGAACCGTGACACACGGAATGTGTCGGGCAGGACGACCTCGCGCGGTGAAGCCGGCGCTTCCTCGGTGTCGTGACGGACCTCGTGCCCGCAGGAGCAGGAACAAGCGTCATGGGCTGATTCACCGTGTTCCCCAAAGCTGTTCAGATGTTTCATCGTGACCTCTTGTCCGAAAACGTGTTTGTCGTTGATATGCGTATCCATCAGGAGTACAGTATAAATATAAAACCTTCCAGTTGCTGCAAGGTCAACGGATTTTTTTGGGAGATGGTCATATGCTGATCGGAGAACTTGCGAAACAGGCCGGATGCGAGGCGGGGACGATACGGTATTACGAGAGCGAAGGGTTGCTGGAAAAAGCGGCCCGCAGCGAATCGGGCTACCGCCGCTACACGGGGAAACATCTCGGACAGCTCCATTTCGTGCTGCACTGCCGGTCCCTGGGCATGACCTTGTCGGAGATCAGGACCCTGCAGAACTTGCAGTCCGACACGAGCACATCTTGTGATGAAGTCAGCGCTCTGCTCGAACAGCAGATAGAGCGAATACATAGGCAGATTGAAGCGATGCATGCACTGGAAACCCAGCTGACCGCCCTGCGCAACTGCTGCCATGACAACCTGCCCGCCAGCGAATGCGGGATCCTGAAATCCCTTCAATATGCAGCCGAGGAAAGTGAGAGCACCGGGAAGCGAAAGGCAGTGAGAAAGAAATGAAGATGTCGCGCGACAGGATTCCGGCATTAATGCCGGAATCCTGTCAGGTGGTCACATCGGCTTCTGCTGCTGAAGCTGCTGTTGCTTCAGGATCGGATCAGGTCCCGGACCGGGTCCCGGAGCAGGGATTTTTCCGTTGATGGCTTTATATTTCTTTTCCTTCAGGGACTTTTCAACCATAATTTCCTGCGCGGACTTTTCCTTTACCGTGAACCTGATGCTCTGAATCACTTCGTTGCCCTTGTTGCAGTAGGATGGCAAAGCAGTTCTCACGGTAACCTCCCACGTGCCCAGTTTGCTGGTGTTCAGAGTGCCTGTGGTGACACCGCCGGATGTCTTGAGGTTGCTCAACTTCATGTTCTGCTTTTGGGCAGCTGCCGGCCATTCCCCCTGCTTGGTCGGCGGAGTCCAGTAGATCGTCATCTCCTTCGGAGGATTCAACGCTGCGTGTTTGATTTCGATCTTGACGGCAGCAGGTGGATGTAAGATTTGACCGGTTGCCGGCGATGGTGAAACGATCACGGGAATCGTGCACATGGACTGTTTCTTCTTTTCCGCGAGCTCGGCGCGGAGCTCCGCTTTCTTCGCATCGGAAAGCACATTCGCAGTCAGTGGGTAGCTGGTGGCGCCGGAGATCTGGTAGTCTTCAAACGCCTTGCCGGACAGAGACTTCTTCTGGCAGGATACCTTGTTGAGCCACGGGTCAGAAGGGCAGGAAGAAACCACGTTCCCGTATTTGTTCTCACCCAGGATCGTGACGACCTCTTTTGCCAGGGTTCCGTCCCAGGTGCCCTTGACGATGTAGTGCTTGTTCCAGGCATTTTTCCCCTGGCTGTAGGAGCACTGGCCGTGGAACCTGAAACTGCTTTTGCCGTCTGCGCTGATGCTGTGGTCCTCCATGAACGGGGCCCCGCACTTTATTGCGACACCCTTCCCTTGCGTGTCGAGAGACGCCGCTATGACCGGGCCGGGCGCCGCACAAAGCAACATGGCAACTACGGTGACAACAGGCAGTAAAATCCGCATAAATCCTCCTTTTAATGGTTACAAACGGTCATTATGGCCGTTTTTAATGAACAGTTTATCCAGCAGTAAAACCGCCTCACCGCAATGCTCCTCCACAAACCTGCGTACAAAGGCGAACAACATTAGCAGCATACACATGCCGCTACAGATGCAAGCAAAAAGATCGCCGTGCCGGGTGTAAAAGGTGAGCTGTCTGCCGACCCGCAAGTCTGCCGAAACCGCTCCGGATGAAAACGAATCCGGTAACGTGGCGATTACGCGGCCGTGGGCATCGATGACCTGTGACGGCCCGCAGTTCGACGCGACAACAACCGGGACGCCGTTTTCAACGGCGCGCAGGACCGAAGCGCAGTTGTGCTGCCTTGAGGCGCCGGTCCTGCCGAACCAGCCGTCGTTGACCATGTTGACCAGCAACCGTGCACCGAGCCGCACATCTTCGCGTGCTATCCCGGAAAACATGTTCTCCCAGCAGATCATGATTCCGAATCTGGTCCGGCCGGCCAGGCTGAAAAGCATCCGTTCACGGCCGGGAACGGTGTAAAAGCCTTGTCCTACGAACCAGGAAGGCCAACTGAAACTGCCTTCCAGCGGCAGGTACTCACCGAAAGGAACCAGACGGTTCTTCCGGTACGGTTCAGCGTCAGGAACTCCCGAACGTATCAGGTAAGCCGCATTGTATGAACGTATTCCCTTTTCGGAAGAATCATTCAAGGCGTGATCGGTAAACTTGACCCGTTCCGACGCCCCGACCAGTATGGCTGCGCCGATTTTTGCGCTCAGACTATCCAGCCGCTGCCTGATCGATGGCGAAGACTGCAGGTTAAGCACCGCCGTCTCGGGCCAGGCGATCAGACGCGCAGAGGATGCCGCGGCAGCCGCGGTCAGCGTCTCAAGCTTCATGAGCGTCTTAGCCTGCCCCGTGTCTTTCTGCTGGTCGCCAGGCCAGATGCAGGGTTGGACCACTGCAACCCTTAGCGGCGCGGACTTGTCGTCCGCCGAAAGACGCCATGCGCCATGGGCAACCACGGTGGCCAGCACGGCACCGGCAGCAATGGGCTGGATATAAACCGGTTTCAGAATAGTTGCGGCAATAGCCGCATTGACAAGGACCAGCAGGAAAGTAACACCAGACTCCCCTGTTACGGCTGATATCTGCAGTACAGCCAGATTGCCGTGCTGGCTGTGGGCAAGCGACGCCCAGGGGAGCGAAAGAAATCCGGCGTGGGATTTCAGGAAATCCAGAGTGACCCAGAGAGCCGGTGCACTGATGGCCAGGGGAAGACCGGCGCGTTTTCCAAGGGAAACGCCGGAACACCATGCTGCCGTGTACATGCCGAGATAAACCGCTGCGATCGCACCGTGGTACCAGCGGAAACCCGGCACGGCGAACATCCAGGAGAAAATGCCGAGCGACGCGGCCATCCCGCTCACCAGGCCGAGGGGGAACGACGCGGCGGGACCGAGTTCGGCGCATGCGATGAGCAGCGGCGCCAGAGCAATCCATGCCAGCCACCCCTGGTCCGGGCTGGGAAATGACAACGTGAGCAGCACAGAGGACAGTAGCGCCAGGGCCAATCTTCCCTGCGTGCCTGAGACAATGGCAGGGATCAATCGGGGCGGCAATCCGCTTTTAACGCTGAACTTGCTGGATGCTCGCATCCGGCAAGTTCAGCGGATGAAATTCGTGAAGCTTTTCTTCTCCCGCTCCGGCGGGACGACCGTGCCCTTGCCGTTTTCAACCAGCTTCATCAGCCAGGCCATGTTTTTCCCCAGCACCCGCATGATCTGCACGCCTTCCTCGTCCCTGAGCGCCTCTCCCGGCTTGGTCCCGTGGATCACGTTCCAATAGTTGGAAGTCGGGATCAGCATCTCGGAATAGCAGAGGTAATTGTTAAGCTGCTCGAACGTGGGCAGGCCGCCGGAACGCCTGACCGCAACCACCGATGCGCCGACCTTGTGCCTGAACATGGCTTTGTTGAAGCCTGCCACGTAAAAGGCCCTGTCCAGGAACGACTTCATGGTGCCGCCTATGGCCGAATAATGCACGGGGGAGCCGAGGATGATTCCATCCGCGTACTTCATCTTCTGGATCCACTCGTTGACCTCGTCGCCGGGAAGCACACACTGCTCGTCCTTGTTTTTCATGCACTGGCCGCATGCGGTGCACCCCCTTACAGCCTTGTTCCCCACATGGACTATTTCTGTTTCAATGCCTTCTTTTTCCAGTTCGCCCGCAACGATCCTGATCGCATGCCAGGTATTGCCTTCCTTGTTGGGACTCCCGTTGAATGCCACCGCTTTCATAATTCATCCCTCCACTTTGTTGGGGTGTGCTCAGAGCACATGCTGCTCTTTTCAGGAAAGAACACCTTATATTCAACCATCAGACGTGAAACGTCAACAACTGACTTGCTTAAGACGCGGAATCGGGAAAGACGAAACCGGGGCAGACCATTTATCACTCGCAAGAGATAAACAGCGCTGCCCCGGTTTCCGTCATCAGCGCAAAGAAATGTCAATAATTTATCGGATTGCTCCCCAACGGATCAGAAATACAGATCCCGCTTTCCAGCCTCGATTTCCCGCAAACGCAGTGCCGTCGCAGCCCTGACCGATTCCTCGGGAACCGATTCCAGCGCCTCCTTCATCAGCGTTTCTCCGCATTCCCTGGTCGATTCATCGGCATAGTCCATGAGGTACTCCTTGAAGGTCAGAAGGGCATTGGGCAGGCAGACGTTCTGTATCTCCCCGCTCTTGGCCAGGCTCATGAAACGGTCGCCCGTGCGCCCCTGGCGGTAGCAGGCGGTGCAGTAGCTCGGCACGAACCCTTTCCTGCAGAGCATGCGGATGATTTCGTTGGGCGAACGCTGGTCGCTCGGCTCGAACTGCTGGCCGTTATTGGTGTTGCTGGTGCCCTCATGCTCTATATAGACTTTCTGATAGCCGCCGACACCGGTGCAGGAGCCTGCACTGACCTGGGAGATGCCGTAGGTTATCAGCTCATCACGCAGTTCCGGCTCCTCGCGGGTCGACAGGATCATGCCGGTATAGGGCACCGCAAGACGGACTATGGCGATGATTTTTTTGAAGTCGTCGTCGCTGACCAGATGGGGGAAACTGTCCAGGTTCACGTCGCCCGCCGGCCGCATGCGGGGGATCGAAATGGTATGCGGGCCCACGCCGAAAGTCCGGTCGAGATGCTCGGCGTGCAAAAACATGGCCACGGTTTCGTATTTGAAATCATAGAGACCGTAGAGAGCGCCGATTCCCACGTCGTTGATGCCGGCCTGCATGGCCCGGTCCATGGCAGTGGTGTGCCAGTTGTAGTCCTGCTTCGGCCCGGAGGGGTGCATCCGGGCATATGTGGGGCGATGGTACGTTTCCTGGAACAGGATGTATGTGCCGATGTCCGCTTCCTTGAGCTTGCGGTAGTCTTCAATGGTGGTGGCCGCGATATTGACGTTCACGCGGCGGATGGCGCCGTTGCCGTCCTTGACACTGTAAATCTCCCTGATAGCATCGATCACGTAATCGATGGGGCAGTTGGCCGGGTGTTCACCGGCTTCCAGGGCCAGGCGCTTGTGACCAAGGGACTCCATGATTTCCACTTCTTTTCTCACTTCCTCCATTGTCAGGCGGTGGCGGAGCTGTTCCTTGTTGCTTCTCTTGTAGCCGCAGTATACGCAATTGTTGACACAGTGGCTGGAAAGATACAGCGGCGCGAAGAGGACAATGCGTTTGCCGTAGATCGCCTCTTTGACTGAAGCAGCCGCGGAATAGATTTCCCGTAACAGTTCCGGATCCTGAACCTGCAGAAGAACGGCGACTTCCTGAGCAGACAGCCCGTGATAGTCACCTGCTTTTTTGATGATCCTCCGCACGGCTTCCTGGTCTTTCGCGGTGGTTATTCCTTCGGCAAGCAGCCTGAGGATAAGCATGTCATCAATAAATGAATCTGACGTGCGTTGTTTCTCTTCAATCATGTCGTGCCTCCTGTATCGTTTTTCCGGTGAGCGCGGACTTCACCGTGACACCGGGTGTGTTGCCCAAACGGCCGCTCATGGCCCCTATTTCGTCGGTTGTCCCCTCGATGATCAGGGCGATCACTCCCACATTGGCATCGTGCCGCGGAATGCCCATGCGGCCGATCACCATGTGGCCATAGCTGCTGATAATGGCGTTTACCTTCTCCGTAACCTGTTTCGGATTGTCGATGACAATGCCGATGACACCGATACGCTTGTCCACAATTTTTATCCTCCCTGAAAACAAAAAAACCTTCTTGCGCACAGGGCGAAAGAAGGCATAAAGGTTACCGTCTGGTATTGTTCGCTGTCCTGTGCGCAGGCTATGCCCTTGCATTCAGACTTACAGATATGTTTTTCCTCCGTACCGGGACCTTGAAAGTGCCCCGTTCCGTCAGATTTTTTTATTTATACTAAATTCAATGCCGCTTGTAAAGGAGATTGTTGTTCAATCACGCAAGCGGCAGGTCATCAGGCGCATGGGCGGAAACGACCGGGCAATAGATCCTCCCCCTCTCGTCGTTCATGCCGACCGGCTTTTCCGTCTTGAAAAGCATCGTCCAGACACGGATATTATCAACGATAATGATCGTCACCAGAACGATGATGACAGCGCTGAGAACGGTATTGAGCATCATACCCTTTGCCATGTAGAGCTTTATGTTCATGAATCCCGCCGCGAATGTCGTCACGGCCATAACGACGCACGGCACTGCCGTCACGATTGCGTAAAGCTTGTTGGTCGCAATGCGGAGAATGATGGTTGTCCCGATGGCCAGAGCCAAGGCCGCCAGTGTCTGGTTCGTGACCCCGAACATGGGCCAGATGGTCGATATGTCACCCGTATAGAGGATATATCCCCAGGCGAAAGAGACGGCGCCACTGGTCAGTACGACGCCTGGCGCCCAATCCGTCTTCTTGAGCGGAGCATAGAGGTTTCCCAGGATATCCTGCAATATGTAGCGCGCCACCCTCGTTCCCGCATCTATGGTCGTCAGGATGAACAGGGCCTCGAACATGATGATGAACTGGAACCAGTATTTCATGGTGTGCCGCAATCCTTCGCCCATGCTGGAAAAAATGTGAGCCATGCCCACGGCAAGCGAAATCGCCCCTCCAGGGCGGTGCGTGACATCCAGCCCGACCAGGCGGCACAACTCCGGCAGGTCCTTCACCGGCATGTTGAGCTTGGCGAAAGCAGCAGAGGACGTGTTGATAGCAAAGTAATCGTTGGGGACCAGGGTAACGGCGGCGAGCAGCGCCATCAGGCCGACGAACGCCTCGACAAGCATGGCGCCGTATCCCACCAGGCGTATCTGGCTTTCCCGTTCCAGCATCTTGGGAGTCGTACCGGAGCCTATCAGGGCATGGAACCCGGAAATTGCACCGCACGCAATGGTAATGAACACATAAGGCCATACCGGTCCGGGGATTATCGGCCCGCCTCCCTCGATGAAATTGGTCACAAAGGGCATCTTCACAGTGGGATTGACGAGAAAAAGCCCAATCGCCAGCACCCCGATAACGGCAATCTTGAGGTAAGTGCTGAGATAATCCCGCGGCGCGAGCAGCAGCCAGACCGGCAGGGCTGCAGCGCAGAAACCGTACACCGGGAGCATGATGGAAAGGCTTTCCTTGCTGAAAGTGAACCATCCGGCAAGTGACGATTCCGCCACCGGCGCCCCGAAATATACGGCGGCAAGCACGGCCATGACACCGATCACCGTCCCGGACAGGATCGCGCCCGGCCGGATCTTGAACATGTAGACACCGACAATCATGGCAATGGGAATCGTCATGGCGATGGTGAACACCCCCCAGGGGTTATTGTAGAGTGCATTGGTGACAGCCACTGCAAGCCCCGACAGTGCAACTATGATTATGAACAGGGTAACGAATGCTGTGGTAACGCCTGTAATCCTGCTCACGTCCTTCTTTGCGATGGCCGACAGGGACTGCCCTCTATGGCGGACTGATGCGAACAGGATGATCATGTCGTGGACGCATCCGGCAAAAACCGAGCCCAGCAGGATCCAGAAAAATCCCGGCCCCCATCCGTACTGTGCGGCCAGCGTGGGGCCGATCAGCGGTCCCGCGCCCGCAATGGCGGCAAAATGATGGCCGAAGACGACCCACTTGTTGGTCGGGACATAATCCTTCCCGTCATTGCAGGTGATTGCCGGAGTTATGTTCCGGTCGTCGAGCATCAGCACTTTTGCGGCAATAAAGGCCGAGTAGTAGCGATAAGCCAGTGCCAGGACACACAAAGCAGATACCAGCAGATAAATGACACTCATGAATCGAACCTCTTGTTTGCGGGGAAATTGGGAATGTCACTGTTTTTATAGGTCAATCAAAACTGCGCGTCAAGGGACTTCTCCCCTTCGACCTGCAGGGCAGAATTCTCTTGCCCCCCCCAAATCAACCCTGTATAATTTTCTCCGCTTTTCAAGGGTGGCTTAATTTTTGTGACACGGGAACTGTGCCGTGCTGATCGACACGGGCCAAAGGGGAATCACCATGTCAACTTCCCTGTGCAAGACCAACATGAACCGCCAGTCGTCATTCGGTTTTTCCTGCTGTCGCTGCATTGCCTGCTGCCGCTTCAAGAAAATCCAGCTCAATCCCTATGAAATAGCCCGCCTGGCCCGCAACCGCGGCATTTCGACCACCGAATTCATCGCCCGATATACAACCAACAGTGGAACCATCCTTAAATTCGGCAATGACGGAACATGTATTTTCCTCAATGCAGAAGGCTGCTCCGTCCATCCCGACCGCCCACTGGTGTGCCGTCTTTATCCGCTTGGACGTCATGTCCATTACCCGACAGAGGAAACTTTTTCCCTCATTGAAACCGACGAAGGATGCAAAGGGGTTTTCCACGGGAACGGAGCAATTGAACTTTACCTGGAAGAGCAGGGCGCGGGTCCTTTCATGCATGCAGCCGACCTGTACCTGGATCTGCTCTGGCAATTGCTTGAAATGCTTCAGGACCGGGAGCTTGAACCTTGTCAATCCGAAACCGTCATCGACACCGTACGGGCTGTTGCCGACACCGGAGCCGGAGGGCATGATTTGTCCCGGATCGATATGGATCGGGCTGTTGCCGACTATTGCAGGCAGTCGGGAATCCCTGTTCCCAAAGACTTAGAGAAAAAAATGGTGATGCACATCAAGGCCGTCCGGGAGTGGGCGGCATAATTCGACTTCAACGACAAGGAGGAAATCGTTATGAAATATGAAAAACCGCAACAGGAACGGAAAGATGCAAAGCAATCCGCCGCCACTCTCGGCAAGACTCTTGCCATTGCCACAATGGCGGCGTCCCTCGGCATGTCCCTTGGAGTCCCGGTGGACGAAGTTTTGGCCGCCGATGAAAAATTGGACAATCCGTCCGCAATTTCCCGCCAGGGTAAGCAGAATGTCTCGTCAAAACAGTTGAAATTGTCCAACCAGATTAAACTGTCGAACCAGTCCAAGCTGCCCGAACAATCCAAAGTGTCGAATCAACTCAAGCTTTCCAACCAGTCGAAAATCTCGAAACAAGGCAAAGTAGAGTCTTCGCAGCTGAAGATCGATTCATCGAAAGTAACAGGTGGATCAAATGCGGCCCGCTAAGTGTTGTCCGTCCGGAAACTCCCGGTAATTGCTGACAAAGGCCGGAGAGACTCCTCAGATGGACACCTGAGAAAAGGTTTTTACAAAAGCCATTTCAATCTACCGTATGTCAGGTAAAATTTGTACATGGCTCGCATGATTCCGAACAAACTCATCATACTCCTGGTATTTGCCGTCTCCGGTCTGGGTTCCGGATGCGCCACGCTGCCTGACACTTCAAAAATCATCGCTGACATCCCCCCTGACCACAGGCCGCCCAGGATCGCCTCCTCACGTGGACTGCTTTCTCCCCAGCAAAGCAAGCAAATCCTCGACCGCCTCAAATCTTCCGTTGAGCCGACAGACATCCTGAATCATCATCTTACCGTGATGGAAGTACTGAGCGGCAAACCCATCGTCAAGGGCAACCGGGCCGAACTTCTGATCGACGGCCCTGCAACCTACGCTGCCATGTTCAAGGCGATTGAAAACGCCAGAAACCACATAGACATGGAAACGTATATTTTCGAGGATGACGAAACTGGCCACAAGCTCGCCGATCTCCTGGTCCGGAAGCAACAGGAGGGGGTCCAGGTGAATCTCATCTATGACAGCGTCGGTAGCATCAATACCCCGCCCGCCTTTTTCCAGGCATTGCGCGACAAAGGAATCTCGGTGCTGGAATACAACCCGGTCAATCCGCTGAAGGCACGCAGGAAATGGCGCCTGACTCGCCGCGACCACCGGAAGGTCCTGGTGGTGGACGGCAGCATCGCCATAACCGGGGGGGTCAACATAAGCCATGTTTATTCGGGCATGTTCTTCGGCAAAGAAGCCACGGGCACAACCGGAATACCTTGGAGGGATACGGACGTACTCATCGAAGGGCCTGTCGTTGCCCAGTTCCAGGAACTGTTCTTCAACACGTGGAAATGGCAGAAGGGACCGGAAATCCCGGACCGGGACTACTTCCCCAAGCTAGGCGCCAAGGGGTCGGACCTTGTGCAGGTGATCCAGAGTTCGCCGGGAGAAAAGCGGCGGACGACTTTCATCATGTACTTGTCAGGCATCATGTCCGCAGAACGAACGATCCATCTGACAAACTCTTACTTCGTCCCTGACCGGCAGATGGTGAATGCCCTTACCGAAGCTGCCAGAAGTGGTGTCGACGTAAAATTGATCCTTCCTAAAAACAGCGATTCGCAACTGGCAATGAACGCCGGCAGGTATTACTACGAAGAACTTCTGGACGCAGGGGTTAAATTATACGAACTCCGCAATGCCCTGCTCCACGCTAAAACCGCGGTTATCGATGAGGTCTGGTCGACTGTCGGATCAACAAACATGGACTTCCTGAGCTTTTCCACCAACAACGAAGTGAACGCAATCATTCTCAGCAGCAGTTTTGCAGCCGAAATGGAAGACATGTTTGCCAGGGACCTGGAAAATTCGGATATCATTACGAAGGAAAAATGGGACAAAAGACCCATGGTTGACAGGATAAGGGAATGGTTCGCGCATCTGTTCTCACGCTTGCTCTGACCCTTTCAGAAAACGCGCAGGCAACCATTACAACCATGGCACGCTTGACGTCAATGCGGTCTGATGCACCCCGGACATATCCGTCTCATGCCTGAAAACATTCGCCAGCTCATTACAGCGAGCTCACAATAAAAGCACTCCACCGCGTCTGGTGGTAAGCGCCGTCATTGATCGGGTTTCCGGATCCCCTGTTTTTTCGCCTTTTTCTCCACAGTTATCCACTTTGCATTAAATTTGAGGGCAGAGGCGGCAGAAAGTGCTCCGGGACTTGCGATTTTTCAGTCAAAAAAAACTATTGACACGATATTTCAGGTACTTACAAGTGCTGCCCATCAGTTGTGCATATTGTAGAAGTGCTTGAGGATACGTGGTAATTTTCAGTGTTTTCCACAGCTGGAGACCAGTTATCCACATCAGCCGTGGATAGTTTATTTCTTCATGAAAAATCATGACTCACTGGTCAGATCTTGAGCTTGACCATGCATGCCTCCGGAAAGGGTCGCCACAACTCACTGATGCTGCCGGAACCAGGATATCAGCGCTTCCGTGGGCCGACCCCCTTCGATACGGTCAACCTCTTTTCCATTCCTGAGCAGCATGACCACCGGGATGCCCCTCACCCCGAAACGAGATGAAAGTGAAGAGTTGTCATCGGCATCCACCTGAACGACTGCTGCCTCTCCGGCAAGCTTTTCCGCTACTGTTCGCACCACCGGTGCGAATGATGTGCAGTGCGGTCACCAGGGTGCCCAGAATTCCACGAGCACGGGTCCAGGGTACGAGCTGATGAAACTGTCGAAGTTGTGTTCGCTCAGTTGCTGCGGATGACAAAACAGCGGAGGCAATATCGCTTTACAGTTGCCGCAGAGCCCCCTCAGTCCTTCCTTCTCCGCGGGGATGCTGTTTCCCGTTCCGCATGACGGGCATTTTATAATGTATGATGTCATTGACATTTCTACCTCACAATTTGGGGTCAGGCTTTGCATATGGTTATTTCATGTGCGAACAAATCCAATATCGAACAATTTTCATGTGTACTGCCAACCGGCATATACCAAGCGTCTCCGTTGGTTACGCAACATATGATTTAACTATAACAAATCAAACCGCATTATCAAATTACGGCCAAAAATTCTCGGAAACCTGAAAAATTCGGGGTTGCCTGATTGTCCATTGGGAGAATCATCCGGGCATGCAAAGGCAGATTGCATCTCGTGCATGATAAGACAAGACAGAATTCCGCGATAAACGTTGGAGAAAACTTGACGGGGAAAAAGGGAAATGATGATCAATCGATCAGCAGTTAGGCATGTCGAGTTCTATTCTGAACCGGGCTCCATGATCGGCGTTTGCTACGGTCAGGATACCGCCCATATTTCTCTCAATGATGTTTTTCGACATATAGAGCCCGACCCCGGAACTACAGCCGGGCTCCCTGGTCGAAAAGTAGAGCTCGAAGACTTTTCCGATAATCGTCTCCGGAATACCTCCGGCATTGTCCATGATGGTTACAACGGCTCGATTGCTCTCTGCAAAAGCCTTGATAGTCACAATCGGATTTTCCACCCCCCTTACGCTTACTGCATCCCGCGCATTGGTAAGGATATTTAGCAGCACTTGGGTGTATTCGTTAGGGTAACCGATCGCGGCCATGTCAGGATCTGCTTCAAGCTCAATACTGATGCGGTGAAATTTCAAAGCTGGCGCTATGAATGTGAGGGCCTGGTCTATGGAATCCTTGATGTTGAACTCTTTTCTTTCCTTATCCGGCCGGTAAAAATTCCTGAAGACGTCGATGGTCTGGGACATATGTTCCAGCAGGGACATTGCCGTGCCTACGGCTTCTTCGACACTCTCATCCGACATCTCATTATTTGACCAAGACTCTGCCATATCCTGAACAATCAGGGACAGGGAAGTGATTGGCTGCTTCCACTGATGGGCGATATGATCCAACATTTCCCCCATAGCAGCCTGTCGATTCTGCTGGACCAGGACAATGTCTTTCTGCCTGTTTTTTGCGACCTCCTCGCGGACCCTTTTCTCCAGAGTGTCGTTCAGTTCTTCCAGCAACTCCTTTTTCTGTCTCAGCTGTTCTTCTGCCTGTTTGCGAACGGTGATCTCGTGTTGCAGAAGCTCATTGGCAGCGGTCAATTCCGACGTCCGCATTTCGACCCGCTTTTCCAGCTCGCCATGCGCCTCCTGCAGTTCTTCCACCATTCGCTTGCGATCGGTGATATCTATGAAGGTCGCGATCCCGGCAGCTTCTCCACGGTATTCAATTCTCCCGGCAGAAACGAATAACCATCGTTCATCACCGAATTTGGAAACATGTCTGCATTCGTATCGGGACTGCACCTGCTCTCCACGCTGTCTTGCCAATCCCCGTTCCCTGACCTTCTCACTGTAATCCTCGTGCGCCCAGTCCCAGAACCTCATCTGCAGGCATTCCTGTTCCGAGTAACCGAACAGATTCACGGTAGCGGCATTCACATAGACGATCATTTCCCCCTGATAGAGAAAGATGCCGACAGGCAGAGTGTCCGCCAACACCCGGAACTTTTCTTCACTTTCGCGCAATTCGTCTTCCACCCGCTTGCGCTCCGCAAGTTCCCTGACCAACTCACAGGTCCTGGCGCTGACCCTCCGCGCAAGGGCCCTGTTCCACACGATTATGCCGGTGACAAGCACAATCACGGCCACTGCAATTGCAATCAACGCAGTCTGGATACCCTTTCTGGCAAACAGGGATCTTGGCTCCAAGGGAATCCATTTCCTGTAGATGGATTTTTTCTCATCCGCGCTTATCTGCTCCAGGCCTTTCGACAGGATACGGTTCAAGATCGGCCAATCCTTGCGCGAGGCAAATGCCATTCTGTATGAATATCCGAATTCTCCGGCCACGCGGAGGTTGGTAAATCCCTCCCTTTCGATGTAATACGATGCAGAGCCAAGATTTTCCAAGAAGGCGTCGCTGGTGCCGAAAGAGACTTTTCGCAATCCCGTTTGCACATCCGGCACTACATCCAGGTTGACTTCGGGATAATTTCGGGCAATGTATTCTTGAACTGCATATCCGGACACCACCGAAACCTTCATGCCTTTGAGGTTCGCCATGGTGAGAGGATCCGTGACCTTCTCGCGGGCGATGATCGCTGCCGGCAATTCCATGTAAGGCGCGGTAAAGAAGGCGAATTGAGTTCGTTGAGGGGTTTTAGTAGCAGCAAAGAAGTCGACCTGCCTGGTTCTGGCATAACTGATGACCTCATCCCAATTCCTTAGCCGGACAATCTTGAAACGTATCCCGAGTTTTTTTTCCAAAAGGGCCAGATAATCGGCCGTTATGCCGTTTAAACTGCCGTTGCCGTCGAAAAATTCAGCGGGAGGGAAATCAGGGTCCGGGGCAAAGCGGATGCCCGGATGAGCCTTTAGCCATGCCCTTTCTTCAGTGGTGAGGGGGTCAATGCTCTGACTGGATGAATTCAGAGTTAAAAATGCCAGGAAGGCAAGTGAAAAAGATATCGCCAACAACAGGGACCATTTGAAGCGCTTTGCCATATCGGGGCTAATTCCCGGCATCATTCATCTCCCAGGATTTGGATCAGGTGAGGGATTTCAATACAATTCGATTCACAACAATCCACATGGCAATTCGAATATTGGCTTATCTTAATGATTGTCTTGGTTCATCATTGTTCATTTGTAATAAATATACTTAAATTTCCTCCATGGGCAAGAAAAATTCAGCGCGAGGTTCGCAGATCGGCCGAGCGCTCAATATCCATGTGATCATCTCACGGTTCCCAATTTCCCTGCATTCCCTCTATTTGCGCCTGGAAACGAAGACGGGAACAGATTTTCTTGCCCATCAGTATAAAAGTGTCCCCGTTTTCATTCGTATTACAGTATTGCAAGCCTTACTCGTCAGTTTTTTTCATTCAGCCTCCGGAACCTCCCCTACTTCTTCTTTTTCAACTTGGCCTGAAGCATCTCACCCAGCGTTCCCATACCCTTGGGCGCCTCGCCCGCCTGGCGCCGGTATTCGGCGATCGATTCCTCCTCCTCGTCAGCCGCCCTGGCCGCACCTGCAAGGGCCAGGGAAATGCGACGGTTTGCGCGGTCGAAACTCTCGACCTTGACCTCGACGCTGTCCCCTTCCTGCAACACCTCTCGGGGGTGGTTGATCCGCTTCCCTGATCCGAGCCTGGAAATATGAACAAGCCCGTCCACACCGTCCGACAGGGTGACGAAAGCACCAAAGGGCGCCAGGCGCGCCACTCTACCAGTGTGGAACGATCCTTCCGGATACAGCTCCGGAACCTTTTCCCAGGGGTCGGCCACAGCATCCTTGAGGCTCAGGGATATCCGCTCCTTCTCCCGATCGATGGCCTTGATCACCACCTGGACCTGCTGGCCAACGCTCAGGACATCCCGTACATCCTTGACTCGGCTCCAGCCGAGTTCGGACATTGGAATCAGCCCTTCTATCCCCCCAATATCGACAAAGGCTCCGAAGTCACGCAGCGAGGTGACCGTGCCGCTGACTGTCATGCCTTCGCTTATGGCGCCCAGAGATTCCTCGCGGGCCTTCTGCTGTTCTTCCTCCAGCAGGACGCGGCGGGAGACGACGACGTTCCGGCCGTTTTCACCGTAATCCGTGATCCGGAATTCCAGCCGGCTTCCGATGAGTGACTCCGGATTGTCGACGCGACGCAGCGACATCTGCGAAAAGGGGCAGAAAGCCCGGGCCGTCCCGGCCAGTTTTACCTCGTACCCCCCCTTGATCTCTTTTTCCACAAGGCCCTCCACCGGAATGCCCGCCTGCCAGGCCTCCTCTAGTTGGGCACTGCCTGACGCACCGCCGCCGATCCTGGTGGTGAAGCGCATTTCCCCATGGCGAGACGAAAGGAAATAGGCGACGATCTCGTCTCCCTCCTTGACCGCAAGCTTGCCGTCCAGGTCCAGGAACTCCTTCAGGTCGACGACACCTTCCCCCTTGTGGCCGGTATCGATAAAAAGCCATTCCGCGCTGATCTTGAGGACCCGTGCAGTCACCTTCTGTCCCGGCTGCAATCTGCCGCTTTGCTCGCTCAGGCTTTGCTCCAGAAGATCGGCGAAACTCTCCTCTTCGACAGCCTTGTCCATTTCATCGCTGTTTGACATGGTTTGTCCCTTCTACATGGAAATATTTTCTCCAAACATACCGCACCGCTCTGCTATATGAGAAAATGGAATCATAGCCTGACCCGGCGGAGAACTAAAAAGGCATAATATTACATCGAGGCCCGAAATGCCACCTGATTTCACACATTGATGCGGGTTCCTGTTAAGGCAAGGGAATCCCCTGCCGTCGTCTCTGGCGCAAAGAATCAGCTTTGCTCATTATCCTTGATCCGGTGGGCCGCGAAACAATCAGATCATGCGGGACAGCCAGCCGGGTGGTGACCTTCGATCCTTGCTGGCGCCATTCTTCAGGAGGTGGTTTTCAAGGAAAGGCCTCCCGGAAGATGTCTGACGATCTGCTTGTATTTCTTCCATTCGGTTGCGGTCCATATCTCCGTAGTGGCATGGCCGTAAGACCTTATGATGGTTGCCACGCTCATCGCAGCTTCCAGGTCCGGTGCGGTAAAGATGTCCAGGTAATCGCACGGGCCCAGGATGGCGTAGTTTCCCACCCACTCCACCTTCGGGCACTCTTTGCGGATATGCTCCATGGTCTTCTTTTCCAGGTCCTCCAGGTTACTCGGCGAGCGGAGAGCCTCGGGCGAAAGCCTTGTCAACATGATAAATGTAAGCATGATTTGCCCCCCTTACGATTTCGTGACTGTAGTTGTACGTTACAGCAAAAAGTATAAGGTGACACACGCAACAATACGCCAGACGCCCTGCAATATGTCATATTTCCAATATGCGCTATGGCAGGCTGTTACCTGTCTACCGGTACACAGCCGAAATTGGCAACAGTTCTCCGATTCTTCTGACGACCCTCTTTTGTCCTGTTGTCTGCGATTGGCCTGGTCAGACCATACCCCTTTGCCGTGAGCCGCGAACCGTCGACGCCGTATTTCTCCACCAGCAAGTTCACGACACTTTCCGCGCGCCGTTGGGAAAGCCTGAGGTTATAATCCGCGCTGCCCACACCATCTGTATGTCCTTCAATGGTCCCTTTGACCTGGGGATGTTCTTTCATGAAACTGGCGACTTTTTCGACTTCCCTGAAATACGCGGGCTTGATGACCGCCTTGTCAGTATCAAACTGGATATCGACTGTCATGCACAGCTCCTCCTGTTCCACGGGTGGAGCAGAAGGCACTACCCTCATCCACCCGGTCGGACACTGCTTCACGTACGGATAGTATCCCTCCGGATCCCGACAGTAATACCAGTAAGACGGCCGTGGAACTACCACGGGCGGCGCCGGATAATACGGATAATGCAGGTAATAGGGATAATACGGATAGTACGGGCTCCACCATCCGGGACCAAACCAGACACCTCCCCCGTAATACCCACCGTGCCTGCCATAACCGCCGTACCTGTAATACCCGCCATGCCCGCCATATCCTCCATGTCCGGCATACCCGCCCTGTCCGGCATACCCGCCATGTCCGGCGTATCCCCCGCGCCCGGCATATCCCCCGTGACCGGCAGGAGCAGCGAAGAGCGGGAGGAAATTCACAAATATCAGGGCTATGGTCGCAAGGGCAACACAAACAGGCTTGTTCATTTCCGCCCTCCTTTGCCTGAATTATTCTGCCGCTATAAGCAATTATACACCAACTCGGCCAGAGGAATTTAACTGTTGGGTACCAGCCCCAAGATCGCCAGGTTCCCGATGAACCTGAGCACGGCATCTTCCGAAGCAGCATTGCTGAAGGGGAGCAATCCCGAAGCCGTCAGCGGCGACCCTGTGAGGTATAAACTGATTACTGAATCAGTATGCTCTTCCGGAAATTGAATTTCAGCTAACAATATATGCCGCCGCGCCGGTCGCAATGAGGAGACCGGCCTCATTCTTCAGTTCCATCTGCACTGAAGCGATGCGCCCGCCCAGACGCACCACCCTGCCATTCGCGTGGAAGCTGCTGCCGACCCCCTGGTTCAGGTAGTCCACCCTCAAATCGATAGTTCCGATACGGCCAAAACGCGTGACAATCTGCTCCGGCGATTCATCGGCATGCTTCTCGGCAATCGCCACGACTACGGCAAAACCTCCGACAGTATCAAGCGCTGTCGCTATCACGCCGCCGTGGAGGCGGTTGTGCAGGGAGCTGCCCACCAGTGCAGGCTGCATATCGAATGCTATCCGGGGCGAACCGAGGTCAAAGGATTCGATTCTCAGACCAACCATCTTATGAAAGGGAAATACATTTTCGAACATGTCTCGAATCATTGTTTCGAAACGAGCCTGCTCCTCCGCCGACCGGCGAGGAGTCGCAACAGATTGATTCATGGACCGTTCTCCGCGGGTGGATATGCTGATTGTGTAGTTTCCATCCGGAAACTACCTAGGGATTTTTTTCAATATATCACATTGAAAAAACGTGTTCCATTTTCATGCTTCCGTTATGGGGACAATCCTTCGTTGTCCGCATGTCTTTTTATTTGCCTGTTTGCAGCATACATGGCTTCGTCAGCATACTGCACCAGAGATCCAGCAATAAATTCTTGAGGTATACGCAATTCGACAAGATCGACAATGAGAGAGCATCGATCAGTCAAACTTTCAAACGATGTCCCGAGAGGTGCCCCAACATTCCTGAATGGGAAAATCTGAAGAACATCCCTTGAAGGCCTCGCGACATCTCCACATATTAGTCCTTGACAATTAAATTTATCACATGTTATATGTTTTCCAGTTTATTATCTGTTTCTAATCTGTCTGCAAAGCAATACACCACATTGAGAAAGGTAAATCATCATGATTACCTACAGAATGCAGGAAGGCGAAATTGTCATTCCGGACAGCTGGAGCGACCAGAGCATCAACATTTTCAAGATTCCAGCCGACGGGAAAACAAGCGAGGCCAGCTTTGTCGTCAGCCGGGACGCAAGCCAGGGCGACAAGCTGTTCAGCGATTACGTGGCCGGGCAGATGGATGCCGCGAGCAGACAGCTGCAAGGTTTCAAACTTCTCCAGCATGAAGACTTCATGCTAAGCGGCCACGCCGCTGCAGCGGTCCGCTATCAATGGAGCAGCAACGGGCGTGATCTCACGCTTTTCCAGGTTTTCGTCGAACACAAGCCTTCCGTAGTGGTTCTGACACTCACCACGACACCGGACGATGCCGAAAACCACAGAGAACTTTGGAAAGAAGTCATCAAATCCTTCAGGCCCTTCCCCTCCGCAGGACCTTCCCGTGAACACGAGACGTCACCATAAACGCCATATCGGCGATCCTTTTTCCGCTTCATGCAGGAGACCAGGATTATGGACCCCCAAGCTGCAGCACGTCTGGGAGATGAAATAGCGCACGGGTACGGCATCGCCGCCCTTCTTGCCGGGGCCGTTGCCGGCGCCCTGATCGGAGCGGCATTTATCGGCGCCGCCGCCTTGACCGGCGGCTTGGCAGCGGCTGCCATGGTCGGGGCCATCGCACTTGGTGGATGCTCTCTGCACCAGGTATTGAACGGAATAAGCACAATCTTCGATCTGCCCGAACCCGCCTCGGGCGTGCTGGTGCGCGGCAGCCCCGATGTCTTCATCAACAACCGCAGCGCCATGCGGGCCGGTGACGACGTCGCTGCCTTCTGCAGCGGTTTTCCGCTGAGTCATCCCGAGTGGCCCTTTCCGCTGAAGATCGCCGAGGGGAGCGCCACCGTGATCATCAACAACCGTCCGGCCGCCAGGGTCGGAAGCAGGATGACCTGCGGCGCCCACATCAAGAGCGGCAGCCCCAACGTCTTCATCGGCGGCCCGACCGTAAGGGTCAGCTTTGTCCTGGACCTGGAAAGCTGGCTGAAGACCGGCCTGGAAATAGTCGGTCTTGGAGCAGTGGCGGCCGGCGCCATCTTTGCCGCCATGACCGGCGCGGCTGCACTGGGGATATTTGCCGGGGTACTTGGTTCAGTCCATGTGGGCATGAACATGCTGAAGGACCTTGGTGACCGCTTGGGACCCGGCTACGGAGATCTGTTGCAGGGGATTGCCGGTATGGCTTTCCTGGGAATAAGCCCCAAGTTAGCCCGGCTCCCGATGAGCCAGAGCAAGTCAACTCCCGAAGCCGCGCTGCTGAAAGGCGCAAATACCGAAGCCGTGGTCGGCGAACCGGTCGACGGCTTAACCGGGGAAGTATTGCTGGAGCAGATTGACTTCACCCTCCCCGGCCGGATTCCCGTGCCCTGGACCCGGCGCTACGGTTCCCGCTCGACCCGGAGCGGCGTGTGCGGCCACGGCTGGCAGACCCCGGCCGACGCACGGCTGGAAAAGAGCTCAAGCGGCAAGATCGTCTTTCATGACGGCAGCCCCCGTGGCGCGCTGTTCGACGAGCTCCCCGGCGACATCCCCATCAGGGAAGCCATCGGCGGCGCGATCCTGTCCCGCTCGGACGATGGTCTCATGGTCCGGCTGAAATCAGGGCTTCTCTATCATTTCCACGCGCCTGAAGAAAGCCCGCAAGAACTCCTGGTGGAACGGATAACCGACGGGAGCGACAACTGGATGAGCTTCGTTCGCGGAGACCAGGGGCTGAGCCGCATCGACACCAGTTGCGGCAAAACAGTCAATGTCGATTCCCGGGGCGGCCTGATTTCTTCCATGACCCTGGCATGCCCCGACCGGGAAGACATCGCCCTTGTCCAGTATGCATACAGCCGGGAGGGGAACCTGGTCTCCGCCATCAACCCCATCGGCGTGCCCAGCCGTTTCAGCTATGACGGCCGGCTCATGTCCGGCCACACCGACCGGAACGGCCTCACCTTTCACTACGAATACGATTCCTCTGGCCGCTGCATCCACACGCGGGGCGACGGCGGACTCTACGAATACCGCTTCAGCTATCTGGACGAGGATAAGATCACCCTTGCCACCGATGCGCACGGCAATGTCACCAGGCTCCACTACGACGTAACCAACCAGCTCCTGGCAAAGACCGATCCCTTGGGCAACACCACCCGTTACGAATACGACGAACGCTATCTCACCACCGCAGTCATCGACCCCTCAGGCAGGCGCACCACCTACGATTATGACGAATCGGGCGATGTCATCGCCGTCACCCGCCCTGACGGCGCACAAATACGGTTCCAGTACGACCACTCGCATCACCCCATCGCCATCACCGACCCACTGGGCAGCACCTGGAAACAGGAGTGGAACGGAGAAGGTCTGCTCATCAGCCGCACGAGCCCCACCGGAGCCCGCACCTCGTACCGGTACGACGATCAAGGCGGGCTTACCGCCGCAACCGACCCCCTGGGGGCAACGACCCGCTACGAACTGGACGACAACGGCAACCTGACCGCCCTGATCGACGCCCTGGGCAACAGGACAGCCTGCACCCGCGACCTCCTGGGCAATATTCTCAGCGTAACGGATCCCACCGGCGCACAGACCTGCTACGGCTACGATGCCGCCTCCCGGCTCGTTCACGTCAAAAGGCCAGGTGGCGCGGAGGTCAGCCTCGCCTACGACAACGAAGGCAACCTCATCCGCCACCGGAACGAACTGGGCAATGAAACGCGGTTCAAATACACCGGCATCGGCAAAATCGCCAGACGCAGCAACCCCGACGGAACCACACTCACCTACCGCTACGACAGCGAAGAGCGCCTGGTGTCCGTCACCAACGAACGGGGCGAGACATGCCGGCTCAAGCGGGACCGGGCCGGGAAGACTATCGAGCAGACCGACTACTGGGGAAGCGTTACCCGTTACCAGTATGATCCCGTCGGCATGCTCATCAGCAAAACCGATCCCCTGGGGCAGGTTACCAGTTATACCTACGATTCGCTTGGTCGTCTTACGGGGAAACTATATTCAGACGGCAATTGCGAAATGTTTGCCCATGACCTGAACGGCAACCTCGTTCTCCACCAGAACCCGACCATCACCGTCCAGCGGAGCTTCGACGCCGAAGGCCGCCTGACCGGGGAGTCCCAGGGCGATTTCACCGTCGAAAACCGGTACGACGCAGCCGGCAGGAGAATAAATCGCACATCCTCTCATGGCAATAGCGTCGAGTTCGGCTACGATCCCCTGGGGAATGTCACGGACATCTCCATCAACGGCCGCAAGGTTGCCGACATCGAGCGCAACAACCTTGGCCTTCCCGTCAAGGAGACGCTGCCCAACGCCATCAGCCGCAACTACAGCTACGACATGGAAGGACGGCTGACCAGGGAAGCCCTGTTCGGTGCGCCGTCAAACTGGGTGCGGAGCTACGGGTACGACAAGGCCGGCAACCTTACCAGGAGAAAAGACCCCCGCTCCGGCGAATCGTACTTTACCTACGACCCCCTGGGAAGGGTGACACAGTCCATCGACCCCGAAGGGAAGATCAGTGAATTTCTGTACGACCCGGCAGGCGACCTGCTGCGGAAAGAGGAAGCGGACCCGGGCGCACGGAGCCTGGAATACCAGGGGACCGGCTACTGCTTCGACGCCGCAGGCAATCTGGTCAGGCGCGAAGGAAGAAAAAGCAACACGTGGTATACCTGGGACAGCACCGGGCGGCTCACGGAAGCCCTGCAGACAAACGGAACCAGGACCACCCTGCGCTACGACGCCCTGGGCCGCAGGACATCCAAGGAAACCAATGGCAGGAAGACCGTTTTTTACTGGGACGGGGACCGGCTCCTTTCCGACACCCGCCATCGGGAATCGCCAAGGGAATTTGTCTACTATCCCGGCACCTTCGTCCCCTTTGCCGCCATAGAGGAAAGCGGCAAGATCCGCTACTACAGCAACGATATCGCCGGCCTTCCCCAGGAAGTGCGGGACGAAGAAGGGAACGTGCTCTGGCAGGCGCGCTACGACGCCTTGGGCAGGGTGGCAAGCCTCAAGGGGAACTACCGGTTCGACAATCCCATCAGGCTGCAGGGGCAGTACTACGACGAAGAGTTGGAACTGTGCTATAACAGGTACAGGTACTTCGACCCGCAAATCTGCTCATACATCAGCGAGGATCCCCTTGGGCTGGCTGCCGGGGAAAACCTCTACAGCTATGCGCCCAATGTCTGGGGGTGGGTTGATCCGCTGGGGTTGTGCAAGGGTATACTGGGGCCAGATGGACCTGGTCAATTTGTGATGAATGCAGGTGGTCCACTAGAAAAAGCCACTGTAGTCCGTCATGGAGAGTTTGTAAATCGGGTATTTGATTCTAGATATGGTATTGAACAAAACGTTTCAGGCCCACTTGGAAGGAGCTTTTATCCAGGGAGCGGCGTTCCAACTACCACTGCCGAAGCAATACAACAACGTGGACTAGGAATCTATTATAATAATAATGCTCAGCAAGCAATAATATACAGGGCAACTAAAAATATACCTGCGACTTCTAGAACAGCCATCGGTGGGAGTGGGCCAGAAATCATTATAGGACCTGATAATTGGCCATCTTTAGAACCAATCATACAATATCCGGTTTTTCCAAACTAAGAGGTAACACATGATACTATTTCACAAAACTGAAGACTACCAAATGATTAAGAGGATATTCTGTGATAATTTTATCTACAATAATGACACAAAAGCTAAATGGGAAAAAATAGATAGCGATTTTCAGGAATGGGAAAAAAGTATCTCTGGAAGGTACAGTTCAGCCTTATGCCATAAAACATTTTTAGCAGAAAAACTATACAATTCTTTTCCAGAAATATATGACAATTTCCATTGCAATATTGACAATATATTACTTAAAGATTTTCATGGCATAGGAGAATCAGTATCATTTTCTGGAACAAATTACATAATCCTGAACAGGACAATAACTCAGCGTGGTGGAATATTATTAACGCTACAAACATCGGATATGAAAATAATTACCCATGAATTTTTTGAATGAGTTGAATAAATGGATTACAGGTACGGATGATTACAGTAATGTTATTGAGTTAGTGTTTTAGATTATATCAGTGGATCCGACAGTATCCGATAGGGACGTTTTTTGCTTATTAAGATACTTAGTCAACCCAAGCTAACAAACAACTAAACAACGTCCTCACTGCCTTCGGTGTTTTAATATGACTGATTTAGACAAATACTATATCTCATCGATGGATAGCTATGAATTTGAATTGCCGAGAGAATGTGTATTGATGAAAAAAGCATTATTGTCATCAGGTAAAGATATTGCAATTGCCAAGATTTCTCCAGCAATAACAGGCAGAAATACGGTTTTATTAATGATATAGACTATGTTGTTTTGTCTCATAGACATGAAGGTTTCGGTTTATT
Organism: Geobacteraceae bacterium; assembly: GCA_034933285.1. GTDB lineage: Bacteria > Desulfobacterota > Desulfuromonadia > Geobacterales > Geobacteraceae > RPRC01. Next base: position 31,482 of record JAYFNT010000005.1, on the reverse strand, counting down.
TCCAATAAAACAGTTCCCTTGTTTTGTTTTTATTGCAATACCATTAGTTGATAATGTACTCGACTATAATGTGCTAAATTTATCTGATTTAAAAGTAATAGCTTGGGGAGAATTATACAATACTGAATCAGATGCCAGATATCATGTGTTTGATTCGTAGTTGGTCTCTGGGCATATATCGGTTTCCGTGCTTTAGGGGACTGCATATAAAACTATGCCATTAGGACTGTGCTTCTGCAGTGACTACAGCCTCAATTAAATAATCTTTCCCCGGAAACGGCAATAACTCCTGGAAAAGGGGTCCGTAGGGTCAGAGATTGAAAACTTGGATCCGACAGAGGCGTTGTTTTTTGTTTATTAAGATACATAGCCAACCCAAGCTAACAATCAACTAAACAACGATCCACTGCCTCAAAGTTAATATGAATATTTTTATGACAGAAAAATCCATTATAAAAAAACACCTAAAAACCCTTTTGGAGACTTCTTCTTTGAACATTTTTTTGTGCGGCTATTATAATTTCCATATCGGGTGAGCGTTTCATGAAGTGGCTTGGCAACATATTTGGGCTTCCACCTGGTTGGTCTGAGCTATTACAGGGAACACTCGGTATTTTATTTATGATTCTTTGGACAATTCGCGGCTTTCAACTAGGACGGATGCGTAAAGCAACCCAAAATGAAAAATCCTAAGAAACTTTCGAAGCTACAATTCAAAATATTGCAAATCCAACATGCGATAGTGCGCAGGTTCCCAACTGAGGAAAGGAGCAAACAAACAATGAAACAACTCGATAATATTCTGTGGATTGTGGTATTTATTGTGCTTATGGTCTCCTTGGTTGGATGCAGCGATGGATTCAAATCGTCATCATCAAAGGAAGCAGCACTTATAGCAAAGCTGCAGCCTTTCATCATCTGCCTTAACCGCACAGACCTATCCTTACAAGAAAGTGCGAAAAATTATCGCACCCTCTTTTCAGAGGTTGCCAAAGATCCTGAATCTGATCACTTCATGATGCCTTTCTCCGGTTTCAAATCCACACCTTCCGAGACTGACAACGAATTTTCACGGCAGTGTGTATCAGACCTGAGAAAAGCTACCGAACAACTGCCGCGCAACCCGGTCCTTGACCCTCTCGACCGCGATTATGCGAAAACGCTGGAAACGATGATTCCCGTAATGAACGATATTGACAACTATTATGCCCAATAGAATTACCGAGACGACAAGTTGGCAAAAGGTCGGGCATTAAATGTAAAAATTGAGCCTTTGCTGGCACATCTTGCCGATTTATCAAGGAAACTACGGAAGGAAGTCAATTTACTACAAGACTCTATCTCGGATACGCAGGTAGCGCTCGATGTAGAAGGAGTCGGGCCTCCACGGGGAACCATGGCGTGATAGAAGAAACAGCGTAAAAAGAAATGAGGTCTGGATAAAGGGAAAGTCGGGGTAGCGGTATATGTCACCGGTTTTATCGAGTCAAGGATGCTGCCCAGCGAATTCCGCGACTTGACTTGCCTTTTGGTCAGGCGTATTTTGATCGAAACTACAACTGTTTTGTTCTACAAATCTGCTAAAACCTGCTCAAGTTGAGATCCGGCCAGTGAGTCCCACTGTATTCAGGGAGGGGGTTTCCGTTTTTTCTTCTTTTCTCTTGAGGAATCGAGAATGCCTATCCATGTGCACGGAGCAAGCGGAGAAGCGAAGTTCTGGATCGATCCACGAATCGAAGCGGCTCGAAATTACGGGTTGTTGCAGCACGACCTTGAAGCGGTTCGGAGGATAATCGAGGAGCATGAGGATGAGATACGCGACGCATGGCGACGACACTTCGGCGGTTGAAGTTACGAACATATCAAAACACGGATTCTGGATGTTGCTCGGAAGCGAAGAGGTTTTCCTTCCTTTCGAGACTTTTCCCTGGTTCCAGGAAGCCCCGGTGGGGAAAATCCTCAATGTAGAGTTACCTTCGGAACACCATCTTTACTGGCCAGATCTTGATGTGGACCTTGAAGTCGAGAGTATTTTCCATCCGGAACGATTTCCACTCGCAAACAGAGTGCATGACATGCGAGAGCAGTATGCGGGCTCGGAACGCGAAAGAGATGTAGACGCGGACAGAGTCGACGATTGCGTGCTTGCTCTTTTGCTTTTGACGTTGCACAACGGTGACCGGTCCTGGAAGGGTTTTGATTTCGAGGCGATGGATCGACTTTTTCAGAAAGGTTATTTTTACGACCCAAGAGGCAAGGCGAAGTCTGCGGTGCTGACAAAGGAAGGGCTGGCGCGCTCGGAATGCCTGTTTACCGAACTGTTCAAAAAGTCCTGATTTCGCCTTTATCCCTCAAAAGTCGTATAACCAAACCTCACTGGTTGTGTCCCCGGAATTCATTCGCGAATTAATTATACTGTCCCTGGAATTCCCTGGTACAATTACCAACTATCACAAAATCCGCATATCCAAAAACCTTTGCGTACTTTAGAATCCGTTTTCTGTGGTAACCCCAAGAAGGAAACCCTCGTCATGGAAGAACTTGATTCAATATACAGCTGAGATCTTCTGCCCTATAGGGCTTCGCAAGGATTCCTGAAAATCCCCATTTTTCGTATTCTGCCATTAGTGCATCGTTCGAGTAGCCGCTGGAGACTATCGCCTTTACCTGTGGATCGATTTCGGCAATCTTGCACACCGCTTCTTTTCCCCCCATTCCGCCCGGAATGGTGAGATCCATTATGACAGCATCAAATGGCCTCCCTGATTTCATTGCGCATTGGTATGCATCAACTGCCTGCTCTCCGTTGTGAACACACGCAACATCGTAACCAAGGCTTTGAAGCATGTTCTCGGCCACTTCGAGTATCAAATCCTCATCATCCATCACCAGAAGCTTTTTTCCCCCCTGGGGCAGTGGATGTTCCTGATCCTGTACCTCCTGCAAAACGGCATCACATGCAGGTAGGTATATGGTGAACATTGTCCCTGTTCCAGATTCACTGTCAACCGTTATCAGGCCATCATGCCTTTTGATTATGGAGTAGGTTGTTGTCAAACCAAGGCCGACCCCGGTTCTCTTTGTCGTAAAGAACGGGTCAAAGACGTTCGGCAGCAGCTCTTTCGGTATGCCTTGTCCCTGATCTTTTACATGAATTCTAAGATAGCGACCCTCCTGGAGAGGTATGTGGCAGGTTTCTTCTATTATGAAATTATCGCAGGTCACTGTTATGAGACCGCCATCCGGCATGGCCTGTTCGGCATTAATGACAAGGTTGCTTATGACCTGGCCGATCTGGCCGACATCCGCCTCGCAGGGCCACAGGTTCCCGGCAATGTTAAACTCACAGATGACCTTGGACCCTCTAAGGGCAAAACTGGCGCTTTCCCTGACTACTTCTCCCAGCGAACTAATACTTTTTACCGGAGCTCCCCCCTTGGCAAAGGTAAGAAGCTGCTTTGTCAGCTTGCTGGCGCGAAGAGATGCTTTTTCAGAATTGTCCAACAGCTTGGAGAGCTTCCCTTCTGCGGGAGCGATCATTCTGGCAATGGAGATGTTCCCAACGATTCCGGTCAGGAGATTATTGAAATCATGGGCAATCCCTCCAGCCAGGATGGATAGGGATTCAAGTTTCTGTGCCTTGAGGATTTCCCGTTCCATCTTCCTGCTGTCAGTTATGTCCTGAAGGATGCAGTGCATTACCTCACAACCTGACAAGTCGATGAGCTGGGCGGACACCTTGATATCACGATGGTTACCCTGTTTCGTGTTAAGACCTGTCTCGAACTGCATCAGGCCATTTTTTTTGATGGCCTGTAAACGGGCTATAGTCCTGGATCTTGTTTCTTCCGATTCCAGGTCCCTGAAGGTAAGATTTGCAAACTCCTCGTTTGTATAGCCGAGCTGAAGATGGGCAGAACTGTTAAAACGGATGATCTTCATTGTATCAGGGTCTACTATGAGAATTCCATTGGGAGAATATTCTACCAGGCTGCGGTAAAGTTCCTCAGCTGACCTGCGTGCAGCAATTTCCTTTTCGAGGGACTCGGTTCGCTCAGCGACCTTCCGTTCAAGTGAAGCATAGAGCACTGCATTTTCGATTGAAACGGCAAGCTGCCCGGCAATCAGCAGGAGCGCATCCAGCCGGTCAGTTTTGAAAGCGTTTCTGCTGAGGCGGTTTTCCAGGAGCAGAATCGCACGTATCACACCCTGGCTGAAGATCGGGACCGCCAGGAGAGAACAGACATCGAGAGCCAGGATATAGGAATCCCTGGCAAATCGGCTGTCACTTTTCGCATTTTCCACCAGTTCCGGTTTACGGGTGCGTTCCGCATAGCGGAATACTGACAACGGCAGTAACCCCTCTCGACCTGCTATCTCCACGGGAGTCAGCACGTCGCAACCGTCTCTCCGGTCCACGAGCAGCCAGTCTTGAAGTTCATCACTCCTGATAACCATCATTACCGAGGTGGCGCCAGTCATTGTGCCAAGAAGCTCCATGACCCGACATTGAAGCCGGCCGATGCTTGTCTCGGAGCTGAGCGCCTGCGAGGCGCGCAGAATAGCGAGAAGATCAACGGCATCTGTTGAGACAGTGCTGAGTAGTTTTTCAGCCATGGGCTCACTGCAGTATTTACCTTCCGACAAGAAGCCATGCTTTTCCCCGAGTTGCCGAACCTTTGCCGTGGCACCCCAGTCGCCATAGAGTTGTTGCGCCTCTGCCAGCAGCTTGCCGCCGGTATACCCCATGCAATTTCCCAGATGGAAAAGCCCGGCCCGTTCAGTCACAAACGCTCGGTGCCATGGACGCTGACTCAACTTTGCCTCGCGAAGTGCGGCATCAAATGCGCATGCAGCGCCTCCTGCGTCGCCAACAGCCCACGCACGCTCTGCATCAATCCATGTGCACAGGTGCCGGAAATTCCCGGGAGCGTCATTCGCCCGGCACGCCAACCAGTCTCGACAGGCATCAAGTTCGGTGAGGAGAGCAGTGTGTTCCTCCGGTGGAGAAAGTCGGATGCGAGTAGCCAATGCAAGCGTTTGCAGCAGATTCGCCAGCATTGTCGAATAAAAGCCCTGAATGTATGGCAAGAGCGGCATTGCCGCAGCGGAATGCCTGATCAGTTCCGATTCTTCGCCAAAGAGCGCCGCTGCAAACGCACGATGTATGTGGTACATAACGGTCGCCATCGGGTTGTCGCCCAGGCGCTCAAGATGGGTTGCTTCAGTAAAGTCTGTGTCTTCGAAACTGCCCAGCGCGGATGTTTTTCCACAAAGGGCGCGCAAGAGCTGCCGGTAGGCAAGAAATGTCGGTAACGAAAAAACATTGCCTGTATGCAGGGCAAATGCAAGTGCAGGCTTCAATTCCGAAGCAAAGCCATCAAGCGTTGGTGCGCAATCAAGGAGTGCTGCCAGAGACGTATGGTAAGTAAAGCAGGTAAATTGCAGATCACCTCCGTGCAGCAGCCCTTCCCGTGCAAGTTGAGCCTGATGAATGCATTCTTCCAGAGGCTCGACCCAGTGAGTGGTAAAAATGGCGACACAGTGACGGACCCAGGCACTCTCCAGTTCATAGCCATGTCTTTCACCTACCTGCAATGCGCGTAGTGCAGCTTGGTAACCGGTTCGGTAGTCGTCCCTCAGGGCGATGGTAATAAAGGTAATCCCACCAAAACATGACATGAGCGGAGCGCATGGCCCATGCTCCAGCCACAGGTTAAACTCCATTAATACCAGCCATAATTTGTTCATGGCATCGCCGAAATAGGCCGGCCCCATCATTCTATGAATGAGTTTGGCTATGGCCAGCACGTGCGGGTCTCTCGTTTCCGGTCTGCGTAGTTCATCTGCCAGACTCCCATTTGCGACCCATTGATACAGTGCGTTCAACTCTTTCTCAATATGAGCTTGTCTTTGTTCGGGAGGATCAATACCGAGACGTTGCAGGAGGTCCAGGCCAAGGGCCACCGCTTCCCGTTGAAGTCTGCGGTTGGTCAGGCTGTTTATCTGGATGCACGCGGCATCAACCAGTTGCAACGGATCGGTGGTGCGGCGTTCGATTGAGCTGTATACTCTGTCAACCTCTTCGAACCGACCGAGACTGTAGAGGGCAATGTGCAAATCCTTTTCAACTATGGCGACAGTTTCTTCGTCTGAGGGAACTTCTGACGACATGTAAATCTTCAATGCCTCGTCCAAGAAGCGTTCCATTACTGCAAAGTTGGTCAAAAGTCGCGCATTGCCTGCAGCCTTACGGAAAAGATTTGCGACAAGGGCTCGTTCTGAAGAGTCCGTCACCCTGTCGATCGTCCGCAGGTAGAACTCAGCAGCAAGGCTGCCGAATTCGGGAAAGGCGGCAAGGCGTCGAGCAATGGCAAGATACAGCGCCATACGTTCCTCCGGTTCCATGACACAGTAGACAGACTGTTGCACCCGGTCATGGCGGAACCTCACTATTTTTTCGCGATTGCTTGAGGAACTGAGTACCCTATGGTCAGCCACGAGAACCCCATCTTCAAGGGCAGGCGCCAACCGTGACTCCAGATGGGCAAACGATAACCCGCTTGCTGCAGTCAGTATGTCGTATCGAACCTCACCGCCGAGGCATGCCATCACTTTCAGCAGTTCCCGCGTTTCATCCGGCAGAGCCGAAATTCGCAAGGTCAGCAGGTCCACGACGTTGCATTGCCCCTTATAACGGCTGACGTGGATATCATCCCACGTCCATCCCTGTTGGCCCAATGTAAGAACGCCATCCCTTCGCAGTGCATTGATAAATTCGATTGTTTCGAAGGGATTGCCACTGGTCCGCTCGCCGACAACCTTAGCCAGGCGTGATGCTGCCGGAGGTTGGAGGTGAAGCATTTCAGCTATGAACGAACCAAGCTCAGTTGTCGGCAGATTGCGCAGGTGAAGGTGTAATGGTAACTTATCAAGATTTCCCAGTTTTGCCAGAAGTGCCGACATCGGATGTGTCGCATCGATTTCATTGTCGCGGTAAACTCCCACCAGCAATAACCCGGGCAGATTATCATCAGTAAGGACAGCTTCAGCAAGGCTGTAGGCGTTTTTGCGTGCCCATTGCAGGTCGTCAACGGCAAGGACAACCGGCCGACCAGGCGAAGAAACTGACCGCAGCAGTTCCAGGCTTGCCTGCCGAAATCTTCTTTCGGCTTCTATCGGGTCACCGGTCATTATTTCCTGCGCATATCCGAACAGTGTCGCGAATTCCGGCAGGAAGGCGGTTATCACCCCTGCATTGCCTCCCAGTGTATCCAGGATGCGCTGTCTCTGGACTGCCAGTTCTGCCTCGGGTTCAGCCAGGAGAAGTCGTCCCAGTGCACGCAGTGCCTGCACGATGGCGCCCGAATCCACATCGTTTCGGTACTGATCATACTTTCCCGAGACAAACCACCCTCGCCGTTCAGTGACAATCGGCAACAGCTCGTTGATCAAAGCGGTTTTGCCGATCCCCGGCGCACCGGCCACCAGTACGGCACCGCCACGTCCATTGATTGCATTTTCGAACGCAGCTTTCAGTGAGGCGATTTCTTCTTCCCGGCCGATAAGTCGAGAAGGCGGAGACAGGCGATACGGGAAATCGCGTCCTCCGAGCATGAATGAGTCGATGTAACCGGTATACAGTAACTCGAGAAGACGCGACAAATCATGTGACAGGCCTTCGGCGCTCTGATAACGCTGGTCCGGCTCTTTTTCGAGAAGGCGCATGATTACCTGTGACAGTTTTCCCGGCACATCGGGATTCAACTCGCATGGCGGAATCGGTATTCGTGTAAGTATTTGGTGAATGAGTTGCAGAGGATCATCATCCGTGAATGGCGGTTTTCCCACAACCATTTCATAAAGGGTCGCACCCAGCCCATAAAGGTCCGCGCGGTGATCGACCGAGCGAGCCATGCGACCTGTTTGCTCAGGAGCAAGATAGGGAAGCGTCCCTGGAATCTCGTTATGATGAACGAAACTGGGCCGCTCCTCAGCAAACATAGTGGCATGATCGAAGTCAATGAGAATAGGGCGATGTTCCGGACCGGCAAGCAAAATATTGGCAGGATTGATGTCCTTGTGTACAACGCCGCAGCGGTGCACATCTGCGACAATGTCGGACAGCTGTGATGCAATTTTCAATGTAGTCTTAAGGTCAAGTCCTCCTCTATGAAATGCCTGTGCGAGAGTTACACCTCCGTCATCTACCAATGCGATAGCGTCATGGGGAATGTTTATGGATGCCAACTGCGATACGAACTTCACATCGGCAAGTTTTTGAATAATTTCCAGTTCGTGGTGTAGTTTGCCGACCGCAACTTGACCAAGTGGCTCTTTCAATATAATGCTTCCCGAATTATTTGGCAGATACACACGAACGACACACGTTCGTTTGCTCTTGTAAAGTATCTCTCTTTTGGCCTCGGGTATAGTCAAAACAGTTTTTTCAGGCTGATTAAAGCAATCTATCTGACTCATAGAATTCCTCGGTTTTGTAAAACAGGGTTGGGGCGACAGGCCATCAAGAGCTATTCCTGTCCTCAGGTATTTTCCGACATGAAACGGTCGAGCATTTCCTCACCCTGACTGGTAATAACGAGAAGTTGCCGGCCTGGATATGATTTTGAGTCGTCATCAGGTATCCCTTTCCCGGTAACGATGTCTTTCGTGTAACCGCTCATAAAAAGGCCCTTCATGTCGGCTTGGGATTCCCGTATTTCACGGTGTAATTTTTACCGTCAATTTTATGCGTTTTTACGACAGTAGCGAGCAAGTCAATTATCGACTGGTTAACATGAGTTATATCGACAAAGCCGACAAATCTCTTTAGAAGAACAATAGTTCGGCATCAAGTTAGCCCGAATATGTCATTAACAGCTTTACGATATTCACATAAAGCGCGAGGCTGCAGTATACATAGCTACCTGGCACAAAGGCAAGTTCCCGCACCAACCTCATTATCAGCGCCCCATAAAGAAAGGGGCACCCAAATCTGGTACACCCCTGTCCCCAAAAACCCTTCACAAGCCAAATTTGAAAGCCGTTTTTTCGGTCTTTTTTCTTCGCCGCCTTTTTCGCCGCAGGCTTATTCGCTTTCAGCTTCTCCGCCCTAACCGCCCGAGCTTTGACAAGGTTGTCGGCCAAGCATCTATCCAATACTGATTATCTTCTAATCTTTCAGAAGGTCTTTGCTTTCAATATGTATTTCGTCTAGCAAGTAAAGCTCATTTTTCTCCGCTAACATCATCACGAGAATTACCATTCCTATCTTCGTATGACAACTGTTTCAGCGGTTCTCCAGAACACCTGTAACAAATACCTGCCATCTGACCTCTGTTCCACGTTGTGTGCCGGACGGTTATCTGACTTGCAAAAAATCAATTCCTCACTAAATGTATTCGCAACATCTTGTTTATAAATGCTTAATTCATGCTCCGACTCATTTGATGATTTACAACAATTGCGGTAACATGGGATTGTCACTGGCGGCGTTGGCTTTTGGCGCATAGTGACAGACGCTCTGATTATGAGCACACATTTACACTATCAACCTCTATAATTTGAAAGGAGAAGAACGCTATGTCGGTAAAAACGTTTTCCGCACTTATTGTTGAAGAGCAAGAACCGAAAAACTTTTCTATCAGAGTCGGCACAAGGTCGCTGCAGGATCTGCCGGATGGAGACCTTCTGGTAAAGGTCCACTACTCATCCTTGAATTACAAGGATGCACTGTCCGCCACCGGCCAATTCGGCATAACGAAAAAGTATCCTCACACTCCTGGTATCGACGCTGCGGGAGAAGTCATTGAGTCTTCGGTCTGCAGCTTCAAGCCTTGTGACAAGGTGATTGTGACCAGCTACGACCTGGGCATGGACACCCCGGGCGCTTTTGGGCAGTACATCCGTGTCCCGGCAGCATGGGCGTTGCCGCTGCCGACCGGGCTCTCGCTGAGAGAGAGCATGATTCTCGGTACGGCAGGGTTGACCGCCGGGATGCTGATCCGGAAGCTGCTTGATAACGGTGTAAAACCTGAGGACGGTGAGGTCCTGGTCACCGGAGCCACCGGTGGCGTGGGAAGCGTGGCGGTGGCGATATTGGCCAAGCTCGGATACCGGGTAACGGCAGCGACCGGCAAAGCGTCGGAGAAAGGTTTTCTCGTTGGCATCGGCGCTTCAAGGGTGATAGGCAGGGAAGAAGTCATTGCCGGCATGGATCAGCCTCTCATGGAGGCGCGGTGGGCCGGCGTGGTTGATGTTGTGGGTGGCGACATGCTTGCTGCCGCGATAAAGTCGACCCGTTATGATGGCTCGGTAGCCTGCTGCGGGCTCGTCGGATCCATTGATTTGCCGCTCAATGTCCTGCCGTTCATCCTGCGGGGCGTCAGCCTGCTGGGGGTCGATTCAGTACAGTGCCCCATGGGGCCGCGCAAGCTGGTCTGGGAAAAACTTGCGGGCGAATGGAAGCTGGGCAATCTGGAGAATATCGGCAGTGAATGCACCCTCGAAAACCTCGAACAGAAAATCCATGCTATTCTTAGAGGAGAGCTCCGCGGCCGCATACTGGTCAACCTGCTGAACAGCTGACACTGGAAATATTCAAATATACTACTCCTGGAATCAACGTTCCACAAAGAAAGGGGCATCCATATTCTGTATGCCCCTTTCCCGGAAAACCCTTCACAGGCCATATTTGAAAGCCGTTTTTTCAGCCTTTCTTCATTTCAGCCTTTTTTACTGCCGGCTTATTCGCTTTCAGCTTCTCCGCCCTCACCGCCCTGGCCTTGGCAAGATTCTCAGCCAATCCTCTATCTAAGGCCGTGGTCGCGTTTGCCGATGCCCTTAGATCCCACAGCGGGTCCGTAGAGAACATCACTTCTGCCTGCATCGACATGTCCAAGTCCTTCATCAAGGGCCTCAAGGAAACCTTTCCCCATGCAGCGATCGCCTTTGATCAGTTCCATCTGATCCAGTTGATGAACAACGCCCTGGCGAGTGTACGGGCCGAAGAGTCGCGGCTGTTTCCTGAGCTTCTCAAAGGTACGCGTTATGTATGGCTCAAGAACCCCGAAAACCTGACCGAGCATCAGGACGAAGACCTTGTCAGACTCAGCCACTACAATCTCAAAACCGGCAGGGCCTACCGGTTGAAGCTGGCCTTGCAGGATGTCTTCTTCGCCCAGAGCAGAGAAGAAGCCGAGCCTCGTCTCAAGGCTTGGTATGATTGGGCGATCCGCAGCCAGGTCGAGCAGATAAAAAAGGTCGCCAGAACTGAAAAAAACACTGGAACGGTATTCTCAACTACTTCCACAGCAAACTGACCAACAGCTTCCTGGAAGGCATCAACAGCCGCATCCAGGCAGCCACAGCAAGAGCAAGGGGTTATCGCACTACCAAGAACTTGATCAACATGGCCTACTTGATTGCAGGGAAGCTGGATTTCGGCTAACCCACATGAAATAGCGAGGAACCAGCGATGACCAATACACCGATCAGGCAACGTCCTGGACGTAGTGAACCTCGCTGCCGCAAACGACGCCCCAAGAATTACGAGTTGCTTACTTCGCCAAGACATGAAATGAAAGAGATTCTTCACCGGAATAGATACCATGCTACGAACCCTTAAACTGGTGCCATTCTATACTGTCCCCGGAATTGTCACGGAATTGTCATGGCAAGCATGAAGCCGTGGAAGGCACAGCCTTGAGGCCATGCCTTCCACGGCGACAACGCCCTGTTCCATAACACTATTTACCTGCAACTACTAACCGGATTGTCAGGGAAACAACCGGTCCCATACCCCATCGCACTTCGACATGTCATGGGGAACGATCACCCTCCTCACGGTCGTGGTCTTTCTGCCGTCCCTGTGGGTCGCGACCGCGGTGACCTTGTAGATCCTGCCATCCTTGTCATCCCCCTTGCGCCAGGACTCCAGCCTGACGATACTGTTCAGGTGAAGGTTCGTGTAGTTGTAAACACCATATTCATCCTCGACGGAGATGTCCACGGATACGATGTCCGTATGGCATGGGTGCCTGATCCATCCCGCCAGAAGCACCGGATACTTCTTGTGATTGGGAGGCCAGAGGACTCCCGGGAAGGGGATCAGGACCAGATCATCGGCCTCTACCTGGACGATGATGCTGGCCGATTCCGTCGCCTGATTGCCCGCCGCATCGGAAGAAGCGGCATTGATGACGTTTTCACCCGAGGTCAGGCCGGCCAGGGGAACGGACCAGGTGGTGGGTGTCGGATAGGCAATTGCACCAACGGTGGCAGTGGAGCAGGTAACGGTGACCAGTGCACGCTCCTCCCTGGTGCCGCTTATGACCTGGCTGGTTTCGGAGACCGGGGAGATCACCGGGTCAATGGTCAGGACCGGTTTGGTGACGTCGTAGATGATATTCCTCTGGGTGCTGACCTCATGTCCCGCAATGCCATCCGTGGCAGTGACGATAATCTCATACAGCTTCTCGCCGGTGAAGTCGACGGTCTGGCTGAAGGCCCCGTCCACCAGGGTTGGGGTGAACGTGGTACCGTCTACGGACACCGTAACGGCAGCGTTGCCGGAGTCATCACCGACACTGCCCATGATGGTGATGCTGTTCCGGTTGGTGCTGATGTCCTGGGAAGGTTCGGTAATTACCAGGGTCGGCTTCTGACTGTCGTAAAACACTGAACGCTTGACACTGGAACTGTTCCCGGCCATATCGGACGCGGTCACCTCGATGTGATTCAGGCCCGGTATCAGGAGCGTCGTGGTCGAGAACTCGCCGCTGAAGGTCCCGGCGTAGATCGAGGTCCCGTTGAGTTTCACCTCCACGGAACAGGATTCGTCCACGCTGCCGCTTATCGTGACCGTCTGCTCCCCGGTCTTCAGGTTGTCCGGCGGAGTTGTGACGGTCAGGTTCGGCGCCTCGAGATCAAGGACGATTGTCCGAGTGTCTTCGGCCCGGTTACCCGCCAGGTCGTAGGCAATGGTGGTGATCCGGTTTTCGCCTGCAACCAGGAGGAGGGCATGAGTGAAGCTCCCGTCCGGGTTGACGGCTGCATATTCACCGTTGATGCTGACCTCCCTCACGCCCGTATCGTCCTGGACTGTGCCGGTTACGTTCAGGGCCACCTGGTTGGTGCGGGCGCCGTCGCTCAGAGTGGAAAGCACCAGGACGGGAGGGGTGTTGTCGAAGCGGACGGTGAAGCTCGTGGCAACCGGTTCACTGCCGTTGCCCTTGTTGTCGAACGCCCTGCAACTCAGGGTATGCTCACCGGAACTCCCGGCGGTCGGCTCCCAGACGGCCAGGTATTTCCCCTGCAGGAGATCGGTCGCGGGCAAAAGCCGCCATGGATCGCTGTCGAGGCGGTATTCTACCCTTTCCACGCCGGACGCGTCGTCGAAGACGAGAGCCTGCAGCTTGACGGCCCCAAGGTTCATGCTCCCCTGCTCCGGTGACAGGATGGAGACGGTTGGTGGGGTGACATCCTGGACCGTCACGGAGGCGCCGGCAAGGGTCGTAAGCGTTTCCCCGGTCTTCCGCTGCAGCGTCACCTGGTAGCTCTTCAGACCGAGCGTACCGGAGCCGAAGCTGAACATGCCGTTCAACGTAGTGTTGACGGGAAGCAGGAACGGCTGTTCGCGCGTCTCCAGTACCTCCCTGCTGTCGGGATCGGTCAGCGACAGCAGCAGGACCCCATCCGCATCGGCGTTGCCGTTGTTGCCGACCGCAAAGGACACGCTGAAGTCTTTTCCGATAACGACCACCGCAGGCTCGACGGATACGGTGCCGCTGACGGCCGTGTCCGGTACGATGGTAAAGGAGGACTCGGCAGTTTTCAGCAGGGTTTCGCCGAGATAGACCTCCACGAGCGCGCGGTAGCCACCCGGTACGGACAGGCCGCTATTCCAGGAGGCAGAGAGGGAGGCATCCGCCCCGGGAAGCAGGCTGGGGACTTCCCGGCTGTCGGTGAACATTTCCCTGCCTGTTGAATCAAGAATCTTCGTCTTGACCGATAGCCGCTGGAAAATCCCGTTGGCACCGGCATTTTTCAGATGCACGGATACGGTCACGCTTTCCCTGGAGCGGTAGGTGGACCGGTCGGTACCGGCACGCATCTCCAGCGCGTTGTCCGGTGAGATGGCAAACGACGCCAGGTTTTCGACCAGGACTCCGGAAGTTCCCGTCAGGACGGAGTGGACCCGGTAGGCGCCCGCGAGGGTGGCGCCGGTATTCCAGGCATAGTTCAGGGTTTCTTTCGCGCCGTAGGCCAGGGACAACTCCCGGCTGTCCTTCTGGACTACGACGTTACCGGCTTCGTCCTCGATATTGACGGAGAGCCTTCCCGCCACGACCGGCCCGGTATTCCTGAGCTCCACGGAGATGCCCACATCCTGGCCGCTCCCGTAACCGGCCTGGGCGACGGCGGTCGCCATGAGGAGCTCTTCCTTGCCGGCAACATAGAAATCCGCGGTTGCGTTGTTGTTCGACTCGGAGGATTCCCTGACCGCGTCTGCGGGGTCCGCCATGACGATGATGAAGTTTGTGCCGGGCACAGCGCCCGCGGTAAAACTGACCTCCACCGTTTCCTCGGCGCCGGCGGCCAGGTGTGGAATCAGGTCCGACTTGAGGATTTTCAGCTCGCCTGCCTGGTCCCACAGGTGGATTTCCACCGGCACGTTCTCCAGGTCAACCAGGCCAGGATTCCTGACCACCGCCCTGGCCAGCACTTCCGCCCCCGGCTTAGGGTTCGGGGGATAGACCAGGATGTCCCTGGCGGCGACTGCCACGTCGGGCATTCTGCTCGTATCGTACCTGACGATGATGCTGTCCGAGCGCGGGCTCAGGTTTCCGGCCTGATCGGTGGAGACGACATCCATGGTGTTATCGCCGATCTCGAGCGTTACCCCGACAAAACGGAACTGGGGCTGGACGGCGATGGATGAGAGCGTATCCGAGCCGACATAGACCAAGGTGCCCGGTTCAGCCCACTTGATGTCGCTGACTTCCGGGAGGCTGTCGGCAAGCCGGGTCACCGCCCCCTGGAGATCGGCCGCCAGAATGGCGTAACCTCCCCCCGCGGAACCCCGGCCGTAAACGATCCGGGCGCCGCCCGGAGACCAGGCGGGGAAATAGACGTAGCCGCCAGCTTCGGTAACTGGATGAGCCGTCCGGGCAGAGGTGTCGAAGACATGAACGGCGTAGGCGTCGTTCAGCCAGGATGAGTAAAGGAGCATCCTCCCGTCCGGAGACCAGGAAACGGTGCTGCCGTCCGTGGTCCCGGAAACGGGCGTGATGGTCCCGGTGGCCAGGTCGAGGATCGACAGGCCCAGGTCCTCGAAAAAGGCGAGCCGGCTGCCGTCGGGTGACAGGCTGTAGGTGGTGCTGTCCCGGGGGACGCGGGTCAGGTCCCCGGATACGAAATCCTTGACCCACAATCCGGTGACGCCGTCGATTTCCCTGAGGAAGGCAACCCTGTCACCCTCGGCGGACCAGGAAGGATAATCCTCGTAAGGTTCGGTGTCCCCGGTGGCGAAAAGGGTGGCGCCGGTCGAGGTGTCAAAGACCCCCACCCGGTAGTTGTTGAGGTCGTCATAGGAGAGATAGCCGAATTTCTTCCCGTCGGCAAACCAGCTGGGATAGATGCCTTTCGCGACGATCCGCTCACTGCGGCCGGTGGCAAGCGTGAGCAGCCAGATATCATCGTTGTCCGCATAGAGGAGGGCCGAGCCGTCCGGTGAAAGGGACGTATCGAAAGTGGGGAAATTAAGGGGCATGCCCTTGATCTCCGTCGGCACTGACGCCACGGTACGGCCCACGGACACGCCGTTCCTGAACAGCTCCAGGGTGGAGTCGGCCTCCGCCGTACCGGAAACGGCGACAGTGGCCCTTCGCAGGGTGACCGGAGTCCCCGGCAGGGCGGGAGCCACTATGGCCGGTTTTACCGGCGGATCGGTATCCAGTGAAACCGCGGCAGCCTCGTTGGAGTCCCGGCTCTCGTTGCCGAGCCCGTCAACGACGCGAACCACATAGTAGTAGGTAGTGCCGCTCGTCACGCCGGAGTCGGCAACCGAAGCTCCGTCGGCAGGCAGTGATCCGACCTTGGCGTAAGGACCGCCGGCGGTCGTGGCCCGGTAGACATTGAATCCGGCTTTTTCCGTCGCCTGGCAGGTCCAGGTTATCTCGATCTGGCCGCTGGTGAGCGACCTCGCCCCGGTGATGACCGGCGCGGCCTGCAAGCCGACAGCGACGTTTGCGGTTGCCTCGTTGGAAGGACCGCTTTCGTTCCCGGCCATATCGACGGCCGTGATGCGGTAGGTGTAGGAACCGTTGGGGCGCTGCGCATCCGGATAGGATGTGCCCGTGACCGGGTCCGGAGTGAGCCGGGTCCATTCCTCTCCGGTCCGGCGGTAAACCAGGTAACCGGCAAGGTCGGGCTCGCCGTTGGGCGTGACGCTCCAGTCGAGGGTCACGTCGGAACCCACGGCCGTGGCCGTAAGGCCGCCGGGGTTGGCGGGCGGAACGACATCCCCCACCGCGACTGAACTTTCCTCGGACCGGGGACTCTCGAACCCGTATTTGTCCACAGCGGATACCCGGTAGCCGTATTTCTTGTCCCTGTTCTCTTCGGACTGGTAGGAGTTGGCAGTCACCAGGTTGTCCTTAAGCATGCCGACCTCGGCGATCCACATCTGGGCGGACATGGCGGTGGTGACATGGATCCGTACCCGGTCGGTGCGGTATGAGGGAACGAAATCGAAGCTGTTCTCCCTGCCCGCATTACCGGTGACCTTGGCCAGGGGAATCCAGGCGTACCCGGACCAGGCCAGCACCTCGTAATCCCTGGCTCCGTAAACGGTTTCACTGCCAGTGGCATCGGTCTGGGTTCCCCACTGGATCGCCAGGTGGTTCAGGAGTTCCGGCTGGGGCAAGACCACTTCCCACCAGTTGTCCCTGCCGGCCTGGAACTGGCCTCGCCAGGTCGTGGCGGGGTTCCCGTCCAGGGCCAGGGAGGGGCTGAAGGTCTTGTACGGATAGGAGGACCAGTCGGTCAGGGAGGAAGAAGCGGCGGGAACGCCGCCGGCAACCGCTGTGGGCAGGTTCAGCTTCACCCCGTCACGGAAGACGTTGTAGCCGATCACTTCAGGGTCGGTATTGGCTGTATCCCACCGGAGATTGACTGTTTGATCCTGCACGTCGCCCACCAGGTTGACCGGCGCCGACGGGGTATCGTTATAGACCACCACCACGGTGTTCGACGTCCGGCCGGTATTGCCCTCGGCGTCAGTAGCCGTGGCGGTTATCCGGTTCTCGCCCAGGGCAAGAACCACGTTGTCCATGGCATAAGCCCCCTGCGGATCGGCAGCTGCCTTGCCGGCGGAGGAATGGCCGGCCGGGTTGTCCAGCAGGAGCTCGACGGAAGCGTTCGCGGGCGCACCCCCACCCTCGATCCTGACACCGGATTTTCCGGTGGGAGTAAAGGGCTGCTGCAGTACGGGCGTGTAGACCAGGGCGCCGACCGTGGCGGACGGCCTGCTCTCGTTCCCGAAGGTGTCGATGGCGGTGACCTCGTAGGCATATTCGCCGTCGGCAAGGTCACTGTCCAGGTAGGACGGGGTCTTCAGAAGGGACGCATTGACCCTGGTCCTGACGGAACCGACGGTCCGGTACACGGAGTAGCCGTCCAGGTCGGATTCCGTATCGGCGTTCCAGGCAAGGGTGACCGCGTTCCCGGTAGTCCTTGCGCTCAGTCCCGTGGGAACCGCCGGAGGAGTAAGCTCGGTGTAGGAGACGGTCACGAATGCGGGCGCCGGGTCCGGGCCACCCCCGTCCCTCGCCACTGCCATGAGCTGGTAGTCGCCGAAGGCGAGACCCATGGCCTTCGGATCGAAGTAGGCGGCAGGCTGCGCTCCGGTTACCGGGGCGCCAAGGCTGGTCCAGGCGGTATCCTGGACGTGCCGGTACTGGAACTGGACCGAAGTGATGTCGGTATCGGGGGAATCCGCCCTGACCAGCGACCTTCCATCCAGTTTCGCGCCGTCGGCCGGGTCGATGATCACGGCATGGGGCCGCCGGTTGTCCAGATTGACCTCCAGGGTTGTGGACGGCTCGCTGAGATTGCCGGCCTGGTCCACGGCCACCAGGTAATAGACATGCCTGCCGTCCGGGAGGGCGGAGTTGACGTAGGATGCCCCCGTCAGGAGATAGGGCTTGAGGTTGCCCACCACGACGCCGGAGAAATTGGCCAGCTGGCCGTTCCGGTAGAGGAGGTATCCCGCCAGGTCCGGTTCGCTGTTTGCCTGCCAGGAAAGGGACACGCTGGCGCCTGAAGGGTTCGCGGCCAGAAGAGCGGGCCGGGCCGGGGGCGAGTTGTCGATGGTCACGGTTGACCGGGTGGTGGCGACATTGCCGCTCAGGTCTTCGGCTTCGAGCCTGACAACGTAGGACTCGCCGTTCTGGAGCGGGAAGGTGTCCCAGGAAGCCAGCGTCCCAAAGGAAACGGACAGCGGGGAGGTCCTGATGACGGTCCAGGTCGTCGGGGCCACGCCCCTGCCGATGGCAACCCGGTATTCCCTGAAATCGTCGGAGCTGTAAGCGGTGCCCCTGATTTCAAGCTGGTTCCCGACCCTGGAACCGTCGGCCGGCGTGGAAATCCGCACGCTCGGGCCGGTCCGGTCAATGGCTATCTTCACGGTATTGGACTGAGTGCTCTCGTTGCCGGCCTTGTCTATAGCCTTCACGGAATATTCGTACGCCCCTTCGGCGAGGCCCTCGTCCTGGTAGACGACGTCGCCCAAGACCGACGGGTTAAGCTTGACGTTGTTCCGGTAGAGATTGTACCCGGCCAGATCGGACTCGCCGTTCCTCGTCCAGTTGAGGGAAGCGCCCGCCCTGGTCCCGGTCGCCTTCCCCGTGAGCACGGGCGCGGCCGGAGGCGTCCTGTCGATGTTCATGTTCGTCCTGGTTTCGGTCCTGTTGCCGGTCTTGTCCGATGCCGCAAGCCTGAGGCAGTAAGCGCCGTCGGCCGGGATCTCCTTGAAGGAGGTGATGACCCCGTCCGTAACCGGAGTGAAAGCCGTCTTCAGGGTGACCCATTTCACCGCCACCGGGCACGCGCCTTCCGAAAGCTCGAGGGTCCGCATGTCCAGGTTGGCGTCGGACGCGGTCCCCCTGACATCGAAACTCCCCCTGATCCAGGCCCCGTCCACGGGAGCCGCGATGATCGTCACCGGGGGGGTGTTGTCCACGGTGACCTTTACCCTCGCCTCCCCTTCCAGTCCGGCCCTGTCCCGTGCCAGGAGTGACAGGATATATTCCCCGTCGGGAACGCCGTCGTCTTTGCCGACCTTCCAGGAATACAGCTTCGCCGCGGTGGGGATCGAGTCACCGTTTACCACTTCCTTCCATTCCGAAGGAGTCTCGCCGGTGCCGTACCGGAGCGCGTAACGAGCCAGATTCTTCTCCACGATGGCCCCGGTTATGTCGATGACATTGCCGCTGCCGCCGAAATAACGGCCGGTGGCCGGGGCGGCAAGAGACGCCTTGGGCGGGGTCCGGTCGATGAAGAACGCCCTGGTGAGCCGGGTTGCGGTTTCGCCCTGGTCTTTCGCTTCCAGGTTGAGCGTGTAACGGTCCTCCCTGAGATTGGAGACGGCGCCGAGGGCGACGGATTCCCTGTTCTGGGAACCGGATTCGAGGACAGACATGCCGTCGGGACCGGTCACGGTCGCTGTATAAGCCGCGAGATGCTGGTCGGTGATCGAGCCGAACACGGTGATTTCGCCCTGGTTGAGATAGGCGTTGTCCGCGGGTTGCCTGATGTCGATGGCAGGCGGAGCGGCATCCAGCGTCACCGTGATCAGTTCGGTCTGGCTGACGGCAGGATTGGAAGCAAGCGTCGCGGTCAGGCGTGCCCGGTAATCGCCATCCTTCACCGGGGCCCCCGTCCGGTCCTTGCCGTCCCACACATGACTGCCAACCCCCGCCGCCGGGGTGTTGCCGCTGAATTCCCTGATGACCGTGTCGTTGCTGTCCAGGATCTCGACCCTGATGCCGCAGGCATCGGTTACCTCGAAGGAGAGCGCAGCAGTATCCAGACGACCGTCATTGTTGGGCGAGAAGAGGACGGGAGAGGCATTGAACTCCTTGACCAGGGTTTTTCGTGCGCCAAGGTCGACGGTTGACAGCACGCTTCCGGTATTGCCCGCCACATCCCGGGCGGTCAGACGGAGCGTCCAGATGCCGGCTCTGTCGAAGGTGTTCCAGCTGCCTAAAATGGTGCTGCCGTTGTTCACGGCAACCATGGAGTTCTTGCCGCTTGCGATGGTCTGCCAGGCCGTGGGACTGGCGCCTGCTCCCGCTTCCAGCGCATAGGAGCTGAAGTGAAGGTCAAGCGCCTTCCCCTTCACCTCGATGATGTTGCCCGGGGGAAGCGTGTCGCCCTGCTTGGGATAGTCCAGCGTCACGGTGGGCGGGGTGCCGTCCACCTCCACCGGGATCCAGTTCCGATTGACGTTCCGGCAGGAATCGGAGGCGAATACGGCAAGGCCATAACGTCCGTCCGGAACCGTGCCGCCCGAATCGCTGCTTCCGTCCCACGTGACGGTCTCCGAGCCGGAGAGATGCAGCTTCCCGGAGAGGAGGGTCTTGACGGGCGTGGTATCCAGGGTCAGGCTGCTGTCGCCCACGACCCGGTACGCCCTGGCATCCACGCTGGCACTTTCGTTGATGGTGAACGTGGCGCTGGCCAGCCGCGACGCGGCCTCCCCAGCGGGCGAGAACACCGCCCGGTCCAGGACGAGCGGCGGGATATCCACGGCACTGTCGAAGGTAAAGGGGGCACTGGCGCCGCAACTGACGTTGCCGGCCTTGTCGGTCACCTTCAGGCTGAAGGCGTAGGTCTCCCCGCCCCGCATACCGGAGATGTCCCATTTCCCGACAGAACCTCTCAAGGGGCCGGTTCCCGCAATGGGCGCCGCGGCCGGCCAGCCGGCCTCATCCCGAACCTTGCTCAAAGCGGCCGTCCAGGTGCTGGGATTGGCGCCGGTGCCATAATACAGCTCGTACTTCACGACACCTAGATTGTCCTGGGCCACCCCTTCCGGCAGAATGGAGAACCACGGCCCTTCTGGTTCATCGGTCTGCACCGGGCAGATGTTCAGGCCGTTTCCGGAGGGATAGGTGATCCGGGCTTCGGGAAGAACACGGTCCACGACCAGGGTATTGCTCGCCTCGGCAGACTCCTCGGTCATGGTTTTCGGATTGAAAAACCTGAGCACCGCCCTGACCGGATAATTCCCTTCGGCCAGGACCGCCGTATCGACGGTCACTGCTTCCGTTGACTGGTCGACATGCCGGATAAGTTGGAAGGTATCATTTTTCTTGAGGTAGTAGTCGGCACTGCCCAAGTATCCGCCAAGATTCCCGGCGGAAAGAGTCAGGACGGCCTTGCTCTGGACCGTGCCGCATTCTCCCGCAGGGTAGTCCACCAGCAGATTGGGAACAGATGACTGATTCATGCAACTCAGGCTGATTTGCACATCATAGCGGGTACCATCGCTCGCGATGCCGATCATGCGCAGGGAATATTTCCCGTCGACCCGGAACAGGTCGGATTGCAGCGGCGCCGCGAAGCTCCCTTCGGGAATAGCATCCCCCGTGGAGGAATCGAAAAACCGTACCCTCGTCCAGTTCACATATCTCTCGTCATTGTCACTCTTGAGCTGGAATTCCAGGGTTGCCAGCCTGCCGTAGAGATTGTTCATGGCCATTCCGGCGCAGGAAACCAGGAACATCTCCTCCTGTGGGTAGCGTTTGGAATAATAGACATTACCACCGCTGTCGGTGCCCTTGAGGCGCACCGCGCTGATATCGGAACCGATATGCGACCGGTCCCAGTCCATGGTGAAATTGCCATTGCCGGTGATCGCGGCAGCCGGATCGTCGAACCAGTTCTCTTTGCGCGAGGTCGTGTCGTATACCGCATACTGCAGATTAAGGGAAGTCAGGCTGTTGCGCACCGTTTCGAAACCTGTCAGGCGATGCACCCCCGGCCGCATCAGGTGGGCAGGCACATACTCCTTGTCATCCGTCAACCTGACCGGTATCAGTTTGCCGTCCCAGGCCGCCAGGTTCAGGATCTCTTCGAGGCGACCGGAGGTAGCCGTTTTCCTGTTCCCGGAGAAGTCTTCCGCATCAAGGCGCATGGTCCTTCCCACCAGCCATTCGATGGTATTGGCCGTGATCTCGTAGCCGTTCCTGCCCTGGGCCAAAGCGACCCCGTACGATTCGATGACGGCATCGGACGACTTCCCGGTGCCGTCCGTGGCCCCGAGCGGCGTGGCACGGTTCATGAGCTCAGTCCATACAGACGGGTTGTCGCCGCTTCCTTCGGAAAGTGTCCATTGCCTGAGATTCCCGTCAGTGGCGTGCCCCAGGAGGCTCACCCTGAACGCCGTTATTTCGTTATTTTGGATGTCGCCGGTAACCGGCCCTATCCCGACGGCTACACCTGGTACCGAACCGTCCACCTCCACGAAGAATTCATAGTCGAACACCTTGATGGAGTACTTCCCATCCGGCGCCATCCGGCCGGATTCATCCCGGCCGTCCCAGGAGACGCTGTCGGCGGCAGGCTGGGCATAATCCCTGAGCAGGGTGCGCACGAGCGTGCCCGCTTCGTCCCGGACCTGGAACTCCAGGTGGGCCGGTTCCAGCACCTGGTAGTGGAGCTCCACCGTGTCCCGGACACCGTCGCCGTTGGGAGAGAAGTTCTCCAGCGACTTGTACAGGTTCGAGATACTCGCCGAGAGCCCCCAGTTGACCCGGGTCTTCTTGACGGCGGTATTGCCGGCCTTGTCCCATACGGTCAACCGCACGTAGTAGGTCCCTTCCCCGGGGGGCACCCAGGTGGTGAAGACACCGTTCACCACCGGCGTGTCGGAGGCGGGAGCCACCGGCTTCCAGTCATCGGGCGCACCGGCGGACGCATATTCGAGCCGGTATCCCGCGAAGTTCCTGTCGGAGGCGACACCCTTGAGGACAACCGCCGACTTCTCCTTCGATGCCGTGAGATAAGCGACCAGGTTAAGGAGCGAACCCAGCGCCCAATAGTCTTTTCCTTTCGAAGAGTTCGCCTGGTAACAGGCACTGGTTTCGTCCACATCCTGCAGATAGTCGACATATTCGCGCTGGGGCGAGACGTCGGTGATATCGCCGCTGGCCGGCAGATAGCTCTTAAGACCGTCAACATTACTGATCGCGAACAGGCCCGCGGAGTCCTGGGCCACCAGGTTCTCGTTGTCTCCGAGCCACTGCAGCCCGCCCACATACTTCGTGGCAGCGCTGGATCCGGTCAGGGCGGCGGAAGTTGCCGCAGCAAGGCTGTTCAGGAGGACCGTACTGGAACCGAGAGCCACCTCGTTGGCATTGAGGACGAGCGAGACTCTGCCGGCTGCCGGCAATTGATCCCAGACAAATTCCGCCTCGGTTTCGTGGAATTCCGCCACATCGCCATCCTGTGCTTCGACCTTGGCCAGGATATCGGTACCGGTGGCGATCTTTACCGCCTTTACGGGACTGAATCGGCCCCCGTTCACTTCGAGGGCGACATGGTCGATATTGGCCCCGTCCAAACCCACCTGCCTGATCCTGAGGGTGACCGGGCCTGCCTGTCCCGCCAGATACGGCGTCAGGTCAAGTTTCTGCGTCGCATAGGCATCCCGATAGTGGAGTACCCCCACTTCCTTTACCGAATCGCCCTTTTTCAGGTACACGTGATACGACAACAATCCGCAGTCGAATTCCGTTTCATCGGCATCGATCAGCCTGGTGAGTTTCTTGGCTCCGGTCAGCGTGTCGATAGTGACGAGGTTCGTATGATAGACGGGGATGTCCTTCGATGCGAAGTATGGGTCGGTGAACGCCAGAATCCTGCCGTCCGGCGACCAGACGATATCGTCCAAGCGCGGTATGCAGTCTTTGAAATACTTGGTAGTCTCGTGATACTTCTGTTTGGTGCTGCCATCATAATAATAAAGCTCGTCATTTACGTTTCTTTCAACTATCGCCAGCTTGCCGTACTTCTCGTTAAAATTATATGACTTCAGTTTATCAGACAGCATTTCTGATGTATTGTTGACCGTGTCTATGCTGTACATGTAAATACTGTAAGTCATTATCAATCTGCCCGTGTCATACCAGAACAGGTCGGAGTAATAATAGCCGCTGGCGGCCGCGTTATAGACGGTTGTCTTGTTCCCGGCCAAATCACTTACATGAACGATCATCGATCCGTTGTCTGTCATGATGTTGTATGACAGCCTCGAATTGTCCCTGGACCACGCCACCCTGTCGATGGCATTGCCGTTTTCCGCGTTGTCGACAATGGTATTGACGCCGGTTTCGATGTTGGCATACGACAGGGTGTATCTTTTCGTCGATAATTTCCAGAACTTGTACGAGAGCAGTTTTCCATTCGGCGACCATGCCAGCTCTCCATCAGGGATCATCGCGGAATCGGCATTTTTGTACAACAGCCTGAGGTTTTCCCCGTCGGTGTCGACAAGCCAGATACTGTACGTGGAAACGGATGTGACCCGGTCGCGCATCCAGATAATTGAGGCAACAGTGCTTCCGTCAGGAGACAATGAGTAGTCACGGAGCGTGTAATCATAGTTGGCGTCCGACCAGCCCTGTCGCATGAGCAGTTTCATGTCTTCACCGGTCGGCGACAATCGGTAGATGCCCTTTTCCAATACGGAACCGTACAGTTGCACCAGGACGCCGCTCTCATCCGGCAGCCATTTCAGGACCGTATAGTCGCCCAGGCTGCAGGTGAGGTTATTCTGCAGCCAGTACCTGGTCCCGATAGCCTCGGGCAGAGCGGAGCGGTTCGTATCCACGACAACCTGCAGGCTCCCCAGAAGCTCGCCGGCAGCCCCCAGCACCTTGAACTGATAGTCGCCATCCCTGGCCACGACCCCGTTGTCGCGTTTCCCGTCCCAGGTCACGGTAGTGCCGGCGGTGCTGTCCAGCTCACCGCCGCTGAAGGTCCGGACTGCCTCCCCCTTGCGGTTCACCACCTGGACCTTTACCCAGACGGGTGTAGCCAGGCGGAAGAAGAAGTCGGTTGAATCCTTGACGCCATCTCCATTTGGCGAGATGTACTGCTCGCTCACCCAGAGGTTGGCGTTCTGGATGCCGAAGGTTTTGGTGGCGGTATTGTTGTCCTTGCGCAGCTCGACAATGGTATTGTCCCCGTCCACCGTCACCTGGATTTCATGGGTACCGTTCTTTCCGGCCGTGGCGTAGGAGATCGAGACGCTTGCCTGCCCGTGGCCGGCAATCCTCGGTATCACTTGGGCGCCGACGACGGTGGACCCTTCCTTGACCGCAACCGGCACGTTCAAGGCATCCTGGCCGCCGCTGTTCTGCACCGTGACGTTGATCGCCAGGGTGTCCCCTTCCTTCGGCGCGGACGGGTTGAGGAAGATGGCATTCGCCGTGACGGCCAGGTCGGGAAGGCTCAGGACATCCACCTGGGTAAAGGCGGTGTTGTCGTCTTCCGCTACCTCCGCGACCGTCTTGTCCGGATCGACGCTGACGAAAATGGCCCCGGAGCCCGATTCGGCTATCGGCCCCCAGCTCACGGCAACCTGCTGGCTCTGCCCGGCTTCCAGGGCGGGAATCGTCCCGCTGCCGATCAGCACGCCGCCGCTCCCCGGCACGCCCCGGTAGAAATCCACCTTCACGTTTTGCGCAGTGGAGAAGCCGTTGTTCTTCACCGGGACGGCAATGCTGGCGGTCCCCCGCTCCAGCGCGGGGTTCGGCGTGACGACCAGGTCCTTGTGGGAAACGGCGAGATTGGGGAGGGTCGCTCCGGTAACGGTAAGGGGCATGGAGGCGCGGTTGTTGGTTTCGGACAGCTCGGCAAAGGTGTTCTGCGGGTCCACCTGCACGGTAAGGGGCATGTCGGCCCCGGCCTTGTCCGCCTTCCAGGTGACCTCCCTGGTCACGGAACCTCCGGCCGGGATGTCCGCGGTGACGGTCGCCACCTCGTAGGGCGCCCCGGGAAGGTCGATGAAGAAGCGGAGCTGAACGTTGTAGGCGTTCGAGGTCCCCCTGTTGGCAACCCGTGCGGTGAGCCTGACCTCCTTGAAGATGCCGACCGGGTTTTCAGAGACGGACAGATCGCCCTGGCCCACGCTGAAATCGTAGGTGAGTTCGGGATTGAGCGTCTTGCCCGCCATGTTGTTGCTTTCGTCCGATTCCTTGACCTGGTTGTCAGGGTCCACGGTGATGTAGAAGGTATGGCTGTTGCCGTCGGGCACCGGGACGGAGAAGGTCGCCGTGACGCTTGCCAGGGCCGGGAAGGCCAGCACCTGTTCCCCGACTTTGCGATCGGCGGCGACGGCGCCGTCATAGATGACGACTTTCGCCTGGGGGACGTCGGTCCGGCCCAGGTTCCTGATGACGGCGCTGACGACCGCGGTGGTCGGCAGTTCCGTGATCCTTTCGGGAATCAGTGTGATGTCGCCGTTCTTCAGGGACAGGTCGGGGGTGATGGTGGCCTGCCACACCGATTTGACCGCCAGGGCCGTCTGGAAGGGGCTGTCGCTCCAGCTGCCGTTGCTTGACTGTTGCCCCAGGAGGTATGCGACGCCCCTGTTGGTGACGTCGATGGCGGCCCCAGTCTCCCTGAGCGCCATGACCGCGAGGGCGGTTTCGTAGACCGTGCTGGGGCTGCAGCCGAAACCGCCGTCCGGGTTCTGCTTGGTGAGGAGCCATGCGGTTGCATCCTGCACTTCGGTATCCAGCCCGAATTCGCTCTTCAGTGCCGTGAAGATCGAGAGCACGGCAGTCGTGGGCCGGATGGCGCTGGAGCCGCCGTCGCTCCAGCCGCCGTCCGGATTCCGGCGCCCCTTGAGGAAGGCCACTCCCCTGCCGATCAGTTCGCGGTTGCCGTACCCGGCACGCACCAGTGCCTTGAGCGCCAGGGCGGTGTCGCCGGCGGAGCTGCCGAAGCTCTTGGCGCTGCCCCATCCCCCGTCCGGATTCTGGAGGGATACCAGGGTTGCGACCAGGGTGGAAGCATTGCCGCCCGCACCGACAAGGGAGTCGATCCTGCGGGCCAGGTAGTCGGTATTGTTGGACACGACCCGGTTCAGCCAGTCGTATCCCGCCTGATACTGAGAACCGGCGGACGAAAAGGTCCGGAGGGCGGAGACCACCTCGGCGGTGTCCCGCTCGGTGGTCAGGGGGATGTCGCTCCAGCTCCCGTCGGCCTGCTGCCGGCCCAGGAGCCAGGTGATGCCCTCGTTGATGTCGGGGGGAAGGGTGCGCGGATCAAGGACCGGCTGCGTGACCCCGGGGTTTACCGGCAGGTTCTCCCTGGGCGTGGCGGCGACCTGCACCAGTCCCTTGCCGTCGGTGAGGATCGAGTATCTGGTGACGAACCCGTTCCGGATGTTCTCGATCCCGGTCAGTTCCTTGCCGGTGAAGGTTCCCGGGGTGGTGACGAATATGAAGGCGGTCTTGAAACTCTTTTTGGAATCCGCGGCCGACGGCACCCGCTCGCCTACGGCGGCGATGATGTCCTCGATGGTCACCAGGCGGGAGGTGCCGCTGATGGTGGCGCCCATTTCCGGCATCCGTTGCGGATCGATGGCGGGGTTGTCGATCAGGAGCATGGGCGGGACCTTGCTCTTGTCGATCATCCCCATGAGGTAGAGGTCGAGGGGGCTGTAGTATTTAGTGACCGCGATGGAGGTGAACGTGTCGTTGCCGTTGTCGGTCCAGTGATTGCCGTACATGAGCGATCCCCGGGTATCAAGGAGATAGCTCCAGTGGGAGGCTTCCCTTCCCAGGAGCGCCTGGCTCGGGTTGCCCGCCTGGTCCCTGAAGCTGACATACGCCGACCAGCGATGGCTTATCTCGTGGGAAAGGACACCGAGGGTCTCCTCGAACCGGGGGTCCAGAGGGTCGGACACCTTCGAGGAGATGTTCCCCATGTCGATGGTTCCCTGGAGCATGCCATTACTGCCGTAAAGCGCCGAATTGTCGAACAGTTCCTTGCCGATGCCCAGCACGTCGTTCTTAACGGACGAGTAAAAGCCCTTGGTCAACTCATCACGCATGCTGTAGTCGAAGTTGGAAAAGATGACGAGGAAGTCGTAGTCGTCCTTGTGGGTCTTGTAGAATTCCCTGGCGATCACCTGGCGTGGTTCCACGTTGAAAGTGCCGTCGGGATTCATTATGTCATAGTTTCCGGATACTTCCATGACGGATACGTTGCCGTGGTCGCCCAGGGTTTTCGCGGTGAAGTCGGCGGCGAGGACCGGGGATGATAATGCCGACAGCATGATAAAGGCCATCATGATAACTGATTTTATTGTTGCTTTTGTAGCTGACAGCCAAAGATGACGCACCAGTCCGATCCGTTTCATCGCCCCTCCGGGAGTGCCGTAATTTGTGTCGAATTAATGATGCAACTCTGCATTATTGTTGCCTAATTTGGTTTCGGGTAAAAATTTTTTACTTCCTGGCCGCAGGGGCCGTTTTTGTCTTCGAATCCGGCATCCCCAGGAGAGGTTTCACATCACACTGTTTGCTGATCCTTTCAAGGGACTGGCCGTCCTTGCCGATCCGGACGATTACCGTTTCCGGCCCCTTGTCGGTCTTCTCCTCGAGAATGATCCTGTCCTTGGAAATTGCAGTCACCGATATCTTGTCACCGATCCTGTCGCCTGGCCTAATGACCTTCAGTTTCCCGTTTGCTTCCTTGATGACGGCCGTTTCGTCCCTGGGTGAGGTTTTGATGAAGCGGATCTTTTCCAGGGGAGTGGCAAAGGAGATATCTGTACAGAGTAAAATCAACGTTATTACAGTGAATAAAATTCTAACTAGTTTTTTTGTGTTCATATGTACTTTCCTCCGAAAGTTCATCACTTATGAATCAGTTTGTTCTTGCTATCTTTCGACAATCTAATCGATAGGAATATTTTGCCCGTTATTGCGGAGGCAATTCATCGTTGCGATTCTATTAAAGTCCTTCTGCTTACTTCTTCTTCACTTAATCCATAATTTATCAATACATAATCATAATCTACTTCTATCTCTTCCCTTGAGGCCGTTCCCCATTTATCAGCATCAGGCCCTCGCCTAGATTCTCTTAATCTCCCACACCTTTTACATGTAATTAAACAATACTTTGCAGTACGATCATCGGGATGTTCTGGATTAGCACGTTGAGCAATTACGCATAAATCATCAAATTTGCATTTTGGAGTACAGTATTTATTTAACGTATCAACCTCTCATTCTTATGGAGCTAAGCGGACGGGAGCTAAACGTAGGTGACTTAGTCAACTTGTCACGCCTAACTGCCTGATTTACCGTTGAGTAAGGTTTCCCAGGCGCTCCCTAACACTTCCAGTGAACACCACAACGCTACACACCAAGATACTTCGCAGCTTTGACAGCCGAGCCCCATTGTCGATACTAACTGTGCAACGCACGATATTTCGGTATGTTATTACATATAAGTTGACAAAGTTGCCTACGTCCCCTTATTCCCAGTTCACTTTTTTTTCAGATTTGAAGAAGTTAAATCAACCACTATTGTTTCCAAATCTGTAGGCATGTTGATAACAACTCGTTTTCCCAAGTATTTAGTGTTTGTACACTTTATAAGGAGATCTTTTAGTTTTTTGGCCTCTTTTGGATAGAATTTTCCCCCCCTCAAAATCCGATTATTAAGTTCATCCACAGTTTCCACTATAACTTCCACCCCAACACAATCCTCCAAATTTCCTTTATAATCCATTGGACTGATTTCTTTTGCTCTTTCTATAGTTGCATCTATAGTGTCTCGTGGAATTTTAACTTCACCATCGTCATCAGTGAGACATGGACCGATACTATAATTATTCTTTAAACGTGAAAGTATTTCCAAATATACCAGCAAACTTGGCACTGTGACATTTTCACTCTTAAATATAATTCTTATTACAGAAGGCCACGTTTTGTTCATCTTTTTTTAACTCCTTTTAATCGTGTCAAAGTATTTCGATCTACTGGTATTGCTTCCGTTGTAGTAGCTTCTACTCCTCCACCAACACCCCAATTCGGATTATCTGTTGGATTTATCCTTGTGAAAGGTGTGCGATTTGGCACATTAGCAGGATCTATCTCAACTCTATAAACGACTTCTTTTTCTAATTGATTGTGAGTCTTCGCCTTACCTGCTGTTTTATATAATCGGTTCGTAAGAAAAGCCTAAGGGTCAAGAAAAGCCTAAGGGTCAGGTCTACATTATTCAGATGTTCAACTTCTTCTTTATCCTTAAAACCTCTCTTCGCAACTTGTCGTCCTTTTCCATCTTCTTCATGAATGCCCGACTCGCTTCGCTTATCGCTGATTCCCCCACCTTGTACCGTTCTCCTATGGTTCGCAGTTTTTCACCACTGTACCTGTGGCAGAAATGAATGGCCGCTTGCCTGGCAAGCTTGGCGTCGTTCTCAATTTCCGCCTTTACTGCGGCCTCTATCTCTTCCAGCGATGGTCGTTTGGCAAATCGCCGCAATGCGGGAACATCCCTGCCCGATTCTTTCGCGTCCAGGTGAGTCGCGATGATTCTCTCAAGAAATTCTGCTGTTCCCAGTATGGCCGTGCCGATGGCTCCTTTCAAAGGGCTTTCGTAATCCTGCTCCAGCTTGTCTTCGACAAAGCTCCGATACCGTTTCATCGCGGTTGCGCTATTCTTGCCGAAATAGCCGAGGATGAAGTCTCTTTTGAGCCAATCCGGCGTCTTTTCTTCCCCTACGTAGCTTCGATAACTGGACCACTGATATTCGCCGGGCCTGGTTGCCATTCCCACTCGGACCGGATTAAGGTGCAGGTAACGGGAAAGTTCTGTTGCGTATTCGTCGGCTTCAACCAGTATCGCTTTGTATCTTCCCTGGAACAGATGGCCGGTCCTTTTCCTTTTTACGTTGAAGTAAGTCGTATAGGCCCCGTTCAGATGCCGCATTATCTGAGACAGGTTTCCTTCCGGTGTCTCCAGAAGCAGGTGATAATGGTTGCTCATCAGGCAATAGGCATGGATTACTGCTCCATAGCGTTTCGTCGCTGTTTCCAGATATTCGAGAAATTTCTCCCGGTCCCGCTTGCTCCTGAATATGTCCTTCTTTTCATTACCACGTGATGTGACATGATAGTATGCGCCGGGGTAGGTGATCCTTAATGGTCTGGACATGGCTCGCTCCTTTGATTGATAGGTTCTTCTCTACCTTTCGAAGGATACCACGTTTCCCTGTATTCTGTAGACCTGACCCCTTTATAGACATTGTAGTAGGTCTTGTGGATGTTGTTGTTGCCGTCCCGGCTCTCCAGGGGGTTCCCCACTTTGTCGTAGAGGATCACGCCGCTGGTCCGCTCTTCGGGCCGGCCCTGGGCTTCGGTGGTGAGGAGCTTTCTGTCCTCGCCG
>JAYFNT010000004.1:0-131468 GCA_034933285.1 Geobacteraceae bacterium | reverse complement strand
GGGCTACTTCATAGCTGACGACGACGGCCGGACCACCAAGCCGGGGGTCTTTGCCGGGGGCGACATCGTCACCGGGGCCGCCACCGTCATCCTGGCCATCGGCGCCGGCAAGAAGGCTGCCCGCGCCATGCACGACTACCTGAGCACCGGCGCATGGCCAGTGACGGAATCGAAATGAAATCCGGAATAACGCGGAAATCCACCTTCTTCCCCCTTTTCGAAGGGTGGGAGGGGGATTTCCGGTTGACATTTCCGGCATCGTCTGCAACTATTCTATTACAAGTGAATACCAGTACGACCGGGTGCTCCTTTGGCCGATCCGTTTGCAAAAGCTGTAATGCGCTTGCTATCAGGATTGACGGGAGGTAATAGGGAAGAGGGTGAAAACCCCTCACTGCCCCGCAACTGTGAGCGGTGATGAAAGCTGCACTAGATGCCACTGATATAATCGGGAAGGCGCAGCGAGTAAAGTGATCCGCGAGTCAGGAAACCTGCCCGGCCGTTTAAAATCGAGTTTGGACCTCCGAGGGAGAGGCGCCGAAACCTCACGTGCATCCAGCGACCGGTTTAGGACCCCGCCCCTCTTTTCAAGGGAGGCGGGGTTTTTTTCATGGCAAGAATCATCTTCATAACCGGCGGCGCCCGGAGCGGCAAAAGCCGCCTTGCCGAAAAGCTGGCCGAATCATTCGGCGGCCCGCTCTGTTACGTTGCCACGGGAGAGGCGCGCGACGCGGAGATGGCCCAGCGGATCGCAGCCCACAAGGCACGGCGCGGGGAGATATGGCAGACCATCGAGGAACCGTGCAACCTTTCGCAAATCCTCACGGGCACCGACGGCAAGTTCAGGGCCGTGCTGGTGGACTGCATCACTCTCTGGATCTCCAATCTTCTCCTCCAGCACCTGGAACCTGAACCGGTTCTGGAACAAGTACAGGCCCTGCTTGAATCTGCCAAGGACAGCACGGTACCCCTCATCTTCGTGTCCAACGAGGTGGGGATGGGCATAGTACCGGAAAATGCCCTGGCGCGGACCTTCCGTGACCTTGCCGGCAGGGCCAACGAACTCCTCGCGGCAGCAGCCGATGAGGTATACGTAACGTTTTCCGGCATACCATTGAGATTGAAGTAATTGACAACAACGTCAAGTCCCCCTTTGAGAAAGGGGGACTCAGGGGGATTTCCATCACTTCCTCGGCAAAAAATCCCCCCCCTGCCCCCCTTTCATAAAGGGGGGAGTAATATCCCCATAAAGGACTCAAGACCATGACCCTTCTCCACGACACATTGGCAAAAATTCAACCCGTAGACACCGCACTCCTGCAGCAGGCCCAGCACAAGCTGGACTACAAGACCAAGCCGCTGGGTTCCCTGGGCAGACTGGAAGAGTTCGGCCGGCGTTTTGCCGCCATTTCCGGCACAATGACGCCGGTTACGGAAAAGAAAATCATCTTCACCTTTGCCGCCGATCACGGCGTGGTGGAAGAGGGAGTTTCCGCCTATCCCAAGGAGGTGACTCCCCAGATGGTCTACAATTTCCTCAGTGGAGGAGCCGGGGTAAACGTGCTGGCCAGGCACGCAGGGGCCGATGTCCGCGTGGTGGACATGGGGGTCGATCATGACTTCGGGCCGCTGCCGGGTCTCATTGACCGCAAGATAGCCAGGGGAACGAAAAATTTCGCCAGGGGAGCGGCCATGACCCGCGAGCAGGCGGTATCCGGCCTGGAAACCGGCATAGCGCTGGCCAACAGTTGCCGTGACGAGGGAATCGCAATGGTCGGAACCGGGGAAATGGGCATCGGCAACACGACCCCTGCCTCGGCAATCATCGCTGCCCTGTCTGGTTTGCCGATCCGCCAGGTAACCAGCCGCGGAACCGGGATCAACGATTCAGCCCTGGAAAACAAGATCCGTGTCATACAGCAGGGCCTGGAAGTGAACAGACCGGACATTAACGATCCCCTCGACGTGCTGGCCAAGGTGGGCGGCCTGGAGATCGCCGGCATCGCCGGTCTCGTGATCGGTTGCGCTGCCAACCGCACCCCGGTCGTGGTGGACGGTTTCATATCAACCGCAGGGGCACTCATCGCCTCAGAAATGCACCCGCATATCCGGGACTACCTGTTCGCCGCCCACGAATCAGTCGAGGTCGGCCATCGTTTCATGCTGGAACGCCTTGGCGCCGAACCGATTCTGGACCTCAAACTCCGCCTCGGCGAAGGGACCGGCGCTGCCCTGGCCATGGGACTCATCGAAGCGGGCGTGAAGATCCTGAAGGAGATGGCCTCGTTCGAAGAAGCAGGCGTGACGGGGCATAACGTGTAGGGGCGCTGCTTGCCGCGCCCTTAATAAACGGATTACGAACGGGCGCGGCAAGCAGCGCCCCTACCGAATACCAGGTTTTCCATGCGTCTCTTCTTCATCGCATTGCAGTTTCTGACCATCATCCCAATGCCCTTTTCCGTTCGCTGCGAAGAAAGGGACCTGGGACGCTCCATGACCTTTTTCCCGCTGGCTGGACTCACCCTGGGCGCTCTGCTGGCGGGAACAAACTATCTCCTCATGGAGATTCTGCCCCGCGGGGTGGTCGATCTTCTCCTGGTCGCCATCCTTGCCACCCTGACCGGCGTACTGCACCTGGACGGACTGGCGGATGTCTGTGACGGTCTTGCGGCCCGCGGCGGCCGGGAACGGTTCCTGGCCGTCATGAAGGATTCCCGGACCGGGGCGGCAGGAGCCGTAGGCCTCGTGCTGCTGCTGCTGCTCAAGTACCAGGCCCTGCTCTCCCTGCCCCTGGAAATCAAACAGCAGGCCCTGTTCTGCTTTCCCCTGATGGCCCGCTTTTCCCAGGTGCAGATGACCGTGGGTGCAGTGAAGGCACGGAGCAACGGGCTCGGCTCCACGTTCATCGCCGGCGCAGGCTGGCTGCAAATGCTGGCCGCCACGGCAACTACTCTGGCTGCTGCCGTCCTGCTCCTGGGGATAGAGGGGCTGTGGCTGTTTGTCGCCGCCTATCTTACGACCTGGGGCATCAAAGCTTGGTTTAGCCGCAGGATCGGCGGTGTAACCGGCGACATAATCGGTTTCGCCAGCGAACTGAACGAAGTCCTCTGCCTGCTGGTCATACTGGCGCTGTCAGGGATACAGGTTCTGCACATTTGACAAAGAAGACACGCATATATCTCGTCCGCCACGGTGAAATCGCCGGGAGCGGAGTGTTCCGCTACAACGGGCAGACGGATGTCCCCCTGACACAGCAGGGGCTCGACCAGTACCACCTGCTGGCGGAGCGCCTGTCGGACAAACCGGTGTCCGCATGCTACACCAGCGATCTTTCACGCTGCGTGCGGGGCGCCCGCATCCTGTGCGGCCGATGGGGCCTGGAGCCGGTTCTAAAAAAGGAGCTTCGGGAACTGAGTTTCGGCACTTGGGAAGGAAAGACCTGGAACGAACTGGCGGAAGGGTTCCCGGAGGAATGGCAGGCACGGATGAACGATCTTGTCGGCTATCGCGTTCCGGGCGGGGAAAACCTCTGCGATCTGCATTCCCGCCTGATACCGGAAGTGGAACGCATCATCGGCAGGCACCAAGGCGAAGAAGTGCTGGTGGTAGGCCATGGAGGCAGCAACAGGGTCATACTCCTCTCCGCCCTCGGCGCGCCACTCTCGTCCATGTTCCGGATCGAACAGGATTACGGTTGCCTCAACATCATCGATTACTACGCGGACGGACATCCGGTAGTAAAGCTGCTTAACGGGTGATCTCCATGAAATCCATAGTCATAGCCGCTCCCATGAGCGGATCCGGGAAGACCACCGTGACCCTGGGGCTGCTGTCGGCCCTGAAAAGGCGTGGCCTGCAGCCGGCGCCGTTCAAGGTAGGCCCCGATTTCATCGACCCCGGCTGGCACAGCCTGGCGTGCGGCCGCATTTCCGTCAACCTGGACGGCTGGATGTGCCCGGAATGGTTCGTACGCGAAACCTTCGCCCTGCATGCCCGAGGAACGGGCATTGCCGTGATCGAGGGGGTCATGGGGCTGTTCGACGGCTGTGACGCCACCACCGACACCGGCAGCACCGCCCAGATCGCCAGGATAATCAATGCGCCTGTCATTCTCGTCGTCGATGCAAAGAGCCAGGCCCGAAGCGCGGCGGCCCTTGTCAACGGATTCGCCAGCTTCGATCCGCGGGTACGTCTGGCCGGGGTCATCTTCAACAACACGGGAAGCGATAACCATGCCCGTATTCTCAGGGAAGCCATTGCATCCTCGGTCTCCGATGTCAAAGTCCTCGGCTGTATACCCCGAGACAGCGGACTCACCATCCCGTCACGCCACCTGGGCCTGGTGACGGCCGGAGAAAATCCGCTGCAAGGCGAGTTCCTCGACCGGTTGGCCGAGACAGTTGAAAAATACCTCGATGTGGAAGGGATACTCTCCCTGGCAGACCGATGGGGTCAGACCTTGACATTGGACAAACATGTCCAATGTCAAGGTCTGACCCCTAAGATAGCAGTTGCCTGCGACGAAGCATTCTGCTTCGTGTACGAGGACAACCTGCGGCTCTTGCGGGACGCCGGAGCCGAAATCGTCCGCTTTTCGCCCCTTGCCAATGCCGGTCTTCCCGCGGGAATCGACGGCATCTACCTTCCCGGAGGTTATCCGGAACTCCATGCCGAGACACTGGCAGCCAATGTTACCATGAAGACGGCCATACGGGAGGCAGTGGAAAAGGGCATGCCGGTTTATGCTGAATGCGGCGGCTTCATCTACCTGACGAGGGGTCTCAGCAGGGGTCAGGCCTTGACCCCTTTTGTCGGTATCTTCCCCGTTTCCGCCCGAATGCTTCCGCGAAGAAAGGCCCTCGGCTACAGGGAAGTGGAACTGCTCGACGACGCAGTGATCGGCAGGAAAGGCGCCATCGCCCGGGGCCACGAGTTCCACTACTCGGAAACGGAGCATATGCCGAACGGTGTTACAAGGCTTTACAGAGTGCGAAAGTACGGCAGTGACATTGGCACTGAAGGTTATCGTTACAAGAACTGCCTCGGCTCCTATATTCATATCCACTTCGGCAGCTGCCCGGAACTGGCGGCCACCTTTGTCGAAAACTGCGCCGGATATTCAAACGGTTAGCACGGCGTTAAGGAGAGAAAATCGCCCTAACCCTTTAAATTCGAGGTTTATATGTTAAAGTTCCTTGCCTGCACCGCCCTGTTGCTGCTCGCCGCCCCGGCCCATGCCATGCACATCTCGGAGGGGATCCTCCCCTTGCCGTGGGCCGCTGCGTGGTATGCGGGCGCCCTCCCCGTGGTAGCCATGGGGCTCAGGCAGATCAACTCCCTGTCCCGGCGGGATCTCTCGTACAAACCCCTACTGGGCCTCATGGCGGCGGTTGTCTTCATAATCTCCTGCATGCCGGTACCGGTGCCCTTGGCAGGAACATGCTCCCACCCCTGCGGAACCGGAATGGCAGCCATACTGCTCGGGCCGCTGGCAAGCACAGTAATTGCTTCGGTTTCCCTGCTTCTCCAGGCGCTGTTCCTCTCGCATGGCGGACTTTCCACCCTGGGAGCCAATATCGTTTCAATGGGAATCATAGGCTCACTGGCAGGGTATCTGACCTTCAAGGGTCTTCGAACAATTGGGGCTTCGCTTGCGGTCGCTGCTTTCTTTGCCGGGGTCCTGGCAGACTGGGCCACTTATCTGGCCACAGCCGTCGAGCTGGCTTCGGGCATTCACGGAACAGAGCCGTTCCTCCCCCTCCTGGAAAAAATCCTTCTTGCCTTCGTCCCGACCCAGCTCCCCCTCGGCATACTGGAAGGCGCCATGACTGCCGGGATGGTAGTGCTGCTGAAACGGAAAAGACCTGATATACTGGTTAGAATGCAAGTGATAAAAGCTTGCGAGGTAAAAGGAAATGGATAAAGAGGCAGGCTCAAGGCGCAAGTCTCAAAGCGCGATAAAACCCTTGAAATTGCACGCATATTATTTTATTTTTTCGCTTGCGATCCTGTGCCTTGTGCCCTGTGCCTTGCGTAAAGATGCGCACGGCGCCGACAAATGGCCGGGCGTGGACGAAGCGGTGGTTGAAAAGATCTCCAGGGAGCACGGCCGGGAATCACGGGATTCCCTGATCAACACCGACCAGGGTGACCTGCTGCTGTTCGCCTTCCTCCTGGCGGGCGCCGCCGGTGGCTTCGCAGCCGGATATTACTGGCGGGTACTGCTGGAAGGGAAGGTAAAAAGGGGTTAGCCCCGTCACCTAGGAACTGAGCATGCACCAGCTATTACATCAAAACGGAGCCTGTTTACTCTCCCGCATCGATGCGCGCATCAAGCTCCTTTGCGCGCTCGCCCTGCTGATCATGGTGCTCAGCGCAGGAGGCAGCCTGTTCCCCCTTGCGACGGCCGGACTCTGCTTGGTCATCTGCAGGCTGCGGGGAATATCCGCGAAGTCTCTTCTGATCCGTTTCGCCGAGCCGGGTTTCATTATCATCATGATAATCCTGGTCAAACTTTTCTTCATCGGCCACGATCCCCTCTTCACGCTTCATCTCCCGGGCCTGGAGATCACGGGGTATAGGGAGGGGCTATTGGAGGGCCTGGAGATCGCCGCTCGGATAACAGGTGCGGTAGCTGTGATGGCCACCCTCGCCTTTTTCACCCCCTTTACCGAGCTCATGGCCGCCTTGGCCTGGCTGCGGGTTCCAAAAGGATTCATCGACATCACCCTCTTTGCCTGGCGTTACCTTTTTCTCCTCTTTGACGACGCAAGGGTTATCTACAGTGCCCAGAAGAACCGGCTCGGCTATTCCGGGTTCCGGCGGGGGCTCCGTTCTTTCGGCACGCTCACGGGATCGCTCGTCATCAAGGCCTTCGACAACAGCCAGAACATTACCACTGCCATGGTACAGAGGGGATACGACGGCGCCATGCCGATGCTGAAACACAAGCCGTTCCGGACCGTTGAGGTCGCAGCGGGCTTCTCGTTCCTCATGTGCATGGGAATGCTCTGGACATTCTGAACCGGGTCATGTCGCCAGACATCCCGACATTTCATCATAATTGAAGGAACTTGTGAACACTCCGCGACTTTCAGTAGCCATAGATACATTCAGATATTCCGACGGTACGGTGGCACTGTCAGGCATCCACCTCGAAGTGGAACGGGGGGAATTCACCGGCATTCTCGGTTCCAACGGTTCCGGGAAGACGACCCTGCTCAAGGCGATGGACGGAATTATCAAGGATTACGAGGGACGAGTCCTCCTGGACGGAGAGGACATCCGCGACCTCTCTCCGAGGGATATCTACCGCAAGGTAGGCCTTGTCTTCCAGAACCCCGATGACCAGCTTTTCGCACACACGGTCTCGGAAGACGTGGCCTTCGGCCCCCGCAACATGGGCTTCGGCGAGAAGGAGGTGGCCGAAAGGATCCGGAATGCCCTTTCCAGCGTTGACATGGCAGGATGTGCCGGGAAGTCCATCCACAACTTGAGCTTCGGTCAGAAAAAGCGGATCTGCATTGCCGGCCTCCTGGCCATGGGTCACGAGATACTGCTCCTTGACGAGCCGACCGCAGGCCTGGACCCCATGGGCGAGTACCGGATGATGGAATTGCTGACCCGCCTGAACAGGGAAAACGGGGTGACCATCGTCATGGCGACCCACAGCGTCGACCTGGTGCCGCTGTTCCTGCACCGTCTCCATATCCTGAGCAAAGGGGCACTCGCCCGGGGAGGGCCCCCAGAAGAGGTTTTCTCCGCGCCGAAGGAAATGGCCGACGTAAGACTCCGGCTCCCACATATCGCCGAACTGATATACCGGCTGAAACATGAGGACAATATACCCTTCGAACGCCTCCCCCTGACCATAGGCGAGGCGCGACGGGAGATACTTGAAAGGTTGAAAACCTGATCATGTGCCTTTTTCTTGCCAGGATTTCACGATTTCTTCCGCTTTGTCCTGAGAGTCAACAGCCATATGGATTTCCGCCAGATTCATACCTTCTGAAACAGGGATACTTTTATAGAGTATTTTGTTTTTGAAATATAAATCGACGTTTGTATTAACATGTTTTATGGTCACTGTTGATAATCGCTTTTCAGCCTCCTTAGTCAATATCAATACAACTAAAGGATTTCCTTTTGCATCTTTTGTCATTCCAACGTAAGTAGCGTCAGATTTTTTCAAAACAACGATTTCATTTTGGAAAATAAATTTCATCCAAGGAGCGGTGTTGCGACATCCCGTGAAAAACCCGGCATATAACATGATTCCTATGATGAATATTATTTCAATATGGTTTTTCATGGCGTCACTATAACCTTTATCATTTGCCCGAGAGAATGACTTCGAAACCGTATGCGTTGCACGCAAACACATATCCCTGCCGTAAAGGTATGGCTTCCGGGACCGGTAACAATGTCACTTTTTTGGGAAGAACCATCCCAATACCTTATTTCCGCATCAAAGGTCGACGGAGTATTGGAAATGGTGTCAAAATTCACTTTGTATGAAACGGGCCCCCCAAAAAGGTTTGCTATTTCAAGCCATGGCCCCCACGAACGACCTGGAGGCGCCCATCCCTCAAAAAGTCTCATTGTTTCACCTCTTGACCTTTTTGAGCCAAACCTAGCACATCGTATTATTAGTGTCAACAAATAATTCGTATTTAATATTCAAGACGGCAACCATATGCCTTGTTCGGTTTTCGCGTTTGAGATATTATTAGTAAATTGGTATTAACAGCATGGAGAGTGCGCTTTTTTATTCACGAAACTGAAAGAGGAAATGGGCTTAGTGGAAAATCACTTTTATCTTAATGGAGAAAACATGAAAACCGCAATCCTGCTCATGGCGCACGGCAGCCGTATTGCCGAAGCGAACGACGCCGTAAATGAGATCGCGAAAATGGTGAAGAATTTCGCTGATTACGAGATTGTCGAGGTTTCCTTCCGGGAAAATCACTCCCCCAACATCCAGGAAGGGATTGATGCCTGTGTCGCCCAGGGTGCGCAGCGGATCCTGCTGGTGCCTTATTTCCTCTACATGGGCGCCCATGTCCGGGAAGACCTGCCCAGGGAAATGGAACAGGCCAGGCAGCGCCACCCCGGAGTCGAAATGGCCATGGGCAGGCACCTGGGAGTGCACAAGCGGCTCGCCAAACTCGTAATCGACCGGATCGAGGAAAGCTTCAGCGAAAAGGGATGGAACTGATGTCGGTCAATCTGCGGCCGGAAGACATCGAGGCTGAATCGTTCCGCATCATCGACGCGGAGGTGGGGAAACATCCCTGGTCGACCATGGAGTGGCCGGTCGTCCGCCGGGCAATCCACACTACTGCCGATTTCGACTATGCGCGAACGATGGTTATCTCGCCGGATGCGGTGGCCCGGGGAACAGACGCCCTGGCCAGTGGCCGGGGAATCGTCACCGACACCACCATGGCTCTGGCCGGGATCAATAAGAAGCTGCTGAAACGGTTTTCCATCGAGGCCTCCTGCTTTGTCTCGGACCCGGACGTTGCGGCAAAAGCGCTCAGAGCCGGCATTACCCGGTCCATTCCGGCAATGAGAAAGGGGGCAGCTGATCGGGGAAACGGCATCTTCGTCATCGGCAATGCCCCCACCGCCCTGTTCGAACTGCTGCGACTGGTGCGGGAAGAGGGGTTGCAGCCCGACCTTGTGATCGGTCTGCCGGTGGGTTTCGTCGGCGCCGAAGCGAGCAAGGAACAGCTCATCCGGGAAGCAAGGCTTTCCGGAATCCCCTTCATCACCAACCGGGGACGGAAGGGTGGATCCAATGTCGCAGCGGCAGTCGTCAATGCCCTTTTACTAATGGCGGATATGGGAAATGGGGAAAAAAAACCTTAAGTTCGGATACACCACCGGCGCATGCGCTGCAGCTGCAGCAAAGGGGGCTGCCCTCATGATCAGGGAGCAGCGGATCGTGGACGAGGTGGAAATAGTCCTTCCCCGGGGCGAATGCGCACGGTTTCGTCTCCATGGACAGGCATTCACCCGAGATTCCTCTTCCTGCTTCGTGGTGAAGGACGCAGGGGATGACCCGGACGTGACCAATGGAGCGGAAATCCATGTGACGGTAATGTTACCCCCCCCCGCACCCCCCTTTCATAAAGGGGAGAACGATGTCCAAGTCATTATCGAAGGGGGCGTCGGTATCGGCCGGGTCACCAAGCCCGGCCTTGCAATACCCGTGGGGGAATGGGCCATCAATCCCATCCCCCGTAAGATGATAACCGCTGCAATACTGGAGGCTTATGCAAATTGTCGGGTGCCGGGCAGCAACTTGGCCCCGCCTTCCGTTCTCCATGTCGAAATCAGCATACCTAATGGCGCGGAACTTGCTGAAAAGACCCTGAACGCGCGGCTGGGCGTTATCGGCGGTCTCTCCATCCTGGGAACGAGCGGAATTGTGAAGCCTGTTTCCGCTGCGGCATGGACCGACACCATCGACACTGCAATCGACGTTGCGCTTGCCTGCGGCTGTGAAACCGTTGTGCTGTCAACCGGCCGGACCAGCGAGATTGCAGCACAACGCTTTTTTGCAAAGGAGCAAAATCCTGGGCAGGACAAGGCCGGCAGGGACAATTACGAGGCTTCAAGCCTTGCGGCCCGTGCCTTGCGCCATGAGCCGGCCGAAGGCCTCCCTCTTCCCGAAGAAGCGTACATCATGATGGGCGATCATGTGGGGCACGCCCTGCGGGCCTGCTGCCGCAAAGGGGTAAAGCACGTCATCCTGGTGG
The DNA here is from genome assembly GCA_034933285.1 of Geobacteraceae bacterium. Classification (GTDB taxonomy): domain Bacteria; phylum Desulfobacterota; class Desulfuromonadia; order Geobacterales; family Geobacteraceae; genus RPRC01. The sequence continues at coordinate 120,702 of JAYFNT010000004.1, read as the reverse complement.
CGCAATTCGCCAAGCTCCTGAAGATCGCCTGCGGACACGAACAGACCCATGTCTCATCATCCGGTCTCGACCTGCCCACACTGGCGGAGTGGCTGAAAGCTTCACCCCGAACCTCGCGTTTCGTGCAGTCGGCTGTCCGGGCCAACAGTGCCCGGGAGCTACTTGAAGCATCCGGAAATGATCATCGGCTGGTAAAGCTCGTATGCAGCAAAGCGTCGGATTTCGCCGCAGGTCTTGTCCACGGCCCGAAAGTAAAGGTTTTTCTGGCGGGGTATGGTGGAGAAGTGCTATATTTCGGCTAAAATTTCCCTGGGCAGGCTTGCCGCAGGGCGTTCGAGCATTCATACATCCGTTTTCATTTTCATGGGAGGGCAATCATGTCGCAGCAAAAAATCTTTCTGGTGGGCGCAGGCATCGCAGGATGGGAAGGATTCGGCGCCAAGGCGCTGGAAGTGATCAATTCGGCAGATCTTCTCATCGGCCACCAGCGGCTCCTGGACATCTTCCCGGATTTCAAGGGGAAAAAACAGACCTACGGCGATCTCTCCATAATGCTCGATTTCCTCAAGGACACCGACCAAAGGGTGGTAGTGCTCAGCTCCGGCGACCCCAATTTTTTCGGCGTTGCAAGGTTCATGCTGCGCAATCTCCCCAAGGAGCGGATCGAAATATTTCCCAATGTCACCAGCGTCCAGTATGCCTTTGCCAGGATCAAGGAACCCTGGGACGATGCCATCTTCCTGTCCGTACACGGCCGCGGCCTGAAAAGCGCGATCGACCGGATTATCGCCTCCGACAAGGCAGCCGTGCTGACCGATGCAGCCAACAATCCGGCCGCAATAGCACGGGAGCTGATCGCACGGGGAGCTGAAGGCTACGAAGTACACCTCTGCGAAGACCTGGGGCTCCCCTCGGAAAAAATCACGCGAACCGATGTCAGGGGACTTTCGGCAATGGAGTCTTCGGCCCTCAACATCCTGATCCTCATCAAATCCTGGGAACCCAACCTGGAAAATTATCCCATCATAGGCATCGCGGATGACGAATATTCCACTGCGAAGAAGCTGATCACCAAGCAGGAAATCCGCGCGGTAACCCTGGCCAAGCTCCAGCTGCAGAACGACCTGGTGCTGTGGGACGTGGGCGCCGGCAGCGGCTCGGTCTCCATCGAGGCGGGCAATCTGATGCCGAACGGCAAGGTTTACGCGCTGGAGAAGAATCCCCAGTACCTGGTCTTCATACGGGAAAACCTGAAAAAATTCGCCTCCAAGAACGTCATGCTGGTGGAAGCGCTGGCCCCCGAGGGCCTGGACGACCTGCCCAACCCGGACCGGGTCTTCATCGGCGGTTCGGGCGGCATGCTGGAAGACATCATCGATGCAGTCGACCGTCGGCTGAAGCCGGACGGTATGATCGTGCTCAATGCCGTGACTCTGGACACCCTGACCAAGGCGGTGGAATTCCTGGAAGATCACGGCTACACCGTGGAGGTGACCTGCGTCAACGTGTCCAAGACCATCGGACTGACCGAATACAAGATGTTCGAAGCCCACAACCCGGTCTACATCATCTCAGCCAGGCGGGGTGAAGAATAGTGGCCCGCATCTTTGCCGTCGGAGTGGGGCCGGGCGACCCGGAGCTCCTGACCCGCAAAGCCGAGCGGATCCTGCGCCAGGCGCCGGTCGTGTGCGCGCCGGCAGCCGGCGAGGGCGATTCCAGCTACGCCCTCACCATCGTGGAATCGCTGCTGGACCGGTCCAGGCAGGAGGTCATCGTCCTGGTTTTCCCTATGCGCAAGGACCAGGAGGGGCTTGACGCCTTCTGGGAAGAGGCAGCCGAAAAGGTGGCCTCCCAGGTCCGGAAAGGCAGGGATGTGGCCTTCATAACCATCGGCGACCCGTTCCTCTACTCCACCTTCCTGTACCTCTACCGGATTCTGCGTGACCGGTATCCCGACATACCGGTCGAAGTCGTTCCGGGGGTATCCAGCGTAACAAATGCGGCCGTTGCTGCAGGCATTCCACTCGCGGCAGCCTCTGAGCGGGTGGCCATCCTCCCCGCCACCTTCGAGGACGACAAGCTCCGCCGCACCCTGCTGGATTTCGATACCGTGGTCCTCATGAAGGTAAACCGGGTTTTTGACCGGGTATACGCCCTGCTGGAAGACCTGGGGCTGGACCGGAATGGAGCGTTCGTCACCCGGGCCGGAACGGCGGATGAAAAGGTGGTTTTCGACCTGGCCTCGCTGGTGGGGAAAAAATTGGACTACCTGTCGCTTTTGATCGTGAAGAAATAGCTTCCGGAGGTTTTGTGTCAATTGTCCATTTCATCGGCGCGGGTCCCGGCGACCCGGAACTGATTACAGTCAAGGGCGCCCGGATACTGGGCGAGTCGGATTTGGTGATATATGCCGGCAGCCTGGTGGACCGGGAACTGGTTCGCAGATTCGCGCCCGACTCAGAGGTCCATGACTCTTCATCCATGACCCTGGAAGAGACGACCGAAATGATTGCGGAAGCCGTGATCGCCGACAAGAGCGTGGTCCGGCTGCATACCGGCGATCCATCCCTCTACGGTGCGATCCAGGAACAGATGGCCGAGCTTGACCGGCTGGGGATAGACTACGCCGTCGTGCCGGGAGTGACAAGCGCCTTTGCCGCTGCCGCCTCGCTGAAACAGGAACTCACCCTGCCTGAAGTGTCCCAGACCCTGGTTTTCACCCGCCTGGAGGGGAGGACACCGGTGCCTGAAAGGGAATCATTGCAGCAAATCGCCAAAACCGGCGCCACCCTGGCCATCTACCTGTCGGTCTCCATGATCGGCAAGGTTGTCGAGGTCCTGCTGCAGGGAGCCTACACCTTGCAGACTCCGGCCGCTGTGGTATCGCGCGCATCCTGGCCCGACGAGTTGATCATCCGGGGAACGCTTTCGGATATCGCCTTTCTCATAACGGAAGCCGGCATAGACCGGCAGGCAGTCATACTGGTGGGAGATGTTCTCAATGCGCGAACGTCCGGTCTGAAAGCGAAATCGCTCCTGTACGACAAGGAATTCAGCCATGGATGCAGGAAAGGGATAAAAGGATAAAACAACAGGCTGAAGGCCGAAGGCTGAAGGTCGAAGGAATCAAATCCCTTTTGCCCTTTGCCTTCTGCCCTTTGCCGGTTGCGCAAAGCGCACCATGAACATTGCCATAATTGCCATAACGGGCAACGGCGCCCGTCTCGGTTGCCAGCTGAGGGACGCCCTGCCCGATGCCGTGCTGCACCTTCCCCCCAAATGGGCCGACGCATGCATGGGACCGTTCACCCCTTTTCCGGGTTGCCTGAGAGAACTCGTGGTTCAGTTGTGGCGCAAAGCTGACGGTCTGGTCTTCATCATGGCCACCGGCATCGTCGTGCGGTTGATCGCGCCCCTCCTGGAAGGCAAGGACAGAGACCCGGCCGTTGTGGTAATGGATGATTCCGCAAAGTTCGCCGTCTCTCTTCTCTCCGGACACCTCGGCGGCGCCAACGATCTGGCCGGCAGGTGTGCCGCAATAACCGGAGCGATGCCGGTGATCACCACCGCCACCGATGCCAATGGTCTCCCTTCCTTCGACATGCTGGCAAAGGAGCAGGGATGGGCAATAGACGACCTCTCCCGGGTCAAGACATTGAATGCCCTCCTCCTTGAAAAGGGCCGGATCGCGGTAGTCGACCCCACCGGGCAGGTGGAACAGCATTTCTGCGGCCGCGGAAACCTGACCTTCCATCCCGACTTCACCACGGCATTGCGCAGCGGGGCAAGCGGCTTCCTGTTCGTCACCGACCGCAGCCTGCCCCCCCAGCTCCAGCATCCGGCACTGCTGGTTCTCCGCCCGCAAAACCTGGTGCTGGGCATGGGATGCAACAGCGGTACCAGCGTGGAAGAGATCGAGGAAGTCGTGCTGTGCAACCTGAAGCGGCAGTTCCTCTCCATCAGGAGCGTCAACTGTGTCGCAACCGCAGCAGTAAAGCGCGACGAACCGGGGCTTGTGGAATTCGCGCAGAAATACTCCCTGCCGGTTGTTTGCTTTGAAAGCAACGAGCTGAACACCGTCCCGTCTCCCTCACCCCCTTCCCGCCACGCCATGGAAGCCATCGGCGCCACCGGAGTAGCGGAACCTGCCGCACTACTGGCATCCGGCGGCGGAAGACTGCTGTTGAAAAAGGTCAAGAGCGGGAATGTAACCCTGGCAATAGCAGAAATACAGTGACAGCAAGGATTGAATCAAAGATGTCAAAACTTTACATTGTCGGCATCGGGCCGGGCGATCTTAAACACATGACCTGCGAGGCGCGTGAAGCGATCAGGAGCGCAGATGCCGTGGTGGGATACTCCACGTATCTGAAACTGATTGAGCCTCTGCTGGCCGGGAAAGCGATCATCTCCTCCGGCATGACCAGGGAAGTTGAGCGTTGCAGGGAAGCCATCCGCCTTGCCTGCGAAGGGAGGACCGTTGCTCTCGTTTCCAGCGGTGATGCCGGGGTCTACGGCATGGCCGGACTGGTCATGGAACTGATGGATACGGAAAGCCCTACCCCCTTTGCAAACGGGGGGTCGGGGGGGATTTCTGAATCGTCGCTGGACGCTCCGGATGTTGTAGTCGTCCCCGGCGTTTCAGCGGTACAGGCAGCCGCTGCGGTGCTGGGCGCACCGCTGATGCACGATTTCGCGGTGATTTCTCTCTCCGATCTGCTCACCCCCTGGGAGATCATCGAAAAAAGACTGGCTGCATCGGCTGCGGCTGACTTCGTCATCGCTCTCTACAATCCCCGCAGCAAGGGAAGAAGCGGGCACCTCGAGCGTGCCAGGGACATCATCCTCCAGTCACGCCCGGGCCGGACACCGGTCGGTATAGTCCGCAACGCCTGCCGCAAGGGCGAAGAACGGATCATTGCCAGCCTGGCCGAGATGCCTTTGGATAAGGCCGACATGTTTTCCCTGGTCATCGTGGGCAACTCCGCCACGTTCATTGACGGCAAAGGGCGCATGGTCACGCCGAGGGGATATGAACTGCAGGCACAAAGCACGAGGCGCAAGGCACAAGGGAAAACCGATGACACCTTTGCCCTGTGCCCGGGCGCGCAGGCCCGCGCCCTCATGTTCGTCGGCACCGGTTCGGACGTGGGCAAGTCGGTCATTGCGGCGGGATTCTGCCGTATCCTCCGCAACCGGGGCATATCAGTGGCGCCCTTCAAGTCCCAGAACATGGCCCTCAATTCATTCGCCACGCCGGAAGGGGGAGAAATCGGCCGGGCCCAGGCGGTGCAGGCCCAGGCATGCGGAATTTTCCCCCATACGGACATGAACCCGGTGCTGCTCAAGCCCAATTCGGACACCGGCAGCCAGGTTATCGTCCAGGGCACTGCCGTGGGCAATATGTCGGTGAAGGAATACAATTCCTACAAACCGCAAGCATTTGAAAAGATCGTGGAAAGCTACAAGCGCCTGAGAAGGGACTTTGCTTTCGTCGTCATCGAAGGAGCCGGAAGCATTGCGGAAATCAACCTCAAGTCCCATGACATCGCCAACCTGCGCATTGCTGAGATGGCTGGCTGTCCCTGCATCCTGGTGGCGGACATTGACCGCGGCGGAGTGTTCGCCCAGATCGTCGGATCGCTGGAACTCCTGGAACCGAAGGAAAAGGAGCTGATCAGGGGGGTGATCATAAACAAGTTCCGGGGCGATCCCTCCCTGCTGAAACCGGGTATCGACTTCGTGGAGCAACGGACCGGCGTTCCGGTCCTGGGGGTGGTGCCATTCTTTACCCATTTCCGCATCCCCGAAGAGGACAGCGTCGCGTTGGAAAAAAAGGCAAGGGGCAATAAATTCAGGCACAAGGCACAAGGCACGGGGCATGAGGGATACAAGCTCAGAATTGGGGTTATACGATTCCCGCGTATCTCAAACTATACCGATTTCGACCCTCTGGAGGCGGAAACGGATGTGGAACTCAGGTATCTGGAACTTGCCGAAGAAATGGATGACCTGGATCTGCTGATCCTGCCCGGCAGCAAATCCACCATGGCCGATCTCCGGTTTCTGGACCGGCGCGGCATGTCGGAACGGATACGACAGTTCCGCGGCCCGATCGTCGGCATCTGCGGCGGCTACCAGATGCTCGGCGCAAGTATCCTCGACCCCCACGGCGTCGAATCCGCCCGGCGTGAAACCGCTGGCCTGGGGCTGCTGGACGTGGAGACCGTGCTGCTCTCCGCAAAGGAGACACACCAGGCAAAGGCCCGGCTCCTGCCGGCCGCATCTCTGGCAGCGCCGGGATGCAGCGGGATCGTCGAAGGGTACGAAATCCACATGGGACAGACGACCCTCGGAACGGAGTCGCTTCCCTTTGCGCAACTGGTAAGCCGCTCGGGACAGGAAACGGCCGTTCCCGACGGCGCGGTTTCCGCCGACGGCAGAATCCTGGGTACCTATCTCCATGGATTGTTCGACAATGACGGCTTCCGGTCGGCCTACCTCAACCGGATAAGAATGGCAAAGGGCTTGCCGACGGTCTCCGCCGACTGCCGGAGCGAAGACCCGTTCGATCTTCTGGCGGAGCACCTGGAACGGCACCTGGACATGGAGAAGTTGCTGCAAATATGCGGAATACATTGATTTTGTGGGACTGGGCTGAGCGGTTTGCACATTTTTTAAATTCAATTGACAATTTGTGCAGATTGAACAATTGCGATGCCGGTCTGACTGGTCTATGGCGGTGATACGGAGTTGGCAAACGGCAACGTGACGATACTTCCGTGGAATAACATAGATTATTTTTTGGGATATTTAAGGACTGAATCGGACACTTTTTGGAGCCAATCACCCCCTACATATTACTGACCGCCGTCCTCCTCGACCTTCTCCTGGGCGACCCGCGCCGGTTGCCCCATCCGGTGGTCGGGATCGGCAAAATGATTTCGTCACTGGAAAAGGTCTTACGACGGCTGGTTAGGAATGAACGTCTTGGCGGTGCTTTGCTGCTCCTTGCTGTGGTCGGATCGACTGCCGTAATTTCCCTTTCCCTGGTAAAGGGGGCATATGCCCTGCATCCCTTCGCCGGTTTTGCGGTGGCGGCATGGCTCTCCTACACCTGCCTGGCGGCCCGCTCCCTGCACATGGAATCGAAGCTGGTGGCCGAGCGCCTGGCAGCCGGCGACCTGGAAGGTGCACGGCATTTTCTCTCCCGAATCGTGGGAAGGGACACCGGAAACCTCGATGAAGCTGCGATCTGGCGGGCATTGGTGGAGACAGTAGCGGAGAATACTTCGGACGGGGTGATTGCACCGCTCTTTTACCTGATGATCGGCGGACCGGTCCTGGGTCTGGCCTATAAAGCCATCAACACCCTGGACTCCATGGTGGGATACAAGAACGAGCGCTATCTTCGCTTTGGTTGGGCCCCGGCCCGCTTCGACGACCTGGCCAACTGGGTTCCCGCCCGCCTGACCGGGCTGCTGATGGTAGCGGTTGCACCGCTCTTCGGCCTGTCGGGGCGGTCCGCGTTCCGGGTCCTGTGTCGGGACAGCCGCAACCATTCCTCCCCCAACAGCGGGTTTCCGGAAGCGGCAGCAGCAGGAGCACTGGGAGTTCGACTGGGCGGCACCAACAGCTATTTCGGCAAGCCGGTGGAAAAACCGCCCATAGGCGACCCGCTGCGGGAATTGTCCCATGATTCCTACCGGGGCACTGTTCAGCTCATGTATGGGTCTATGGCGCTGATGTTTCTCTGTTGGGGCATGATAGTCTTCTGGCGCTCACTGCAATAATATAATTTTGGCCGTGGAGCGACTCCCCCCTTTACGTAAGGGAGAGATTAGACAACGATATACTTGGAAACGCCATGACAAACGATTCACCCTCATCCGCATATGCCCGTTACGCCCTGGCCCTGCTCCTGGCCGTCAACCTCCTGAACTATATCGACCGTCAGGTCCTCTATGCCGTTTTCCCGCTCATCAAAGCCGACTTCCAACTTTCGGACACCGCCCTCGGTTTCCTCGGCTCCGCCTTCATGATCTGCTACATGTGCTCGGCCCCCCTGCTCGGGTGGCTGGGGGACCGGGGAAGCCGGGTCCGACTCGCCTCCTGCGGGGTTTTTGTCTGGAGCCTGGCAACGACCCTGTCGGGCATTGCTCCCGGATACCGTTCGCTCCTTGCAGCCCGTACCGTGGTAGGGATCGGCGAGGCCAGCTTCGGTACCGTTTCGCCGGGACTGATCTCGGACATTTTCCCGAAAGAACGCCGTGGAAGAATCCTGTCCTACTTTTATCTCGCCATTCCCGTTGGAAGCGCGATCGGCTATCTCCTGGGAGGTTTGCTGGGTTATCATTTCGGCTGGCAGAGCGCCTTCCTCATGGTGGGGGCGCCCGGAATCCTGCTGGCCGCCGCGGTCTGGTTTATCAGGGACCCGATGCGGGGGAATACCCCGACCAATGAGCAAAAGACCAGGAAAACGCCCCTGGCGGGTTACCGGACATTCCTGAAAAACCGCTCCTTCATCATGAACACCCTGGCCATGGCTGCCATGACCTTTGCCATGGGAGGGCTCGCCCAGTGGATGCCCACCTTCCTCTACCGTGTCCATCATCTTGATGTGGCGCGAGGCAACACCCTGTTCGGCGCCGTCACCGTCCTGGCGGGGATCGCCGGGACCCTCTCTGGAGGGTGGCTCGGTGACCGCTTCCAGCGCAAGACACCCAAAGGATATCTCCTGGTTTCGGGCTGGGGATTTCTCGCCGGGATACCCATCGCCGTGCTGGCCATCGCGACCGACTCTCTCACCCTGTGCCTGACCGCGGCTTTTTTCGCGGAATTCTTCCTTTTTTTCAATACTGGCCCCCTGAACACGGTGATCGTCAATGTCAGTCCACAGGAATGCCGCGCCATGGCATTCGCAGTAAATATCTTCTTCATCCATGCCCTGGGGGACGCCGTCTCCCCAACTATCCTGGGCTGGTTCTCCGACCTCTGGGGACTCCGTTCGGCACTTCTGACCACACCGATCGCCATCGCGGCAGCTGCGGGTTTCTGTTTTCTCTGCTCCCGATATATCAAGGAAGACATGGAACGGGCGGAACAGCCGTAGGGGCAAACCTCGTGTTTGCCCTTCCATAGGGCTATCACACACCTGTGCGCTGAAGCGCTTCGGCGCGCAAGAGCAAGGATCGCCCCTACCTTCGCCACCGTCACCCCTTCCTTTCGCGGCAAAATTGTGCTACAAATTTAACCTCACTAAAAAAGAATCACAGGGAGGAACTGATGAAGAAGGATATCCTGGAAAAAGGCGCCATACTGCAGCGAGACAAGGAAACCTATGCCATAGCGCCCCACATCCCCGGAGGGATAACCGACACGGCGACCCTGCGGAAAATCTGCGACGCAGCTGACAAATACAAGGCCCAGGCATTGAAGGTAACCTCGGCGCAACGCATTGCCCTGGTAGGAATAAAGGAAGAGGACCTGGACAGCATCTGGGCTGACCTCCAGCAGACTCCGGGCGCAGCGATCGGCCTCTGCGTGCGCAGCGTCAAAATCTGCCCCGGCACCACCTTCTGCAAGCGCGGAGTGATGGACTCGGTGGGGCTCGGCCTGAAAGTGGACGCCATCTATCACGCCATGCAACTCCCCAACAAGATGAAGATGGGGGTTTCCGGCTGCATGCTCTCCTGCTCCGAGGTATGGGTCAAGGATATCGGCGTCATGGGAACCCCGAAGGGCTGGAAAATACTGGTGGGAGGCAATTCCGGCATGAGGCCGCGAATCGCCGATGTATTTGCGGAAGATATAGCCACCGATGATGAAGTTCTGGCAATTATTGAAAAGATAGTCAATTACTACAAGGGATGCGGTAAAAAAGAGCGAATCTGCCGTCTCGTCGAGCAGATGGGCATCGATGAATTCCGCAAGGCGGTGATGGGATAATCGCCACCGAAGCTTGCAGTATGACGGTAGGGGCGGGTTTTTAACCCGCCCTTGTTTTATTACACCCAGAAGGGCGGGTCTGAAACCCGGAAAGGGCGGGTTAAAAACCCGCCCCTACTAGCTGAACAGATCCACCACCTTGTCCAGGAAATTCTTCTTCAGCGGATGAATTTCCTCCCCGCCGATCCTGGCGAACTCCTCCAGTAGCTCCCGCTGCTTCTTGTTCAGGTTGACCGGCGTTTCCACCTTTATGATTACCAGCTGATCACCCCGGCCATATCCCTGCAGGACCGGTATGCCCTTCTCCCGGAGCCGGAAGACCTTTCCCGACTGGCAGCCTTCCGGGACCTTCAGCCCGACCTTGCCTTCAAGGGTTGGAACCTGGATCTCGGTTCCCAGGGATGCCTGTATGAAACTGATGGGAACCTCGCAGATCACGTCATTGTTGTCCCGGGTGAATATCGGGTGGGGCTTTACGTTGATGGATACATACAGGTCGCCGTTCACGCCTCCCCTGGTTCCCTGCCCGCCCTCGCCCGAGAGCTTGAGCCGGTTTCCGGTCTCCACTCCTCTCGGTATCTTGACCGACATGGTCTTGGTATCCTTGACGCTGCCAGTGCCGCGGCAGACCGCGCAAGGCTTTTCGATTATCCGCCCTTCCCCTCCGCAGTGATTGCAGGTCCTGCTCACGCTGAAGTAGCCTTGCTGGAAGCGCACCTGGCCGGCGCCCCGGCAGGTGGGGCACACTTTCGGTTCTGTGCCCGCCTTGGCGCCGCTGCCGTTGCATGCGCCGCAACGCTTGTTGTAAGGGACTTCAATCTTGGATTCGACCCCGAAGGCCGCTTCTTCAAAGGAGATCTCCAGGTTGTAAAGAAGGTCATCGCCCCTCTGGCCGCGTCCCCGCTGACGGCCACCACCGAAAATATCGCCGAAAATGTCGCCGAAAATGTCGCCGAACGGTGTCCCCGCGCCAAAGCCGAAACCCGAGGCATTGAAACCGCCGCCAGCGCCCAGACCGGCATGGCCGAACTGGTCGTACTGGGCCCTCTTCTGTGAATCGGACAGGATTTCGTAAGCTTCGGAAACCTCCTTGAACATCTCTTCGGCTTCCTTGTTCCCCGGGTTCTTGTCAGGGTGGTACTTTATGGCCAGTTTCCGGTAAGCTTTTTTTATCTCTGTCTCGGAGGCATTCCGGTGAACTTCCAGTACCTCGTAATAATCACGTTTATCCCCGTTTGCCACTCTTCATCCCCATGGGCAAAAGGGCAAACGGCAAAAGGCAAAAGGGGAGCGGTATTATTCTCCCCTTTGCCTTCAGCCTTTTGCCCAGAGCCTTTATAGTTATTTTTTGTCGTCTTTTACTTCTTCGAATTCTGCCTCGACCACCTTTTCACCACCTGCGGCGCCCTCCTGGGGTGCGTCACCGGGCTGGTCGGCCCCGGGCTGGGCCTTGGCGTATACCGCCTCGGCCAGCTTGTGGGAAGCCTGGGTAAGCTCTTCGCTGGCCTTCTTGATAGCCTCCGCGTCGCTCCCTTCCATGACCTTTTTCACGGCTGCGATACCGTCTTCGATCTTCTTCTTTTCACCCTCGTCAATCTTGTCGCCAAACTCCTTGAGCGACTTTTCGGTCGAATAGACCAGGCTGTCAGCGTGATTCCTTGCCTCTATGAGATCCCTCTTCTGCTTGTCTTCGGAGGCGTGGGACTCGGCGTCGCGCACCATTTTGTCGATTTCTTCCTTTGAAAGGCCCGAAGATGCGGTGATGCGGATCGACTGCTCCTTGCCTGTGCCCAGGTCCTTGGCGGAAACATGGACAATACCGTTGGCGTCGATGTCGAAGGTGACCTCGACCTGGGGCACGCCGCGCGGTGCCGGCGGAATCCCGGTCAGCTCGAAATTGCCCAGGGTCTTGTTGTCGCCCGCCATCTCGCGCTCGCCCTGGAGCACATGTATGGTCACCGCCGGCTGGTTGTCGGCAGCGGTGGAAAAAACCTGGCTCTTGCGGCACGGAATGGTGGTGTTCTTGTCGATCAGCTTGGTCATGACGCCGCCCAGGGTTTCTATGCCCAGCGAAAGCGGGGTCACGTCCAGGAGCAGCACGTCTTTCACATCGCCGCGGAGCACGCCGCCCTGGATCGCCGCACCGATGGCAACCACCTCGTCCGGATTTACGCCCTTGTGGGGAGCCTTACCGAAGATTTCCTGAACCTTCTTCTGCACCGAGGGCATGCGGGTCATGCCGCCGACCAGGACAACCTCGTCGATCTCGCCCGCGGAGAGTCCTGCGTCCTTCAGCGCCATCCGGCAGGGAGCTTCGAGCTTGCCGATCAGATCGGCACAGAGCAGTTCCAGCTTTGCCCGGGTCAGCTTGAGTGTCAGGTGCTTGGGGCCGGAAGCATCGGCGGTTATGAACGGTAGGTTGATGTCGGTCTCCATGGAAGTGGACAGTTCGCACTTGGCCTTTTCCGCCGCTTCCTTGAGGCGCTGCAGGGCCATCTTGTCGCCCCTGAGGTCGATTCCCTGGTCTTTCTTGAATTCATCGGCGATCCAGTCGATGACCATCTGGTCGAAATCCTCGCCGCCGAGGAATGTATCGCCGTTGGTGGACTTGACCTCGAAGACCCCCTCGCCAAGCTCCAGGATAGAGATATCGAAGGTGCCGCCGCCCAGGTCGAACACCGCGATCTTTTCATCCTTCTTCTTGTCCAGGCCGTAAGCAAGGGCAGCCGCGGTCGGCTCGTTGATGATCCTGAGGACGTTCAACCCGGCGATCTTGCCGGCATCCTTGGTTGCCTGGCGCTGGGAATCGTCGAAATAGGCCGGAACCGTGATAACAGCGTCCGTCACCGTCTCACCCAGGTAATCTTCGGCGGTCTTCTTCATTTTCTGCAGCACCATGGCGGAAATCTCCGGAGGAGAATACTGCTTGCCGCGAACTTCCACCCAGGCGTCATTATTATCCGCCTTGACGATCTTGAAGGGAGAAATCGCTATGTCCCTTTTGACGGCTTCCGTCTCGAACTTCCTGCCGATAAGGCGCTTTATGGCATACAGGGTGCTTTCAGGGTTGGTGACTGCCTGGCGTTTCGCCTGCTGACCCACCAGCCTCTCCCCGCTGTCAGTGAAGGCGATGATGGAAGGCGTGGTTCGGCTCCCTTCCGCGTTTGCTATTACAACCGGCTCCCCCCCCTCCATGATCGCCACGCAGGAGTTGGTAGTACCCAGGTCAATTCCGATTACCTTGCTCATTTATGTTTTCCTCCTTTAAAGTCTCTGCAACCAAAAACTAGTCATTCCATACGGGAAAAACAAGGGGAAGATGAAAATTTTTATCACTCCCGGTTATTTTTAGGAGCCGCGGCAACGGAAACCATAGCAGGCCTGAGCAGCCGGTCGTTCAGCATGTACCCCTTCTGGAATTCCTCTATGACCGTATTGGGGGCGGTCTCCTCGCTCTCGATCTGGCACATGGCCTGATGAAAGGCAGTGTCGAACACCACCCCTTTGGATTCTATCGGCTCAACCCCGAACTTCTTCAGAACGGAAAGCAGCATAGTGCGTGTCAGGTTGACACCCTCGATGACCGCGGACAAACTCTCCTCGGAAGCATGATCAAGAGCGCGCTCCATATTGTCCAGCACAGGGAGGATCTCCATAAGCAGGCACTCGTTGCCGTACTTCATGAGGTCTTCCTTCTCCTTCTGGACCCGCCTGCGGTAATTTTCCAGGTCTGCCCGTTCTCTCAGGTATTTGTCCCAGTTTGCCGCTGCCTCGGCCTCCTTGGCGGAAAGGGATTCTTCAAGCTGCCGGATCCGTTCACCCGGCTCCTCTTCCGCTCCTGCCGCTGTCTGGGGTGCTGCAGCGGCTTCTGCCGCCGCTTCCTGTCCGCTATGTTCTGCACCGGGTTTCCCGGTGTCATGTTTTTTCCTGTCCACACCTGCTCCTTTCCGTATGATTACCCGCTGCCCAGAAGTTTGCTCAGCATGCGGGCTGTGTAGTCGACAATCGGGATGACCCGGTCATAGCCCATCCTGGTCGGGCCGATTACGCCCAGCACTCCCAGGGTATTCCTGCCGCTGGCATAGGGTGCCGTTATGACGCTCAGCTGGTTCATTCTGTTCAGGAAGTTTTCCGCGCCGATGAAAATGTTGACCCGCTCGGCATCCATGCAGCGATCGAGCAGGGTGATGAGCTGGCCCTTTTCCTCGAATGCCCGGAAAATCTCCTTCATCTTGTCCACATCGGCAAACTCGGGCTGTTCCAGAATGTTTACCTGGCCTTCTATGAAAACCTCGGCGTCCGGCTCATCAAGAGTCTGCTCCGAAAGTTTGAGCGCCTTGCTCATGAGGTCGTCGTACCTGACCTTGTCGCTTTCCATTTCCTGGAAAATCCGGGCCTTTACCTCCGAAATGGTCAGTCCCTTGAGAAGGTTGTTCAGATAATTGGACATCCTCACCAAGTCTTCGGAAGGAATCTCCTCGTTCGACTCTATGATGCGGTTCTGGACCACGCCGCTCTCAGATACGAGAATGGCCAGAATTCTGCTGCCGCAGAGCTTCACGAACTCGATCTGCCGGAATACGTTCGCCGTGAAACGGGGCGCAACGACAATGCCGATATAATGGGATATGGAAGACAGTATCCTGCTGGTTTCCTTGAGCATCTCACCTACATCGCGGCCCTGGCTCCGGTAATGCCTGCGTATTTCGTCACGCTGCTCATCGTCGATTGATCTGATCTGCAGCAGGGAATCCACGTAAAACCTGAAGGCCTTGTCCGTGGGAACGCGGCCCGCGGAAGTATGGGGAGAGGCGAGGAAACCCAGCTCCTCCAGGTCGGACATAACGTTCCGCACAGTCGCCGGCGACAGCGAGAGTCCATGCCTCCTGGTCACGGAGCGGCTCCCAACCGGTTCAGCCGTTTTTATATAGTCCTCGATTATTGCTTCGAGTATCTGTCTGCTTCGCTCCGTAAGAGTATCGCCCATTGCGGCCCCCGTAACGCAGGTTAGCACTCGATGACACAGAGTGCTAACTGAGTCAAAAGTAACAACCACCCCTCAGTTTGTCAAGGAAATTCAGGGCGATGAAACAGCATCTGAAAGGGGCCCGCGAAACAGCGCCCCAAACGGAAAACCGGCAGATGCGCCGAGGTCAAAGGAACCTGATAAAAACCTGGTTGGAGAGCAAAAGCCCCTGTGATGAAAGGCGCAGAAAACCGTCGCGGGTCTCCAGCAGGCCAGCCGTGAATAGATCCGCGCAGGCTGAACCGAAGACCTCCCGGAAAGAAATCCCGAACTCTTTTTCGAATGCCTGAAGGTTCACCCCTTCGGTCATGCGCAGTCCCAGAAACATCCTCTCGGCCATGGCTTCCCCAAGGGTGAGGATATGCGGGTCAGAGCGGGGAAGTTTCCCGTTCCCGAGCGCCTCCAGGTATTCATCGACCCGCTCCGGATTGGCATACCGTGCGCCATACGCCGGTTCCGGCATGAACGAATGGGCGCCGGCCCCCAAGCCTTGGCAGGGGAGGCGCTCCCAGTATCCGGTGTTGTGACGGGAGCGGAAGCCCGGCCGGGCAAAATTGGATATCTCGTAGTGCTCGAAACCGCTGGAGCAGAGAATCTCCGCGGAAAGCTCGAACATGCGCACGTAATCGTCCTCCCCGGGAAGGGAAAGCATGCCTTTTTTCTCCAGCATGGCGAAAGGCGTCCCCTCCTCGACGGAAAGCCCGTATACAGAGATGTGTTCCGGACCAAGATCTCGGGCCCGCAGCAGTTCCCGCTCCCACATGGACGGGGACTGCTGCGGGAGAGAATGGATCAGGTCGATTCCCAGGTTGGTGAAGCCCGTCTCCCTGGCCAGCATGAATGCATCAAAGGCTTCCCTGGAAGTGTGAATTCTGCCCAGGCACTGCAGCATACCGTCGTCAAAGGATTGCACACCGAGTGACAGGCGGTTTATTCCCGCGGCGCGGAAACCTGCCAGGAGCTGCCTGTCGACTGTCCCGGGATTGCATTCCAGGGTGATCTCCGCATCGTCTTTGAGGGAGAAATGCACCGCAGCAGCATCGACTATTCGCCCTACCAGGGAAGGAGAGAGAAGTGAGGGTGTCCCGCCGCCGAAATAGAGTGTCACTGCCGTGCATTCGTTCGCCATGGCACTGGAGCGGAGTACCATCTCGCGCAGCAGCGCCTCCACGTATTCCACGGGGCTGCAGGAAGATTCCACAACGGAATTGAACGCACAGTAAAGGCACTTGCGCAGGCAGAACGGGTAATGGATGTAAAGGGAAATATCCATGGAATATATTGTTACATCATATTCGCTTCAAAAGTCCAATCTGAATCCGTGGCGCCTGAACGCCAAGCAGGCAAAACGCCGAACAGACCGTGCGCGATGGTACGCACGAACAAATTTCGTGTTGACTTCAACATGCCGGGAGGCATATTTTATAAACGCTTCATTATCAAAAATCGGAGGTATCAACCTTGGGAATCTTTGCCGTGACCGGTATCATAGTCAAAGTGGTCCTGGTAATTCTCTGCGCCTTTTCCGTATTTTCACTGGGCATCATCTTCTTCAAGTTCTGGGAGGTTTATCGGGCCAAGAGCCAGTCGGAGCGTTTCCTGGAATTCTTCTGGAAGGTCAAGCGTTTCGACTCCATCAACTCCCAGCTGGACCGTTTCACCGACTCTCCCCTGGCCGTTCTTTTCGGCGAAGGTTATGCCGAAATGAAAAAGATCATGGAAAAAGGGATTGAAAAGGAAGTTCCCGGTATCATCAGTACTGAGCTGGGCGCATTCGACAACATTGCCCGTGCCTTGCGCCGTGCCACGACATCCGAGATAACCCGCCTGGAAAGGATGTTGACCTTTCTCGCCACAACAGGGTCCACCGCTCCTTTCATAGGCCTTTTTGGTACTGTCTGGGGCATCATGACCGCCTTCAAGGGAATCGGAGAAACCGGTTCAGCCTCCCTGGCAGTTGTAGCGCCCGGTATCGCCGAAGCTCTCATCGCCACGGCGGTCGGCCTGGTCGCCGCCATACCGGCAGTCATGGGGTACAACCATTTCCAGCATAAAATCAAGGTGCTGATCGCCGACATGGACAGCTTTTCCACCGAATACCTGAACATTGTGCAAAGAACCTTTGGGAAATAGAGGGCGCCATGGAAATCGGAACCAGGGACCAGCGCAATGGCGCCATGTCCCAGATCAATGTCACACCCCTGGTGGATGTCATGCTGGTGCTCCTGATCATCTTCATGGTCACCGCACCCATGATGCAGCAGGGAGTCCAGGTGAATCTGCCGAAAACTCAGGCAAAGTCTCTCTCGGCCGACCAGGAGACAGTGGTTGTCTCCATCGACAGGCCCGGACGGGTGTTCATAAACGACAAAGTAACATCGCACGATGAGCTGGCCTCAAAGCTGAACACCATCTTCGCCTCCAGGGAAAAGAAAGAAGTCTTTCTGAAGGCTGACAAGGATGTGCCCTACGGAGAAGTGGTAAAGACCATGGCCGAAATAAAGGGAGCGGGTATCGAACGCCTCGGCATGATGACGGAGCCCGCCGGTAAGAGATGAACCGCCAACGGAAAAAAGAATCCGGACTGGGCATATCCATTGCCTGTTCGTTCCTCCTGCATGCAACGCTGCTAGCGACTTTTTCTCTCATAGACCTCTACCCGTCCATAAACAAGAGCTCAGAGCCGGTCTATTATGTTGACATCGTCAACCTCCCCGTTGCCAACCCCAGGTCGGGCTCGCCCGGGAAAGAAGTCTCTCAAGCCGCGGCCACTCCCCCTTCACGTCAGCAGGAAGAGATGAAACTCCCTCCCAAGTCGTCCAAACCGTCCAGGCCCGTTCCGTCGAAAGCTCCCAAAACCCAAGCCAATGAGGAAACGAGCAAGGATTTTCAGGAGCGCCTGGCCAAGCTGGAAAGAAAGGTCGGCAGGCAGCATGCCGAATCGACCATGGATGACCTGAGGAAAAGGGTCGCCTCGCAGGGCGGCCGGAGCGGTATGCCGGGAGGCAAGGGAACCGAAGCGGGCAGCGACTATGCAAGCTATATCCAGTCACGCCTGCGCGATGCATTCAAGATGACGATTGCCTACCAGAGCAGGAAACCGGAAGTGGTGGTGCAGGTGTTCATAAGCCGTTACGGCAAGCTTTCCAGTTACCGAATCCGGCGCAGCTCCGGCGACAAGGTCTTCGAAGACGCGGTTGCCCGGGCCATCGACATGGCGGCCGAAAACTTTCCACCGCCGCCAAATCGCAGGGAATTCCAGCAGGGCTTTATCTTCAGGCCCGAAGGGTTGGAAAAAAAGTGAAACCATATCTTTTCATTATCTTTGCCATCCTGCTGTTGCCTTCCATGCTCTTCGGCGCACAGGATTACCTTGAAGTAACCGCGTCCATGGACCGCCAGCTCCGACTGGCCATTGCCCCTTCCGTGAATGTTGGCGGAGCCGGCGGCGGGGATATTCCGGGTGAAGTAAGTGATGTCCTGAAATTCGACCTTACCCTGACCGGACGGTACGCGGTCATGGAACTTCCGTCGGCCGCCGGCGGGGGAATACGTGCCGGGGAATTCGACTTTGCCCCCTGGCAGGCGGTAAACGCAGAGCTTCTCATAAAATCCGGCTATACGATGAACGGAAATGAGCTGGTCATGGAATTCCGGTTGTATGACGTGGCCAATTCACGCCAGATGCTTGCCAAGCGTTATTCCGGCAAACGCAAAGACCTGCGCAGGATGGCGCATACCTTTGCCGACGACATGCTCCTGCTCATGACCAAGGAAAGGGGGCCTTTTACCGGCAAAATCGTGTTCGTGTCGAAGAGGAGCGGCAATAAAGAGATCTACCTCATGGACTACGACGGGCATAACGTCCAGAAGCTCACATCCAATCGCTCCATCAACCTCAATCCCGATTTTTCCCCCAACGGCCGGGAAATCCTCTACACCTCGTATAAGCACGGCAACCCGGATCTCTACCGGAGGGAAATCTACACCGGAACCGAGGCCCGCATTTCCTCGAGCCCGGGCATAAACGTGACCGGCGCCTGGTCCCCGGATGGCGGCAGGATAGCCCTTTCCCTGAGCAAGGACGGGAATGCGGAAATATATACCATCAGCAAGGGTGGGGGGTCGGCAACCCGCCTGACCCGGAACAGCGCCATCGACATCTCTCCCTCCTGGTCTCCGGACGGATCCAGGATCGCCTTCGTATCGGACCGGCTCGGCAAACCACAGATCTTTGTAATGAGATCTGATGGTTCAGGCGTTTATCGTCTTACCACCAGCGGCGCTTACAATGTAACTCCCAGCTGGTCGCCCAAGGGAGACCGCATCCTGTACTGCCGCCAGCAGGGCGGCTTCCAGATCCACTCAATCGCTCCGGACGGCAGTGGAGATACGCAACTGACCACCGAGGGAAGCAACGAGCATCCCCGATGGTCTCCGGATGGCCGCTTTATAACTTTCAGTTCGACACGCAGCGGGGGAACCGCCATCTATGTCATGCGTGCGGACGGAACCGGCCAGACAAAGGTTTCCAGAAGTGCAAGCTCGGACAACCACCCAACCTGGTCCCCCCGGCTCTAAGTCGGAGGATTTATTAAACTTGAGTACACAGTACCCGCAAGAGGTTTTGGTGGGGAGATGACCGGTATTTGCCGAAAATATGAAATGTTTCAGCATCGGCAGACCGTTGTGAACCGGTTAATGTTTGAAAAGCCTTTCCGTTTATGTATAATGTTACAGTATTTTCAGCCTGCCCGTTCATCGTGACACAACCGGCAAGCGCTTCACAACTCCGGTGTTGTGACAGCCGGCAAGACCTCCGGGGAATCAGATGACATGAACGATGACGCCACCAAGGGGCTCATGAAGCTCCGATCCGACAACGGGGATCCGTACCGGTCCCCGTTGATAATTTCAAGCGAGGAGGAAAAGATGAAAACCAGAACTATCGGAATGATGCTATTGCTTTGCTGCGGAATCGTCGCCGCCGCGGGCTGCGCCAAAAAGGAAGTGGTGAAACAGGATGAGGCCGTTGTCCAGACCCCGGTCGCCCCGCCGAAAGAACCCGCCACCCCGGTTCAGGACCAGCAGGCCGCCAAGGACACCACTGTCAAGGATGAGGGCATGAAAGAAGCCGCCCTGGCCTTCGAAACCATCTACTTCGATTTTGACTCCTTCACCCTCAGTGATTCCGCCAGGGCAATCCTGGACAAGAACGCACAGCTCCTGCAGAAGAAGACCGGCGACAAGGTCCGGCTCGAAGGAAACTGCGACGAACGGGGATCGGACGAATACAACCTGGCCCTTGGTGAAAAACGCGCCAAGTCCGCGTTGAACTATCTGCTGACCCTCGGCGTTCCGCAGGACCGCCTCAGCGTGATCAGCTACGGCAAGGAGAAACCTGCCGATCCGGGCCATGACGAAGCCGCTTGGGCCAAGAACAGAAGGGTTGATTTCGTCATCGTGAAGTAGAAAAGCATGGTTGGGAAAGGGGTCGGTGACGGCTCCTTTCCCTTATGTGACAGCAATCGTACGAGCAGGCTGCTGAAAAACTTTTCAACAACCTGCTGAAGGAGGAGTAGCATGGCCGTGCGGACCATACGATGTATGATTCCGTTCATTTTTCTTTGCCTGGCTGCCGGCTGCGCCAGCAGAGGTGATGTAGAAAGCGTCCAGCGGGACAGTTACGACCTGAAAACCCGGATCACCAGACTGGAAAAGGACATGGGGGGCATCCGTCAGGAAACCAAGGAGGAACTCCAGAATTCGGTCAAGGGCCTGCGAAAGGGAGCGGCCGATCTGCAGGCCACCCAGGACACCATCCGCATGGATATCCAGGAACTTTCCGGAAAGCTGGACGACTTGAAGCTTCAGGTCCAGAAGCCTTCGGAGGAAAAGGCCTTTCAGAAGGAAGAGATTGAACGCCGGCTGGCGGCCCTTGAGGACCGCATGCTGAAGCTGGAAAAGAAGGTCGGCACACCAGTGGACACCAAAGGCGCTCCGGCAGCGGAGACTGCCGAAGGGCTCTATGAAAGCGGAATAAACCTCTACAAGGCAGGCGACATGCAGAAGGCCAGGGAAACGTTCACCCGATTTTCGGAGCGTTACCCCAAGCATGAACTGGCAGCCAATGCCTTGTTCTGGGTTGGTGAAAGTTATTACAACGAAAAGAAATACGAACAGGCAGTTCTTGCCTATCAGGAAGTCATAAAGAACTTTCCCAAAAAGGACAAGGCCCCCGGCGCCATGCTGAAGCAGGCCATGTCTTTCAAGGCCCTTGGCGACAAGAAAAACGCCCGATACGTGTTAAAAGAACTCCAGGGGGTCTATCCCCGCTCCCCGGAGGCAAAAAAGGCACAGCAGCTGTTGAAATCGTTGAAGTAGCCGCATGCACGCGGAAACTGAAAAAGGCGGGGGAACCCGCCTTTTTTTGCGAACGCTCGATTTCCCCCACGTCACCCCTTTTTCACTTCTTCCCTTCCGGGGTCACCGCTCTCGGCAGGCTTATCTCCCGTCGCGGGGCTTTGTTCCGCACCTGAAGCCATCCCTTCATCGTGAATCCTGCTCTCATCCTCGATAGTCTGCTTGAAATCATCGGCTGCACGCTTGAATTCGGCAAGTCCGCGGCCAAGGGAGCGGGCCAGGTCGGGAAGCTTCTGGGGACCGATGACGATGAGCGCTATCACCATGATTATGATGAGTTCAGGCATGCCGATACCAAACATGTGAGATCCTCGCCCCCGGCGAATCGGCCCGTTCGATCCATGCGGCGACCGGTTTCAGCCCAGAGCATAACAGTATTTGACGGAACTTCCCGTTTTGCTGATACAGAAAGGATAGAGGTTTTGCCGTTACGTGTCAAGGAGGGTTCCGATAGCGGTAAGACTCTCCGCAAAACAGCACTTTCCAGCTCGCCGATTGAGCAAACTGTTTGACATAACAGGGAACATTGGCTACTATCTGCCATGCTGAATATCTTTGTTCCGATTTCCGGAAAGCCTGCTCTCAGCGGGAAGGTGACAATAACCGAATCGGATCGACAGGGAAACGGAATAGGTATGGATAACCAAGACATCAAGAGCGAAATCAGGGAGCTTCTCAAAAAGCGAAATGCAGTTCTGCTCGCCCACAATTACATGCGCGACGAGGTACAGGAAATAGCGGACATAACCGGCGATTCCCTGGCTCTCTCCATAGAAGCGGCAAAGACCAGCGCCGAAGTTATCGTTTTCTGCGGCGTTCATTTCATGGCCGAATCAGCCTCGATTCTCTCTCCGGAGAAAAAGGTGCTGCTGCCCAGGCTGGACGCAGGTTGCCCCATGGCAGACATGATCACCGTCGAAGGTCTGCTCGAAATGAAGAAGCGCTTTCCCGGAGTGCCGGTCGTGACCTATGTCAACTCATCCGCAGCGGTCAAGGCCCATACGGACATCTGCTGCACATCGGCAAATGCCGGACGGGTGGTGAATTCACTTGCCGAAAACGAGCTGATATTCACGCCGGACCGCAACCTGGGCCGCTTCGTGGCGAAAACCTCGAACAAGAAATTTCATTTCTGGGATGGTTTCTGCCCCACCCACGAAAGATTGCGGGCCGAAGACGTCTGCCGCCTCAAGGCGGAATATCCGGACGCCCTGTTCATCTGCCATCCCGAATGCAATCCCGCGGTATCCGACCTGGCGGACCACGCCTGCTCCACCAGCGGCATGTATGAATACTGCCGGAAGAGCCCGGCGAAACGCATCATAATCGGCACCGAGGCCGGTATCCTCTACCGGCTGAAAAAGGAAAATCCGGACAAGGAGTTCATCCTCGCATCCCCCGGCCTCATTTGCCCCAACATGAAGCTGATCTCCCTCGAAGACATCCTGGCTTCGCTCCGGACCCTGAAACCCGAAGTGCGGGTGGAGGAAGATATACGGATACCCGCGAAAAGGGCGCTGGACCGGATGCTTGCCGTTCCGAGAGACTGAGCCGCACCATGAGGGAATTCGCATGATACGCCCCTTCAAGGGTGTCCATCCGAAAATCGACGATTCCGCGTTTATTGCCGATACTGCTGTTGTTATCGGCGATGTGGAAATCGGTACTGAAAGCAGTATCTGGTTCAACACTGTAGTGCGTGGTGACGTAAACCACATCCGGATAGGGGACAGGACCAACATACAGGACCTTTCCCTGCTGCACGTCACCCACAAAAAAAATGCCGATGACCCAGGCGCTCCACTGCTTATCGGCAATGACGTCACCATCGCCCACAGCGTTACCCTTCACGGCTGCATAATCGAAGACGGCGCATTCATCGGCATGCAGGCCCTCGTAATGGATCATGCCGTCGTTGGCGAACAGGCACTGGTAGGCGCCCGCTCCCTGGTTACCGAAGGCACCGTCATCCCTCCCCGCACACTGTGGCTCGGCTCTCCTGCCCGATACAAGCGCGACCTTACAACCCAGGAACTGGAACGGCTGAAAAAATCGTCGGACAATTACGTCCAGTACTCCAAAGAATATCTTAACTCCTGACTTGGCAAGTGACGCCGGCTGATTGAAGGTGATAATATGAAACATGACCGATCCTCGCTGTTGTTCGGCAAAGCCGGATCCCTCATACCGGGAGGAGTCAACAGCCCGGTTCGCGCATTCAGATCCGTGGGCGGCGACCCCCTGTTCATCGAACGCGCCGCCGGGTCCAGGATTTACGACGCGGACAACAACGAATACATCGATTACGTCGGTTCCTGGGGCCCGATGATCGTGGGACATTGCCACCCCCGGGTAGTGAGGGCCGTCACCTCGGCCATGGAGAAGGGGAGCAGCTTCGGCGCTCCAACCGAGTTGGAGATACGGCTTGCGGAAATGGTCGTAGAAGCCGTGCCCTCCATCGAAATGGTCCGTATGGTGAGTTCCGGAACCGAGGCTACAATGAGTGCCATCCGTCTCGCCCGGGCTTATACGGGGCGGGACGCAGTCATCAAGTTTGCCGGCTGTTATCACGGTCATGCCGATTCGCTGCTGGTGAAGGCGGGCTCCGGAGCAGCCACTTTCGGAGTCCCGGACTCTCCGGGGGTGCCGGCTGACTTTGCGCGGCACACCCTGATCGCCGAATATAATGATCCTGGCTCTGTCGAAGCCCTCATCACGGAAAACAAAGGCAAGGTTTCCTGTATAATCATTGAGCCGGTTGCCGGAAACATGGGCGCCATAGCGCCGCGCCAAGGGTTTCTCGAAGGGCTTAGGCGCTTGTGCGACCGCGAAGGGATTATCCTTATCTTCGATGAAGTCATGACCGGATTCCGGGTTGCCTACGGAGGGGCGCAGGAACTTTACGGCGTCACACCGGATATGACCACGCTGGGCAAAATCATCGGCGGGGGGCTTCCGGTAGGGGCATTCGGCGGCAGGAAAGAAATCATGCAGCTGCTTTCTCCGTCGGGAAGCGTATATCAGGCAGGCACCCTCTCGGGCAATCCGCTGGCCATGTCCGCCGGTATAGCTACGCTGAGTCTTCTGCAGGAACAAGGATTCTATGCAAACCTTGAGGAAAAAAGCGCCCGCCTCGCCGCCGGCCTGAGCCGGGCGGCTGCGGATGCCGGGTTCCCGGTATTTTCGTCCCGGGTGGGGAGCATGTTGTGCACATTCTTCACCGATAGCGAAGTCTGCAACTGGACAACTGCGGCCCGATGTGACACAGCCGCGTTCGGCAGGTACTTTCACGCCATGCTGGACCAGGGCATCTATCTGGCCCCCTCCCAGTTCGAAACGGTTTTCGTTTCCGGAGCCCATTCGGAAGAGGATATCGACCGAACCATCTCAGCTGCGGCCAAGATTTTCAAATTTTTAGCGTCATGAAAATTTGAGTTGCTTTTTTTACTTTTGCTGTGCTAAAAGGATAAGGTTCATGGATGAGGAGAATAAAAACCTGCTGAAAACCCTCAGCGTGGTATCCAGCCTGGGTATTTCGGTGGTTCTGGCCATAGCCATGGGGATCTTTGCCGGACTGAAACTCGACCAGTGGCTGGGCACTAAACCATGGTTTTTCTTCATCTTTCTGCTGATCGGGATTGTTGCGGCTTTTCGCAACATATTCGTTATCATAGGAAAAGAAATAAGGAAAAATGAGCAGGGTGAAGATCAACGAAAATAATATCTTCACCATTCTAACAGTCTGCAGTACGGCCTTTACGGTCCTTTTCACGGTAATTGGTGTGACAGCAGTGTCCCTCCAGTTCGCCGCCGGAGTCGCGGTCGGAGGGCTCATCGCGATTGCCAACTGCCATTGGCTTTACACTATCCTGCAACGGGCCTTGCAGCTCCCGGCAAAGCAGGCTGCCAGATTCGCTCAAATGAGATATGTGATCAGGTTGCTCGTCATTGCGGTCACCGTATCACTTCTCATACTTTACGGTAACTTAAACATATTCGGTCTGCTTCTGGGACTCTCGGTAGTTGTCATTGCCATTATCGTCATGGCAGTCTATATGGCAACCCTAAACGGAGGTTAGCACAACATGGTCCATCCATATCTCTTTCTCCAGTTCTTCCGCGAACTGCTGGCGCCTCTCTCCAAGTACACGGACGAAGCAGGCATCGACGCCATCGTCCATGCCTGGCTGGTAACCGCGATTCTCGTAGGACTCTCCCTCATTGTTCGAGGCTCGATCAAGACCCTGCCGGGGAAGCTGCAGAATTTCATGGAAGTCTGCATCAGCGGGATCGAGGGCGTGGTCGTAGACAACATGGGCGAAAGGGGGAGGGCTTTTTTCCCCCTGATTGCAACCCTTGCCTTTTTCATCCTCATCTCGAACCTGATCGGGCTGGTTCCGGGATTCTACCCGCCTACGGCAAACCTCAACACTACGGCAGCCTGTGCAATCATCGTGTTCATGTCAACCCATGTGGTAGGAGTACGCAACCACGGGTTCAAGTACATAAAGCACTTTTTCGGGCCGGTCTGGTGGCTGGCCCCGTTCATGTTCTTCGTCGAGATCATCGGCCACATAAGCCGTCCGCTCTCCCTCTCATTCCGTCTTTTCGGCAACATGAACGGCCATGAACTGATTCTGCTGATTTTCTTCGGCCTCGTTCCGTTCCTTGTGCCGCTGCCGATGATGCTCATGGGTGTGCTGGTAGCGTTTCTCCAGACCTTCGTCTTCATGCTCCTTTCAACCATTTACATACAGGGAGCTCTCGAAGAAGCCCATTGATCTAATAAGGAACACTTTCAACCGCTACGCTGACGAACATGCGGCCTTCGCGGTTTCGGTCAAGTCAAATCAGCTTCCTATACTGTTTAGGAGAATTCATAAAAGAAGGAGGTAGCATCGGATGTTATTTTTGACCATCTGTATTCTCGCAGCAGGTATCGGCATGGCCGTCGGGGTTATCGGCCCCGGCATCGGCATGGGCAACGCCATCAAGGCGGCACTGGAAGGGACCGCGCGTAATCCCGGCGTTTACGGCAAGATTCTGACCACCATGATGATCGGTCTGGCCATGATAGAGTCCCTGGCCATCTATGTGCTGGTCATCTGCCTGATCATCCTGTACGCCAACCCTTACAAGGATGTGGCACTCGAACTGGCTAAAACCGTTGCAAAGTAATTTTCTCGGTCTTCGAGAAAAAAGGGATGGAGCCCATGGCTTCATCCCTTTTTTTATTCAAAACATGTCTCCACGCCGTCCGCATCCGCCCGTCACTTCCTCAACATTTTCATGATTTCCCTCATGAATACCGGGATGTCCGACGGCTGGCGCGAAGTGATGAGATTCCCATCGACAATGACCTCGGAATCCTCGTAAATCACTCCGGCAACCTTCATTTCCGGGGCCACCGATCTGTAACAGGTTGCGCGCCGACCGTTCAAAAGGCCTGCGGTAATCAGGATCTGGGGCCCATGGCAAATTGCTGCAACAGGCTTTCCGGATGCAAAAAATCGCCGCGCTATCTCCAGGGCTGCCTGCTGCTTCCGTAAAGATTCCGGCGCTTTTCCTCCCGGCAGGAGGAGCAGGTCGTAGCGTTCCGGGTCAACCTCCTCCAGGCTCAGGTTTGCGTTGACATCGTACCCGTGCTTGCCGGTGATTTTTCCCTTTGCCCTGGAAGCGATGTCCACTTCGAACCCCTCCTCCAGGAAACGGTAGAAGGGCGCCAGAAGTTCCGTATCTTCAAAGTTCTCCGCACTCACTATAAGCACTTTCATTGTGTCCCCCACGGTTCATCTGTTCTTAACCTATGGTTGTCGGTCTGTTAATTCTATCACTGATGCCCTGCCCTTCAACGGCAGGGAGTTGCGGACCCGCGGTAACCGTCCCCGCTGTACGTTGTTTTCATTTTGATATACTTGATCATGTTGAACCACCCTGAAAGGAGGCAGAACATGAAAACAACCATTTTCCTTATGCTGACCCTTGTCGGCACTGCATTGGCAGCAGAGGCGGAACTGGTAACAAAGACCGTGGAATACCGTCAGGGAAACGCGATTCTTGAAGGTTTTCTCGCCTGGGACGATGCGGTCAAGGGAAAGCGGCCCGGTGTGCTCGTGGTGCACGAATGGACCGGCCTCGGAAACTATGTGAAAAAGAGGGTGGAACAGCTCGCACGCCTTGGGTACGTTGCATTTGGCGCCGACATCTACGGCAAGGGAATCAGGCCGTCAACTCCGGAGGCCGCGAGCAGGGAGGCGGGGAAATACAAAGCCGACCGGAACCTTTTGCGCATGAGGGCGCGGGCAGGCCTGGATCAGCTGTCGGGTCACCCCATGGTCGACCGCTCCCGCATTGCCGCTATCGGCTACTGTTTTGGCGGGACAACGGTGCTTGAACTGGCCAGGAGCGGCGCCGACCTGCAGGGCGTGGTAAGCTTCCACGGGGGCTTGGACACGCCTTTTCCCGATGACGCATCCAGGATCAGGGCCAGGGTGCTTGCTCTCCACGGCGCCGACGATCCCTTCGTACCACCGGGTCAGGTTGCCGACTTCCAGAATGAAATGAGGAAAGGCCGCGTTGACTGGCAGATGAACTTCTATGGGGGCGCAGTCCACAGCTTTACCAACCCCGACTCCGGCAATGATCCGGCTAAAGGGGTCGCCTACAACGAAAAAGCCGATAAGCGCTCCTGGGAGGCCATGAAGTCCTTTTTCAAAGAGATCTTTTCCAACTAGGAAAAACCGTTTTCATTTGCGCACCTGCCGATGGTCATCAGCCGGTGAATGCGCATCCTGATGGGCGGGTGGGTGGCAAACCAGCTTGTCCCGACGCCAGGCCCCGCATCAGCGGCCGTGGGAGACGCTATGCAGAGATGGGCGCTTGCCGGCTTGACCAGGGCGGTCGGCGAGACCGCAGCGGCGATTTTTTCCAGGGCATGGGCCAGGGCCTCCGGGTTGCGGGTGAACTGGGCAGCCGAGGCATCCGCCAGGTATTCCCGCTCCCGGCTGACCATAAGCGCCATCAGCTGGGTGACAAAGGGGGCTAGGATCACTGAGACCAGCCACAGGGCAAATATTATCCCCCCGATCTTTTTGTCATCGCCATCACCGCCACTCCCGCCGATACCGAGCAGTCTCGATCTTCCGACGAACTCGGAAATGAGCGCCGCCAGGCCGACCAGCACTGCCAGCGCGGTCATGAGCCTGGTGTCAAGGTTCTTCAGGTGAGCTATCTCGTGGGCCACAACTCCCTGGAGTTCATCACGGTTCAGTGCCCGCAGCAACCCCTCGGTAACGGCAACATGGTAGTCGCCTTCCTTCAGCCCGACCGCCATGGCGTTGGGATCGGGGTCTGGTATGATCCAGACTTTGGGAATGGCCATTGACGATGCAATGCACATCTCCTCTACCACGTTGATCAGGGTATGCTCTTCAGGCGACCGGCTGCGGTCAGCCGACCGCGCCAACATGGCGCCCAAGACGGTGCCGGCGGCATTGGACATGCTCCACCAGGCCAGGCCCACCCCGGCCATGCCCACTATCAGTGTGAAGATGGGACGGAAATGCTTCTCTTTCCTCACCGGGGATGTTGACGGTGCTGATGAAGTGTAATAATGATGGCGATAGCGATAGCCGTAACTGCCGGTCCGGACGTTGCCGCCACTCCAGTAGTAAAGGGCGAGGTCAAGCCCCAATCCCAGCCAGATGAAGAAGAGGACGAAACAGACCACAATGAGCCTGGTCTTCTTACGGTTCTTTTCCTGAAGGTCAAAAAAAGTAGCCATCGTTCTTCTCCGTCCGCAGCTACTTCATGGAAAGGTCGACCACCGGCACGGCGCGGTCCGCATCGTCAGTGATTTCCCACAGCTGGGCCGGCGCTGCGCCTGCCATGCCGGCTACCAGCACGGTAGGGAACTGGCGCTGGGTCACGTTGTAAAGGGTTGCGGTATCGTTGTAGGCCTGGCGTGCAAAAGCCACCTTGTTCTCGGTCGAAGCGAGTTCTTCCTGGAGTTGACCGATGTTTCCGGTTGCCTTGAGGTCGGGATATGCCTCCACAACGGCCATGAAACGGGTAAGGGCCGCGGAGAGGACTCCCTCGGCCGCGGCAACCTGGCCCGCCGTTGCCGGAGTTGCGGAAGCGCAGGCATTGACTGCCGAGTTGCGCGCCGCAACAACCGCTTCCAGGGTTTCCCGTTCAAACTGCATGGCCCCCTTGGCTGCGTTTATCAGGTTCGGTATCAGGTCGTGGCGGCGTTTCAGCTGCACGTCGATCTGTTTCCATGCATTTTCAGTCTGCCCCTTGAGAGAGATCAGACGGTTATAGGCGGATACTAGCAGAAAAAGGATTACGACGATGATAACAAGTAAAACGAGCCCAACCAGCATGGTGCTTCCCCCCTTTTTTAACTTGTAGTATGTGGGTGACAGCCGAAAAGTGCGGTAAATGTCACCAGGCCATGCAAAAGTTGGCACCGTTGCGTGACTCTGTGGTGACAGTCAACCTCCCAGCGCGCTCATATCCTGCGGGAGACCGAGTTGATGATTAATTATGCAATGTCCGGGCCATGCGGAAAAATCGGGAAGGGGATTGCGTGAAAGCCCTGCCATCAGTCGTCACTGGGGTTCGCATGGCCGACAATGTTCTTCTGATGCACAAAGAGCAATGCACTGGTGTCGAAACCAAGCGTCTTGGCTTTTCGGATGAGTAAATCCTTCGCTGTCCGCGGTAGCTCGGGTTGCCGCGCAAGTATCCACAGGTACTCCCTGCTGTTGCCGCAAATAAGCACATAAGAGTAATTTTGCTCATCGATACCGATTATGTTGTAGCCGCTGTAAAAAGGCCTGAAGAAGGACACCTTCAGTCGTCCCACATCTGGGCCGGCAACAAAATAAGCATTGCCCACAGCTTCTTTCCACCGTTTGAGCTTTGAATCAAACCCCCGGTTAACGATTCGCAGACTGCCATCCTTGCCGAGACTGTAGGTTGCGGTAACGTTGTCCAGCCCTCTTTCAAAAGAATGGTCGAGTCTCGCGATCTCATACCAGGTGCCCAGATAACGTTGCACATCGAAGCCCTTTACAGGCGTGACGCCATCCGGGATCCGGGCGCAGCCGGCAAGTCCCAACAGAAGCAAAAGCCGAATGATTTTCATGAACGTTGCTCCCCCACGCCGTGGAAACGCCCTCTGTTTTTCACAAAGCCACCCTCTCACAAACAGATGCCACGATCAATTGTCAGCTCCCCATCACTATTTCGATGATCCTTCTCAAACTGACCAACAGTTGCCCATGCCCTTCTTTCATGTAGATGCCAAACTGGGCGACCAGTGAGTATGCTGCGGCAAACTGCGCCAGGGCAAATCCGGCAATCGTGAACTGGCTTACACTTATGAGCCCGATACCGAACTGGGAAACGGTGATGATGCCGCAGGCGAACTGTCCTATTGCGATCACGCCCTTGGCAACGACCGGGACCCTGTTGGGACGATACTTGAAGGAAATATGGATCAAGGGAAGGCCGAGCAAAGTGCTTTCCGTTTTATACTCGAACCCCCATCCATCCCATTTTTCCCGCGCCGGGTACGGCGCCCCGCACTGGGGACAGGCAAAGGCCTTTTCGGAAACCTCGCGCCTGCATTCTCGGCAAAGTTTCATGGAGCCTCCCCTGTCACCTGAAGTCCGCAATCGTATCGGCACACGTCAGAACCACCCCTTGTGCCCCTTCACGTAAACCTGCTCGAATTCCTCGTCGGGTTTGGTCAGGTAGATAATGCCCTCGATCAAGCCGATGATGGACATCACGCCTGTTGCTCCGCCGCAGGTGACAAGTCCCGCTCCCAGGGAGATGACCAGCATGATTATGGCTTCCTTGTTGTAACCCAGGTAAAACTTGTGAATTCCGAAGCAGCCGAGGAAAATCCCCAGCAGGCCGGCCGCAACCTTGTTCTTTGTCTCAGACGCCGGCGACTTCCCCATGAGTGCCACGCCGCACTTCACGCACATCGCCTGGTTCGGTTGGGTCGCTTCGCCGCAGTTCTGGCAGAATTTCTTTTCCAGCATGGGCGGCACACCGCACGACGGACAGACGACGGCCTGGGGATCGATCTCTTTACCGCAGTTTCTGCAAAACATGTGCTCATCTCCTTTTCGTGCGAAAGTTCAGGCTGCCGCGGTCCTCAGGATCCCATCCGCAACACCCTGTATAATATCAAACATGTGCGGATGTTGCCGCCTTTGCTATTGACTGCCGGTAGCCGAAATTCATCGGGAAGAAGAAATTGTACCGGGTGCCGTTACCCCACATCCTCCTGAATATGGAAGAATAGGAAAAGCTTTCCTTCAAAGCCGACCAATAGCCGTCCAGCAACCGCTCCGGGGTCATGTGCTTCGGCCGGAAGACGACGTTATGGGTGTTGTAGTGGTTCCAGTCATGGTCGATAATCCGCCCTTCCGCGGCCATCTGGCGGTAGAGGGCAGTTCCCGGATAGGGAGTTAGGATCGAGTAGTAGACCACGTCGATCTTCGCTTTCTGCGCAAACTCCACCGTCCGCTCGAACACTCCCTCGTCGTCGGTGTCGAAGCCGAAAATGAAGGAGCCTTTGACGCCGATACCGTGGTCATGCATACGCTTGACCACGTCCAGATACTGCCGGGGCTTATTGACCCCCTTGTTCACGGACTTGAGCGTCTCCGCGGAAAGGGATTCGAATCCTACCAGAAGTCCCATGCAACCGCTTTTCCTGCACAGGGCCAGCATCTCGTCATCCTGGGCCATGTCCACTGAGGTCTGGCCGAGCCAGTCGAGGCGGTACGGTATCATCCGGGTCAGGAGTTCGCGGGCGTGGCTCCTGCTGCTGATTATGTTGTCATCGTTGAAGAAGACCAGGTTCTGCCAGGTGAATCTGCCGGGGAAAGGCTTCATTGCCCTGATCTCTTCTTCAACGTCGTCAACCGGACGGTTGCGGAATTTCCCGCCAAAGGAGCTGGTCACCGAACAGAATTCGCAATTGAACGGGCAGCCGCGGGTTGTCTCGATGAAGTGGACCGGAAGGTACCCCTTGTCCCTGTAGAGGTCCCAATCCGGAAGAGGCCTGCGGTCGAGGCAGGGATAACCGCACTCATGGCGATAGATCGGCTTCATCTGTCCGCGCTCAAGATCGGCAAGCAGAACGTCCCACAGATCCTCGGCCTCTCCCGCGACCACACTGTCGCAGTGTTGCAACGCCTCTTCCGGAAGCTTGGAAACATGCATGCCACCCATAACCACCGGGATACCCCGGCTTCTGAAACTATCGGCAATGGAATAAGCACGCTTCGCAACCGGTGTCATGGCGGTGATTCCAACCAGGTCGGCATCCCTTGAGATGTTCAGCGTCTCCACCTTTTCGTCAACGATGGCCACCTCCCAGTCCGGGGGTGTCAGGGAAGCAAGCTTGAGAAGGCCCAGGGAGGGAAGGCGAAAGTAGAAGTCGCTTCCGAGCAGGCTCCTGTCTCCCAGGGGAGAAACGAGCAACAGGCGTTTTTTCATCGACCACCTCATGGAGCGTTAACGCCGGGATATCTTGCATTAATACGTTATTAGCCGTTTCACTCCTTGCATATCATCAGATCACGATAATGGCAAGAAGTAACAGCCTGTCCCTCCCAAAAAGGCTCAAGCAAGCACGTAGAGCTCGGGACGGCGGTCGCGCAGGACCTGCATGCCCGACCTGACCTCGGAAACCAGATCCATCTCGATTTCCGCAGTCACCAGCATTTCGTCCTCCAGCGCTTCCGCAACCGTGTCTCCCCAAGGATCCACAATCGTCGAATGGCCGAAGTAGTTCACCATGCCGTCGGGTCCCAGGTCTTCACTGCCTGCGCGGTTCACGGCAATGAAATACATCTGGTTCTCGATGGCACGTGCACGAATAAGTATCCTCCAGTGTTCCAGGCGGGGGTGGGGAAACGCTGAGGGACAGATTGTCATGCACGCCCCCCGGAGGGCATAGGTTCGGAACAGTTCGGGAAAGCGGATGTCGTAGCACACGGCAAGACCCGTCCGACCCCACGGTGCATCCGCCAGGACCAGGGAATTGCCCGGCTGGATATGCTTGTGCTCGCCCATCTGGCTGAACAAGTGAATCTTGCGGTAAAGCGCGGCCACCATCCCTTCCGGAGAAATCAGCACGGACGTATTGCCGATATTTCCATCTTCGTCGGGGGCAGGCATCGAGCCGTTGATCCAGATGCGGTAACGCCGTGCCAGGTCAGCTACCCTGCTGATGACATCCCCATGCTTTCCGGCCGTTCGCTTTATGGTTTCCCAGTTGAAACCGGTGGTCCACATTTCCGGGAAACAGACCAGATCGCTCCCCTTGGCCGCGGCTTCGGAAACCAGGGCGTCCGCCTTGCACAGGTTCTCCTCCGGCAGGCCTGAAGCAACCTCCATCTGGGCTATGGAAAGGGTCAGTTTCATATTGCAGTCTCTTTCTTTGCTGTCATGCTACTTTTCCGTAAGCACGGACAGTTCAGGCAGTGGCTCGCGCCGCTCCAGCCAGTCCGCAGGCAACCTACGTGCCGACAACGCCACGATTCCTCCGACAATGGCGCTTGTAGTGTCGCAATCGCCATGCCCTTTTACAGTCGACCAGAGGGCAGCCTCATATGAATCCAGGTTGTGGGCCGCGTTCCAGACGCAAAACGGGACGGTATCCTGGGCCGTCACATCACTTCCCGAGCCCAGGAGACGAACCGCTTGCGAAAGCTCACCGGCAGGGATGTCAAGGGAGATCCGGAGCCGTTCCCGGGTCTGGCCTTCAGGCACCATGCGAACAACAGACTCAATGAAAGCTGCGCCGGATAAATTGGGCTCGGCAGCGGCTAAAGCCGCGGCAACAGCCACCCCCATTGCCCCTGCCTGGCCCTCGGGATGGGCATGGGTGACCATGGCGGAAAGCCGGGCCTCATGGGCAGCCAGCTCAGGGTCGCCGGCAAAAAAAGCGCCGAGGGGAGCGACGCGCATGGCCGCTCCGTTCCCGCACGAGCCCGTTCCGAACAACCTGGGAGAGACCTCCCGCCAGTCCGATCCAGTGGCGACCCGGGCCAGCAGGCGCCGCGCGCCGCCCCCGTATCCGCGGTTCGGCTCCTCCATGTAACGTCGGGCAAAGGCGCCTGCCAAGGCATCCTGGTCGATCCGCCCATACAGTCCGAGAACCTCCACAATGGACAGCGCCATGTGGGTGTCGTCGGTCCAACGCCAGATCGACAAGGGGAGATCCTTTATCGTTGCTTGTTCGGCAGGTACGAAAAAGAACAGTTCTCCGAAAGCATCCCCCAGCGACAGCCCTTCCAGGCTCCGTCTGGCTCTCCGCATCCTCTCGTCCATGGCAAGCCTCCCTTTAGCTGCGTTTTCAGTGTCTCATACCACGAATATTTCCCGGCAGAAATACCGGGTCGTGCAAACCGGAAAGCGCTCCCAAGCCGAAAGATGGCGAAGAGTAAGGCACATATATTAACTCGTTAGAGTGACTTTAATTATATCATCAGTAGCAATACATTTCTGAGATTACGGCTTAGACCAAGTCCTGAGTCATGTTCATCCACATCCTGGTATTTAATTTATAAAACAAACAGAAAAACCGTTTCCGCAACCATGTGCCCAGGGTAAGCCTCCTGCGGTTAACCGCTGCCTGGCTCTGAATAGAATATCAGGAATCCGGGCGAAAGGCACCCCTCCATCATTCCTGAAGAGTCACTCGTTTATCGGTATAAATAAATAGCCGTCCGGTGGATTGTTACACCAATCCCGATCTGTTAATAATCGTTCAGGCAAAAACAAGATATGGCATTACGTCGATGCAGGTTCCTGCATCACATGAGGAAATGGAGGTGATTGACAGACCCCTAGCCGCTGGAGCCGGTCGCAGCCGTGCTCCTGATCCCTCATCAATCCGGGAAGTTTCACAAGAAAAAGGAGATATGAAATGAGAATTTTCCAGAATGTAATCGCAGCTCTCTGCCTCACGCTCTTAACCGGTTACGCCGTCACCGGCTGGTCAACAGAGCTGACCGATCCCGTCAAAGCCGCATATACGGCCCTTGGTGACGAAGCCATCGTCACCAAGATTGAAAGCGGTACTGTCACGCTCCAGTCAGTGGGCGACAGCAGCAAGGAATATCAGTTGGCTGCAAAATATGTGGAAAACGCCCGGGTCGGAGACAGGGTGAAAATCGACAATAACGGCGTACGCAAGATTGATCAGCCTTCGGTGACCGATCCCGGCAACA
Organism: Geobacteraceae bacterium; assembly: GCA_034933285.1. Classification (GTDB taxonomy): domain Bacteria; phylum Desulfobacterota; class Desulfuromonadia; order Geobacterales; family Geobacteraceae; genus RPRC01. Next base: position 85,038 of record JAYFNT010000004.1, on the reverse strand, counting down.
GCGTGAAAAAAGAGCCGCAGAGCGTGGAGCAGCCCGCTTCCACTCTCGACCAGAACCCCAAACCGGGGACCCATCCATAATTGAGGCCGAAAGCCGGACGCTGCCGAACATGCCTGGCAGGACGACGGTTCGATAGCGTCCGAAACATCGCCTCCCTTCCTTTTAGCTGCCGCAACAGCAGCAGGTTGCACAAGGAGCGTGGACTGGTGTTTTGTATCACCGGTCCACGCTCCTCCCATAAATGCAAACCTGCCGCTTGAAAAAGAATGCTTCAGACCCTGATCAGGACTAGAGACAGCACGGCAAGGACTATGCCGGCGAAACTTACCGGTGACAGCCGCTCGCGATATATGAGCAGTGAAAAAATTACCGCTACAACGAAATGCATCCCGGTAATTACAGTGACCAGAGAAAGGGGGCCGCGGGACAATCCCTCCAGATAGGCATAATATCCGGCCACGTTCAGGATACCCATTGAAACGCCAATGAATAAGGAAGATCGGAATCGTTCCGGGACTTTGCCGTTTACAGAGCCTCTTCCCATAAAAAAAGCGAAGATAGTGGACAAACCGTAAGATACCGCAATGAATGCCGTCTTGTCGGTATGAAGCACTGCAAAGCGGCTCGATACGGCAGCCGCAGTTCCGGCCAGGATCGCCATGGCCACGAAAAGGAATCCCCGACTGGATGGAGCGAAAGGTGTCTGGATGCGATTGCGGCCACGTGCAACCAGTACTGCCGCAAAAACTGCGATAAAGATCCCGATTCCCTGCCTGCCAAGCATACTTTCGTGAAAAAAAACAATGGAGATGACGACCACCAGGACCGCATCCAGCCTTATGAGCGGATAAGCAATGGCGGCAGGGAGTCTTTTCAATGCTTCGATGTGGGACAGGGTTGCGGCAAGAAAAGCCAGACTGTTGGCGAATCCTGCCAGCAGCAGGGCCCGCAGGTCCTTCACTTCGGCGCCGCCTGCGAAGAAGGCAGCAGTGCTTATTACTGTCACCGTGGCCATGAACGAGAGGGTCGTCAACAGCGTGTCGCATGATCGTTCAGCCACGACCTTGTAGAGAAACCGCTGCACGCCCATGAGCAAAAGCGCGGCCAGCGCACAGGCAAACCAGCCGGTCATCGGCCCTGCCCCTCCAGCTCAGGCTGTTGAAAAACGTCATAAGGAAGGCCGGATGCAAGACGCACGGAGCGCAACGCCGCATACGGCTCTCCACAGAAGTTTCTCAACAACCTGTCGACCCGTTTCAACAGAGACTCCGCAAGTAGTGGACGAGGAGCCTTACCCCTATCCCGGTAGCCCCTTTCGGCAGGTAATGCCGCCCCTTTTCCTCCCAGGCCGTGCCTGCGATATCAAGATGAACCCATTTCGCAGAACCCGTGAAGTTTTTCAGGAACCAAGCCGCGGTTATGGTCCCGGCAGCAGGACCTCCGGAATTTTTCAGGTCTGCGATATCACTCTTCATCACCTCACCGTACTCCTCCCAAAGCGGCAGTTCCCAAACCTTTTCGCCAGTTGCCTCACCAGCCTTCCCGAGGGCCCTTTTGAGTCCTTCATCGGTCCCCAGCATGCCGGTTGCCAGGTTGCCGAGAGCGACCACACAGGCCCCGGTCAGGGTGGCAAGATCAATGACCGCCGACGGCCGGTAGCTCTGTGCATGATGAAGGGCATCGCACAGCACAAGTCTCCCCTCGGCATCAGTATTGACGATCTCCACGGTCTTGCCCGACATGGAGCGTATCACGTCCCCCGGTTTGCTGGCATTTCCACCGGGCAGATTCTCGGCAGCCGGGATCAGGCCTATGATGTTGAGCGGCAGCTTGAGTGAGGCCGCGGCCATGACAATTCCCATGACTGTCGCTGCTCCGGCCATGTCGTCCTTCATTCGTTCCATGCCCTCTCTCGGTTTCAGGGAAATTCCGCCGGAGTCAAATGTAATGCCCTTGCCCACCAGCACCACTGGTTTCGATTTTTCCTCCGTCCCCCGATAGTCGAGGGTGATGAAGCGCGGCGGCTGCCGGGAGCCTCGTGACACTGCCAGCAGGGCATGCATGCCGCGGCGCTCGATCTCGTCCCGATCCCAGGTTTGGCAGTTGACACCGAAACGGGCTGCCATCTCGGAGGCTTTTTCAGCCAGATAAGCCGGGGTAGCCACATTTCCCGGCTGTGACACCAGGTCACGGGTGAATCGGACCGCTTCACAGACTCGCTTAACCTCGGCAAGCATTTTCTCGGCTTCTTTCACATTCACGACATCAGGCAGTATGAACGTGACCGTTTCCACTCTGTCCAGCTTCTCCGGTTCCGATTTGTACTGTTCAAAGGTGTAATCACCCAAGGCATAACCTTCCGCAGCATGCTGCAGCAGGTCGGTCCGGTTCAACAGGTAAAATGCCGCGGAATGCTGGGATGAAGAGCGAAGAACCTTGGCTGCAGTACCGGCAGCCTGCCTCATCCTGTCGGGAAAGAAGTCCCCTTCCTTGCCGAGCCCCACCAGAAGCACACGTTCCGCAGCAATCCTGCCGAAAGTATGGATGACTTTTACGCTATTCAGGGCGCCGGTGAACTCCCGGCCCTGAAACAGCCTGGCAATCGCTCCATCCAGCAGCTTGTCCAAACCCGCCAGGCACTGCTCGTCAGGCTTTCCCTCAAAACAGCCGAGCACGAGAACCGGGCAGGGGTGCTCAAGCGGCTCCCGCGTTGTCACCTGAAATTTCATCTCTCCCTCCATATCTTGTATATTCGCATGATTTCAGACGCTGACTCCGCATCGGGTAACATAGTATTCCGTTCCTTATTTCAACGGCCCTCATGGTACGGGGTCACGCTCTCTCCTTAGTAATAGAGGTAAAGGCTCGTTATTGCAAGCCGAAACAAATACGAAACCGTCCATGCCTTCTTGAAGGGGGATGACATAATATGTAGCTGAAAAATGTCATAATGAGGTTTGCAATGGTTTACATCAGGGCGACGAAGTGGGTAATTCGGGGGCAAAATTAAATCATTTTTGATGAGGGTTTTGCGGCGGCCGCGGCGAAGGAGATTGTCTTATTGTTGGCCAAGACCGGAGACGATATTTTTCAATATAGAAGGATGATTTCACGCTGGAAATCGCTGGCTGATTTTCCTAGAATCGTGGCGCCCGCGATGGCATTCGGCTAAGTGGTTTTGATGTAACCAGGATGAGACATAGTGAGGAAAGGTGTGCCCTTCACCTATTTGCAACGTACTTATCCATAACATCTAGTATTTTGGCTGTAGTTATTTCTCCACGAACTTCTGTCCCATCGATCATAAGCGATATAGGCTTTTTCATCCATTCCGCTTCTTGAAGCAATTTCCGGTTCTGTTCCTTTGTAATAAGAACTGATTCGTCGAGAATAGCGGGGAATTTCTTCCCCTTTTCATCTTGCACATCAACCTTAAAAACACCTGGTTTTGAACTGTCTACACGAAGAATTCTGTACACACCATTTAAACATATTTCTTGTGAAGTGGATCGAGAACCTCTTACGAGCTGAAGTAGCTGTTCTTTTTTAATTATTTGCCCGGCGACATGGACTTGTTCGGAAGAAACCGCACTTTTCAGTACTTTATTATAAAACTCTTCGGCATCAGCTTTTTGAGCTGAAACGTGGGATACCTGTACCATAGCATCACGGAAAATTTCCATCCTCCTTGTTTCTTCCTTAGAAAGTGCAACCTTTGCATTGACGTTTTTTGCTTCCCCTTGAACATTCAAATAATTCTTCCACATGGTTTGGCCGGTAAGGCAAAGTATGCCAGTTGTCAAAACAATAACAAAATGTTTTGCCTCCATCTTGTTGATTGCTCCTTGTGTAAATTGTTTAGCAATTTCAGCTAATTTAGCCTTTAATCCAGTACTACCAGGAAAAACCTGAACCATTATTTCTAGTTTTTGTTTTTCAGCTTCAGTCAATCGTTTATTTGCATCATCATAGTACAATTTGGCATAGGAACGGTAAATATTTCTCTGTAGATCGATAAGCGCATCCATCATCTTCGTTGTAAGTGAAGAATTGTATTTCGCTCCTTCCATGCGAAACGAAAATTCAGGCCAGTCCCCGAAATCTATTTTAAATTCCCCTTCAGGCAACCTGCCTTGAATTACATCTTCAAGCAGTTTCCATGCGTCCGCTTCTTCGAATAAGTTTATCGTCGTAATTGCGCTCAACTCAAAACCTCCTTGAAGTTTATTTTGCTGTCTCGATCCCGATGATCTTATATGGCCCTGGGCCCACGACGCGGGCCAGGCTAAATATCAATATAGATCGGTGCGACGCTAGGGTCGGATGAATTTCTCTATGCGGCTGATCTCCCAGGTCACAATATTGCTGAATTCACGCTCACTGATAGCCGTTGTAGTGGTCAAAACAGCCCGGTCACTACTATTTACCATTCCATTTGCATGAACGGAAGAAATTTGAAACCCGTTCGCGTCTTTGCCCAAAATCTCGACAAACACTGATCCTCTTTCACCTGTATTCTCAACATCTATCTTGAAACTCAAAAAGACGTATCCAGCGCCTCGTTTGGTTTCGATATGCTGCAAATTGTTGACGGTTACATCGCGGGCCTCACTTGCATACACGGTCGAAGATACCATAAGAAAGAGGAAAACAAACCATCGTGTCATCTCTATCTCCTTTAATTCTCCTACTATTACTCAGAACTTTTTTTGGAATCTTTTTCTCGTTTAAAATTCGCATCGTCCTGGCAATAAACAAGAGCATTGTTCACTAATCCAGATAGTTTTATCAAGTATTCCGGCTTAGGGAGCACTATACTTTCCCCAGGGCCGAATTCGAGACCGCGATTCGCCACCTGCGCCTTATAATCATCTGTGATCATACCGTTGAAATAAACGAGAGGCTTGGCCCGGTCTCCCACGTAACGAAGTATCCATCTGTTGACTTTTCCCTGATAAAGAACCGTATAGTAGCTTTCCGTATCCTTCCCAACGATCTCTTCTGTCGGCACTTGCCCTTCAAGCATGGTTTGGATGATCGAGAGGACTTGCCTCTCTGCAATCGTGGTAATAATTTTCGGGTTATTTGGATCAACCTGATCACCGTCAAGTGAAGGTATTGCAGGGTTGAAATTAGTATCTGCGATTTGTTGAGCAACCGGTGGAGGCGCAGATAATCCGCTTACTACCATTCGGCTAATGGCTTCAGCAACGGACTGTTTTACGATTGGGGTAATGGTATCGATGAATTTACTGGTAAGTTTGGGGGCCAGTTCGGCTCTTGTGGCAACGAACCTTACAAAATCTGCATCAGGGTCACGCAAGCAGCTTTCGATCACAGTCTGAAAGATATTTAAATATACACGTTCTTCAGCAAAAGTTTTCAGCTTGTCTGGTTGGAAATTGTCATGACGGAAACGTGAAAGCTGCTCTATATGGTTTTCGGAAAGGGTTGTCAAATCAACAACAAGGAATGGTGCATCATCCATGATGTTAGGATTTTTCAAGTCAGTAAAGAAGCGCCATTCACGACCGTTTGTTATGGCTGCGACAGCGACTCCCGGAGTGGCATTAAAGTATCTGGCAAGTTGGCCGGTATGATTGGTGATTTTTTCGGTGAAAGCCTTGGCTTCAACGAACATGACGGGATTGCCGTCCGAGAAAAGCGCATAATCCACTCTCTCGTTATTTTTTATTCCTGGTAGATCGGCACAATATTCTGCCTTGACCTTAGTGGGATCAAACGGGCTGAAATCGATAATATCGAGAAAAGGTAGGATGAGAGCCTGTTTCGTCGTTTCCTCAGTACTACAATGTGGTCCGACGTTTTTGATGTGCTCGATGTGCTTGTTAAGTCTCTCCTTGAATTCCGGCATAGCATCCTCCTTTTCAATTAATATTGAGTGCCATTTCTCTCCTGTGCATTGCTACTTACGACAGCTTCTGCAATTCGTAATATCATTTTCCGGTCTTCCGGGTCAGCTCGGTTAAAGGCAACCAAAAGCCTGATTTCTTCTTCGGAAAGTAGTTTCATCAGGGTTTCCCGGGATACTTCTTCGCCCATGATAATCCATTCAATTGAGACACCGGCGAGTTGCGCAATTTTGATCAGCGTGCCGATCGGCGCATAGGAGTCGCCGTTTTCGTAGGCCGAGACGGAGGCGTTACTAGCATCGATCAATTTGCCGAACTCGGTCTGGTTATATCCGAGTTTGACGCGAATTTTTCTAATACGGGTGCCTACATTTTTCTTATCCATGCCTCCATTAAAAGGAGATTCTTGATCATGTCAAATTCTTCAATAATTTATTGATATCACTCTTTTCTCTCACAAGTAATTTCGGTATTAATTGATTATTTTGATAAAAATTTTAGACCTGTTTCGTACTCCCTGAAAGACTTTACTATACGCAGGACCACCTTTTGGCCGCGTGGTGTGCATTCCTGAAACATTTTTGATAATCTTGAAAGTAAATCTACTCTTTCAATGATACCTTCTTCGGGTTGGAAAAACTCCAGGACATCGACATCCAGGACATTCGCCAGGCGTGCAATGACATTCTTTCCTATGGCGCTTGCACCGCTCTCAATCTGCGGGATATGCGCTATGCCGGACCATTTGACCAGTTCTGTCTGGGATAACCCTACCTCCTGCCGTAATCGTATCAAATTGTATCTGACCCGATTATCAATGTCCTCTTTTGTGACCATCAACCGTCCCTCGTTTTGCCGACTAATTAATCGAACTACCACAAAACGTTAAGTATTTTTAGAGAACCTGTAAAGTCTTTCTGCCTGAAATACTAAGTTTTTGTTTTAATGATAGAAATTTGGAGCGGTCATTGCTGTTAGCATTAGCACTACAACAGGCCAGGAGGATTCGTCCATTGGACCTAGAAACATATGAGACAACCCGGCCCTTTTCCGATCTTTCCTCGGACCAGAAAATTGAGACTATTCAACAGATTTTGTTATGCCGCCCAGATCCACCGGCCGCACTGGCCATGGTTGCGGCAATAGTATTCGCAGACAATTGATCATTTTTTTCTTTTTTCGGCATTCTCTGCTCTTTCGAGAATTGCCGCATAAAACTCCCATGCTTTGTCGGGATATTTTTGAAACAATTCTAGCGCCTTGGCCACTGGTTCCGCCAGCGAACTGTATTGTGCCGATTCCTCTGCTGCCCTAGCCGTAAACATTTCCCCTTCACCTGTTTCCAGCCAGTGAAAATTAATACCATCGCATTTGCGATATATTAAATCGACATCGAACGATCCTCTGGAAATCCAAGTTGAAATCGTATTCTGTTTAACACCCAGTAATTCAGCCAACTTACCATACGTTTTCAGGCCATAATGGCCCCTGAGTGAATCCATAATAAATCTCGCATGGGCGATATTTTTATCTTGCATTTGCGATATTCCGAGTTTATATTGTTAAACGTACACCCAATTAAACACATGACATCAAAAAAAAGAGGTCGCAAATGGACTTTCTCGATGGAATTACAGGTGCCGAAAGAATTCGGTCCGTTATGGCCGCACGCAGGGTCACCAATAAAAAGATCGCAAAGATCATGGATGTCTCAGTGGTATACGTCTCCTACGTCATCCATCGCGTACGTAAAGGTTATCGCATACGCGAGGCAATCGCAAAAGAGTGCGGGGTACCGGTTTCTTTTCTTTGGCCTGATGAAGAATCCGACCTGCCCCAGGCTGCTTGATCCATTCGCCACTGAAATTAAATTCAGATCTGTTTGATATATAACACGGGGTCAGAGGGTTGTCATGTCAAAACGAAACGCAAAATCTGACAGATGTGCATCAAGCCAGCAGGGGCTGTTTGATACAAGCCTGCCCGAAGGGTCGTTCGATGTCCTCCTCGGGTTGAAGCAATTACTTTCCCGCGAGATGAACGGCATGGACAGATATATGGTCGCCGCGCAGATCAGCCGCCTTACCGGCCGGGATCTGTCGAAAGACATGCTTGACAAGTATTGCAGCAGCGATCCGGCTTACCGTCCGCCCGCCGATATGTGTGTCGCATTTTCCCACCTGGTCAATTCATTCGGAGTATTCAAATACCTGCTCGAACCGCTGGGAGCGGACGTGATCGGGCCGGAGGATCTCAAATTTCTCAGGCTTGCCCGTCTCGAGGAGCAGCGCCGACAATTGGACGCTGAAATAGCGCAACTCCGCACCAAATGCGGAATCAGGTAGGAGGAACCATGGCCACGACATACAGACGTATCGAGTCGGACAAAAAGGCTTTCGAGATCCTTGATTTTTTAGGTCAGCAGAAAGGACCGGTTCCCGGATCGGAAATCGCCAGGGCCACCAACATGCCCGTGGCCACCGCCATGAGCCATCTGGCCACTATGGGAGACATCAACGTCGTCCGGCAGATCGGCGACGGCTGGGAACTGGGAATGCGCATGCCTCTCTTATGGGCGCGGTACAAAAGCAATTTGGAGGCGCGGCGGGAACGGATCAATCAGGAACTTGAAACCTTAACCATACCGGGAGGTAACTGAAAATGGCAGGCAAGAAGCGACTTGACGTAGATAGCGAAACAGCGCTTGCGGCGGTAAGCGAGGAGCGTGACCTTGAACGGATTCGGCAGGAGAATCAGGCCGAGAGAGAACAACTGATTGCCCAATCGCACGAAATCATCGGTCGCGTGCAGGCAAACACTTTGATGTCCAAATTCGCTAACGTCAGCAATTTGGTGCACTTGAAAAACATCAAGGAATCGAAAATCTATCGTGACCTTCCGATGGTCGGGACATGGGATAAGTATTGTGAATATTTGGGTTTGTCTCGACAAAAGGTGGATGAGGACTTAGCCAATCTCGCGGCATTCGGTGAAGATTTTTTGCTGACGTGTCAGCAGTTTTCTCTCGGTTACCGCGATCTGCGCAAACTGCGTCAACTCACCCATGACGGTACCATCCAGGTCATCGACGGCGCCGTCGAGATTGCCGGAGAGAAGATCCCACTCGATGAGGACCACAAGGAGGATCTGCAGGCAGCCATCGAGAAGATCGCCGAGGAACAGACCGCGCTCCGGGAAGAAATGGCGGCGCAAAAAAAGGCTACTGAGCGGGTCCAGAAGGACACCCACAAAAGCCTGGTCAAATTGCAGAAGGAAAACGATCAGTTCCGAAAAAAAGCCGAGGCCCGCGGGCTCACCCTGGAGGAGGACGGTTTCATCACCCAGGTTGCCGGGTACCGCGACCTGGTTCAGGGGTCATTCATCGCTCTGGACCCGAACGCCGAGGACAATATCATTCCCCCCGATCTTACCCCCCGCATGCGGGCTGCGCTGATATCCACCGCCCACAACCTCAAAATGCAGGCGCTTGCCCTTTACGACACTCTGGTTTCCGTGGTCGGTGATCCGGCCATGAACCCTGAAATGCTTGAAGATTACGAAAAGTGGCTTGAAAAATATCACGAACACGATGAAGCCAAAACGAAAGAGTCGCCCGCCGATGTTTCACCCTGTGTCGCATGTTCCAACGCGCGACCACAATGCCCGGATAAATGTTGCAAGGATTGTGAAGAGACCTGTAATTCACGCCAAAAATGCAGGAATAAATAGCCCGGAAATTCCAATCTGCCGAGGTTCTTATGTGGCAACGAGAAATGGTTTTTGAACTGAAAGAGGCTCAGCCCTGTGATCGACGGGCCATTGTAGACAGCTACCGTGACCGTTACGGATACTCTTACGAACACATGATGCGGATCGCCCGCAAACACGGCTTTGACAGCGGCCGCAAAACCCGCAGCGACAAGGGGGCGAGCGTCATCACCCGCGACCAGCTCGACACGGTAGGCTCGGTAATGCGGGCCACCCGCAGGGAGAACAAAGGGATCATCTGCCCGGTAGAGAACGCCCTGGTCTTCTGCGAGGACAACGGTCTTATCGCCCCCGGAATGATCTCGGTCCCCACCCTGCAGAGGAAACTGAGGGAACGCCAGATGAACGCCAGGCAACAGAACGCACCCACGCCGCACACTGAGATGCGCAGCCTCCATCCCAATCACGTCCATTGCGCCGACGTCTCCACCTGCATCCAGTACTACCTGGATAAGGGCGGGATATCGGTCATGCGCGAAGACGAATTCTACAAGAACAAGCTGGAAAACTTCCGCAAGATCAAGACCCCGCTGCAGCGCTACATCATGACAGATCATTTTTCCGGCTTCTTCTTCGTCAAATACTACCTGGCCGATGGGGAAACCGCCGAGAACCTGTTCGACTTCGTCTGCAGCGCCTGGGAAATCAAACAGGATAACCGATTCCCTTTCCGCGGTGCGCCTTTGTTGCTACTGGCGGACGGCGGCACCAGGGCCAAAGCCAAAGCTTTGGGCCTCTCCTTCTGGGATGGGATCGGCGTGGACATCCTGACCGGCACCCCGGGCAACTCCCGGCGCCAGGGCTCGGTGGAGGTAACCCATTGCATCTGGGAGGAATGGTTTGAAACCCGGCTGCGCATCGACCCGGCAACCTCCCTGGAAGACCTGAACCGCAAGGCTTTCGGTTTCTGCCTCTGGTACAACGCCACCAAGAAGCACACCCGCCACGGCTTCACCCGGCTCTCCATGTGGCTCAACATCAGGGGGGACCAATTGCGTGAACTGCCATCCCGGGCCGAGCTGCAGGATCTGCTCAACAAGCCTGAGGAAGAGCGCACAGTGGTCAATAACCGCATATCTTTCCAGGGCAAGGAGTTCAATCTGCGCGGCTTCGGCATCCCGGCCGGCGCAAAGGTCACAGTCATCAAAAACCTCTACAAGTGGCGCGTAGGCATAGTGATCATCGGCTTTGAAAACAACCGTTACGAGGCACGGGAGATTGAACGCCTTCCCGACGAGCTGGGCGGCTTTTCAGCCAACTCGGCGATTATCGGCCAGGAATACAAGGCCCAGCGCGAGACCGAGACCCAGAAAGCCGCCAAGCGAATGGACGAAATCGCCTACGGCAACAAGGAACCCAATCGCCGCAAGGAAACCCCTTTCTACGGCCTTAACGCCTTCGAGGGATTCGCCGACAAATGCGACAATCTCGCCACCCTGCCCAAGCGTGGCACGCCCATCGAGATCAACCGGCCCGCGGCTCCGGTGGAATACCCCATCATGGAGCTTTTCAAGCGGCTGCGCGACGCAGGCATCACCATCACCGCTGCTATGAACCGCGAGTTCCGCGCCGAGTTCAAGGGAACGGTAACGGCGCACGATATCGAGACCGTAATCGGCCGGTTTTCCGGCCGCAGTGACGAACAACAAAGACTGGCCGCCGGCGACTGATCAACCGGTAACGAGGCCGCAAAGGAGGGTGAAATGTGGATTTTGATCGTTTACACGACCCTGCAGTTCGGAGCGTCCGTTAATTTCGCCGAGTACCCGAACCAGGAAACCTGTCAGGAGGCAGCCGCGTGGCTCAACGGCAAACCGGCCATATCCGCGACGTGCCAGTACAGGGGCTCCGATCTCGCATTGAATTGAAAAACAGGAGGCATGAAATGGCGAACACGGCAACAGCATATCGCATGGAGGTGCAGCCTATCCTGTTGAAAGAGCTGAGCCTGCATTGCTTTATCAACCAGGGCGAATTGGCGGCCCATCTCGGCGTTTCCAGGCCGACGGTCAACCTGACTATCAATCGCGGGTATGTGCCGATAAAAGTGGCGCAGTACCGGGAGAAAACAGAGGCATACCTGCAGAATTTGCCCGGAGTCAACGAATGGCTGATGCGCGGCGGCTTCCGCATCAGTGACATTTGGAATCCGCTGGGCAAACTGTTGCACCGGGCGCACCCGAAAAAACGCCCACCCTGCAAAAAATCCGGGGACCAGAGCGAAAACAAAACCAGTGTGGAGGTGGAGATGATTTCACAGGAGGCAATGAAGCACTTCAAGCTCTTCCGTAATCCGTTCATTGATGACATCCAGAAAGACGCCGACATCTACATGAGCGATGAGCACCGCTACATCGAAGCGGCCATGCTCGACGCTGCCCGTCATGGCGGCTTCCTGGCCATCATCGGCGAGGTCGGGAGCGGCAAAAGCGTCATGCGGCGCAAAGTTATTGAACAGTTAAAGCGGGACGGCGACACCCTGGTCATTTACCCCCAGATGATCGACAAAAGCCGCGTCAACGCCAGCTCGATCTGCGACGCGATCGTCATGGACATTTCCAGCGAGCGTCCCCGGGTGAAGCTGGAAGACAAAACGCGCCAGGTGCAGCGGCTGCTCCTGGACCGGGCCAAATCCGGGTACCGCGCCTGCCTGGTTATCGAAGAGGCTCACGACCTGTCAGTTCAGACCCTGAAATACCTGAAACGGTTCTACGAGCTGGAGGACGGGTACCGGAAACTTTTGGGAATCGTCCTGATCGGCCAGACCGAGCTGAAAGAGATGTTCAACGAGGCCCAGCACGTCGACATGCGCGAGGTTATCCGCCGCGTCCAAGTTGCGGAGATCCGGGGGCTCAACGGCAACCTGCGCGATTACCTGACCGTCAAGTTCAAGCGGATCGGCGCCAAGGCGGAAGACATTTTTTCTGACGACGCGTTCGAGGTTCTTTCCCGCAGGCTGACCAGCACCGGTCGCGACGGCAAAAGCAAGATCAGCCACGCCTACCCGCTCCACGTCAACAATTACACCGCCCGGGCGCTGAACCTGGCCCAGGAAATGGGCGAAGAACGGGTGACTGCGGAAGTGATTGAGGCGATTTGACAGTGGATCATGAGGTGAAAGGAGGCAGACCATGCAGACCAAACCTAAACGTTACGGCAGGCAGCCGGTCAACCGGCGGCAGATCCGGCAGATCCATACCATCCTCGCCAAGCTGGGCATGGCTGATGGCGATTACCGAACCCTGCTGTACGGCATGTTCGAGGTGCTGAGCAGCACGGATCTGTCCTGGGCCGAGGCCGAGGATCTGATCGACGAGTTGAACCGGAAAACAAATCCCCCCCAGCCCCCCTTTAATAAAGGGGGGAGTAACCACAAAAAACAGTATTCCGAGCTGGACGGCCGACCGGGCATGGCAACCGGCGCGCAATGCCGAATGATCGCCGGCATGTGGGCCGACGTGTCGCGGGTGCGGGACGCCGAGGGACGGGAGAAGGCGCTCCGTTCAATCCTGTACCGGATCGTCGGGGTCGACCATTTCAGGTTTCTCACCCGCGGACACGTGGAGCGGGTAGTGAAGGCTCTCGAGGCTATGGGCGCGATCGCTCCGGATAACCGCTAATGGCGATCGTAGCGTTGATAACCGTCTGTGCCCTGGCCACCGCGTTTATATTATCGATTTTCGTCGCCGGCGGCCCGGTGGACGAACGGATGGAAAGGATCATGGCTGACTACGAAAGGAGGATGGAAAATGAGATGGCTACTGAGCTTTTTGAAGTATCGGAGTGTGCGGCAGGAACAGGCGGCGCGGGCGGCATCCATGGCAGTGCAGCTGGTCCTCAACGGGCATCTGACCCCGCCCCGACTGGCCGGAGCGAAGGGGATAATTCACTCTCCGCGGGAAATGCGGCTTTCCCCGCAGCGGTTCCAGGCGCTGATCCGCCGCGAGGGCGTGGTCTGAGGAGGCGCGACATGATGATTCCGGCATGGCCGGCGCTGGCCGTTATCTCGCTTCTGGTCGGCGGAATGCTGGGCTGGGCGTCACGTGGCCACACGGCGCACGATCGGTACCTGGAAGCGCAGGTTTCCAGGTACCAGGCGGAAAAACGCTGGCTCGACGCCTGGACGGCGGCCGCCATGGCAGAGGTGGACAAGGATATCAGGCAACTGAAAACAGACCTTAAAAACAGGAAGGGGGGCAAACGTGGCAACATTCGCGGAAATTGAAGAGGCGACCACGCGGTACGCCGACCATAGGGAGTTGGTGAAACTGCGAGTTCAATACCTGAACGACGAGATCGAGAAACTGAAGCGGGTGCATCTCCCGGAAATCAAGGATGCGGCGGCCGATGCGGCCAATGCCCTGGCGAGCCTGGAGACGCTGATCGACGAAAGCAGAGGTCTGTTCGTCAGGCCACGCTCCATCATCATCAGCGGCATTCGGGTCGGCCTGCAGAAGGGGAAAGGCGGCCTGGAATATGACGACGAGGACACTGTCATCCGACTGATCCGAAAAGTGTTGCCTCTGGAGCAGCACGAGCTCTTGATCAAAATCAAAGAGAGCGTCAACAAGAAAGCCCTGGGAGACTTGGACGTGGCCACCCTCAAAAAGGTCGGTGTCACCGTCCAGGGTACCGGGGACGTGGTCCTGGTGAAACCGGTCGATTCCGAGGTGGAGAAGATTGTCGCCGCGGTGGTCAAGGAGGCGAAAGCGGCAGCTGAACTGGAGGAGGCCGCGTGAAATGGGAATTTATACCTGCGACATCTGCGGGGCGACAGGCCCATGGGATGAAGAGACCTGGGCATGGTTCGGCAGCTTCCAGGCCCTCGATGACCAAGGGATCGAGGGGATAACCATAACCTGCTCGCCCCGCTGCCGGGGCGAGTTTGAACGGGACACAGATCCCGTGCCATTTTTGGAGGTGACCTGATGGCGAATCTAATTCGGGAACGCGAAATTGACGGCATCGAGACGTTGGGAGCATTCAGGGAGGCGACAGCCGATCTGCCTGACGACGTAACCATGCAGGATCTGTTGGGTGACGGGTTGTTGGCCACGGTCTGGCGAAATTCCGAGACGGATGAGCGGATCGTTGAGATTGCATAGGGGGGCTGCAATGAGTTTCAACGATATTGAAAAACGTGAAGAATTGCGGCGGAACCGGAAGAACTGCTTTTACGGTCGTCGATACTTCTATGTGACAGCGAGCGACGGCAACCAGGTAATCGGCGTGTTGAAGGGGCTGGGCGACGCCTGGATTGCAGGCTATATCCGCGAGTCCGGTTCACGAAAATCCTTGAAAGCGAAGAGACTGTGGGCCTCGACTCACCCCGACGACCTTCAGAAACGCTTGGCTGAATGGGCGAAGAAAAAAGGTTTGACTGAGGTCCCTGAATAAAAATTGTTGACATGCGAAATACGCCGAAGCCTTGCGCGAAGGCGTATCGTCCGGAGGTGGCGCTCCGGGCCTGATGAGCAGCCGAAAGACAGTGGACAGTTGGACAGCGTACAGCGAACAGGAGATGCAATGCGGAAAATCGGCTCCATACACTATGCGCGGTACGAAGACAGTGAACGCCTGCAGCGGGTGCTCCAGCTGATGCTCGACGGACGGCAGCGGACCACCCGGGAGATCAGCCGGGGCGCCGATGTCGAAGCCGTCAATTCGGCGGCCTGCGAACTGCGGGAAAACGGTTTCGACCTGGAGTGCATTAAAAAATCCCGGCCTGCGATTTACCAGCTATTCAACATCGAGGCCGCCCATTGCCACTCCACCATGCTGCTGGCGAAGCGGCGGGCCGCATGACCGCGGAACAGCATATTATCTACGAAGAGCGGGCCGCCATCATGGAGTATCTGGGCGGGCTGCCCAGGCCCGAGGCGGAGCGCCTGGCACGGAAAATTGCGGAGGGGCGGGAGAACGAGCTGGAGCAGTTGCAGCTTCTTGAGCCGTGGAACTAGAGGGGGCTGTTTTATGAAATGCGCACACGATTTTGCGAAAACCTCCAAACTGATTTTGACCGGCAAATATTACGGGGAGATCCGGTATTTCCGTTGCTACCGCTGCATCCATTGCGGCGCTCAGGATTACCGGCTGGAACAGGTTTATAAACGGGACTGGCAGCAATCGAGGTGAGTTATGGGGATTGAGCTGCACGAATGCAAACCGATGTCGGCCAAGATCACGAAGGCGACCTGTCAGGCTAACCGCATGTCGAAACGCTTCTTTGCCTGCGAATTGTGCGCGGGTGTGGTGGAATTTTCGGGGGGGGGCGAGCTTCCACAGCAAAACGACGATTACACCGTTATTCTTCACTTCCGGGAGCCCGCAGATCGGCGATTGCTCGATGACCTCCAGAGGGAATCGGGGGATCTGGAGAATGATCTGATTTCGTTGCTGCACTTGGCGGCGGAGGCAAAATGAAAACTGGGACCAAGAGTTTACTATTCGGAGTTCATCAATTTTTCTGGCATCCAGTTACGGTCTGGATTGCATGGGTGTGGCTGTTTCGGAAACTCCCTACGTGGCGCGAAACTATCTGCATCGTGATCCATGACTGGGGATACTGGGGAAAGGCGAACATGGACGATGAGGATGGCGAGACGCATCCGATGTTGGGCGCGGAGATTGCCCAATGGCTTTTTGATGATGTGGAAAAACCGCCATATCGATATTACAACCTCTGTCTGCTGCACTCGCGGCACTATGCCAGGCGGCTGCACCGTGACCCGTCCCCGCTTTGCTGGGCCGATAAACTCAGTATCATGTTTGAGCCTTGGTGGCTCTATCTGCCACGGGCCTGGGCAAGTGGTGAGCTGACCGAGTACCGGAAAATTGCAGCCGGAACCGGCTTCATACCTCTGGTTGCCAGTCATCGGGAATGGTATCGCTGGATACAGGATAGGCTCTCAACACTCGGCAGGGAGAAACGCGGCGATGTGGTGCCGTACGTCAATCCAGTTCGAGTTGA
Organism: Geobacteraceae bacterium; assembly: GCA_034933285.1. Lineage (GTDB taxonomy): Bacteria > Desulfobacterota > Desulfuromonadia > Geobacterales > Geobacteraceae > RPRC01. Next base: position 68,427 of record JAYFNT010000004.1, on the reverse strand, counting down.
AGGCCCGTCGTCGAAATGATTCATAACGGCTTGAAATAACCGGCGAAATGTAGCGAAGACCGAGTTGATTGTTTGGTTATGCGCTTCCTTCGCCACGGAGGGGAGTATGGCAAAAGATATTATCATGAGGATGGCTGCAGAACAGGCATATGAACTACTCCAAGCAGCAATGGATAACATCATGTCAGCGGAGCATTTCCCAGAACAGGCCAGCCGAGAGGCAATTAATAAGGAACTGCGTGAGGCGGGGGATAAGCTCCAAAAAGCCAATAACTGGCTTTACGCAATTAAGAGCGCATAACGACCAGTCCGTTGAGCGGCTTGCCCGCTCATGCGGCTGGTTATCAAATGATCGAGGATTGAATGAACCTTCACTGCCCAATCTGCCACGCACAATTCACCATCGAGGCCCTGACCCAGGACGCCGCCGCCCGCGAGCTGCTCGCCATGCGTGCGGCCATGATGCCGTCGCTTCTTTCCTACTTGGGCCTGTTCCGCTCTGCCACGCGCGCCCTGGCGTTCGACCGGGCGCTGAAACTGACCCACGAAGTGCTGTCGCTCGATACGGACCCGGCTCGCCTCGAGGCAGCCCTGGCCGAGACGGTGGAGTCCATGCGGCAGAAACGGGAAAAGGGACAGGTGAAGCCGATGAAAAATCATAATTACCTGAAGCGTGTGCTGGAGAACCAAATCCCCCCCGGCCCCCCTTTGGCAAAGGGGGGTGTTTTTGGCGGGCATGATGACTATAACCCCACTTTAGGAAAGGGGGGTGGCAGCGCCGGGGGGATTTCCAAACGCGCCTCAGCGCTCGTCTCCCTATCTGACTGGGCCGGCGATGACTGGCTCCGGATGGAAATAGCCACCGGGCTCCAGGCCCTGGTGGCCCAGAGCCTCAAATTCCAGCCCGGGGCGGACATCATCGCCCGGAATGCCGATGTATGGCACCTGGCATTGAGGAAAGTCTGCATCATCGAACACCTCGACGCGCCGCGAATCCGCGCCGGGTTCGAGCGGCTCTTCAGCCAGGTTAAGGAGTGGCCCACTCCGGCGCAGCTCCTGGAGCTGATGCCGAGGCGGCTGCCGCAGCAGTCATTGCCCATGCCTGAGCCGACGGAGGAAGACCGCAGGAAAGGGCTTGAAGCGCTGGGGCAATTGAAAACGAAGATGGGGATCAAATGAAATACCTCGAGTACTTGAAAATCGAAGAGCTGCCGGAGCAATACCAGGATATTATTCGGGTGATCGGCCTGGACGCCACCCTCAAGCTCGCCCAGGCGTTTCCAGGCGTGCCGCTCTATTTCAAACAGGTGAGCCGCCTATTGCTGCCGGCCAAGAAGGCGTTCATCCGCGCCAACTTTGACGGCGGGAATCATCGTCGCCTGGCGCTGGATACGGAATTGCCCCTGGCCACGGTCTATGAGATCCTGACGGAGGCCCGCGAAGCCGCAAAGCAGTGCAATCTGTTCGATCAAACTTGACACCCGACTTCCGCCGGTAGTATACAGGGATATCTCAAAGGGGCCGCCAGGCCCCTTTTCTTTTTCCCGTCGGGAAAATACTTCCAGAATCCATTCCTTTATAGTCCTTCTCGCTACTCCCATTTTTCACCTTCAGGCGGGGCCGGATTGGTCTCCCGGTCCTGCCAACTTTTCGAATTTACAGCCCACTCGAGGGCGCTAAATAGCCGGGTTGATGACCGGCACTCATACGGGCGGTTTTCGTGCCGCCCGTATCCAAACCGAATACAGGAGGGCCGTGGCCAGTCTCCGTGATCCTGGCAGGGTAAGAGGTTCCCACCGGCCCGCGAACAGCGCCGGCGATGTCGGCCGGCCTCGGCAGAGGGCAGCCCAGACTGAAAACACCTGGCGGGCTGCCCCACCAATAGAAAAACCACGGGAAGGGGGAGGCCGGAGCGTACGGCCGCCTCCCCCGTTATGACAGGAGATCCCATGTCCATATCCCCGAACATCGTCCCGGTGATCGAGTTGGCCGCCCAGAGGCACAACCTGCCGGCTGCTTTGGTAACGGCCATCATCCAGGTAGAGAGCAGCGGTAATACCTATGCCATACGGTACGAGTCGGGGTTTCTGCTCACGTATGTCAAAAAGGACGTGAAATGCTTCGGAGCATCCCGGGACACGGAGCGGATCTCCCGCGCCACCAGCTGGGGGTTGATGCAGGTCATGGGCCAGGTCGCCCGCGAGCTGGGGTGCGAGGAGCACTTCTTGTCGTCGCTATGCGAGCCGGTGAATGGCATCGAATACGGCTGCAGGCAGTTGGCCAGGTTCAGAGATAAATATTTCGGCAAATTCGGCTGGGAGGGGGTAATCGCCTCCTACAACGCAGGCAGCCCGCGCCGGGACGAGAGCGGGGAATATGTGAACCAGGGTTACGTAATGAAAGTGCTGAAATACTTCAAACTGTAAGGAGAAAACATGGAAGCGAAATCCGTCTGGCTGTCAAAAACACTTTGGGTCAACGTCATCGCGATCATTGCGCTGGTCGTACAGAGTTACACCGGTTACGCCCTGGAACTGGATACACAGGTGGTCATCCTGGGCGCCATCAACGCCCTGCTCCGGCTCATCACGAAAAGCCCGGTGGTCTGGACCGGCGGCGGCTCACAGAGCGGTTTTGCACAGCTCCCCATCCTGTTTTTCATTTCCGTCCTGTTCATCTGCTGCCTGACTGGTTGCGCCACAACGGAAACCCCGCAATCACTGGCGGCCAAATCCCTCCTTTCCACGCGGCAGGGTGTAATTGCTGCGGCAACGACCGTGGATGGCCTATGCGCCCAGGGAGTGGTGAAACAGAAGGATTGCGACCGTGCTTCGGGAATTTATTCCCAGGCCCAGGCCGCGTACCTGACCGCGTCCGACGCGTTCCTGCTCTATCTGCAGATATCGAACGACATCTCGCTGCAGAAATTCCAGGCCGCTCAAAGCCAGCTCCAGGCGCTGTTCCTGGACATTGACGGTTTGGCAAAAACATTCCAAGGGGGAGCCGTTAAATGAATGCAGCTACTGTTCAATTAATACTCGGCCTGTTGCCGGTTGCGACTAAGTTGATTTTAGAAGTCGGCGGCAAACTTGTCGAAATCAATACTTCCGAACTCAACGACCCGGCGGAGATCAGTGAAGCTTTCGCGGCTGCCCAGGCCGAAGGGTTTCCTCAGCTCAAGTTCGTCTCGTCGGCGGAGGGGTAAATGAGTCCACAGGACGTAGCCGTCATGACTGCCCTGGTAGCCGTCGTCAGGGAAATTGGCACATGGCCGCTCCTTACGATTGTCGTCCTCATAGTCGCAGGCCCCTGGATCGGCATGTTCGTGATCAACCGCGCCCAGGAAAGGCGCCATGCTGCGGTTGTAGCCATGTATGAGCACAACATCGAGCTGGTCAAAAATTACGAAACGGCAACAAAAGATCTTAAAGACATTCTGGTGCTATCAACGCAAGTCATGACCGGTGTGAAACTCAGTGTGGACAATAACCTGTTTTGCCCGTTGATGCGTAAAGACCCCAAAGTGGAGAGGCAAACATCATGATCAACCTGGAACGCGCGGCAATGCGGGGAAAACTGGCCGAACTGCAGGAAGAGGCGAAGCGCCTGCGGCTCAAAATCGAGGGCAGCGCCACGGCGATCCGCCAGGGATTGAACACCACTCTGACCCCGGTGGATGACCTGGAAGTGCCGCAGATCGCCGCACAGATGGACAGTCTGGTCATGGACTGGGCCGAATTGCAGAAAATCTCTGCAGATATTTCCCGGCTGGAGCGGGAGCTGCGCTGATGGCGGTCAAGGGGGATCGGGCCAGGCTGGAGGATGTGGCGTTCCGCATGTATGTGGACGGCCACAACCTGATCGAGATCGAAGAGGCCCTGGGAGTATCAAGACAGACGCTTTCCGCCTGGAAGGCCCGGACCAAGCGTCCCGGCGACGAGTTTGACGAATGGGACCGGGCGAAGGAACAGAAGCGGAGCAACATCCGGCGGCTGAAAGACCTGTTCGAGAACCAGCTGGCGTACCTGGAGGACCTCACCCCGGCCCAGCGCACCCCCGGCCAGATGGACACCCTGTCCAAGCTGGGCGCTCTGATTGAGAAGTGGGACAAGATGGAGCGGGTTCAGGCGGCCGTCGAGACGGTGGAAAAGGATGCCGAGGCGATGGAGCTGAAACCGGAAACCCTCGACTACATCAAAAAGGTGCTCTATGGCCTTACGGGCTGAACCACAAAAACCGGTCATACCGCTCACCCTTTACCAGAAGCGCTGGATCGAGGATAAGAGCCGCTTCAAGATCGGGATGATCTCCCGCCAAGGGGGGAAGAGCTTCGGCACGGCCCTGGAGGCGGTGATCGACTGCCTGGAGCACAAGACCAAGTGGGTGTTTCTCTCCGCCGGCGAGCGGCAGAGCAAGGAATTGATGGCCACGGCCGCCACCCATGCCCGGGCGCTGAATCTGGCCGTGAGCGAGATCGAGGCCACTTTCAAAGATGGCGACGCCGAATACAAGCAGCTGGAGATCGTCTTCCCTAATGGCTCCAGGATTGTCGGGCTACCGGCCAACCCGGCCACCGCCCGCGGCCATTCCGCGCACATCCTGCTCGATGAGTTTGCGTTCCATAAGGACAGCAGGGCGATCTGGAAGGCGCTGTTCCCGACGGTTACCCGGGGTTACAAGATCCGGATCATCTCCACTCCCCAGGGGAAGAAGAATAAATTTTACGAGCTATGGACGGCCAAGACCCTGCAGATGTTCGACGGCCTTGAGCATGAATGGAAAGGCGAGCGTGGCGGTTACTCGAAGCACCGGATCGACATCCACGCCGCGGTGAAGATGGGGCTGGAGCTGAAAGACGAAGAAGGCGCTCCCATCGAGCCGGAAGATCTTCGCCTGGCCTTGAACGATGATGAAGCCTGGGCACAGGAATACGAGATCGATTTCCTCGATGAGATGACCGCCTGGCTTACCTATGACCTGATCGAAGGGGTGGAGGACGCCAGGGTCGAGGTTTTTCCGCTCTGGGCCGATCGTCTCCTGGCTGCCGCCATTGCCTTCCATTCCGAGTGGAAGCAATCCGAGAACCCGCCAGTCTTTACGGCCGGTGACGAGATTATGCGGGATGTGCTTTTCGTCGGCGATCTTTATGCCGGATTCGACGTGGCACGCCACCGCGATCTCTCCATCATCTGGCTCGACGAGGATCTGCTGGGTATCGCCAGAACCCGGGCGGTCATTGACCTTCGGAAACAGCCCTTCGGGGTACAGCGGCTGGTGCTGTTCACCCTCCTCCGCCTTAAGCAGATGCGCCGCTGCTGCATCGACCAGACGGGGATCGGCGCGGACATCGCCGAGAAGGCCCTGGAGCTGTTCGGTTCCCACAAGGTCGAGCCGATCACTTTCACGGCCCAGAGCAAAGAGGCCCTGGCCACGGGCATCAAGCAGAACTTCGAGGACAAGAAAGACTGCATCCCCGCGGAAACCAATATCCGGCAGAGCCTGCACTCGGTCAAGAAGATCACCACCAGCACCGGCAATTTCCGTTTCGACGCTGATCGCGACGAAAAGATCGGCCATGCGGATCACTTCTGGGCCAAGGCCCTGGCGGACCAGGCAAGGGCAAAGAGCGGGGCGCCGGCCGCCGCGGCACCGGTTGAACAGCCGGCAAACAATTATCACGCCGAGCGCCCAGGGCGCAGTCTCGTCAGCAAGATGTTGCATTCGCTCAAAAGGAGAGCCGCTTGACCCTCAAAAACCGTTTGATAACCGCCCTGTTCGGCGGGGTGGTAAAAGAGCAGGTGGAACAGCGCCTCCAGACCGCGGTCGACGAGCGGGTCCTGGCCGACCTGCCCAAAGCGGTCGCGGAGAAGTTGCAGGCGGCCTCCGTCTCTCTCGACCGCAATTACGGTTGGCGGCTCCTCAACGGCCAGAATACCCGGGAACTGCTCCTGGCTCCCTACGAGACGCAGATCCTCACAGCCTATTACCTCTACAAAACCAACCCCCTGGCCGAATTTCTGATCAATACCCCTGCGGCGTTCGTGGCCACCGGCGATTTCCCCTACACCTGCGAGAACGAAGACGTCAAGACGTTGCTGCAGGCATTCTGGGACCGCAACCGGATGGAACTACGCTGGGGGAATTACATCCAGGAGCTGGGGGTGTTCGCCAACATCGTCTTGACCGCCCACAAGGCCGAGCAGACGGGCCGGGTGAAGATCGGGTACATCGACCCGGGGCTGATCCTCACCACCATCGCCGACCCCCAGGACGTCCAGACCAAGATCGGCGTGGTGGTCAAGGCGGACAATTTCTCCACCGACGAGCGCACCCTCAAGGTGATCCTGGACGGCGACACCGAGGAAGACCTATCCGACGATGCCAAGCGGCTGCGGGCGCAGATGACCGACGGCGAATGCTTCCTGCTCCAGATCAACTGCATGAGTTCCGAGCTCCTGGGCACCTCCGATTTGTTCAACGTGGCCGATCACCTGGACACCTACGAGCAGATGATGATGGACAGCGGCGAGAAGTTCGCCCAGTTCAATGCGTTCTACTACGACATCGAGGTCCAGGGCGCCGACGCGAAGGAACTGGAAGATCACCGTGCCCACTATACCCCGCCCAGGACCGGCGGCGCCTTCATCCACAACGACAAGGTGAAGAGCGAGGCGATCGCGCCCGACCTCAAGGCCGCCGACACCGAGACCGCCACCCGCTACCAGCGCCGACACATCCTGGGCGCCAAGTGCATCCCCAACCACTGGTACGCGGATCCGGAGGGAAGCAACCGGGCGACGGCCGCCGAAATGGACCGGCCGACCCTGAAACGGTTTGAGCGCCGGCAGAAGGAGATCACGGCGTTTCTCAAGACCATGGCGGATTTCGTGGTCACCTCGGCCCTGGAAGCGAGCTACCTGAAGGTGCCGGAAGAAGAGGCCTATTCCTACGAGATTTCGTTCCCTCCGCTCACTGACAAGGATGTAGCCAAGATCTCCACTATGCTCGCGCAGGTTGCTGCGGCGCTGACCACGGCCCAGGTGCAGGGGTGGATGGACCAGCAGCAAGCCGCGCGGATGTTCGCCTTCTGCGTCGACATGCTGGGTTACAAATACGACCCGGACGAACAGGAACCGGTCGAACCGGGCTACGATGACTACCTGAAAATGGGAGGGCAGCCAAAAGGCGGTGGGCAAAACGGCTGAAACGCGAAATTTGCCTTGTGAGGGCTCGGAGCCGAAAACCCGGCCCATACCCCTCATATCCCTTGACTTGGATTTATAACACCCCTGGCGGGCCTCGTGTGCCCCCGAACGGGGTTTGAAACGGAAAAAACGGAGCGGGAATTTCATGGCGGTCAAGGTCACCTCGAAAATCAAAGCGATCCTGAAAGACAGGGACGCGGAAATCATCTCCGGTCAGGAAGCGGTAAGGCGCCTCCTCGAAGAGACCCGCAAACAGATCCTCATGGACCTGGCCGTCATCCCGGGTGATGGTTTCTCCGCCCATTTCCTGCAGCAGTCTCTGGCGGCGATCACGGATCAGCTGGCAACCTGGGAGTCCGCCACGAACCGGGAGCTGGACGGCCGGCTCTCGAACACCTGGGAAATGGGCACGAGCCTGTTGCCCGAAGCCTGTGCAGCCAGTGGTGTGCAGCTGGGGTATGTCGGCATTTCCACTCATACCCTTGATGCGCTGAAAGATTTCACATTCGGCCGGATAGCTTCTGTGAAAGGCGACCTGTTCAACAAGATCCGGGGCGAGCTCTCCCTGGGAGTACTGGGGCAAAAGACAGCCCAGGAAGTGACCCAGGCGATCATCGGCGACATCGGGAACCTGCCGCTCCCGGTTGGCCGTGGAGGAGTGCCGGTGTTCAAGTCGGTCCGGGAGCGCGCCGAGGTCATAACCGGGACGGAGATGGGCCGGGCGTTCTCCCTGGCCACACAGAAATCCATCGAGGCCGCCCGGGAGACGGTGCCGGAAATGGGAAGCATGTGGATTCATGCCGGACACCCGAAGCAGCCCCGCCTGATACACATGTACATGCACGGCGAGGTGCGGACGGAAGGGAAACCGTTTTACAAGACCCCGGAGGGAATCCCGGTTCATTACCCGCGGGACCCCAAGGCGCCCATCAAAGAGGTCATCCGCTGCGGCTGCACCCACATCCCCTATCACCCGCTCTTCGGGGACCGGGCGGCCTTTGCGGCGGATTTCGACACACAGCAAGTAAAGACGGCAGAGAGGCATAAGGGCAGTTAACGACATTCAACAATTTGAGGAGGAAACATGGCCGGCGAGAAAAACGAAAAAAGTGTCGAGGCAATACTGGAACAGGTGAAAGTGATGATTCAGGAGTCTACACAGGGTTTGATCCCGAAAGGCCAGCTGAAAGCCGCGCTCGAGGAGGCCGGGATCGTCATCGTGACCGAAGACCGGGTCAGGGAAATCGTGGAGGAGATCAAAGGAGATTTGCTTCCTTCATATGTAGAGGGCATCCAGCTGGGATCGTTCGAAACGCAAATAGCCGAGAAACCGTTGCTGCCTATCGATCCGAAATGGCTGAAGGGCTTGGTTTACCGAACCACGACCGTGCAGAAGGGAGAACAGGGAGAAAAACGAATCGTTCCGGTGGTGCGGGACCTGGCCCCCGACGACGTACTGGACTGGGCCGACAAGGGTGACGTGATCGTGATCGTTACCGCGGACGGCAAAAAGCACCAGGTGGAGAAGAACCCGAAAGCGAAGCCGGCCGAGGATTCCAAGGAGTAACGTCTCCAGAGCTGATTTTTCAGGGAGGTTTGCATGGCACTCAGTTTCGAACAGATCCGGGAGCTGGTCCGGAGCGCCATCCAGGCGCCGGCCGGCGAGGACCATTACTGCTACATCGTCGAGATGTACGACGACACGGTGGTCTACGAGCTGGACGACAAGCTCTTCCGCCGCACCTATGCCATCGTGGACGACCAGGTCACCCTGGGCGAAGCCACGGCGGTGAAAAAGCAGGTGGAATACATCCCGCTCCAGGCGGCCGCGCGGATCCTAGCCGCGGTCGGCGCACCCGGCTCGGACGAATACGGCTACCAGTGGCGGGTCCAGGTCATCGAGTACGGACCCGGTGCCGACGGCCGCATCAACTGGCCGCGAGAGCCCCTGGTTGCCGCGATCAGCCTTTACGACGGCGCCCGGGTCTTCGCCCTCAACGACTCCCAGCACCAGGCCGGGGGCAAGCCGTTCGGGAAATCCGTCCGGGAGATCGTGGGCTGGCTGAAAAACCCCCAGGACACCGGCGCCGGCATCGAGGCGGACCTATTCATCCTAAAGAGTGCCCAGTGGCTCCGTGACGGCCTGGTGGATTCCCACGAGCGGGGGAACCCTGGTCTGTTCGGATTGAGCCATGACGTAACCGGTAAGGCGGTGACCAAGATGGTCGCCGGCAAGCGCATGAAGGAACCGACGGAGATTACTGCCGTCGAGGTGGACGTGGTGTACAACCCGACCAATAACGGTCAATTTCTACGCATGGCCGCAGCCATCCAGGCAGGCCAGGAGGAGGAAGACATGCTGAAAAAGCTGTTGGCCGCCCTGCAGAAGACGCGGCCCGATCTGCACCTGCAGATCACGGAAGGAATGGACAAGGGTAGTGTCACCGCAGACCAAGCCCTGCAGATGGTGGCCGCTGCCACGGTGAAAGCTGCCGGCGGCGATGAAACCAACGAGAAACTGGTGGCCGCCATCACCGCGACCCTGAAGGAAACGTTGACGACCGGGGAGCGTAACGAGGTGCAGGAACTGCGGCTCATGGCCTGCGCCATGACCCTGGACCGGGAGCTCACCGCCAGCAAATTGCCGGATGCCGCCCAGAAGACGCTGCGCGAGCGGTTTGAAGGCACGACCTTCGAGACGACCGAGCTGCAGGCGGCCATCAAGAGCACCAAGGAGATGCTGGATGCCGTGACTGGTTCCGGCCAGGTCATCGGCGCCGGCGAGGTTCGGGCGGGCCGGGAGAGCGGCGAGAAGCTCCAGGCCGCCTTTGACGGCATGCTCGGGCTCCAGGTGGCCGAGGACCTGCGCGGGGTGCCGGCGTTCACCAGCCTGCGCGCCGCCTACGTGGAGATGACCGGAGACACCGATGTCACCGGCGTCCTCAGTCCGCAGCAGATCCGGAGAATGCAGGCCGCCTACGGCGATACCACCTTTGCCTATGCCCTGGGTAATACCCTGTACCGACGGCTGATCAACGATTACCGCGAGGCCGGCGATTATGGCGTCTCCAGGCTGGTGGGCTCCAACATCCGGAATGCCCGCGACTTCCGCACCCTGGAGGCGATCAATATTGGCTACTACGGGGACATCCCCACCCTGGACACCGATACCCAGGACTATCCTGACCTGGGCGAGGTCTCTGACGAGAAGGTGGAATACGCGCTCGCCGAGCGCGGCGGGATCATCACCATTAATCGGAGGATGATTATCAACGACGACCTCAGGATCGTGCAGAAGATCATCTCCCGGCTGCCCCGGGCCGCCCGGCGTACCCTGGCGAAGCGGGTCTGGACCCTGTTCATCAGCAACGCCAACTATGACGGCGACGCAAAGGCAATTTTCCACAGCGACCATGGCAACCTGGGCAGCGCGGCCTACGCGATCGCCTCGGCCCTGGCGGCCCGCACCGCCATGGCCAAGCAGACCGAGCCGGGGAGCGGCGAACGTCTTAACCTCCGGCCGGTGACCGTGGCTTTCCCGGCCGACCTCTACGGCATCGTCTCCAACGTCAACTCGTTCCAGCCCCAGGCGGTCACAGTGGATAACGGCAACTCCATGTTCGGTTTCTTCCGGCCCGAGGGGCTGGTGGAGGTGCCGTTCATGACCGACGCCAACGACTGGATGATGTTCGCCGATCCCAACGAGTGTGAGATCGTGGAACTTGCGTTCCTCAACGGCCAGCAGGAACCGCAGATGCTGGTGGCGGACAACCCGGCGGTTGGCCAGATGTTTGTGGGTGGCCGGCTCCAGTACCGCATTTCCCACGATTACGAGGCGGAATGCACCGATTACCGCGGCGCCTACAAGGCGGTCGTAAGCGGTTGAGGCATTCAATAGAGCGATAACGGAGCCCGCCGCAGCCTACGCTTCGGCGGGCCGATCAACAGCGATTTGAAAGCGAGGTGCACGGTGAAAAAAAATTTCAGTTTCTTGATGGTATTGGTGGCGTTGCTCATCCTGGCAGCGATCGGGGCCTATGCCGCGACGGCAAACCCGTCGCCGGCGTCGACCGGGTACACGCCGGTGGTGATCCCCATCATGGGGACCTTCAGCAGCAACGAAACACACGTTAAGTTCAAGGCGCCGAACAGTTACCGGGTGGTGCACGCCTCGGCCACGGCCCGGATGGTGACCGGCACTACTCCGACCATGACCGTGGACGTCAGAAGCGGCGCCACGTCCATGTTCAGTTCGCCCATCTCCCTGACCGCCGGCTCTATTACCGATGCGGTGCTCTCCACCGCTCCCAACATTGCGGATGAAGGAACGGTAAGCGTCGTTTTCGCCAAAGGAGGGGCATACTCGTCAGGCCAGGGGTGGAAGGATATTACGCTGTTTCTGCTCCTGAAACGGCGCTGAGCAGGGGTTATTTAGGGACATCCAACCGGGCGTGCCCGCTGTAGCCTTCGCTTCGGCGGGTACGCCCACGAGGTAAACGACATGCTGAAACAATCGAAAATGCAGTTTCTCCTGATCGCCGCCGTTACCGTTTTGGCCTGCATGGCCTGCATGACCGCACCCGCGAACGCCGCGACCGTCACCCTGGAATGGGGCACGGTTCCGGCCGCCAACGACTACCCGGTCTATTCCATGGAGCCCGGCGGGACGCCGATCACCAACCCGCCCCGGGTACCGGTGATGGTTGTGCCGGCGACGACAGGCAGCAAGGGCACTGCCACCCTCACGCTCCCGGCAGGAGCCTACGATTTTTTCGTGACCTCGCGTAACGGCTGGGGTGAGAGCCCGCCGTCGAACATCGTCTCCACGCCGCCGCTGCCGGTGACCCCGGGGAACCTCCGGGTGGTGGTGACCGTCACCACCGAAATCCAGACTCCTTGAGGTCGACCCATGGCGCTGATCGATGATGTGAGGGCAAAAACGAAGGACACTGGGCAGAAGCTGGACGATCCCGGGGATTATGCCGCCGCCGTAACCGAGGCGTTGAAACGGTACAGCAAGCACCGGCCGCGGCTGATTTGCGAGGACCTCGCAGGCAACAGCACCCATGATCTGGCCATGCCGGCCGGGTGGACCGAGGGGATCTCCGCGATCGTCAGCGTTGAGTACCCGGTGGGGACAGTACCGGAGACGCTCCTGGAGAGCGACGACTGGGCGGAATATATGACGCCTGCGGGAAAGAAGATCCGGTTGATGCACGACGCGCCCTCGGCTGCCGAGCACGTGCGGGTGCTCTACCAGGCAGTTCACACAGAAGTGACGCTGCCGGCGACCGACCTGGAGGCAGTGGCCAACCTGGGTGCCTCGATCTGCCAGCGGCTCCTGGCGGCCCTCTATGCCCAGACCTCGGACCCGACGATCGGCGCCGACGTGGTCAATTACCGCAGCAAGGCGGACGAGTTCCGGCGGCTGGCCGATGCCAACGAGGCGCAGTACAACGGGCACCTGGGGATCGGCAAGGATACCCCAGCCGCGGCCGCCATGGCCGTGGCCAAACCGACGGACAATAAAAGGGTCCGGTTGACCCACTGAGGAGGAAAAATGCGGTCGCTGACACGAATCACCTTTGTTGCAGTACTGACCCTGGGGGTTTTCCTTCACCCTTCAGCCTTCACCCTTCACCCTTCCACCGCAATCGCGGCGGTTACCGCGCCTGACAACGAGCTGCCCAACGACGGCCGGTCGACCATGCAGACGGCGATCCGGAAGAAAAAGTTTCAGCAGGTGCCGTTTGCCCTGTCCGCTGCGTCTAAAGTTTTTCGTTTCAAAGGAACGCCGCAGGCCGGGGAAATCGACCTCCGGGGCGCGATCGGCGCCATCATCCGGACTACGTCGGGCAATTTGTCCTGCTGGTATGACGCGGATACCACACTGACGTGGACGCTGGACGGCGGAGTGGAGCATGAGATCGTTGCTGATCCGGACGCGTCGACGATTACATGCAACGGGACGGATACCGCCATTCAGGCGGGTGGGTTTTAGTCTTGGGAATGGGTATGAAACTGAAAATTTGTCTCTGGTTGGCAATCTACGTAGTTTTTTCCTTCCCTCCCTGGGCGTGGGGAGCGACTTATTACGTCAGGACAGATGGTAATGATACCAATTGCACGGGTGCTGCCGATGCCGCGTATCCTGGTAGTGGGTCAGGGGTTGCCTGTGCAAAAAAGACTATAAAGGTAGGAATAGACCTGCTTTATAACGCTGGTGATGAGTTGCATATCGGTGCTGGCACATATGTGGAAACAGCGCAGAGCGTGCCGGATAGGAGTGGGGCTGAATCACAACCTATCAAAATAATTGGTGGTTATGGTGGCGAGACGATATGGGATGTGAATAGTTTAGCATCAACTGCTGTTGCCGGTTCTATGGATTACAATGTGTTTCAGGACATTACGTTTCGGGGCGCGGATTTGTCGAACAGGGTTTTAATCAGACTTTACTCCGGTTCAGACAACAACAGAATTACGCATTGCAAATTCATAGACACAGCTATTGTCGCCCAGACTACCGGATTAAATACGGTTATTGATACGTCGATATTTGAGGGGACAAAGTTCGATGTCGACGGAACCTATGTAATTCAAACTACGACCCCAGGTTATATACATGCATATAAAAACATATTTCGCCCATCTGCCAATCATCAGCAGAGAGGCATCGGCCTAAATTCAACCGCTACATCAACACTCGACAGCAATGTATTTGATGGGGCAACCAGGGCGCACATATGGCTAAACGCAGTACAGACTCTTAACCTGAACAACAACATTTTTATTTCGCCTGGGGTGGGGTCCAGCATAAATGGGTTTGTTATCAGTTCGCTGGGTGGAACAGGCGCAGGTTCGACAGTAAACGATAACAATAATCTGATGTTGCCTAATGGATGGTCAACGAATAGGCTAATTGATACCTCATTTGCTCTCACCTTGAATACAACCGGCCGATTATCAGAGTTGCCCCAATTCAAAGAGCAGCGCAGATTGGCATATTTATTCATGACGCTCGATGATGCCGGGACGTTAGCGGATGCTCTCAGTGTGGCGCAAAAATATTACAATCCCGCTGGCCTAAAAATTGGTAACTGCATACAATATCAACAAGTTGAAGCATCAACGGTATCACATGCCGATGCTGTCGCGTTTATCAACGCAGGCAACGACATTTATTCCCATGGGTATAGTCACTCGCAACTGAACAACCTCAATGCATTGACAATTACCGGGCCTACTGCGAACTCCAAAATTACCATTACTACAGACGTAACAGCGGCAGCATCTGAAAACTGGACCGGATCGCTGGTTGTCTTGGAAGGTGCGACAGTCCAGGACACGCTGAGTTTTGCAACATATCCAACGCTGGCAAGTATACGCTCCCGGCTCAACAACCGTAATTACGGCAGCGGAGCGTGGTCCGTAGCCTACCCTGCCGGAGTGACGGAAACCGGGCCTCTTGTAAAAAGCACAACTCTGGCAAACATAGCCAGCCAGGATGTCAGCACGGCAACCACCATTACGTATGCAGCCACCCCATATTATTTTGTGGAGGTTACAGAGGCCGCAGCCAAGTTGCAAGCGTGGATTCGTTCAGGTGCGACAGGCAGAGCGGCAGCATATACAGTCGATTACTTTATCGCCGGGGCGAATTTGTCTAACGCAACTGTTGCCGATGTAGTGGCTGCGGCAGGGTTGCATGGCGCACGGCAGAACCCCGCCACATCAACCGCAACCGGCTATCTGTCTGCCATGAAACCGTTTGATTTCGTCATCAAAACAGACTCCGACGTGCGCTCTGGTGCCGGATATAAGGGGTCATCGAACATATCTTTTGCTGCCGCAACGAAAACCATTACTGTGACATCGGCTTTGGTCAAAACAACATGGGGTCTGGACGTTGGCGATACCATCAGCGTGCAGTGGTCAACGAGTAATAATAATGTATTGACCATAGCGACCATTAGCGAGGCGGGTGGTAACACCACAATAACCGTAAATGAGACGCTTACAGATGAGAGCAACGCCAGTGCCTTGTTGATATGTGAGACAAAGTTTAAGCGAAGCGTAGCAGGATTTATCAGCCAGGTTGCGTCTTCGGGCAAGGGGATTGAGGTGATGTCTCATTCTCTATCATCTCATTACGGATATTGCGAATTGGAACATAAATGGTTTGCGGAGGTTGCAGGTAAAAGCAACTATGCACTGCGTTATGGACTGAACGATACATTGACCTTGATGTGGTCGAGTGGATCCGATAGGGATGGTAATGGTTTCCCGGCAACAGCGGGCAGCAAATCCAGCCCTGATAACACGCTCACGCTCGGTCATGCATACGGTGATGTCAGCGATTACCGCCTCCGCGCCTCCTCCCCCTGCGTCAACACCGGCACGAATATCCCCTGGACCGGTGTGCCGAATGTGACGGATTTCTCCGGCCGCAAAATTACCGATGCCTCTGGGAATATCATCGCCCCAGGTGGGGTGGTGGATATCGGCGCCTATGAGTTTTGCCCAACCCTGCAAAACACCGGCTACGGCTGGAAAAGCAAGGGTTTCCTGAGGATCAAATGAACCTCTCCGCCACCACCCAGAAAAAAGGCGCAATCGTCACCGGCCGCGGCCCGGAGAAGATCCAGGCCGGCCTGGACCGGTTGATCACCCTGGTGACCATGTTCCTCCTGGCCGAGACCAGGAAGCGGACCCCACAGGGCCTCTACGGCGCGCAGGGTGGGCTGCTCGGTTCCATCCAGGCCGAGGTAAAGGACAAAGGGACGCCGATCGTCAAGGGCAGCGTCATGAGCGCTCAGAAATACGCCGAGCCGATCGAAAAGGGCCGCTCCCCGGGTAAAGCCTGGCCTCCGGAAGGAGCGCTGGTGAGGTGGATCGAGCTGAAGTTCGGGGTAGACGAGGTGACCGCCAAGCGGGTCGAGTTCGTGGTCCGGAGGAAGATCGGCCGGCGCGGTTTCCCCGGGGCGTTCATGTTCGAGCGGTCGGCGACCGAGAACACGGGACGCATAGACGCCATGGCCCAGGCTGAAGGGTTCAATATCGCTGTCGAGCTGGATTCATGAGGTAACCACGAATGTCTGAAGCGGCCTGCCGTCAAAAGGTTTTTGAAATTATCTCCGCGGTACCCAACGTGGGCGTGGTCCATGACTACGAGCGTTGGGCCGCCGACTGGAACAAGTTCATCGAGCTGTTCCGGGATTCGGTCAGCGGCACGATCCGGGGCTGGGAGATCTGCCGGGCCAACATGCTCTCGGAGAAGATCAGCAACATCGAGGAAAACCGCGCCCATGGGTTCGTCGTCAAGGGATACCTGGCGGTGAATGATGCATTGGCTACGGAAAAGATTTTCAACGGGCTGATCGACGCCATCTGCAACGCGTTCAAGGGCAACCATACCCTGGGCCGGATCTGCACCGATGCCGGGCCGGTCTCGGCGGAAGTGATCGACACCCGGATGTTCGGCGCGGTCCTCTGTCACTACGCCGAGCTGAAGTTCCCGGTGAGCGAAATCGTTTAACCATCCATCTGCGAAAGGAGATTGACATGGCAAAAATAGTGGTGGTCGCCAAGATCGACGCGGGAGTACTCCTGAAATACGGCGAAATCCAGGCGGGCAAGCAGTATGAGATCGATGAAGAGGATTTCGGCGATCAGTTGTTCGAGCGCCCTTCCCCGGGCTGGCTCTCGCCCCATGAAAAGGCTGACCGGGACCGCGCCCGGGAGCTGGAGCGGACCGTGGGCAACCAGGAGTACCAGGAGCCGCAGCCGGAGAAGCCGGCCGGAAAACAGGTCACTAAACCGGCCGTCGTGGTTGATGCGGCAGCCGAAACAAAGGAGGTGTAATTCATGTCCGGACCGATGACGGGTTCATTGCAGCAGCTGGCAATCAAAAAATGCGGCGTAGGAGCCGGGGGTACCTGGAACGAGGCGGTCGCCTGCGGCGCCGGCGATGGGATTCTTTTCCTCTCCGGCCAGGCCAAGCCGACGGCCCCCTCGGCCGTGGATCAGTCCCGTGGCCGGGCGTATGCCATCGATCAGACCAAGGGCGCTATTTCCTGCCCGGCGACGTACAAGCTCGCCCTCCGCTATGCCGGTTTCGAGCTCCTGGCGGCCATGTACATGGGCACCGCGGGCCTTCCGGCCCAACAGGCCGCCACCACAGCATATCTCCATACCCTGCTGTGGAATACGGACCCTTACGGTTTGATGATCACAGTGGCCAAGAACATGATCGCCTACATCGAGGAGGTCACCACGGCCAAAGTGGTGGGCGTCGTCATCAGCGGCGAGGCGGGCACCACGGACCCGCTCTCCCTGGAACTGGAGCTGATCGGGTCCCAGCGCGAGGTGGCGAGCACGGTGAACACCCTGGCCACCTGGGCCAATGTCACTCTCCCCACGGATGCGGACAAATACCCGGTCATGTTCAGCCATACCCAGTTCCGCCTGAATCTCCAAAGCGGCGCGGCTCTTGGGGCCGGAGACATCATTTACCCGACCAGTTTCAACCTTTCCATGAAACGCAAGATGAAGGGGGATTTTACCGGCCAGTACCGCACCAGCGCCTCCAGTCCGCAGGACCTCTGCGACGAGCCGAGCAATGACGGTTTCCCGGAGAAGAAGCTGACCCTGACCTTCCCGAAGCACTCCAGCGCCACCTACATGACGGCGCTGCAGAACGATACCCGCTACAAGGGGGACATCACCGCCACCGGACCCCAGATCGCGTCGCCCTACAACTATTACCACAAGTGGGAATTCCCCCACATGGTCCTGGTAAACGCCCAGCCCACGGACGACCAGGGGCGGATCAAGGAGCCGCTGGAGTTCGACCTGGTGGGATGCGCCGCGGCGCCTACCGGCATGACCGGGCTCACGGCTCCGGTGCGTTGGGACATCATGAGCAAGCGGAGCACGGACCCGCTGGCGTAACTACATCATTTTCAATAGCTGAAAGGAGTTTTATTCATGGCCAAAGTGGCGCTTTTTGACGAGCAGCAAAAACGCTGGGTGCAATACGACGAGGATACGGAGGTACTGCTCTCCTACCTCAGCAAGCCGGATGCCTTGAATCTCAACAAGAAGGTGGACAAGATCGTCAGCCGCACCGGAGCCGACCGGTCGACCGTGTGGAATCAGAAACTGGGCGAGGAGGTTGTGCATGATTGGCGGCACAAAGAGAGGCATTCCGAGCCCGGTCTCGTCTATCCGGACGGTACCCCTATCCCTTATAACCCTGTGAACCGCGACCTGATGATGAAGGGCTGCCGGGAGTTTTCCATCTTCGTAGGCGAAACGTGCATCGATGCCGCCGTGTACCTGGAAATCGACCAGCAGATCCGGGAGGCGGGAGAAATAAAAAACGACTGACCGCGTACTTCCTGAAATGCCTGGACCATCCGAAAGTTTACTGCCAGGCATGCAAGGAAGGCGCGCTGAAGCACGGGACCGAGGCGCAGTGCGTGAACGGCGCCTGCGTCACCGGTTACGACCTGCTGCCCGACGCGGATCTCCGGATGCTGGAGATCCGCAACCTGTTAATCGGACTGCAGGAGTTGAACCTGGCCGAAAGGATCTGCGCGGAATATGGCGTCACTGCCAGGGACCTGCAGCTCCTGGCCAGACTGGAAGCGGTTTTAAGGAAAACGCGCGAGGAAAATAGTGGCAATAGTCCAGATCATAATTCAAGGCAAGAATGACTCGTCGAACGCGTTCAATTCCACCAGGAAAGACATCGACCTGCTGGATGCCGCTGTCGGCAAGTTGAAAAACGCTGCGGCTGCCCTGGGTCTCTCTTTCTCCGCGATGAAGCTGATCGAGCTGGGCAAGGATGCCGCCATGATGGCGGCGCGGTATGAAACCCTGGGCGTCTCCATGGACGTGGTGGGCGCCCGGGCCGGCTACACCGCGGCCGAATTGGACAAGATCGAGACATCGTTGCACAAAAACGGCATCGCCATGATCGAATCGCGAGATACCATCACCAAGATGGCCGGCGCACACATGGACCTGGCCAAGGCTTCCGAGCTCTCCCGCGTCGCCCAGGACGCGGCGGTCATCGGTGGGATCAATTCCTCCGAGGCGTTCAACAGGATGATCGACGGCATCCAGCGCGGCGAGGTTGAGATCCTCAAGACCATCGGCATCAACGTGAATTTCGAGGACTCCTACAAGCGGATCGCGCAGCAGTTGGGCAAAACCGCCGATGAGCTGACCGAGACGGAAAAGGTCACCGCCCGCACCAACGCGGTGATGGAAAAGGGAAAAGACATCGCCGGCGCGTACGAGGCCGCTATGGGTACCGCCGGCAAACAGGTCACGTCCATGAAGCGTTACATGGACAATCTGAAGGTTACCCTGGGCGAGGTCTTCCAGGACGCCCTGATCGTTTCAGTCGAGACGCTGACCGGCACGCTGAAAGATGCGAATACCGAGTCGGAGAAGCTCCAGCAGGAAGGCCAGCTGAAGCAGTGGGGCCGGGATACGGTGATGGTCATGGCGTTCGTGGCCGATGCCGTAAAGGGCGTGATCAACGTCTTCGCCACGCTGACCGGTGCGGCGATAACCAATACCATGGGAGCATACAAGTTGTACGAGGCCGGCTCCAAGGCCATGAGATTCGATTTTTCAGGGGCAAAGCAGTCTCTCATGGAGGGCGCCGGCTATTACCAGAGCTATATCGATGATATGAAGAAGCGCTGGGGAGCCAAGGGGTTCCAGGAAACAGCCGCGGAGATGTTTGCCAAGCGCGATGCGGAAGCGCCCGCGTTGGAGGCATCGAAAAAGGCCCTGGAGGAAAAGTTGCTTGCCGAGGGCGAGGCGGCCCGCCAGGCTGAAGAGGACCGCGCCAAGGCCATGGCAGAGGAAAAGGCATATTTGGAAGATGTGAAAAACAACATCCAGGCCACTAAGGAATTCGCCGACGCTACGAAGGACCTCGGCAAGGAGCGGTTGCAGTTCGCCAACGAGAAGTATGGCGACCGGCTTAAGGAAGAGGTGGACCTTTACAAGGAAGGGGCGCGGGCTGCCGCCGATCTGGTCAAGCCGCTTAAGATCTACAATACCGAGGCGAACGCGGTTTTCAACGAGCGTTTGACTAACGAGAAAAGCGCCCTGGACAAACTTGGAGATCAATACAAGGGGTTCAAGAAAAAGATCTCCCTGAACGCTACTACCAAGGAGGCAAAGGCCGCCGGCATTGAGATCCTGAAAGCTTACAAGGAAACGGCATCCGGAATCATATCCACCGAACAGGACCGTTACAAAACATTGCTGGAAGGCGAGCGGGCCTATGCAAACCAGGTCCTGTCGCTGATTCAGGCCAAGAAGCAGGAAATCCGCGACCTCAAGGCCAGTATCGCGGAGGCGAACGTGGCGTTCGGGGAGAAGATGCGCGGGGATCTCCAGGGCGGTTACACCACTGGGCAGTACCGATACCTTGATTCCTCTCTTGATGCCTATGACAAGCGCATGGCGGCGCTCGACGAGCTGCGGCGCAAGGAGGCTGAATACGACGCCATCACTGACCCGGCGAAAAAGCAGCAGAAGATCCTGGGGCTCATAGCCGACTGGGAAAAATGGACCGGGCAGGTTGAAGTGAACGGCCAGGTCATCGTCACCCAGGAGGAAGCATACAAGCAGGTGGCGGAGGAGCGGGAACGCATCCAGAAGAAGGTGACTCAAAGCGCCGAGGAAGAGCAGAAGACCCTGGAAAACCTGTACCAGCAGACCATCGACAAGATGGAAACCTACAAGAGCAAGCTCCTGGAGTTGGACAACATCCTCCGGAATCTCTCCCGGGAGATCGTTATCGACCTGAAGGTCAACGGGTTGTCCGCCATCAGCCAGATCCAGGGATTGGTGGGGAGTGCCACCCAGTCACCTTATTCATCGGGAGGTAGCACAGCCCCTGCCGGCGTAAGCAGCAGTCTCTCCTCCTGGTGGGACAGTATTCATTCCGGTGGAGGGTGGGAAACGGTATTTGCTGACGCCGAGCTCAGGGCATCCGGCGGGCCGGTCCGTCCCTATGCAACCTATCGCATCAATGAAGACGGCACCGAATTTTTGACCATGGGGAGCAAGGGAGGCTACATCACCCCCGCCGGGCAGGGACCTCAGTCCGGACCGTCTGTAAACATTGAAAAAGGAGCTGTTTCCATAGTCGTCCAGGGTGGCGGGAATGCCGATGAAATAGCCTCGGCGGCGCTTGACGCGCTTGCTCGCAAACTCTACCCGAAACTGCAAACCCTGAACGGATACAGGAGGACTGGCTAGTGGGCTACGTCGAGGACGGCTATGTGGAGCCGGGATACGTAGGCGCTGACGGCAGCCCGGTATATTTCACGCTGGACGGCGACACCCTCAGTTTCGGCACCTCCCCCCTGCGGCCCGAGCGGCCGCTTTCTTTTCAGCAGGCCGACCTGCTCAGCACCGGTGCTGAACGCATCCCCCGGAATTATTACATCAAGGATGATTTGATCCCGCTCGAATGGCCGCGCATGTCCACGTGGGACAAGGATCACCTGCTCTCCTGGTGGCGAGACGTGGCCCGCGGGATGAGCAGGGTTTTTACCTATTCCGATGTAGACATGGTCCAGTGCCAGGTGCGGTTCGACACGCCCAAGCTCCCAGAAGTTACTGAAGTATGCTGGAACACCTGGTCCGTGAAGTTCCAGCTGCGGGTGCAATGATATGGCCAGCAATCAGCTGAAAAGTGGCGCTCAGATCGTCCAGTTCCCGAAACCGCCCCTCTACGGGGACGGCGAGCCGCAGGAACTGTTCCAGGTGACGGGTTACGACACGGCCGGCAGCCAGTATGTCTATGACAAGGGCTGGATCGCCCGGACGCATCACAACCCCACCTACCCGGACGTGCCCGGTTCCATCGTTGCGGCGGCGCGGACGTTTCTATCCACCACGGTGCGCGGTAATTACCAGACGTTTACCTGGTACGACCATAATGCGATTGCCCGGACCGTCCGGCTCAACGGCAAGATGGATATCGTGCCGACAGGCCCGGACGGTTTTCGCATTTCACTCCCCCTCGAAGAAGACACGACCTGGTCGCCGCCGGCCATTGCCGGCACCATAGACGACAAGCTCGCGGGGCCGCTCTGGTTTCTTAAGTGGACTGTCAACGGGGTAACCTATTACCCGGCAGACGGAACCGTCACCATTACCCCCTGGGGTGTCACGACCGTGCCGTGGGTTACTGCCTGGGGCAAGATCCGCCGCGGCATTTCCGGTGCCCTGGGTGAGTACCAGGTGGCAAATTTCGACTGCACTCTGAGCTACGACCCCGCGGCAACCCCCAACCCGGACGGCCTGGTCACCCAATATCCTGTAGAAGGCACCACCATCGAGCTGTGGGTGTGGAGCGTCGGGACAAACGATATCCGGCTGGAGTTTTCCGGCAATGTCGCGGATGTGAACGTGCCGACCCCGGGGACGGTCGACCTCAAGATCAAGGATGGGAGCGACAAGCTGAAGAGCTATATCGGCGAGAAGGTGAGCCTGGCCAGTTGGCCGGACGCCGACCCGGCGGACGTCGGACAGGTCATCCAGATACCATTCGGCGAGTCGCCGAAAGTCCCCGCCCTGGGGCTCGCGGTGGGGGCGAAAACCACCCTGAAATCGGCGGCTGCCATCGGCGCTACGTACGTAACCGTGTCAGACGCGACAGGCATTGCAGTCGGCTCCACGATACTCATCGATACCGAGCAAAAGGTGGTCAGCTCCGTATCCGGCCAGTCCATAGGCGTCCCGGCATTGACTGCAGCTCACACTCAGGGAACAGCGGTCGTCGAGCTGGTTACGTTGCACTATTGCCCATCATGGCGCGCGGTATCAGCCATCAACAAAGTCTGGCTGCGGAAGGACGGCCTGGACCTGGATATCACCGCATATTGCACCCGCTACATCGGACATCCGGGATCTCAATTGACCGGTTACGGCTCCATGGCCATGGTGACCATTTCGCCGGCGAATTTCGCCGCCATAGCCGGTCTGTCGGCCCAGGTGCAGGTCACTGACAGCATCGGAGTGGGGAGTTCAAACCTGTCGATCACGGAGGCGACGACAAATACTCCTATCAGCAACCAGATGACCACAAGTGGTTACCAGGTCATGACCGGTATAGCGACATTCAACAATACGGAATCGGGAAACCGTGCGGCGATCATGCTCACGGTTTCAGTCAAATTTGCCGCGTCTGCATCATATGACGCGTCGATCAGGCTGTTTGACAACAACAATTCGCCGGTCGTGGTGTTATGGTCCCAAAACGGCATCGTCGGCGAAAAAACGTTCACGTACACATTTGAGCTGACATCATCGTATCTGTCCTACAATCGGGTGGGGGCATCGATAGGCAGTAGCAATACCATAATATCACTCGATCTCCAGGGAGCTACCCGCACGATACGACAGACATCCTCATCAAGCGGATCGGGGGCGAGTGTCTCCAAATCCGGCACCGTCGTGCTTTCCGGAACTGTCGTGGGGGAAATATTCGGGTCAGGAAAGATCCTCTGCGACCTGATCGCCGATTGTCCGGAGCCTACGGCGGCATGTAACTGGATACTGGCGCAGAAAAACTACCCCCCTGTGCAACTCTCTGGCAGCCTCCCTGCGTCGTATGCTATCAACGGCATCATCAATGAGTATCGCACCGCGCTCGACATTCTCAACGACTTCGCGTTTCAATGCCGCTCGTGGTTCTGCCTGGATCGCGGAGCGCCGAAACTGATAGTCCGCCCCGATACGCTCACATCTACCAGGACGATCCCGGCGATCAGGGTGATCAATGACGGCACGCCGGTCCGATCGCGCCGGAAATCAGACATCGACGACGTTATCAACACGATTAAAATACTTTACAACCGGGATTGGACCATGAGCGGCGACACCGCGTATCAGGGGCTGGAGTCTGATAATGACCCTGATAGTATCGCGATTTACAAAGTAAAGGAGAAGCCCGACCTGTTCAGGTTCGATTTCTGCCGCAGCCAGGCCATGGCCGCCAGCGTGCTGGCGTTTTACCTCGGTTATCACAAAGACAGGCACTGGATCGAGGAAATCGGGGAATACCTGGACCAGGTAAAAGCTGAGTTCGGCAGCGTGGTGGCGCTGGGGTTTGACAGCAACAAACCTGGTATTGTAATGGAGCCCCAGATTTCCCCGGGGTCCAAAACGGAGATTGATACTGTGACGCTCACAGTGATGACGTAGGAGGGCAAATGGCACTGACATTTAGGCGTGATAAAGGGGCAAATCTGACCCCCCAGGAAGCGGACGGAAATACGGATGAAATTAAGGGCCTATTGACTAGGTTGGCGCAGTATGTTGCCAGTCAGATGCCCGGGGCGAATAATATACCGGTGTTGGATGCCTCGAAACGGTTGTTGATTGAAGGGGCGGTTGGGTTGAACCCATCAGTTGGCGGAGCTGGTGTTTCCCTGGGGGGAAATACAAATTCATTTAGTTACGTAAGGGGAGCCAATAGTACTAATTTGACTGCAAATTGCTATTATGACGGGACAAGCTGGAAAAGCATCGCTGTGGGGCTGTGCGTCATTCTGGCAGCAACTCAATACAATGGAGGTGGAGCGGTCCTCTATACATTCACTGCAACGGCGGCTGACCAGACTATAACCTGGGCGGCCGCCCAGCTCATGGTGGTTCCATCTGCAGATACATGGACAAACATTACCCTGCTCAGCGGTATGGCGTCCCAGGGGTGGGAGACTCCCGCATATCGAAAACAAGCTGCTACGAACGATTTCCAGGCAAAGGGGGTCATAATTAACACCTCTGGATCAACCATCTCTGAATACTCACCACTATTTTTTGTCGCGGAAGGATATCGACCTGCTCAAGTGATAGTCAGGCTCTGCCCGATGACTCAAGCAGACGGCCAATGGACTACTCATAATTCCCTATATTACAATAGCTCCACAGGTAATATTTGTAATTCCAATGCAATACCTAACAATATGATGTTGGATTTAGGGGGTTTGAACTGGTTCATCGCAGCATAAATTACAGAGGAAGCGGCCGGACCATGCGGGAACATGACCCGACCACTCAACGCACAGAACACACCTGTGAGCCAAGCCGAGGCTTCCCCACCCTGTCGACAAGGCAAAGGGAGTCTATCAAAAATGATTTGAAAATCAAGTGAGGGCTCACCATGCATTACCCCGTAATCCCCTGGATCGGCGGGAAACGCCGACTCGCGAAGCACATTCTCCCCTTGTTTCCTGATCACACCTGTTATGTGGAACCATTCGCCGGCGGCGCTGCTTTGTTTTTTCTGAAGGAACCGTCAGAAGTCGAGGTGCTGAACGATTATAATAGCGATCTGGTTTCCCTATATCGCGTCATTCAGCATCACATGGAGGAGTTCATCCGGCAATTTAAATGGGCGCTGGTATCGAGAGAGATGTTTAACTGGCTCAACATCACGCCTCCGGAAACACTGACGGACATCCAACGGGCCGCCAGGTTCTATTATTTGCAGAAGCTGGCGTTCGGCGGAAAGGTCTCCGGTCGCACATTCGGAACGGCTGCAACCAGCTCTCCGAGGCTGAACCTACTCCGGATTGAAGAGGATCTGAGCCAGGCACATCTGAGGCTGGCCAGGTGCGTGATCGAACATCTTGACTGGCAACACTGCATTTTAAAATACGATCGTCCGACAACGTTATTCTTTTGCGATCCGCCGTATTGGCAGACAGAAGGATATGGAGTTGAATTCCCGCTCGAGCAATATATTATACTCGCGGAGACGATGAAATCGGCAAAAGGGAAGGTAATTCTGACCATTAACGACCATCCGAAGATGCGGGAAGCGTTTGGAGAGTTTCGGGTCGAAACGGTCAAAATAAATTACACTGTCGGCGGAGCCGGGAAAGGTAAAAATCGGGTAGAAATGATCGTCATGAATTGGTAGGAATCAAATCAAAATTGATCATGTCAACGATTTCTGCGCGGCGAGTTATAGCATTTTCGAGCCGCAAGTTATAACATCGCGTTACACCTTCTGCACCTGCATTGACTTTTGCATTTCGCCGTGAAATAGTGTGGGCATGAAAATCATTGCCGACCTTCATGTCCATACCGTTGCCTCAGGCCATGCTTATTCCACCATCAACGAGATCGCTTCGGCTGCTCGCCGCAAGGGCCTGAAAGCCGTTGCCATTACCGACCACGGTCCGGCCCTGCCGGGCGGGCCCCACCTCTATCACTTCGGCGCTATGCGTTTCATTCCACCTGAAATCTGCGGCGTCAGGATACTTCGCGGCGCCGAAGCCAATATCATCGGAAGTGACGGCTCTCTCGATCTTCCAGAATCGTACCTTGCCAGACTGGATTTCGTCCTGGCAGGTTTTCACGAGGGATGCGGTTTTGACAACAGGGGGATTTCGGAAAATACTGGCGCAGTCCTCAGGGCCATGGAAAACAAGCATGTCCGGGCCGTGGCCCACTCCGGAAACCCCGCTTTCCCGGTCTCATACAGTGACCTGGTACGCGGAGCTTCTGCGTCGGGAACGGCTCTTGAGATCAACAATTCATCCCTGTCAATGAGCAGAAAGGGAAGCAGGCCCAACTGCGAGACTCTCGCCGAACTCATTGCCGGATCAGATGCATTGGTGGCAATAGGCAGTGATGCGCACATCGCACAGGGGGTCGGAGTTTTCGAGGAAGCGCTGGCCATGATCCTCAAGGCGGGAATAAGAGAGGAGCAGGTAATCAACGCATCATTTGACAGGTTGACTCATTTCCTTGATCTGGACCGGCCCGCAGCAGACTGATACCGGCCTGCCCGGAACGTTTTCAACAGAGTGGATGATACCGACCCAAGCAGGTTAACGGTCGAGAATTTCCCGGACCCTGGTCAGCAACTCTTCCGGAGGAAGCGGTTTGGAGAGGAAATCGAATTCCTTGTCTATGCCGCAATTGGCATTCAGGATGTCACCGGTATAGCCGCTTATGAAAAGAACCTTTATATCGGGCTGAATGCGGCTGATTTCTTCGAAGACCTCCCGGCCGTTCATCTTGGGCATTATCACATCGAAGATCACCATGTCGATCTTGTCCCGATGCTTCAAAAAAAGATCCAGGGCCTGCCTTCCGTTTGCAGCCTCGATCACGGTGTATCCGCACTCCTCCAGCAGTTCGCGGTCCAGACGCCTCACGTCGTCATCGTCCTCAGCAATGAGGATCGTCTCTTTTCCGGTTTTCAGCAGAGGAAGAGAGACTCTTTCGGATTTCTGCCCCTCCGCGCTGATCAACGGGAAATATATCGTGAAATCGGTACCCTTGCCCGGAATACTGTCAACCGTAACGTAGCCGTTCAGCTGTTTGATGATACCGTAGACAATCGCAAGTCCCAAGCCTGTTCCCTTGCCCGGTTCCTTGGTGGTAAAGAAGGGCTCGAAAATTTTTTCAACAGTGGATTCATCCATACCCAGGCCAGTATCCTGCACTGAAATGCGTGCATAGGAACCGGGAGTCCCGTAGCCGAATCCGCCGATGAATTCGGCATCAAGAAAAGCCGTTCCCGTGCTTATGGTAACTCCTCCCCCATGGGGCAGGGCATCCCGGGCGTTGGTAACGAGATTCATCAGTACCTGCTCGACCTGGCCGTCGTCCGCCAGTATGTTGAGGGGTTCGTAACAGAGTTCCGTTTTGAATTCCACATCTTCCCTGATCAGCCGTGAAAGGAGACTGCCGATTTTTTCGATGGTGTCGTTTACGTTCACTTGGTGCAGATTGGCAATCTGTTTGCGGCTGAAGGTGAGCAGGCTTTTGGTAAGACCCGCGGCCCTCTCCGCGGACGTGAGGATCTGCGAGGCGAAATGCCTGAGCTGGCTTTCCTCTTCAGTTTTCATGACCAGGAGATGAGCGTAGCCTATAATGGCCGTCATTATGTTGTTGAACTCGTGGGCCACCCCTCCGGCCAGCTGTCCGATTGCCTCCATCTTCTGGGAATGATGCAGCTGGTTTTCCAGGTGCTGTTTCTCTTCCTCGGCCAGCTTCCGGTTGGTTACATCGCTCGTCGTGCCGGTAATACGGAGCGGTCTCCCTTGGGAATCCCATTCGACCACCTTGCCACGGTCCAGGAGCCATTTCCATTCACCTGCACGGGTCATCATCCTATATTCAGCCGTATATTGGGGAGCCGAGCCTTGCAGATGGTCTGCAATGAGCTTCATTACTTCACCCTGATCATTCCGGTGCACCAGGACTTTGCCATCACTGAAAAGTCGTTCCAGTTCGTCCGGGGTGTAACCAAGGAAATCCGCCCAGCGCGAACTGAGCCTGATCTCTCCTGAAATAAGGGACCAGTCCCAGAATCCGTCATTGCTCCCTTCCATGACCAGGTTGAGCCGGTTTTCACTTTCCCGCAGATTCCGCTCGGCTGACCGGGCTTCCTCCAGGGCACGTCGCAGCTGACCCGTCCTTTTTTCAATTTCCCCGTCCATCTGGGTCACAAGCCGGTTCGTGACGATTATCTGCCCGAGACAATTGCAGAATACCTGCAGCAGACGTTCATGCCATTCATTAAAGAATCCGGGAAGGGAATGGGAAATGTTGAGTACTCCGAGGACATCGCCCCCCAACTGGAAGATGGGTACACTGATAAGGGAGCCTATATCGTGACCGGGAAAAACCTTGTAGCGAGGGTCGTTTGAGCAGTCATGGCTATGCTGGAGCTTTCCGGTTTTCACAGCCAGCCCCATGATGCCTTCACCGATGGATGCTTTCAACAATTCGGAAGCTCTGATGACCGGAACCGGAGTACGGCCATGCTCCAGAAGGTCGTTCCAGTCGAGTCCGACACAGTTTATCAGCTGGTCATCATGAAGAATGAAAACGGAGCAGCGTTCCATGTCCAGGTTCTCCATCAGTCCCCGTAAAGCCTTGCTGAGCAAGGTTTGCAGGTCCAGGTTCCTGACATCGATGGAACTCAGAATGCTCAATGCCGAAAATGAATCGAGCAGGCTGACAATCCGTTTATTCAATTCACTGAACGCCTCCTGGGACAAACGAGACTCCATTCCTACCCTCCCGTGGCCATCAGTGCCGCCATGGAATGTATATCGTCTATCTGGCATTCGATTCTGTAGCCCATTTTTTCCACAGTAGCTTCATTAATGCCGAGCACCGTCTCAACCTCCGGCTCAGGCACCATGTTTTTTTGCAGGTAAAAACGTTTCGCCTGGCGTTCGCAGTAGCCCACAAGGAGCACGACAGGCCAGAAATCACCCCGGTAAGCTGTGTCTTTATGGTTCTCCATTACACAGACGATATCCCGCGGAAGGTGCCATTTCCGCGCAAGCCAGCCTCCGGCATGATTCTGGTCAATTCCCAGAATCGCCAGAATGCGTTCAGTCGTCGTTTTCTGTTGCTCGTCGGGTGGTAATGGCAAGAAGGCTTTGGACAATTCGTTGGGGAACAGGTGCGCTAACACGGGCAGGCCGAAATTGTGCAGCAGCCCGTTCACGTGAACATTGTCAAGGTCTCCCCGCAAGAAGCTGAAAACCGACCGGAGGAATCCCTGGGACAACTGGGCGGTTACTATCGCGGTAAACCAGTACTGCTCCGGTCGGAAGCCCCTGCACTTTCTCACATCGAACACCTCGCTTATGGCAATTCCAATGGCGAGACTTTTGACAAGCTTGATGCCGAGCACCTTGTATATCGCATCATAAATGCTCCTTACACCGCCAGGCCAGCCAAAATAGGCCGAGTTGGCCACTCCCAGAATCCTGGCTGCGATACAGGGCGCCTTTTCTATCATGTCTGAAAGCTCTACAACATCGGAATCGACCGACATGCAGAGGATTTTTTGGGCGATCACCGGCAGGGGCGGCACTTCCTTCAGAAGAAGAATCCTCTGTCGTATTTCCGCGACACTCGTCTGAACCGGCATCACTTTTTCCTTTCCAGCAATGCCCTGGCACGGCATGAAATCCACGGCCGGCCCCGGAAGGCCGTCAACTCTCTACTCTCCAGCAAAGGGAGATGGAAGACCTTGCGGGTTTCGAAAATTATCCTTTTCATAAAATGCCTGTACCAGCCAAGCTCTCCCATTTATCTTTTATCGCACAATTTGCGGAAAACTTGAATTAATTTTACCACATAACATGTTTTTGCCGAAGCATGCAATTCATCCGTCCATGCGTTCCTGTCCGGCAAACAAGATCATTGCATCAGGAAGAAATATTTCGAATGAATCACGGAGCAACAACAAAAAAATCCTGAAAGCAAATACCGTCATGGCGGTTATCAACCGCATGCCGGAAAATGCCGTCAGGATTTTCTCTTTCCGTGCATCAGGGAAATATGTCACTCTTTCTCAAAGGATCCCTTTTCCTGGCATTGGGGACATTTTTGCGGCTTGCAACGGCCTTCTTTCGCAAATCCGCAGGTCTTGCACTTCCAGACAGCCATTTCAATCTCTCCTTTCAGGAAAATATCGTGGTTCCGTACTCGTCACTTCAATCAGCATATCCGGGGGAGCTGTTCACCGGCAAGCATCTCAACAGCGCGCATGCCGCCGGTAATGGTCTCCATCCGGACCCTGCCGCCACCCTCAGAAGTCACCTCACCGATGATCGCAGCGTCCTTTCCCAGAGGATGCATTCTCATCCTGGCCAGGGTCCTCTCGGCAGCATCCGGTGAAACGAAAACAAGGACCTTACCTTCGTTGGCCACGTAAAGGGGATCCAAACCCAATACCGCGCACACCCCCCGGACCGCGCTTTTGAGCGGCAACGCCGTTTCGTCGAGGGTAATGGTAACATCCGACTGAATGGCAATCTCTTTCAGCGTTGTTGCGACTCCCCCCCTGGTTGGGTCCCGCAACACGCGGATTGATTCACCCTCCGCAAGAAGTTCGGCAACGATCCCGTTGAGCGGGGCACAATCGCTCCGGATATCCGTTTCCAGTTCCAGGCCCTCCCTTTTGGCCATCACCGCGATCCCATGGTCCCCGATAGTACCGTTAATGAGGATCCTGTCCCCGACCCGGGCATTGGCTCCGCCGATTCGCAGATCGTGGTGAAAAACTCCGATACCGGAAGTGTTGATGAAAATCCGGTCCGCCTTGCCCCGGGGGACAACCTTGGTATCTCCGGAAACTATTGACACGCCGGCCAGATCGGCGGCCTTTCGCATGGTCTCCAGTATGACGCTTAGTTCGCTGCGGCTGAAACCTTCTTCCAGAATTATGCCCACGCTGATGGCAATTGGCTCCGCACCCACCATGGCCAAATCATTAACCGTCCCGTTCACTGCCAGGTCACCTATGTTGCCTCCTGGAAAAAAGATCGGGTCAACAACATAGGAGTCGGTTGTAAAAGCAAGCCTCCGACCGTCGTGCTCCAAAACCGCCGAATCATTCTGGCCGGAAATCGGAATCCCCGATAGTGTGGGGATTATGAGCTCATCCAGCAGCTGATGTGAAAGCCGTCCGCCGCTTCCGTGCCCGAGCAGAATCAAATCTGTGTCCATATCGTCCTCGCAAGTTTAATCAAATAATGTCAACTTGAATGCATTTGTTACAACGTATTCATATTCGAACAGGCACAGGGCTCAAGGCAACAGCAAAACATGCACAACACAAGCTGTTCGGAATCCGCCAGGAGAGATAGCGAAGAAAGAATTAATGAGATAATGTGATTGCCCTTGTTCCGAGAGCCCTGTGCCTTGCGCCTTTTCCCTATTGTCCGTATTTATACGCTGCCGCGCAGCTCCCCTCCGATGATACCATGCAGGCTCCTACCGGGTCCTCGGGGGTACAGGCAGTGCCGAACAGCGGGCACTCAAAAGGAGATACTTTTCCTTTCAATACCTCACCGCAAAGGCATCCCGACGGTTCACGAGGCTCCTCCACCACGACCGGCAGCGACCTTTCCGCGTCAAAACGGGAGAATTCCTCCCTTATGACCAGGCCGCTATCAGGTATGACGCCCAGTCCTCGCCATACCGCATCGCACGGAGTGAACACCCGAGACATGAGTTCCTGGGCCTTGCGGTTTCCCTCAGGTGTGACGAAGCGCCGGTACTGTATCTCCACTTCGCTCCGCCCCTCTACTATCTGCCTGATCAGCATGGCCACACCTTGCAGGATGTCGGCAGGTTCGAATCCGGTCACTACGCAGGGTATGCCGTCCTCCTCGGCAAGGAAGCGGTACGCATCACCGCCTATCACTGCGCTCACGTGAGCAGGGCAGAGATAACCGTCTATTCCCAGGTCGGGGTCGGAAGACAATAAGCGCATGGTACCCGGTATGGTCTTGTGGGAAGCCAGCACGAGCAGGTTGTCCAAGCCGTTGGCCTCTGCCTTGAGTATGGTTCCGGCTATAGTAGGCGCAGTGGTCTCGAAACCGACACCGAGAAATATGACTCGTTTGCCGGGATTTCTGCCGGCCAGGGAAACGGCATCGAGCGGAGAATAGACCACCCTGACGTCAGCTCCCCTTGCACGCTCCTCCATCAGGCTGGAAGAGGAACCCGGCACTCTGAGCATATCTCCGAAAGTGGCAATGATCGTATCAGGAACCCGTGCATAGGCAACGGCCTTGTCCACGTAGTCGATGGGCGTGACGCACACCGGGCAGCCCGGTCCGGAAATGAGCCGCACCCCTGGAGGAAGGATGCTCCTGATGCCGAACTGGTAAATGGCCATGGTATGGGTCCCGCACACCTCCATGAAAGTCAGCGGACGGTCGTGGCGTTCAGCCAGCCGGGTTATAAGCTCAGCCAGCCCCCTTACTATGTCACGGTTGTGGAATTCTTCGAGGACCTCCCTGTTCATCACGTCTCCCGTCCCAGGGTAAGGCATTCCCGCATCAGGTCGAGGGTCTCGAGAGCCTCCTCCTCATCCAGCCTGCTGATGGCAAATCCCGCATGGATCAGGACAAAGTCCCCCACCGCCACCTTTTCGTTCAACATCATAAGGCTCGCTTCACGGCGAACTCCATCTATTTCCGCCACCATGTTGTCGCCTTCTATACTCACAATCTGCATGGGAACCGCAAGACACATCCGTTAATCACTCCTTCCTGCTATGATAGCCTGCCCGAGGGCCAAGCCGCCGTCATTCGGGGGCACCAGCCGCTGGACAAAAACCCGGAAACCGCTTCCTTCAAGGAGGTCATGTACCCCCTCGCTGAGCAGCCTGTTCTGGAAAACGCCTCCCGACAGGGCTACCCTGTCGGCGCCGGTTTCGGTACGAATCCTGCGGCAAACTTCCGCCACCGCTGTAGCAATAGTATTGTGAAACATCCTGGCCATTTCGGCACCGGCCACTCCGTTTGCCACATCGTTCGACAGGGCGCGGATCATGGGCGCGAAATCGACCAGTTGGCCCCCTTCCCCTTCCCGAAGGACAAAGGGATAGGACACCTTTACCCGGCTCTGCTCTGCAAGCGCCTCCAACTCGATGGCCGCCTGCCCCTCGTAGGTAACCCTGTTCCGCAGGCCAATCAGCGCCGCAACCGCATCAAAAAGACGTCCGCAGCTGGAAGTGAGCGGTGAATTGATCCGGCGCTCCAGCATGGAGAGAAAAAGCTTGCGGTCACCGGCGGGTATTTCTTCCATGAATGGAAGGTCAAGGCGGAACAGGGCATCCCCACACGCCGAATAAAGATACGATAACGCCATGCGGAACGGTTCCCTGACCGCCGCGTCTCCACCCGGCAGGGGAACCTGGCGGAAATGGCCCCAACGCCTGAAAGAGGAATATCCTCCCAGGAGAAACTCCCCCCCCCAGATCGTGCCGTCCGGGCCCAGGCCGGTCCCGTCGAAGATGACGCCGATGGCATCCCCCTCCAGGCCGTTTTCCGCCATGCAGGATGCCAGGTGGGCGTGGTGGTGCTGAACGCCGATCCTGGGCAGGTCAGGAATCTCCCCGGCATAAATCGTTGAAAGGTAGTCGGGGTGAAGATCATGTGCGATAATATCAGGCTTAATCTGCAGCACCTGTTCAAGGTGACGCACAGTCTCGTCCAGGGACTTCAGGACCGCATCGTTCTGCAGGTCGCCGATATGCTGGCTCATAAAAGCCCGGTCTGCCCTTGTCAGGCATACCGCACCCTTAAGTTCTGCGCCAACTGCCAGCACGCTCCTCTGAGCTGCAGGCAGAACCACGGCACGCGGCACATACCCCCGTGACCGGCGCAGGAATATGGGGTTGCCACGGAAGACGCGAATCACGGAATCATCGGTGCGGACATGAATCCGCCGGTTGTGCAGCAGGTAAAAATCGGCAATCCCCGTCAAGCGCTCCCGCGCCTCTTCATCAAGATAGGCGATGGGCTCGTCCGAGAGGTTTCCGCTGGTCATCACCAGGGCAATAAAATTCCCCCTGAGGAGGAGATGATGGAGCGGCGTATAGGGCAGCATCACTCCGAAATAGCCGTTCAGGGGCGCGACCAGGGAAGCGATGGGATTGCCGGCCTTTTTGCGGAGAAGCACGATGGGGTGCTCAGGCCCCTCCAGGAGCCGCTGCTCTGTATCATCGTAAACCGCATACCGGGCAACCTCCTCCAACACCGGTGACATGAGGGCAAAAGGTTTTTCGTCACGCTTTTTCCGCAGCCGGAGTTCCCGAACCGCTTCCGCGGAACATGCATCCACTGCCAGATGGTACCCGCCCAGGCCTTTGACGGCAAGGATTTTTCCCTCCTTCAACATGGCCACGGCATTCTGCAAGGGGTCGCCGGGCGCCTCGCAACCCGAAGCATCAACCAGCCGGAGCCGGGGACCGCAAACCGGGCAGGCAACCGGCTGGGCGTGGAAACGGCGGTTTGCCGGATCTTCATACTCTGCGCGGCACTCGGGGCAGAGCGGAAACTCTCCCATGGTCGTTAACTGCCGGTCGTAAGGAACACCTTTAATGATGGTATAGCGGGGGCCGCAGTTTGTGCAGTTGATAAAAGGATAAAGATATCGCCTGTCGCCGGGGTCGAACAGTTCGCGGAGACAATCCGGGCAGACATCGCAGTCAGGCGCTATCTGGATGCTGTTTGCCCCGCCGGTGCTTTCCAGAATTGCGAAGCCGTCCCCTTCGGCAGGTGGCAACTCTTCTTCCCTTACAGCGCTCAGCACAGCAAGAGGAGGCGCTTTATGGCGAATGTCAGAAAGGAACCCGGAAACGTCATCAGCCTCTCCCTGTGCCTCCAGCACTACGCCTGCAGGGGTATTGCGCACCCATCCCGTAATAGAACGGGTCTTTGCCAGCCGATAAATGAAGGGACGGAAACCAACCCCCTGGACAATGCCCTCGATTGTTACCCTGAGCCGTCTGATGATATTAACACTCCGCGTGGGACTTCATCCCTTTCTGGTCCCGGAGGAAAGCCATGAATACCATGCTTCCATACCCTCACCTGTTTTGCTTGATACGTCGAAAATCAAGATGTCGGGATTCACACGGCGAGCCATCTCCTTGCATTTGCCGGCATCGAAATCCACATGGGGCAGAAGGTCGACCTTGTTAAGCAGCATCACATCGGCATTGTGGAACATGGCCGGGTACTTGAGCGGTTTATCCTCACCTTCGGTTACGCTCAGGACCACCACCTTGTGATGTTCCCCCAGATCGAACGCGGCCGGACAAACCAGGTTTCCAACGTTTTCAATCATGAGAACATCCAGGCTGTCGAGATCGAAGGCTTCAGCGGCATGGCACACCATGTGAGCATCCAGGTGGCATCCGGCGCCGGTGTTGACCTGCTTCACCGGCACGCCTGTAGCGGAAATCCGGACCGCATCGTTATCGGTCTGCTGGTCGCCCTCGATGACGGCAAACCGGTATTTTTCCTTCATGTCCGCAAGGGTCCTCTCAAGGATCGTGGTCTTCCCCGAACCCGGCGAACTCACCAGGTTGAGGACGAATACCCCTTTCCTGAAGAACATGTTCCTGTTTTCCCTTGCAAGCCGGTTGTTCTTGGAAAGTATATCTGCTTCGACAGCGATAGTCTTTTCCGCAAGGGACTCCTTTGCGGGATGGTCATGGGAATGGCTATGATCATGGTGGTGGTCATGGTCGTGATGGTGATGTTCATGGTCGTGGTTCGTGTCTTCGGGACTGCACCCGCATGTCGTGCACATATCTTCAGTCTACCTCCAGTTCTTTTACCCGCAATTCCTCGCCGGAGAGGATGGCCACCCGGAAGCCTCCGCAGGTCGGGCAAGGTTCATAGTAAGACCCAAGGTGAAATTCGCAGGAGCAATCCTCACATTTTCCCCTTGCCGGAATCTTTTCGATTACCAGACGGGCACCTTCCAGAAGGGTGCCTCGCGTGCATGCCTCGAAGCAGAACTCGACGGATTCCGGAATGACTCCGCTCAATTGGCCGATCTCAAGAACAACAGCTGTTATGCGTCGGCCTCCAGCATTGCTCTCGCAAATATCTACTACACCCTGTGTTATGGAAAGTTCGTGCATGTAGCATCCCCTGCGGACTATTGCCTTTTTTTACTGGTAGCTTGTAGCGAATCGCTGCTTTCGCGGACAAAGCCGAACGCATGCACGTGCATGCTGCGCAATCAATGCATTCAATATTTCATATATTATCAGATCGTGAAATTTTTTAGAAGGAGTAAAATGCTCCTTACGCAGAAATAGGAAACTGAGGGTTCGCAGTGGCATCAGAAGCGCCTGCGCCAAGTTTCATGCTGAAACTGCTAAGGCATGTCATCCCATCCTGTGAAAAGCCCGGAACAGACTGATCATCGTCTTGCTGTCGGTGATGTCTCCGGCTACTGCCATGGCCAGCGCTTCGGACAGGGAAATTCGAACCACTTGTATATCCTCGTAGTGTTCCGGTTCTGCTTGTCCCTGGACCAGGCCGGTGGCCAGGTAGAGATGAATCTGCTCATCGAATACCCCTGGTGACGTATGCACCACGCCGAGAGACTCCATGTTTGCTGCCGCCAGACCTGTTTCTTCGCCAAGCTCTCTGAGTCCGCAATGGAGAGGATCTTCTCCCGGGTCGAGTCGTCCCGCGGGTATCTCAAGGAGAAACCGGCCGACGGAAGGGCGAAGCTGCCTGATAAGGGTAACAGTTCCATCGTCATGGAGCGGAAGCACGCCAACACCGCCGGGATGGCGTACGATTTGAAACACATGCCATCCTTTCGCGCCTATCTTGACTTCGAGTTGTTCAAGGCCAACCACGAGTCCTTTGAAAAGCATCTTTCTATTTCTGGTTTCCAAGAGCCGCTACACCCCTTTCAGCGGACTGCGGGTTCGGATTGCCCATGACAGCGGGAATCTACCGTCCTCAAGGGTTTCCTTTGCTCGCAGAAGAATCATCAACTGTTTACTTGGTTCAGTCAAAATCCTTTCTTAACAAACGACAGAGCAGGCCGGTTTTCAGCGAGGCCGAAAAACGGGCTGATCATAATACGAACTGCCGAAATCAGATCTCAATGAGCAGCACTGAATGTTCATCCTGGTGGACCGGCCTTTGGGTTGCACGATGGCGCACTCTCATGATTTATGATATGCTTTCTGTATCGTGAGCATGCACCCGGCTTCACCAGCCAATTAATCATCATGAGGTGGAGAATGAAAAAATTTATTGCCGCTGGAATCACTATGACTGTTTTTGCCGCTGTCGGATGTGCCATGTTAACTGCCTGGAAGGCAATCCCCCCGCCCGGTGGATGCGACCAGTGCCATAGTGTTCCCATAAACGCAAATTGGACAGTTGCCTACAAGGCGCCCATGCTCCACGACGAAAGGGACAGGGAATATTTCCAGACCGAGCAGTACAACCTTCCTTCCTCGGACAAGCCTACTTCAAGGCTCGAGGTTAAAAAGGTCCAGGACGAGCAATGCTTCGAATGTCACAAATCCCCATCAACTTCTCACAAGGGACGGACCGGCAGGTATCACCACTGAGCCTTAGAGAAAGCGCACGCGCCGTCAACAAAAATATCTCTTCAGTGCCGGCAAGGAATGAATCAGTTTCCATTCCCCGTTGTTGAACACAGCATCAATTTGGCTGCTTGTCCAGCATTTCGCGGGCAGTCTTGATGCCGTATTCCAGGTCTGACAGAAAACTGATCGATTCCGTATTCTGCTCCACATCCGGGCAGGCAAGTTCCAGCAGCGCCCGAAGCATGAACATGAACCACTCCGTGCTGTCATGCATGGGAGATATGGCGTGCGTATGAGCCAGATATTCGACAGCCCTGACCAGAATCTGCGTATCGCACCCCTGATCCCTCAAACGGCCGACATGGTGAAGAGAGTGCTTATAGAATATTTCAGCCAGTCTTTTGATTTTAGACACGTCTGTGGGACGTATGTCAGCCATTGATTTCCGCGCAGCCTCGAAGCAGGCCGCGCGCAACGCCTCGTGATTCAAGCCCTTCCTCCCTGCATCTATCTTCAGTCGCTCATAAGGTCCGCCAACTCAGGAGGCAGGCGCTTGGGCTTCATGCCAGGACCAACGCAGACCAGCGTGACCTTCGCAGCGGCCAGGAGTTTTCCGTCGATAGAGCGAACAACCTGCTGTCCCATTGTGAATGTCGTCTTTCCAGCTTCTAGAATTTCCGTGTTGATGCGGACCAGATCATCAAGCACGGCAGGCGCTCGGTAGTCAATCTCCAGCCTGACCACTGGAAAAACGAATCCTCGGCTGGCAAGCTCTCCAACCGAGACACCCTGCCCTCTGAAGAACTCGGTTCTTCCCCGCTCGAGGAAGCCCAGGTACCTGGCATGGTATACAACCCCCCCCGCATCCGTGTCCTCGTAATAGACTCTGAACTCCATCATAATTTCCCTTGCCTATTATTAATGGTGATACAAAAAAGTTTCTATAGCTGCCAGTTGATGCAATGGACGCAATATTGATTTCATCACCGCTTTTCCGCCGAGCAACACGCCATGTTTTGCATTGTACGGCAATGAAGCCCGAAGAAAAGATGCTTCTTCATTAATGTGCCTGCTCGACAAGATAGGGTTGCTTCAGCTTGAAACCACGATTAACCGCAGCATTATTTGATGAAAAAATGTGAAAAACAGCCCGGAATGCCGGCCTTCAAAAACAAGCCGTAAGGGCTCTTTACCCAGCAGCCAA
The DNA here is from genome assembly GCA_034933285.1 of Geobacteraceae bacterium. Classification (GTDB taxonomy): domain Bacteria; phylum Desulfobacterota; class Desulfuromonadia; order Geobacterales; family Geobacteraceae; genus RPRC01. The sequence continues at coordinate 29,093 of JAYFNT010000004.1, read as the reverse complement.
TGGATCAGGCAGCCTTTTTGTCAAAAGCCCCTCTGGAGCCAATTGTGGACGGTATACGTACATATTCAACATCCGGAATATATCCCAGTCGGCTTCCCAGTCGTTTTGTGCATCACGACCAGGCAGCGGTCATCTCCTGAAACCGGAAGTTTCAGACCGATGCACGAATCGATTCGAACACCAAGCTCCTCAAGCGGATTTTCGGCATCTTCTGCCTCTTCACCCCCCCTTCTCCCTTTCATTGCAATCATACAACCATTTGGCTTCAAATATGGAAGTCCCAATGCCGCAAAAGCAGTGAGATCGGAAAATGCACGGGTCACGATCCAGTCGAAGCAGCCGTGGTATTTCTCCGGAAGATGCTCCACTCTTGCATGAAGCGCACTGAACTTTCGCAGGTCAAGAATGCGTGCAATATGACGCTGGAACAGGATCTTTTTTTCCACCGCATCAACGGAAACCACTTCCAGGGCCGGCAGCATTATTTTCAGAGGAAGTCCGGGGAATCCTCCACCAGATCCGATATCGAGAAGCCTGCCCTGAGGATGAACAGCCGGAATCAGCATCAGTGAATCAATGAAGTGTTTCAGGACAATCTGCTCATCTTCCCTGATGGAAGTCAGATTGACCTTGCTGTTCCATTTCTTGAGCTCTGAAAGCAGAGAGAGGAAAAACGAGAGTTTGTGGCTGTTCAGCGCCAGATTCAGTTCTTCCGCGCATTGTTCGAGCAATTGTCCCGGCGTCGTTGTCATCGGGCACTTCCCGCCCTGATAGCTACTGCCAGGATGGAAACTGCCGCCGGGGTAACACCCTGAATTCTTGACGCCTGGCCAAGGGTATCCGGTCTGAAACGAAGAAGCTTTTCCCGCACCTCGCTTGAGAGTCCCGGAAGTGACGCGTAATCAAAATCTTCCGGTATCCTGCTGTTCTCCAGCTTGGCTGAGCGATCAATCTGGTCCAGCTGCCTTTTTATGTAACCCTGATATTTGACCTGTATTTCAACCTGTTCCCGCACAACCTCCGGCAGGCTACTGCTCTGGCCGTCAATCAGCATCAATTCACGGTATGTGAATTCATTTCTGCGCAATAACTGTTCATAACTGATCCCGTTATGCAGATCAGTAAGCCCGAACTTTTCAAGAAATGCTCGGTCCGCTTCTGAGGGTATGAGCCGTTTCTCGCGAATCCTGTCAAGTTCATCTTCAATCATCTGTCGCTTTTCGCAGAAACGACCGTATTCTTCATCCCTCACCAGGCCGACTTCGTGGCCTTTCTCACGCAAGCGCAGATCGGCATTGTCTTCCCTGAGAAGCAGGCGGAACTCGGCCCTGGAAGTAAACATTCGATAGGGCTCCCTGGTACCCAGCGTGACCAGGTCGTCTATGAGCACTCCTATGTAGGCTTCCCCCCGCCCGAGAATGAGCGGATTCTTTCCCTTGGTTCGAAGGGCAGCATTGATTCCTGCAATTAAGCCTTGTGCCGCCGCTTCCTCGTAGCCTGATGTGCCGTTGATCTGGCCGGCGTTGTAGAGGTTGCGGACAAGCTTCGTTTCAAGTGAGGAGCGGATCTGGATCGGATCGACATAATCGTACTCGATGGCATAAGCGGGCCGCATGACCTCCACCGATTCCAGGCCTTCGATCGATCTGTACAGTGCATACTGGACATCGATGGGCAATGACGTGGACAACCCGCTTGGATAGATTTCCACCGTGTCAAGCCCCTCTGGTTCCAAAAAAGTCTGGTGTCTTTCCTTGTCCGGAAACCTGACGACCTTGTCCTCGATGGAAGGACAATAGCGCGGGCCAATCCCCTCGATCAGCCCGCTATAGAGAGGCGAGCGATCGAGATTTGCCCTGATGATGTCATGGGTCCTCCGGTTCGTGTAAGCAATGTGGCACGGCAACTGCGGACGGTCGATTTTCCCGGTTGAAAACGAGAAAGGCAAGGGCGAATCATCCCCGTACTGTATCTCTAGTTTACTGAAATCAATAGTTCGACCGTCCAGGCGAGCCGGGGTTCCGGTCTTCAGGCGACCCACTTCGAACCCTTGGGCAATGAGAGAGGCAGACAGGCTTTCAGCCGGGAGGTCGCCGGCCCGGCCGCCCGCATAGCTGGTGAGCCCGACATGAATAAGACCGCGAAGAAAAGTTCCCGTGGTCAGGATCACCGTCTTTCCCAAAAACCTGACACCTACACGTGTATCAACTCCCATGACCACGCCTTCTTCTACGAACAGCCCGGTCACCTCTCCTTGCTTCATTGAAAGATTTTCCTGGGTTTCCAGGATGCGCTTCATGCGCAAACGGTAGAGCTGCTTGTCGGCCTGTGCGCGGGAAGCTCGGACGGCTGGCCCTTTTCTGGTATTGAGGGTCCTGAACTGTATTCCCGTCCCGTCGATATTCTTTCCCATTTCTCCGCCCAGGGCATCGATCTCCCGTACCAGGTGACCTTTGGCAAGTCCTCCGATCGCAGGGTTGCAGGACATGAGAGCGACCGCATCCAGGTTGATTGTAAGGAGCAGCGTAGAGCATCCCATACGCGCCCCTGCAAGCGCTGCCTCACAGCCCGCGTGCCCCGCCCCGACCACGATTATGTCGTACTTCTTCCCGTAATCCACCAATCTGTTTTCCTATGTTTCGCTGTTTCCAGTACAACTCGTGAAACACGGCCCGGGCGGCTTTGAAGGAGGCCGATGCAAGGGGCTCCCCGGGCCCGCCGGTTCAGTTGCTGAAAACGCATGATTGCTCTGAGCATCCGTAAACTGGCCCTTCAGAAGCAGTGTTCCACGTGAAACGTTTCCTATTTCCCAATGCAGAACCTGGAAAATATTTCGTCCAGGATGGAGTCCGGGGTTGTTTCACCGGTTACTTCACCCAATGCACTCAACGCATCCCTTAAATCAAGGGCAGAGAATTCCAGGCCCGCGCCGCATCCGAAACCTTCAAAAAACGAAGCTATGTGCAATTTTGCCTTTTCCAGGGCATCACGATGCCTTACCTGTGTAAGCGCGGTGTAATCACGTCCCTCTAGAACGCCCTCGCGAACAAACATGGAAAAGATTGCTTCGCGCAACTCGTCGATTCCATCAGCATCCCGTGCCGAAATACGCACAACCCTCATGTCTTCCAGATCTACCGGCAATTCAACTAGCGGTTGAAGATCGGATTTGTTTAAAACCAGGATGACCGTGCATCCGGCCACCGCTTCCATTATTAGTCTGTCCTCATCATCGAAAGGTCTTGATCCGTCAACAACGACCAGCACCAGGTCTGCAAGCGGGATCTTCTCCAGGGTCAGCCGCATGCCTTCCTGTTCGACTTCATCCTCGGTTTCGCGAATACCGGCCGTGTCGAGAAGGGTCACGGGCAAACCATTTATGTTCACGACCTCTTCTATGATATCCCGCGTAGTGCCTGGAACTGAAGTGACAATAGCCCTTTTTTCCCTTAGAAGAGTGTTCAAAAGACTTGATTTTCCAACATTCGGCTTTCCGGCAATAAGGACGGACACACCTTCCCTTATAACGCGTCCTTCACTGAACCCCTCAAGAAGTTCGTCTATTCTCGCGAGACTCTCGCGAACTGATGATTCGATATCATTACTGTCAGGCAATAATATATCATCCTCAGGAAAATCTATATATGCCTCGATCATTGCAAGCGAGCTGAATATGCCGTTTTTAGCCGCACTGATCTCCCTTGACAGAAAACCATCACGCTGGTGCTGGGCAAGAGCAAGTGCAGCCTCCGTTTTGCTGCGGATCAATTCGATAACGGCTTCAGCCTGCAGCAGGTCGATCCGTCCGTTCAGGAAAGCCCGCTTTGTGAACTCGCCGGGATCAGCAAGCCGCGCTCCCTGGCACAACACCAGTTCAAGAACCTTCCTCACCACAAGATACCCGCCATGACACTGTATTTCCAGAACATCTTCCCTGGTGTACGATCGGGGCGCCAGCATAACAACTGCCATTGCCTCATCGAGTACTATGCCGTTTACAGGATCAACGATTTCGCCATAATAAAAGCGGTGGCTTTCCAAGCCACCGCTCCCACGTGCGCGAAATATGCGTGAAGCGATCCCGCTCGCTCCCGCGCCACTAACCCTGACAATTCCGATCCCGCCCTCTCCCACCGGGGTAGCGATAGCGGCAATCGTGTCCTTATGATACATTCACTCTCCTGATGACGGAAATGTTCTTTTAGGTAGTGATCCTGTTTATATACATCTGTTGGGCAATGGTCAGAATATTGTTTACCAGCCAGTAAATAACCAGGCCTGAAGGAAAATTCAAGAACATGAAGGTAAAGACAATGGGCAGCGCCATCATCATCTTTGCCTGCATCGGATCCATAGTCGACGGTGTCATTTTCTGCTGTATGAACATTGTGACACCCATAATAATCGGGGTCACATAATAGGGATCCTTTGCGGAGAGATCGGTTATCCAGAACATGAACGGCGCATGTCGAAGTTCTATGGAGTACATCAGCGCCTTGTAGAGTGCAAAGAAAACGGGGATCTGGATCACCATGGGAAGGCATCCGCCCAGCGGGTTTACCTTGTGGGTCTTGTACAGTTCCATCATGCCCTTGTTCATGCCATCGCGATCGTCCTTGAACTTCTCCTTCAATTCAGCCATCTTGGGCTGCAGTTTCTGCATGTCCTTCATCGACTTGTAGCTCTTGTGAGTCAATGGGAAAAACAACAGTTTTATGATCACCGTAATGATGATGATGGCTATCCCATAATTGTGGGTGTACTTGTAGAAATACTTCAGCACATAAAGCAGCGGATTGGCGATCGCGGAAAACCAGCCCAGATCCAGTGCCTTCTCCAGGCCTGCATTTTCCGCCTTCAGGATGTCCAGATCTTTTGGGCCGAAGAAAAGTCGGAAATCAACCATCTGTGATTGTCCTGGCGGAAGTTCAAAATCCTTGGAAGCAATAACCGTTTCCAGAATTCCGGATGGATTTTTCTGTATGGCAGCGGAACCTATGCTGCCCGACTCGGCCAATACCGCGCTCAGGAAATATTTGTCGGCATACCCGGTCCACGCCACGTTCTGAGTGTACCTGGCAGGTTTTTCAACCAGGTCCTTGGCCGGTTTCGAGGCGAAACTTCCGTCTGCGAGAGTAACTGCTGCATTGACCTCGAACCGTCCCTGCTTGGCAGTCACGTCCGCCTGATGAGGCAATAAGCAATTCATGCTGCTGGTGCGCTTTTCTGTGCCCTGGTTAACTATCTTGTTCTCCATGGCTACTTCATACTTGTTCCCGGTGAAAACAAACGTCTTTGTTACGATGATGCCTTGAGGAGATTTCCAAACGAAATCCAGTCTCTTCTTTTCATCTCCTGACAACTTGAGGGACTGGGCGCCTGTTTCATAGATCGCGGACTGATCGAGGGACAGGCCGGGCGCTGAAATTCTCAGCGCGAATTTCTCAGGATTGACAGACGATATCAATGAAACAGGCTTGCTTCCCCTGTCGGCGGTTTCATGGTATTTTTTCAGGATCAGGCTCTTGATTCCAGCGCCCTGCGTTGAAAAGACCATGGAAAACAGATCGGTTTCAACCTGCACATCCCTTGGTGGAGACACCTTTTCATCAGCCTTGACCCGCGGCAGTGTTGCGGCCGCTGAAGACGCCTGTGGAGCCTTGGCGGAAGTGGCGACACTTTGCACAGCTGCCACAGGCTTCTTCGTCTCAGGCGCCGGAAACAGCATCGTGTAAAGATAAAAAAAGCCAAGTGAAAGTACTACTGCCAGTAATGCACGCTTTTCCATGTAAACTCCTGGAGGCTAGGGTACGGGATCGTACCCTCCCGGGTGAAACGGATGGCACTTCATCAACCGTACACAAGTGAGGGCTATGCCCATTACAACCCCATATTTCTCAAACGATTGCTTAGAATACTGCGAACAGGTGGGATAAAAACGACAGGCATTTCCCAGGTAGGGTGAAATGAATTTCTGGTAGACTACAATCACATTGATCAGCAACCGCTTTAACATGTCTGGTTCCGAATGGACCTTAACGCCTTGTCCAGTTCTCGGCATATACCATGGTAGGAGAGCCTCTCGGCTCCCCGTTTACCGATGATGTTGAAATCGGCGGTGATGAAAAGCTCCTTGTGGAGCCTGAAAAACTCCCTTACCCGCCTTTTTACGCGGTTACGCATCACCGCGATACCTACTTTTCTGCTGACAGTGACTCCCAATCTCACATGACCGCACTCACCCGCCTGCCAGAGTATAATGAAATGGGTCGTGCTTATCTTTTTTCCGGAATCGGCTATGCGAAGATAATCGCGTCTTTTCCTGACCCTTTCTCCACGTGAAAAAGAAGTACTCACCTCACCTACTTGCAGGCGATCTGTACGGATAATTTACTGCGGCCCTTCGCACGCCTTCTCTTGATGACGAGCCTGCCGTTCTTTGTCGCCATGCGAACGAGAAACCCATGTGTCCTTTTGCGCGATACGTTACTTGGCTGGTATGTTCTTTTCATATGAACGAACTCCTTTTTTTGGCAAAGATAAAGAAGTAATGCGAACTGGTATTTTTAAACCCATCCAATGCCTTTTGTCAAGTTCATTTTTACCTGTCACGGAAAAAATAGCCTTGCAAATTAGGGGGTTCTCTGATACTGTTCAAACTTCATGCATAAGTTGAAAAAATCTGTTTTATACCCTGATTTATTACTCCACCTTATTGATATATTTCATCTTTTAATCTTATCAACATCTGTTGAAAAACCTGTTGATAACCTACCCGGGTGCGAGAATGTTTTCTATGGAAAAAGTATGGATCGATGTACTTTCCAATATGGAGAAGGTCCTCACCCCCCACACCTTCACCACATGGATTCAACCGCTGAAGTTTCTTGACGTGAAGGGAGATCTCCTTTACCTGGAAGCTCCGAACAATTTTTTCAGGGAAATGGTAAGAGAAAACTATCTCTCCATGATAGAAGAAGCTCTTTCAGCCCTGCTCAAAACGAAAATAGCTGTAGAAATCCGCATATCTCCAAAAATACAGAATGAAGCCTCTTCCGAGCAGCCGCTATCCATGCCGCAACCGGAGGCTGTTCCTTTACCCGAACCAAGGAACAGCCTCGACTTCTGTTCAAATCTCAATCCCAAGTATTCCTTTGAGACCTTCGTTTGCGGAGCAGGAAATCAGTTCGCACATGCTGCGGCCCAGGCAGTGGCAAACAAGCCGGCTACCAACTATAACCCCCTTTTCATTTACGGAGGTGTGGGCCTTGGCAAAACACACCTTCTGACGGCGATCGGCAACCATATTCTTGGTACCAATCCGGCAGCGCGCATATGTCTCTATACCTCCGAGAAATTCATGAACGAGATGATCAACTGCATCCGTTACAAAAAAATGGAGGAGTTCAGGAACAAATTCAGGAGTATGGATGTCCTCCTGATCGATGATATCCAGTTCATGGCCGGCAAGGAGGCCACCCAGGAAGAATTTTTTCATACCTTTAACGCGCTCCACGAATCCCACAAGCAGATCGTGGTGACATCGGACAAGTTTCCAAAGGATATGGCCGGCCTTGAAGAACGTCTCCGTTCACGTTTCGAATGGGGGCTGATCGCAGACATACAACCTCCGGATATCGAAACCAAAGTTGCGATATTAAAGAAAAAATCCGAAACCGACACTATACATCTTCCGGATGATGTGGCTCTATTTCTCGCTTCCAGTTCTACGACAAACGTACGCGAACTTGAAGGAATGCTGATCCGCCTGGGTGCTTATGCAAGCCTTACCGGCAACGAAATAACCCTGTCAATGGCTCGCGAAGTACTTAAGGACATCATCGTGGAGAGAAACCGCGAGATTAGCGTAGAAATGATCCAGAAGTTCGTTGCCGAGTTTTTCAGCATCAGGGTATCGGATCTGAAATCCGATAAACGTCTGAAAACTCTTGTAATACCGAGACAAATAGCAATCTTTCTCTGCCGGGAACTTACCAAATCCTCTTATCCCGAAATAGGCGACAAATTCGGCGGTAAAGATCATTCAACCATCATCCATTCTTTCAAGAAGATTACAAAACTTTTGTCTTCGGATTCCGAGTTGAAGAATACTGTTGAAACTCTGAAGAGAGGATTGTTGGAGTAAACTGGAAAAAGCTGTTGGCAAACAGCGGGAACCTGTGGAAAAAAATCCCCCTGTTGATTGCAGCTCAAAAGCAGCACCCGTGCCCACATGGTTTTCAACAGGGCCAACCTGAAGTGTCGCGTACGTTTATCGGCATTTTCAACAAATCAACACCAGCTACTTCATACTACTTGATTCTTTTTTTAAACCTACTAGTATTAATCATCTGAACAAAATTGGGGGCCACATGGAATTCGCCATAGCCAAAGAAACATTTCTCAAAGCACTTCAACGTGTACAGGGAATAATCGAAAACCGCAAAACCATGCCCATACTTTCCAACGTTCTCATCGACGCGCATCCGGAGAAAATCGATGTCATCGTCACGGACCTCGAGGTAGGCATGAAAAGCACCTATCCGGCTACAGTGACGGGCGAAGGAAAAATTACCGTTTCCGCTAAAAAACTCTACGAAATCATCAAGGAGCTTCCCGAACAGGAAATTCTGTTTTCCACCAGGGAAAATGATTGGGTTGATCTTCGCTGCGGCAAGGCACATTTCAATCTCGTCGGACTTTCACCGGAAGAATTTCCATTTTTCCCGGCCATTAACGACAGCAACTTCATCAAGCTCGACAGCACCATGATAAAACAGATGATTGAGACAACATCTTTCGCCATATGCCACGACGAAACCAAATATAATCTCAACGGCATTTTCATCAAGGCACTGGAAGAAGACTCCGGACCGATACTTCGCATGGTTGCCACTGACGGGCACCGGCTTTCCATATCAGAGCGTTCCATTGCGCCTGTCGAATCCCAGGATTTGAAGAACGGGGTTATCTTTCCCAAAAAAGGCATCTTCGAGCTGAAAAAGATGACAGATGACAGTGACGGTGAAATCCTTTTCACTTTTCTCGACAACAGCGCGGTCGTGAAAAAAGACGATATGGTCGTCATGATGCGATTGGTGGACGGTTTCTTTCCCGACTACACCCGTGTACTTCCGCAGGACAACGACAAGAGAGTCACCGTCAATCGCGATGATTTCTTCCATTCGCTTCGGAGAATGGCAATTCTATCCAGCGAAAAATTCAAAGGCATCATGATGGAGTTTTCCGAAGGCTCAATGGAAATATCGGCAAGCAATCCCGAACTGGGAGACGCGCGTGAAAATCTTGATGTTTCATACAACGGTCCGGACATTTCCGTTCGCTTCAATGCCCGTTACCTGATCGACGCCCTATCGGTCATAGACGAAGACCAGGTGGATCTTGAATTGAAGGACAGCCTGTCACCGGCAATCATCAGACCCCATGAAGACAAGGGGTTTCTTTCGGTGATAATGCCGATGCGGGTTTGACAGAGGAGATGGCTTTTGCCCCGACCCCATTGAAAGGCCTCTCGTCGGAGCGGCCTTTTTTCTGCGGTAACCGTTTCCCATGAAGTTGATAAAAATACAGATCAGTTCCTTCAGAAACATCAGGGAAGCCGAGCTTTCACCCGATGAACGATTCAACATCATCGTGGGAAACAACGCCCAGGGAAAGACGAACCTGCTGGAGTCCATCTACCTGCTGGGGACTATGAAATCATTCCGCATGGCCCGGAACAGCGACCTGATTTCCTACGGAGTTCCCCATTCCCTTCTTAAAGGATGGGTTCGCCGCGACGGAGTCATCCGCGAAATATCCCTGTCCATCAAGGACTCAGGCAAGAAGGCTTTCGTGGATCGCAAGCCGGTTATACGGCCGGCTGATTTTTTCGGAAATCTAAACATGGTGGTCTTTTCACCGGAAGACATCTCAATGGTCAGGGGACTGCCGGAAGCCCGCCGCAGGTACCTTGACCGGGCCATTTTCAGTGGAAATACGGGTTATCTGGGAGTTCACCACGAATATTTCAAGATACTGAAAAACAGGAACTCGCTGCTGAAGAGGGGAGAAAAGGAAGGACTGGGAGTCTGGACCAGGCAACTGGCTGAAGCGGGCGCCAGAATGATTGAAAAAAGGGAGTCTTTTGTTGCCGAAATAGACGGCTTGCTGCGGGAAATTTATCCCGGTATTTCAGGGCCTGGCGAGACGGCGGTTGTCAGTTACCGTTCCCGGATTCCGACCAAAGAGCTGACCTTGGCAGAAATACGGGACAGACTGCTGGAACTTTTCGAAAGCATGGCTGATGACGAAATCCGCAGGGGTACGACACTTGCGGGGCCCCACCGCGACGACCTGGAATTTCTTCTCAACGGCAAACCGTTGAATCATCATGGTTCCCAGGGCGAACAGCGAAGTTTCGTACTGGCCCTGAAAATGGCGGAAATCGAGCATTTGAAGAATAAATGGGGCAATCCTCCGGTTCTCCTCCTGGATGACATGACCTCGGAACTGGATCGGGAACGCAACGGCAACTTCATGTTGTTCCTGAAAGAACAGGAGATGCAGGTTTTCATCACTACTACCAGCCTTGATAACATAAGGCTGGAAGGAATAGAATACTACTCCACCTTTCCCGTAAACAACGGGAGATTATTGACAGAGGTATAGAATGTCCGACGAAATTATCAATGATTACGGCGCTGACAAGATCAAGGTTCTCGAAGGACTGTCGGCGGTGCGAAAACGCCCTGCCATGTATATCGGCTCCACATCGGCGCAGGGGCTGCACCATCTCGTGTACGAGGTTGTGGACAATTCCATCGATGAGGCACTTGCCGGTTACTGCAACGAAGTAAATGTAACCATTCATCTGGACGGTTCGGTTTCCGTGGTTGACAACGGGCGGGGCATACCGACCGACATTCATCCAACCGAGGGACGGTCGGCAGCGGAAGTCGTGCTCACTGTTCTCCATGCTGGAGGCAAGTTCGACAATACGTCTTACAAGGTGTCAGGCGGATTGCACGGAGTGGGTGTATCCGTTGTAAATGCGCTGTCCTCCCTGTTGGAGTTGGAAATACGAAGGGATGGAAAGATATTCCAACAGTCCTATCGCCGGGGTGAACCCCAAAGTCCACTCGCGGTTGCCGGGGAGACAAAAAAAAGAGGCACGAAGATAAGGTTCCTTCCGGATGAAGAGATCTTTGAAACGACTGAGTTCTCCTTCGACGTCCTTTCCCAGCGTCTGCGTGAACTTGCTTTCCTGAACGCAGGAGTGAAGATTGCGATAACCGACGAAAGAGAAGATGGAAAGCGGCATGAATTTCACTATGAGGGCGGCATTGTCTCCTTTGTGGAATACCTGAACCGTAACCGCACCCCCCTTCATCCGAAACCGATTTACATAAGCGGCGACAAGAGCGGAGTTGAAATGGAACTCGCTCTACAGTACAACGACTCCTACGATGAAAAGGTGTTCTCCTTTGCCAACAACATAAACACCCATGAAGGCGGAACCCATCTCATCGGTTTCCGTGCAGCCCTGACCAGGACCATGAATTCTTATGCTGCGGCGAACAACCTGCTGAAGAACGTGAAGGTTTCCATTTCAGGCGAGGATCTCAGGGAAGGGCTGACAGCGGTCATATCAGTAAAGATTCCACAGCCCCAGTTTGAAGGGCAGACCAAGACAAAGCTCGGCAATTCGGAAGTCAAGGGCTATGTCGAGTCCCTCATGAACGAGAAGCTCGCGGTTTTCCTTGAGGAGAACCCATCGATTGCCAAGAGGATCCTGGAAAAGTCCATCGATGCAGCCAGGGCACGGGAAGCAGCCCGCAGGGCCAGGGAACTGACCCGCAGGAAGGGCGCCCTCGATGTCTCTAACCTTCCGGGAAAACTGGCCGACTGCCAGGAGCGCGACCCGGCACTGTGCGAACTTTACCTGGTGGAGGGAGATTCCGCGGGGGGTAGCGCCAAGCAGGGAAGAGACCGGAAGTTCCAGGCGATACTGCCCCTGAAGGGAAAGATCCTCAATGTGGAGAAGGCCCGCTTTGACAAGATGCTCTCTTCCCAGGAAATCGGCACTCTGATAACAGCTCTCGGCACCGGCATCGGCAAAGACGACTTCGATGTGGCAAAACTGCGTTATCACCGAATTATAGTCATGACTGACGCCGACGTGGACGGCTCCCACATCCTTACCCTGCTGCTCACCTTCTTCTTCCGCCAGATGCCGCAGATCGTGGAGCGTGGCCATCTCTACATCGCCCAGCCCCCACTGTACAAGGTGAAGCGGGGCAAGAAGGAACTCTATCTCAGGAACGAGGCGGCCCTGCAGAATTACCTTCTGGAAGAGGGAACGGAGGATACGACCCTGTTCCTCGAAGACGGCTCGAAGAGCTACACCGGGAAACAGATCATACCCCTGATCAAGCAGCTGGTAGAATACCGCACGCTTCTGGACAAGGTCGTGCGCAAGGGTATAAATGAGGATCTGGTGAGGGTTCTGCTGCGGCTCAGTGTAACCGGGAGCATTGAAGATCTGGAGGGCCTTGCTCCGAAAATGGCCAATATTGCCGATGTCTATGAGGGCGCCGAATGCAAGGTTCTTGACGACGGTCGTATCATAGTCCGGCTCGACAACCTGCGGATTGCCGTTGACAGTCATACGGTGGACATAATCAGTTCCCATGAGTACGGCCTCCTCAACGAGAGCTTCAAGAAGGTCAGGGATATCTTCGGGAACGGACGGGCAGTGGTTTCCAGCGAGGGCAAGGAGCTGTTTTCGACCACTATCGGTCTTGACCTGCTTTCCTTCTTCATGGACAGCGCCAAGAAAGGTCTCAGCATCCAGCGTTACAAAGGCTTGGGCGAGATGAACCCGGACCAGCTCTGGGAGACCACCATGGAACCCACCAACCGCACTCTCCTGCAGGTGAAGATCGAGGACGCCGTGGAGGCGGACAATGTTTTCACCGTCCTCATGGGGGACCAAGTGGAACCGCGAAGGGATTTCATCGAACAGAATGCTTTGAACGTATCGAATCTTGATATATAAAAAAACTGGCACAAGGCACAGGGCAATGAGGCAAAAGGGGCTCTAAGAACCTTTGACTTTATACCATGGGCTGTTGGCCTTATAAGAGGTTGTAATGCTCGAAACCACCATCAACAAAACCTCCATCAACATCGAAGACGAGATGAAACGCTCGTACATGGATTATGCCATGAGCGTCATCATCGGCCGCGCTCTTCCCGACGTGAGGGACGGGCTCAAACCGGTGCACCGGCGCTGCCTCTACGCCATGTACGACATGGGGAACGACTGGAACAAGCCGTTCAAGAAATCGGCCCGCGTGGTCGGTGATGTGATCGGTAAGTATCACCCTCACGGCGACACCGCTGCCTACGACACCATCGTCCGCATGGCGCAGGACTTTTCGCTGCGTTATCCGCTCGTGCACGGACAGGGGAATTTCGGCTCGGTGGACGGCGACTCTCCCGCAGCCATGCGTTACACCGAGATCCGCATGTCCCGGCTTGCTCACGAGCTGCTGGAAGATCTGGACAAGGAAACCGTGGACATGGGGGAGAACTATGACGGTTCGCTCCAGGAGCCGCTGGTCCTGCCCGCCAAGTTCCCGAACCTGCTGGTAAACGGCTCGGCCGGAATCGCCGTCGGTATGGCAACCAACATACCGCCCCACAACCTGTCCGAGGTAATCGACGGCATAATCGCCCTGATCCGCAACCCCAACATTGAATTGGACGAGCTCCTCTTCCTTGTTCCGGGCCCGGACTTTCCCACGGGCGGTTTCATATATGGCCGTGAAGGAATCCTCCAGGCATACAGGACCGGACGCGGCATCGTTCAGATGCGGGCGCGGGTCTTCATTGAAACCCAGAAAAAGACCGAGCGCCAGTCCATCATCGTAACCGAGATTCCCTACCAGGTGAACAAGGCGAACCTCGTGGCCAAGATTGCCGAACTGGTGCGGGAAAAGAAGATCGAAGGGATCGCGGATCTGCGCGACGAGTCAGACCGCGACGGCATGCGCATCGTGATCGACCTGAAGAGGGACGAGAACCCCCAGGTCATCCTCAACCACCTCTACAAGCAGACCCAGATGCAGTGCTCTTTCGGCATCAACATGCTGGCCATCGTCGGAGGGCGGCCCAGGGTTCTGACTCTCCGCGACGCAATGGTGCACTTCGTCGACCACCGTCGCGAGATCGTGACCCGCCGCACCATCTTCGAACTGAAAAAGGCCGAGGCCAGGGCCCATATCCTGGAAGGTCTCAAGATCGCCCTGGACTGGCTGGACGCTGTGATCGAACTGATCCGTGCATCGACGAATCCCGAGGAAGCCAAGGCGGGGCTCATGGCAGGGAACTTCTCAGATCCCGACTACCTGCGCAAGCTGGGGATTCCCGGCTCTGTCTTTGCCCCGAGCGTGCACCTTTCGGACAAGCAGGCCCAGGCCATACTGGAGATGCGCCTGCAACGCCTGACCGGCCTGGAGCGGGAAAAGATTCTTCAGGAATATGCCGACATTCTCAAGTACATTGCCCGTCTGAAAGAGATTCTTGCTTCAGAAGCTGAAATCCTGAAGATCATCGTGGGCGAACTCACCGAGGTCAAGGAGAAATTCGGCGACGAACGCCGCACCGAGATCGTAGACCAGACAGCGGAGATTTCCCTGGAAGACACCATTGTCGAGGAGGACGTGGTGGTGACGGTTTCCCATACCGGCTATATCAAACGGACTGCCGTTTCACAGTATCGGGCACAGCGTCGGGGCGGCAAGGGAAAGTCGGGCATGAAGACCAAAGAGGAGGATTTCGTTGAACATCTGTTCATTGCTTCCAGCAAGGACTTCATGATGTTTTTCACCGACACCGGACGGGTCTATCTCCTCAAGGTCTACGAGATCCCCGAGGGAGGCAGGGCAACCCGCGGCAAGGCCATCGTCAACCTGCTGAACCTCCAGTCAGAAGAGAATATAGCCGCCATCCTCTCAATCAAGGGTTTCGAAGACGATCGGAACCTGATCATGGCCACCCGCCGGGGAGTGGTAAAGAAGAGTCCGCTCAAGGAATATGCCAACATCAGGAGCGGCGGAATCATCGCAGTAAATCTGGACGAGGATGACAAACTGATAGGCGTTGCCATCACCGACGGACGGCAGGACGTGCTGCTCGCCTCCCGCCACGGCAAATCCATACGTTTCCATGAAAAGGACGCCCGACCCATGGGGCGCGTTTCCCGCGGGGTAAGGGGGATGACCCTGATGGATGACGACGTGGTAATCGGCATGGAGATCATCAATCCGAACACCGCTTCCTCAACCATATTCACCGTCACCGAAAACGGCTTCGGGAAGCGGACCAACCTTGATGAATACCGCTTGCAAAGCCGCGGAGGCAAAGGTATCATCACCATCAAGACCACGGATAGGAACGGATACGTCGTCGATATCAACCAGGTGACTGACGAAAACGATATGATGCTCATAACCGACCAGGGCAAGATCATCCGGATGCCGGTGGCCGGTTTTTCCGTGATCGGCCGCAATACCCAGGGTGTGCGCCTGATGGTCACCGAGGAGCAGGAAAGGATCGTCGCGGTGGCCCGGCTTGCCGAGAAGGATGACAGCGATGATGGGGAAGAGCCGGTGGATGAGCCGGCTGCCGAAGTCGACACGGAAACGATTGAAGAAGACTGACATCTGCGTTCCGGGATTTCCGGTGCGGTTATATTTTACGTGTCACATCTTGCCGCATAGGCGGAGAATATCGAATTGCAGGTGAATTGCGGGTGACGCTGCTTTCTCCGATGAAGGGGGAACCAGAGGAGGAATTATGCTCAATATTGGAGTGATCGGCGCCGGAAGCTGGGGGACGACGCTGGCCAATCTTCTTGCCAGGAAAGGCCACGATGTGACCCTCTGGGCGTATGAGGAAGATCTGGTGAAGGAAATGGCCGCCACTCGCGTCAATTCCACATTTCTTCCCGGGATACCCCTGACTGACCGTCTGAAATTCACCAGCTCTCTCCAGGTGGCGGCAGAAGGGAAAGAGCTCGTTCTGTTCGTTTCTCCCACACAGGTTGTCAGGGGTGTCATCAAAGGGACGCTTCCCTTTCTCGGCGAAGGCGCATTACTGGTCAATGCTGCGAAAGGCATCGAACTTGAGACACTGATGACCATATCCCAGGTTTTCTCGGAACTTCTGCCGCCCAGGCTGTTTTCCAGGTTTTCCGTTCTGTCCGGGCCCAGTTTTGCGAGAGAAGTGGCGCTCGACATGCCGACGGCGGTTGTGGCCGCTTCACCCGACCAGGCAGTTGCCCGCAGTATCCAGGAAGCGTTTTCAACTCCATGTTTCCGGGTCTACACCAACAACGACATGATCGGCGTGGAACTGGGCGGCTCGATCAAGAATGTCATTGCCATAGCTGCGGGAATTTCCGATGGACTGGGCCTTGGATACAATCCGAGGGCTGCGTTGATAACCAGAGGACTGGCCGAGATGGCGCGACTGGGGCTTGCCATGGGCGGACATGCCGCGACATTCGCCGGACTGGCCGGGATGGGGGACTTGGTGCTGACCTGCACGGGAGACCTGTCAAGGAATCGCACGGTCGGGGTGAAGCTCGGCGAAGGGATGAAACTGGCCGAGATACTGGCGGGAATGCGCATGGTGGCCGAAGGGGTCAAAACGGCTGAATCCACTTATCGGCTGGCACAGCGACTCGGCGTGGAAATGCCCATCACCGAACAGGTTTACCGGGTTCTGTATGAAGACAAGTCGCCCCGGCAGGCCGTATTGGACCTGATGACCCGGAACCTTAAAGAGGAAGGCGTGGAATTCGGTTAATCAACAGACAGTCAACCGGGAGGTTAACCCAGACGAACCGCGGCGGGTTTTCCCCTTCGCCTTGCCTTCGTCATGGTATCGACCATGAAATTTCGGCTCTCCATACGCGTGAAGCTGTTTCTGTCCATCCTGCTGGCCATCCTGGTTTCCTACGTCATCCTGCTGTTCCTTACCATCAGGCAACTCGAAGCATCCCTTGATGAAAAGATAACGCGGGATCTTGAGACCAACCTCGGCTTTGTCCGCTACCACTTCCACGCTGGCGCCAGTCAGATATCATCTTCTCTGCTTGTTTCCGTTTCACGGCCGAAGGTGAAGCAGTATCTGAAAAAGCGAGACAGCGACGAACTTTCTGGAGTATTGATCAGCATAGTGAAAGCCCTGCCCTTTCTGCAGTTCGCGGACTTTGTCGAACCCGACGGCAAGGTGCTTGTGAGCTACGGAAAATGGCGAAGCGGATACCGGCACGCCCTGGACTACCTTGTCAAGGAGGCCGAAAGAAAGCGGGAGCCGATCATCTCCTATGAAAAGGCGCCACCCGGCCTACTCGTCCAGGGAAGAAGCACGGATCCCGATACCATTGTGACAACAGTCGTCATCCCGGTGGCTGATGACTTAGGAGAGACTGTCGGTGCCCTAGTGGCCGGGGTTTCCATTTCCAGGGACATCGTAATACCCTATCAGATCAGGAAGACAATCGGCCACGACCTGGAGGTCATGGTAACGACGAGCAGACTGAAGGTGTCGGGTGAAGGCGGCGAAAAGTTCTATCTGCCCGCATCCAGCAAGGAAGCGATAATTCCAGTACTGTCCTCCGGCTCGACATACACCGGCGAGGTCAGGATTGACAACCTTCCCTATCAGGCCGCTTTCGAGCCCATAAGGAATTTCAAGGGCGAGTTGGTCGGCTCCCTTTCCGTTGCCATTTCCAAGGAATATTTGAACAGGATGCGCGGCCAATACCTGGGAAACATGGTTGCATCCGGAGTTTTCGGCATTCTGCTCGCCTTTGGCATCGCTTTTGTGGCATCCCGTCGTCTCTCCATACCTCTGAGGGAATTGTCCCTGGGGGTAAAGTGCATCGAATCGGGCAACCTGGATTACCGCGTTCAAGTGGCAGGCAATGACGAGTTCAGCATTCTGGCTAATTCTTTCAACAGTATGGCTGAAGCGCTGCAGGACAGGAACAGGACGATCAACAGCAAGACCATTGATCTGGAAGTGCTGAACCGCTGTCTGCACGAGATGAATGAGCTTCTTGAGACAAAGGTCCTGGAAAGAACTTCTGAACTGCAGATGGAAAAGGGCAGGCTCGAGGCGATCCTCGCGAGTATGGTGGAAGGGGTTGTGGTTACCGACCGCGACAATAGGGTGATTGTTTTCAATTCAGCGGCACAGAAGATCTTCGGAATTGCGCCGTACAAGATGATCAGCCGCTCGGTTGATGAAATAGATGTAAAGGGAGGATTTCATCAACTCATACTGAGTATTCGCGACATGCGTACAGGTGACCTGTTGGCAGGCGGGGAAAAAGAAGTGTCCATAGGCAGGAAAAAGCTGCGGGTGAGCCTTTCGCCCCTCCTTGACCAGCTCTGGGAATTTGCCGGGATTGTCATGTCGGTAAGGGACGTTACCCACGAAGACGAGATTGCCCGCATGAAGACGGAATTCATCTCCACTGTGTCCCATGAGTTGAAGACCCCGCTTACTTCAATGAAGGGCTCTCTGCAGTTTATTCTGGGCAGGGAAACTGGGTTGAAGGAAACTGAAAGGGAACTGCTCGAAGTCTGTTTCCGCAATACAAACAGGCTCGTGAAGCTTATTACCGATATCCTGGACATATCAAGAATGGAATCGGGCAGGTTTGATCTCCGGCTGAAGCCCGCGGCAGTAAACAGACTGGTATCTTCGGCCATGGAAGAAGTAGCGGAATTTGCCGCCGGCCACGGGGTGGAGATCCTGAATGATTGCGAAGAGGGCCTGCCCAATGTCCTGTGTGATGGGGAGCGCCTCATACAAGTGCTGACGAACCTCCTTTCCAATGCGGTACAGAACACTCCGGCGGGAAAATCCGTTACGGTGAGTGATGCAAAGGACGGCTGTTTCGTCAGGATCTCGGTCCGTGATCGAGGAAAGGTGATCGAGCGGGGCGCCCGCGACAAGCTGTTTCAGAACTTTTTCCAGTTTCATGGACCGGGTGAACGTGAATGGAGGGATTCGGGGCTTGGTTTGGTCATCTGCCGGGAGATAATGGAGCGGCACCACGGAAGGATACAGTACCAGCCGGGTAAAGAGGGCGGAAACATTTTCAGTATTTCGATTCCGATAAGCGAGGAACCGGCATGAAACAGAACAGAATACTCATTGTGGATGATGAAGCGGATATCGCTCTCATTCTGAAACTGCAACTGGAAGATGCGGGGTATGCCACAACCAGGGCAAAGGACGGCATGGAGGCATTGGAGATCATTGACAGAGAGAGTTTCTCCCTAATACTCCTTGACATCAAGCTGCCCAAGCTCGACGGTATCAGCGTACTGGAGCACCTGGGGCCCGCCCTGCATGACACGGCTGTGATCATGATGACCGCACACGGAAATGAGGATGTGGCGGTGGAGAGCATGAAAAAGGGAGCGCTGGATTATATTGCCAAGCCCTTTTCCAGCGAGGACCTGCTGAAAAAAATAGAGCGGACCCTTGAATTCAACAGGACCAGGAGAGAAAATCTCCGCCTGCAGGAGCAGTTGGAGGAACAGCGAAAAAAAATGGAGGCCATTCTCGGGGGGATGGCGGACATGTTGGTGGCCGTTGATTGCGAAGGCCGCGTCATCAGTGTCAACAGGGCTACCGAAGAGGCTCTGGGCCTTGCTCACGGGGCTCCGCTGGGAATGCCCGTAAAGTCGTTGATAAAGGCGGATATCCAACAGTCGCATTTCCCGTGCATCGTTGTCCTGCAAACCCATTCGCCATGCCTCGACACTACTTACAACATAAAGATCCGTAACCGGACGGTTCCCGTCCTGTCAAGCGCAACTCCGCTTTTCGGCGCATCGGGCAATCTTCTGGGCAGTGTGGAAATTCTCCGGGACATATCCCATCTCAAGGCGTTGGAGAAAGAACGGGAAGAATTCGTGGGCATGCTGACCCATGATCTGAAGACCCCACTCACCGCTGTGGTCGGATCGATTGATCTTGTCCGGGAAGGGCGTCTTGGGCCGATCAACGAAGAACAGAAGGAATATCTGGAATCAGCTACCGAGAGCTGTGGCGAAATGGTCGAGATGATCGACACTCTCCTTGACGTTTACCGGTTTGAATCCGGGAAGATGTCCCTGGCATTCACCCGTGAAGATATCGGGGCAATGATCAGGAAAATGGCACTGTCTTTTCGTACCCTTGCCGAGCGTTCCGGGATCGAGCTCAAGGCCGATCTGCCGGAAAATCTTCCCGATCTGCAGGTTGACAGGAACAAGGTGGTGCGCCTGTTCGGCAATCTCCTGTCCAATGCCTTCAAGTTTACCCAGGAGGGGGGCAGGATCGGCATTTCCGCTCAGGTGATGGATAATGTGTCCGCACTTTTGCGCAACGTGCCGCCGGGGACCTATGCCGTTGAAGACGGGATAGACTGTGAAGGGCGCTTTCTGATGGTGAGGATCAGCGACACCGGGGTCGGCATACCCAAGGAGGCGCTGGGCACGATTTTCGACAAGTTCGTTCAGGCCAGGCACAGGCGTGAAGGAAAGACCAAGGGGAGCGGGCTTGGCCTTGCCTTCTGCCGTAAGGTAATGGATGCCCACAAAGGATTCATCTGGGTCGAGAGTGAAGTCGACAGGGGAAGCACCTTCACGTTACTGTTTCCTCTTAAGCCGAAAGGTTCCGGTAATGCCTGATTCTTATTCGCATGTTTTTCGAGAGCGGAGAAAGGTCCCGTGAAAAAGCATAAAGAAGGCTTCAGTCGGCATCGCGAAAACGTTCGCAATGAATACGAGGAATATTTGCGGGGTACCCTGAAGAATGCTCCGCTGTCGCTTTTTCACCAGGACCGCGACCTGAGATATACCTGGATCTGCAACCCGTTGCCCGGAATGCGGACCAGCGAGGTTGTGGGCAGGTCCGACGATGAATTGTTCGATCAATCAACAGCATCGGAGCTTATCCGGATAAAGATGATGGTTCTGCATGAAGGCCGTGGCGTCCGGGAAGAGATCCATCTCCGCCACAATAGCGACGAGTTCATTTTCGAGCTTTCCATCGAACCCATAAGGGACCCGGCCGGCGCCATAGTCGGCGTTGCAGGCGTTGCTCTCGATATTTCCGAATTGAGGCGGATCGAGAAGACTCTCGTCAGATCTGAGGAACTGACCCACAGGATTATCGAGACGATTCCGGACCTCCTGTCCGTGCACGACTGCAACCGGCGCATCCTGTACAGCAACTGGCACGGCGGCTACGGATTTGTTCCCCCGGACTGCCGGGCCGGACACCCCCTGTGCTATGAAGCATTTTATCCCGAACAAGGGTCGCCATGTGAAATATGCCATGTGCAGGATGTTTTCCGGACAGGAAAGCCGGTCTTTGTGGAAAAGTACAACCCCAGGATCGGATACCTGGAGATACATGCCTATCCGCTGTTTGACGACGAAGGGCAGGTGGTGCTGGTAATCGAGCACATTCGCGACATCTCCGAACGCAAGCGAACGGAGGAGCGGCTTGCGAAGCTGAATGAAACCTTCCTTACCTTTGGCGCCGATACCCAGGAGAATATCAACCGCCTCGTGGCCCTCTGCGGCGAACAGCTCGGCGCGGTCTGCGCACTTTACAACCGGATTGAAGACGGTATGCTTTGTGCGATCGGCAGCTGGAACGCTCCTGCCGATTTTGTCCCGAGGGATAAGCCGGAAGGACACATCTGTTACGATCTGATCCGTCATAAAGACGACGATCTCCGGGTTCTTCGGAATTTGCAGGATTCCGACTATGCCGGAACCGATCCCAATGTGCTTCGTTACGGGCTCAAGACCTATGTGGGCAAACCCGTTACTTTCGGGGGGAGTAATGTGGGCTCGCTCTGCGTCGTCTATCAGGACGATCATGTCCCGACCGAAGAGGACAAAAAGCTGCTGGGCATACTGGCCGGCGCCATAGGAATCGAGGAAAAACGCAAGAGGGCCGATGAAGAGATCCGCAGATTGAACGCCGACCTGGAGAAAAGGGTCGCGGAGCGGACCGCCCAGCTTGAGGCTGCGAATCAGGAGCTGGAATCGTTCAGCTATTCCGTATCCCACGATCTGCACACGCCGCTCATGATCCTCGAGGGTTTTATCCGCGAACTTAAGGACCGCTATGCAGACCGGCTGGATGACACCGGTCGCTACTTCCTGGAGCGGATCAGGAATGCCGGACAACGCATGGGGCACCTGATTGACGCAATTCTCAGGCTTTCATCCCTTCCCCGCAGCGAGATTCACCGGGAGACGATAGATCTGAGCAGGATGGTGACGCTTATAGCCGCAGAGTTGCGACAGAGGGAGCCGGCACGCAGGATCGTCATTATCGTGGCGCCTGGTATCCTGGCCTTTGGCGACCGGCGGCTGATAAAGATCGCTCTGGAGAACCTGATTGGGAATGCGTGGAAATATACCGGAAGGCAGGCGCATCCCGTTATCGAGTTCGGATTGGAAGAGAAGGACGGAAAGCGGATTTACTTCATTCGCGATAACGGCATAGGGTTTTCCATGGAAGGGGCCGAGCGGCTCTTCGTTCCGTTCCAGCGACTCCACGACCTGGAAGAGTTCCCGGGGCACGGGATCGGACTGGCGACGGTCAAGAGAATCATCGACCGGCATGGTGGAAGCATCTGGGCACGAGGGGAAAGAGGAAAAGGGGCCACTTTCTATTTCACGCTGCCTCAGTCGGCAAAAACTGAAACCAACAAAAAATGAACACTGCAATCTCCCTCCAAGGCATCATCAAGACCTATAACGGGCTGCGGGCGGTGGACGACTTTTCCCTCGATGTCCAGTCCGGCACCATATTCGGCCTCCTGGGTCCCAACGGCGCGGGCAAGACCACGCTCATCAGGATACTTACAACCCTCCTGCGGCCCACATCCGGATCGGCGCGGGTGGAGGGCTACGATATCATTGCCGACGCCAAGTCGGTGCGCAGACTGATCGGCGTCGTCCCCCAGGAAAATAACCTGGACCGTTACCTGACCGCGCGGGAAAACCTGGTGCTCCATGCCCGGATGCACGGTTTGCAGGCGGGCGACTACAATCCCAGGATAGACGAACTGCTGGAGCTTACCGGCCTTGCAGGAAGGCAGCACGATTTCCCGGACACCTATTCCGGAGGCATGCAGCGCAGGCTGGTGGTAATACGGGCTCTGATCCACACTCCGCGGGTGCTGTTTCTCGATGAGCCGACCACCGGACTCGATCCACAGTCACGGAGGGCCGTGTGGGATTACATCCAGACGCTCCGGTCCAGCATGACCATCTTCCTGACCACCCATTACCTGGACGAGGCCGATACCCTGTGCGACCGTATCGTGATCATGGACCACGGCAAGTCACTGGTGGACGGCAGCTCGGCCGAGCTCAAGGAGGCATTTGCCCATTCCCACCGCTACTTGCTTTCGTTCAGGGCCAACGAGGACAAGTATGAACAAGTGCTCCGCTCGCTTCCCTTCATTTGTGAGCTGGAGCGGTCGGGATCGGTTTTCCGGCTGGAACTGGCCGAGGAGGAATATCTCAAACCCTTGATGGACAGCATCGGCGGGCCGGATATCAGGAGCATCTGCCTGGAGGAGCCCACGCTGGAGGATGTTTTCATACAGCTGACCGGGAAGAATGTGCGGGAGTAGGGACACGGCAACCAGCGCATCTGCCTGTTGCCATTAAAGGAATACGACATTATGTTCCGAGGAGCTTTTACAATTTGGGGCCGCGACATGCGGGTGCTGCGCCGGAGCCTGTTCTCCGAGCTGCTGGCGGTGGTCGCCTACCCCATCACCCTTTATCTGGCCTTCGGTGTCGGTCTGAAAGGCTACATTAACGATGTGGAGGGCATCCCGTACGGCCTGTTCATTGCCCCCGGTCTCATTTCCATGACCGCGGTCAGCGCGGCTTTCGACGAAAGCGCATGGAGCATGTGGTTTCATCGGAGGGTACAGCATACCATCGAAGAGTACCGGGTCAATCCCATCTCGGTTTATGACATAATAATCGGCAAGATCGTATCCGGATTCTCCCAGGGGGCCATAAAAGGGATCGTGGTTGCGGGTGTAATCTTCCTGCTTACGCCATTCCGTTTTTCCTCGGGCCATCTCCTTGCCTACCTTTTCTTCATAATCTCCGGATCCATGGCGTTTTCCTGCATAGGAACCATATGCGGCACCATCGTGGACAAGCCGGAAAATATCGGGAGGATACAGAGCGTTGTGATAGTGCCGCTTATTTTTCTATCGGGGATCTTTTTCCCACTCTCCTCGTATCCGCCCTCTGTTCTTGCCGTCGTAAAGCTCCTGCCTACGACAGCTGTATTCGAAGGCGCCCGTCTGGCGTTGTTGCGGGGTGTCATGGATTTCCAGTATTGCGTCATCGCAGTTATCACAGCCGCACTGGCGTTTGCTGCCGCGGTATGGATTTTCAACAGGAAAATCGAGGGATGAAGAAGCGGAATGACTGAACGGGAATCCATGTCAGTTGAGCATGCTCCACACTTTGCCGCTCTGGCCGATGATATCGTCGACTGGGGCGAGCGTTTTCTCAGGGTGCTGGACGACTGCGGCGCGGAGGCGGCACAGCAGGTGCTGGGGGGCATAGCGGAATGGCTCGGGACCGATCTGGTGGATGCAATGCCGGTCATGGACATGGAGCAATGGCTGCTCCTTGACGGACTGGCCGAGGAGCTGTTCCAGTCCTGCAGGGCCTGTATCAGCGGGACGGCGGACGCAGGGGCGCTCGTTGTAGCCGTGATCGCCAGGGTGCGCGAGATCAGGGATCCTGTAACAAATTAAAGGGGTATTCTGTTGCCGGAAACATACTTGCCGAAATGGCTGGCCTGGGAAGTGACCAGGAAATGCAATCTGAAGTGCATTCACTGCCGCTGTTCTTCGGATATGTATTCATCAGCCGGTGATTTCTCTACCGACGAAGGAAAGCGGCTTCTAAGCGATATCGCCGATTATTGCCAGCCGGTCGTGGTCCTGTCGGGCGGCGAGCCCCTGCTTCGCCCGGACATATTCGAGCTGGCTTCCCACGGGTCCGGCCTGGGCCTCAGGATGTGCATGGCCACCAATGGCGCCCTGGTTACCGACGAAACATGCGGACTGATGCGCGAGAGCGGCATCAGGATGGTTTCGCTGTCGCTGGACGGGTCCAGCGCCACCGTTCACGATGATTTCCGCCAGTGCCGGGGAGCCTTCGACGGGGTGATGCGGGCTGCCGAGATCTTCAGGAGAAACGGCCAGAAGTTCTTGATCAACTCCTCCTTCACCAAGAGAAACCAGGCCGATATTCCCAATGTCTTCCGCCTGGCCAAGTCCCTGGGCGCGGTTGCCTGGTACATGTTCATGATAGTTCCCACCGGCCGGGGAAAGGACGTTTTGAACGAACTGATCTCAAGGGAAGATTACGAGGAGATTCTGGAGTGGCATTACCGGCAGGAAAAAGACGAGGATGAAATGCTGATGCGCCCGACCTGTGCTCCCCACTATTACCGTATCGCGCCCCAGAAGGCAAAGGCGGAAGGAGCAAAGTTCGAGCGGCGTGCTCTATCCTTTTCCACCGGAGGCGGCAAGGGATGCGTTGCTGCCCAATCAATCTGCCTGATCGACTGCTTCGGCAACGTCAAGCCCTGTTCGTACTTTCCGCGCATTGCCGGCAATGTGAAGGAAACGCCGTTCCGCGAGATCTGGGAGAATTCCCCCCTGTTCAGGGAGCTGAGGGATTTCGGTAGTTACAAGGGAAAGTGCGGACAGTGCGAATACCTGAACGTCTGCGGCGGTTGCAGGGCCAGGGCCGACGCGTTATATGGGGATTACCTGGAAGAAGAGCCGTTTTGCAATTATGTGCCGATCAAATTGCGGGACCTGCCAGGTTCTTGAAACCTGGCAGGTCTACAATTAAAGAAAAGGAATCGAATTAATGAATACCCGTTTCCTGGACGCCTGCCGGGGCATGCCGGTTGACTGCACGCCGGTCTGGATCATGCGCCAGGCCGGGCGTTACCTGCCCGAATACCGGAGGATGCGAACAGCCCACTCTTTCCTGGAACTGTGCAAGACTCCGGAGCTGGCCGCGGAAGTTACCATGCAGCCGGTGGACATCCTTGGGGTCGATGCTGCCATCCTGTTCTCCGACATCCTGACCCCGCTCGAACCGATGGGAATGGCGCTGGATTTCGTCCCCGGGCCGGTCTTTGAAAACCCTGTGCGCAGTATGGCGGATGTGGAAGCGCTTCGCAAGCTGGAGATGGAGCGAGATGTCCCCTATGTGCTGGAGACGATACGGATCTTGCGCCAAGAGCTTGAGGGACGCGTTCCGTTGATCGGTTTTTCCGGAGCGCCCTTTACTCTTGCCTGCTACATGGTCGAAGGAAGGGGCTCCAGGGATTTTTCCATCCTCAAAAAGATGATGTATTGCGCTCCCGAGGTCTTCAATGCTCTGATGATAAAACTCTCGGACATGCTCATCGATTATCTCGATGCACAGATAGCCGCGGGTGTCCAGGCTGTACAGATATTCGACACCTGGGGGGGAATCCTTTCGCCGAGCGATTACGAGCGTTACGCCCTCCCCTATTCGACCAGGGTCATTGCCGGCGTCAGGGGAAGAGGCGCCCCGGTGATCCACTTCGTCAAGGGTGCCGGATCAATGCTGGATATTGTCAGGAGGGCGGGAGGAGACGTCCTTGGCCTGGATTGGCAAGTCAATCTGGGAACGGCCCGGGATATGCTGGGCGCCGGCTTCGCCGTCCAGGGAAACCTCGATCCGACGGTGCTTTACGGAACCGAACGGGTGATCGAATCAGAGGTGCGAAGAATCCTGCAGGAAAACGGCGGGAGGCCCGGCCATATTTTCAACCTGGGCCACGGCATCCTGCCTGATATTCCGCCTGAGAATGCTGTTTTCATGGTGGAATGCGTCCATCGGCTGTCGCAGATGCGATGAGCGCGTAATGTACGCCTCTCCGAAAGAGCTTGCTTATGCCAGAAAAAACCGCTGTCCTGCTGCTCCAGATGGGCGGGCCCGATTCCCTGGATGCGGTGGAGCCGTTCCTGCGCAACCTTTTTTCCGACCGGGAGATCATCAGGCTGGGCCCTCTGTTTCTCCAGCCGGCCCTTGCCCGTTGGATCGCCCGGAGACGCGCGCCCAAGGCGGAGGACTCCTACGAGCGGATCGGAGGGAGATCGCCAATCCGCGAACTGACCGAAGCGCAGGCGAGAGCGCTGGAAGCGCGGCTTGGAGACGGGTTCCGCTGCTTCACCGCCATGCGTTACTGGCGGCCCTCCACCATCGAGGCCCTGGCGGCCGTCAGACGCGCCGGGATTTCGCGCATTGTCGCCCAGCCCCTCTATCCCCAGTATTCCCGGGCCACGACCGGTTCCAGCTTCAAGGAGCTTCAAAGGATACTCTCACTTGCAGGTGTGGAATTCCGTGTTTCATGCATCGAGGGTTTCCACGATCATCCCCTGTTCATCGAGGCACTGGCCGGCACGATTGCCGAGGGGCTCGGCGGCTTCTCCTCTGGTGAAGCTCCGACGCTTCTCTTTTCCGCCCATTCGCTTCCGGTTTCCTTCATCGAAAGAGGCGATCCCTACCTTTCCCAAGTCAAGGAGACGGTGCGACTGGTGATGGAGAGGTTTCCCGACAGAAAGCATGAACTTGCCTTCCAGTCCAAGGCCGGGCCGGTGAAATGGCTGGAGCCCTCTACCGAAGAGACCATATCGCGACTTGCGGAAAACGGCTGCCGAAACATCCTTGTCGTACCCATCTCCTTCGTCAGCGAC
Source organism: Geobacteraceae bacterium (assembly GCA_034933285.1). GTDB lineage: Bacteria > Desulfobacterota > Desulfuromonadia > Geobacterales > Geobacteraceae > RPRC01. Next base: position 1,201 of record JAYFNT010000004.1, on the reverse strand, counting down.
CACATCGAAACGCTCTACGAGATCGACATTGCCTATGCTGCCCTGGCACGGGATCGGGGCATCTCAACGTTCCGACGCGCCCCTGCCCTCAACACAAACCCGCTGTTCATCGAATGTCTAGCTGAACTGGTAATGCGGGCAGTGTAGAAGCGGTGAGATCGTATCTCTGCCTTCTTCCAGCGGCATCTTCCCAACCCACTGTTTCCCGTCCATCTTTCTTCACAGTTTTTCAGTGTCATCTCCAGAATATTAAGTTTGCGAAACCAAGCCATGAAGCGTAATATTGAACATTAACAAATGTGTTGACATTAATAATAAGACATTATATTGTGCCGCTGGATTAGTGAGATTATCGACAAAGCTTTCCGCAGTAGTCAAGGGAGGGCGCCATGCATTATCAGATGCAGGAAGGATATGTAACGCTTACAACCGGAGACTGGCGGGACAGGACCGTGAACATGCTTGCGGCAACCCATCTGCCGGTAAAGGGAGTAAGCCTGGTCGTTACCCGCGAGCCGCTGCCCGACGGCTTGAGCTTGGCCGATTACCTTGTAAACCAGAAATCCGTACTGGCGAAAGAACTGCCCAAGTTCAGGCTGCTGGCTGACAGCAGCGACAACATGAACGGCCAGCCGGCCCACTACTTGGAAGTGGCGTGGGACAACCAGGGCGTCGCCATGCAGCAGATTGTTCTGGTGATCGACAACAACCGGAACATCATCAATTTCACCGCCACCATACCCGGAGCGGTCGACGAACAGTCACGTACAGAACTGCTGACCGTCATGAGGAGTTTCAAGCCCGGCCCGGCGCCTGCCGAAACGGGAGAGACTGCTCCATGAGCACTCCCGAAGAGCAGGCTGCGCGACAGAAACTGGAAGCGCTGCAGAACCATGGCAGCAACGAAGAAGACGTTGCAAAGATCGAATCTGCCGGGAATAAGGCCAACACAGCAGTATCAACTGCAACCATGGGCTATGGGGCAATAAGCGCATTCGGCACCGGCGGTATCGGCGGGGTGGCCTGTTATGCAGCCCCCCTGGCTGCCGGTATCGCCGGTGCCATGGCCGGGGCCGCGCTCGTCAACCACTTTGCCCTCGATGAAAAGCTGCTCGATTTCCTTGGCAAGCCAAGGCTGGCGCAACCCGGCCCTCAACCGGCCACCATCGGCCATGACATCGCCCACAGCTCACCCTTTGCC
>JAYFNT010000003.1:0-149233 GCA_034933285.1 Geobacteraceae bacterium | reverse complement strand
GCATTCTCAGTCTGAAAATATGAAATCAAGTACTCCGACCCGTCTTCCCTAAGGCTTCGGCTATGGGAACCGGGCTGTGGGTGATGCCGGAAACGGCATTGCCTCCCTTGCCTGGAAAGGAGTAAGCACATCGGACTTCATGGCCGACGGATGTTTATTCCGTCGGCCTTTTTTGTCGATGTATGCAGTGCCCTGATGAAATGCAATGCCATAAAGGAAAGAAGGAGGGAGATATGCGTGCAAGAGGACCGTGATTTTCTGGCGGAACACATGACCTTTCGCAGGAGGTATATGAGGACAATCAAACATACGGGAGGAAAGTTGAGATGAGCAAGATCAGCAGGAAAGTCAACATTATGTTGTTTGCGCTGATGGCGCTGTTTGTTTGGAGCGGTTCAGCGCTTGCAAGCTACAGTATTATCGACCTGGGCACGTTAGCCGGCACAACATCTAGTAAAGGTGCATCTATCAATAACCTCGGCCAGGTAGCAGGGACCTCAGGCACTCGTGGCTTTATTTACAGCAATGGAGCGATGACTGACCTGGGTACGCCGGCTGTCGCCTACACAACTAAAAGTATCAATAATTCCGGGCAGATTATTGGGTATGCATATATCGACAATGTTTTAACTTCCTTTCTATACAGCGAGGGTACGTTGAATACACTGAGTATTGCCGGGCAAGTCAATGCCATAAATGATAAAGGGCAAATGACAGGGCAAGAGACAGCCTCTAGTTCTGCAATAATCTACAACAATGGAACAGTAACCAACCTTGGCACCTTAGGCGGCACAATGAGCCTAGGTAATGCAATCAATAATTCCGGGCAGGTTGCAGGGTACTCAATTACTTCTTCAAACGAAACACACGCCTTCCTATACAGCAATGGAGCAATGTCCGACCTAGGTACTTTCGGTGGATCGCAGAGTATGGCTTATGACATTAATAACTCTGGACAAGTGGTAGGAACCTTTCAAACGTCTGCAAATGAAACACACATCTTCCTATACAATAACGGAATAATGACTGAACTGGGCACAGGCATAGCTTACGGAATCAATGATCTAGGTCAGGTCGTGGGAAGGGCAAGTACAACATCAGGTGCATTTGCCTTTCTTTCCACCAACGGAATAATGTCCGACCTCAACTCCCTTATCCCAGCCGGCACCGGGTGGACGCTTACCTACGCCAAAGACATCAACAATCTTGGACAAATCACAGGTTACGGAACCATTAATGGAAAAACCCATGCCTTTCTCTTGACCCCTGACGCGGCACCAGTTCCCATCCCGGCAGCGGCTTGGCTGCTGGGTTCCGGATTGATGGGACTTGCTGGTGTACGGAGAAGGTTCTTCAGAGCTTAGATTGTTCAAAGAATCATAAGCACATAAAAAGGTGGCAGCAAAACTGCCACCTTCCAACCTATTGAACTACCGAGGATTCCTCGGTAGTTGCATCCTGCTGCAACTCTCCCTCTTTGTGGGCGTTGCGGATATGCAGGCCAATCGTATCGCTGTCCTTGTCAAACAATTACGCCATCTGTTTTTGAGTCAGCCAGGCCGTCTCATGGTCAAGGCGGACATTGAGTTCGGTAGAACCATCAGGGCTCTGGCAAATAATTGATGTCATTGGAATTATTACTTGTCATGGTGATTCCGTAAATTCCGTCTCTCCCAAGAACCACTCAAAATTGAATCAAGCCTCTGCCGCCGCGATCGCTGCCTCCCGCTCACGGTCCTTGCCATGATCGCGGGCAATGAGCATGTAGATGGACGGTATGATGAACAGGGTGAACATGGTCCCTACGAACATGCCGCCCACCAGCACCAGACCGATGGAGTTACGGGCCGCGGCGCCCGCCCCGCTCACCAGGGTCAGGGGGAAATGACCGGCAATGGTTGCCGCGGTGGTCATGAGGACCGGCCGGAGGCGGATCCCGGCTGCCTGCCGAATGGCATCCAGCTTGGGCAATCCCTGCAGCTGCAGCTTGTTGGCGAACTCCACGATCAGGATGCCGTTCTTGGACACCAGGCCCACCAGTGTGACCAGCCCGACCTGGGAATAGATGTTGAGCGTGGTGGTCCAGCCGTTGGTCAGGAACGGCACGTTCGGATCCGGCATTTTCAGGAAGGTGAACAGCAGCGAGCCGAACATTGCCAGTGGCACCGACCCGGCGAGGATGACGAAGGGGTCGCGGAAGCTGTTGAACTGCGCGGACAGCACCAGGAATATGAGTATGATTGCCAGCGAGAAGGCCGGAAGGAAGCGGTTTCCTTCAGTACGCAGCTGGCGGGATTCACCGGTGTAGTCCATGACATATCCCTTGGGAAGGATGTTCTTCGCTTCCTTCTCCAGGAAACCCAGTGCCTCGTCCAGCGGGCGTATGGGAACGCCGCTCAGCTTGACCGCATTCAACTGCTGGAAGCGGTTGAGGGAGCGCGGCACCACTGTTTCCCTTTGCGTCGCAATCGTGCTGAGCTGGACCAGCCTGCCGTTCGGACCTGTGACATAGACATCCTGAAGCTGACCGGGATTAAGGCGTCCTGACCGCTCGATCTGGGGGATGACCTTGTAGCTGCGCCCTGAGATGTCGAACCGGTTGACGTAATTCCCGCCCACCATGCCGCCCAGGTCGCCGCCGACCTGGCCGAGATTGAGGCCCAGGGCTGCGACCTTGTCCTTGTCGATGATGAATTCCGACTGCGGCTGGTCGATCTTAACGTCGATGAGCGGTGGAAACGCGAACATGCCGCTCTTCATGGCTTTCATTTGCAACTGTTTGGCAAATTCCAGGATCTCTCTTGTATCTGCCGTAGACGCTATTACAAACTCGACCGGGAAATCACCTCCTCCGGGAAGTGCCGGCGGCGTTACTGCAAACGCCTGGATGCCGGGAATGGCGGAGAGCTTGTGCTGAACCTCGGGGACAATCTGGAATATGGTGCGTTTCCTTTCATCCCATGGCTTTACGACCATGCCGGCGAAACCGGAGTTGGGAAACGTGGCCTGAAAGGTGAAATCACTTTCGGGAGTCCTCTGGTAGACCTGGTTCACGATGTTGGCGAAATGGCTGTTTTGATCTAGTGTTGAGTTGGCGGATGCATCGAGAATACTGAAGATGACCCCCTCGTCCTCGGTCGGCGCCAGTTCCTTGGCGGACATGGTAAACATGGGGACAGTGAGGAGCGATATGACGATCCAGGTCGCATAGACCGCCGGCCGCGCCGCCAGGGTTTTATCGAGGCACCGGCCATAGGCGTCTCTCAGGCGCCTGAAGTTGCGCGCAATGAAGCCCGGCAGCCCGCGCTCCTCGATGCCCGGTTTCAGCAGCCTGGAGGACATGAGCGGCGACAGGGTAAGCGCCACGATGCCGGAAATGGTGACCGCGCCAGCAAGGGTGAAGGCGAACTCACGGAACAGGGAACCGGTGAGCCCGCCCTGCAGACCGATGGGAAGGTAGACGGTGGCCAGGGTTATGGTCATGGCGATTATCGGATTGACCAGTTCGCGGGCGCCTGCCAGGGCAGCCTGCAGGGGTGTTTTCCCCTCGCTCATGTGACGCTCGACGTTTTCCACCACAACAATGGCGTCATCCACCACGAGACCTACCGAGAGCACGATGGCCAGCAGGGTCAGAAGGTTGAGGGTGAAGCCGAACGCCTGCATAAGGAACACGCCGCCTATGAGCGACAGCGGAATCGCCACTACCGGGATCAGTACGGAACGGAATGAGCCCAGGAACAGGAAAATGACTATCATGACGATGAGAAGCGTGTCGCCCAGGGTCTTCAATACTTCGGTGATGGCGTTGGAGATGTAGTCGGTCGCATCGTAGGCGATATGGGCCGTGAGGCCGGTCGGCAGGTCCTGCTTGACGGACACCAACTCTTTGCGGGCCTTTTTGATGACGTCAAGGGAGTTGGCGCTGGGAAGCGCCCAGATTCCGATGAAGACCGCGGTCTGCCCGGAGAATCGGACCTCCTCGTCATAGGATTCCGCGCCCAGGACCACGTCAGCCACGTCCCCGAGACGCACGATGGTCCCGTTTTTCTGCATTACCACCAGCTTTTTGAACTCGTCGACCGTATTGAGATTTGTATCGGCGGTCAGGTTGACCTGGATGAGCGAGCCCTTGCTCTGGCCGAGGGCGGCCAGGAAATTGTTGGCCGTCAATGCATCGCGGATCTGGGTGGGACTAAGGTTGAAGGCGGCCAGGCGATCGGGCTTCAGCCACACACGCATGGCGAATGTCCGGGCGCCGAGGATATCGGCGCGCTGCACGCCCGGGATGGCGGAAAGACGTGGCTGGACAACGCGCACCAGGTAGTCGGTGATCTCGTTCTGCTTGAGCACATCGGAGCTGAAGCTCAGATAGGCCGAGGCGAACTGGCTGTCGGCAGATTCGATGTTGATTACCGGCACTTCCGCTTCCGGCGGCAAGTCGGCGCGCACCTGGTCAACCTTGGAACTGATTTCGGCGAGCGCCTTGGTCGAATCATAGTTCAATTTGAGGCGCACCGTGATGGTGGAGAGCCCCAGCGTGCTCTTGGATTCCATGTACTCGATGCCGTCCGCGGCTGCAATGGCCCGCTCCAGCGGCGTGGTTACGAAACCCCGCACCAGGTTCGCGCTGGCTCCGACATAGACCGTCTTTACTGTAACTGCCGCATTCTCGCTTTGCGGATACTGTCGCACATTGATGGAGCGTATGGCCTGCAAACCGGCGATAATAATGACCAGGTTGACCACCAGGGCAAGAACCGGCCGGCGAAGAAAAAGATCGGTTATTTTCATGGCTCAGTTGTTCTCCGGAGCAGGCGCCTTTTTGAACGCGGGAGCAAGCCTGTTGTCGACCTTGACCGATTGGCCGTTGCGCAGCTTGAAAACACCGGTTGTGACGATGCTCTCCCCTCCTTTGAGCCCGCTCGCGACCGCGACGAAATCCCCCTGCTTCTCGCCCAGGCGAACGAATTGCTGACGGAGCGTTTTGCCTCCATTGCGGTCCTTGCTCTTTTCAACTATGAACACCGAATCCCCGTATGGAGCGTAAAGAACGGACGTTGCAGGAATCGAGAGCACGCTCTGACGGACAGGCAGGCCCACCGCCACGTTGACGTACATGCCGGGACGCAGTTTTTCCGCGTGGTTGGCCAATGTAGCCTGTACCTGCACGTTGCGCGTTTCCGCATCCACCAGGGGATTGACTGCATTGATGCGACCCTCGACCGAGAGCCCGGGAAGAGCGTCACTAGTAACGTGGACGGCCAGACCGGTGCGCAACAACGCCAGGTGCTGCTGTGGCAGGGAAAAGTTGACATAGATAGGGTCCAGGGATTGCAGGGTTACCACGGGGTCCCCATCGTGGAGCATCTGCCCCAGGTTGACCTGGCGAATGCCGAGGCGTCCGCTGAAGGGCGCCCGAATCGTCTTTTTCGCAATGGCCGTACGGACGCTGTTCACCTGGGAAAGCGCCTGCTCATGGGTGGCAACGGCCTTGTCATAGTCGGCCTGGGAAACTATCTGCCCCCTCACCATCTTGGCGGCGCGTTCCAGGTCCGTGCGGGCCAGCTTCTCCTGGGCGAGCAGGCCGGGAAGCTGGGCCTCTTCCGCCGACGTATCCTGCCTGATCAGGACGGCGCCTTTTTTTACCGGCCTGCCGGCTTCAAAATTGATCGCAGCAACCTTGCCTGCCAGTTCGGTGGAGACCGTAACGCCCTGCACTGCGGTTAGTGACCCGATAGCAGTCAGTGATGTCTCCCAAGTCTCGGACCGGGCAGCGGAGACTGTCACGGTCTCGGCCGGCGGAACAGCCTTTTTGCCCTGGTTGATCATGGCCCTGATCTGGAGAACCTTGATCCCTGCAAGCAGGCCGATGATGACGAGAAGTCCAACGACAGCGAAGATGATGCGTTTCTTCATATATTGATGGCTCCTGAAAGGGATGTGGTGAAATGTTTTGAATATTGCCGTTACCTGATTCGCTCTCTATCCGCCATGTCCCTGTTCCACCACCCGCCACCCATTGCCTGGAACAGGGCAGCGGTATCGGCGAAACGGGCCGCGCGGGCCTTCACCAGATTGATGTTCGCAACCTTGTACTGAAGTTGGGCAACGAGCAACGAGAGGTAGTTTACCGCCCCAATCCTGAACTGGGTTTCGACGGATGTCAGCGTCTCCCGCGCCGAGGCTTCAGCGTCCGCCTGGGCACGCAATGTCTGCGCGTCCAATTCAAGCGACCGCAATGCATCAGCGACTTCCCTGAATGAATCGAGTACGGTTTCCCGGTACTGCGCCAGGGCCTGGTCATGGGCGGCAATGGCCGCCCTTCTTTTGGCGCTCAGCTCTCCGCCGTGGAAAAGAGGCTGGAGCAGCCCGGCTCCAAGGCTCCATACGGAAGTGCCGGAGGTAAAAAGGTCTTCTATCCTGACAGCGTTCGATCCCAGGCTCCCGGTCAATGTGATTTTCGGGTACAGGTTTGCCGTTGCGACTCCCACCTGGGCGCAGGCAGCGTGCAGCAACTCCTCCGAGGCCAGGATGTCCGGACGGCGGCGCACCAGTTCCGAAGGGACACTCACCGGCACATCAACGGGAAGGTCCAGTTCTTCAAGGCGGAATTCCGGTATTCCTCCTTCGCCGGGAAAACTTCCGGCATAGACGGCAAGCTGATGCCGGGTTTTAGCTACCTCCTTTTCCAGGGGGGGAAGCGCTGCCAGGGTCTGGGCCAACAATGTTCTCTGTTCCAGGACATCCGGACGTGACGCCCCTCCGAGCCGGAACTTGGAACTTACCAGTTCCAGCTGCTTCCCGTGCATTTCCGCCATCTCTTTCGTGGCCTGCAACTGGGCACGCAGAGAAGCCTCCATCACGGCGGAAGTAACGATGTTGGATGTCAACGCGAGATGCGCGGCTTCCAGTTGGAAGCGCTGATAATCGACCTGGGCACGCAGTGCTTCAAGTTCGCGGCGGTTGCCGCCGAAGATGTCAAGGTTGTAGGATACATTCACCGAAGCATTGAACAGGGTAAAGGTATTCGCCCCTGCGTCGGGTTGTCCGTAGGAGGCGCCTGTTGCTTTCTGACGATTGGCCGAGAAGCTTCCGTCCAAACTTGGGGAGTACACCGTACCTCCCCTGGCGCGCAGGTTCTCCTCGGCTTCCCGGAGGCGCGCCCGTGCCGCAGAAATAGTCGGACTGTCCCGCAAAGCCTTCCGTATCAGGCGGTCAAGGGCCTCTGAACGAAACAGCGTCCACCACTGGCCCGGGATATCCTGGCCGGAAACAAAACGCTGGGCAGCCCCGTCCGCACCCGGAGCCGAAACAGTCACGTCCGGGACCGGTTCCGGCGCATACCCGCTCACATCCGGCGCATCAGGCGGCCGGAAATCGGGTCCCACCGCACAACCTGCCGCCAACAGGCAGATGAGAGAAATTATGGGGAGACTTCTCATGGCACTGAAGAGCTTCACGATTATCTTCTCCTGGTCATTGGTCAGTTCCGGGTATTACAGTCGCTCTCCGAGCCCTTTAAGCAGAGCGTCAACCATTGTTTCAGCCAGGCGGACAGGATCCTGCAGAGGAAAATCCGCGGTAAACAGGGAGGCGGCTACAATGCCGTGAACTCCGGTCCACAGTATCTGGGCGATCACGTCCACATCCATCTGCCGCAACTGCCCGGCGGCAATACACGCTGCGGCCAACTGGCGCCCTTGGCAGTAAGCATGCCTGCTCAAGGACTCCTTTTCCAGGAATTCCTCCGGTGATCCATATACGTTGGGATTGGTGAAAAATGCAGCTCTGTAGTGATCAGGATGTGAAACTCCGAATTCCACATAGGAGATCAACGACTGACGTAATGCTTCGAACGGTTCCGGAGCATCTTTCACGCACCTATCCATTGACCGGATCAACTGGGCAAACAGCTCTTCGGAAATGGTGTACAGCAGCTCGTCTTTGTCGCGGAAATAGAGATATATGGTCGTGGGAGAATACCCGATCTTTCCCGCCAGCCTGCGCATGGAGAATTTATCGTAGCCTTCACTGTTGAACAGGCTCTTGGCGGCTTCGATTATCTCCCTGCGGAATTCTTCCCTATGTTTTTGCTTTTTCTCTTTCAGTCCCATTTTGCTTAACACTGTTATTTTTAATGCACGGAGTTTAGTGACAGTTGCGGACATTGTCAACAATAATATTGACCATACTCACGAGTTTCCATCCGGAAACCTGTGAAAGCAGCGGACAAAGCCGGTGCGGCTTTCCGGATGGAATCTAACGAGTAACCCGGGCATGGTATTGCCCGTCAGTGGGGAGCCAGTAGATTAAAGGGCCACGCGGGGATGTTCCTGAGCACAGCGAAGAGGAGGATTACTATGAAGAGCGTCAGAGGAAGCCATCTTGCGTAAAGCCATGAACGTCTGAATATGGCGATTGGAAATATCGGCAGGGATATCACGAGCAGCGGGTTCATTGACAGAGCGCCGGAAACGTCGCCGTGCAGAATCCGGTGTACAGCGCGGAGGGAACCGCAACCGGGGCAATACAATCCGGTAAGGTAGTGGAAGGGGCATGGGGGAAACAGGTTTGATGTCAACGGGTTGAACTGATACAGAAGGATCAGCAGACATGCAGGCACCAGAATTCCGCATGCAACCGCCAGCGTTACGGGGAGCAGGCGGCGCACGCGGCTATTTCCGGAATCACTGGTTTCCAATTGCAACACTCAAGACAATGAACGTAATGTACAACAGAGTTCCGGCCAGCCCGAGGCCGAAAGCGATCCAGCAGAACATCTTGGCGTTCTTCGAAGAGCTGAGCGCTCCCTGCATGTCTCCGGCCTGAATCTTGCCGTTCACCTGTGCAGCGAAGATAATGGCAACGATTCCCAAAGGCAGGCAGCAGAATATCGTTGCCAGGATCGACTGTACCAGGTAGTTCGGAACCGTGGACACCGGCGGCGTCGGCGATGCGGCCGACGCTTGCAGGCTTTCTCCACACTGGATACAGTTGAGCGAACTGTCTTCATTTCTGGTACCACATTTCCTGCAGTACATTTTTACCTCCCGTATTTTATTGATTTCCACCACGAAACAGACAGGCATTCCGCGTCTCTGTTCACATCTGCTGATTCATGCCTGTTTTGTCATTACATTTCCATTATTATCGGACTGAGCTTTTATATTCTAAAACCATTTTTTTCTCCTGAAAAACAGCACCATCAACAGGGCCACTCCCAGCATCAGCACAATTACCGCCGGATAGCCGAATTTCCACTCCAGCTCCGGCATATGCCGGAAATTCATCCCGTATACCCCTGCGAGGAATGTCAAAGGGATGAAGATGGTCGAGATTACCGTCAGAACTTTCATGACTTGCAACCAGTCCGTCTTCCAGGGTTTCTTTCCTTTCACCGAGGCGCTCAAGCACTATGAAATATCGGGAGCCATTTCTTCAAACCCTTTCGTAGGGCTCGAACAGGCGTCTGAATTCATCCAGTGCGAATCTGTCCGTCATACCGGCAATGTAGTCGCATATCACTCTTTCCCTGCCGGCATGGTCCATCTTTTTTACATACTTTCTCGGCAGAAGCGTAGGATGCTTGGCATAAGCGTCAAAGAGCTGGGCCAGGTACCGTTCCGCCTTGACCCGCATCCGCTCGACTTTGTGGTGACGGTACAGATTAGTGATGAGGAATTCTTTCAGCCTGGCGTTTTTCTTCATGATCTCCGGGCTGAAACAGACAACCTGGCGGTTCACCCTGCGGAGATCTCCGATGCTTTCGATACGGAACTGTTCGATATTATGCCTCGTTGTGGCGCTAAGATCCTTGATGAGAAGGCCTATCAGGGCACTGATCGTCTGAAGCTTTCTCCTTTCCGGATCAAGAGCAGGATACTTGGCAACGATTTCGCGATAGACCTCGCTCCAAAGCTCGACCTTTTCCAGCTGTTCGAGGGAAATGAGACCCGACTTCAGGCCGTCATCGATATCATGGTTGTTGTAAGCTATCTCGTCGGCGAAATTGATGATCTGAGCCTCTATGGTAGGGACCGTGCCGGGCATGAGGTCGGCCATGACCTCGGCCGGCTGGTCGTAGGGAGACTTGTGCTTGATTATCCCCTCGCGCGTCTCCCAGGACAGGTTCAGCCCGTTGAAGCCGGGATAACGCTCTTCCAGTTCGTCCACAACCCGCAGTGACTGGTGATTATGCTCGAATCCCCCGAATCCTTCCATGAGCCGGTTAAGGACCTCCTCGCCGGTATGACCGAACGGCGTGTGGCCCAGGTCGTGGGCCAGGGCAAGAGCCTCAGTCAACTCCTCGTTCAGCCGGAGAACGCGTGCGACAGCCTTGCCGATCTGGGCGACTTCCAGGGAATGGGTCAGCCTGGTCCGGTAATAATCGCCTTCGTGGTTGACGAAAACCTGTGTCTTGTATTCAAGCCGTCGAAACGCGGCACAGTGTATGATCCTGTCACGGTCCCTTTCAAAGGCCGGCCGATTGTCACGGAACTCCTCGTCAAAACGCCTGCCGGCGGAATCACTGCTCTTGGCAGCATAAGCTGCAAGATCGGGGCGTTCGGCGTATACTGTCATCTCCATCGGATCCCCCTTCCATGAGTTTTGATTAAAACCTTACACACGCCACGTGTCAACAACAAAGTTACCCTTGACTGCCGAATCGGTGTCATGGTAGATTTTTCAATATTATTAATGATTTTAAGATGCATGGAACGGTTCGACATATGAACAGCAAACTGCTGGAACTGGTCCCGCAAAAGGTCAGGAACAAACTCGGGAACAAATCCCGCGTCTGCCTGCTGAGCGGACGGCATGTCTTCAATGCGCTGAAGAACGAGAATCTAATCGTGATGGCGTGCAATACCAGGATCAGCCACGTCATACCCGGCATCATGAAGGCCGCCGAAGAGCTTGACGCAGTAGTCGCCTTCGAGCTCACCCGCAAGGAAGGCGGACTTGATGGCGGCTATACCGGCCAGACACCGGAATCATTCTTCGACACGATCATTGCCCACGCTGAAAGCTGCGGCTTCACCAAACCCTTCATAATCCACGCCGATCATATCACCATCAGGGACACTGGCGCGGAAGAGATGGCAGCTGCGCAACAGCTTATCGCAGCCCAGATCGAAGCAGGCTACACATCGTTTACCATCGACGCATCATTCAATCCTCTTCCCGACAACATCGAAATAGTATCCCGGCTCGCCAAGCCGGTTGAAGCCATGGGTTACGGCCTCGAACTGGAACTCGGCGAAGCCGGGCACGCTGTTGACAGGCCCTCATTGACTTCAATTGCGGAAGCCAGGACCTTCCTCTCCGAAGTCACGGCACGGGGAGTTTCTCCCCAGCTTCTGGCCATCAACAATGTATCCCGCCGTGCAAGTTATCTTGACGGTGAAGTGGTTCACATCGACCTGGAAAGGACTGAACAGATCCACAAGGTCGCACTGGCTCACGGACTTGCAGGGCTGGTTCAGCACGGGATTGCCGGCACCCCCATAAACCTGGTGGGCAAACTCGCGGATTACGGGATCAGGAAAGGCAACATTGGCACTCTCTGGCAGAACGTGGCGCACGCCGGCCTGCCGCTCGAACTCATGGACGAAATGCGCCGCTGGACAAGGGAAAACAGCACAGACATCAAGTACGCCACCCGCGTATTCAAGTCTGAGATCGATTCCATACCTGCACAGAATCTGGCTCAGATCCATGAAATGGCCACACGTGAAGCGCGGGAGTTCATTTCAGCCTTCCACGCAAAAGGGAGCGCATCAAAACTGGCCGATTCCCTGGGACAGATCAGTTGAGAGTCATCGGGGGAAAAGCCGGGGGGCGGAAACTCCGGACACCGCGGGGCGCTGCCATCAGGCCCACGGCCGACAGGGTCAAGGAAGCACTCTTCAACATTCTCGCCGGCATCATGGGCCCCCTTGAGGGCTGTTCGGTGCTGGACATCTTTGCCGGAACAGGCAACCTGGGAATAGAAGCATTGAGCCGCGGCGCCAAGCGGGCTGTCTTCATCGACAGCAGCAGGGACGCTTCCTGCCTGATCGGAAAGAACCTGGAAATCACCGGATTCACAGGCGAGGGAACAGTGATAACGAGAAATTTCAACGTTGCGATTTCTGCCCTTGAGAATGCCGGAAACAGCTTTCAACTGATTTTTCTCGACCCCCCCTACGGCAGGGATTTGCTCGAAAACGCACTTGACCGGCTGGGGAATTCCTCTCTTCTTGGAACGGAAACCATCGTTGTTGCTGAATCTTCTTCCCGCGAATCGACAGGCGCCTCCTATGGCCGCCTCATTCTTCGGGACAAGCGGGTCTACGGCGACACCGCCCTGGCCTTTTACATAAACTCGAAAGGCATGCCATGACAAAAAAAATCGCCGTTTATCCCGGATCTTTCGATCCCATAACCTTCGGGCATCTTGACATCATCAACCGCGCTCTGAAGATTTTCGATGAAGTCATCATTGCCGTTGCCCGCAACGAGCGAAAAAGCCCCCTGTTCACCATCGAAGAAAGGGTCGATCTGATTCAGTCAGTCCTAAAAGAAAACGGACGGGTGAAGGTTGACACTTTTGACGGCCTTCTGGTAGACTACGCCCGCTCCCGCAAGTCACAGGCGATAGTGCGCGGGCTTCGGGCCATTTCCGATTTCGAATACGAATTGCAGATGGCGCAGATCAACCGTGGCATATCTAAAGATGTTGAAACGGTTTTTCTCATGACCTCGGTTTTCTACAGCTTTCTTTCCTCATCGATGGTGAAGGAGGTTCATTCACTGAACGGCCCCATCGACGGCCTCGTCCCTCCCCTTGTAAAAAAGGCTCTTGACGCTAAACTCAACAGATAAGAGGATGTCCGTCCAGCTGTGAAAAGGATGAGCGTTCCTTTAATGGAGATAACCATGAAACTGGCAGATCGTGTGCATAAAATCCAACCTTCCCCTACACTTGCAATCGACGCGAAAGCAAAAGCTCTCAAGGCAGAAGGTATTGATGTCATCGGCTTTGGCGTTGGCGAACCAGACTTCGACACACCGGAAAATATCCGGTTGGCTGCAAAAAAGGCCATCGATGACGGTTTTACCCGTTACACTCCGGTAGGGGGAATCGATGAACTCAAAGATGCCATCATCTCAAAGCTGCAGCGGGACAACGGGTTGGGATTCCGACGCGATCAGATAACCGTGGCCTGCGGAGCAAAGCATTCTCTTTACAATATATCCCAGGCTCTCATCCAGGAAGGAGACGAAGTCATAATCCCCGTTCCCTACTGGGTTTCCTATCCCGACCAGGTGCTGCTCGCAGGCGGCAGGCCCGTTTTCATCGATACGGACGAAAAGAGCGCATTCAAAATTTCTCCCGAACAGTTGGAAAAGGCCATAACACCCAGGACGAAGGCGCTCATTTTAAATTCACCCTGCAATCCGACGGGCACGTCATACACCCGTGATGAGCTCAAGAAACTTGGTGATGTCTGCCTGAAACACGACTTCATCATAATTTCCGACGATATCTACGAAAAGCTTCTCTATGACGGCATTCCCTTTGCCAACATCGCTTCCGCCGTTCCCGAGCTCCAATCCCGCACCATAGTGGTGAACGGGGTCTCAAAAACGTTTGCCATGACCGGTTGGCGCATAGGTTACGCTGCCGGCCCGGTTGAAATTATCTCCGCAATGACGAAGCTCCAGTCCCAGTCCACTTCAAACGCGTCCTCTGTCGCGCAGAAAGCCTCGGTCGAGGCATTGAACGGTCCACAGGACGCAGTAAAGATGATGATCTCGGAGTTTGAGAAAAGAAGGACCTATATCGTCAAGCGACTCAATAGCATAGCAGGCATTTCATGCTTCATGTCGACCGGTGCTTTCTACGCATTTCCAAATGTATCCGGACTGTACGGCAAATGCTTTTCCGGAAAAACCATAAACAATTCAACCGACCTGTGCGCCTTTTTCCTCGAACAGGCCAGGGTTGCCGTCGTGCCGGGCATTGCCTTTGGCGCGGACAATTACGTACGATTCTCATATGCCACAAGCATGGACAACATCAGGAGAGGAATCGACCGCATTGAAGAGGCAATTTCCGCCCTGGTATGATTGCAACCGGGCCAATGAGTCCGACCCGCCCGGCGTGGCCGGTAAGCTTGAACAGCAGGATGTTTGTCCAAACGGGATTGTCAATTGATCGTCAATCCCGTCCATGAGGTGACACGTGATCACGAGAGATATGAAGATTGGAGAAATCTGCCGTAACTACCCGCAGGCGCTGCCGGTGCTCAAACGCTTTGGTCTCGAATGCCTTGAGTGCCAGATCGCGGATCTTGAATCACTCGAACACGGCGCAGGGGTTCACAAGGTTGACGTCGACAAGCTGCTCGAAGAGCTGAACAGGCTCGTCAAGACATGACATGGCTGCCGAACCGGTCTGCGGCAAAGAGATCCGGGACCGAATCCGAAATTCCCATCCACGTTGTTCACAGTGCCGTCAACCGGTGCTGCTCGCCATTTGACGGTAGCGAGGTGAATCCGCGTGTTTAAACCCCGAAGGGCCCCCATTTTCATCGCCTCACTCTATGCGCTTCTCGGAGCGGTGTGGATTTATTATTCCGACAGCATGGTCGGCATTCTCGCCCATAACAAGTCCCAGATGGCGGCCTGGTCCATGTACAAGGGTCTCGCATACGTCATCGTGACATCCGCGCTCCTGTTCTGGCTTGTACGCCGCCATACCGTAAAACTGCTCTCCGCCCAGAACGCTCTGGAATCTGAAAACAAGGAATGCATGCTGGCGCGCTCCTCACTTGCGCAGTCCGAGGAACAGTTCCGCCAGATGTTCGAAAAACACCGCGCGATCATGTATCTTGTTGATACGGAAACCCTTTCCGTCTACGGCACCAACGAAGCCGCGCGCCGGTTTTACGGGTATTCACCGCGTGAGTTCGAGCATCTGAAGCTCAATGATCTCAGCATCCAGTCTGAAAATGAAATCAGAAACGGCTTGCACGACTTGTCGGACCAGGTCAACAACTATTACGTGTCCAGGCACCGCCTGCGCAATGGAGATGTCAGGGAAGTTGAAATTTACTGCACACCGATTATCCTAAGGGGCCGCCAATTCTTTTTTTCCATAGTGCATGACATCAGCGAGCGCATCAAGGCACAGGAAGCCCTCAGGATATCTGAAGACAATTACCGTACGATATTCGACTCTGTCACCGATGCCATTTTCGTTCATGACATGGAAACAGGCAGGATACTTGAAATCAACTCAATGGCTTGTGAAATGTTCGGTTATACGCGGGACGACTTCCCCATGCTTTCACCCGAAATGACAAGCGCGATGTATTCTCCGTTTGACCATGAAGAGGCGCTTCACAGGGTTCACGAAGCCGCCGCCGGAACCCTCCAGTGCTTTGAATGGAAAGCACGCCACAGGGACGGCCATGTGTTCATGGTGGAAGTGAACCTGAAAAAGGTGGCGCTCAAGGGAGAAAACCGTTTACTGGCTGTAGTTCGGGACATAACCGAAAGCAAGCAGACAGAAGACGCGCTCCGTGAAAGCGAGGCCCGTTTCCGCTCACTTGTCGAAGCCACCTCCGATTGGATTTGGGAAGTGGATTCAAATTTCAGGTTCACGTATGCCAGCCCCAAGGTAAATGATCTTCTGGGCTTCAAGCCCGCGGAAATTATCGGAAAAACTCTGTTTGACTTCATTCTCGAGGAAGACCGGGAGAAAACGAGAGAGATTGTCACCGCGGCAAGAGATGCCAGGCGGCCCTTCCCGGCCGTGACAAGCAGAAACCTGCACCGGAACGGACGGATCATTGTGCTGGAGACGGGCGGAGTTCCAATCTTCGACGCCATCGGCGGCTTGATCGGCTATCGAGGCATCGTACGCAACATAACCGACCGCAAGCATCTGGAAGAGCAGCTTCTGCAAGCGCAGAAGATGGAAGCCATCGGCCAGTTGGCCGGTGGTATTGCTCATGACTTCAACAATATTCTCACGGCGATTACAGGCTATGTGTTTCTCCTTGGCATGAAGGTGGAAAACGAAGAACTCAAGAAGCATGTAGACCAGATAAGGCTCGCGTCCGAACGGGCTGCCGCGCTCACTGACAGCCTGCTTGCATTCAGCAGGAAACAGATCATATGTCTTCAGCCACTGAGCATAAACACAGTTTTGAAAAAAGCAGAAAAATTCCTTTCCAGGCTGATTCGCGAAGATATCGAGATAAGGATGGAACTTTGTCCCGAAGAACTCATCATACTCGGTGACGAGACAAAACTCGAACAAATCGTCATCAACCTGGTCACAAATGCACGCGATGCGATGCCACGAGGTGGAATCCTTACGATCTCCACTGAGCACAAGCATATGGATATGGAACTTCAACCGTCAACTGCCATCGATAAAGAGATGGACTACCTTCTCCTGTCAGTTTCAGATACTGGTGTCGGTATTGATGAAAGGACACGGGACAGGATATTCGAACCGTTCTTCACCACAAAGGAAGTCGGCAAAGGCACCGGGCTTGGTCTTGCAATCGTCTATGAAATAATAAGGCAGTTGAACGGCTATGTCGACATCACGAGCGAACAGGGTCTGGGCACATCAATCGGGATATATCTCCCACTGGTCCAGGAGTCTTCGAAAGAATCGGCTTACATCCAGCTAGCGACACCGGAGAGGGGAGCTGAAACGATCCTGATCGCCGAAGACGACCCTGATGCACGCCGTTTCATAAAAACAGTTCTGGAGGAATTCGGTTATACCGTGATCGAAGCTTTTGACGGTAAGGATGTTGTTGAAAAGTTCACGAATAATTCAGAACGGATACAGTGTGTCATTCTCGATATCATCATGCCCAAGCAGAGCGGCAAGGATGCGCACAACGAAATAATTAAAATCCGTCCCGACGTCAAGACACTTTTTCTCAGCGGGTACACCGGTGAGTTTCTCAGCGGTGAAGGAATACTTGAGGAGGGGCTGCATTTCCTTCCCAAACCCGTAGCCCCCTGGCTTCTGTTGGAAAAAGTGCGCGAATTGCTGCATAACCGCAGCTAGCTGCGCAATCAAGCATCCACACGGCCGTTCACACATGGTTCCTGAGCATAAGCTCGCCTGGATGCGGCTCCAGATAAGTCTGTTTCCCCAGGTATTCCCGGTCATATTTGCCGATGTAATGTTTGAGCATTGTTACCGGCACTATCAGTGGTATCAAACGCTCGCCATATCGGCGGATTATGCCCAGCAACTCCTGCTTTTCCGCCGGGGTCAAATTCTTCTTGAAATATCCCATGATATGGTGCAGCACATTACAGTTCTTTCTTACCGTGCTTTGCAGGGACAATGCTTTCATGAACAGTTCGAGGTAGCTGGCCATGAGACTGTTGGGATCTGTTCCTTTCCCGCTTGCGACGAGCCTTCCCATTTCCCGGTAAATATCCGGTGAATGAGCCATGATCTGAAGCTTGTGACAGGCATGGAACTCAACCAGACCGCCAAGCCCCCCAGCCCCCGTTACAAAAGATTTCCAGCGCCGATAGGCAAAAACCCGTTCAATAAAATTTTCACGAAGATCCATGTCACAGAGACGTCCCTCTTCCTCAACCGGCAGATATGGAAAGCGTTCCACGACTGCGGCAGCGAACAGGCCGCGTCCGCTTTTGACCGGCATGCCGGAGCCATAGACCTTGACGCGGAACAGCCCGGAACTTGGTGAATCTTTTTTGAAGATGAAACCGCACAGTTCCTCACCTGCCAGTTCCTCAACCTTCCCGACGCAGTAATCGAGCATCTTCTGCGTCAGGTCGGTGCGGGTCCTGCCGGTTACCAGGCGGGGCGCCGCCGGATTCCCCTCGAGACGCATGGCCTCGCGCGGGACGGGAAGCCCGCATCCGACCTCGGGGCAGACCGGTATGAAATTGAAGAAGCGGCCCAGGGTGTCGGTAATATAGCGGTCATGTTTGTGTCCCCCGTCATAACGGACCTTTTCGCCGAGAAGGCAGGAACTGACGCCGATGTTAACGGTACCGGGCATGAAGCTCGACCTCATTTTTTCCGAATGACCAGGCCTTCACCGGTGATCGACAAATCAACGAGCACCGTATCTCCCTCCACGAACTTGCCTTCCAGGAGCATCAGGGCAAGCGGGTCCTGGACACGCCGCTGAAGCGTCCTCTTGAGCGGGCGCGCGCCGTAAGCGGGGTCATACCCTTCCTGGGCTATGAATTCCCGGGCCTTGTCGCTTATCTCAAGGGTAAGCCGCCGTTCAGCGAGTCGTTCCTGCAGCGCCTTGATCTGGATCCCGACAATCTTCTTTATCTGATCCAGCGGCAGGGCGTGATAGATGGCCACTTCGTCCACGCGGTTGAGAAACTCGGGTTTAAAGCTCTCCTTGAGCGTTTCCATTACCATGCTCCGCATTCGGGCGTAATCAGTGGCCCCGTACTGCTGGATCCACTGGGAGCCAAGGTTGCTTGTCATGATAATGACCGTGTTGCGGAAATCCACGGTTCGTCCCTGCCCGTCCGTGAGCCTTCCGTCGTCCAGCACCTGGAGCAGCACATTGAACACTTCAGGATGAGCCTTTTCAATCTCGTCGAAGAGTACGATGCTGTAAGGACGGCGCCGCACCGCTTCGGTGAGCTGACCTCCCTCTTCATAGCCCACGTAGCCCGGTGGTGCGCCGATGAGTCTCGCCACCGTATGCTTCTCCTGGTACTCGCTCATGTCGATGCGGACAATGGCCTGATCATCGTCGAACAGGAACTCGGCCAGGGCTCTGGCGGTCTCTGTCTTGCCCACGCCGGTCGGCCCGAGGAAAATGAACGACCCGATGGGGCGGTTCGGGTCGGCAAGGCCCGACCGGGCGCGCCGCACTGCGTTGGACACCAGCAGCAGGGCATCGTCCTGCCCCACTACCCTTGACTTGAGGCGGTCCTCCATGCTCACCAGCTTGGACGACTCGCTCTCCTGGAGGCGCGATACCGGGATGCCGGTCCACTTGGCCACAACCTCCGCCACCATGTCGCCGTCCACCTCCTCGGCCAGCATCTTGCCTTCCCGCTGCGCCTGTTCCAGTTCCAGGTTCTTCTCCGCCATTTCCTTTTCGATAGCCGGGATCTCGCCATAGCGGATTTCCGCGGTACGGCCCAGGTTTCCCTCCCGTTCCATGCGCTGGGCTTCGGTTTTCTTTTCCTCCAATCGGTTTTTCAGGTCGCGCAGCGATCTTATGATTTCCTTTTCCTGTTGCCAGTGAACCTTGAGTTTCGCAGATTCCGATTCAAGGTCTTCCAGTTCGTCCGCGAGCTTGCGAAGACGCTCCTGGGAAGATGGGTCGTGCTCCTTGAGGAGCGCCTGTTTTTCTATCTCCATCTGGATTATTCTGCGCTCGATCTCGTCGATCTCGGTCGGCATGGAGTCGATCTCGATCCTGAGACGCGACGCAGCTTCGTCGATAAGGTCGATGGCCTTGTCCGGAAGGAAACGGTCGGTGATGTAGCGATCGGACAGCGTCGCTGCCGCCACGATGGCGCTGTCCTGGATACGTATTCCGTGAAAAACCTCGTACTTCTCTTTAAGGCCCCTCAGGATCGAGATAGTGTCCTCCACGCTCGGCTCTCCGGTGAAAACCTGCTGGAATCTGCGCTCAAGGGCTGCATCCTTTTCCACGTGCTTGCGGAACTCGTTCAGGGTGGTTGCGCCGATGCAGTGCAGCTCTCCCCGGGCAAGGGCCGGCTTAAGGAGGTTCGATGCATCCATGGCCCCTTCCGCAGCGCCTGCGCCCACCAGGGTGTGGAGCTCGTCGATGAACAGGATGATGTTCCCCTCTGACTTGGTCACTTCCTTGATGACCGCCTTGAGCCGCTCTTCGAACTCGCCGCGGAACTTGGTGCCGGCAATGAGCGCCCCCATGTCCAGGGCAACTATACGCTTGTTCTTCAGGGTCTCCGGCACATCGCCGGAGATGATGCGCTGGGCCAGCCCTTCCACGATTGCGGTTTTGCCAACGCCCGGCTCGCCGATGAGCACCGGGTTGTTCTTGGTTCTGCGGGAGAGCACCTGGATCACGCGCCGGATTTCATCGTCACGTCCGATGACCGGGTCCAGCTTTCCCTTGCGGGCGGCATCGGTCAGGTCGCGGCTGTATTTGGCCAGTGCCTGGTATTTTTCCTCCGGATTCTGGTCGGTCACCCGCTCGTCGCCGCGAAGGTCCTTGAGCGCCGCCAGAACCGAGTCACGCGATACTCCGTTGTCGATCAGGATTGACGATGCCCTGCTGCCTTTTTCCTCGATAAGCCCGAGGAGAAGGTGCTCGGTGGAAACGAATTCATCGTTCATGGCCTCGGATTCGCGCTGGGCCGCATCCAGAGCATGGTGCAGGGCCGATGACAGATAGACCTGCGCCCCGGCGCCGGTTGCCTGGGGCAGCTGCTTCAGCGCCTCCTCCACCTTTGAGCGTACATACTGCGCATTGGCCCCTATCTTCTGCAGGATCGATCCGGTCAATCCCCCTTCCTGGTCAAGCAATGCAAGGAGAAGGTGCTCCGGTTCGATCGACCCGTTCTGTCGCGACGCTGCCAGTTGCTGCGCGGAACCCAAAGCTTCCTGGGTTTTTATGGTCATTTTTTCAGGACGTATCATTAGACATGCTCCCCTTTCACTACATCATATTACTGAAAGGATATGCACTGCACTGCCGGACTGTCAAGGAGGGGAAGAAAATCAAATGAAGGAACTGTTTCGTTTCCATCCGGAAACTCCCGCTCCGGACCCAGAGAGACTTTCCGGATGGAATCAATTTTGTATTGGACTATTCGAGAAGTTTACCCCTATCCAATAGCAACTCCGTAAGACCATCTGGCATTTCTGCCTTGACCGTGGGCCCGTAAAACACGAAATCTTCGTGAAACGGCGTGGTTACAGCACCACCAAAGCTCGAGTTGTCTCCAAGGGCAATGTGAATGGTGCCGAGTATCTTTTCGGCTTCCAGGATATTGTCCGGCCTTGTCGCACGATCGTTCGTCCCGATACCCAGTTCGGCGATATTCCTGTTCAAGGCATTCTGAATGAATTTATCCTCCAAATAACAGCGGTAAGGTTCATCACCTCTGATTTCAGTCACCATACCGTCTTCCACCACCAGTTCAAGCGGCGTGGACAACTTGCGCGTGGGCGCAAATTCCAGCACCATCGTTCCGGAACTTTTCCCTTCAACAGGCGCCAGGTAAACCTCACCGGCGGGAAGGTTGCCGAAACTTCCCGGTTCCGTCAGCAATCCGTCATCGGCAGACGCAACCCTCCCTTTTTTTACAAAGTTCATCCTGGTGCCGTTCGTTGTTTCAACCAGGATCTTGTCAGCGCGATTCACCCTGTCCGCAAGTCTTCCCGTCCTTTCAGCCAACATGTTCCAGTCGACCCGCATTGAAGTGAAAAACATTTCCGGATCAAAATGGGGCAGGCTGGCGAAGCGTCCCCCAGCCTTGTTTACAAGCGACCGGAATCTGGTATGACTCGTTGAGTTGTTGGACATGGCCACCACCACGTCAACAACCGATTCCCTGAATGACATCACGATCTCCTCGGCGCGCGCCACCTGGTTCGGGCTTGCCTTCTTTGCAATGAGTGCTTCAAGAATCCCTTCGGAAACAAGCATGTCGACAATGGAATCGCCGAACGATTTGCGCCACAGGATTTCGGGAGGCTCAACTCCCGAGGCGGATGTGGACGGAAATGAGACGAAATCTCCGGAACCGTAAGAGCGTTCCGCAAATCCGGCTGCGGCAAAAGCCGCTTGATAAAGCCTCTTGCGTCGATCTCCGTCCATTGGTGATAGAGACTCGTCAAGGCGGGCAGTGTCGCTGAAGACCAGTATCCGCTCCCCTTTCACGACCCCCATATTTTTATCGAACAAAGATGAAAAAGCCTGTTCAAGCGTAAACATTTCCGACCTCCTTTTATTCATCCGCACTGTTTCCGGAAACGGGAAACAGTGCGGATGGGAATGAAAATTTGACACGAGCATGTATTCCTATGCTAGAATCAAACATCAAGCAACAATAACGTTCATGCCGGTTTTCCCCTGCTGTTCAGAGGCAGGCGGCTTTCTATTCACTGTCATATCGGACAGGACAAGGGACAAACAAGATTATGATCAAGACCAACAACCTGAAAATCAGGAGCATAACCCCGATAATAGCCCCCATTGACCTGAGGCAGGTGTTTCCCGTTTCCGATGAAGACGGTGAATTCATCAACCTCAGCCGCCTGCATATAAAGAACATCCTCCGGGGGCTGGATTCCCGGCTGATGGTAGTTGTCGGACCATGCTCCATCCACGATACTGCAGCCGCCATCGAGTATGCAAGGAGGCTTGCCCGGTTAGCGGAAGAACTCTCTGATCAGCTCTTTATCGTCATGCGCGTCTACTTCGAGAAGCCTAGAACCACCATCGGCTGGAAAGGCCTGATAAACGACCCGGACATGAACGGTTCGCACCTAATATCAAAAGGTCTGGGTATCGCCAGAAACCTTCTCTGCACCTTGACAGGCATGAGGCTTCCCGTCGCCACCGAAATGCTGGACCCGATCACGCCTGAATACCTCGCCGACCTGCTTTGTTGGGGAGCGATAGGCGCCCGTACCACTGAATCACAGACCCACCGGGAAATGGCAAGCGGTTTGTCCTTCCCCGTAGGGTTCAAAAACGGTACCGACGGCAATCTTCAGATAGCCATCGACGCAATGAAATCCGCACTCCATTCCCACAGCTTTCTGGGCATCAACAAGGAAGGTAAAAGCGCAATCATTCAGACGACCGGCAATCCGGAAGTCCATATTGTCCTTCGCGGTGGATCGAAAAAAGTGAACTATCTGCCCGAAGACATCCGCAAAACCGCTGAGATGATGGAAAAAGCCAACCTACTGCCCAGCATCATGGTTGACTGCAGTCACGGGAATTCCGAGAAAAACCACGAAAAGCAGCCGTTTGTTCTGCAGCAGGTTGTGGAGCAGATTGCCGCGGGCCAGGGAAAGATATCAGGGGTCATGATCGAAAGCAATCTGGAAGCAGGAAACCAGCCCATCCCAGCAGACCTTTCCCGGCTGCGTTACGGCGTTTCCATAACTGATAAATGCATTGACTGGAAAACAACTGAAGAAATACTCAGACAAGCCCATGATCGGCTCAAATCCTGCGGGGGAAGGCCCCTGGACGAGTCAACCACCTGACTTCTCACCACGCGGGATGAACATACCGGCTGATCGTTCCTCCGTCCGGATCAGCCCCCTACTCTGCGCATGACGTCATGAACATTTTTTCTGCGATCCCTTCCCTGGCAATTTATTCTTCTGATTGGATCGACGCCCACCCGCACCCACCCATCGGCACGCATGAATGATCTGATTCTTCCGGATGCAATGAGCGCATCAAGTCTGCTGACTGCAACAGAGCCCATGGACCCATCGTCATATACGACCATAATTTCCCGCATATTTCCCTCCGGCAAATTGCATGTCGCACATTTACCTTGAACGTTGAACCCGGTATCATCAGCTTCAAAAAAATCGGCTCTTCAGTATATATGCAAGAAATGTGCAATCATTTCAAGCAACTAATAAACATAAGCTTTGTTGCTCCCTGACATGATTAAAAAACTAAAGTGATAATTTTCCCGACAGCTATTACCACTCGTAAACCACTTGACCTCCTTCTGCAAAACAATTCGCAAGACAGGGGTTTCCATCAAATCATCTCAACTTGCCACGTTGCCGATAAAATGGGGCACAAACAAAAAGACCACGGCAATTTGCTGTTATCCCTTGTAATTACTATTCATTTCCGAGACTATTCAAACACGCGACCATTTTTGGGAGTAATTAATTTCCATCCGGATACTCCTGGTAATGGCTGATAAAGGCCGGAGCGGGGCTTTCGAGGAGATCGTGATACGGGTTCAGTGCAAGATCTCGAAAGCCGGGAAAGCGCTTGAAACCAATAAAAGCTCCGACCAGTGAGTCATATTACGAGCTACGAGAAAGTTCCGCTCCGGCCCCGGAGAGACTTTCCGGATGGAATCTAATTAAGTGTATATAAACTATAACGTGTTTGCCGCGGATAACAATTCCCGCATACTGTCGGGAAAACTTACATCTCTTACAGCCAACAATTTCTCAAGTCACATCACTCTCACGCACAATTCACAACAACTGAATAATTATGCGTGAGGCACCCGCAAAAAGTCGATAATGCATTATTTCTGTCATTCCCGCGCAAACGGGAATCCGGGAATTACAGCCTATTACAAAACCCCTGGATACCCGCTTTCGCGGGTATGACGACTTTTTGCGAAAGTATCATGAGTAATTGCTTCAAAACCATTGTGCAAGATAAGCCAGTTCAGTACCGTTTATGATTTCCCTTGGTGAATAGCCGCAATCTGTCCGCCACCTTGTTACTGAAGCATTCGACCACATCAGGATCGAATTGACGGCCGGCCTCCTTCTCAAGCACTTTCAAAGCTTTCCGGACGGTGGAACCCTTCTTGTAGGGTCTGTCGGATACCATGGCGTCAAAAGCGTCGGCCACCGCTACGATTCTGGCTTGCAGCGGGATTTCTTCCCCCTTCAGGCCGTCGGGATACCCGGTTCCGTCATACCGTTCGTGGTGATGGCGGATGGTCGGGAGTATATCCTGAAGCTGTTCTATGGGGGACAGGATGGCCACCCCTTTCTCCGGATGCTGCAGCATCGGGGGAAATTCTTCATCGGAAATCTTGTCCGGTTTTTCCAGAAGAGCCTCCAGTATTCCGATCTTGCCTATATCGTGCAACAAGCCGGCTATCCTGATCTGTTCCAAGGCCATTTCCGAAAGCCCCATCTCTTCCGCCAGTGCCGCGGCAATGTTCATGACCCGTTCAGAGTGGCCCTTAGTCCACGGCGACTTGGCGTCTATGGCATTGGCAAGGCTCGATACAGTGCTTATGAAAAGGCTCCTCATGTCTTCGTAAAGCTTGGCGTTTTCCAGGGCAACGGATATCTGGGACGCGATCTTCTCAACGACAAAAGTCTCCTCCCCGGCAAAGCCCCCCGGATGACGATCCCCCACTAGGAGCACTCCTTTTGCCTTGTCCCGGCTGATAAGGGGAACGGCAAGCAGCGTGGCCAGGCCGGCTTCGGAAAGGATCCGGTCCAGGGGTCCGGGTTTTCGCAGCGCTCCGAGGGTCTCGACGGAAATCGTTTTCCCCTTGTTCAGGGCATTCCCCGCCAAAGAGCGGTACAGGGACAGCCGAGCACCGGTGCGCATCACCGGCACGGCTGTCCCTTCTTTCCAATGGGACAATGTTACGACAAAGCCTTTTTTTTCTTTCTGGATTATGACCACCATTGCACACGAAACAGTGCGTTCGATTCCCTGGATCGCCTTTTCAAATATTTTTTCTCTGCTCAGCGTTGAAGAAATGGCCTTGTTTATCTCATCCAGCGTCATGATGGTGTCTACCCTTTTCGCAAGGTCAATTGCCGTGTCCAGGGTTTCGTCATAAAGGCGCATATGGCTGACGGATAAGGCAGCGTTTGCAGCCATACCCTTTATGAGCTTGATACCTTTTTCAGTGAATGGAGGAAGAGTGTTGGGCCGCGCTACAAAGATCGTTCCCAGTACCTGATTCCTGACGATCATTGGAACCGCAAGCAGGGTCAAGTCCCCGAGAAGCTTGCGGCATGAGGGGTTCACCATGTCCGACGTGGCAGTGTCGGTTATGAGCAGGTGCTGCTTTTTCAAAAGCATGGACTTGAGGGCCGGCAATTTGTCCGGATGAAGCGGGGTGTTTTCGAAGAGCCTGATATAGCGCTGGGGCAAGCCGTATCCCCTGGCCGGGGTGAACCCCTGGAGTTCTCTGTCGAAAAAATATACCAGCGCCCACCTGATATCGGCGATGTTCTTCAACAGGATCGAGGAAGTCTTGATCACGTCATCCAGATCGCTCAGTTTGCCAAGCCTGGCAACCTTCTTCAGCATCTTTCCATACGCATCCTGCATGCAAATCCCCTTTTTTCTTCCGGAGCGCTTTGATACGAATCAGTGCCGTGGCCCGCCAACGGGCAACCAGTCTCCCATCAATGCGTGCGGTACCCACAGCAATTTTAGCAGGAGCCATGCAGATGGCAAAATCGTGCGGACCAGGGGTGAAAATTTTGAGATATGAAGGTTCCGGTTTCCACAGCAGCAAAAATGCCAACGCTGCTATACGAACTGGCTGAACACGGCAATGAATACTACGTCCAGGTCATGCGCCTTTCCCGAGGATACCTGAGTCTTTGGGGGACATCTATAGTCCCTCTTGGCCCTTCAACCCCGGGCCTGAAGAGTCCTCGCCACCATCAGGCGGAAAAGTTCCTCCATGGTTTCCTGCACTTCAGCCGAATCGATAATACCGAGAGCGCGGGCAATTGCCTCGAAGGTCGCCAGACCTTCAGGATGGCATTCTCTCCTGACCCCCCAGCCCGTTTTCGCCCCTTCGGGGAGACGCACCATCGTGGCATGCTCCAGTCCGGGTAGACGCCTGCCCATGCGCGCTGCCTGGCGCCAGTTGCCGTCCGGGACCACGAGGTTGACAGGTCGAGGATCCCCTGACAGGAAGTCCCGGCTCAGGACCTCTGCTCCCTCACCCGGATAGAGGAGCAAAGTCCGGCGCTTTTCGCTTTCGAGATCGCTGAAGTCGAGCGGCTGCTCCCGGTATCCCTGGATGCGCAGCTCGCTGTTGGTGAGCACGGCCAGTACCAGCGGCCCGGTTGCGGTCGGTTTGCTCCACTCGCGGCGGTGCATCACCAGGATGAGCCGGGTGGCTAGTTCGAGGCGGGGTATGGTGCTGCAGATGCAAAGGGGGGTGTGCAGCCGGCATCGAGGACAACGTTCGCTTCGTTTCGATCGGGTACCCATGCCCCACCCTACCACATATCCGATCGGAATGATATTGCCGGGAATAAAGTGACCCCATACCCTTTTCCCCTTACTTTTACGGAATTCCCGTTTACATCCCAACCACTGCCCCGATTTTTATTCCAAAATGACGATATTCTCGATTTTATTGATAGATATCAAGAACGCGCTACAATTATATACTGCTCCAATACCAAGCACTGAACACCTGTTTCGAACCTGAGCAACACCTGAAAGCGGATTCAGCGCCTCACATAAATATGAACTCCGTACGGTCATCTACAAGCGGTTTGCGGGTAGTCGCTTTTTTCGAGGGGGCAAAAGGATTTCTCGTCCTATTGACAGGATTCGGTCTGCTGTCATTTATCCACAAAGATCTGCACTGTGCGGCTGTTCAACTTGTTGAGCATTTGCATTTCAATCCTGCCAGGCATTATCCACGCATATTCATTGACCTGGCAGAACGCATTAGCGATAGTCAGTTGTGGGCGATGGCTTTTGCGGCGCTGATTTATTCCATAGTGAGATTTGTGGAAGCTATAGGACTATGGATGGGACAAAAATGGGCCAAGTGGTTCGGGTTCCTGACAGGCGGTATATATATTCCCGTGGAGATATTTGAAGTCACTCGCAACGTAACCTGGCCGAGAGTTACCATCCTTGCCGTTAACATTGGCGTAGTGTCCTACTTGTTATTCGTACTGAGGAAAAACGGGGAAAAAGGGAGAAATTGAATTTGGCACTACCAATAACAATCAAGCCAACAGTCAAATGGCGATTCACACACCCCACAGCGTGAAACTCGTGACCAGCTAAGAAAACTGACCGGGCTTTGGTGATATAGATTGTCCAGACCATTGCCGCCCGTTACGGTGCAAAAATCAGCCTTGGCTTTGCCAGCGACCAATCGAGATCAGGGCTGCGTGTAACGATAACTTTCCCTACTGCCGCCACAGATAGAGAAACTGCGGCGCGGAAAACATTTCAAGTCCATCGGCATTTATGTTGATCAGGTTGACACCCGACGCGCCACCTGGATCCGCAGTGGAATAGATTGACCCCCGGTAGTCGCCTGGCCGGCAGTAGCTGACCACCCTGGCCTCCTTGATTCCCAGTGCCTGTTTCATCCCGTTGATCGTATCGTCCAGATATTCCGTCCGGTCTATGAGTTTCGCGGCAAAGGCCTGCTCGGACGTGTAAACCCGCCCGTCCGCCAGCTTCTCAAGCTCCTGCCGCTCAAGTCGGTTGTTCTTGCGCGCCATGATCACATCGAGAAAGCGCCTTGCGAAACTGTCTATTATATCCTGAACGATTCGCCGTTCCTCTTCGGTGCTCGTTCTGAAAGGCGACATGAGATCCTTTTTCGCACCGGACTTTATAGACTTCTCTGTAACTCCGATCTTCCCGAGAAGTCCCTCAAGGTTGAAATTAAGCAGTATTACCCCGATGCTGCCGGTTACCGCGGTCGGATGCGCTGCGATCAGATCCGAAGCGGTCGCGATGTAGTAAGCGCCCGATGTTCCTATCCCTGTAATACAGGCATAAACGGGAACCTTTTTGCGGTTCTCGAATCCTTTTATCTCGTGATAGATGATATCACTGGCAGTCACCGTTCCACCGGGCGAATTGATCCGCAAAATAACCCCTGCAATGCTTTCATCCTTTTCGGCTTTCCGCAGAGATTCTTTCACCCGTGATACGATCGAAGGGCTTTGCTTTGCGAGAGAGACTCCGTCAGGCTCTTTCTCAGAAATGAAACCGGCGATATCCAGAAGGAGCAGCTTAGGCCGCCCTTCCCCTTCGATGACCTTCTCCTCAAGGGGCTGTACCGGGGGAATCAAATTAACGTTGAAAAGCGTGCAGCCGGACAGAACAAGCAACAGAAGAAAGGCATATATCAGTCGGAATCGAATCAATGTATTTCCCTCCTTAATAAATATCGGTTCCGTCTCCCGCCTCGGCCGGAAGCCTGGCTCAAAATAAATCAATTGAAAAAGGCAGGTGTCTTGCTCACCATTTCTCGTAATGAATGCGCAAAGGGTCGAACCGGTCGGAACTCACCTTTTCCTCTGCAGGCCAGCCGACGGGGACCAGGGCAAACGGCACCACCCTTTCTGGAATGCCGAGCAACTCGCGGAAACCCTTTTCCCTGTCCTGCCGCGGATGCACCCCACACCAGACAGCCCCAAGCCCCAGCCCCGCGGCAGCAATCAGGAGATTTTCGGTAGCAGCCGCGCAATCCTGCACCCAGAAGCCTTCGTGTTTTTCACGCTCAAGATCGCCGCATATCAGTATCGCCACGTGCGCATCGCTCGCCATCCCGGCATAAGGATGGATATCTGGAATCCTTTCCAGCAACTCGCGCCTGGTAATGACCACGAACTGCCATGGCTGTTCGTTGCCCGCCGACGGAGCGCTCATTGCCGCCCGCAACAGTTCGTTGATCAGCTCCGGGGTAACGAAGCGGTTTTCATAGCGACGGATGCTTCTCCTTTTGTATATGGCATCGATATCCATATCTACTCCTCACCAGTGTCTGCAATTCCTATCAACTCGAATCTACCCGAACCGATAAACCAGGCGCCCGTCCCGGTACAGTTCTATGGGCCCGTCCTGGGACACCTTGATTACCTTGCCGAAGTAGGACGCGGCGCTGGCTGCCGTGGTGCGCCCTCCGCCGGTGACAACCTCCCTGGCATATGATGTGTCGAAAATGAAACCGGTATCCATCAGCCTGCCACTCCCGTTGAATACCGTCATGCCGTCGGCTGAGAGGATGCGCAGCAGGATGCCTGCTTTTTTCAGATCGCTGATGGTCCGCTTCTTGACCCGATGTATCAGAAGTCGGCCGATCGGGTCATCACCACCCACCGAACCTTTTTTCAGCCGGGTCAGATTACGAGTCCCCTTGTCATACATGAGGATTACGGTGCCGAGCCGCTCTTTGGAAAGAGCGTAAACGGACCAGAGCAGCTCATCAATGGATTCGGCGTCAATGCTGCCGGCCAGGAATGAGCGGAATATGTCCGGATCGAAGATTGCCCAGGCGCCCTTGCGCCGCACCAGCAGCTTGGCCGGGCTGATTAACACTTCGATCTCCGAGGCCCCATTGACCGTCACGGCGAATGCTCCGTGGCCGGCACGCCTCACCAGGGAAAAGATCTCCCGCTGGGTAAGGAGTTCTATGTCGGTCTGCAGCGCGGTGCGGGCGGTGCGCAAGACGCCGGTCACCTGCATCTGGATATTGGCCACGAAGAAAAGGTTGGTTCCGTCGACGATGCGGTAAGGAAGCGGGTTGCTGAAGAAATCCGTGGTTATGTCCTGGTACGGCTTCAGCGGCATCAGGGTGTGGTTTCGTTCCCGGACCACCTTGCCCAGCAGCTGGGGCGTGGTGCGATACACCAGGAAACCGGTCGTGGCGGGTTTTCCTTCATAGCTCTGGTACGAGAGATGTTTCAGCAATTGGATGAGCTGCTGGATCGGCCAGAAAGCCTTGCGGTGGTCGCCGCGCAACGAGCGGGCCACGGTGATGTCCATGATCGAGGCAAGCAGCGCGGTGCGGAAATGCGCCACGTATTCCTCATGCTGGAAACCGTTGAACAGGCCCGAGAATGCGGTCAAAAGCTCACGGCAGAAGAGGGTTTCGCTGCGGGTGAACGGGAGGGACTCCCTCCGCGCCATGAAGCAGTACGAGCGATCTTCGAGTGAAATGATCTCGCTTATGGTTGTTTTCTCGCCTTCAATGCTGGAAGCGCCGGGAAGCAGGGCAACAGTGGCTCCGCCCAGAAATGAGCTGATATTTTGCTTTATGGCGTCGAATACGGCAAGCGGCATGTTCTGTTCCATTCGGGATTTCGAGGAGACAGTATTACAGTATTACTATTGTGCCAGAAAATTTTACTTTTGACATGCCTGTCGTATTGGGAAGTTTATGGCTACTGCCACAATCAAATAGTTTCCATCCGGAATCCATTTCTACCGTCCCGCCTCAGTCGGAAATGGACTTTCAGACTTAGGCGGAACACCCGTGACCTGATGTCAGAATGATCCATTCTTTTATAGCGCGTAAGAAATCCGTGGGCTCTCTAAACTGGTTCGAAACGAAGGAGGGTAATTTATCAAGCGGTTTTCCGTAGCTTATATATATGCAGCGCAGACCCTTTATTTCCGATGCTCGCTCTAGATTAGACAGCGAATCTTCGACAAAATAAGTGTGTTCTGGATCGGCATCCATAAGCTCCATAACAATCCTGAGCGGCTTTGTGCTTTCCGCTTTTTTGACGTAGCCAACCTGATCAAGTCCTAAAATTGCTTTCGGCTCAAAGAAAGGCAATATGCCTAATTTATCAAGCACAGGTATGCCAAAGCTCTCCATACAGCATTGTGATAAAATTCCGTGTTTAACGCGCCCGCTAATTCCACGAAAAGCATCAACCAGTTCTGTCTTGTCGCCGAAAATATCGGGGCAATGTTTCATCAGCAATTCGTATAGCATGGCGTAGTGTTTTTTGAACAGACGAAGCCGCGTTTCTTCTAAATCGAGTCCGTAATGAATGATCACCGGAACAAATGCACCATAGCAGTCGTGAAATGTATTATAGCATTCGTCCACAAGATACTGTGCTTCTTCCGTAGATAGGACCGGAAAGACCTCTAAGGCGATTTCTGCATGTGCATCGTGACAGAGGGTATAATATTCCTCGGTAACACGAGAATACGGGTATAAAACGTTACCTATGTCCCAAATGATGTTGGTATTGTTATTCATGAACTGATAACGTAAGCGTCCCTGTCAAGTAGACGGTTTGAAATTGGACAGCTTCTCCCTTGTTTTCAAAACCTCTCTTCGCAACTTGCCGTCCTTTCCCATCTTCTCAAGAAAGCCCTGCTCGCTTCGCTAACCACGTGTGGTCAGCGGTCATTTTCATCCTTCAGAGGTAAAGGGAGAAAAGAAATACTTTAAAAAGAGAAAACCGCCATCCGGAATTTTCCGGCAATGGCGGCTTTAGTTATCGTACACAATCCGTTATCTGTTCGTCGTATCCATCCATCAGTTACTCCGAAAAAAGCACGTCAAGCTGCAACAATAGGCGTTGTCCACATATCTATATACTGGTCTTTCTAATATTTTTCCCATACTGGAAGGGTATTTATTTTGTACCAGATCCAAACCCCCGATGCCATTTAATTTTTTTCAATTAAGACTGATCGTCTCCTTGAAAATCAGTCCGGGTAAAAATAGTGGCCTGCTTCCGGCAAATCAGCGACCGCGGCCTGAAACCGCCTTTGCAACAAAACCCTTCAAAAGGTAATCAGGGAAGCCGATTTTCATCCTATTATCCTACTAAGCATGAAGTGAATTCCCGGGAAAGGTTATGAAAATAGTGGTGCCGGTGTGTTCAGCGTCGACAGTCAAACGGCCCCGCAACTGTTTGACGAGCGTGCTAACCAGCTGAAGACCCAACGTCTGAGTATTTTCATAATCGATCCCAGCAGGAAAACCCACGCCGGTATCAGCAACCGCAAGAGAAATCCAATGTTTTTCGTCAATAGTCAAGCGAATGGAAATCTCCCCTTGACGGTTATCGGGAAAGGCATGTTTCATGGCATTGGAAACCAGTTCGTTGATGATCAGTCCGCAAGGAATCGCCCTATCGATGTCCAGAACGAAATCACTGATATCCACTTTGAGGGATATCCGGCTGCTTTCCAGGGCATAGGAAGCGATCAGATGCTGCGTCAGGTCCCGGATATATTCACCGAAGTGAATGGAGTTAAAGTCCTTCGACTCATAGAGCATTCCATGGATCAAAGCCATGGACCTGATGCGGTTCTGACTTTCCCGGAAGTAGCTGCGCGACTGTTCATCCGGAATTGAGTCGGACTGCAGGTCGAGCAAAGAACATATGATCTGCAGGTTGTTTTTGACGCGGTGATGTACCTCCTTGAGCAGAATCACCTTTTCCGCGAGGGCGGCGCTGATCCTCTCTTCGGCACATTTTCGCTCCGTGACGTTTATGACAAGTACGGAAACCTGACCTTTGGCCGGCTGGTAGGCATACGTCTCGAAATGCATGCGAAATTCATTTGAATAAAATGAATAAGTACAAGGTTCTCCGGTAAGTGCAACCTTGAAGTAATTGTCCAACCATTGGGTTGTGTCAACCGGCACCAATTCCTTATACCGTTTGCCAATGATCTGCTCACGACTGATTCCCAAGATCTCTTCAAATTTTGGATTGGCTTCCAAATACCTGTAATCACAAGGATTGCCATCATCACCATAGATGATCTCGGAGAGATAGAACCCCTCGTTCAGGGACATGAATAAAGTCCTGAACTTCTCTTCGCTTTGATGAATTGCTTCCTCCGCTTTCCTGCGCTCAGTTATGTCTCTTACTACAGCAATTATCCTCTCAGAATCATTCAGCGAAACTTTTGTAATCGAAATTTCAGCCCAGAATAATTCCCCATTTTTTTTACGTGTGTGCCATTCAAAACACTGCGATGCCTCACTTCTGGCCTTACAAACCTTCTCAAAAGCGTCTTCTCGTGAATATGGCGACATTCCTTCAGACAACTGACTAATATCCGCAGAAAGCGCTTCTTCAAATTCGTATCCGTAAATCTCCAGCATACGGTTATTGACGTCCACTATGCGGCCACTCCCGGCATCTTGAACAATTATGGCTTCGTTTATTGCATTGAAGATAGCCTGGTAGTATTTCAAACTATTGTTCAATCGATCTTCGGCAGCAGCTAATCGCCGAACGTATCGGCTGATTAAGAAGTACAGTAGCCCTGCTGTGCAAATGATAAAAAAAGAACCTTTGATAACGGCTACTTTAACCAACATTGCCTGATCATGAACGAGCCAACTGCCTATTGTATCAGAGACATATATCCAGCAGACACCAAACAGTGCGTATATAGCAACGATCTTAACAGTATCCACACTGCCTTTTTGATGAAATTGGTAACGCACTGAGCACTCCTTTTCATTAGCCACCTATCAGCTTGTTGTCTCTTGGAATAGAGGCAGGAAATGCTTAACTCTTTTCAGAAAACGCATAACTCTAGCCTTCCACTATGGTACTGCCCGAGTCGCTTTTGCAATCCGAACTCCTTCAGTCTGGCGCTCCGGCATCTGCAAACCTTTATTTGTTCGTCATATCCGTCGATCAGTTGCTCTGCAAAAAGCACGTCAAGCAGCGTCAATAGGGATTGATCATTTAACTATACAGTATTATTGCCAATAATCATTGGCATCCTGAATGGATGTTCTTTTCAACAGATTAAACCCCTAATACCATTTATTTTTTTCAATTTCAACACGGCAGACAGCTGCCACTCCGCAACGGACATCCCATAGCAGTTACCGGAAAAAGTCTGAACGTCAGGGACACCCTTTTCCTTTACCCGTTCTTGGCAAAAAACATCTTCGAGGGTTTATGGAGCGTATCCTGATCTGCACATCGAAGGATCGGTTCGCGATAACCGCCACGAATTGACGGATGTTCTGTATGCTCAGGGAAGCTAGGAGCAACATATAGAGCGCGGCGTTTCAATATAATCTGAAACGCCGCGCTTTCTTCAGCAGGGCACTCAAAACACAACGAACAAAGCAGGCAAAAAGGTATTTTCTGCTTCTATCCTGTGCATATTTGGCCGATATTACAGGAAAATATTATGCGCGGCGAGAATACATCAACCCAGACTATGTACCGCCAAGTTTCTCCGGAGTCCACGGTTCCCAAGGAACATCACCTGAGTCTTCGGGTGATGAATGCGCGTATAAGCTGTTCAACAAGCATTGGTTCGGAAGTGTAAAGAGATTTTAGCTTTTTTCTTAGCAGCGCCTTTTTCGGGGTTAGATTGCCTCTGCCATTTCAAGACTTTGTTCCAGTTCCTGCTCCTTGAGCATCTCCATGTTCAGGTAGCGTTTCGAGCCCCACTGGGTTCCGGCTACCCTCCCCCGCTCAAAGCATTCTTATAAATGGCTCCTTCCGCTTACCCTTTCTCGAAAGATATTCTCCCTGCGTGATGAAATTGTCCGAAAGGGTGGTAGATTTATTCCATAAGATCCCCAACGGAAAAAAGGAGAAGATCATGGGTACTCATCACATCACCGACAATTGTATCGCCTGTGGCGCCTGTGAACCGGTTTGCCCGGTCAGCGCCATCAGCTCGGGAGACCCGATTTACGTTATCGACATGGACGTCTGCATCGAATGCGGGGCGTGCGACGACGTCTGCCCGGTCGAAGCGATCGAGTGGGAGAAGAAATCCTCCTGACCATTCACAAAATTCGCGCCATCTGCCGCGCATGCTCCATCATCATCTCGAAGGCCTCGGTGCGGGTGCTTAGATAATGCACAATCTTGTCGCCGCCAAATCGGAACATTACGCGTTCATCATCGACCGCTCGAAGGAGGGCCGGGAACTGCTGGACCGGCTGCGCAACGCGCCTCCGGAGGATGCGGAATTCCGGGAGCGCGCCTTTGGCGTGGGCATCCGGATGTGGGAGGAGTCCGGTTACGAGTTCGTCATCATCTGGGGAACCTTCGGCTACTCCGGCGGTCTCACCATCCCGACACTGGACATGGACAAACTGTTGAACACAGCTATCCCGGCCGTCATCGAAAGGACGCATGAGAAAGGCGGTGAATGCTCTTTCTTCGTCGGCGTCAATCCGGCCCTTGCCCCCAAAATCCAGCAGCGGCTGGCGGAACTCCAGCCTGTTGTCGGGAAGGCGTAGCAGCTCTTCTTCACAAATCATCCTGCGGGTCATCCCGCCGTCAACGACGAAGTTCTCACCGGTGGCAAACGCAGCCTCCGCTGAGATCAGATAGGCAGCCAGCGCAATCTAAAGGGGTTTTATCTTGGTCCGACCACGTATCCACAGCAGCAGGTAAATAGGTTTGGTGCCCCTGTATTTATGGGGAAATGGTACAATCAACCAGCAGACTACTCTGAAAATCCAGGACACCACGGAGGACACCACGGGGACGTTGACAATTTGTCAGCTTGGACCAGATAACACATTGATTTATGGATCAGGATATTTTAGGCGTACAGGCAATGCCCACGCAGTTTCCACCAGGCTTCCCCCTACACACCTGCCTTTCTCGAACAAGTTCCGGTCGTCATCGCTCAATTAGTAATTTGGACGCCAATATCCGCGAGCAGTACGCGGCACGTACCAAATATCAATATGTTAGACTTGATAAATTGACAAATTGACAACGTTTCCAGGGGCCTCCCCAGGGGCCCTATGAAACTGTTCCAGTTCAACGGTTTCCGGTCTAATTGTGGAAATTTATCGTCTTTAGTATACAATTAAAAACATAATATTCTTGTCCTATCATCTGGCAGATATCTTGTGCCGTCTTTCCGACATAGCGGTTTTGTGAATCCACATGGATGTACCATTCAACTACACGGAAAGACACAACACCAAAAGGAGGAACACATGAAAGGATTGCTTCTGTCCGTTTTGTTTCTGGCACTCTCTATCACTGCTGTTGCTTCTGCAGTCGGGCCGCTGGTGGCGCCAAACGGTATAGCCTTGATAAAGGGTTATCGCAACTGGCAGGTGATAGCTCCATCCTATCGGCCGGACAAGGGGCATATCAGGGTTATCCTTGGCAATGAAACGGCTATACAGGCCTTTCGCGAAGGTAAGCGTCCATTCCCGGATGGAACCATTTTCGCCAAGGTCGCCTGGAAAGCCGAGAAGCATCCCAAGTTCCTCGTGGCCATGGTACCCGGCACATTTGCCCAGGTGGAGTTTATGATCAAGGATTCCGGGAAATACAGGAAGACCGGAGGATGGGGATTTGCCCGTTTCGTCGGTGAAAAATACAAACCTTACGGCAAGGATGCCGGCTTTGCGCAGGAATGCTTCAGCTGCCATAAACCCGTTGCCGACAATGACTTCGTCTTCACTCACTGGGCCGGTGTGCCGTAACTGGGTTTCGTATCCGTATATATAGCTGATATCACACCAGTTATCATCCTGCCCGTTGGATTTCGACGCGGCTTATGCATTGGATTATGTGTATTAAGGGGACGTAGCTGATTTTGTCAATTTGGCAAGCATTGTTTGCAACTCGGGCATTTTATCGTATATTTCCCCGCCCCTTCGTGCCGCCACGAATACCCCCGGACCGCGTGATGTTCAGCGTTCTCGCCATTGCGGCTCCATTCAGTTCGAACTTTTTAACGCACAGATAGCATAATGCTCCTCTTGCAGCGGAATGGTCCTGTCCCCTGGTTGGCGGCGGTGTCGCCTATGTGCCTGAGAATGAGAAAAATGAGGAACCACTCGATTACTTTTAAACATCCCTGGGCGTCTCCTTAGCCTCAGAACATTTAAGTCGACGCAGTCAGCTACGTCCCCATTCTCTCCTCCTGGAATTCCTGATGCGCAACCCGAACAAGACATTAACCAGGGCAACCATCGCCGACAACGTCTGGGCAAAAAACGAACTCTGCAGGTTCACCAATATCGTCGATGTCTACATCAACTACCTTCGCAAGAAAATAGACCACGACCGCAACGGCAAACTGATCCACACCGTCCGCCGGGCAGGGTACATCATGAAAGAGGTGTGATCATCAATATTCATAGGTAAATGAGCAGAGCGAATCAGGGACAGAAGCGTCATATTGAGCCGCAAGAGTTTGGAGACTCAAAATTTCTCCAGACTCTCGCGCAACCCGAAGCAGAATCTAAAGCTACACAGTAAGATATCAGCTTCGTCGTTTTAAGTACCAAGCGACAAGTGCGAAGACTGCCAGCAAGACGATACCACTTATGATGGTCATGGTTTGTGCGCTCATTTATTCCTCCTGTAAGTCGCCGACTTTGCGACGAGGAATGAACATCGGAACTCGCTTCTGGTACTCGCGGTATTCATCGCCAAACTTCTCTATCATCTGTCGTTCTTCTTTTCTGGCGAGCGATGTGTAAGCGATAATGATGATCGGAAATGCGATGACAGAGAATATAGTGGGCCAGTGCACAATGCCCTCACCGAAAACGATGATAAACAGCCCGGTGTATTGCGGATGACGGACCCGCGCATAAACGCCGTCAGTCACAAGCCGCCCCTCGCGCCTTGCTTGGTAAACCCGTCGCCAACCGTCAGCGACCAGTGTTGCGCCGCTAAACACTATAGCATAGCCGATCATCATGGCGATGAGATGAGCCATTGGCGTGCCAAAGAGTTGAGCCCAGAGATTGCCACCTTTGGCCCACGCAAGATCTAGCCCGAAAAAGCGGGCCAAAAAGTAGATGGTCAGAGGAAACCCATACATTTCGGCGTAGAAGGCGATGATGAAAGCCTGGACTACTCCAGCGCGAGCCCACTCCTTCCAGTTCTGCGGCGCCAGGTATTTATACAAAAGCCATGAGACAATTACGATAACTATGACCGCAAGACCCCACATTCCAACGTGCATAAGGTTACCTCCTTGGTTTTATGGGTATCCATGTTCTTTTGAATTCTTGTAATTCTTTATCGGGTATCTGCTAGCTTGTAATTCTTTATCGGGTATCTGCTAGCGATTCTTGCTCACGATATTTTTTACATTGATCATCGTGATGATAGCCGCCATTTTCCATAAAGAATAACCGTTACCGTGAACAGCTCATCTCTTTGTCGACGAAGCAAGGTTATAGATAACAGCAAACATTGCTCCGACCAACCAGCCGAGAATGAATATTTCCAGTGTCCCGAGCACAGCTTCCCACCATGGCATATCCCAACGCATGATAGGAGTTACATCCCAGCCATGGAGGATGCTGTTGAAAAACCGGATGACGGACTGCTTCGGGACCGTAAGCATGACGAAGTCGCATGCGGCATAGAGCACGGCGCAGCTCGTGCCCAGGGCGACACTTGTTCCTTTGACATTAAGGCCTCTCATGATCTTGATCTCCTTTGTCTGTTGGCGAGTGCTCCTCATGCGATCCATGGTGGTGTCCCATCATTCCGAGATGACAGGCAAACATAGCAACGATGAAGATGAAAAGCGTCACGCCCTGGTCGACGCCGAAGAGCGGCAGGATGAAGATCGCCAACAGGGGAAGAATGCAGCCTATAAGCATACGAAGTGAATGATTCATAGTCTTGCCCTCCGAAGCCGGAGCGCGTTGCTCACGACGGATACTGAACTAAAGCTCATCGCCGCGGCAGCGATTATCGGGCTCAGCAGCAATCCCGTAAATGGGTAGAGAACTCCAGCGGCAATTGGGACCCCAGCAGCGTTATAAAAGAACGCAAAAAAGAGATTCTGCTTGATGTTTGCCATTGTTGTGCGGCTCAGGCTCTGGGCTCGCGCTATTGCCCGGAGGTCACCCTT
The DNA here is from genome assembly GCA_034933285.1 of Geobacteraceae bacterium. Lineage (GTDB taxonomy): Bacteria > Desulfobacterota > Desulfuromonadia > Geobacterales > Geobacteraceae > RPRC01. The sequence continues at coordinate 109,898 of JAYFNT010000003.1, read as the reverse complement.
GACCAGCGTAACGTGGGCACTCTCCATCGCCACGTCAGTACCCGTGCCCATCGCGATTCCGACCTGCGCCATGGCCAGTGCCGGAGCGTCATTTATCCCGTCTCCAGCCATGGCGACCACGCGTCCCTCAGACTGCAATCGTTTGACTATATCAGCCTTCTGATCGGGGAGAACTTCAGCGATGACCTCATCGATGCTGAGTGTACTGGCAACTGCTTGGGCGGTAGTCTTGCTGTCGCCCGTGAGCATGACGATCCTGATGCCTGCATTGTGCAAGGTACGGATAGCGTCGGGAGTGCTTTCCTTGATGGGATCTGCCACCCCGACCATCCCCGCTAGCTTTCCATCAAGAGCCACGAACATCACTGTCTGGCCATTTCCACGCAGCTCTTCAGCGCGCTTTGCAAGATCTCCCGGATCGATGCTGAGGGACTCCATCAAGGCCCGATTGCCGAGGGCGACGTCACATCCGTCGATTCGACCACGAACGCCTTTTCCCGTGACTGAAGTGAAGTCCTCTGTCTGTGCAAGCCCGATTTTCCGTTCCTCGGCCCCTTTAACGATTGCAGCCGCCAAAGGATGCTCGCTGCCCCGCTCGATGCTCGCTGCAAAACGGAGTAAGTCTACTTCGTTGATGCCATCGGAGGTGACCACGCTGACAAGCTTGGGTTTGCCCTCGGTGAGAGTGCATGTCTTGTCAACAACCAATGTATCCACCTTGCGCATCACCTCGATCGCTTCGGCGTTCCTGAACAGGATGCCCATGGTTGCTCCCTTGCCGGTTGCGACCATGATGGACATGGGGGTCGCCAGGCCGAGAGCGCATGGACATGCGATGATCAACACGGCCACCGCATTGATGAGCGCATGTGCCATACGAGGATCCGGTCCGACAACAGCCCAGATGATGAAAGTTATGATCGCGATGAGTACCACCACAGGTACAAAGTAGCCAGCGACTACATCGGCAAGCTTCTGGATGGGGGCGCGACTCCGTTGCGCTTCAGCAACCATAGACACAATCCGGGAAAGCAGTGTATCGGCGCCTACTTTCTCCGCACGCATGACTAAAGCACCCGTCCCATTGACAGTTGAGCCGATGACATGGTCGCCAGCATGTTTCTCGACGGGGATCGGTTCGCCAGTGACCATCGACTCGTCCACGGAAGTGGCGCCTTCGATCACGATACCGTCGACAGGTATCTTTTCTCCCGGCCGCACACGCAGCCGGTCTCCGACATGCACCGTATCCAGCGACACATCCATCTCGGTATTGTCTTCATTGATGCGCCGGGCGGTCTTGGCCTGCATCCCAAGCAATTTCCTGATCGCCTGACTCGTCTGGCTTCGGGCGCGCAGTTCAAGAACCTGGCCAAGGAGGATAAGGGTCACGATGACGCCGGCAGCTTCGAAGTAAACCGCGACCTCGCCATTTTCACGGAACGAGGCGGGGAAACTCGAGGGAAAGAGGGCTGCAACGACGCTGTAGACATAAGCCACACTGACGCCTAGCCCTATCAGCGTAAACATGTTCAGGCTTCGGTTCTGTATCGATTGGACGGCGCGGACATAGAAGGGACATGCTGACCATAGGCAGACAGGTGTCGCCAATGCAAGCTCAATGAGCATTCGATCCCGCATGGCAAGAAGCTGCGATATGGGCTGTCCCGGCAGCAGATCGCTCATTGCGATGAAAAGCAGCGGGATCGTAATTGCGGTGGCAAACCAGAAACGTTGTGACATATCCCTTAGTTCAGGGTTTTCCTCAGTCTGCTCGCCAGCCACCGCTCGTTGTTCAAGCGCCATGCCGCAGATTGGGCAACTTCCCGGCTGATCGCGAACGATCTCAGGATGCATTGGGCAGATCCACTCGCTGTGGGCAGCTAAATCCAAAGTAACTTCCGGCTCAAGCGCCATCCCGCACTTTGGGCAGGACCCTGGACCGTCTTGACGTATTTCAGGGTGCATCGGGCATGTGTAATAGTTTTTTGTGTTCGACCTGACGACATCCATCAGATTTCATCTCCTGCGAAAACCAGATTAATATATTCATATATATTATACATCTTGGGAAGCCACAGGCATCTTCTTTTCTTGTGTAATGACTTCTCCATCTCCTCCATTGTGCGAAATTTAAGAAGCGCCTGTAAATGCTCCGGAAAGTAAACACGAAGAACATGGGCACTAAAGTATGATGAAAAATGTTCGGCTGCGAGCTAGATAGTTCAAGAAATGCATGTCGAGGAGTAAACTCCTCTTGAAATGAGACATGTTATTAAGTAGAACGTTCTGTAAAATCTAAATATAAGAAAATCAGAATAGTGTGAAGGAGTGGCGTTTCGTGCTATACTGATAACAGAAACGAATAGACATATCAAATAGTTAACTGGTGTTGGCGGAAAGGTTGAAGTGAAAGGTTGTTCAGACAAAGGTTAAGGAGGCAGTATGGACTTCATTCATTATCTGCTCTTTTTCCATGTCGGTTTTGGTGAATTGGCCGGGATTTGCTTCCTGATCGTAGCGATAGAAACTTTCAACCGGACCGAAAAGGGGCTTGTGAGGGCAAGGATAAGCGCCGCGGTCGGAACGGTCGGAGCATTCCTGTCTTGGATTGTTGGTGGATACTACTACATTGTCCATTACGGGACTGAGGTGAAGCCCATCCTCATCTCCCAGGCAAGTACGCTCAAATGGGCTCACAAAATCATAATCGAGTACAAGGAACATATCTTTCTCTTTATCCCCATACTGGCAGTGGCGGTTCTCGTGTTTTATCTGAAAACCGGCAAATGGAGCGATGTCGATTCAAAAACCCTGAACAAAGCTGCATGTCTTTCAATCCTGATATTCCTCATGTCATTTCTCATGGCAGGTCTAGGCTCGATTGTCTCAATGGCTGCGAGACATCTCATGGGAGGCGGGGTATGAAAAACAGGCTCGTTTCAGCAGTATTCAAATCTGCAACCGCATACATCCTGCTCATGACAACGCTTATAATCGTTGCCGATCTTTATCCGCCAGTGAAGAATTCTCTTGCGAACCTGACCGGACACCACTGGACGGCCAAAGGAGTGCTCGGCTTGATTGTATTTGCTGCTCTCACCCTGATTTTCAATGCGTATGGTAAGGACGAGAATGTTTCCAGGAACATTTCCATTACCATAGCTTCGGCACTCATTGGCTTGGTGGCGCTATTGATATTTTACCTGGTACACTATTTTGCATGACCGGTGGGAAGGAAGCGTGAATCAATCATGCCGGTGCTTGGCAGGGGCAAGTTCTTCATGGTGCGCGCAGTGCCCAAAGGCTTTTGAAGCATCCAGGTGAAGGCGTTCGACATCGTGGGTGTACTCGATGTAGGCGTCGACGAACTCCCTGCCAGCTTTGACGCTTTCATCCTTGTGCTTGTAAGCAGTGAGAGACCGCTCGAAGCGCTCCCTGATCCCGTGAGTCGCAGAATCTGTGATCAGTTTTACCAGAGCATCTGATGACCCGCTTGCAAGGGCCTTGTCCGCCTCAGCCACTGCAGGTTCTAAAGTGCCGGCCGGCTTCAGTCCGGTGAAGGGTGCTCCCTCACCGGCCCTATGCACCCGGACAAGGGTAGAAAAAAACCGGTTTTCCTCGGTGGCGGCGTTTTTCTTCCCTTTGGCGCTGAGCGCCTTTGTGAAGACAGCACGAATAGCCTTTTCATCCTTTTCTTTCACTCATTTGAGTACCGGGGTGACATCCTCAGCTTTCCAGTGCCTTGCGCGCATCCCGAATGTACCTCGCCTGGTCGGGGCAGTGGGAGAACCAGGTCCGGACCAAGAAGCGCCTGCAGTTCCTGGTCCTGTTGGGCATCCTGATCATCTTCATCCTCCTCTACTTCACTTTCCATTCGGCGCTGGAAGCGAGCATGGCGGCAACAGCCATGAAACACAACCACGGTGCCATGCATGAAGGACATGGCAGCCAGATGGCGCAAGCGGGTAAGGTCGCCTATCCGCAGGTAGTTGACGGGGTAAAAGTGACCTTCAGGGTGATGGATATGAAACAGCAGATGAAGGGCATGGAAATGCCCGGAGGTATGAAGGAGACCCACCATCTCATGTCTATGGTTGAGGATGTGAAGACCGGCAAGGCGATCACCGGGGGCGTAGTGAGGGTGAAGGTGGCCGGCCCGGACAAGTCTGATCAGACCAAGGATCTCATGGGGATGAAAGGCAATTTCGGCAATGATTTCGATCTTTCCAAGAAAGGGAATTACGGAATAATGGTCAAATTCAAGCTGGCCGATAATAAGGTAAGAAACGTCAAGTTCTGGTACACTGTGTAAAAGAGAACGAAAGCATGTCAAAAAGAAGGGGCGACCTGGTTGCCCCTTCATGCCTTACGGAGCAAATTATGAGCTCAATGACCCGCTTAATATTGATTTGCCTGGTGCTTCTCATGGCCTTTGCGATGGGGGGCTGCACAAAAAAAGAGGAGACAGCTGCTGCGGAAAAGGTTCGGGTGTCCGCAACCAAGGCTTACGAGAAGTACTTTGGCCCGGCTCCTACCACCGACAAGGGAACCTGTTTTGCCTTTGTCATATATTTCCCTTCGGCGAAAGAACCTGGCAAAGTTGTCCCGTTCCCGTTCTTCACCTTTGACGAGGGAAGCATCAAGAAAGTTGCAATCGACCGACTTCTGAGCGGATTGGACGTGCCTGCCTACAAGGGAGAATTGACCCAACCGGTACCGACGGGTGCACGACTCCTCGGGTTGACTGAAGAAAAAGGGGTGGTAACCGTGAGGTTCAACAGGGAGCTGCTTAGTCTGCCGACCGGATCGGCGGAGCATAGGGCTTTTTTCAACGCTCTGGTGCTTACCCTAGTCCAGTTCAAGGGGGTCGGTCAGGTGTTGGTTGCCGTCGAAGGCAAGGAACAAGGCATGCCGCATGCCGACCGTCAGCCACTTGTCAAAGATGAAAAAGCTGTTCTGGCGCCAGGGCCGCCGAGACTTCTGGAGGTTGCTGCCGTGAAAGACAAGGGTGCAAAAACTTTCGAAGACGTACAGGCCTATTTTGATCGCCCAGTAGAGATAAAGGACCTGGTACTATCCGACAAGAGTGGTAACCCGTTCGCCGGTGAACTTTACCGGTCTGTCTTCGACATGGCTGCTGTGCTGAAACCAAATGATCCATCCCTTTTTTCACCCGGTATGCCGATAAAAGTCCGTTGGAAGGTGGTTGACAAGCTTGGCCGGACCTCGGAGGGAAGCAGCGAGTTGCCGCTTGCCGTGAAGGAGCATTGAAAACGAAGGATTTGGATATATGGATCTGCTCACGAAACGGAAATTATTGCACGTTAAGCCGTAGCAGGTATGGAAGGCGCATGAAGTCTAGCTTTGGAATGCAACATGGTTGAGCTCATAAGAAGCAGCTGCAACGTGCTCATTTCCATCAGAATGATGGAAATCTGTCCGATGTATGGAACGCCACAGAGGCAGTTGCAGTGGAGAGTAAAATTGCCTCCGAAGGAATAACTCTCGTATAATCATGTCTCCATTTAATGGGATGTACCGGCGTATGCAGATGATGAGTCAGCATGGCGCCGTGTCATGCCATCCCGGACCCCAGCCAGCACACTGTGAAGGAGGGGCCTGGGGTGGTACAACGGATGAAGGGTCACATGGAGTACATGGACAAACAGGTTCCCGACGAAAAGACGCTCAAGGAAATAGCCATGCAAGTTCCATCCCCCTACGATGGAGAGGAGTGAATATCTATCAAAATGGATACATGAAATTTGTTTCTGGGTTGGGGGTGGGTTATCCTACTATTGTTGCTTATTTTCTTAGTGGGATAATGAACAGCGGGTCACCACAGAAAACGGAATCTAAAGTACGCTAAGGATTTTGCAATGGTCGTAACGACCTAAATTTGTTGCGTTCAACAAGTTTGCTCTTCTTCCAGATGTAATCACCAGTCAGGTTGATATGCTCCCACCCGAGCGGTGATAGATTGCGGAGCAATTTGACGTCAATCTTGCGCCCATGCTCACGCTGTGCCTGGATTCGTAAGCTTCCTTGAGTATCGTAATGATCTGCGTTTCGGTGAAGCAGGTCTTTTTCATCTGAACCTCCTGGCTCCTTATTTTGCCAGAAAGCTCTACTTTTGACATGTCTTCGTTTTAGGGAAGCTTACGGAAACAACTATGAATAAACAGCTAACCACTTACACAGGTCAAGTGACAACTCCACCATTAAACATTACGTTTTTCGCGCCTCTAATCGAATCACCTTAGCCCCGGACTTCAGTCCATCCAGAAAGTCGCCCCAAGTCTCCATCATTTTCTTACGTTCTACAAGGTGAGCCGTCCGATTATAGGCACGTCCATTAGGGTCACGTACCGCATGGGCAAGTTGATGTTCAATAAAATCTGGCCGTACCTGTAAAACTTCATCAAGAATCGTTCTCGCCATGGCCCGGAAACCGTGGCCAGTCATCTCATCTTTATCGAAACCCATACGTCGAAGTGCAGCATTGATAGCATTATTGCTCATTGGTCGGGCAAATGAGCGATGGCAAGGGAACACGTAACGACCTCTGCCGGTTAGAGGCTCAAGTTCTCTCAAGATCGCCACGGCTTGACGTGACAGTGGAACCAGGTGGGCAACCTTCATTTTCATGCGTTCGGCAGGGATATTCCACTCTCCCGCGTCTAGGTCAATTTCCGCCCATTCAGCCTGCCGAAGCTCGCCAGGTCGAACAAAAACTAGAGGAGCGAGTTGCAGGGCACACTTGACCACAAATGACCCCTTGTATTCGTCTATGGCTCTCAGGAGAGGTGCAACTTCTTTCGGGTCGGTTATGGCTGCGAGATGGCTTTTCTTGTATGGTGGTAGCGCCCCTTTCAAATCTGCGGCCGGGTCCCTTTCGGCGCGACCCGTGGCAACGGCATATCGGAACACCTGCCCACAGATAGTCCTAACCCGGTGAGCCGTTTCCAGAGCCCCCCTCGACTCGATCCGCCGCAACATGGCCAGCAGTTCAGGTGCCTTGATATCATCGATCGGCCGTGCTCCCATTACAGGGAAAACGTCAAGCAAAAGACGTTTCATGGTTGTTTCCGCATGGCTAGAAGACCACGACTGTGAAAACTTGGTGTGCCACTCTCTTGCAACTACCTCGAAGCTGTTTTCCGTTTCAGCCGCAATAGCTGCCTTCTTGGCTTTTCGCACCTCACCGGGGTCAACACCGTTTGCAATAAGTATTTTCGCTTCATCCCGTCTATGTCGCGCATCAGCAAGAGAAACAGCAGGATACGCTCCAAATGCGATAACCTTCCGTTTTCCTCCGAAGCGGTAATCAAGCCGCCACAACTTGCTTCCTGAGGGTGTTACCAGCAAGAAGAGTCCATATCCATCCATCAATTTATAATCTCTCGACTTGGGCTTTGCATTTCTCACTTGGATCTCAGATAGTGGCGCAACACGCTTGGGCATTGGCTTTTCTCCTCATTTGGAGTTATCCGATTTCTTTTTGAGGGATATATGGTCAAGAAATAACTCCAAAAACTCCGGATGTCAAGGCATTTTACTGGACATCCTTGGACAACAGATAAACAAAAAGCCCTTATTTCTAAGGGCTTTTTGTACCGTCTCGGACTATGCCGGACTTTCAAATGGTGGAGGGAACGACGACCTACCGCAAAACAGCCTCAAAGCCCGCGCTCCTCGTAACCCATTGACAATAAACGCCGAAGTCATCTCACACAACCACTTCCCGACAACCCGACCAGAGAAACGATTTTCTCCCCTGATTTCCCGGCACCGGACGAGGGTGACGGGTTTGCAGTAAAACCGGATACCTGGCGCTGAGCCGCAACAACTTCGAATCCGGTTTTCGGACGCCGGTTCGGTTCCCAAAACGGGAATCGAATTGGGCATCCAGGGCAAGCAATCCTGCCTCCGGTGGCGTCATGCCTCACACCTTTTTCGCCACGTAAACGCCGTAGCTGTAGAAGTCACGGAATCTTTCATACAGGGCTATTTCGTGCCGTTCCGCATCGACGATAGCCTTGGCCTGGTCGCTGTGGCCATGCCGCTCCAGAAACGCATCAAAACGGCTCTGCATGGGGCGATAGTAATTCTCGAACCAGCAATGCACCGGCAGGACAAAGTATCCTTCCGGGCTATAGCCATGCCGCTCAAGGAGCCCAATCTTTGCTGATGCGACATCGATCTCCGGGTACTCGGTCTCCCAATGGGACTGGAGCTCTGGCGGTCGTGTAGCGCTGAGCCAGGTGATCTCAGAAACGATCAGCTTTCCACCAGGCTTCAGGAATCGCCTCCAGGCTGACACACCGGCCTCGAAGCCCATGTTGTAGACGGCCCCTTCGGACCAGATCACGTCGAATTCTCCCTCCGTAAAAGGCAGGGCATCCATGGAGCAGTTCAGCGTGGTGATCCTGTCCGCCACGCCGTGATCGCTGGCTCTGGTCTGAAGCTCGTCGAGAAACTCCGGGAGGAAGTCCACGGCGGTGATGTCGGCATCCAGCTCCTTGGCCAAGAGGATAGTGGATGCGCCGGTACCGCAACCTACATCCGCGATCTTCAGCGGACGCGACCGGTCGAGACCAGCCAACTCCATTGCCCGTTTTGTTTCATCGTCCCCGCCAGGCCCTTGCCTGAAATTTGATCTATGCAGATCGAGCAGAAGCTGCATTTGCAAATCATCCATATTTCATCCTCATTCAATACGCCGCATCACCCCTTCGGCGGATATGGATCGTTGCCGTGGCTGTCCTTGTTCTGGATCTTCCCATCCTTGCCGTGGATGTAGAACTCGGTGCCTTGGTTCTGGCTGATCTTGCGCCCGGCATCAACGGCCTCCTGCTTCTTGTCGAAGTGGCCGCTGCTACGGGTCGCACCGTCTTTCTTGACGTCCCACCCGCCATCGGCGTTCGGGACTACATGATGTGATCCTGGTTTTTTTGGCATGGTTGCCTCCTGTCTACTTGTGAAAATTCCCCGACGAGATTTGCAGTATGTACATCAGCCACGAATCGGTCCTGAGGAGAATGGCCCTGAGCTGCTCATCGGTCAGCGCAGTCTCCAACTCGTGAACCCGATTGAACAGCTCGATCATCTTCACTAGCGCCCGAGTGTCGTGCATCAGGAAGTCGGTCAGCGGATCGTTGTTCAGATCCCGGCAGACATAAAGTACCCTGGCTCGACGAGTTGGCTTGCCGTCATGTAGCAGGTCCTTCTGATTGGACACACCCGGAATCCACGCGGCGACGAGATCATCGGGAGCCAATCGTCTGAGCAGATGGTTCCACAGTTCCCTGAGCGAGCTCAGAATGTGCCTTGCCCGGTCGGCATTGTTACCATACAGGGCATCCCGAGCGCCGATGTACGGCCGAGCAAGCCCTGGATCGACCTGCTGCAGAAGAGCGATGCAGCCCGATGTTTCCAGCTCAGCTTCGGCGACAAACTGAATTTCCGTTTCGGCCTCGTCCTCATCCCGTTCATCCCAGGGGCGAAGGGCTTCGAGCGCGAAGCTGGTGGTATAGATCTCACGAGTGGCCCCCGGCAAAACGAAGGCAGGCAGCCGCGTAATGTCCGATATCTCCCGCAGTGACTCTGCCAAATTCCCATACGAGGCTGCCACATGGGCTATCGAACTCTCCAGTCCCGAGATGACCGGCATCTCGATCTGGAAACGGCTTCTTATCGCCTCGAAATCGATGCCCGCCATGAGCCGTTCCGTGGCGGCAAGTCGCAGGGAGGTATCACACAGGGCCAGCTTGGCGGATGCCTGAAGCTGGGAAATGTGCGAAAAATCGTGCTGGATGGGCTTGATCGTATCAAGCCATGACTGATGTGTAGCCGAAATGCTCTCGGCAATACGGCTTGTCGCGGTGGCCTGCTTTATCAAATCCTGCCAGTGTTGATTAGCACCGACGATCTCATGTATCCGGGTCGCTGCTCCGGCCATTTCGAGAGCGCGAGTGATCTCCAACTGCTGACGACGGATCGGTTCCAGCGTGCGCTCCATCTGCTCGATCACGCTCAGATAGGACGGCTTGGCCAGCCGGTTGATAAACTCCATGTCCTGATGGATCTTGGCGAGAGCAGATTTTGCAGTTTTTAAATTGTCTGGCATAGAATCACGACTCGTTGATTGCGTTTCCCGCTACAGGAGTTCATTCATCCTCTCCTGGAAATAGCTTGGGTATTTCTCCATTACCGCCCTGGCTCCGTCCCGGTCTTTTTTCAGCGCCTTCACGAGATCCTTCTTCTGGGTCGCATCCAGGTTCAAGGATGTGGCGAGATCCTGAGCAATGACGCGGTCCGAAAAGCCAAGCTCGTAAAGGGCAATGGTGGTTTCGGTCGGCAGACCATATTTCAGGCGCTTTTGAAAAAGCTGCAGACGATTGATCAGGTCTCCAGTGCCATCTTGGTCCAGGGTTTCGATGAATTCGCACACAGCGCCTACAACGAGCGCTCCGTCATAAGCGAGCGTCCCTTCGCAGACATCGACGACATGATCGATTTTGAACTCCCTCCGGCGGGTGCCCCATATCATCTTGGCTTTTCGCTTACGGATGATTTTCAGGAGATCGCTGAAGGGCTTTCCACTGATCCACCCATGCGCGATTTCTTTTAGCACCTCCGGCTTATCGAACTTGGTGAATACGCCACTGTTGATATTCCGGGTAAGCAATGGCCAGGCAAGATCGAGCGCGTCCGTTTCATCAACAATCGAAAGCAGACTGTCGGCGTTGGTATGAACCCACCCCTCGATGGCTTGGGCATCTTGAATACCGTAAAGCGTCCGGCCATAGATTTTACGGCGAGCAGGATCAGTGATGTTTGCAGAGATGTTCCCTGCGAGAAGCTGAAACAACTCGCGGATATGCTCCTTTTTCTGATCATCAGCTAGGAAGAAAGCAAGCGTTTCTTCAGCCAGTCGAATCACATCTTCTTCCGAAAGACCATTTTCTACCTCATCCCAATGAGATAATAGGTAACTCTCAACTGCGCAGATAAGATTGATTCTCCAGGCGATTTGTCGTTCGACACCGTCCTTTGAGAATTTTTTGCTCCTGTGTCGAGCAGCTATGTCGGCTGCCAGTTTGCCAACTTCATCAGGGTCACTGATATAGGCCTTGGCAAAATCCAGGGCCTCCATTGTGATGGTGTACTTCTCGTCATCACTCTTGATTGGTTCGAAGATGGATAGGAGATTGCTTACGCAGGGCTCGGAATTGCGAGGTTCTAATAGTTCTTTAACTTGATTCCATCGCCACTTATCATCGCGGGATTTCCTTGTGTCGAATACCACAGGATCTGCAAATAATACACTGCCTTCGGTATGCATCCCCGCACGACCAGCGCGTCCTATAAGGTTGTGGAAGTCACGAACTTTAATTCGTTCTAGTCCTTGGTAAACGCTGGTTACTATAAGATACCTAATCGGAAGATTAACCCCTTGTGCCAGGGTTGACGTGCATATGACAAATCGAATGCTCTCAAGCCGCATCGCGTGTTCAACTGCCAATCGTATTCCATGAGGCGTATTCCCATGATGGGAGAAAATGCCTATCCGAGCACTAATTGCAGATGGACTTTCTGATCCAAGATTCGTGTTGATAAGGTAAATCAGTCTTGAGATTTCGTCCTGGTCAGAAAAGTCCGAAGGAGCAGCCAGAGGCAGCTTTCGCGAGAAGCGTTCTGCAGCCAGCTCACAAAGACCAGATGCAGTGTCCTTTCTTCCACAAAAGATCGCTACTGCCCCTTTTGAAACAAGTTTCAGCCCAAGAAATATTGCTATTTCTCTCCCCTCCGTGGGATTAGGGAAGTATTTTGGTTTGGTTAGCGACTCGCCTTTTTTCCTTTCGAGCTTAATCTTATCAATTACTTGTGGAACAAAATATTCAAGATCTTCAGGACTCTCAGGATTTACATATTTCATCCATCCGGTTCTAATTGCGGCCCCCTTCAGGTCAATGAAGCTGGCAAACGCAACACTGCGATGTGTTGGCAGTAAATTTTGTCCATCAACAGTTTTGGATTTCCCGTTGAGCCATTCTCCAACAGCCTCGGCGTTGCTGATGACCGCTGAGATCAGTACCTTCTGGGTTCCTTCAGGAATCATGGAGCGCAGCGACGTCAGAAGCAGCTCGTATGTGATGCCTCGGGTGCCGCTGTCAAACTGGTGGCCTTCATCAAAAACCAGCAGGCCAATGTGGGCAGCCAGTTCCGGAGCGTGCCGAAGGACGTAGAGCAGCTTCTCGGGGGTTACGACCAGAATTTGTTGGTGCCCCAGGAGTTCGGCAATCTCGAAGTCGGTCTGTAGGGCATCGGACAATTCATCCACCTTGGTGGGTTCGTTGTGGAACGCCTCGACGAGGCTGTTCTTGATCTCATGGCACAGCGCCCTGAACGGGGCGATGATGATGGCCAGCGATACGCGCTCGGCCAGAAACGCGCTTCGAAGGATCAGTTCCGTTGCCTTCGTTTTGCCAGCGCTGGTGGGCATTTGAACGATGGCAGACTCGCCTTTGAGAACATCCGCCTGGCCCAAAAGGTGTTGTGCAGGCCAGAGCTCCTTGATGAACGAATCCTTTTGCAGCGCGTGGAGCCATTTGTCTCGGGGCAGCCCCGAATATGACGGCAAAGCCTTCCAGGCGGAATTCTCCAGTTTTTTCCTCAGAACGGCCGCGATCACATCACCAAACAGAAGCTGCCTGGGCGTGCCGAATTCATAGACGGCGTCCCGCAGCTTCGTGGCCAAATCGAGGAGATTTTCTTCGCCGTTCCCATTCTCAAAAAACTGGAGAATCCACTTTGAAATCCCGTCGATGAATCCGCCGAACGGCCCCTCAGCTCCATCAAAATAGGTTCCCAGATCGGCCTGCAGCAACCAGAGCAACAGGTCTTCCAAACCATCGCCATCCAAATCCGGGCAGTCACCATCGATGCGCTTCGCCAATACCGACGCGCTTCCGGGAAGATCGCACAGGTAATAGGAGGCGGAGCCCAGAAGCACGAGGTATGGATCAAGTTTCTCGTTCAGCTTTGACTGGAGGTAGGAGTCAAAAAAGCGGGCGGAAAACAGCAGATTGGTTCTCAGCTCCGAGAGGGAATCGGGATCTGGCTCGTTCCGGTTGATAGCAGCGGCAAGGTCGCCCAGCAAACCAATCGAGATAGTGAACAGCTTGGCAGGATCTTGGGTGATCTTGATGTGATGCTCTTCAGGAACACTGTACTCGAGCATCTTGGCTTTTGATCTGGTAACACCGAGCAGGAGTTGGGATTTCTTTTCAGGCCTCATCCGCAGCCCTCCTGTAGAGCTCGTGGACAAGGTCCATCATGCCGGGTCCCTTGATAACCAAGAGAACCAGACTGTCTCCGTTTGGGTGAGGAATATGCTCCTTTGATTTTGGAGCCTTCGGAATCTTCCCGCAGTCGGAAGATACTATGACATTCGTATCGAAATGTTCATCTGAAATGATTGCTGCGGCACCAAAGGACTCCTTGTACGGAACGTCTACTGGATTCTGAAATCGATCAATTAGCTCAGCTTGCTTTCTATTTCCATTATCGAACAGCTTTTGCTTAATGAAGTGGAGTGATTCACCTATGCGGAGGTGATCTTTTGCTGAATCATTAATGGCATCTTGTAGTCGGTTTTTTCCAGAACCGGAGAACTTAGTTTTTGCCTCGAATACAATTAACACATCCTTTGGAGACGTCGAACAGTCCTTTTTGTGGAAGCGAAATCCAATGACATCGCTTCCTTTGGGTGACTCGTCTCGAATGACTTTGGAGCCCCAGCGTACTCTCGGAACCCAGAAGCCGAGGAGCCACTGTAGGTAGTCAGCAACGAGGATTTCACCAAAATCCCCGGCTCTTATTCCCGGGCCAAGCTTCGTTGAACAGCAAGGAAATTTAAGTGTATTGAGATAGTCTTTACGAGTTTGCTTTCCCCGTAGGAAATCGATTTCAGCATCCAGGCAATAATGATTGCGGAAGTGTTTCGCCCAGGCCGAGAGCACTGCCTCGTCGTTCTCATGACGGAACTCCCAGACCTCGACCTCTTTGCCATCAGCAGTCTTCAGTCGTTCGCCGGTGTCGATGAGCCATTTAGTGTGTTCCGAAGTCCAAGGCATCCTAAATATTTCCCATCCGATAACGGCCAGCGTTCATCGTTGGCACATCCCCTCCATCCACTCGATAGCTCCATCAACATCGAAATACCTTCTGCCATAAGCCAAATCACGTAATTCCTTTGGGATGAGAGGGTCATGCTTATCAACAATCGTATCTGGTACGTGACTGGCTAGCTCCTCAGATGTTGGGTGCTCATTATGGAGGATTGCTCGTGCAGATTTATAAAAGGTATCGATGGTACAGTTCCTTATGTCAATGACCCCACCAAAACAATCCGCAGCTAAACCTGTACGACGCAGCAGAACAGTTATTGTGGTGGTGATTTGATCGCCACACCATGGAAGGACGTGAACCGTACCTCCTATTTGTAACAAGCTGGTACTCTCTAACCCCAACGAGTGGAAACAATCTATGCCCTCATACAGCGTCTCCTTGGCTGTCTTGTCCAAATAAATCGGCATAGCTTTGTCGATGTAAACACGACGCATTTCTTGTCTCACGATATCGTGTACAGATTGTCCGTCCCCTCCAAATTTAGGAGGTCTGCCGCCAGTAGCTCTTTTTAACGCAATAACTTTCTTGTCCGAGTTAATGTCCAGCACCTCCCAACGCTTACCAGCAAATATGATAAGCTGCCCAACAACAAGCGGCTTATCTATTGGAACAGTGCCAATTACTCGCGCTTCGCATTCAAGGCGGTATTCTTCCGGGGTATTGAAAGCGGTATAAAAGTTATAGTTTTCGACGAGTTTCTCGCCTCTTACTCCTAAAACGAGTTGCCCATCCCGCATTTGTGTTATCAAATTATGTTCGCCGAGAGCCTTTAATAAGCCAACGTAAATTTGTTGATCAACCAAACAAAAAGGTCCCATTTCGCACAGCAAAGACCATAATTGATTTGCACGAACACCCCCATACTGACCAATTACCGATAATGTTTGCTGAACAAGGGTGGACAGATGATATTGGTTGCCTGGAGCTGGCTCACACCATTTTTTAAGAAGAAGGTTTATCATTGCGATGCATTGCACAGTTTCCACGCGGAGCCTATCTAAAAGGTGGCTCTTTGCTGTGATCTCATCTTCAGGGATGAAAAGTCGCAATATTGCCGCGTCACCTCTCCGTCCAGAGCGACCAAGACGCTGGCGCAAGCTCGCCACAGAATGGGGTGCTGTTACTTGGGCGATTGAATCCACACTTCCAATATCAATACCCAACTCCAGGGTCATGGTGCAGACAGCAGAAGTTGGTAAGTTGTCTTCCTGGAGTCGCGCCTCAAGACTTTCCCTAATCTCCTTGGAAAGGCTGCCGTGGTGGGGAAAAAACTCGTTTGGCACACCATTCTTTTCGCAAAAGTCCGATAAGGTCGCGGCGATCTCTTCTGTACGCCCACGACTATTAGCAAAAATAAGATGCGATTTTCCGCGCAAAATTTTATAAAGGTCGTCGACTATCCCTTCAAATCCAGTGGTCGATTCCTCGTTTTCACTGGCTTTGTTAAGATAGCCTCTAAGTTGAATTTTCAGATCTGAGTGAGATGTACTTGATTCAATAATTTCGCATGGGTAGTTTTTTGTTGAGGGTCTCAAGAAACGTGCTACCTGTTCCATATCGCCCAAAGTGGCACTAAGGGCAACCCTCGGAACAATCCGGCCAAGCATGAACTCGATACGGTGCATAAGAGACTGTAGTTGGCAGCCTCGCTCCGTGCCTAAAAAAGCATGGAACTCATCAATAATAATGTGGCTTAACGATGAGAAAGCCTTGCTGCACCAACCGGCCTGATTCAGCAATAAGGATTCCAGCGACTCAGGCGTGATCAAAATTATGCCACCGGGTCTTTTCTTTTGTTTGTCTTTAACGGAACGGAGCACGTCCCCATGCCATGGTGTTACAGGGAAACATAGAATTTCACTAAGACTTCGAAGCCTGCGAAATTGATCGTTTATCAATGCCTTTAGTGGGCTGATATATAAAATTCCGACTCCATCAGGATTTATTTCGGCTATACGAGAGCAAGCAGGAAGGAAAGCTGCTTCCGTCTTTCCTGCAGCGGTTGACGCACTGATAATAACATCGCAGTTTGCTTTTATAATTGGCTCAATTGCACGTTCTTGAATGTCTCTGAGCGCGGTCCAGTTCTGTGTCCAAATCCAACGTTGAACATCTTTGTGTAATAAGTTGAACCCTATAGACTCGCTCATTCTGGGCCTCAAAGTTGAAACGTGGCCAATTCGTCATCGCTATCCAGATCAATTCCAGGCATATCCGTATTGTGCTCCTCCTCCAAATGCACTTTTTCAATCAGCTGGTTCCAACGAAGATCTGCGTTTTGGTCGAGGACCGCCAAAAGGTCAACGAATGCCTTAATAGTATTCCGAGGTGTTCGGAAATATGCATCCCCAATTCGATTTGAGCAATGAGCTAAAAATGCCGTTAGAGCTTCATCAGGAAGAAGATGTTTGTTCTCGTCTCCAGAAGCATAAACGTGCCGGAGATTTCTCAATAGAATAAGCAACTCTTCCGGTGCCAGGTTGGCAAGATGTAATGTTGGAGAGGAATAATCGATGACCCCTGCGGAACGGGCAAATGAATTTTCAGCCAAACGCGAATGCAGCGCCTCATAGCTATAGAGTCCTTTTCTTGGGTCAAGAAGAAAATCGGGTGTACCCCCCAAGAGAAACCCGATATGCTCAGCACTGCCTTGTAAACAGTCATTTAGAATTCGAAGTATCTGCTCATAATTTGAGACTCTGGCTTTCTGGCTGGAAAGCTTGTAGAGATTCACCATTTCGTCAAGGTTGATTAGAAGACCGTTATACCCAGCTTGACGAACAAATAAACTTAACAGTTTGAAATGGTCATAAACGCTGGCATCATCGACTATAGTCCGCACTCCTAATGAGTTTCTGGCATCAGTCTTTGTTGTAATTTCCCCGCGTAGCCAACGCACAGCATCCGATTTGAGTTGTTCATTGTCCTGCTCATATCCCTCCCAGTACGCGCCTATTACTTTTGCAAAATCGTACCCCCCGACAAGTTCAGACAAATGACTCAGTTGTTCCTCAATAATCTCTGTCACAGATTTGCCGGTGGCGTCGGCTTGCTTTCTAGCTTCTGTGATAAAGCGTTCGACGACGCTAGTGAGGGCATTCCCCTCTGGCTTTGTCCTGGTTGAAAGATTTCGTAACAGTTCGGCATACAGGTTGCGGGCTTGCCCTCCAGTGGCATGCAGTCTTCTGTCCGGGGAAAGGTCGGCATGGATTGTTACCAAACCCTTCTCGAGGGCGATTGTCCGAATCAGCTGCAGGAAAAAACTTTTTCCAGAACCGAATTCGCCTATGATGAATCGGATTGACGAACCACCATCTGAGATCCGCTCTATATCTTTTAAAAGAGCCTCGACCTCTCGAACTCGCCCAACTTGAATATGTTGCAGCCCTGTCCGTGGTGTTACACCAGCACGCAAAGATTGGATTATGGCGTCACGCTCCCGGGGACGAAGTCGTTGTTTACTGTTATTGGACATTTACTATCTCCCTCGCAAGATTTACATCGACAAAGACCGGATCGCCGTCATCAATTAAAGGTGCATTTGCATTATCAAAGGACCATTCGTTGAGCACTTCCATTGCTCCATCTACCATTAATCCGAGCTCCTTGCACAGTTCGTGTAGCGAGCTACGTTCCCAGGTTTCCTGTTGTAACAGGCGATGGAAGAAATCTTGATGCGCCTTGTCCAGGGCGGTCAAGGGATTCTCTGATGTGGAGGTAATCGTAGTGATGTCGTTTTCGGCCAGATCTTCTTCTTGGTCGGCAAAAATTCCTTCCAAAACACCCTTAACTTGACGCGTCTCTTCTGTGCGAATTCGGATCAACTCCTCATTCAAGCTAAAGCCCTTCGGTTTTACAGGTTCAATAGCAGGCGTTGGAATAGAGAAAGTGGGCTCGGTATCTCGTAAACCGACGGTTACTGGTTCATTTGCAGCCGCCAAGGTGTGGAGGTCGCTTGTAACTTGTTCTTTATTCAGTCCGAGAGTCGTGTAGAGTTTTTCCAGATGCTTGACTTCCTTCGGGTCGATTCGTCCATCCGCAAAGGCAACTGAAATCAATATGTGACTAATTGCCGTTTTTTCAGCTGTGCTGACTTCAGATAGGCGCTGCTTGATGCCAGCTGTCCCCTGAGGGGTATTGAGGCACCATTGAAGAAATGCAAGTAATGAGTCTCTCTCTATTTGTGTTAAATCACGATTTTCATTAACCAGACTTTGCAGTGTCGCTTCCTCTGCTGGGGAAAGATCGTCATCAATTTGGCTAACCATTGCGCCAAGCCGAAGAATGGTGCCAAGTGTCCGATATTCCTTGGATGGGCGAAAATCTATACCATGCCCATTTGGGAAAATAGCTATCTTGCCATCAAGATTTGGCTTTATGTTATGGAATCGAATATCGGGCGCTATCCCAAAACCCATTCCTTCAACTAAAGCGGCTAGATTTTCCGATTCTTTTTTACCGATCTGTAGAGGAGGCTTCTCGCCGAAGCACGCATACAGGTTTTCCACAGATATAAGCCCCACACCATATGCACATATTTGAGCAAGTTGCGATTTGGCTTTCTGGGCAGCTGGAGACTGATGCATTAATTCTTTAGGCAGCAAGGCTAATGCTGCGAGTGAGTTAGGATCGTTATCCTTGCGCCCAAGAAATCTGCTGTAAGGTTCCAATTCATTTGTGCATTCCTCAACTAATGAACTTAGCTTTTTCAGAGGTGCAGTAAGAATGAAGGGATTTGGCAAATCAGGAACCTTAAGCTTCAGATCGCCCCTGATGGATGAACTCGCGGCACGGTATTCAAGTCTCAGAGGCGTTTTATTTGGCTTAACAATTAGTCCCTCCCCAAACTGCTGCTTATAGCGACGGGAAAATAATTCTTTGAATTCTTTAGTACAGCGTCGCGCTGGGGTTCTCAGCCCAAATTCTGGATGCAGTATTATCCATTGAAGGGCAACATCGGAAGGAATTGGCTTTCCTGCTGAGACATATTTCGCCAAGACAACCTGAAATGGCTCCGAACAATATCTGTCGTTGAAATCAAGATAAGCAGGAACAGGTTTGTCGCTCTGATAAAGTACCCATTCCATGGCGAGAAGATTGCTCGCATAGCCACGAAAGGAACGATTCCCTCCGTAAATCTTCAGCAGACGATTGACCTCCTGAACTATTTCAGCCCTTTCGGTAGCAGGAACAGATCCTTTTTGTGCATCAACGAATAACCTCCGCTCCAACCCGTAGAAAAATAGAAATACGTAACCAATATTGGCCTCAGGCTCAGAACGACCGCTTGCCAACCACTTGAGATAGGCCCCACGACATTTTGGTGATATGCGAGCGTACTGTGGCCAGTAACTCATTTCGTCACCGCCATCCCATGGTTCCGCTGGTGACGCTTTGAGCTTGGGGTTAATAAGGCAAGCATCGTTGTCATAACCACTGGTGTCCAGCAGAGTCTCTCCGACATAAATCAGGCCGCCTGTAATGTCGTATCCCTGCACACTGACGCTCTGGCCTGCGCTATACCACTTTGCTGGCTTACCGCTGGGTCGTTCATATCGCTCAGAATCACCAGCGTATCTACCAGGCCCCGAGACCTCAAATCGGACTGTGACTTCGGGTCTAACCGGGTTTTTTTTGCTGGTGGACGCGCCCTTAGCCACCCGATAAATCACATAGACGATGATTATCCCAATGATTATTTCCATATGCATTCCCCGTGGTTAGCCGCCAGCACCAAGTTTGTGCTTCACATCAACATCAAAATTCTCGGCATTTATCTTTGATGTGAGACGGTCGTTATTCAAAACTCGAAGGACGGTTTCAATGTCGTCTTCGGTGACAAGTAGTTTTCCTTCGTGTGAGTATTGGATTCCCCAGCCATCTTCTTCGCTTACCTTTCTCAGGTTGGCTAAAAAGTTGGGGTCTTTGTAGTAGCCAGCTTTTTTGACTTGGGACAGTCTTCTCAGGTGGCGAAGATTATTCCCAACCAGATCGGAGATCGCAGTCGCATTTTCAAATAGCCCAAGTGAAGAGAACTCTTTAACGATCTCGTCACGGTTCCGTTCCATACCTTCTCGAAAATTCAGTGCTGTTTCGAAGTTCTTCTTATCGGCGATAAAAATAAAGCCGTCATAAGTGAAGAAATCGACCTTGCCGTCGATACGGAAAATCTCCTGCTCGCCAAGGTCTACCAGCATATTGTTCTGAAAAACCATGTTGATTAGTTGCATCACCTTCTTGGTAGTCCACCCCTCCGAAACGCGGCGAGCAGAAAAGAGAGGAGGCTGATCCTTGATATCCAGGCGAGCTATATAAAGCCAGGAACCCAGCAGTGCTTCGTACTGGTCTACTGTCGGCGGGTCTTCATCATCTTGGAGGGTTTGTAGAATGGCATGTAAATCCGTATCGGTAGTCGGCAAGCCAAGCAGGTTGTCATCCAGGTCGACCGTGTTGAAATCATACTCAATCGCCACATTGGATTTCTTGATTTTTCCTGAGGTTATGCCCCTCAACTTTTTTCTGAGCGGCTCGTCAACATTGACATGGAAAATGTCGTATTTCGCACTGCGCTGGATGAGCTTTCGCTTGACTACAAAGAACGAAACCGAAGCGCTGTCCCAGTCAATTTTTTTGATTGTATCGAGTGTGTTTTTTAACGTGTTCATGTTCACACCTCTGGATTGCGCTCAGTTACGACATATAGCTGCTCTGATATCTCAACGATTCGGCAGCGCTCATTTTTTCGTAGGCGGGCACCCTTTACTAGAAAGAAATCCTCGCACTCATTGCCATTCCGTTCGTAATGAACGTCGTAGATGTTGTACCCCATGACGGCCAGAACCGGATTGATGAAAATATTGTGGGTTTTCATGGTAAGCCAGTACATGATGAACATGAAAAATCCGAAACTGAGCAAAAGTTTCAGATTGCCGAGATCCATAACAAAAAAGGAGATCATGTACGGAATGCTGTAATTGATAAGTTCCCCGGAGCGGTTGGAGACCGACTTTACGGTTATCGGGGGCGAAGAACCCTTGAGGTAACGAACCGCCATCCAAAGGAGAACACAGGACAGAACGGATAGTCCAAGGATGGGCCAAACTATCCCTGGATGCATCACCTCTTTCTTAGCGAAATCGAAGTCCTGTATCAGGAAAATTATTGAGAGCGGCGAGTAAGCACTCAGGAAAATCAATAGGGAAGAAACGAACCTAAGCCTCATGAATGCCCCCCCTTGCCTCAAAAGCGTTGGCGTGCAGTTCCGTTCCGGCCTGCTGTAAAACCTGAATGGCGGCTGTTTTAACGTCCATGGCTCGCCCCCGTTGCGGATTGTTCGGCCTGTTGCTGGTAGGTCACGCCGAAGATGGTATCGCCCAGCCATTTCTTGAATGACGGGTTGTCGCTGAACTGCTTGAACAGTTCGGTATGGTCGGACAAGAGGTCGATCATGACCCGCTGTAGCGCGGCGTCGTGCTCGATCCGGGCGGTCTTCTTGTCGTTGTTCTTCATGGCGTTCTGGTAGGCCGCGTCCGCCGCCACCTTGGCCGGGATCTCCTCGGCGATGACCTTGCGGATCTTGTCGCCGTCTTTCCACTCGATGTTGCCGAACTGGTCGTTGAACGCCTTGATAATGTTGCTCAGTTGGTCCAGCTCCGGTTCCGGTTTGCGGCCGCCGCCGCTGGTGGGTACAGGACCGACTTCGGCATCCTGATCCGCAAGGCCTATCTTCAGGCTGGTCTTCACCTCGACACGGTAGCTGTCCATGTCGATGGCCTCCAGGATGCCCCGGGAGAGGTCCTCTTCCTTGGGCGCGGGGAGCTTCGGAATCAGGAAGTTCAGGAAGATCGACAGCTTTTCCCAGTCGGCATTCGAGTACGGGAGAATCGAGGCCAGGAAGCCGTAGGTGCGCACGAAGGCCTTGGCCTTGCCCTTGAAGTCCACCTGGCCGTCTTCATCGAGATCGGCGTTGTAGGTGGCCACGCAGGCATCCAGGATCGGGTCGAGCTTGTCGCGATCCGCGCCGTTCAGGTAGAGCCCCACCAGGTCGTCGATTTGCACCTGCGAATAGACCTGGTAGCCGTCCAGATCAGACTTCAGATCGTGGAGCTTGTTGGGGTCGGTCTCGTCGCTGAGGATGGTGGTCCGGTAATAGGGCTCGAACGACTTCTGGATGGTCTCCGAGTCATTGTAAAAATCGAGCACAAAAGTGTCGTGCTTTTGCGGGTGGGCGCGATTGAGCCGCGAGAGGGTCTGCACCGCCTTGATGCTGGAAAGCGCCTTGTCCACGTACATGGTGTGCAGCAGTGGTTCGTCGTAGCCGGTCTGGAACTTATCGGCGACGATCAGGAATCGGTACGGGTCCTGCTGAACCTTGTCCGGGATCTGACTGCTGGGGAAGCCGTTCAGGGTCGCTTCGGTGACCTTTTTGCCGCCGTACTCATGCTCTCCGGAAAAAGCCACTATGGGCGCGTAAGGGCTTTTGCGCTCCTTGAGGTAATCCTTGAAGGCGTGGAAATACTGGATGGCCCGCACAATGCCGTTGGTAATGACCATGGCCCGGGCATGGCCGCCGATCTTGCGGTGGCCGATCACCTGGGCGTGGAAGTGGTCCACCATGATCTCCGCCTTCTCGCGGATTGCGTGCTCATGGGACTCCACATAGCGGCGCAGCTTTTTCTGGGCCTTGTTGGCGTCGAAGAGCGGATCGTCCTCCACTGTCTTGGCCAGGCGGTAATAACTCTCCACCGGGGTGTAGTTCTTCAGCACATCGAGGATGAAGCCCTCCTGGATGGCCTGCTTCATCGTATAGCTGTGGAACGGGTGGTGCTTCACGGTGCCGTCCGACTGCGGGTCCGGCTCGCCGAAGATCTCCAGGGTCTTGTTCTTGGGGGTCGCGGTGAAGGCGAAGTAGCTGGCGTTGGTCACCATCTTCCGGCCTTCCATGATCTTGTTGATCTTGTCCTCGACCGTCTCTTCCTCGTCGCCATAGGGCGCGGTCTCTTCCAGTACACGGTTCATGGCGGCGGTGGTCTTGCCACCCTGGCTGGAATGGGCCTCGTCAATAATGATGGCGAACTTGCTCTTGCGGTGTTCGTCGCCGATCTCATCGAGGATGAACGGGAACTTCTGCACCGTGGTGATGATGATCTTTTTCCCGGCCTTGAGGAATTTGCGCAGGTCGCCGGAATGTTCGGCATGGCCGACGGTGGCGGAAACCTGGGCAAACTGCTTGATGGTGTCGCGGATCTGCTTGTCGAGCACGCGCCGGTCGGTGACCACAATGACCGAATCGAACAACGCCTTGCTCTCGTGCTCCAGCCCCACGAGCTGGTGCGCCAGCCAGGCAATGGAGTTGCTCTTGCCGCTGCCCGCCGAGTGCTGGATCAGATAGCGCCTGCCGACGCCGCTCCCGGCGGCATTGGCCAGCAGCATGCGCACCACCTTCAACTGGTGGTAGCGAGGGAAGATCTGCTTGTACCTCTTTTTGCCGGTCTTCTCGTCCTTTTCCTCCACCACCTGGGCGTAGTTTTCCAGAATATCGGTCAGACCCGCCTTGGAGAGAGTCTCCTTCCACAGGTAATCGGTGGCGAGCCCGGCCGGGTTGGGCGGATTGCCAGCGCCGTCGTTGTAGCCCTTGTCGAAGGGCAGAAACCACGAGCCCTTGCCCTTGAGATGGGTACAGAAACGCACCTCGTGATCGTCCACGGCAAAGTGGACGGCGCAGCGGCCGAACTGGAACAACAGCTCCTTCGGGTCGCGGTCGCGCTGATATTGCTGCACGGCATCGAGCACCGTCTGCTTGGTGAGCTTATTTTTGAGTTCGAAGGTGGCGATGGGCAGGCCGTTGATGAACACGGCCATGTCGAGGGAGAGCGCGGTCTCGTTGCGGCTGTAGCGGAGCTGGCGGGTGACGCTAAAGATGTTGGCCGCGAACCGCTCGGCCGCCTTTACATTACCCGGCGTAGGCGTGCCGTAGAAAAGGTCCACATGGGCCGGGCCGTGCTTAATACCGCCGCGCAGCACGTCCACCACGCCGCGCTTGGCGATCTCGCCCTGCAGGCGGTGCAGGAACTGGGTGCGCTTGGGGCCTTCCTCATCGATGCCGAGCGCTTCATAGGTGTCGGACTGGGTGGCGGCGAGGAATTGCAGCAGCTTGGCCAGGTCGACGGCGTGTTCCCGGTCGAAGTCCTGCGGGTCACCCTGAACGTATCCTGCCTCCTCAACAAGGGAAGCGACGATGATCGATTCCAGGCCCTTTTCGCTGGTGTCAGTCGGTTTCATCCATGTCCCCCTCGTCATCGATCACGTCATCGGGCTCACCGGTGTCCTCATCCAGGGCCAGCAGTTCGCCCTCGGCGACCTCCGGCACTTCGATGCCACGCACATCCACCTGACCGGTGACCACATCGGAAATCAGCCGGGTGCGGTATTCGCGCATCAACTCGATCTCGCTTTGGGCGCGGGAAATTG
The DNA here is from genome assembly GCA_034933285.1 of Geobacteraceae bacterium. Taxonomy (GTDB): domain Bacteria; phylum Desulfobacterota; class Desulfuromonadia; order Geobacterales; family Geobacteraceae; genus RPRC01. Next base: position 85,229 of record JAYFNT010000003.1, on the reverse strand, counting down.
CCTGGTCGATCTCGGCCGACTTTTCCTGTATGTGTTCAAGAATTTCCAGTTGCTCGTCAATTGGTGGCAGACCAATTGGATAATTTTTCACAAAATCCGATGGAATCCGCTGCTGGCCAGCCGCACCGGTCATGTATTGCTCGCCCAGTAACAGGAACTGTTTGGTTGATGTGAGGAACCGGAGAAAAGCGCCGTCGATGGCCTTTGAAGGGCGAAGAACGATCAGCTCGGTAGTGCCAAAGCCGAAATCAGATTCAAGCCCTTTGAGGTAAGCTCCCTTGCCGTTTTCAAAACAGGGAGTGATTTTCGCGACAACCACATCCCCGCGTCGGAAATAGGTAAAGCCATTCCAGACTTCGGACAGCGGGCGTTTTTCGGAGCAATCGATATCCCCATTGACGGAGATGTTCTCCATGGGAAGAAAGACAACCTTTTCTTCATCCGCCGGATTCGCTCGTGTCTCAGATTTCGATGGATTGAAGCTGACCACGCGTTTGAGCTTCGTGGCATCCCAGTGCTCCGGAATATCTCCAATCCATTCCACGCCGCTGGGCTTGAACTTGACCTTGGGATCAAGCCCCCGGGTCACGGCCTGGTTGATGACGTTCTGCTTCTGCTCCTTGAGCAGTTCGATGAGCCGCCGCTTGTTGCGGATAAACTTGTTGATCTGGGACGTTTTCCAGTCAAGGAAACGGGCGATTCGATCCTGTTCTTTCTGCGGTGGCAGGGGCAAATCAACGAGACAGAAGTTGTTGAAATTTAGGTCTTGTCCATCTCGAATAAAATTCGAGGTGGCCTGAAGAGCGCTGATGTAATTCTGGCTCTTAAACAAGTGGGCGAAGTAGCCTATGTGAACCAGTGGCGAGGGATTAAGAACAACGTAGGAAGAACGGATACAACCACGCGCCCATGCTCTTTCCAGCCCTCCCTGGAAACTACGCATACTGATGACAAAGTCGTCAGGCTCTACGTGGGCTCGTTTCTCCAGGTGTTGGTTAATACGAACGACTTTTCTCCCAACTTTGCTCTCGAAATCTTTCTGAGGAATTACTCCATAAGCTTGGGTAGCGGACAATTGCTCGTCGTCCTGACGCGCTCGTTCTTTCCGAGTAACAAATAATCTCTTGCTACGGATGACCTCCCAATGCTCGGGCAATGATGTAAGCCATGGGATAGTTGCCTCTCCAGCATGCGCCCTACGTCCCGTGTAGTTCTTGTACGGAGGAAATGCTCCTGTCATGCTGCACCGCCTCGCGTAATCTCTGTGAGTAATCCGTCGGTTTCTTGCTCAAGCGCCAAGATATCCGCGCTGATTTCCTCTAAGGTTCTGAGTTTTGGAGGTTGATAGTAATGGCGGGTGAAGGGGATTTCGTAGCCCACCAACGTCTTGCCCAGGTCGATCCAGGCATCCGGAGTGTAGGGCAGCACTTCGCGCCGGAAGAATGCCTCGATGCCGCCTTCTTCCAGCAGCGGCACCTGCTCGCTGTCACGCAGGGCGGTATCCGGCTCGTATTCGACCACGCAGGTCTTGCCGTTCACCTCGGCCTCGAACAGGCCGTGGATGGGGTCGGGCGTGGCCTTGCCCGGCTTGTGAACCTTCTTCAGCACCGGCGCGGCATCCTCGCTGGTGTCGCAGAGTTCGCTCTGCAGCAGCTTCTTGCGCTTGGCGGTGAGCTTGACGCCGTGCTTGTCGGCATCGGTTTCGCAGGCGTCCATGAACGCGTTGAAATCCAGGTGCGGCCCAGCACCGATGGTCTCGGCCACGCGGCGGGCCAGGTTGACCAGCGGCTCTTCCTTGGCCTTGGCGCAGGCCCGCTCGAACCGTTCCAGCCGGGCCGGGCTCAGGTCAACGGCGAGGCGCAGCGGGCGGTCCACTGTCACCTTCCAATAGCCGAAGGCCTCGTTGGGGAAGATCTTGGATTTCTCGGTTTCGACTGGATTCACCACCAGGTCGCAGATGGCGCGGATGTGTTCCTCGGAGAACTCGCAGTTCTTCTTGCCGAGGTTGCGGCGCAGCGGCACGTACCATTCGGTGGCGTCGATGAGCTGGACCTTGCCCCGGCGCGTATCAGACTTGCGGTTGGACAGAACCCAGATGTAGGTGGCGATGGGCGTGTTGTAGAACATGTTCTCCGGCAGGGCGATGATGGCCTCCAGCCAGTCGTTTTCGATGATCCAGCGGCGGATGTTGCTCTCGCCCTGACCGGCGTCGCCGGTGAAGAGTGACGAGCCGTTGTGAACCTCGGCGATGCGGCTGCCGAGGCGGGTGGTGTGCTTCATCTTGGAGAGCTTGTTGACCAGGAACATGAGCTGCCCGTCCGAGGAGCGGGTGATCATCTTGTATTCCGGGTCGCCGCCGTGCTGGGTGACAAAGCGCGGGTCCTTGATATCACCCTTACCGCCCAGTCGTTCCAGGTCGGTTTTCCAGCTCTTACCGTAAGGCGGATTGGAGAGCATGAAGTCGAACTCCTGCGACGGGAAGGCATCGCTGGAGAGCGTGGAGCCGTACTTCATGTTCTCGGCCTCGGCCCCTTCGCCTTTGAGCAGCAGGTCGGCCTTGGAGATGGCGTAGGTTTCCGGCTGCACCTCCTGGCCGAACAGATGAATCGAGACATCCTTGCCGTGGCTTTCTGCCAGCTCGGCCAGGCGCTCTTCAGCCACGGTCAGCATGCCGCCGGTGCCGCAGGCTCCGTCATAGACGAGGTAGGTGCCCGACTCGATGTCGTCGGCCACCGGCAGGAAGATCAAATCGGCCATGAGCTTGACCACGTCGCGGGGCGTGAAGTGCTCTCCGGCCTCTTCGTTGTTCTCCTCGTTGAAGCGGCGGATCAGCTCCTCGAAGATGGTGCCCATGGAGTGGTTGTCGAGCGCCGGAAGGATCTCGTTGCCGTCCACGTCCTGCACCGGCTTGGGGCTCAGATTGACGCGGCCGTCGAGAAACTTCTCGATCAGGTGGCCGAGGATGTCGGCCTCGATCAACGTGGGGATCTGGTTGCGGAACTTGAACTTGTCGAGGATTTCCTGGACGTTGGGTGAAAAGCCGTCCAGATAAGCTTCGAAATCGGCCTTGAGCTGTTGTTGCTTGGCGCGGTTCTTCAGGTCGCGCAGGGTAAAGGGCGAGACGTTGTAAAATGCCTCTCCGGAGGCCTGGCAGAGGGCAGCGTGTTGATTGGCGATTCCGGCCCCGTCGAGCTGCTTCTTCATGCCGAGCACCTTTTCCTTGCTCGGCTCCAAAAGCGCATCGAGGCGGCGGATGACCGTCATCGGCAGGATCACGTCGCGGTACTTGCCGCGCACATAAACATCGCGCAACACGTCGTCGGCGATACCCCAGATAAAATTCACGATGCTGTTGTGGATCACATGGTTCATGGCCCGTTATTACTCCTTGCGCTTCTTGTCGGTTTCTACAGGCTCGGCCGCGCCGCCAGCCTTGACCCATGCGTCCACTTCGTCCTTCTTGAACTTCCAAAGACGACCCATGCGGTGGGCGGGCATACCATGCTTGTCGATCCACTTGTAAACGGTGTCATTGCTGACCCCGAGGTACTTGCAAATCTCGGTTATTGATAACCAGCGGTCTTCCATCTCGTTCATTCTCTTGCTCCACGGGCGCTTTGGTTGTTTGCCACGTCCGCCAGAGGCGAAACGGGAGAGACTGGACGCACCTCTCCCAGGTTAAAAAACTCCATCAATATACAAAGACGCTATGTTCTATGTCAAACGATCTTTACCGATTTGAGCCGATTATTTTCTATCACGCTCGATGCCAGACGCCGGAGTCAAGCCGGGTGCCGTTTTCAACACGGGGCATCCAGTAGATCCAGGCAGGAATCGAGGTGCGCCAGCACAACACCGCCACCATCACCCGCTGGTACATGCTGTGCCCACCGGGCCGAAATCCTTCCAGCCGGTCGATGGGCGGCAGGTCGCGTTGCGGGTCGGTGAAGGTAACCAGCTCCCCATGGATCAGATCCCAGTCACCGGTCGGGCGGCCGAAGCGCGGCGTGCCGATCTCCTGCTGTCTGCGGGCGTCGGCCAGTGGATCGTCGGTGCCCCGGGCCAGGATCAGGCATCCCGGCACTTCGAGGGCCGGGAATCCGGCGTGGAGATGGTAGAGCCTGCCCCAGACCACGGCCTGTTCGATGCTGCGGGCCTGGGCGCAGAAGCGTTGATGGTTCCAGTAGCCCCGTTTCAGTGTGCCGTAGACGAAGAGCCGGAGGATGGTCTCGGGAGTGTCTTCCGGGTTTGTGTTCAGCTTTACGGTGTCTCCAATGTTCATGCATTCACTCCTTCGGGCAGTGTCCCTTTGCGCTCCTGGGTTATGAAGCGGAATTCGCTGTTTTCGACGGCCCGCACATCCGCGTGGCGGATGGTGAGCATGGTCATGGGCGGCATCTCCAGCTCGCGCCAGCCCTTTTCCTTGTCCACGGCAAAATCGATAAAGACGGCCTCCGAGGCGTAGAGCACCACCCGATGCTGGCGGTGGATGCGCAGGCAGAGCGGCTTGTTGCCCTTGAGCACGGTGATGGTGACGGGGTCGAGCCGCGAGGCCAGCACGGCGCTCATCTGGCCGCGACAGAGGGCAAGCGCCTTCTTTAGCCCCTCCTGGTCGATGGGGCCTTCGGGCGCGAAACGGTCGGCCAGGCGGAAGATCAGCTCGCTGTCCACCTCGGCGTAGCGCGGCAGCCCGAGACGGCGGAACAGATAATCGGCGTTGTAGATGGTGCCGTTGTGGGTGCCGATGACGATCCCGGCCCGGATGGGATGGTTGTTGCGGTTGTTGAACTCGTTGCCCCGGGTGCGCCAGCGGGTGTGGCCCATGAGGATGGTGGTCTCGTTGTCGACCTGCCCGAGCAGCTCCTGGAACGGCTTCTCGTACACCAGCTCGTGCGCCCGCATCGGCCGCTTGAAGATGCGGTGGCTGCCGTCGGTCTTGAGCCAGGCCAGACCGGAGGCGTGCGGGCCGCGCTCCTCGCTGTGCAGCAGCATGCGGATGAAGAGCTCGCGCAGGTAATCCTGCTCGTCGGGCCGTCTGCGCTTGCGGCCGAAGATGATGCCTACTTGTCCGCACATGGAGCCGGGTCCTCCTTGCCGCCGAAGTTCTTGCCGAGCGGTCTCGTCCCTTCGAGAACGAAGGCCGCGTATTCGCGCCGGTGGTCCGCCAGCCACTCGGCCACCTCCGGGTAGCCCATCTCGGCGGTCAGCCGGGTCACCTCCGGGTGGTCGAGCATGTTGGTGCGCCCGGAGAGCCGCACCGTCTCCAGGGCTTCGAGGAAGCGTTCCGGCCAGGGATCGCTGGCCTTGTCGTCGGGCAGAAACTCGATCAGTCCGTGCCGAGCCAGACGAGTGAGAAACTCGGCGGCCGCAGCGGCGGCGTCCTCCGGTAACGGTTGGGTCGGCCCGCCTTCGATGCCGGAGAGCACCTCGGTCATGTAGTCCCGGGGCGCTCGGCTGGCGGTAAACGGTGTCTGGCCGCGCATCAGCTCGACAACTTCGAGGCAGTCGGTGGCTTGCAGGGTTTCCCCGCTGCCGGGGATCGGTTCGCCGTCCAGCGTGGTGGAGCGGATCAGAATCTTCATGGGGCACCTCCTTAAACAGTGAGGCCGGGAACTTGCCCGGCCTCGTTGGTGAGAGTGGTGGTTTCGGGTTCGTCCGGAAGGACGTCCTCCGGTTTGGGCCGTCCGTTTTTGAAGGCGGCGTCGCCAGGCATGTTGGCCATCAGATGCTTGCGAGCGGTCTTGAACTCGTCGCCGATCAGGCCGAGGTGGAGCAGGAAGACCCGGAAGTCGTACTTGGCGCTCTGGGGATCGAAATCTCGCTTGCGGCTGGAAGCGGCCCGGCCATTGAGCGCCTTGGCGGCGACGGCGAGGCAGAACTGCAGGTAGGCCTTGATCCGTCCCGCGTGGAGGGTCGCCTCGAACCAGCGGAACTCCACCGTGCCCCGGTACCAGACGTTGTGCAGGTTGACCCCGTGGTAGCGGCTGTTGTCGTAGTGCTGGGGCTGGCGGTTGTGGTAGCCGTACCAGATGCGGTTGAGCTGGTCCTTGGTGCGGGGGCGATGCTGTTCGATGCGCTGGATCAGCTCGTCGCTGACCGGCCGCGTGTAGCGGTTGAGCCGGTCGCGGCTGATGCCGAGGGCGTGGAGGATCAGCGGCTCCTGCTTGTAGATGATCTTGGCCAGGTTACCCAGGTGCCTGCCGTCGAAGGGCGCGGCGTCGATATGGATGTGGATGCCGCACTGGCTGTTGATCTTCCCCCCGGCGCGGCGGATGGCCCGGACCACCTCCTGCAGTTGCGGGATGTCGTCGTAGCCGAGCACCGGGCTGACCACCTCGGCCCGCAGATGGGCCGGGACGCTGGTCAGGGAGGCGTCCCCCACCACCTTCCAGACGCGGCCGCGCAGGTCCTCGACCTCCCAGGGGTCATAGCTGCTGGGGATACCGACATGGCGGACCGTGCCGCCCACCACCGAGTGGATGGCCCAGGCGATCTGTTCCCGGGTGCGTTTTACGGTCTCGATCTCGATCCCGTAGTGGATCTCTTTCAGGTTCATGCGTGCCTCCGTCGTTCATGGCGCTTCTAAGTCGTTGTCTGGCAAGGCTTTTAGCCTCTGCTTACACCATGAATGAATGCTTCTTTCCAGACACAAATCAAGTAGAAGAACAGCCAAAGCCGACATTTAACACGTTTATTTTCAATGACTTGCAAACTTGGCCGGATTGGGCGGCGCACAGACGGCAGAAACCCCGGAACGGGCTGGCCGTATCCGGGGTTTCTGGGTTGGCGGTGGCAGTGAGCCGGTCAGCCGGAGGCGGTGTCAGAGGTGATCAGGCTGGCGTGCAGCTCGAGGTTGCGCGACTCGTCGGCCCGCATCCGCGCCAGCAGCGCCGTGAAGGCCTCCGCTTCTGCGGCCGGGAGCTTTGATGCCCGTTCCAGCCGCGCCAGGCGCTGGTGCAGATTCTCCAGCAGGCCCAGGGCGTGGTCGCGGATCAGGCCGTCGCGCTTCTCCTGCGGCGTGGGGATGAACTCGGTCAGGCCGCCTTTGCGTCGAACGATCATGGCCGTGCCTCCTTAGCTCAGGGTCGCGCCCAGCGAATGGATGCGCGGGTAGATCAGCGGCGTGCCGGTCATCTCGGCCTTGTAGCGGACCTTGTTGCCGGTGTTGTCGGTGAAGGTGCGCACCAGGGTGTACTCGGTCCAGTTCTCGTCGATGGGCCGGGTGTCCTGGATGGTCATCGCCTCCCAGGTCAGGCCGCCGTCGTTGCTGGCGAACCATTGCAGGGTGGTGCCGCTGGGGATCTGCATCTGCACATAGGCCTTGGTCGATTCCACTCCCTGGGTCAGCTCGTTCTCGCGGGTCAGGTAGGCCCCGGTGGTCTTGTTGAGGTAGCCCACCAGATTGACGTCGCGGAAGTTGATGGCCGGGGTGTCGTTGGAAAGCGAGCTACTCAGGCGCACGCGGATCTGAACCCGGGTGGCGAGGTTGGGCAGCCGTTCCTCCTCGGCGGGAACCATGGCGTCCCAGGTCACGCCGCCGTCGGTGGAGTATTCCCAGTCGAGGCCGGTGCCCTGGGGGATGGCCGAGTATTCGTCGAGGTTGATGTCGGAGAACTGCACGCCGGTGATCGGCTGGAAGCGGATCATCCCCTCGGACAGGAAGTTGTAGCCGTAGATCTTCATCGCCAGGTCGGAGCCGTTGAGCGGCGTCCAGGTCTCGGCGTTGGAGCTCTCCAGCAGCACGCCTTCCATATAGGTCTGCCTGGTGATGATGCCCCAGCGACCCATCTTGCCGAGAGTGGCGGTGCGCACCTTGTAGTTGGTGCTATTGGTCAGCAGTACCACGGAATAGCTGGTGTTGGCCTCGGCGTAGAACGGGTCGTCGAAGCGAATGCGGGTCTCGCCGCTCAGGCTGATCTCGTTCGGGGCCAGCACCTTCTCGGCGAACACCACGCCGTTGGGCAGACCGGTTGTGACGCCGCGAATCTGCACCGTGACCGGAATGCTCGGGTCCCTGGCGGTGAACTGCAGTCCGATGCTGGAGATCACCTGGTTCTGGGTGAAGCTGAAGGTCTGGGCCAGCGGGTCACGGGGCACGAAGATGGTCTGGGTGCGCCAGACCACCTGAACCACGGGTACGCGAATGATGCGGTTCTCGATGATGCGCTCGATGCGGGTGATGACCAGCGGATCGTTGATCTGCAGGCTGGCCCGGGCCGAGTAGACGCCGTCGGCCATCTCCACGATGCGGTTGCCGTTGCGGGCGTTGGTCGGAATGGTGAAGGAGGCGCTGACCCGACCGGCCTCGTCGCTGATCAGGTTGCTGGCCATCACCTGGCCATCGCAGCGCAGCACGATGCCGGACTTGCTCGGGGTGAAGTTGATGCCGGTGACGGCGATACCGGTCTGGCCGCGCCGCCCGAGGTTGGGCGTGATCTGCAGCATGGCCGGGGGCTTGTCGAACACGGCGTAGGGGTTGATGTTGCGCTCCTCGGACCAGTCGTTCTGTTCAACGAGCACGGTCTCGTTGCCGGGTAGCAGCGCCAGACTGCCGAAGAAGCTGGCGTTGCTGCCCGCCTGATCGACCGAAAGCACGGTGGAGTGCGGAATGCGGTCCGGCGCGACGAATCGGGCGATCTCGTTGACCCTGGCGTCCCATTCGGCGTGGTAGATGTCCGACTGGGCGGTGTTCGAGAAGTCGTCCGAGTAGATACCTTTCTTGGTCTGGGCGTCCCGGTTCTGCAGCTCATTGTTCATCTGGTACTGGGCGTCGTTGTACTTCAGGTCCTCGACGTCCTGGATGATGTCGTGGATCTGGTCCATGGTGATGCGAGTCAGGCCGAAGTTACGGATCTCCATGTCGGTGGAGTTGGGCGGGCAGTCGATGCTGCACAGCCCCAGGGCGTTTTCCGGCACGATGGGCAGCTTCGGAAAATCCGCCGGAGCCCCTTCCAGCCGCTTGATCTCGGTGGTGGTGGCGTAAACGATGTCGCGGCGGCCGAGGTAATAGTCGTAGTCCAGGCTGCAGTTGGAGCCGTTCACCGGCTGGTCGCCGAGGCTGCCGCGCCCGAAGTTGATCACGTTGAGGTTGCCCAGCTCGAGCTGCACCGGCGACATGGTGAGCCCGGCCGTGTTGGTGGCCGGAGGAGAAACGGTGCCGATCTCCTCGACGCCGTCGTCGACGTAGGAGAGCGCCTCGCTGCCCAGTTCCATCAGTCGCTTGTAGTCGGTGCGTGCGCCGTTGGTGGCGGCCCGGTAGACGCGATAGCCGGTCGCGCCGCTGACCGGCAACCAGGAGAGCTTGTTCATCTCCCCGGCGGCGGTGGCCCGGGCAACGACCGCAGTGGCGTTGAAGCCCGTCTCGCCGGTGGCGTTGTAGGCGGTCACCAGATAGAAGTAGTTTCCGGCAACCGGATGGTTGGCCTGTCCGAACCAGCCGCTGTCCACGTAGTCGGTACCCTTGACCATCTGCTTGGTGTAGGTCCAGCGCACCGTGTAGGTGGTGCCGATGGCCGGTTCGTTTCCGGAGCCGAGCCAGTCGACATGGTTGCCCGACTGCTGCCAGTCCACGCCCTCCTGGAAGATGGTCGCACCCTGGCTGACCTCGAGGATGTCCACCACGGGATTGGGATCGAGCAGGTCTTCGCCGCCGCCCACCGAGCCCCGAGTGACGTTGCGGGTGATCTCGACGATGGCTTCCACCTGGGTCGTCTCCTTGAGCGGCGTGGAGTTGACCGGATAGCGGCGCTTGTTGATGTCGAAGGTCTTCTGCTCGCCGCGCACCGACTTGGTGGCGATGGATTTGGGCACCAGAGTCGAGGTGGGCAGATCGCGCTGATGCCGGAAACCCTGGATGTAGGCGCGTCCGGCGTTGGTGATCGCCTCCACGCTGTCGTCGTCGACACCGCCGATGAAGGTGTCGAAGCCCCGCACCAGATAGCTACCGGCCTGGTCGAAGGTGCGCTCGGCCAGGTTCTGAATCAGGGAGTTGAGCCCCTCGGCGGCGGCGAAGGAGAGCTGGTCCTCGGTGATCGAGGAGACGGTGATCCGGCTGCCCGGCAGCGTGCCCAGCAGATCCCGCAGGTAGAGGTTGGATTTCTCCTGCACCGTGGGCGTGACATCGCCGCTCTCACGGTCGAACTTGTAGATCGGGATCACCCGGCGCTCGGCCACGTTGTTGGGCAGCGTCTGGCCGCTGGTGTCCGTCGCCTTGAGAGACAGAACCCATTTTTCCCGCTCTGCGGTGGGCTCGCCCGTGGCCGGATTGATCAAGGTTGGGTCCTGGGTGTAGCCGTAGTTGTACTTCAGCAGCTCCACATAGACGTAATCGGCCCCGCTGGTGGTGGCCGGATCGTAGGTCAGGGTCGCGCCGCTCACCTGTTCCAGATGGCCGTCGATGTAGACCACGCCCGGGGCCAGGGTCAGGACGTTGGCGGCCGCGCCGACCTCGAGGCCCATGATGATGGAGCCTTCCTTGAACAGGATGTCGGCGATCTTGCGCCGCTCCAGGTTGATGATGTCCTGTTGCTCGTTGAGTTCGGAATCCAGCAGGTCGCGATCCTGATGGTAGCGGATGCGCTTGTAGTTCTTGGTCGAATCGAATGTCTCGCGTGAGATGCTCATGTTTGAATCCTCCAGTTAGATCTTGATGATCCCGACCAGCTCCACGCGGGTGTCGGAAATCTTGTTGAAGTCGGGAATGTTCTTCACCTCGTACAGGTAGCCCGGGTGCAGCACCTCGCCGGTCGGGTTGGTGTCCTGATGGAACACGCCGCCCATGGCGAGATCCCCGGTGACGCTTTCCACGTACTGCACGTCGCCGCCGAAGAAGCCGTATTCGCGGATGGTGATGCCGTTGGCCTCCGCCTCGTCAAAGCGGAAGAAGACACCGATGGTGTTGGTCTCCTCGCCGGTTTCGAGGTAGCGCACGCCGTTGACCAACAGCGCCCCTTCGGCGTCCTCCTTGAGGAATGTCCGCTTGTAGTAGCGCTTGCGGGCGCGTTCGTTTCTGAGCCCGGTCTGGCCGATGTCCGGCGCGGGCGGATTCTGCGGGTCGGTAAAGCTGGCATCCCCGTCGCCGATGGCGCAGTGGGTGATGCCGTCCACGGCCTGGCCGAGGAGGAGTTTGGCCGTCAGTATCCGGCCGGTTTTGACGATGAGTCCCAGTGCCATTGCTGTTCTCCTTTAGGTCTGAATTTCGTGGTCTTGATCGATGAGCACCGCGAACATGATCTGGCGCGTGTCTGCCAGCAGCCCGGCCGGGATCGCGATGCGCTGAACGGTGTCGGATCGGCTGATGTGTGCGCCGGATGTCCGGACGCTGGTGTCGATGCTCCGCAGCCAGGGGCGCGTCACCCGCACCGCCGCGTCGGTATCGACGCCCAGGCGGCCATGGACGACGAGCCACAGGTCAGCGCTCTGGTTCAGGCGGTTGTGGATGGCCTGGCCGGTGGCGAGCAGCTTGGTGATTTCGGAGAGGACGACAGCCTGCGTCCGCGCCAGCACTTCGACGGATTGATGGATACGGCAGGCCGCATCCATGTCAGCTTCAAAAGCGCAAACCGCCCGGCTGGCTGTATCCGTATCCACCAGGATTGAGCCCAGGAGCACCTGACGGGTGTCCAGGTCCCTTGCCCAAGGCCGGGTCACCTTCGCGGAAATGTCGATGTCAACCGTGATGTCAGCCATCTATGCGCCTTTAGAGAATCGGGTTTTCCGTGCCGGTCAGGCGCAGTTTGATGTCGAGTTTGTTTTGCACCGGGGTGCCCGGGAGCACGGTGCAGCGCCGCCAGAAGGACAGCGTCTGCAGGAAAGCCTTGTCACCGAGGTTGAGCGGTGCGCCCTGGGTGGCGGTGTCGAGTTCCGCCTGGGTCAGGGCCAGGCGGTACCAGACCGATTCGTCGGTGCCGGTTTCGTCGATGGGATCGAGCACCAGCCCGGTGTAGTCGTAGCCGGAATAGACGGTCGTCCCGGCGTCGTGCGCGGTCGAAGCGGTGTTGCCCACGCCCCGCTGCACGGTGAGATTGGCGGTGCCGCCGCCGCTTTCGATGAGCATCTGCTCGCCGTCGATGATGATGAGTTCGCCGTCGGCAAAGCGCGGTTCGGCCAGGGCGATGGAGGTCTGCGCCGCGTCTATGGCCGAGGCGAGGCTCGTCTGCTCGTTGGCGACGTAGAGCTGCCGATCCTTGATGTCGCCGTCGGTGCCGTTGTAGCTCTCGGCCTCGGGGCGGCTGAAATCCCCCTCGGAAATCTGCTGGGTCAGCGCTTCGTCAAGATAGAGATGTATCGCCATGGGTTCTCCTTCAGGTGGGCCACTGGGTGGCGCGATAGTTGTTGGTGGCGGCCTCGAACCCGGCCTGCGTCGGCGCGTGCAGATCCTGCTGACGGAACAGCCAGCGGTAGGAAGGCCGCGACCAGCGGAATCCGGCCTGGTTGAGGCGCATGCGGCTGACGCGCATGGGGCGGGTCCGATCCACGGAAAGGCGAAGGCCGGTGGTATTGAGCGGGCTCGCGCCCAGCTTCATGGTCTCGATTCGATGGCGCTGGAGAGAGCCCGTGTCCACGTAGACTTCAAGCGAGGCCCGTTCGCCGGTCAGATTCGCATTGCTCAGATACCGGGTGTTCAGGGTGTTCGCGTTGAGCCGGAACACAGACCCTCTCCGCCGCCATCGGTCGATCCGGTCGACGGCCAAGGTGACGTCCGCGTCGCAGCCAGCGGTGGAGGCGAGCAGCAGATTGCTGATGCCGCCCTGGTTGGCTGTGAGATCGAGACCAGCGTTGAGCCGGGCGCGGCCAAGCTGGAAGCAGAGGCGGTGCCGGGATTCCAAGGGCAGGCGCAGGTCGTACTTGGCCTCCGCCCGTTCGACCGGTTCCGCCTGCGTGTCGAAAAAGAAATCCTTCTGCCGGAAGCAGTAGCGCAGCGCGGTCTCGCCATGGGTCAGCGGCTTGCGGTTGAGATGGCTCTCACCCAGCCCGAAGCCGCTTTCCAGCACATCCCCTTCGAAATCGCGGCCGGTATAGATGGGCGTGCAGAAGGAAACCCGATCCTCGCCGACACGGGTGTACGGCAGCCGCCAGTCGTTGAGGGCCTTGTGGTTCAGGCGCATCCGGTTCTGGCGGCCGTGAAAACGGGAGACCTTCACGGCGGCCCGGTCGATCTCCGGGATAATCTCCGTGGTGCTGGTGAGCTGCAGCAGATCCCAGGCCCTCTGCTTGTTGGTCAGGTGACGGCAGGAACCGAGCGAGGAACGGCCAAGGACGAAGGTTTCATCGAGAAACGCCAGCACGATCCGGCGCACGGCGTTGGCATGCCCGAAGTCGAGCATCGCGCCGCCTTCGATCCATTCCAGGAGAAACTGGAGCCAGAAACAGCGCGTACCCGCCGGGTGGTGAAACACCAGGGCGTCGCGCAGCCCCTCGGTCTGGTTGAGACACAGCACGCGAAACACGCCGAGGCTGAACACCAGCCCGGGCAGCTTGGCTTTGCTGAGTCTGGAGCGGGCATTGAGACGCAGCGCCGAGCGGAAGGTCTCCTGCAGTTCTCCCTGCCAACCGAGCGCGTCAAAGTCGCGTTCGATGGCCGGGATGGTGCCCTTGCGGCGATAGATTTCGACCGCCTCCCGCACGCGGCGACGCTGGCAGTCCGGCGAACAGGTGCCGTCCACCTCGAGACCGACCAGTCTCGCCAACAGCGGCAGAAAGCGTTCGTCGCAGTGATCCACATCGAAGATGGTCGGGAAGTCATCGATTGCCTGCTTGAGTTCGTCGAGCGTTCCGGCGGGAAGGCTCAGAAAGGTGCGCAGGTCACCGGCCTCGTCGTTGTGCTCGTAAAGCGGCGGCAGCAGGCCGAGCAGATTGTCCTTGAACCAATCCGACATCAACCGGCCCTCCGCAGATCGAGGTTGACGGTGCCGAGAACCGGGATTTCACCGTGGCGCAGCTCGATATCCTGCTGGGGCGCGTAGAGGTGCATGTGACTGACCCCGCGCACGCCGTCGATCAGGGCCACCAGGTCGGAGAAGTGAATGGTCTGGCCGAAGGAGACTTGGTCGAAGGAAAAGAAATCGGAGAGAGCGGCTTCGATGCGGCTGCGCACATTTTCCAGCGGTTCACCGGGCCAGACGTAGACCTCGGCGTCGATGGAAACGGGGCGGTAGATCGGGTCAAACAGGTTGATCTCGACCGTGATGACCTTGCGGCGTTCGAGAAACTCCGCGAGATCCCGCTTGAGCAGCGCCGAGGGCATGCCGCCGCCATTGGGGGCGATGGCCAGTTGGACGTTGTAATAGCGGATGTTCTGACAGGCATTGGTGTCGAGCACCTTGGCCTTGGCGACGCCGGGGTAACCTTCGGCGAGCGCCTGGTAATCCTCCAGGGTGACGGCCTTCCAGAGACTGCGCAGCTCCGCCGGTGCCTGTCGGCGGGCGTGTTCAAGGGCTTCCCGCGAAGCGCCGCCGGTGGCGGGAACCGGGTTGGTGACGGTCAGGGAAACCTGGCCGCCGTCGAGGTAGACCGGGCTCAGCAGTTGGGTGATCCGGTTCGGGCCGAGATTGCCCTGGTCTCCGATGGTCTGCAGATAGCTGACGGTGATGGCACTTCCCTGAGTGGGTACAGCGCCGCTTTGCCCGTCGCCGAAAATCAGGGTAGAGATGTCGAGGGCGTCCAGGTCGGCCATGAAATGACGGCTGTCGGCCAGGCTGTCCTGGAAATGATCGACCTCGCTCCAGGCGTCGTCCCCCACCGTAACGGTGATGGTGCCCTGGGCGATGACGTCGCCGGTCAGGCGGATGCGCTGGAATGGCAGCCCCGTGGAAGTGAAGGTCTCGGTGCGACGCACGCCTTGACGGGCCGGGATGTCCACCGAGAGCACGCCTCGCGGGATCAGACCGTCCTCGACCGTCTCGAAATCCGCCTCGCCGTCATTCAGCAAGGCGCGGCAGGCCGTTCCCGCCGGAATGGTCAGATCCTTGCCGAGGGGGGCGGAGAGCCGAAAACGCAGCGTGGTGGTGGAGGCCACCGGCGAGTCCAGCCGGTAGCCGATGAGCTTGCAGAGGTTGATGACGTTCTGGCGCTGGCGGGCCGTGGGCAGAAAGGCCTCCGCCGCCTGGGCGTCCAGGTAGTAGGCCAGCATGTCGCCCACGCCGCAGAACAGATCGAGCAGGACGACGCCAAGATCGGAGTGGTTGAAATCGGTCCAGCGGTCGGTGAGCTGCGGGATCTTCGCCAGCAGCTCCTGGCGAATCGATTCGTAATCCTTGTTGATGTATCCGATGCTTGCGCGGCCCATGGTCTCTCCGGTTTTCGGCGGTTATGCGAGAGCGCCTGATGCTCTCGCCACGCCGGTTACTTACCGGAAGGGGCCTGGATGTGTCGGAGGCGGGATGCCTCAGAGCGGGCCGCGCAATTGCCAGACGGGATTGGGCTGCCCGGAGGTGTTGTTGAGGTAGTGGGATTCCTTTTTGCCCTCGAAATAGAACAGACCGATGCGGCCCGGCTCCAGGGTGGTGATCCGGTGAACGGTGCCAGCGGCGTTGTCTTCCGCCTGACTCTGGGTGTCGAAGCCCAGACCGCTCGCGGCCAGATAGAGGGCGTGCTCGGCCTGGGGCGCTTCGGTTTCTGGCGCTCCCTCGAATGTCAGGTAATGGCCGTGGTTGTCACCCGGATCGCTGACGATCCACTTGCCGTTACGGTCCTGAAAGGCTCCCTCGATGTAGGCGACTTCGTATTCCCCGGCTGGCCAGATGAAGGAATCGTCCGGATCGGGACTCATCTCGGCCGCGTCGAACCAGAGCAGATTGAACAGTGAGCGCACGTCCGGCGACAGGTGCACGCTGCGCACCGGCGGTGGTTCCGGCTCGGGTTCCGGCGGTGGTTCCGGCTGGGGATAGCTGGGCGCGGGATTGTTCGGGTCTTCTCTGTAGAAGGGATAGACCAGGTTGCCGTCCACCTGGCTCTGGATCACCCGGTAGGCGATATGTACCAGCAGCAGGTTGCCGTCGATGTTCAGCGGCCGGTCGTCGAAGCGCACCTCCGTGATGATCACCCGCTTTTCCCAGCGCTTGATGGCGTCGATCACGTAATGGCGCAGCAGGCCCTTGAGCACCTCGTCGTTCTGTTCGAACACCAGATCCTTCAGCCTGGAGCCAAACTCCGGATTCATGAACCGTTCGCCGATCCGGGTGCCGAGGATCTGCAGGATGCTTTCGCGGATGTGCTCGTGCTCCCGCGAGGTGGCGGTCGAGATCTGGGTGCCGCCGGATACCGACTGAAACCGGAACGGGTAGCGCACTCCCTTGCCGAGAAAGTCATAGCTCATCAGGTACGCTCCTCGCAGTCGATGCCGCACTGTCCCGAGCAGCCATTTTCCGAAGTGTCGTCGTCGATGGCTTCTCCCTGGAACCGGATCACCAGATCCAGGCCGCTCTTGAGCCCCAGGTGAATGGTTCCGTCCGCCTCGATCAGCCCGCCGTGGCCGGACTGGCCGCACTGGAATCCCTTGGCTCCGCCGGAGAGCAGACGGACAGCGATGGTTTCGCCGATGCCCTCGATGCGGCCGATGCCGATGATGTCGATAGGTCCGGCCGGGTTGATCAGGGTGATGAACCGCTCCCGGTGATCGACGTCGAGACGGATGCCCTCGAGCAGATCCACCGCGAAGCGATCCGCGCCCATGGCGGTCGGCACTGTCCCGGCGGGCAGTCCGCTGATACCGGCTGCCTCCTGGGTCGCGCTCAGATAGGACTCGACCAGGGTGTAAAGGCGTCCCGGGGCGACCTCGATGGCCGTGCCGGGTCCGGGAGTGACGACCTGCTGTTCCCCTGCGTCGATGACGCAGATTCGCTGATCGTCAGTGGTCCGCAGGATCATGCCGTCGGGCAAGGTGAAGAGCCGGTTGCCGTCCGGCAGATCCCGGGGTTCGGTGCCCGCAGGTAGTTCGACGAAGGGATAGAAATCGGGCTCCGGCTCGACCTGTATCTGATCCAGATACTCCTGGGTCTTGGCCTGCTGGGCCTCCAGATAGGCTTGGGCCTGGCCGCGCATCGCCTCCGAGGCAGCGTGACCGGCCTCCAGCAACGTGCGGATGCCGGAAAGCTCCTCACGGATGCCAAACAGGTGATCGCAGAGCACCCGCAGTACATACTGCTGTTCGCCGGAATCGGTCTGTTCGATGGTGGCCTGCAAGTCGGCGGGTTCTTCGGAAATCATCGACAACCTCCATTAAATGCCGACATTGGCGGGTTGGGATTGATAGCTCATGGCGTTGACCGCCGTGACTGTTCCGGTCGCGCCGTCGATTTCGAACACGGTCCAGACCGTGCCGGGGGCGTTGGGAACGTTGAAGGTCTGCTCACGGCCATCGCTCAAGAACACCTTCACCGATGCTCCGGACTGCGCCAGGCCGGTGCTCGGATTGGCGTTGCGGTTGGTGTAGTCGTGGACCGCGTAGCGGTAGACGCCGGGGATGAGCCGATGAATGGTGATGGTCTCCGGCCCGTAGGAACTGGTGTCGTCCACGTCCAATTCCGCCGCCTCGTTTTCGATGGTGTGGGAATAGAACACATGGAACCTGCCGCCGGATGGCGTCGGTCCGGTGAGATGGGAATCGAGGTCCCGGGGATTCAGGCCCCACTGCAACACGATGCGGGCGACCTGGCCGTCGAGCTCGGGCGAGAGAACGATCTGGATGTCGCCGGAGGTGTTGGGGTCGGCATTCACCCAGCCATGCCAGGCGATGTATCCCGGCGCGGTGACCTCCACGTAATAGAACCCCTCGGGTACGGACAGCTCGAACCCGCCATAGGCCTTGGCGAAGGTCTGGTACGCCGCCGGGCCGGTTTCCGAGCGGCGGAATTCGATCAGCGCGTTTCCGACACCGCTGGTATTGAGGGCGTTGACCACCATGCCGCTGAGGAAGACCGTGGCTCCGCTGGCAAAGTCCGGGTGGTCGGCGAACCAGGACGGATCGCGGACCTCCACCAGAACATGGCGGAGACTGTCCCGGTCCGAGGATCGCCAGACCATGAGCACGGCGTTGCCGATGGTCCAGCCGCAGCGAATGACACCGTCCGGCCCGATCTCCGCGACCTCCGGATTGCTGGAGGCAAAGACCGGAGCGTCCACGTCGCCGCGCAGGGAGAGCGGAATCCGTTGCTCGAACTCGCCAGCGGAGAGGCGGATGGAGCGAGGCTGTACCTCCCAGTGGCTGAAGGCTGCCGGGGCATCCGTCATGAAGGGACCTCCACCGGTGCGGAGACGCCGCCATAGACCTCGACCTGAACGTGCCGCAGGCTGAGCCGCTCGGGCGAATCCCAAACCAGAATCAGGGCCGCTCCGGGAACGAAGCCGCATTCGACATTGCCGTCTTCATCGACACTGGCCACGTCGGGATTGGACGATTCGAACACCGGCGCTTCGGGCAGACCCCGGATCGAGAGCGGAATGCGCTGGACGAATGGGGATCGCGAGACCCGGATCAGTTTCGGGAAAACATCCCAGTAGTGCGGTTCCTGCGGCTGTTCGAGATTGTTCATCGCGTCCCCCTCAGTTGTCGATGGTGTCGGGACTGCCAGTGACGATGATGGCTCCGCAGGCGGTGATGTCGCCGATGCGGGCGTTGGGCAATCCTTCGGTGATGGTGTCGAAGCTGCCGGTCACAATGGGCGTCACGCCATGCCCAGGGATGGGACAGACGTGCAGATCCCCCATGCGGGCCACCGGCATGCCGTTGTCCAGCGTCCGGCTCGCCCCGGTGATGATGACGCCGCCGTGACTGCTGATGTCGCCAAGTCGAGCCTGGGAGCTCATGGGTTCACTTTCAGCAACAGATGGATCAGAAAGCCGATGAGTCCGCCGATGGTGCTGCCGATGGTCAGCACCAGGCCGACGATCTTCCACATGGTCTCGGTCCCCATCTTGGAGCCGACCCGGGCGTGCAGCCGGTCGATCTCCTCGGCGTGCCGGTGCAGATCGGAATAGATCGAGCGGACCAGCACCTCGACGTTTTCCTTGTCCGATTTCTTCTCGATTTCGCGCTCGATCTTCTCGAGGCGATCCTGGATTTCCCGGCGGTGGTTTTCGAGGATGCTGCGGAATTCCTCCCGCCAATGCTCGAAGGTCCGGGCCAGCAATTCCTCGCTGGCCGAGAGTCCGGAGGGCGTTGTTGTTCTTTCTCCCATGCGATGCTTCCTTCAGGTGTTGATCAAGACAGTGTTCGTCGAGCGAATGATGATGTTTCCGGCCACCCCATCCATGAACACGAGGCTGCCGGACTTGTCGGTGGCGCTGATGCTCTCCTGGCCGGGCGCGGCGTTCATGCGCACCACCTGACCGGCCTTGTCGGTGAGCCGGATCTGTTCGGCGGCGGCGGTGGAATCGACCAGGATTTCCTGGGTGCCGTTGAGTCCCCAGATGTGAACCTTCTCCCGACCCTTGGTGGTATCGATAAGGATCTTCTGCCAGCGGGAGCGGCCCTTGTCGCACGAGAGGATGTGGACCTTCTCCTTGTCCTGCCAGGCTTCGAGGATCACCTGCTGGCGGCAGAGGTCGGTGAGCTGGATGCGGGCGCGGGAGCCGACGATCTGCGAGGCGATGTCGAGCTGGTCGCCTTTCTCGGCGTCCTTCGTACCTCGGCGCAGGGCGTTGCCGCTCTGTATCTCGGGCTTCACCTTCCCTTCCATGGTGAGGATCTGCCCGGCGCGGTCGATGATCCGCAGCAGCTCGTCGCCGTCGCGATCATCGGCAAGAATGGTGTGGCCGGTTTCGGTCTTGAGCAGGACCTTCAGGCGCGGGCAGTAATACGGTGGATGGCCGTGGTACTTCTTGTGTTCGAGATCGTCGTGCCGGTTGGCCTGATGCTCAACCTTGTCCTCACAGTCATGACAGAAGGCATTCGCGCAGGTGCGCTTTGATTCCTCGGGCTGCTCACCGGGATTGCTCTTGGCCAGCCAGAACCCGGTCCAGATCGGATGCTGGACGACGCCTCCCTCGAACTCTGCCCAGACCGAGGCTCCTTCCTCGGGGACCAGGAACATGCCGGTGTCGTCGTTGCCGCCGTAGGGAAAACAGGGCGCGGCCCATTCGGACCAGTTCTCCCGCCCGCTGCCGAGCACGGCGGGGATTTCCAGGCGGACCCGGCCGAGGCGTTCGGGGTCGTTGTTGTCGCGCACGAAGGCCCGGTACTTGCCGTACCAGCGGTTGCGGTAGCGTTCTTCGGATTGACGGTCGCGGGTTTCAAGCATGCTCCGCCTCCCGCTTTCGACTGGCGTTCCAGGCTAGCCAGCCGCCCAGGCGAACCGCCCAATACATGAGCTGGCGTTTCCACGGGGGCACGCCCAAGGCCGCCATCAGTTCGAGAAAGACGCGGTCGGCCGCAAGCCGCGAGACCTTGCCGGTGTGGTAGAGATAGTCGTGAACGACTGCCGCCGGGGAATATCGGCCCCAGGGCGGCACCACGCGCCAGAACAGGCGCGGCACCGAGGCGAAGTCGGTCTCGAACCCGGCGGGCACTTCGATGATGCGGCCAGCGCCGGTGCGGACACGGAACGGCTGGGTCAGCCTTGCGGTCATTCCATTGGGCAGGATCTCCACCCGAAGCGGCCCGGAGAGACCCAGCGCGGTGCCAGAAAACAGGGTCTTGGCTTCGGCGCTCATGACCGCCACCTCGCCTTGCCCGACTGACGCACGTCGAGATGGACCCAGGAGGCATAGACGCCGATGCCGCCTTCGCGGAAGAGTGGAATCTCCTCGGCGATGACCGCCAGTTCCTCGGGCGAAACGCCTGCGGGACAGCTCACGTCGGCTGCCATGCCCAGCGTGTGAAAACTCTGTTCCGCGCCACCCACCGCCTTGTTGTGCCGGTTGCAACGGAAGCCGCTGGTGATGGACAGCGGTTTGCCGATGCGGTCGCGCAGCGTCTGCAGGGCGTCGACCAGGTCGGGATGGACCGCAGCCGAATGGCCGCAGCAGTTCGTGCCTTTGCAGGCGAATTCCGAACGGTTGAAATTCTTGCTGAGATCACCCATTGCCGCCTCCTTGTGTGACCGCGCCGGAATCCGCGTCGATGGTCACCATGGCTGGCGGCTCGTTTTGCGGCGTAGGCGGGGCCTCCTTGTCGTTGGGTTTGCCCTGGGACTCGGCGGACTTGTCGCCCGCTCCCTTGCCGAGGGCGTTCTTCTTGAGTTTGAGTTCGCAGAGATAGCCTGCGCCGCTGATGCTGTGGCGCACCGAGTGGCAGTAATAGATGCCGGAAAACTTCCGTCCCACGCCCTTGATCTCGACGTTTTTCTTGGCGCGTAGCTGGGGAATACCGATGGTGGCCGCATCCGCCTCGACCTGGCGCAGCTCGGCCTCGCGGAATTTGCCTTCGGCGTTGTCCTGGGCGGGCTCCTGGCGCGGCTCTTCGTGAAAGCCTTCGGAACGGTCGAAGCTGGGCACGATCTGCCCCGTCTCCTGTTCCTTGAAGCTGCCTTCGCCGGTGTTACCCTCGACCAGATAGGTCTGCTTGCCCAGGGCCGTCCGCTCGGGCGTGGTGGCGTTGTTGGCCTTGTGCTCGACCACGTCCTTCTTGCGCGGGTCGACGCCGACCGTCTTGGTCTCGACACCCGCGCCCTTGGCTCCCTGGGATTGGGTGCTGGGGCGGAACGAGCGCAACAGGCCGTTGGTGTCGGTGAAATATTCGAGGGTCAGAAGCGGCGTCTGGTCAAGCTCGCGAGGATGGAAATGGAGTTCGTCGTCCTGGATGTAGAAGACATAGCCGCTCACGCCGTCGCCATCGCGGTCGCGGGCCTTTTCCGCCAGCTCCTTGAGGAACTGGGCGTCCGAAATGTTGCTCTGGGTGACGCGGAGATGGGTCCCCTTGGTGGCCGTGACCACCGGCGTGAGGCCGTTGGCGGCGGCGACTTGTTCGGCGATTTCCGAATAGAGGATGCCGGGAGCGGGTTTCTGCCAGACCTTCTGGTTTTCCTTGCCCGCCAGTTTGAAGCCCTTGTCGTAGGCCTTGATGCGGATGGTCGGATCACCGTTTTCCGGAAAATCGTAATCGATGTCCTTGATGACCGCCTTCTTGCGCGGGGAGAGATTCCCCACGTAGCCGAAGCGGGCCACGATCTCGTTGCCTTCCTGGAAAAGCGGATCGTCGACGAACTGCAGGTTGCGGTCGGTCACCGACAGTTCGAGGACATCCAACTCCTCCTCGTTGTCGGTGAAAACGAACGAGGTGATCTCCTGGGTGATGTCCTTCGAGAGGTCTTGCCCCTCGATCTGAATCAGAAATGTCGGTTTGAAGGTATCCAGATCCATGCGTCTCTCCGGTGGTTCGCAGTTCCCTGCTTACTTACCGGAAGGCATGGCGAGGTGTCGGACGCTTCAGTCGAGCAGGCGCATCTGGACGTGTTCGCGGGAGGGAATGCGCAGCGCCAGGCCGGGCTCGAGCGCCAACGGGAAAAAGATGTCGTTGTAGTCGCAGATGATCCACCAGAGCCGGGCGTCACCCAGATAGCGGTGCGCGAGCAGATCCAGACGGTCGCCCTCGACCACGGTGTGCAGGCGGTCGTCATATCTCGGAGTAGTGTCGATCCGCTGGCGCATGCCGAGTGAGGTGCCGTCGCTGTCCCGGTAGAGAACGCAGCGGGCGTAGCGGGAATCGCGGCCAATCATGAGCGCACCTCCGACCAGTTGATGGAACGGTCCACGTATTCCTCGAGGACGATGTCCACCTCGGCCCGTTGCGGCAGCAGGTTGTCCCGGTCGAACAGGCCGAAGAACCGCGCCTTCACCTGACGGACGATGCAGGTCACGCCCGGGTAGAGATCGCCGAAAATCAGCAGTACGCGGTGCGGCGCGTTCTTGAGCATGGTTCCGGCGTGTTCCGGATATTGCAGCGAGCGGAGCCAGTCGACCTTCTGTTTGACCGGCCCCTTGAACAGCTCGACCTTGAAGGCGATCCGGCGCGGTTCCCCGGCGACGTACTGGTAGCGCGGGTGGCTCATACCGGGGATCTTGATCGTCGCGTAGTCGGTCGACTTCTCGTCGCTGATGGAGTTGGGGTTGTACTGGAATTCGAGCCGCTCCCCCGTGTCGGCGTCCACCAGATATCCCCTGATGGGCTGTTGATCCCAGGCCATTGCTTACACCTCGGCGATCTCGAGGATCGGCTTGCCCAGTTGTCCGGCCCGGTCGAGTTCCCGCCGCATGCCGCTGGAAATGCCGTTGCCGGTGAACGCCCACACCTCGTCGCAACATTCCATGTAGGCCAGGCCGCAGGCGATGCCAGTCTCCCGCTGCTCGGGAACGCTGTCGTCGGTAAAGGTTGGATACAGCAGATGCGGCGCGAACGGCGCGTGACCGTTTCTCATTACCCGTCGGCAAAGCGCCTCGGCGACCTTCACGTTTCGGGCTATGTCACCCGCGAACGGGCTGCAGACAAAGATGCGTTTCATCGGTCCTCTCAAAGTGTTTCGTAGTTTCTGATCTTCCGCTCCCGCAGATCCTTGTAGACGGCCTCGGCCACCTTCCGGCCATCGATGTTGGTGGTCACGCTCAGTTCCACCGGGCGGTCGGCCAGGCCATCGAGGCGCGAGAGCAGCGATTCCAGCAGCTCGCGCAGACCCGGACCGGCGTCCTCTCCCCGCAGGGGTATCGCGGGAGCGGTGCGGGCCGGAGCAATCAACCGTTCGGAAGGCACCGTCTCGGCGGGTCCGGATTGCAGGGGCTTCGCTATCGGAGTCGGCGCGGCCGTCTTGGGCCATTCAATCCCGGCCGGAGCCGGAGAGGCACTTCCGATTTCCGGTGCCGGTTCCACCGCAAACGGCTGGATGTAGCTCTTACTTACCGGCTCGACGGCCGCCGCGACGGTCTGCACTGTGCCGTTCATCGGTTGCGGGGGTGGCGCGGCCGTGGCCATGACCGGCTGGAGCATCAGCATGGCGCTCAGGGCCTTGGGCACCAGACGTTCGTCCAGACGCGGAACGAGACTGAGCACGCTTTCTATGATGCGTTGCCCAATCGATTCGGCGGGCGGCGCAGCTCCGAGCGGTTGCTTCTGCTCGGCCGCCTGCGGAATCGGGGTCTGGACTCCCTGCATGGCGCGAACGGAGGAGAGCAAACCGTTGGCAATCCCGGCGCTGCGATCCTTGATCGCCTGAATGCCCGCGCTCGCGCCGCTGGAAAGCCTTTGCCAGAGGGATTGCCCTTCGGTACCGGCACTGGCAAAGATTCGGCCCACAGCCCCGGGGACGGCAGACAGCGTGGCAACGATCCGGTCGCGGAGATTGACGGCTCCCGTGGCCAGCGCGTCCCAGGCATTGACCTGGGGCGGCTTGATCGCCAGCTCGGGCGTGTTGCCAAACAGGGATTGTTTGAGACCGCCGAAGATGGCACCGGCCTTGGCAGCGACGGTTTGTGCGCCGGAGGTCAACCCATCCCAGAGTTTTCCGGCCATCCGGAAAGGAGCCGAGGCGGCGTCCATGAGGTTTCCGCCCGCCGTTTTGACCTGCTGCCAGGCTCCCGCAGCGGCCGAGAGAATCCCGTGAGCGGCGAAGCCGAACACTTTCGCGGGCAGCGTCTGGGTAAGGCTCATGCCATCGGCGAGGGTCTTGAGCAGCGCGGAGCCGGAGGCGGCCAGGCTGGCGAGCGGTCCCTCGCGGGCGTCGGAGAAAGGCAGCAGATTGCGAAGCTTGCCGAGGGCGTTCTTGAGCATGGTGAAGGGATAGGTCACCGCCGACCAGATCCCTTCGCCCAGGGTGATCAGTAGCTTCTTACCCGCCTCGAAAAAGGTGGTATCCCCGGCGAAGAAGGAGCGCACGGTGGCAAACATATCCCGCAGGGTGCTGATGATCGGCAGATTCAGAATCGCCTGGCCGATCTGTCCAGCGGCATCGGCCACCAGGCTGCCGATGGAGGTGAAGATGCCGGAAATGAAATTCCAGACACCGACCACCACATCCCGCGCCCAGCGGAACGGGGTGGCGAGAAAATCGTAGACCGCGCCGCCAATGGCCTTGAGACCGTCCAGCAGGGAAATGTCACCGGTCAGCACCTGCCAGACGGAATAGATGATCTTCCCGGCGGCCATGAAGGCCTCGCCGATCATGCGCACGGGCAACAGGAACTTGTAGATGAACTTGGCCGCTCCGACCAGAGACCCGACGATGACCTTGCCGACCCAGACCACGCTGCGCGCCACCACCGCCAGGGCTCGGACAATGAGCGACAGGTTCCAGGCCACGATCTTCAGGGCGAACGCCAGCCCCTGCAGAAGCACACCGGCGACGGTGCCGATAACCGTGCCGAAGGTGCGCCAGGACGACCCGTCGGTGGCGCTGGCCGCCACGCCGAAGATCTCCACCACTGAAAAGACCGCGCTGGCCAGCGCCGCGTAGGCGCTCATCAGTGCGCGGACGGTCGGTTCGAGGATGGCGCGGATGCGACCAAAGGCATGGGAGAACGCGCCCCACAATCCGGCCAGGGCCTCGCGAACGCGGTAATAGGCCTTGAAGACGGTGACCACGAAGCCCAGCATTCCGGCGGATTCGAGCTTCTGGGCCAGTTCAGCCGACATCTGCCCGACGCCGCCGCTGAGCGAACCCACCAGCTCTCTGATTCCCCGGAACACCAGCGAGACCTTGTTCCAGGCCCCGGTGATGATCTCCTGAATGCCGCCGAAGTTGGTTTCCCAGGCGCGTTTGAGCAGATACACCGAAAGGATCACGCCTGCGATGATCGCGGTAACAGGCAGAAAATAGGTCGCGACCGCCGAACCCACTCCGGCGAGCGCGGCGCTGATGGCCACGAACCCGGCCTTGATGGCGGGCAGCATGAGTCCCACCATGCCCACGGCGGCGGTGACGGCTCCGGCCACGACCAGAATGGTGCCGAGGGCCATGGACAGCCCCAGGACCACCCGGGTCACGCCCGGCATCGATTTGGCCATGCGTTGCAGAAACAGAATGAAGCGGGAGACTCCGTTGATCACCGGCGTGACCACCGGCAGCAGAGTGCGTCCCAGAATTTCGCTGAGGTTGGCCACCTGCTGGCGCAGGAGCAGGAATCGGGCTCCGATGTCCTGGTTCATGGCGTCGGCCATCTGTTCGGTGACCGCCGTGCCGGTCTTCATGGCCCGGCCCACCGACTGGATATTGCTTTCGAGGCTCTCCATGCCCGCCGACATTTGCAGCAGGAACTTGACCGCCTCGTCGGAGCCGAAGGCCTTCTTCAGCTTCACCTGGGCGGCGGCGTTGGAGAGATCGGGGAACTGGCGCTTGATCTCCTGCAGGATGGGAACCACGCCCTTGAGACGGCCACTGGTGTCGGTGAAGGATAGGCCAAGCTCGTCACCGGCTTCGGCTGCCTTCATGATGAATGCCTTGTACAGCGTGCCCGCCTCGGAGCCGGGCATGGTGGTCTGGAGCTGGCCGAGCACGGCGAGCTGCTCGTTCAGCGGAATGTTGCTCGCGGCCGCCACTGCGCCGATGTTCTTGATGGCGTCGGCCATCTGGGTGCCGTTGGTCTTGAACGAGGCCACGGTCTGCGCCATGGCTCCGGAAAAGGCAGTCGCCCATTCCATGTCGTTCATGTCGGCCATGATGGGCTTGAAGATCCCGTAGGCCGTGGTGAAGGTGCCGACCATCTCCTGGGTGGTGGCCTTGGTCGCCTTGGCGGTCATGGCGGCCATGGAGGTGAAGACGCCCACCGCCTCATCGCTGAGGTTGGACAGGGCCGATTTCACGTCATAGGTGGCGGTGATGAAGGCGGCCTTGTCGGCACCGGACCACTGGTTGGTGAAGGATTCGGCGGCGTCCTCGATAGCCCGGAGGTCCTGCACGCCCAAGGACGCCAGCTCTCCCAGGGCCTTCTGGGTCGCGGCGGTGGAGGCGACCAGGGCGGCGGGCACTGCCATCAGGGCCAGTCCCGCCCCCAGCATCATGGTGCCTTGCTGGATGCGGTCCAGGTTGCGGGTCATCCGCTCGCTGGCATCCGCCACGGTGGAATCGAGGTCCATCATGGAGCCACGGATGCGCTGCGCGTTCTGCGAGAACGCATCCTTCATCGATACCACTATGCCCAGTCCGAGATCGCCGTTCATCTATCGCCGTTCCGTTTGCTCACGTTCAAAATCAAGTTGCCGCTCGAGGGCCTCGACGAACTGACGCCGGACCCTGAGCGGCAGCGAGCGGGTTTCCGACCAGCTCCAGTGCAGTCCGCCGTAAGCGAGAAAAAATGCGTCGCTTACAAGCGAACTCCGGGGAACAAAAAAGCCGGTTCTGCCTCCAGACGGGTGCGGATCTTGGTGCCGCAGCCATCGCATTCGGTTTCGACCGAGGTGTCGATTCCCGCGTCGACCCGCGACATCTCCTGCCGCAGCGCGTTGCGGTCGCGCATCGACATTTCCGCCAGGCTCTTCTTGGAGGGAGCCTTGCCGTCGATGTCGAGGATGCGGATGAGCATGGCCGAACTGATATTGGGCTCGCGCAGGCTGGCCAGGCGCTTTTCCTTGTGGCCGTCGAGATATCCGAAGCGGACGGCTTTCTTCGAGCCGGGCAGCTTGAAGACGAACTCGCGCTCCTCGCCGTAGGGGGTGACCTTGAGATCCTCGAGATTGACGGTCACGAAGTTGGTCATGCGGCAGGCGCTGTTCGGGCAGCTCAGCTCCAGTTCAACCTCGTCACCGAGGGAAATCTGGCGCAGGCGGACCAGGGCGAACAGCCGGTCACCCGAGAGCAGGTTCATCACCTCGGAAAGATCAGGATCGTTCTTCTCGCCCAGCCGGACGAAACAGTTGCGGAGCACCTGGTTGATCGCCTCTCCGGAGCGGATCAGGCGCTGGTTGGTGAGCAGTTCTTCCTCGGCCCCGGTCATTTCCCGGAGCTCGAGTTCAGTGCCGCTTGGCAGTTCAAAGCTGTACATGGTCGATCCTCCGGTTTAGGTCCAGTATTGGAAGCAGATGGTGAGCTTCTCGATGGTGTTCTCGGTGTTGCCGCCCTCGAGCTCGTCGTATTCGAGCGCCTTCACCCAGGCCCCGTGCAGGGTCCAGCGGCGGGTCTCGTTGCCGGTGCGGTCGTAGCGGACAACGTCGATGTCGCGCATGTAGTCGGCCGGAAGACCTCCGGTGACGGCGTTCACGTCCACCTGTTTCTTGATCCATTCGCGGGCCGCCTCGTCGGAGCCGTCCTGCAGGTTGCCTTTCTCGAGGGTGATGTCCTCGAACTTGACCCGCCCCGCCACCTTCTGGTCGAACATCGAACCGGCCGGGGCAAAGGCCACTTCCTCGAATTCGGTTTTGGGCTCCTGTCCCTTGTGGAACAGGGCCACATCGAAGCCGTTTACCTCGATGGCGAACTGCCAGTTCTGATAAAGGCTCTTGGGCATATTTCCGCTTCTCATAGCCGTGTTCTCCCGTTAGATGATTTCTTTGAAGTCCGCGCCGGTGCTGGTCAGGATGAAGTTCAGCTCGATGAACTCCGCCGTCTTGGTCGGCTTGACGAACACGCGGGCCACCATTTCGTTGCGGTCGATGACCGCCGGGGTGTTGGTCTCCTCGTCGCACTGGAAGGCGAAGTCGTAGAGGCCGCCCTTGTCCTTGATGTCCTGCAGGAAGGGGTTGATCAGGCGACCGAGGGCACGCCAGGTCTGGGGATGGTTCGGCTCGAACACCACGAAGCGGGAGGATTCCGAGATGGCTTCCTCCATGTACATCATCAGGCGGCGGACGTTGATACGGTCCACGGCCGAGGGCTGGCTCTGCAGTGTCTTCTGGCCCCAGATGTTGATGCCGGTGTCGGGGAACACGGCGATGACGTTGATCCCTTCCGGATAGAGCACATCGCGCTCGCCACGGCTGGTCTTGTAGGCCAGGGAGAGCGTGTTGAAGATGCGGCCACGGTCGATACCGGCGGGCGCGTTCCAGACGTTGGTCTTCTGGTCGCTGCGGGCGATGCAGCCTGCCACCGCGCCGCAGGGCGGCACCAGCTTCTTGCGCGAGTTGACCGGATCGCTGATCTCCAGCCAGGGGTAGTAGAGCGCCGCGTAGGAGGAGTTGAAGGCCGCGTGGCTGTACATCCCTTGTCCCTTGCGGAAATCTACCGCTTCGAGCGGCTCCAGGTGCATGGGCGTGTCGGCGATGAACAGCAGATCCTTGCGCCCCTCGGCATAGGCGATTCCGGCGTTGATCACCGGCACCGTGGTGACGCCGGGGACCATCAGCAGGTTCAGGGCGTCGATCTCGTCAAAGCCATAGAGGCCGGTATGCTGCGAGGGATCGCCGATGAAGTCCGCATCGGCCAGATCTGTCAGCCCATTGTCGCCGCCGCTGAGCGTGAAAACGCCCAATGCCGGACGGTCGCCGGGCGTTCCCGTTGCTGCGGCCAGATCCTGGACCAGGATGAAATCCGAGCGGTCGTTGATCGCCAGCTCCACATGGTTGGGCAGCGTCTCGTCCATGCTCAGATCCTTGAACACCTCGACCACATCGCCTTTATGCCGGACCACCAGGTTGAAATGGTTGGCCGGATCGAGAGAGCCATCCTCGATGGAGACGGAGAGTCGGTCCCCCCAGACGCCTTCGTTCACGGCTTCGATCCGCAGGGCGTCGGCGGGCGTCGCCTCCCGGTTCTGCAGCACGATGAAAGATTTGAGCGCCGTCAGGGTGTCCCGGTCGGTGGGGTCGGTGAGATGGGCGATGCGGGTGACGTAGAGGACCGAGCCGCCGTTGTCGAAAAACGCCCGGGCGGCGTAGGCCAGATAGCTCTCATTGATGTAAGAGCCGAAACGGTTGATGAACTGCTCCCAGCTCGTCACCAGCACGGGCTTGTTGATCGGGCCTTTCTCGGCCACCCCGACCATGGCGGCCGACGAGGTCGAGATCTGCTTCACATAGAAACTGAAGTCCGTTTCCCGGGTGTAAATCCCGGGCGATAGATAGGTCGGCATGGTTATTTCCTCCGCTTGCTGGTGGTCTTGGCCTCATCGGTTCCGGCGTCCTCGGTCGCCGTGGGCTTTCCCGGCTCCGGTTCCGCGCCGCCGGTCAGGTCGGTGATGCGCACCAGGCCGCGTTTTCCGGCGGTCTTGATCTCGGCGGAGAGGTCCTTGCGGGCGATGCTCTTGCGTTCTCGCGGCCCGAGGTGGAGGGTTCCCTGGCCGGAGAGGTTGAACGTCAGGGGTTGGAACTGCAGGTTTCTGATCTCGATCACGGTTGTTCTCCTTTACGGTTGAATGGTTCGTTGCTCTGTCACGTCGCCGTGAAACTGGAAGGTCCGGTCCCGGATCAGCCGACCGTCGCGCAGGTCGCCGTCGTACACCGGGCAGGATTCGATGCGGATGCGTCCGGAGCTCTGCCGGAGGTTGGAGAGGTTCACCCGGGCCAGACCGCCCAGAGGAACCAGCTCGGTGAGGTTCAGGCTGCCCTGGTCGGTGATGGCGATCTCCGGGTAAAGCTGAAGGAACCGTGATACCGACTCGTGAAAACCGAGCAGTTCGGCCTCCCGATCCACGGTTACCACCAGGTCGAAATCGAGGTGATAGAGCCGGGGAAACCGGCACTCCTCGAAACTCAGCTCCGCGACATTCTTCTCGAACAGGCGGCTTTGGCTGCGGCGGAAACGGTCTTCTGTCAGCTTCGGCCCCTGGAGGATGACGCTGGGGGTGCGCTGGACCTCGAACAGGTCATCCGGGAACACCAGCACGGTGTCCGGGTGGATGACCTGCTTGGCCAGGCGGATCAGTGTTTCTGTGACGGTCTGTATCGTGCTCAAAGGACGCCTCCGTTTTCTGCCTGGTTACTTACCGGAAGCGCTGGCGATGTGTCGGAGGCTCAAAGCGGAGGGTACTGCAGAGGGGCTCTTTCTTCAGCATCAACAGTTTTTCAAAAAAACTGGTTGACAAATCCCGTACAAGGAATAAAGATAGTAATCAATTACTCACTTTCATGGAGGCTTATATGAACTCATCAAACAAACATCTTCCGGCTGAGGAACGACGGGCAGTGACGGTAGAGGCGGTGGTCGAGTTGGCTGGTGAACAGAACCCGAGCGAGATTACCACGGCTGCCATAGCCAAACGCATGGGACTGACCCAGGGTGCACTTTTTCGTCATTTCCCAAACAAGGATGCCATCTTACAAGCTGTTATGGAATGGGTGGCCGAACGATTAATGTCCCGCATTGAAAAAGCAGTTCATGCAGAGCCCTCTCCTCTTGCCGCACTCGAAAGCATGTTTATGGCGCATGTGGACTTTATAACAGAGCACCCTGGTATTCCCCGTATGTTGTTTGGTGAATTGCAACGATCTGAAGAAACCGCGCCCAAGCGGATGGCGCAAACGCTCATCCGCCGTTATGGGGAGCGCCTCAATCGTTTGTTTGAACAAGGAAAGACCTGCGGTGAGCTTGATGGAAAGCTTGATAACGAGGCTGCGGCCACTCTCTTCATCGGGACTATTCAAGGATTGGTCATGCAATCGTTGATAGCTGGAGATGTTAGCCATATGCGTCGCAATGCACCGAAAGTTTTTGCCATCTATCAACGGGGCATCAGGAGTGCATCATGAAAAAATTGCCCTTCCAAAAACGTACTTTGGCGCTGATAGCTGTACTTTTTCCTCTGCTTGCGCTTTTTGTCTATGTGGCCTTGCGTTCGGGGCCGCTTGCACCGGTATCCGTTGTATTAGCCACCGTCGAGAACAAGAGCATCTCACCGAAACTATTCGGCATCGGAACCATTGAGGCTCGTTACACCTACAAAATTGGCCCAACGTTTGCGGGGCGAGTCAAACGTTTGGACGTACACGTAGGTGAGCGTGTCAAGGCTGGGCAAGTGCTTGGCGAAATGGACCCGGTCGATCTTGATGAACGTATAAGGGCTCAAGATGCCACGCTGAAACGTGCAAACGCTCAGTTAAACGAAGCGCAGGCGCGTAAGGATTATGCGCAGACACAGGCTTTACGTTACGAGCAGTTACTTAAAGCGCGGTCCACCAGTGAGGAAGTGGTAGCCACTAAACAACAAGACCTCTTGGTTGCGAAAGCAGGGCTGACTGCGGCGCGAGAGGAACTATCTCGTGTACGTGCAGAACGAGAGGCATTAGAGGCGCAGCGCAGCAATTTGTCTCTGGTTGCGCCAGTTGACGGCTTGGTCGTTTCGCGTGATGCCGACCCGGGAACCACCGTGGTCGCAGGTCAGGCTGTCGTAGAGCTGATCGACCCGAGCACACTGTGGGTCAATGTCCGCTTCGATCAAATTCGTGCGCGAGGTCTCGCCGCAGGCTTATCAGCCCAGATCACATTACGTTCTCAGGCAGGTGAGCTGCAGGCTGGACGTGTACTGAGAGTCGAACCCCTGGCAGACGCAGTAACGGAAGAAACACTGGCCAAGGTTGTCTTCGATCAAATTCCTGATCCGCTGCCACCTATCGGCGAACTGGCCGAAATCACGATTACCTTACCGACGCTTGCGGCAACACCGGTTGTCCCAAATGCCGCTATCCATCATAAGGACAGCAGACTGGGCGTGTGGCAGGTCACTAATGGCGATCTTCGCTTTACAGCAGTTTCACTGGGGATTGCCGATTTGGAGGGTCGTGTTCAAATACGAGAAGGGCTCAAGGTTGGTGACCAAGTAGTGGCCTACAGCGAAAACGCCCTGAATGAGCGTAGCCGGATTCACGTCGTTGACCATATTCCGGGGGTGACGCAATGATCAGCTTGGCAGGACGCGACATCATGCACTCCTGGGGTAAGTTCGTCTTCACCGGTATGGGTCTTGGGCTACTCATCGGCATCACACTGTCTATGGCAGGGATTTATCGTGGCATGGTGGATGATGCCAAAGTGTTGCTCGACAATAGCGGTGCTGATCTCTGGGTGGTACAGAAGGACACTCTTGGTCCCTACGCTGAGTCATCAAGTCTCTACGATGATATCTGGCGCGGGATTCGAGGCATGCCGGGGGTGGAGCGGGCGGCAAACATCACTTATCTCACCATGCAGGTGGGAAAACAAGATGGTGACGTACGTGCCATGGTTACTGGCGTCACTCCTGGAGAACCTGGGACACCCGGGTGGCCGCCATATCTAGTCGCGGGTCGCCAGATTACTCGGAGCCATTACGAGGCCGTCGCCGACATCGCTTCCGGATTTAAACTTGGCGACCGTATCCAGATCCGCCGCAATCACTACACCATAGTCGGCCTGACCAGAAGGATGGTCTCTTCCAATGGCGACCCAATGGTGTTCATTCCTCTTAAAGACGCCCAGGAAGCACAGTTTCTCAAGGATAATGACGCCATCCGAGAGCAGCGTCGACGCACGGCCGAGAACCCTGCTTTCAACCGGCCCGGAGTGCCAGGCCTGCTCGATGCGGTTATTGCCTCGCAAAGCACCAACCCCTACGTCAATGCGGTTTTGGTGCGGGTTGAACCGGGCCATGCCCCGGAAGAAGTCGCTGAGTCGATCCGCCGCTGGAAGCGCTTAACCGTCTATACCCGCAGCCAGATGGAGGAGATTTTGGTTGGTAAGCTGATCGCTACCTCCGCCAGACAGATCTTCATGTTTCTGGTGATCCTTTCGATTGTCAGCTCCGCCATTGTGGCCTTCATCATCTACACCCTGACACTCGGAAAAATTCGTGAAATTGCTGTCTTGAAACTGATCGGCACTAAAAATCGCACCATTGTCGGTTTGATCATGCAACAGTCCATCGCTTTAGGTTTGATCGGCTTTGTGGTGGGTAAGATTTCGGCAACGTTATTGATGGCGCCAATCTTTCCCAAATATGTGCTGCTGCAACCACTCGACTCCGTTATGGGTTTTATCGCCGTGGTTATGATCTGCGTACTGTCGAGCATTATCGCTATTCGTGCCGCGCTCAGAGTCGATCCGGCCGAAGCCATAGGGGGCTGACATGACTGCTAAAGGTATTCGTATCCAGGGGTTAAAAAAACGTTATGGAAGTGGCGATACCGCCGTTGATGCCCTAAAGACCGTCGACATGCACGTTGCGCCGGGCGAGGTCGTTGGACTGATAGGTCCTTCTGGATCTGGCAAAACCACGCTCCTTAAATGTTTGGGAGCGGTGATCGAGCCGACCGCCGGAAAAATGATACTCGGAGATGACGTCATTTATGATGACGGCTGGAAGGTCAAAGATCTTCGTGCCTTGCGGCGGGACCGGATAGGCTTTGTATTCCAAGCACCTTATCTGATTCCTTTCCTCGATGTCACCGACAACGTAGCCCTTCTGCCCATGCTGGCGGGAATGCCAAATGCCGAGGCGCGTAAACGGGCAATAGGATTGTTTAAAGCGCTTGATGTGGAGCATCGCGCCAAGGCCATGCCATCTCAACTCTCTGGTGGAGAACAGCAACGAGTGGCTATTGCACGTGGCTTGGTGAATCGTCCCCCGGTAATACTGGCCGATGAACCGACCGCTCCGCTTGATAGTGAGCGCGCCCTGGCCGTAATCCGGATCTTGAACGATATGGCCAAAAAATTCGAGACCGCCATTATTGTCGTCACCCACGATGAAAAAATCATTCCCACCTTCAAACGCATATATCACATCCGTGACGGGGTAACCTATGAAGAAGAAGGCGAAGGACGTGGTTTCGAATGAGATCAATACAGAAAGGTATTCAAAATGACAAAAGACGTCTGGCTTAAACGAGTCGCATTGGTTGTGCTCATGACTATTTTAACCGCAATCAGTTCTGCAACGTGGGCCGAAGAGAACGATAGTGCAGTCAAAGCGCTCTCGCTGAGAAATATCATGCAGGAATTGAGCAATAACATGCAGATAGTGACTGATGCCATTTCCAGAGAGGACTGGGAACAGGTGGCGGGAACTGCGCCGCAGATTGCCAATCATCCACAGCCGCCGATAGCAGAGAAGATGCGCATTTTAGGTTTTGCAGGTTCCAATGTGAGCAACTTCAAAAGTTTTGACAAGCAGACACATCAAGCCGCAAAGGAATTAGAAGAAATCGCCATGAGAAAAGACGGTAAAGGGGTGATAGCACAGTTCGCAACACTCCAAAAAAGTTGTCTCGCTTGTCACCAGAGTTTTAGAAAAACCTTCAAGGAGCATTTTTATGGGAAATAATAATATGGTTGTTCATTATGCTCTGATAGGAATGTGTCTTCTGACGTTGACAGGATGTGCTGTTGGGCCTGACTTCCAGCGCCCGGCACCCCCTGATGTGATTGGTTATACTCCCACCCCGCTGGCTACAAGTTTGAATTCCTCCCCCACCACGCTGGGTGATCCACAAAACATTATTAAGGCAGAACGACTAACAAAACATTGGTGGCGAGCGATGGGTGCCGACAAACTAGACATGCTCATCAGCGAGGCCCTGGAACGTAATCCAACCCTGATGGCGGCAGAGGCTACTTTGCGTCAGGCTCAGGAACTTTACGCGGCGAGGGCTGGTTCGACGCTTTATCCACAATTAGAGGGCAACTTGGGTGGCCAGCGCCAACGCTTCAATCCTGGAACATTAGGACAAACCGGAGAAGCACGGGAATTCAGTCTCTACAACGCTGGCGTGGGTGTTCGCTATACATTTGATCTGGCCGGGGGCAATCGTAGGGCGTTGGAAGCTCTGGCTGCCCGGAGCGATTATCAGCAGTTTCAATTGGAAGGTGCTCGTTTGACATTGGTGGCAAATATCGTCACAACGGCCATCACTCAGGCAAGCCTGAAAAGGCAGACTGAAATTATCGAAAACATCTTGAAGTCGCAGGAAAACCAACTCGAACTAACCCGGGAACGCATTCGTCTTGGTCATGGAGAACCGGACGATGCGTTAGCCCTGCAGACACAGTTGGAGCAAACGCGCGCCAAACTGCCGCCGTTACGTTATCAACTTCAACAAAACGAACATTTTTTGGCCGTTCTTGTGGGTAAAGCTCCAGGAGAGAGTTTGTTGCCGTCGTTTACCTTGGAGGATTTCACCTTGCCGCCGGAGTTGCCATTGTTAATCCCCTCTGAACTGGTGCGTGCAAGGCCGGATATTCTCGGTGCTGAAGCGTTGCTGCATGCCTCTAATGCAGAATACGGGGTCGCAATATCGAAACTATATCCCCAACTCAACCTTAGTGCCGATCTTGGATCGCAGGCACTGACGACCGGTGCGTTGTTCGGCGGTGGTTCTGCTGTTTGGAGTCTGGTGGGGCAGCTGACACAACCCCTGTTCAATCCAGGCTTGCCCGCTGAAAAGAGAGCAGCTCTCGCCGCTTTCGATGCGGCTGCGGCAAACTACCAGTCCGTTGTTCTGGAAGCTCTTCGCAACGTAGCTGATGTACTGAGGGCATTGGAGAATGATTCAAAAAGGCTGGAGGCTCTTTCTGCCGCTGATTCCGCTTCAGGGAAGTCCCTAGACTCGACACAGCGCCGGTATAAGCTTGGAACTGTAAGCTATTACGATCTGCTTATCGCACAGCAGCAACGGCTTCAAACCAAACTCGATCTGACAGAAGGCCAGGCAAAACGCCTGGTCAACACTGCCGCGTTTTACCAGGCGATGGGCGGCGGATTAAATGGCATTACCGGAAGCGCTGGCGATGTGCCGGAGGCTCAAAGCGCGGAGCGGATCGCCTCGCGATAGTTCTGGAGGATCTGCTCGCGGTACTTATCCATCACCGGATGCAGAAAGGGTCTGGCGGGGATGATGATGGTCGCGCCGTTCGGATGTTTGATGGTGGCCCCGTACTCCATGACGGCACCGATGTTCACCATGTCTTCCCCGTCCTTGTTGACGGTGCCGCGCAACAGGCCGACGAACGCCTTGTCGGCCATGATCTTCTGGGTGATGGCGTTGACGAGAAAGCCGGTGTCGATGAGCGCCTTGCTTGAGCCTTTGCGCTCGATGGTGCTCTCGGCGAGTTTCACGAAGGCCTGTCCGCCCGGGGCCTGGGAGCGAATCCCCCGCTGGATCTCGCGCACCAGAAAAAGGGCGTTGCGGATCGTGGTCTGTCGCAGGGCCGTGGCCAGACGTGGCCCCATGCCGGTGGTCAGCTTGGCGCGGGCCTTGTCCCAGTCACCGGTCCGCCTAACGCCCATTGAGCTTCACCAGTTGCAGGTTCTTGTGAGTGACGGTGCCGAAGAAGTGTTCTTCTTCCACACTCTGTATGCGATAGGTTTCCCTGTCTGAGGCCAGGCGGTCTTCACCCCGGACATCGGCATCCGGAAGGACACAGGCGAGCGCGTCGATCTTGCCGCTCAGCTCCTCCGGCGGGGTTTCGTTCAGTTCGAGGGGGATGACGGAGATTTCCGTGTATTCGGCATCGTCGGTGCCGTAGAGCCGCTCGCCGGGAACCACGCGCAGGATGCGTGCGGTCTGGCCCGAGGAGAGGATCAGCCGGGCGACATCGGCCACGGCTTCGGCGCGTTCCCGGTCATTCAACAACATCGAGATCGATCCCTTGTTCGTAGATGACCGGCGTAAGGCCGCTCGGGGTCAGGATGTAGGCTTCCTGATCGAGCTGGGTGGCCGGACGCAGCTCGGTGAGCCGCTGCCGGTAGTCGGCGAGCAGATCGGCCTCGAGCTTGGCCCAGTGGCCGGGCTGTCCGGTTTTGTCCACTCTCTTGTCGCCGCTGGAAAAGGAGAAGGCGTTGGCGGTGGCCGAACGCATGACCTGGCAGGCGTGGATCTGCGCCATGATCACCAGGAGCTCGCGGACCTCGCCGGTGGGATCGGGGGTGATCTCTCCGACCGTGATCGTCAGCGATTGGTCGAGGTCACGGCCGACCCGGAAAACGGCTTTCCGGACGCATCTCTCCAGAGTCTGGTCCTCGAAGAGAGATGCGCCCGGATCGGACAGGTCGAGCCGCAGGTCGGCGATCAGGTCACTCAGCAGCACCTTGCAGGCCCTCCAGACGGCTCTTGAGCGCGTCGATCACCGTGCGGCGTTTTTCGGTTTCCATGTAGCCTTTGAGGGTCTCCGGATTGGCCTCCTCGTTGACCTTGGAAATCGCGTCGGTGGCGGAGAGCTTGCTCAGGTCCACCGGTTCCGCGTCCTGGTCTGGCTCTGGAGGGGCGAGCGGTTCCTGCTTCGGTTTGTCGGCCATGGCCAGGCGGCCGTTCTTGAGAGCCGCCTGGATCTGCTTGGTGAGGCGTTCCACCTCGACCACCTGACCGGGTTTGAGCTTCAACCCGGCGTCGGGGATCACCAGAACGCCGGGACGGATGTTCTTGATTCGATTCATGTCACATCACCTCCCGGATTACGGAACCAGTTTGACCTTGGCCATGATGTCGGGGCGAGTAATGCCCTGACCGATCTCGGACCACACCAGCCAGCCGGTCTTGAAGCGGGTCTTCTGATCGATGGACTCTGTCTTCAGGTTTTCGCGCACCGGCATCTTTCCGACCTCTTCATCCGGGACGATGATGATCTCGTCCAGCGGCATGGAGGCGGTCAGCAGAATGCCGCCGGTTCCGTAGTTCTTGATGACACCCTTCTGGCGCAGCTCGAGCTTGGTCTGGGGATCGAGGTTCCAGCCGCGCATGTCGTTGAACCGGCGGCCGCGCATGACGATGTACTTCACCGACAGCTCCAGGTCCTCGATGATCGAGATGGCCTCGTTCAGCGCCTCTTCGGTGAGCAGGTCGCCGGTGACCTCGATGGTGTTGGTCGCCGGGATGGCCGAGGAGAGCACCGAAATGGTGCGGCGGTCCATCTCCTTGCGGATGGCGTCGGCGGCGCTGGTCTGGATGTCCATCAGCGTGCCGATGTTGCCGTTCTTGAGGACGGACACGTCCACCATCGGATTGGAGTGGATGCGGTTGGTGGGGAACTCGACCTCGTCTTTGCCCACCTCCTGCTCCTGGGCGTCGCCGTCCTTGCTGATCCAGTGGGCCTTGACGGTCGGTTTCTTCTGGTAGACCGGGCGTTCGCCCTTGGGCAGCGTGTGCTTGGTGAGCAGCAGCGAGGAAATCTCCTTGCGCTTGATCTCCTGTTCGATGGGCGCGGCGATGGCGGCGGCAAGAGCTCGCATGCCTTCGGGCGACTCGAGAGCCTCGCTCATGAGCCGCGCCATGGTTTCCATGTATTCCTGGGAATGGATCTTCAACTGATTGGTTTTCATGTGCGTTGGCTCCTTGGGTTAGACGAGCAGGCGGAATTTGAGGACGCCGCTCTGTACGGAAATGGCGTGGGCGACGACGTGCTCTCCGGCCGCGACGCCGTTG
Organism: Geobacteraceae bacterium; assembly: GCA_034933285.1. Lineage (GTDB taxonomy): Bacteria > Desulfobacterota > Desulfuromonadia > Geobacterales > Geobacteraceae > RPRC01. Next base: position 46,051 of record JAYFNT010000003.1, on the reverse strand, counting down.
GTCAGGCGACCGCTCGCCGAAACTTTCAGGTCGTCTCCGGCGACGACGGTCCCTTCGAAGGCGTCGGTCTCGTAAACGCCGCCGTCGCAGTAGATGCCGGGCATTTCGCCACCGGCGTAATCCTTGATCAGGATGCCGAAGGAGCGTTTGGTGGGATCGGTGTTGACGGCGAACAGGTCGTCGCCGACCACGCGGACCACCTGGCCGAGCTGGCCGTCGCCCTGGATGTGGCCGTCGCCATAGGCGAGGCTGCGGTGACACGGATTGATGAATGACATGGTGTTCCTCCTTATGCGTTGATTTGCGAGTGTTCGGGAGAGTCCTCGCCGACACGGTTGCGGTAAGCGGCCATGAACCCGTCGCGCAGACGGTCCTCGAGCGACACCTTGCGGTCGTCCACATCGTGGGGCCTGACACCGGCGTCGCTGCGCAGCGGGGTTTCCGTCGATGCCTTGGCGGCGGGCTTGCCGCCCTGGTCGCTGTCGGCGGGTTTCTCTTCCTTGTCCTTGTCCGCCTTTGCCGATTTGGGCAGGCGCTCGTAAGCGGCCTCGGTGGCGGCGAAGGCTTCGTCGGACAGTTCGGCCAGGCGTTTCAGCTCGACTTCCCGGTCCTCCTCGGAAGCGAAAGAGAGCCCCTGCTTTTCCAGCCGGGTGAGCAGCTTCTTGGCGCGGGAGCGGCAGGCGGCCGCCTTTTGTTCGGCTTCCAGTTCCTGGACGCGCTTCTGCAGTTCGGCCACCTGGGCCTTGAGCTGCCGGTTTTCCTTTTCCAGGTCGGAAACGCGGGCAGGATCGCCTTCCTGTTGGGCCGGTTTCTTCTTGGCCGCTTCGACGGCCGGTTCATCGGTAGGTTTGGTTTTCTCTTCCATCGTGGAATCTCCTTCGGGTTGGGATTGGTCGGGCTGGCTCTGAAGGGACGCCACCTGCAGAATCCTGGCGTTCTCGTCCGCGCCTTTGCGGTCGAGCAGTCCCAGTCCGGTGAAAGTGACGCCGTGCAGAATCTCGAAAACGGGTTGGCCGTTGAAATCACGGCCCTTGAATTTGCGCAGGTGGGTGCAGTAGTCGGCCTTGTTCTGGAAGCGCTTGTGGCAGACCGAGCATTCGCCCTCCTGGTAGTCGCACTCCATGGAGACCTGGGAGATGATCCCGCGCTTCATCAGCTTGTAAGCCAGCCGGGCGGCCGGGGTGTCGTGGACGTACAACTCACCGACGCATTCCACGCGGCCGCCGTTGTCGTCCTCCAGGTAGTCGGCGGCGACGATGCCGCCGACGATGTCGTTGAACTCCTGCGAATGCTGCAGATCGACCTTCTTGTTCACGGCCGTCATATGCCGACCGGACAACTCCTCGGCGGTGAAGTGGTCGCCGTTCTTGTTGGTGCCGGTGCGGCAGAGCACGAAACTGAACTGGGGGTCGCCCGCCGAGCCGACATCCATGGCCTCGGTCGCGAGGCGTTCGCCTTCGCCCAGCCGGATATCCACGGGGATGCTGGTGTGGAAGTTCGCGGCGGCGGCCATCGGAACGGGTTTTTCCTCCCGCTCGGCGCTGGCCTTGGCCCCGGGAGCGCAGACGAAGAGACGCTCCTTGGCGTTGGAAGCCTCGCCGTGCTTGGAGGTGATGGCGTAGTGGTGATCCTTGGACTTCATTCGACTCTGTTTGCCGAAGGAGCCAATGATCCGCTTCATCTCCTGCTCGTTGGGATAGGCGTGATCGCGGTAGGAGATCAGCCAGTGCGGGATGTGCTTGGCGTTGCCGAGAAAAGTCTGGAAGAACTCGCTGGCGTTGGCCTTGGTGACGGTCTTGTGGTCGGTCTCGTAATACTTGACCTTGGTGTCGGCCTTGATTTCGAGCCCTTCCCAATAGGTCATGAGCCCCTCCACGAAGTGGTAGGCTCGCTCGTAGTTGGTGGTCGAAAACTCGGTGGCGTAGGGCGGATCGAAGTAGGCCAGATCCGCCTTGGCTTTCGGCAGCAGGTCGTTGATGTCCTGCCGGTATGCCTTGTTCTCCTTGTCGTTGTCGAAGACCAGGGCGTTGATGCGCTGCAGGTTCTTGCGCAAGCGATCCTTGAACTCGTCGGGAGTGTCTTGGCGGCGGCCATAATCGGTGGACGACGAGAAGTGGCCGAAGCCACCCTTGCCGCTCATGCAGGTCTTGCCGAGGCCGAACAGGGCGATGTCTTTCTTGAAGCCGGAGAGCTTGTCACAGTTGGCGCGGATGGTGTCGATCAGCGCATGGACGCCCTTGGCGAAGAAGATGCCCTTGAAGTTGTCCTGAACGAAGCTGCCCGCCTTGGCGTTGTCGGCCAGGAGTGCCTCGATCTCGTCCTCGCTCAGGCGAACCGAGTTGTTCTCGATGATCGCCTTGGCGGCATGGTGGCAGTAGCGGAGCCGGTCGTTGGCGATGACCTGGAGGCCCTTGGTCTTGTACATGTAGGCCACGACCGCAGACCCCGAAAAGGCATCCAGCACGGTGCCAGCGCCTTCCGGGGTATGCTTCCAGATCCAGTCGACGAGCTTCTGCTTACTGCCGATGTAGTTGGTGATGTACTTGGGGCGCTTCTCGGGAGGGAGCTCTTCAGGAGCGGACTGTTCGGCGGCCTCGGACCCGAGCGTGTCGGGATCGAGAGTCAGCGCCGCGTCGGCCTCCAGTAGAAACGCCAGCCTTTCCAGGTCTGTGGCGAACAGTTCCATCAACGTCTCCGGTCAGTTTGCTGTGCTCTCCGCGACCTGCGGGGAGCGTTCAGCGGTTACTTACCGGAAGCGTCGGCGATGTGTCGGAGGGTGACGGCGAATTTCAGCGGGCGGGATTCAGCCGGGCCAGAACGACCTTGCCGCAGGCGTCGATGGAGGGGTATTCGTCGGTCTCGGTGATCTCGGAAAAGACCCCGTCGTAGGGAGAGCGGGACAGCCGGTGGTATTCGAGAAAATCCGCCGGAAGCGAGGTGGCCCCGGCCTCGACCAGACGGTTGACCACCCAGGCAGCCTCATCCTTGCGGTCGGCAAGCCCGTTCGGTCCCCGGTCGAGGTAGTACATCTCCACATCCAGACCGGGACCCGGTCCCTGAACCCAGACGCCCACGGGCACGTATTCCGGCACGGTGGCTTGCCGGTCGGCCATTATCGAGTCGATCATATAGCGCAGTTTCATGACCAGTCCTCCGCGATCCGGAGATGCTCGGTCAGAAGCTGGGCGTCGAGCCGGTGGAATCTTTCGGCGTTTTTCTGGCGGTAGGCGATCCAGCATTGCCAGTCCGCCGCGAGTTCGGGCTCCGAGACCGGCTCGATCATTTCGACATGGTGAATGCGGCCCAGGTCGTCGGTCATATCGACAATCAGCCAGCCTTCGACCTCCGTGTCGTCATGTTCGTCCGTCAGGGTATCTTCGACCCGGACATCCACCACCTTGATGGTGTGGGCGTGCTGGAAGCCCTCGTCGTAACCGAGCGCCTTCCACAACAGCCAGAAATCGGTGCGCAGATGGTTTCCAGCGGCGTCGAAATGGGGAGCGATCCGGGTGACGGTGAAGCTGTCCACCAGGGTGTCCAGAAAGAGATCCCCGGATTCTCTGACCGTCATGCGGCTGCCCCGGCTGTTGAACCAGTGCAGCGATTCCTGCAGCCGCCGTTTCTCCTGTTCGATAAAGTCCTTCATGTTCATTGTTTGCGTTTGCTCCAGCTTTGCGGGGTATGGACGATGTCCTCCACCTTGCGCCCGTCGGGCAGTTTCTTGATGCCACGCCGGGTGAAACTCTGGATGATCTCCCGCCGTTCGTTGTCGCTTCTGGCCACGATGAACTCGATGTTGTCCAGCAGCGTCACCGAGTATTTGAAGATGGTTTCGTTGCCATGGCGCTGCGAGAACCGCTTCCAATCATCGATGCTGGCTCCCCGGTTGCGCTGCACGTAGTCGTCGATCACCTTGCCGTAGGCGTCATGGTCATAGCTGATGGCGTCCATGCGCCGCAGCATCTGTTTCTTGAAGTAGAGGGCCGGTGAGGCGTCGCTGGCCGGTTGCTTCTTGATTCGGGTGAAGAAATAGCTCGCGCCACCGGTCTGCATGTCGGCCACCGGGGACATTCCGCCCGGAGCCACGCCCATGCGCATCTTCTCGACCGTGCTGACCATGGCTCCGTTGTTCTCCATGATCAAGTCGATGAAGCCGGACATGCTCTCACCGTTGGTCAGATCGTGGACCAGCGAATAGCCCTTCATCTGTTTTTCCAGGTCCTCCTCGGTGATGTCGAACCGGAACTGGTGCCGGTATCCGCCCTTGGCGTCGCGGTCCAGAAAGCCAGCCTGGTATTCGCCCAGCGGGTTGTACCCGGAAAGCTGGGTGATGTCCTGGACGCCCAGTTCCTTTTGCCAATAGCCGCGCAGGGCCTGGACCCGCTCGGTGGTGGTGGCGTTGCGGTCGTCGAGGGATTTCTGCAGCCGTTTGAAATCGGCGCTTTTGTCGGTCTTGCGGATGTAGGCGAGCTTTTCGAGATACATCTGCTCGGCGTTTTCCGCCGTGGCCACCCGGGTGTCGATGCCGAGCTGTTCGAGCTTTTCCAGCATCGCCTCGACCCGTCCGGGAGTGGCGTCGCCATCCAGGATCATTTCCAGCTCGCCGCGCTGGGCATAGAGGTTGGTGTCCGACCAGGGGCGATAGCGGACCCGGGTGCCGTCCTCGAAGGTGACGGTGTACTGGTGTCCGTCCTGCATGCGGGAGTTGTGATTGAACAGCGCCCGATTGTCGATGTCGTCGGCCTCGACGGTGATGGTGCCGGACCCGATCCTGCGCTTGGTGTGGGTCACTTTGCCGCGTTCCACCTTGAACGGCGGTTTCTCCTTGGGTTTCTGCGCGTCGAGCTTGGGCAGATACTGATCGAAAACGCCGTTGGTAGCCCGATCCCAGTCGACGGATTCTTCGATCTCCTTGACCCATTTCAGATAGTGGTCCGCCATCTCCTTGACCTTGGGGTCGGCGCTCTTTTGCAGGGTCTCCAGTTTCTTGCGCAGGCGCAGGGCCTTGTCGATCTTGGTCCGGTTGTACTTGCCGTCGCCCACGTGGAAGTTGACGTTTTTGACGGCGTCCAGAATCGTCGGAAAGAAGCTGTCTTCGACCAGCGGTTGTCCCTTTTCCCCGGCCGCCGTCTGTACATACCTGCGCAGCACCTCGTCGATGCGGCGGTCGGTGTCCGGCCGGATCTTCATCTTGACCACGGTGCGCTTCTTCCCCTTGAAGCTCTCGGTAAAGATCAGCGCGTTCTGGTCCTCCACGTCGCCGCTGTCGAAGGGCAGCGTCTTGCCCTGCCAGCCGAGCTTGCGAGCCTCCTCGACCAGGACTTCCTCTGTCGAGGAGAGCAGCTTTTTCTTGCCGGTGGCGGCACTCAGCTTGTCGAAACGGAAGCCCCGATCTCCCAGCACATCGGCGTAATAGCCCTCGAAGTCCCGCCGGAGATTGTGTTTCCGCTCCAGGGCCAGGTCGTAGAAATGCCGCAGCCCGGCCGGGTCCTTGGCGAACCGTCCCTCGGCGTAGGGCCGCAACAGAACGAGGTAATCCTCGTCGGCGATCTTTTCGACCTCCTGGATGTAGCGAAGGGTCGCGTTCGGATCGACCCGTACCTTCCCTTCCTTGGCCGCCCGGAAGACCTTGTTGTAAAACGGCTCTTCCTCGCCGCAGACGCCGTTGGGGTGATAGTCGAGCGAGAGCTTGTCCTGGCCCAGAAACTTGAAAGCCTGGCCTTTGTCGATGCCGTAGACGCGACCGTCCCGGGCACGGACGAACTGCTTGGAATGTCCGTCGTGGTTGGCGATCAGCCAGTCGACCACATGCTCGCGCTGGATCTGCTCCAGTTCGATGGTGGTCAGATCCTGGGGCAGGATGTTGCGAAAATCGAAGTCGTCCCGCAGATCGGTGCGCCATTTCTGAATGGAGCCGGTGCGGCCGTTTAATTGGATGGTGCGCACCTCGATGGAATGGGGGTCGATCAGGCGGCCGATCTTGTAGGCGGCTTCCTCTCCGAAGGCGATGAACTCATCGTCCTTGCGGCCAATGGGCTTGAACAGCCATTTGTCGCCGTGCTCGTCGGTCCAGAACTCCTTTTCGTGTGCGCCGCCGACAACGGCCTTGCCGGTTTTCTTGAACTTCGAAGGCAGACCCTTCTGCTGCCACGCGGTATCGACGGTGGCGAACTCCGCGCCTTTCTTGCCGATCTTGGGCTCGGGTGGCTTGACCGGGCTCGGTTGTGGAGCCGGTTTAGACGGCTCATTTTTCGGCGTGGCGGGCTTGGCCGGAGCGGTTTTCTTCTTGCCGCCATGCTTTTCGGCCCAGGCGGCGTGCTTGGTGTCGATGCTGGCCTGAACCGCCTTGATTTTCGCCGGGTCGGTCTCGGTGAAGAGCGTGGTTAGCTCGTCTTTGTTGGCCCACTGCCAATACTGGACCTTGGTCTCCTTGGCGAGCGTCTTGAGTTCCGCCGATTTCAGCTTGCCGACCTGATCCTGGAAGAGCTGTTTCTTGAGGGCGATTTCCTTGCTGTGGGCCGCGAGCAGCTCCTGGGGCAGATCGGTGCCGCCGGAAACCGCCTGTTCCGCCTTGGCAATCGCGCCGAGAAAATCCTTGTAACCGGTCGGCGTGTCGGGAACGACGACGGCCTTGGCGGCGTCTTCGAGGGCCGTTTTCTGTTTCAGGATCAGCTTCTGCTTGGCCTCGTCGACCGCCTTTTTCTTGACCGACTCGGCCATGTCGGCACCAGCCTTCTTCTGCAACGCCTCGACGAGCTGCTGCTTGTTCTTGAGGATGCCGATGCCGTGCTTCTGTTTGGCCGCCGCGAGTTCCTTGCCCATCAGGCCGGTGTGGTCCACGCCGGGTTCCAGCTTATCCAGCAGCTCGATGGTCTCCTGCTTGGTCATATTGAGAGAGATGCCGTTCTCCTTCGCCATCTCCTTGAGCTGCTGGGCGGTCATGCCCTCCAGCCCCTCGGCGGGAGGGATCTTCGCCATCTGGGCGGCGAGCAGCTTGGCCTGTTTGAGTTCCGCCTGCTTCAGTCCCAGCAGCTCGACCAGTTCTTCCTTGGTCCGCAGCAGACCGATCTTGTGTTCCTTGAGCTTGGCGCTGAGCGCCGCTCCGGCCAGGTCACCGTGATCGATCCCCGGTTCGGCCAGATCGAGCAGCTTGATGAAATCGGCCTTGGTCCGGGCAATGGCCACGCCGTTCTGTTTCGCCAGGGTCTGGAGCTGTTTGACCGTCAGCGAACCGAGGTCTGCGATGTCGCCGGTTTCAAAGGCGCTCTTGAGCTTGGCGTTCTCCTTGGCCTGGGCATCGGCCATGCCTTCCAGCACATGGGGCGGGAGAATGCAGGCGTCCCCCTGCGATGCCTGGGCGGCGGCCTTGGCGGCCATCTCGCTGCCGCAGACGGTCATCGGCCAGGCCACGATGTTGGTGCAGCGGCAGTGCGGATGCGCGGGTTGCTGGGGGAACTTGTCGATGGGAAAGGTCTTGCCGTCCAGGCCGCCGCAGACCGGGCACATGCGCTCATCCTCCATGGCCAGCCATTCCAGTTTCTGGATGCCGACCCGCTCGTGGAACTTGAGCCTGCCCATGTTGTGGGCGCGGAGGACCTCGGTGCGGGCGATCATCTCCATGCGGTACTGCGCCTTGCTGAACACCCGGCTTCCGGCCTGGCGAAAGGAGTCCTTGTCGATGATCACCTTGCCCATGTCCCGGACGATGTCGTCGGCTCCCTTGCCCGTGGCGACGCCGTTCAGGATGGTGCGCTTGATGCCGTCTGCGAGTTCGCGGTGGACGTCACCGGCGAGTGTGAGGTTGTACTGCGCCATGAAGTCGAGGGCATTGGTGTCGACGATGGTGAACACCTTGGTGGCCAACTTGTCGATGCCCTCGGGTTTGAGGTCGGCGTAGAACGGCAGCGCCGCGTCGGAGAGTTCGCCGATTCCCTGCTGGATGCCGAGCTTGAAGGAGTCCTTGGTTGTCTTGCGAAAGACCAGGGTCTGCTCCCGCTTGAGCCGTTTCATGGTGTCGTCGAGTTCGAGCTGGAGCTTTTCCAGCCCCTTGAGCGCAGCGAGCTTGTTGTCCGGCAGGGAGCCGAGGGAGCGGTACTGGAGGATGGCGCGGGCGACCTCGTCTTCGGCCTGTTTCAGCGCCTGGGTGAGCTGGGCCGTGACCTGGTCGTTGTAGCGGTTGCGGGCCGTCAGACTCTTCAGTGTGGCCGCCTGGATGCGCTGCCTGAGTTCCGACGGCATCAGCGGGGCTCCCGGCGGTCGATGAAGCGACAGGCCGGGGCGTCGAAGGTGCGCTCGCTGTTGTGGACCCGGCAGTGGTTGGTGTCAGCAATGAAGTGGCTGCACTCGTCGCACACGGCAGCAATGCCGGTGGACTCCAGGTCGCCCGACCAGACCAATGACGCCTCCGCCGTGGGTTCATCGTCCTCGGCCGGAATCCCGAGCATCTTCCGAGCGCGAGGCACGCTGAGGATGCCGGAGACGACCATATCCACCACCGGCTTCACCTGCTTCTCGTCCATCAGGTCGATCTGCTTGCGTTCGGTCTCGCGGTTGGCGGCCTCGATGTCCGGGTCCAGGTCCATCTTGAGCTGAAGGCTGGAGCGGCTGATGAGCTTGCGGTCGTAGAGTTCGATGAGGAGCTTCTTGAAATCGACCGCGTCGCTGGGGTCGAGGTCGTTGAAGATGAACTGGATGCTTTTGTCGCCATGGCCGTTCAGTTCCATCCAGTCGTCGAACACCCAGTCGAGGAGCTTGCGTGCGGCCTGTTTGATCTCGCGGATCATGACCATCATCTTCTGCATGCTCACCGAGGCGGTGGCGAAATTCGGACCGTCGCCGGTCACCAGCGAGCGTGACAGACCCAGGGCCACCACGATGTCTTCCTTCACCTCCTTGACCTTGTCCTCGACATTGAGGACCTGGCCGTCGGTGCCGTGGGTTTCGACGTTGACGTAGAACGGGACCACCAGGCCGCTTTTCATGTCCATCTTGTTGACCATGTCGCGAACCTGTTCGAGCATCCGCTGGTCCGGCATCACCATCTTCTGGCCGAACGCGCCGCCCACCTTGAGCAGGCGGAATGGCGTGGCCCAGCGCTTGGCGATGGCCTGTTCGGCCCGGCGGTAGTCGCGCAGCAGTTCGATGGCTTGAAAGGCGGGAAGCACGAGGGAGTTACCCCGAGGCGAGAAGGCCGGTGCGTCCCATTTGAGGTGGACCACCTGTTCGACGGGCAGCGGGATGGATTCCCCGCCGCCGGGGGTGTCCTCGGGAAATTGCCGAGCCTCGATCAGTTCGCCCTGGGCGTATTTGACCTTGACCGAAACCGGGTTGACGCAGACCAGCTCCTCGATGTCCTGGCCGGACTTGGTGAAGCGCTTGAAGCCGATGGCGTCGCCTTTCACCAGGAGCTGAAGAACCATGTCCTTGATGAATTGCGTGATGTTCAACCGCCAGGCGGCCTCCAGGGCCTGCTCCTTGAGGTTCTCGTCATCGCTGGTGATCTTGATCTCGTCACCCACGGCGAAGGTGCGCCAGGAGTTGACGCAGTTCTTCACCAGCGGCTCCTCGACGTAGTATTCCCAGGCCTTACGGGCGCGTTCTTCCCAGGTGGCCGGAATAGCCTCGGCGGCGTTGACCTTGCTGAAGGCGGCCGAGTCGAGCGCGGCCGCTGCGGCCAGCGGCGCGATGACAAAGCCGGTGGTGTCCAGGCTTTCGGGTTGTTCGTCCTGATGAGCGGTGCTTTCCACGTGATCCTCTCGGTAGTTTCGGCCATGACAGCCGCACATCCGGCCCGTGTGGGCCGAACCCGGCTCGATGCCGGTTACTTACCGGAGCGGGGTGGAAAGCGTCGGGGGATGCGGTCAGATGAAGATCGGATTGGTGAGCACGGGCTTGAGCGAAACCACCTCTTCGCCGACCGGGTCGAGGTTGCCTTCCTCACGGATCAGCATGGCGCAGCGCACCGCGTCGATGATGTGGTCGTTGCCCTTGGAATAGATGATCTTGCCGTCCCGCAGGGTGTAGGTGTGGGTGGTGAATTGGTCTTCCACCTCCAGGTCGTCCGAGGGGAAAATGACCTGCTTGCGCTGTAATGCTCCGTTGATGAGGCTGGTCATCAGCTCCTTGGTCCGCTTCTTGATCTCCTTGCCGTCGCGGACTGCCAGCCGGGTCATACCGCCGAAGTCGTATCCCTTGAGCCTGCCTTCCAGTTCCAGCCCTTTGTACTTGTCCAGGGTGAGCAATTCCTGGACCACGGCCAGGCCGTTGCCGCCGTTGTCCACGCCGATGCCCGCCGGGGTGTAGTAACGCTCCATCAGCGCGATGATCTGGGCGATGTGCGGATAGGAAACGTGTTCGAGATGCACGCGCAGGATCATCTTCAGCAGCGTCCGCTCGCCGATCTCCATCTCCTGGAATACGACGATCTCGGTAGGATCGTTGGTGTAGCCCAGATCGCCTCCGACCCAGAACTGCCCGCTGCGGGGCGTGAGGTTGAGCAGCATCTCCAGCCGGTCGTGGGCCGCTTCCTCGGTGTCGCAATCGCGCAGCTCGGAATCGGTGATGACGATCTTCTGATACTCCAGCAGATCCTGCCGACAGAGGTTGAACTGTTCGACATTGAAGGCACCGTAGGAGGGCTTGCCGTGTTCACCGGCCACCTCGTGCTGCCAGCCGGAGCTGTCGCGGCCGCCGTAGAACTCCAGCAGTTCGGACTCGCGATCCTCGGTCCACAGAGGGTTGAGCCAGGACGGCCAGCGGAACACGTGGAACTGATCCGACGAGGTGAGCCGGTAATAGGTGGTGTCGCGCAGGCCGTTGGGCGTGGAGTAGATGCGTAGCGTCCCCCCGGCCTTGAGACACTGGCGCAGCGCCTTCCAAGCCCGTTCGGTCAGCCAGGCTCCTTCATCGACCCAGACGCGGCCCACGTGCAGGGACCGGAAGGCATCGCCATAAGCCCCGGCCGGGCGGAAATAGAGCACCGAACCGTTGGTGAACTCCAGCCGGAAGTAGGGTTTGCGGTGGATCTTTGGCTTGCCGTACTTGGTCAGGGCGATGCTGTTCATTAGATCCGGGTTGGTGTCGAGCTGGAACTCGATCTCCTCGATGATGGTGTCGAGGTGCCCCTGGTGCGGAGCCGCGATGAGGCCCTGGCCGCCTCGGGTGGTAAAGGCGTAATGGAGCGCGTCGGTCGAGAGCACGATGGACTTGCCCACGTCCCGGCCGTCGAGGTGGATGATGTTCTTGGCCGGGCAGCGCAGGTCCTCCACCTGGTGCGGCCAGTAGTCGCGGCCTGAGCCATCCCGGTTGTAGAGGTAGGCTTGCCCCCACAACACGGGATCGCTCAGGGTCGCCGCGAGTTTGCGCTCCTTGTCGGTTACCGCCATCAGTGCATTCCCGTCCTCAAGGCGCTGCCGAGGATGGTGCCCACCAGTTCCGTCAGAATCTGCTGCACGGCCAGAGTGTTCTTCCTGTCGTGGACAGCCTCCTGAATGTCGATGATGGCCTGGTCCAACTCCGCCCAAGCCCGGTACTGCTGCTGGGCCGCTTCCAGACGGCCGAGGGCGTTCTCGATCCGTCCCGCCGCCAGCTCGGTGCCGATTTCAACCAGGGCCTCACCGGCCTGGCGAACGGCATCGCTGTTCTCCTGAAGAATCTCTTTCATTGGACTGCCTCCTGGTTCGCGCCGTTGGCCCACTGGTCAAGGGCGTCCACGGCGATCTGCAGGCGCAGACCGACACCGGTCAGGCGCTCGGCGTCCGGGTGGCCGACCTCGCGCAGCGCCTTGTTGGCCTCGGTCACGTACTCGGGCGTGTGGCGGTTGACGGTGGCCACCGCCGACTGGATCTGGGCCGGAGGCCGGTAGGTGGCGCAGCCGGTCATGATCCCGGCCAGGACCAGCGGGATGGTCCATTCGAGGGTCTTCTTCAACATGTTGATCTCCTTTGGGTTATGGGTTTGGGGCACATGCAGAAAGATCTCTGCAAACACTTGATTTCCAATGAAATAGAAGCGTCATTGGATGTGACGCGGGATGGTCCCGCATCCACGAAAACCGGAACCGGAGGCAGGCCATGACCTACGACAGAAACCGCCAGCAGGCACTCAAGGCGTACCGAGAAAAGCAGGAGAACATCGCCCGGCTGATAGAGGGCATTCGCGGCAAGCTCGAAGCGGACGCGAAGCAGCCGGACATCACCTGGGCAAGCGTCGGTTCCCTCGGCCACGTCGAGGAACTGCTGCGGGAGCTGGACGAGTTCCTGTCCTGAACACACCGGGCCACCGACAAAGGAGACATCGACATGACCGAATGCACCGTGCATCAAGCCGCCGAGGCTTTCATCGGCTACCTGCGGGAATCCGGAAAGAAAGAGCGGACCCTCTACACCTACCGGAAGGATCTCGACGTGGTTGAGTCCTTCTTCGGCGCGGATCGCCAGCTCGCCGAGATCCGGCCCCCCCAGGTCGGCAAGTTCTACAAGTCGGACCTGCTGCTCAAACTCCCCGACGGCAAGGAGCGGGCTGAACGCACCGTCGCCAAGACCGTCCGGGTGTTCCGCATGATGATGGTCTGGGCCAGGGAGTCGGGGCGCATCGAGGAGCTGCCGCTGCCCAAGAGCACACCCATGGGCCACAGCCGGGTGAAGGAGTCCAGCGATGAGCAACCGAACGGCTGACCTCGACCTGACGGGCGCGACAGAGGCGTTCTGTGCCCGCCTGTCGGCCGAAGGACGCTCCCCCGCGACCATAGCTGCATACCGCCGGGACCTCGCCCTGGTGGCCCGCGTGGCCGGGGAGATGGCCCCGGGTATCGTCTGCCGGGCGGTCTCGGCCGGGCTCCTCGACAAGGTGTTCTCCGCCGGGGCGGTCACCGAGAGCGGGCGCGGCCCACGCTCGGCGGCCTCGCTCCATCGGATGAAGGCGGCGGTGCGGGCCTTTTTCGCCTGGGCCGTCGAGGCAGACGTGGTCGATGACAATCCGGCTCGGTCCATCCGCATGCATCGACTGCCGAGAAAGCTGCCGGTGTTCCTGACCGCCGCCGAAAAGAAACGATTGCTCAAGGAGCTCAAGGGACGGACCGACTTCTCCACGCTGCGCGACCGCGCCATGATCGAGGTGCTGCTGGGCACCGGGATCAGGCTTGGCGAGCTGGCCGCGCTCGACTTGGATGACATCGACCTTGACGCCAAGCATCTGCGGGTGCGGGCCAAGGGGAATGTGCCGCAGGTCAAGTTCATCAAGACCGACCTCCGCACATTGCTGCGCCGTTACCTGGCCGAGCGACGTCGACACGGCCGCCCGGAAATGGAAGCCCTGTTCCTGTCGAACCGGGACAGCAGACTCTGCCAGCGGCAGATTGCCAACCGGCTCGCCCACTGGCTGCGGAAGGCCGGGATCGAGAAGGAACTGACGCCGCACGGGCTGCGGCATACCTTCGCCACCCACCTCTACGGCGCGACCAACGACCTGCTCGTGGTGCAGCGGGCCTTGGGGCACCGGGACGTGTCCACCACCCAGATCTACACCCACCTCGTGGACGGTCAGCTCGAGGAAGCCCTCGAACGCCTTTGATCCTTCCGGACCCGACGATGGGAGTGGCCTCGGCTGCTCCTGTTTTCGTTGGGCGAGACAGTGTCGAAGACAGTGAATGACAGTGCCCGCAAAAGAACACATCCGCCGATGATGAATGATCATGACGATGGTTCTCAGCCTCTCGGGTGGAGCGGGAAATATCGATTGACCGGAATTTCTCCTTTTCTGTCTGTCGGCCGCACATGGCTATAACTGCTTGGCTTGTGCGCTCTCGGCGCGGAACACACATGGCAATATCTGCTTGGCATGTGCGAGGGCCGCTGCCGAAGGAATGGCTGTGTGCGGGGCTTGGCCGGTTCTGCCTGGAGCACGATATGCCCATATTTACTTGGGTTGTGTGAGAGAGCCCCGGCGTGAACATGCCAATATCTACTTGGCTTATGCGGCTCGGCTTATGCGCACACACGCCAAGCGGATATCGAGATCTGCAGGAAGAAATCGAGGAGTGGAAATGATGATCGGCGGCCGAAGAATGCCGATTCCGAAAGTGCAAGGAACACGTCTTATCCGCAATTCCTGGTGAAGCTGTCTGCCGCAAGTCGCCGTGTGCCGGGGTCATCGGAAAAGCCCTCCATGGTGTTATCCGCAATTCTTTCCGCGTTTCTTGCGGCCGGAGGGTTTCGCGCCCGGGGCGTTGGCGGCCTCGGCCACCTTCTCGAGCAGCGCCGCCGCCCATTCCGCCGGAGAGGTCTGCGGGCCTTTCGGCTCCTCACCCTCGCGGGCGATCTTGGTGGTCTTGAGATCCTTCATGTGGCAGCGGATCATTCGGTCGAGTTTTTCGGCGGCGTCAGTGTTCCCCTCGATCTGGGCGCGAACCAGCTTCACCGAGTAGACACCCACCAGCTCCACCTGCAGGAAGTCGCTGGACTTGTTGAACTCGAAGTCCTGGTTGAGGCGGTCGATGATGGCGTCGAACATGACCTTCTCTTCCGGCGTCAGGCAGCGGTCGGCAAAGATGCCGTGACGCAGCCGGTTCTGGTTGCCCTCGGGCGCTCCAGGCCCGCGCCGGGGCGGTTCGGTCATGCCCTCGTTGCGGTGCCAGCGGTCCAGCGTCTCTTTGTCCGGTTTGTTCAATGCCACGTGGAAATCCTGCCGAATATTGTTTTCCCAAGCCGGGATGCGGGGCGGGAGGCCGATTTAGCCTCCAAACGCGCTCCCGCCGGTTCAGGGGTTACTTACCGGAAGCGGCGGCCAACTGTCGGTCCCGATCCTGTTTTCGTTCGGCGGCGATGATCTGATTGACCCGGCGGGTGGTCACTCCGGCGAGGTTGGAGATCTCCTGGCTGCTGATCCCCTGCAGATGAAGGGCAAGCACCAGGTCGCGGCGCTCCTGGTAAAACCTGCTCGGTGCAGGAACCCAGAGAATTCCGGTGTAGTGCTTCTGAATCTGCTCGAAGAGTTCCTCGGGCAGGACATCCGTGGCGTTGGCGTAGCGTTTCTTTTTCTTCACGGCTCAATCCTCCACTTTCTTCATCCACGGCTGCGGCACGTCCGGGTTGTAGAACCGCAGCGTGCTGGGACGCCCGGACTTCGGCCCATGGATAATTTCGATAGAACGCTCGGTGACCTCGCCAATCTCCTGATCGCCATCGACGAAGCAGACCAGGCCGTAGTCCTCGCCGCAGGGAAACCGAAACCGGCCCTGGTTCTGATAGAGGCGTGCCTCGGACCAGCCCTTGGCCATGGCCTCCTCACGGATGGCGTCGACCTTGGCGACAGCCTGGGAAGTCACCGGCTGCTTACATTTCCAAGCTTGGTTCTCGGGATAAAGCCAGTCCTTTCTGGGAACTTCGACGGGTTTCTCCTGGGACTCGGGACGAAGCGCGGGTGGCTGGTAGTTCTTCGGGGAAAAGGACTGCAGTACCTCCTGCAGGTGTTCCTTGCCGAACTCCCGGATGGACAGTTCCTGCATGGCGTTGAATCGCTGCCGCAGCGTATTCCAGGCATCCTCGGGGAGCTTTCCGGCCTTGTGCGCGGCTTGGGCCGTGAGCATGCGGGAACGTAGCCAGGCAAAGTATTCAGGCGACAGACGGCGACACAGCGTGCCGTCGAGCTCCCGGTCTTCAGGCCAGTCGCGTGCGTCTTGGATCTCGTGGACGTCGAGCCCAGTGGAGACATAGATGGCGGGCTGCGGTGGTTGCGGTGGTAATAATGGGACTTCACATCCGGCCGAGGCGTCCTGACCTCCGGCGGTGTGCTTGATCATGGTTTTCAGAAGGCTCATGGTTTCAGGCTCCAGAAATACGGGTTAATCGCTTTTCCCGTTACTTACCGGATCTGCCCTGAAACCGTCGGTGACCACCCGCTGCGGTGGATACGTGCGGTGGCTGCGGTGGTCGTGCGGTGGAAGGTTTTCTCGTCCCACCGCAAGGGTGGTGCGTTGTTTGTTTATTGTTTTTCGATAGTTATGAAGAAAGAGAAGAGAGAGTGCGGTGGTTGCGGTGGTATTTGGGGAATGTCTCTCACGCTGGGCCGGAATTTGCCTGGCGTGGGATGTCGGGTTGGTAGGTAGAAAAAATATTTCAGCCCATAGGGGATGAGACCTCTGGATTTACCACCGCAACCACCGCAAAGGCCATGAAAGCCTTGTCTGGCAAGGGTTTGGCGTGCGGTGGTCATCCACCGCAAGGGACAGCGGTGATCACCGCACCACCGCAAAACCGGAGCTGCGAATACTCAATCCGTTGTCTTTCGATTATCTATAGAAATGATAACGTTCGTTTCATGTTGACCCAGGTGCCACCGTTTACTAGTGACCTGTTGGAGGAAATGCAAATCATGGCTGATCAGCAACAGGCCACAGGGGCAATCTTTCAGGGCATTCTCTAAGCACTCGATTGCTGGAAGATCGAGATGATTTGTCGGTTCATCCATAACAATTAAATGCGGCTGACGAATAATTCCAAGCGCCAATAGCACCTTGCGCAATTCACCTGGGCTGATATCAAGGTTATGTAACAGTCGTTCAGGGCGTGACCCAAGAGCACTCACCACTGTCATAATTTTACCAAGTTGTTCATGAGAAAGGTGATTTACATCTGCCATGATTTTTCGGGTTTTCATCATGTCAATCTCTTGCGGTAAATATACCAAATGCTCATTAGGAATATTTATGTGGTTAAGAATATGTCGAATAAAAGTTGTCTTTCCCATTCCATTTGCTCCAGTAATAGCAATGCGATCGTCACGTAGCATTGTAATCTCTGGTATATGCAATTTTCTTGATTCATCGAGAGCGATTATGTCAGCAGGAATAGTAAAGAGGATTCGACGTGGAGAGACGGAACCATCGATCCAGAAATGAGTTGCATAGCGTTTCTTGATTTTTATATCAGAAATTTGTTCCTGCACATGCTTTATACGACCTTTTAATTGCTTAGCAAGACGCCCGGCATGACCATCCTGTCCTGAAACACGAGCCAGGTCGATTTTGGCACGCCCATCGCTGTCACCACGTGCCAAATGACGTTTCGATTTCTTTTTGTTGGCGCGTGAGGCTTTAGCACCGCGACGTTTCGACTCGTCCTTTAATCGTTCCAGGTTTTGTTTCAAACTATGACGCCTATCCTGCAAACTTGATTCTTCCCGTTTAACATCTGCGGCAGCGTTCGTATAATTGCCAGGTTGTATTATGGCTTGAGGGGGGTCGAGAAAAATACATTGCTGGCAAAGAAGGTCAAGCAAATCTCGGTCATGGCTAACCAGCAGGCCAATACCACGAAATGACGTAAGCGCTTCTATAAGCAGCTCACGGGCCGTAATATCAATATGATTGGTCGGTTCATCAAGAAGAAGGACATCCGGTTGTTGCCAGAGAGCGACAGCAATTTGAGCACGCTTACGCTCGCCATGACTTAGTGTCGGCCAGCGACTTACCCAATCATCGCCAATCCTTAGCTTTCCACGCAGTACGCATGCCTCTGCTTCAACCGTAGAAATCAAAAGTGATAGCTGTGCCGGAACATCGTCAGTGCGCTGCGAGCAGAAAACTATATGTCCGGACCGTTTGATAGTCCCTTGCTGTACCTGTAGATGTCCTGCCGCAAGTTGCAGAAAAGTCGTTTTCCCTGCACCGTTTGGCCCTACGATTCCTGTCCATCCTTCCGCAAGATGAACTGTGATGTCCTCAAGCAATGAGGATATTGCACTATCATAAGAAAAGGTAACGTTTTGAAAAGATATTGACACTGTTGACCTCCAAGCATGCTGTAACTAAACATACTGGACGTCCCATTCCCATGAAATCAGCTAAAATAAAAAATGCCACGTCTTAAACGTGGCATTCAAATCATAAACGCTGAAGCCACCCAAGATCCACGGAAACAGAACGCCATTTTTTGGATATTTTTAACGATCCAAAATGGAAACACGAAAATTTCGTGAAGGCTCGTTTCCGTTAGATTCTCAAGGGTATACCTCCATATAAATTTGCATTTAATTTAGCATCACAGGATGATGGCGTCAAGTTTTTCCTTTGATTTTGATAAAGCTCAGTGTCGTCATATCATCCAGTTTTGGCAAAAAAATTCCATTTACCTGCTCTTGTGGCAGATCCGGTACTCGAAATTCTTGGTGTGGGCGTTGCGCTGCCGGTCGATGTCGAACCCGGCGTCTCGGATGACGTCCAGGTCGTTGCTGATGCGCCGACCGAGCTGGGCGGGCTTCTTGTATTCGAACTCGAGGTTGAATTCCCGGCCGACCCTGCGCAGCGCCGCGAGCAGCCGTCCCGCCGATACCGGCTCCATGGTGTTCTCGTTCTCGAACCTCACCTGGTAGCGTTCGATGAACCCCACCACGTGGTTTGCCCGGTCGTCCTCGCCGTAGCGGGCCTTCTCGTCCAGCTCCACCGCGTTCCGGTAGGCGTGGAAAAGCGACGCCAGCGCAGTGGCAATGGGGTTCGACTCCCGCGCCATCTCCTGACTGGTGTCGTTGATGGAATGAATCTGCTCGATGAACAGCGGGCTCAGCTCCTCGAGTCCGGTGGTCACTTCGTGTTCCTCGGACCCGGCCAGCATCATCAGGTACATCAGGCTCAGATAATCGTTGCACCGGCGCTTGCCATGGGTCGGCATGGTTCGGTGCAGCAGGCGCATGACCTGTTTCTGGGCTCCGTCCCGGATCATCGCCAGCACATGGCTGGTCCGCTTCATGATGGCCGAGATGATCAGATCCCGGTTCTGCTGGATGGCGGAGATGACCTCCGATTCCAGAAAGCAGTCGCTGGCCTGGTTGGCGAGGTCGAAGTTGATGACGAAGGACCTCGACAGTATCTCCGAAAGCTCCCCGCACAGCGGCTCGATGCCGGTGGTGTTCAGCAGGCATTTGGTCCGCTCGGTGATGGTCTCGCTGTCTGTGCCGCTCTTGCGTTTCTCCTTGGCGATGCCGGTGATGCTGGTCAGCATGAAGGTGGTCAGATCCTCGGTCATCTGCTTGACCTCGATGTTGTCGAGGACGATGAGCGGGTTCTGCGAGCCATCGGTGTAGTTCGCCGCGTCGGTGGCTTTCTTGTGCTGGGGCTCGCCGTAAAGCAGCGTCGACGTGATCTTGCTGGCGGTGGTCTTGCCCGATCCGGCCGAACCCTCGAAGCGGGTCATGGGCCGCGTCCCGGCGAAGTCGATCAGCAGGAAACAGGAGAGCCAGGAAAGGATGAGAAATCGATCCCCCTGCGGACAGGTCATATTGCCCACCAGCAGATCGACCAGGAGCCGGTCCGCCTCTTCGAGGTCGGCGTCGGGCAGGAATTTCAGCGGCTTCATCTTGCGCGAGCCGTCCAGGATGATGCCGTCCTCGTTGCCGCCGTTCTTCATGATCTGAATCTCGTCCGGGGTGATCTTGGCGATCTCGTGCTCCGGATTGTTCAGGTTGAAATAGACGGTGTAGGAGGCCACATCGGTGTGCAGCCAGGAAAAATGGTCGCGCACCTGGCCACGGATCATCGCCAGGCTGGGCAGTACCTCGAAAAATGTCCGTCCGCCGTTGGAGGTCGGCACCATGCCCGTATGCTTATAGAGCATGGCCGCGTAATGGCGCTTGCGGCCCCGGTCCGGTGAATCCATCCAATAGATGGCGTTGTCGAAATACATGAACGGCTCGCCCGGCAGGGTGTGAAAGAACTGGGCACCGTTGGAGGTGAACCAGTCGTAGGCGGCCTCGGCGGCCAGGGTGTAGTCGGGAGCGCCGTTCTCCAGTTCCGTGTCGATCAGCACCTCGTCAACCCGGGCGCGGCATGATCCGGGCATCGCGCCGGACATCCGCTTGGCCTTTTTCTTTTCGTTGCGGAACTCGACCTTTCGGTCCTTCTGGATGGCGCGGATTTGTTCCTTCAGGGTGGCCATGGAGACGCCACCACCGATGCGCTCCTGCACCAGCTTCAGCAGACGGGCCTGTTCCAGCGGAGACTGCTCGGAAATCTCCCCCAGGATCGGCTCGAGCAGGCGGTTGCGTTCCTCCTCTTCAGCGCCCTCGGGCAGCGAGCGCACGCCGAATTCGATGGGCGTGCTGGCCTCGGCGAGCAGACGTTCGAAATCCTCCCGGGTATGCCCGGCGGCAATGTAATCGTTGACGTCGATCTTTGCGGTGGCGAGAAGCGCCTCGGCCGCCTGGATTTCCTCGGCGGGCCGTCCAGCCAGCAGCTTGGCCAATTCCTTCGGCCCCACGCTCGCCATCAGGCCGAAGCGTTCGGTCAGCTCCTGCCGGGCTGAGATCTGTGTCTCCGACAAGGGCAGCGTCACCAGGCGGGTGTCGATTTTGTGTTCGGCCAGGGTGCGGGCGGTTTGCAGCGCCCCCTTGAGACCGGCTTGGGAAAGTTCGTTGTCCTGACAGATGTAGACGGTTTCGACGCCGCGCAGCTTGGGGATCAGGCGCTCCCAATCGGCGGCCCGGATGCGGACGGTGACCGGCGATACGGTGGGCAGGCCCAGTTGCATCAGCGCCAGGCAATCGGTCACCCCCTCGGTGATGATCACCTTGCCGGGCCGGGCCAGCAGACAGTCCTCGTTGAACAGCAGCGCGTTGTTGATGAAGTCGGCGACGTAGGGCCGCTGGTGTTCGTCGTGAACCGGCAGTTTCTTGTATTTCCCTTGCTCCCAGCCCACGTCCGGGGTCCACGGCGTCTTGCGGCCGATCATGAACACCACCCGGCCACGGCTCCAGTAGGGAAAGACGATCCGGCACTCGAAAAATGGCGTCAGGCCGTCCTGGCTGGTGGGACGGAAAGCGCCGGTGGCGGCGAGCTCCCGCTTGGAAAAACCGTCCTCACCCCCGGTCAGTTGGACGACCGCGCCGGATGCGTTGTCCGCGTAGCCGATCAGGAGATCGTCGATGGTCTCCTCGCTCAGGGCGTATTTGGATTTCAGCCAGTCGAGGACCTCCGGAGACTCCTTGAGTCTGGCGTGGTAAAGCCTGGCCAGCGAGGTCAGCGCGTCCTTGACCCGCAGTTCGAAGGCGCGGTCGGCCTCCGTCTGGGCGAGACGCTCCTGGCTGAGGCCATAGCGCGACAGCGGCGGCAAGCCCGCCTTCTTGGCGAGATAGTCCCGGGCCTGACGGTGGCTGTCCGGCATCGGACCGGATTGCCCGGCGGTGACCGAGCCCGTCTGAATGAACTCCACGAGCTGCAGCACATCGCCGCCGACTCCGCAGCCGAAGCAGTACCAGCCCTGCTTGTCGAGCATCACGTGCAGCGACAGGCGCGACTGACTTTGATGGTTGGGGCAGTCGCACATCAAGCGCTGGCCGGTCTCCTGGGTGATCCGTCCCGGCAGGAGTTCCCGGGCCACGTCACCGATGTCCATCTCGGTGACGAGCCGGTAATACTCCCTGACGTTATCCGTTCCGCCCATACTCATTCAGCCTCCGCGACACGGGCGAAATCGTCTTCCGCGTGCTGGGCGGCGTCCAGGAACAGGGGCAGGAAGGTCCGGCGGTCATCCACCTGGCAACGCTTGGCGCAATTCTGGATGCCCCAATGGTCACCCAGGACAATGGCGGTGCGCCGGGCGCGGGTCACCCCGGTGTAGAGCAGATTGCGGTGGTGCATGAAGGAATGCGCCTTGTGGACCACCACCACGGCGCAGGGGAACTCGGAACCCTGGGTTTTGTGGATGGTGAGCGCATAGGCGAGCTGCAGGTCCTGAAGGTCGGGCGAACCCTTTTCCATCTCCACCGGCATGCCGTCGAAGTCGATGACCAGGGTGCCGTTCGCGAGGACATCGACCACATAGCCGATGGCACCGTTCATCACATTCAGGTCGTAATTGTTCCGGGTCTGGATGACCTTGTCGTGTTTGAGAAACGGAGCGCGGCGGCCCATAGCGACCGGCGGTACCTCGGCGTTCCAGAGCTTGCGCTGGATGAGCCGCTGCAGTTCCTCGTTCAGTTCCTTGGTGCCGAGCGGCCCCTTGTGGGTCGGCGTCAGCACCTGCACGTCCTTGATGATGTCGAACCCCAGGGCGTCGAGCCGCTCCTGAAACAACTCCAGCAGGAACGAGCGTGCCGCCATCGGATCTGTGAACTGATCCACCAGATACCAATCCCGGCATCCAGATACCGACGCCTCGCTGGTCTTGCGCACTTCGCCCTTGAGAACGGCGGTGCAGTTCTCCTTGAGGACGCCCGCCTGGCGCACGACCTTGTCGAGGATGACCGTGGGGATGGCGCGTGTCTGGATCAGATCGCGCAGGATGTTCCCTGGTCCCACCGGCGGAAGCTGGTTGTGGTCCCCGACCAGCAGCACCGTGGTCCGCGACAGATCGACCGCCTCGAACAGGTGCCAGGCCAGCGGCACGTCGACCATCGAAAACTCGTCGACCACCAGGACGTCGGCATCGATGGGGTTCTCCTTGCTGCGCGAGAAACCCTTGCCGTCATAGCCGAGCAGACGGTGGATGGTGGTGCCGCTACGGCCGCTGACTTCCTCCAGGCGCTTGGCGGCCTTGCCGGTCGGCGCGGCGAGCACGACCTCCAGGTCGCTCTCCTCGCAGATAGTGTTGATGACCGAAATGGTGTAGCTCTTGCCCGAACCGGCTCCACCCGAAATCAGGCTGATGCTGTGGTGGAGGGCCGAGCGCACCGCTTCGAGCTGCTTCTCGTTCAGCGTTGATGCGCAGCGCCGAATCAGGGCATCGAGTTTCTTGACGGACTGGAAATGCGGGTTGGGTGTTTCGGCTTGGCCGAACAACGAGGCCAGCTCCCGCTCCATGCGGACGATCTCCGGCAGAGCGACCACGAAACGACCGCCGTGGGAATCGCAGGAAAGCGCCTGTTCTTCGATGAGCGCGTCGAGGGCGCTCTCGATACGGACCCGGCTGTCCAGGGCATCCATGACCAGCAGCAAATTGGCCTGGTCCACCAGATCCTCGTATTCGATCCAGCAGTGGCCATTGTCCAGGGCTTCACGGACGCAGAAATTCAATCCGGCCCGGATACGAGGGGTATGGTCCTTGGGGGTTCCCAGCTTGCGGGCGATCTTGTCGACCTTCTTGAAGCCGAATCCCCGGATCTCCCGAATGAGGATGTACGGGTCTTCCTTCAGGATATCGAGGCAGTTGCCGCCGAGTCTTTCGACCAGGGTGGTGACCTGATGATGGGTCAGGCCGAATGCCGACAGCCAGGCCATGACGGTGTTAACGCTACGGTTCTTCAACCATTCGTCACGCAACCGCCGGGCCGCTTCCAGGGGCAGTCGAGCCTTGAGCGCAATGCGCTCGGGGTCGTTCAGAAGGGTTTCTTCAAAGGCGTCGCCGAAGCTCTCGACGATCAATCTGGCCTTGGCCGGTCCAATGCCCTTGATCTCCGGATGGTTGGCCAGATAGTGGATCAGCCCCTCCGGATCGAGTTCGAGGTCGTGCTCCATCCCGTCGACCTTGAACTGACGGCCGTATTTTGGATGGGTGGACCACGACCCGAGCAGGACCACAGGCTGATTTTCCCGAGCGAACAAATTGCCCGCGAACTGGACTTCCTCACCGGTCGGGGTGAGCAGTCGGCCTGCGGAGAACTTGGGTCCGGCATAGTAAACGCGCTCTATTCTTCCCCGGAGTCGCGCCGGGTTACTCTCATTTCTTTTTGGCATCTCGCGATCCTCCGGTGAAAACGTGTCAGGTACTCCTCGACAAAACGGCAGGCTGCCTGCCGGTCCGAGCAGAAGTAGACGGGGACACCGAAGTCGACGACGATGGAGGCGACCGTTCCGATCAGCGCGTGCGGGTGGGCATCGCTTCGGTAGCGGCCATCGACCAGATCGCGAAAGTTGCATTCGACAACCACACAGGCGGATTCGTAGGCGGATAGCTTTTCCAGCTCGCGGTGGAACCGCTTTCGCCCCCGGATGACGGTGGAGACGAAATCCGTCAGGGATTTACGCTCCACCGCCACCCGTTCCTCGAGGCCGACCAGCGAGTAATCACCGGCGGGCAGCGCCTTGCGAACCGCCGAAACCTTGTCGCTATCGAAGCTGTAGGGCTCCTGTTCGCGGGTGTCGACGACAACGGTGATCCGGTCCATCATCAGAACGGGATCATGTCGTCCATCGCCGCGCCGGGAGCTCCGGCATCGTCGGCCATGACAATGCGACGGTTGAAGTAGATATTCTCGTTTTCACCGCGAGTGCGTTTGGTCACCTCCAGCTTGATGTTGAGAAGCTGCTCGAGGTGGCCCGGCAGGTCGGAGAGCTTCTGAAGCTGTAGCCCGCAGGTGTAGAGGTCCTGCTTGAGCCACTTGATGTTCTCGTTGCTGGCCATGACGTTGTTGCGCCAGAGCAGACGGCCCTTGTGGGTCGGCGCGAGAATGCGCAGGGTCCACTTGAGCATGGGGTTGCCCGAGGTCTGGGCGCGGGTCAGTTCGACCCGGTCGACGTTGACCTGGTACTTGCCGTCGGGAACGGCCTCGAACTCGCGTTCCTCGACTTCGGCGGTTTCGAAGGCGTCGTCGAACTGCGCCAGGTCGAGGTTGCTGCTGGATTGGTTTTCGTAGTGTTCCATGGTCGGATCTCCTTACTGTTGGGGTTTCGCCGCCGCACTCGCGGTCGGCTCCGGCTTCGGCCGGGCGGCACTCGCCGCAGCTCCGGCTGCCGTGTTGTTGAAGGCTTTCATGAAGCTCGAAAAATCGAGGGGGATGACTTCAGGGAGTCGGCCGGTGCGGTCACCGGCGTCGTAGTTGGGACTGGGCTTGGTGCGCATCACGCGCTGCCATACAGGCTTGCCGTCCTCGCCGGTTTTCATGTCCAGGTCGCAGAACAGGATCAGGTCCACCAGACCGGTGACCAGCTTCCGCGCCTTTTCCGGCAGCGTCGGCACGATGCGGGTGTGTTTGCCGGTCCGGGTCTCGATGTCCCGCTCCTGGGAGTGGGAAATCAGGATCAGCCCGTAGGGCAGGAAGGCGAGCTTGTTGATGACGCGCTGGAACTCGTTGTTGATCAGCGCGTAGCCCTTGCCGTAGCCGAGGTCGGATTCGTGCTCGATCTTGAATTTCTTGCAGACGTAGTCCGAGCACATCTTGTAGGCGTTATCCACCGTGTCGACGACGATGGTCTTGAACTCGTGCTTGCCCTCGGCGATCTCGGCGCAGGCCTGCAAGAGGTCGTCCCAGCAGGTGATCGGGGTGTGGAACACCTCGAGGGCGTTCAGGCCCGGCTCGGTCGCCAGGAACAGTGCGTCATCGGCCTTGGAGCACCAGGTGCTCTTGCCGATCTTGCTCGGGCCGTACACCAGGGCGGTGAGATCCGAGAGCGTGTGTTTGGGTTTGCTTTTGGTCTTGGGAAGCATGGCTTCGTCTCCTTATGGTTGGGATTTCAAAACACCGGAGCGGCGTCTTCACCGGCTCCGTCCCGCAGCTCTTCGTGCGGGGCGATCCGTTGGAAATGGTTTTCGATGACGTTGGGGTTGCCGCCCGAGCGGCAGAGCTGGAAGTAGGCGCAGGGCCTTCCGTACTGGAAGCAGTAGCTGGTGTTGCGGTAGAAGGTGTCGCGCCGACGGGCGTCGAGCATGGCCTTGGAGAGTTCCCACAACTCCGCCCGCAGTTCCTCGAACTGGTCGCGGGAGATGTAGAGCACCTCGCGATGAAACATGCCCGGCTCGAGGTACTTCTCCTGGAGCCGTTGCTGGAAGGTTTCGTCGTCCTCCGGCAGCTTGCGCTTGGCGCTGCTCTTGCCGGTTTTCGACTTGGCGATCAGCTCCGCCCGGCGGGCCTCGAATTCGGCTTCGGTCTCACCCTTGCCCTGGCGCAACTTGGCCTTGACCAGGACGTTGTAGATGATGCCGCTGACCGTGATGCCGAGGGTCTGCTCCAGGTACCAGGCGTAGAGGATGATCTGGAAATCGGTCCACAGCCGCTCCAGGTAGCTGGCGTCGATCTGCGAGGCGGTTTTGTGTTCCAGCAGGAAATACTGGCCATCCTGAAGGACGATGCCGTCCACCTTCCCGGCGAGAATGAAACTGCGCGAGGTCGCCCCGGTCGCCGGGTTGACGATGGGACCTTCGAAGGTTTTCTCGAGCGCGACGACCTCGAACTCTTCGGCCGGGTAGTGTTCCGCATAGGCGCTCATCATGGCCCGGGCGAGATGCCAGTCGGCCTGTTGATGGTCGTCCTGCGTCCGGTTCGGATAGGTCCGGTCGATGTGGTCGAGAACCTTGGCCAGATCCCGCTCGCCTTGCCAGCACTCCAGGCAGTCGTGAATGACCGAGCCGAAGGCCAGATTGGGGTCGCGCTCGAGCGGCACCAGCTCGTCGATGTAGCGCCACTTGCAGGCCACGCGGCAGTTGCGGAACAGCCGCCACATGGAATAGGTGGTGGTCATCAGCTCGCTCATACCGCCACCCCCGCTTCGGCGGCGGGCGCTGCGCGATGCTTGGAGGCACAGGCGCAACCCGACGGCAGGGATCGTTCGATCAGGACCGAGCGTTCGCCGTATTCCTTGGTGGCGAAGCCAGTGAAGATGCGGGCAAGGTCGCTGCCGACATCGGTGGAGGCGTCGATCACGCAGGTGCGGCGGGCCTTGTCCAGATTGAACCGGCTCTCCATCCGCACACGGGAACGGCCATGCAGGCTTTCGACGGCCAGCATCGCCAGCATGAAAGTGTCTTCCAGTTCCTGGGCCGGGACCGACTCGTCAAAACGGTACTTGTAGGTGTCGTGAGTCATGGTTGAACTCCTCTTTTGTTCAGGTTCTGATTTCCGAGGCCCCGGATAGCCGCACCATGCGGCACGGTGCTTACTTACCGGAGGCGGAGCCGATGCGTCGGAGATCACAGGTAGTCCTCGAGCCCGGCCTCGCGGAACGCGTCCCGGAGCTTGCTCAGCCGGTCGTAGAGGGTGGTTCTGGGAATACCCATCTCCCGGGCGACTTCGGCCATGGTGCTGTCGTGCAGGCGCAAGCACAGATCCCGGAGCTCTTCCGGCAGCGAGGCGATGGCCTGGCCGAGATCCATGCGGATCTCATGGGCGAGGCGCTCTCTTGTTTCGCGGGTGCCGCTCCCCAGAGAGCCTTCGCTATCCAGGAAGTCGATCCGCTCGGTGGTGTCGCCCTCACCGTTGTCGAGGGGTTCGTTGAGTGAGGTTTGGCAGAGCCGCCAGTCCCGGCATTGGGCGAACCGGGCCTCCAGAATGGTGGAGATGTGACGTTCGACGATCCGAGCCATGAAGGTGGTCTTCTTGGCCTTGGCGGGATTGAAATGCCGCATCCGCTGCAGCAGATCGATCATCAGTTCCTGTTCGAGGTCGGGTCTGTCGTCCTCGGTGAATCCGGCCTTGCCTACGAGTTGACGTGCTTTGTGCCGAATGAGGTCGGCGGCATACTTGTCGATGCCGTCGTAAGAATTCTGAGAAACCATCGGGGCCTCCTCGGAGCGAGGAGGAGGTCCGCGTGGGTGTCGGCACGGGCCAGATCACAGGACAAAGCTGTCGCGTGGGCGAAGGGGTCGCAGGTACGCCGCCAATTGCCGTATTCGGCTCGGCGACACCCACAACAGCCTCCGCCATGCGTCCAGCTTGTTGTCCAGTGTCTAAGGGTTCAGGTCGTTACGTGTTCAGGCTGCCCGTTCCTCGATGCGCATCAGGAACGGGAGACCGTGCTTGATCTCGAGCAGGCAGACTTTTCCGCTGCCCATCTGCGCGAGGTGCTCCAGCAGCGCCACGACCTCTTGCTTGAGAATGAAGTCATCCTGGTCGCGCTCGGGCCGGGGACCGCTCTGTCCGCCCAGCTTGATCTCGCGCTCGATGACCGTGTCAGGGGTGAGTTCCGGCTCGCCGTCGCGGACCGGAATGTTGGTGATGCGGCCGAAGTTGATGTCCTGCATCAACTCGATGAGTCGCCGCTTCGGTGGGGTGAGGTGTGCTTTGTTGACTTGTGCCACTGCCAGTCTCCTTGTTCGGAAGTTCTGGCACGCCCGGTGGCCAACCCTGTGCTGACCAATAAAAAACGCCGGATCGCGCCTTCATTGGGGAAGGCGCTACATCCGGCGTCGCAATGGCTACATTTGGCGTAGCGGAAATTTTTTTTAGTTTTTTCTTCCTGGGTGGTCCCGGGTCATTCGTTGACTATCGGGCGGACCTCCCAAACGATCTCCTCTTCGGTCAGGTAGACCGGTTCGTTTCCAAACTTGATGCTTGAATCAAGATGCTGACCAAGAGGGCTATCATATTCAGAGAGTTTCTCAATGGCTCGCTTTACAGCTATGCGGAAAGAGTCCTTCACGTTTTTCCTTTTGTCACCTAACGTCCTCGGTTTTCCGCCCCTTGCCTTTGAGCCATTTAATGCGCAGGCGATCACCGTCATTTCATCCCTCAGTTCTTCTTCTTTTTCCTTGTTGCCTGTATCGCGGGCTTCATCGATGTCCTGTAATAATTCCGAAATCCTTTCTCGATATTGTTCTCTGGCTTTTGCATCGATAATGACGCCCGCATCAGTAAGGGGAATTCCCTGAGTGATCTGGTATCCGTCTTCAATGTCATCGCCGTCGATTTCGGCAGCCGAAAAAATACCACTGGATGGATCATAAAATGAGCCGCAAACAAGCTCGGCCACCGGGATTGGCTGGTTCGGGTGTGACAGCAGATAGCTCAGATACTGAGAACCTTTATTTGCAGTTACCAGTTTGATGGGCTGCCCTTTATTGAACCTGACTTCCCAAACGTCACCACGTCGACGGAAATAATTAGCCGGTTGTTCGATTGTCAGTTCAATTGCCGGAACGGAGATAACTGATCCTGACTCATACATTGTCCGCAGCAGGCAATCTCCAGGCAGCGTGCGCTGAAGAATGGCGGTTATGTTTCTGGCGATCATTGTTTTCATCGCATCGCAGACCTCCGTGGCGTGGCGCTTGTAAAGGTCATAGACCTTCTGAGCCGCGCTCCCCGGGTTTCCATCCAAATACCGGAAAACGCGACTCACCTCGCTGAATTGAGCAATAAACTGGGTGATACCATCCAGATCACGGACCTGGTTGGCACGCTCCAGGTAAGCGGCCGCCATGATCTTGTCTTCGTCCTTGCTTCGACTTTGGGTAAAGATGTCCGCCTTGTAGGCTTCGACGGGATCATACTGATCTGCCTTTGCCGCAATCACGGCAAATCTACGGTCAATGCACTGGGAGCAGGTCCCGCAATGGGTATGATCGTTGGTCATCTCCCATGTATGCGTACAGGTGGTCGATGCCGCGATCATATCTTGGCACCCGGCTTTGGTAATGACCTCGACGACCTCGGCCTTGGTTTTCCAGATGTATGGGTTCTCAATGGTGAACGGCTCGCCAGCCACCAGGCTAATGATTTCCTGGAAGCCTCGGAATACCCGGGGATGAGTGGTGCGCGTTGCTCGTCCGCCAACCACTTGGGCACAGACCGGCAGATTCAGACTAATGACACCGTTCTCGTAGAATCGGACGCTATTCAGATTGAGCATTTTCGCGATAGTCGCCCCGATGGACACATATAGGAAGGAGCGGCTCCGCTGGGTGTACTCTTTGTTGAGCTTCTTGTTCTTGTTGACGCGAACGCCGATGTGAAGGGGAGTGTTTTCGCCCGCTTTGTCGGCAATCATCTTTTCCAGACGGCGGTGGCGCTTATTGAGTTTCGGAGTCGGCTTGTGGGTCACCAGAACGACCCGGTGCTTTTCGTTCAATACCTCATCGATAGCCCCCGCCAGTGAATCCAGCCCGCCTGAAAACATCACCACCTGTTCCGGATAACCGTGAAGACGTCCGTCATCGTTGAAGTCCAGGTAACCTTGGAACGCCTGGGCATCTTTCAGCTTGGTGAACTCGAAGTGATAGCTGTCATCAGACAGGAATCCAAGTGTCGAGCACAGGGCCTGCTGAATCTCCTCACCATTCCAGAAATCCGGGTTCCGGACCGGAATGATGAAATGCAGATTTCTCCGCCAACCGTGACCAAAGGAATCAACGTCATCGGCTCCACGTGGAATGGCCTGGTCGGCGCAGTACACGTAGGTGGCGATCTCGAGCAGATCCTGGAACGAATCCGGCACGTCCTTGCTCATCTTTTTGTGGATGTCTTCGATGCGCAGGGTGATCTTGTCCGGCCCATCCTTGCCCCACAACCGCAAGCGCAAATCCCGTTCCGGATTTTCCTCAATTCCGCTGGTCGGCGCGTTTCCGCAGATGATGTAACGCTTATCTTGCATTGGTTCGCGCTCCTTCCTTCAGTTCGTCCTTCATTTTCTTCAGCGCATAGGAGGCGAAGCCGTTAGACGACTCCCGGGAAATGTCACCGCCTTCTTCGTATTTGTGCTTGGAAAACCAATCCGCCGAAAACTGTTCGACGATCAGGGATGCTTCCTTGCAGTGCGTGGTCAAGGCCTTCTCGAATTGTCCCACCTCGTTCATGGTGGTAAAGCGCTGGCCTTCGCCCAGATGGGTCGCCAGTGTTTTTGTCAGGAAATAGTTCATGCTATCGTTGGTCAGCTTGGCGAAGAACGTGCGAGACAGCTCGCCGAACTCCCGCTTTTTTCCGAGCGAAGCCAATGCGGCCTGGACGTCGCTGGCGTCTGGCGCAAACAAGGAGGGCAACTTGGGAGAGATGTGTTCGACCAATGCTCCAACCAAGGCCCGCTGCGACATCTCACCCAAGTCAGAGCGACTACCATTGGACTCAAGCTTCCGATCCATTGCCTCTGCAACAGCGGCGGCAACGTCGGGCAATGAGGTGTCCTGTGGCAGATTGATGCCAACCGACTGCAGGTGATCGTTGAAGTTGTCCTTCTTGGCGGCAATGGCAAGCTGGGTCATCAGCCATACCGCCTCAGTAAACCCCTCATCGTTGAGCACAAATGAGAAGGCCTTGTCAGCCGCCCGTATTGTGGCGTTTGCGATCTGGGACACGTCGGCACCGGCCGTGATCAGGCCGACCACCTCTTTCCATGCCCTCGATCTTGGAAGGCTCCCAAGTCTGACGTGCCCCATGTCGATCTCCTTATTTGTCGCGACCCGGCATCGTTATTCGGGCCTCCTGATGACGACGATGCTCCGGGCCTTACGAGCTTCTTTCTTCAGATAGCCTTTCCGAACCAGTTGAGCGATCTGCTCGTGGGCGCTCGCGTGGCTGATACCGAGGACTTCCGACAATTCTTTCACTGTTGGCGGCAACCCCTTTTCATCGATGATTTGGCAAATGACCCTCAGCGTCCTGGCCTGCGGGTCGGTTATTTCCGATAGCTTTTTCTTTCCCATGGCGATTGCTCCGTGTCATGGCCACTGAGCGGATTAAGCCCAATTTATGACCAAGAAATATACGACCTGATGAATATCAGGTCAATCAAAAACAGGACTTTTCATCTGATTCCGACATCTTGCTCGTCCTTCCGGTAGGTAACGAACGCAAGTCCGGTTAAAGCCGGGCACAACCAGATAACCGACCAGAGGCGGAGCTGAGGCGGTTGTGGGTGCCATCGAACGCGCATCCCGACCGCCGCCGTTTTCTGGCATCCACGCCGTCCAGCCCCCCCGGTCCCACCGGAGGTGTTCGATGTTGGATGTACAGGAAATGAATGATGTACCGGGGTTGAATGACCTTGGCGAAAGCGGCAAACCCGGCCGCCTATCGGGTGAGGCGAGGCTCCAGTCAGCCGCTTCCATTCTGGCCATTTCGATCCTGCGCCGAAAGGCAAAAAAAGCATGTGTAGGCAATGAGTTGGAAATTTTCGAAGATTCTTCCCCTGTGCTCGGAGAAGGACTTGATTCATTGCCGGAACAGAGCATTCATTCATGACAACTCGTCCGGAAACCAAAATAAGGAGTTGAAAATGAATGAGTTACAGAACGCCGCTACGGGCGGCAAGAATCAGGACCGAACCCGAAACTCGGTCCTTCGGCAGATGGCCCTGCTGCAATCCATGTCCCTGGAGCAGCTCCGGGAAAAATGGCTCGACCTCTACGGCGAAGAGCCGCCCCAGTACAAGAAACAATTCCTCATCAAGCGGCTGGCCTATCGCATCCAGGAGCTTTTCTACGGTGGGTTGTCAGAGCAGGCCAAGGTCCATCTCCAGCAGGCCGCCAAGGAGGACCCGGTCGCCACTGTCAATCGACGCATCCCAGAGGAGCGGAAATCAAACGAGGCGATCCTGCCCGGGACCAGACTGGTGCGGGTCTGGAACGACCGGCGCTATGAGGTGATCGTTCTTGCCGATGGCTACGAGTTCGAAGGCCGCACCTTCCGGTCGCTCAGCGCGGTGGCCAGAGAGATCACCGGGACGCGCTGGAACGGGAAAGTCTTTTTCGGACTGAAGAAGGTTTACGGCAGAAAAGCCGAAGGAGGTTCGGATGCTTGATAACAGCAATGTAGCGGCGGGCAAAAATAAGACCCTGCGCTGCGCCATCTACACCCGCAAAAGTCATGAGGAAGGGCTCGAACAGGAGTTCAACTCGTTGGATGCGCAACGGGAATCGGCGGAACACTATATCGAAGCTCAGAGGATGCGGGGCTGGACGGCTCTGCCGGATCGCTATGACGATGGTGGTTTCTCGGGCGGGAACATGGAGCGTCCGGGGCTGCGCCGCCTGCTGGCGGACATCGACGCCGGGAAGATCGATGTGATCGTCGTCTACAAGGTCGACCGGCTGTCCCGCTCGCTTCTGGACTTCATGAAGATGATCGACCTCTTCAACGAGAAGGGTGTCAGCTTCGTCTCGGTCACCCAGCACTTCAGCACCACCGATCCCACCGGCCGGATGTTTCTCGGCATCCTGATCACCTTCGCCCAGTACGAGCGGGAGGTCATCGCCGAACGCATCCGGGACAAGGTGGCGGCAGCCAAGCGCCGGGGGAAATACTGCGGCGGCGTACCCATCCTCGGATACGACGTCGACAGGGACAACAAGAAGCTGCTGGTCAACCCAGATGAAGCCAGGACGGTGCAGTACATCTTCCGCCGGTTCATCCAGATCGGCTCGGCCAAGAAGCTGGGCCAGGAATTGAACGAACAGGGATACCGCACCAAGGCCTGGACCACCAAGAAAGGAAAGGTGCGCGAGGGCTCCGAATGGAACACCGCCCACATCTACCGGCTGCTCAACAACCGAATCTATATCGGCGAGATCGCCCACAAGGATCGCAGTTACCCCGGCGAGCACGAAGGGATCATCGACCGGGCAACCTGGGACAAGGTGCAGGCCATCCTGGAGGACAACAAACCGGTCAAGGTTTCCATGGCCAGAACCAAAATGGTCGCCCCGCTGAAAGGCGTCATCCGCTGCGGCCACTGCGGATGCGCGATGGGACCGACCTACGCCCGCAAGAACGGCCGCCACTACACCTATTACATCTGCCAGAAAGACAGCAAGCGGACCGTGAGCCGATGCCCGCTCAAACGTATTCCCGCCGGGGACATCGAGCAGGCCGTAGTCGAGCAGTTGAGCGCGGTGTTCCGCACACCGACGCTGGTGGCCAAGACCTACTTCGCTGCCCGGGACATCGAGCAGGCGGAGCGAGAGCGGCTGTTCAAACAGAAAGCCCAGCTCGAGATTGAGCTGTCGCAGGCGCGAGAGCAGGCACTTGAACTGATGAAGCCCGGCAACGATCAGCCGGGCAAGGCCGAGATGCTGACGACCGTCAACCGCCAGGCGGTCGAGCTCTCGAAACAACTGACCCATGTGAGCGAGCGATGCAGAGCCTACCAGGGGAACAGCATCTCGGAACAGGATGTGTCGGAGGCCTTCCAGAATGTGGAGGGGTTCTGGGAAGACCTTTTCCCGGTGGAGCGGAATCGCCTCATCCGCCTTCTGGTGGACAAGGTGGAGATCCGCGAGACCGGAATCGACATGGAGCTGCGCACCAACGGGCTGACAACGCTAATCGCCGAGCTGGCCGGTCTGGCATGCGAAGTCACGGAACGGAGGACAAGCCGATGAAAATGAAGCCGACCATTACCGTTGCCGACAACGGCAACCTGCAGATCCATATCCCGATGATGATCCGGCGCATGCGCGGCCGCAAGACGGTCATCGCTCCCCAGGCCCTGGATGGAGAAATCACCGGAGCGCAGGAACCGGTGCAGTCCGCCGTCCTTCAGGCGCTGGGAAGGGCCTTTTCCTGGGCCGACATCCTCGAATCCGGCCAGATCAAGTCCATCAGCGAGCTTGCCCGTACCCTCGACGTCGATGGCTCGTATGTGGCCCGCATCCTCAAGCTGACGACCCTGGCCCCCGACATCGTCGAGGCCCTGATCAACGGCGAGGAACCAAACGGGTTATCGCTGGCCAAGCTGACCCAGACCTTTCCCGAGGACTGGGCCGAGCAGCGCCGCCAGTTCGGCTTCGCCACCGACTGACGACCGGACCGGAGACCGCCCCAGAGAGCCGACCATCAGCGTCGGCTTTTCTTCTTTAGAGGGCAGGAAGCCGGAGTTGACCGCGCTTCTTTTCATGGCCGAGGCGGGCGATTTCGAAAAAAACGTCCGGTTGCGGCATCAAACGATGACCTAAGACAACCACTCAAAATGGCAATCAGCCGCAAACCCATATCAATCAAGGATGTAGCTTTTCGGACGAGCTTCGGACTTGGTCCGGAGAAAACAGAGAATCAGGGGCAAAACAGAGAAAGAAAGGCGGGAAGATGGGGAGAATCGATGGTGCAAAGAGGTGCTTCGGAAAGATGTGAAACGGGCGCAAACCCTTTAGAAACAAGGGGAAAAAGAAAACCCGTCACCCCGGAGAATGACCCCAGAGAGACGGGTTTGTCTTTTCTAAATGGTGGAGGTGCCGGGAATCGAACCCGGGTCCGAAGATCATCCACTAAAGGCGTCTACATGCTTATACCAGTATTTGTTTTAGCCGCACGAAGCTCCACTGGCCGGGATATTCGGTTGGCGATCCTGCTTTATTTTCGCTTCGGGGCCACAGGCGCTCCCCTCGGCTATCCCACTGAAATGACGATCTGTCCTTCCCCATGGGAGAGAGTCGGCAGATCGTTAGCAGAACTAAGCTGCTAAAGCGTATTCGTAATTGTCGGCGTTTGATTCGCCCCGGATTGTTTTACGAGCCACCCGGACCTCGGCATGCAACCTTTGCTTATTATCCCCGTCGAAACCTTTACACCCCCGTTTCTTGAGCGTACAGAGGACAGTGGACAGAGGTCAGAAAGTCATAAACTTTCCCTTCCACTGTTTCCTGTTCGTTATCCCCTGCCCGCTAACCTCTAGTCTTTTGTTTTATGCTTCTCCTTGAACACCTGGGCCATTTCGCGCTTCTGGTCCTTCAGCTTCAGGTCCTCGCGCTTGTCATAGAGCTTCTTGCCCTTGGCCAGGCCCATCTCAACCTTGACCTTGCCGTTCTTGAAGTAGAGCCGGAGCGGCACCAGCGAGTAGCCCTGCTCGCGGACCTTCGCGAACAGCTTGATGATCTCCTTTTTGTGCAGAAGGAGCTTGCGCATCCGGTCCGGGTCGTGGTTCTCCCGGTTGCCGAAATCATAGGGCGAGATATGCAGGTTGTTGAGAAACGCCTCGCCGCTTTTCACCAGGGCAAAGGAATCATTCAGGTTCGCCTTGCCCATGCGGAGCGATTTGACCTCGGTTCCGGTCAGCACCATCCCGGCCTCGTACTTCTCCTCGATGAAGTAGTCGTGATAGGCTTTCTTGTTGTTGCAGATGATCTTCTCGCTCATGGTTATTATGATAGCAAAGCAGTGTGGGGTTTGTCACGGAAAAGCTCTGGCGCGGGATACTTTCCACAGTTGGCTCATCCAAGGGGATTCCCTTCGATGAAGACTTCGCGCAGCTTGCCTTTTTCGAGTATGTGCCGGTTGATATCGCCGGAAGATGTGTTCGAGAAAGGTTCCATGACCAGGAAATCAGCCCGCTTGCCCGGTTCCAGCGAACCGACCTCTTCACCTATCCCCAGAGCCTGGCCTCCCGAGAGGGTGATCATCCGCAGAGCTTCGGCTGCCGTGAATTCATCGGGGAGCCTCTCCAGCAGGAAACGGACCTCGTCCAGCATGGAAAGGGAGTCGTTGCTCGCCAGCGAATCCGTCCCCAGGGCGAGGGGAACCCCGGCCTTTTTCAGCAGATGGACCGGGGGGGCGCCATGGTCCAGCTTGTCATTGCTTCTGGGACAAAGGACCACCGTAACGCCGCTTTTCCTGAGGATTTCCACATCCGCCGGAGTGACATGAACGCAGTGTACCGCAACGGTTCCAGGGGACAGGATGCCCAGGCTGTCCAGGTATGCTGCCGGCGTTGTGCGCCGGGGAGGCGGGACATGCTCCTGCCATCCCACGAAGGGGTAGAGCTTTTCCGCTATTGGACCTGTCGAATCGAACAGGAAATCCACTTCCGCCCTTGATTCGGCGAGGTGGACCGAAAGCGGCAGCGACCGCGCGCGGGCGAATTCCCTCAACCTGCTGAAAAAGCGGGCGGAAAGGGTATGAGGCGTATGGGGCGACAACCCCATCCTGAACCGGCCGTTGCGATCTTCGTCAAGGCAACCGGCAATACTTGCGAGAACCTGCTCACAGTGAACCTCGTTCTGGCCGATCGCCTCCAGGAACAGCCTTCCCGCGAGCAGGGAACTGTTGTAACAGGAAATCAGGGAAGGATCGGAAACTATTTCGCCGACAGTCGTCGTGCCGGACTCCAGGGAAATGCGGATGCCCTCGGCCACCGACAGCTCCCTCTCGTGGAGCGACAAAGCCCTGCGCACCTTGATGACCTGGATGATCCAGTCCACATAGGTCCTGGGCGAATAGTCGATGCCCTTGCGCAGCTTCCAGGATGGAAAATGGGTCAGCTCCAGGTGGCTGTGGGCGTTTACCAGGCCCGGGATGATGGCGCATCCGGGAAAGTGGGCGACCGGTGCGCCGAAGGCATGGGCAAGCTCGTCGACGCGTCCGACTGCGCGTATCCTGCCGTTCTCCACCGCAATCGCTCCGCCCTCCACCGGGGGCGAGCATACGGGAAGGATATGTGATGCCGCATATATTTTAGGAGTCATGGCAGCACAATTATACCACAGTCCGCCGGATTACCAGGTCACCTTGCGCAGGTTCCCCTGCCCTGCCTTTTCCTTCCGGGTCGGAATGATCCGATTGCGCTCGTCGACGAACACCAGCTTAGGCTCGTGCTGCCTGGCCTCCTCGGCATCCATGGAGACAAAGCTTGCCACGATGACCAGGTCGCGCGGCGCCACGAGCCGTGCGGCTGCGCCGTTGACGCAGACCACGCCCGAGCCCCTCTCGCCTTCTATGGCATAGGTCTCGAAACGGCTGCCGTTGGTGACGTTCCAGACACTGACCGCTTCGTAGGGGATGATGTCGGCGGCATCCATCAGATCCCGGTCAATGGTTATGCTCCCCTCATACTGGAGGTCCGCCCCGGTCAGCGTTGCCCGGTGGATTTTGCTCTTCAGCATGTTTCTCTGCATACGACTCCCCTTCCAAGCATTCTATTGTCAATAAGTCTGGTTGCCCCGATCCGGACGGCAAGAGCCAGAACAGTTCCATCATCAGCCGTATCGACATCTGCCAGGGATTCTCCGTCGCGCAGCTCGACGTAGTCGACACGTGCGGCAGGCTCTTCCCCTATGATCCTCAGCGCCTCGTTCCTGAGCAGTGGAACGGATCGCTCCCCTGACATGTAAAGCTCCAGTGCGGCGGAAATGGCGCGGGACAGGCACAGAGCGCTCTTCCTCTCTGCCGGGGAAAGGTAGGCATTGCGCGAACTCAAGGCCAGCCCGTCAGGCTCGCGAACCGTGGGCATTCCCACGATCTCAACGTCCATGTTCAGGTCTTTTACCAACCTGCGGATAACCGCCAGTTGCTGGTAATCCTTCTCGCCGAAGAAGGCCGAGTCCGGTTTCACGATATGGAAAAGCTTTGTAACGACCGTGGCCACGCCCCGGAAATGTCCCGGACGCGATGCTCCGCAGAGGGGCAGGGAAATCTCCTCCACGTTGACATAGGTCTGGAACCCCTTGGGGTACATCTCACCGGCCCCGGGTACGAACAGCACGTCAACACCGTTTTTCACAGCGATTTCGGAATCGCGCTCCAGGTCACGCGGATAAGACTGGAAATCCTCGCCTGCGCCGAACTGGGCTGGGTTGACGAAGATGCTCACCACGCACACGTCACCCCGTTTTCGGGCCTCGCGAATCAGGGACGCATGTCCTTCGTGGAGAAAGCCCATGGTAGGGACGAATGAAATGCTCTTCCCCTCCGCTTTGGCCACGGATGAGAACCTGTGCATTTCGGCTACAGAGAAAAAGGTGTCCATGTCAGGAAAACGAGTGCTCCTCTGTCGGGAAGTCGCCTGCCTTCACTTCCGCCGCGTAACGGCTGACGGCATCCGAAATAACGGTTTTGACGTCTGCGTACCGTTTAACGAATTTGGGGGAATATTTTTCACAGAGCCCGAGTATATCGTGGATGACCAGGACCTGCCCGTCACAGAAATCGCCGGCCCCGATGCCGATTGTGGGAATGAAGAGTTCAGAGGTTATCATCCGGCCGAGCTTTCTGGGAATTCCTTCCAATACGACGGAAAAAGCTCCTGCGTTCTGCACGGCAATGGCGTCGGCCAGCAGCTTCTCTCCCGCAGGCTCCGATTTTCCCTGAACGCGGTATCCGCCCATGCGGTGGATGGATTGGGGTGTGAGGCCGATGTGGGCCATCACCGGCACATCAATGTCGACTATGGCTTTTATGCAGTCAGCCATGTTTTCCCCGCCTTCCAGCTTGACCGCCTCCGCCCCGCCGTCCCTGATCAGGCGGCCGGCATTGAGCCGTGCATCGCGCAGATCGGTCTGGTAGGAGAGAAACGGCATGTCCGCAACCAGAAGCGATTTGGGTTTTGCCCTTGCCACCGCCCTGCTGTGGTAAATCATCTCTTCCATGGTCACGGGCAGCGTGTTGTCATACCCGGAAACCGTAACCCCGACGGAATCTCCGACCAGTAGGACATCTATCCCGCATTCATCCATTATCCGGGCAGTAGGATAGTCATAGCAGGTGAGCATTGTGATCTTCTCGCCATTGCCCTTCATCTTCTGCAAATCAAGGATGGTAATCTTCTTTTTCACGGCTGACCTCCAAAGAAAAAGGCCCTTCCCGGACAGGAAGGGCCTTTCAGCGCATGGCGACGGGAGAGAGAAAAACCTCCCGTTGATCAAGGGCTATCGCCTTCCGTCCCGGTTCACACTTGAATCCAGGCGGTATAGGTATATGAAACCTTTACGGTGCGGCATTAGTAGAAGTCACAAACGGATCTTCACAAACGATCCATACTTAACATAACAGCGGCAAAAAAACCAGCAAAAATTAGAGAGGCGCCTGTACGGAAACTGCACCGGACACTAGCTCGATACTCCCTTGATAACATCAAGCTCCTGCACGATCTCCATGCTCTGCTGCTTGCGCAGTTCCATGCTGTCAAAAATCTCCTCGCTCAGATCCGCATGCGACTTGACGACCTCTTCAATGGCAAACCCTTCCTTGACCTGCGCCTCGGTGGCCTTGACCATGTCATTCGTCATGTCCTTGATCGACTCTATGGATCGCAGTATGTTCTTTGTCGCTTCGGACTGTTCCTTGGAAGCGTTGTAGATCTGGGAAGCCATGGTGCTCACATCCTCGATGGACTGGGTCGCCAGCTTGATGCCCCGGACCTGTTCTTCGGTGGCCGCTTTGATCTCAGCCGTCATATCCATTGAGTGGAAAGACTTTTCATGTATGGTCTTGAGGGTCTGACCTGTTTCATGGCCGATCTCGACGCCTTTCTGCACCAGGTCCTTGGAAAAGGTGATGTTGCGGGCAGCCGTCTCGGAATCGTTGAGGATATAGGAAATGATGACTTCGATCTCCCCGGTGATCTGCCCGGTCTGGTGTGACAGCGCACGCATTTCTTCTGCCACGACGCCGAAATCCTTGCCGAATTCGCCTGCCTGGGCCGCAATGATTGAGGCGTTCAATGCCAGCAGGTTGGTCTTTTTCGTTATGTCTTTGATGACCTTGACGATACTGCTGATGCGTCCGCTGTTGCTGCTGAGCCGCATAATGCCTTCAAAGGAAAGCTCGACAGACTTCTGGATCTCGGCCAGAGCATCAATCGTCTCGCCAACGCCCTCCCTGCCCTTGTCAGCCTGTTGCGCGGCCTGTTGGGATATCTCATGTGAAACAGCCGCGTTCTTTTCCACATTCTTGATGGAAGCATGTATCTCTTCCATGGCGGATACGGATTTTTCGATGGACTCGGCGAGAAAATTAAGATTGTTCGTGACCTGGTCTATGGATACGGAAATCTGCCCCACAGCGGAACTGGTCTCTTCTACGGATGACATGATGCTTTCGGACGCAGTTGCGTTCCGCGATGCACTGTCGAACAGGGACTCCAGGGAAGAGTCAAGGTCGCGGACGGCCCGGGAATAGCCATCCCTTTTGCCGAGAAAATTGGTGAACGTATCCTCCAGTTCCGTTGTCAGAGTGCTTATCGCCTGCAGGAGGTTTATCCGCGTGATGGCCGATGCTGCCTGGTCCGCAAACAGGCGGATGGTGTCCTCGTCGCTGGCATTGGCGATTCTCCTGCTGAAAGCATTGTCTATGCCGAAGAGGCCGACCGATTCTCCCTTGACCACGATCGGGCAGAGAACGAAACTCTTGGACCTGAGAGGCTTGATCCGGTCATAGGGAGGCTGGAGATAGTAGTCCTGGGAACACTTTGCCATATCGTCGACCAGGTAGAGTTTCTGCTCCGAAAAACACTTGTGGATCACCCCGATCCTCTGGTCCAGGGGAAGAACGACGCCCTCGGGATTGAAGTCATCGCTCCCGGTTGCAATCAGAAAGTGCAAAAACTTCATTTCCTTGTCCGCCATGAGGATATTGACCCGCTCAAAACCCAGCACGTCGTGAAGTCCTTCAGCGCAAAGCCTCAGCACGTCTTCGACGACGAGGGACTTCATGATCCGGTTGCTTATATACTGGATTTTCTTAATATTCTCATCCAGAAGCCGGTATCGTTTTTCCAGCGAATCCTTCTGGGAGAGAATATCCCTGTTGAGGGCTTCAGTTGTTTCCAGCAACCCGACCGCCTCAAGGGCGGTTTTTTTGGCTCTTTGGCCCGAAGCAATTACAATCAACCCCGCGGCGATCCCCATGAACCAGTACACAAAACCATTTCCGGGAATCCTCGAAACGTCCTCCAGAGCCCGATTCCATATCGGCGCACTTGCGGAAGGAAATGCCAAAGCCCGAAGCAGTGCGCAAAACAGGGGAAGAATCAACATCAGCGACATTCCGAGAACAATATGGTGCAAGCCGTTATTCTGTATCTTCAGTTCATGAGCCATTTTTTCCCTATCTCCATCAGTCGTTAACCGGCCGCCGCGCACTTCCCGGACCGTTTCCACCAGGACACCTCACATCCGATTCATCGGGAGAAAAGATGATAGAGCCTGTCATAGGATGCCAGCAGGTTTTCCGGCATTACGCGCACATCCGCGATAACCGTCATGAAGTTCGTGTCCCCTGACCAGCGGGGAACGACATGGATATGCAGATGGTCGTCAACACCTGCGCCCGCTGCCTTTCCCAGGTTCATGCCGACATTGAAGCCCTGCGGGGAAAACGCTTCGGCCATCACGTTGCAGCATATCCTGGTATTCTCAAACAATTCAAGCATCTCTTCCGTTCCGAGCTCATTCATGTCTCCGACATGACGGTTGGGTGAGACGAGAAGATGCCCATTACAGTACGGATAGCGGTTCATCATGATGAAAGAGTGCCTGTCCCGGCGGAGCACGAGCCTCTCCCTATCTTCCGCGCCCCCCGCGGCAGCTGCCAGGCAGAAAATGCACCCTTCCGGCTTTTCATTAAGTATGTACTCCATCCTCCACGGCGCCCAGAGTCTTTCCATATGGTGAGCAACTCCTTCAGATGCAGGATATCCCGTTCAGGCTGGAGTGAGATGATGGCGGCAAAATGAACGGCGCATGAATTATCATGCATCCAACGTCAAATTACAAGCCGTTTTTAATCGTGTCCATTTATGGTATTCGCGGAATTTGATATCCCGGGCAATCAGGGAAAGAAAGAGTACTGCAGGCAGGAAAGCAAAAAGGATGTAAGCCTGCCCGTGCGGGACAGGCTTACAGAAGTCAGTGTGAAATCATGCCAGTTCATCCAGTTCCAGGTCAGCGTCATTGATGTCCGATAAATCCAGGGAACCGTTTTCCTCACCGCTCAATCGTGCGATCTTCTTCATGGTGTCGCGAAAACCGGGACTGGCCTGGAATATTTCACCGAAGACCTTGAGAGCGCCCTCCCTGTTCCCAGCACTTTCATACATGACCCCCAATTCATAACGGAGGCAGAGAACCCGATCGCTGTCAAGGCCTTCAAGTGACAATGCATCGAGAAATACCTTTTCGGCACTCGCAAAGTCTCCTTTTTTTCCGCAACACATGCCTTCCAGCGTAATGCAATCGAGGAACCGAGCGGGATTTTTGCGCGCGGCCCGGAACTCTCCGATCGCCTCGTCATAAAGCGCCATTTCCATGTATGCAATGCCCAGATTATACCTGGTTTCCGTGTCTGAGGAATCCACCT
The DNA here is from genome assembly GCA_034933285.1 of Geobacteraceae bacterium. Classification (GTDB taxonomy): domain Bacteria; phylum Desulfobacterota; class Desulfuromonadia; order Geobacterales; family Geobacteraceae; genus RPRC01. Next base: position 3,421 of record JAYFNT010000003.1, on the reverse strand, counting down.
GGCTGCCAAGGCTCTCCTTGAATTTGGTAAAGATGCCTTCCTGGCTGTACTTGTCGCTTGTCTCTTCTAAAATATCCATGTCGAACAAACCCGTACCCGGTTCACTAACCGGCTTTTCTTCAAGGGGTTCAGGTTCGAGGATTATTTCAGCTTCAGGCAGTTCCTCAGAAAGTGTAATGCAATGCTCTTCAGATTGGAGATCGCTTTCGGAAGTAAAATTGTCACTTTCCACTTCCAGGCCACTGAGAAAGTCAGGGACCGTAATTTCCCCTGCAGCGCCTGTTTCCCCGGAAAGCGCCTTTACTGCCTGCGACGGCTCTTCCTGTGCTGAGCCGGATTCATCGGCAACTTCCATTTCCTGCATTTCGGTAAGATCGAAGGATATGTCTATATCGAAGACATCCCCGGCAGACTCAGGTTGCGTTTCGCCGCCTGATGAAATATCATCCGGCTTGAGCAAGACAGGCCCGGTTTCCTGTGTCTCCTGTATTGAACCGGGTTCCACCTCCGGGGCAAAGGAAAGGTCTATCTCGTCCTGCCAGGGAAAGTCCTGCACCTCGGCCTCGCTCCAGGCGTGTTCCACAGGAGCCTCTTCGGGTTCTTCAATGTCCGGTTCCAGGGATTTCTTTGAAAGGATATTGATGCTTACCTGCACGTCAGACAGCTTGGACTGGTCCCCGGTCGTCTCATACAAGGATTTCAAGCCCTCGAGAAGCCTTATGTCATAGGGAGCATGCTCCAGGAGCTTTGTATAATACCGCTCCACATCGGCAAAACAGCCCGCTTGCATAAGTGCGGGCACATACTGCCGGAGAAGTGTAACGCCCTCCTCCAGAGAGCCTGCTTCGACATCGATTTCAATAATCTTCTTGATTACCTCGGCATCACCAGGATCGATCCCGAGAATCCCGTGCAGCATTTCCCTGCACTTTTCCTCTTCCCCCGAAATGCGGTAGGCTTCCGCCAACAGTGTCATCACCTTGGTGTTGCCGGGTTCGTCATCCAGCAACTTTTTCAACTTGGGCAGCGATTCCTCCACCTGCCCGTTTTTCACCTGAGACGCCAGGATATCGAGCATTCCTTCCTTTTTGTCCGGGAAGAGGTCCTGGATCCTTTGGCAGACGCGCTCGAAAATTTCCTTGTTCCCCTTGTCCTTCAGAGACATTGCAACGCCGGTAAATTCCTGGTAGGCCTTGTCCTTGTGCCCCGCACCAAAGCATGTCTCAGCCAGCTTCAAGCGGATGTCAACATTCTGGGGATCAACCCCTTTCATTTTCTCCAGTATCTTGATGGCTTCATCGACCTGGCCGGATTTCTGATGGTGATCGAAAACCGTCTTGTATTCGATGAGGGCATTACCGACGAGCCCCTGTTTTTCATTGAGCTGGGCGAGGGCAATTGAGATGTCGAGACTGGAAGGATCAAGCCTCTGTATCTGCTTATATACGGCGATGGATTTAAGATAGAAACCGTTTTCATCATAATACTTGGCAATGGTTTCATATTCCCGTATCGCATCCTCCCGCCGGCTGCACCTGACCATGAGCTCAGCGAGTTTCTGCCGGTGTTTCACATCCTTCGGATCAGCGGTAACCACCTGTTCATAATCCTTCAGGGCCCTCTCGAACTGGCCCTTCTGGATATATTTCTGCGCGCTGGCCAGAAATTTATCTTTCTGTGTACTCAATTTTCACCCTCTTGTCTGATGGACGGAAGCATGAGCCATCTGCCGAACCATGGAACATCAACGGATTCATACCGAACATGCTGCATTTTCAGTTTATATAAATTTTTCGGAACGAACACGACAAAGCTGAAATTTATCAGCAAAATAAAACAAAGTCAACGACTTATAGACAAGACCATAAGCCTTTCCGGTTTCCCGTACCGTCTCGCTGTCGAAATCGCTGCCCCCCTGGCGAAATGAGGCAGTCGGCACCAGTGAGTGTCCATCCGGTAAGTCCGGATTGACGCTTATGCAGTTTCCGGATGGAAACCGGCCACATGTCAAAGCCAACGGCCAATGGCGACTTTTTTATTGACATTTCAGCTGGTGTTGATATGTGTATTTCACTATCATTTCCCCATACTCAATGTATAGTGCCTAGATTTATATGGCTTTATTAAAAGGATAAAGAGGAATGGACCCGGCCAACAACAGGATTTTCATTACCGATCTTATCAAGACAGATTTCCCCCAGAGCGTTTATGAAGAGGTCCGCTATCTCATATCGCTGGTCTATCTGGGTTATGATTTTTCCTGGCTATCCAGAGTTTTCAAAGATGTGGTGAACCTGTACGGCGGCAATTTTCCGGGCTACAGGGAATGCAACACGCCATATCACGATCTGAAACACGTGACCGACGCAATGCTGGTTTTCGCAAGCCTTGTTCACGGCGCCTTTGCAACCGGCCTCTCCTTCCGCGAAAAACACGTGACACTCGCTCTCATCAGCATCCTACTCCACGAAACAGGCTATATCCAACGGGATGACGACACCACCGGAACCGGCGCCAAGTATACACTTGTCAGGGCGGAAAGAAGTGTCGAGTTCCTGGAGGGCTATTTCACGGCAAACGGCTATGATGACGGTGATTGCAAACTTTGCAGAGACTTTATAATCTGCACCGATATCAATGAAGACATCAGCGAAATGTCGTTCGAATCCCCCGAAACCGAAACCATAGCCAAGATGGTGGCGACAGCATCCATAATCGGCCAGATCAGCGACCGGACCTACCTGGAAAAGCTGCTTTTCCTTTTCCAGGAACTCAACGAGGCCCAGGTTTTCGGTTTTCAGACCGAACTCGACCTGCTTTCAAACACAATGGAGTTCTACGAACACGCCAAGAGCAGGCTGGAAAACGAACTGGGAGGCGTGCAGGGCTTCCTTGCGCACCATTTTCTCAAGAGATGGGAAATAGATTACGACATGTACGCAGATGCAATCGAAAGCAACCTGTCATATCTGGGACACCTGCTGGAAAACCATCGCAATGATTACCGGGAAAAACTGAACCGGGGCGGCCTGCTGAAAAGGCTTGCCATACTGGAAAAGAAAAACGGGAAATGACTCCTCAAGTCAACTTCCCGCCCCCTCTGGGAAATCGGTATTCAATAGACGCAAGACGGTCCGGCAGGGTTTGGAAAACCTGCCGGACCGTCTTTATTTCTCAGCCGAGGATGGCCTTGAGGTCCTCATCAGCGGTGGATATGGGGGCGATGTTGAAATTCTCCACCAGGAAGTTGAGCACGTTGGGGGTGATGAAGGCCGGGAGGCTCGGCCCCAGCTTGATGTTCTTGATCCCCAGGTGCAAGAGGGTCAGCAGGATCACCACCGCCTTCTGCTCGTACCAGGAGAGGATCATCGACAGGGGCAGGTCGTTCACCCCGCACTCGAAGGCCCCGGCCAGGGCCAGC
>JAYFNT010000002.1:0-376577 GCA_034933285.1 Geobacteraceae bacterium | reverse complement strand
TGTGTTGCGAAAGAAACGGCAATACTTCCCGGCTGTCTTGGATGGTTTCTACATGGGAAATACCCCCATTCCGCAACATGAGGCTGGTACCGAGAAGAATCTGTTCCTCATCATCCACAAGGAGTATCGTATACTCATTCTCTGCCGCTATCATAAGTACCCCCACTTAAGCCCGGTAAAACCTGCTGAGGTTCAAATCATGGTTATTGCATCAAGCACAGGCAAGTACTCATAATGAATGAGCAAATCGTATCCATTGCTCGAATGTAAAAAAACGGGCGCCTTATTCATTAGCGCCCAAGCTGAAGAGGAGGATTGTCGGAACAAAATCATAAATAGTCAATTTATCAGGTCAAATTGTAATTTGTGCGTGAACTGCACGATATCAAACCTAAGACCACCACTCAACAATGCACTGAGTTCGCAAAAACGGTGCTATCTATTTTCCATCCGGAAACGGTCTTTTTGATTCGGCAGATGGCCTCACTCTGACGGGCAGCCCTTGCTGTCCAATCCGGTGAGGCTGGATTGTCCGACCTGACGGTGTCGACCAACGGGCTTGCTTGTGCAACATACCTGAGGATGCCTCCGCGCAACCCCTTGATTTTGTCAGCCTTCGCTGTCAACTTTTGTGTAAAAAGTTTCTTGTCAGGACGAAAAAATCCTCATTACCGCACTGGAAACCTACTTGTGCATATCCGGGGTTTCCGGATGGAACTATCTAGATCTGAACATTCAGTGCCTGTGTGCTCAGAAAAAATATGCCCAACGCATCCCTACGGTGTTCGTGCCTGCGCCGCTCTTGACTGAGAAGTCGTCCCGGTACGAGAATATCAGCTGGTTGTTGCTGCCGACCATCCAAAACAAGGAAAGCCCCAGCCCGTGGTTGCTCATTTCGTCATTCCGCCAATTCCCGTCGACCTTTGTCTCACCGCCATAGGTGTAAAAATAATCCAGCGCAATGGCCCACTGTTTGCTGATGTCGTAACTCAAGTGCACTTCCGCCTGGAGGGTGGGATCCTGTTCCAGTTTGCTGCTGCCCATGAATTTGTCGTTGTCGGAGTAGAACTCCCCACCCAGGATGAGGTCCAGATATGCCTTCTCGCCGATGCCTTTTACAACTCCGATCTCGGGCTTGAACGCCCAGCGGTTGTTGCCGGGGCTTGCAATCCTGTTTCTGTTATACTGGCCGACAGGCAGTGTCAGCCAGGGAGTGAATCCTACCCAGAACTTGTTCTTCGGGTCGTTGATAAACCAGAAGGTGGCAAGAACTAAGGGATCGGCAAAGCCCGTGGTGGAGAATTCGTGGTTAAGACCGGTGCTGTCGCCACTCAAGCTGATATCGGCAAAAGGAATTATAAACTGCGGGTCAACAGTCAAGGGGCCATCGCCGTAAAGCGCCTTGCCTATGCTTGTGTAATAGACATACCTGAGCATCCCCACATTAGCTGTCTGGTTCCAATCGTCACCGACTTTATTCCCGTCCACGTAGTACTTATTTGCGGTGCTATGGTTAAAGTAGAAACAGAAAAGAGACGTTCCTGGTGGTAGCGGAACATAATCTCTCGCGTAAGCAGCAAGTGATATGTCTGGTCTGGCGAGCAGGAGACCCATCACTGCTACAATCAACAGCCTTTTCATATTTTGCCTCCGTCATTTCATGTTGGATCATCAATATGCATAAAAAAGTTATAATGTCTGTCCGCATACAGGCAAAAAAGGGGGAACGCAACCGCCCCCCCTTTTTTTGCCTCTAATTACATTGCCTTCTTGTACAGATCGATCATGTCCTGCAGTTTTGGCGGACGAGGGTTGGCACCCACACAGGCGTCTTTCATCGACGCTTCAGCCAATTTAGGGATATCCGACTCCTTCATGCCGAGTTGGGCCAATCCTGAAGGGATGCCGATATCAGAAGACAGCTTCCTTATCGCCTCAAACCCTGCCAATGCGGCGTCTCTCGGTGTCAGACCGGTTACGTTTACTCCCATAGCCTCAGCCACATCAACGTATTTCTCCACACAGGCAATCATGTTGAATTCGCAGACCAGCGGCAGGAAAATTGCGTTGCACACACCGTGCGGCAGGCCGATGAAACTTCCGGGTTGATGGGCCAGGGAGTGGGCAATCCCCAAGCCGGCGCTGCTGAACGCCTCGCCGGCGAGGTATTCGGCGTATGCCATGCCTTGGCGTGCCTCGAGGTTCTGTCCATTGCCAACAGCCTGTGGCAGGTATTTGGCAGTGAGTTTGATGGCCTGAAGGGCAAGGGCGTCGCTTTTTGGATTGGCCATCGCGGCAACATAAGCTTCTATCGCATGGGTAAGGGCATCCATACCCGTTGCCGCCGTGAGGGCGGGGGGCATCCCGGCCATCAGTTCCGTGTCGTTGATGGCCACATTGGGCGGTACATTGATGCTCCAGATAACCATTTTTACATGATTTTCAGTGTTGGTGATTACACATCCGGGGCTCATCTCGCTGCCAGTGCCGGCAGTTGTATTGATAGCGATAAAAGTCGGCATGGGTTTCATCACCTTGTCGAATCCCTCATAATCATGGATTTTCCCGCCATTGGTGAGGACAATACCGATGCCCTTGCCGCAGTCATGGGAACTGCCGCCGCCAAGAGTTACGATGGAGTCGCAGCCGTTTTCGTTGTATATCTTAAGGCCGCCAGCCACATTCAGGTCGGTCGGATTAGGCTCGGCGCCGTCGTAAAGAACGGCCTGCAAACCGGCATCCTCGATATATTTCTTGACCGTGTCGGCCACACCGGCCTTGGATAAGCCTTTGTCAGTGACAAGCAGCGCCTTTTTCGCGCCGTATACCTTCAGTTGGTCGCCAACAGCTTTGGATGCTCCACATCCAATCAACGAAATAGCCGGCATGCAAAACCTGGAAACCGTTAATTGCATAGTCATTTTGTTTCCTCCTAGAAGAACAGTTTATTTAACTACATTGGCTTGTTGTGCTTGTTGGCGGCCATTAATCAAACGGCTTTAAGTAAACCTCTGGTTCATCTCCCTTCCGAATAGATTTTGATTAAAGACCAGCAACCTGTGAATACATACACATCAACCAAATCAAGTCATCTAAGCCAGGGTGACCTGAATAAGGTTTTTTACTGCATTTAATGAATAGCATGGGTTATGCCAAAATATTATTTTTAAAAAAACGTTTGATTTTGTTGTGTTAGAAGCTTGGAGAATTTTCTGAAGAATGTAAACAAGCAATCAATATTGCGTGAGGATGTTTTGTTACGGTCAAACACGCTGTTAATAAAATGATATAGCAGGCCGTCAATATAAATTGCGCATGTTAATTATTTTGCACCCCTAATTCACAAATATTACATTTTTTTGTTATATTTATGGTTCGTCTCTGAAATCTGTGCATAGAGCATAGGGTTAAAAAAATAGAAAGCATGAGTTCCATCAGGAAGTTATGGAAGCGCCAACCACCATATCTACCTGCAGGAGGAACTCATGCTTATTGAACAGCTTATCCGCGAGACTCTTGAGATGCAAGGGTTTCGCATCGAATCCCGTTCGCTTTTCGCTTCCTTCAGCTGCTCGATCTGCGCATCCAGCTTCTGATCTTCAGTACTCGCCCGAGCATATCCGATAATTGCCATTTTCCTTTTTCTCACCCTTGAAACGTTCATTAGAGTCTAATACGTTTTGATAATAGGCTATCAAAATACTATTGTTAACTCATATGATAGTTTTCCAAGCGAGATGACGAAGCTATCACTAGACCACGGGCTATTGGTTTTTAACCAAAGGTTAAACTCTAAACAAAATTTTAAGTGTTACTATTGCGTTTTTTTGGAAAAGGTACCTATTCAATCTACGGAGAAAGCCATAATCAAGATGTTAATGAATAAATACCTGGAGAGAGATGAATAGCTGATTGGTGAGTTAACCAGAAACAGCAAGGGGAAATATGGGGAAAAGTCCTGAATTAAGTATGCTGTCCTTGGAATTCCCAAAGAAGGCGTCCATTATCTCCGCATCGGTCGAATAATCCGCCTTGCTGGCAAGCGGCCTTTTCCTTAACCAGCCCAGCAATGCCAAGAACCAAGGAGGACGTAACCGGTACGCTGCCCATGCCGGTATCACCGTTGCCGCCCCTTTCCCTAACCAGCAAAGCGGTGCCTCAACACAAGGAGGAATTGCCCGGTAGGCCGCCTCAGCTTCCCCCTGCGCCGCCCAAAAGGAAAGGCCGCGGGAAACGTGTCAGGTCAAAATCTAAACCGGCCATAAACCTCGACTATTGATCATGAGAACAAGTAGCGTTATCCTTTCCCCGGACTTATGACACACCGAAGGGAGGGTAACGCTATGAGGTGAATGAATGAGATTGAAAAAAGGCACCATTGCCATGGAAGCACCAAGGAAGCAAATTGGCGCCATCAAGCGGCGGAAAGGCTCGAAAAAGCTCTATGTGGACTTTTACTACATCGGACACCGGATAACCAGATCAACGGAGCTTGACGACACACCGTCCAACGAACGAAAGGTCCGCGAATTCCTGAACCGGATCACCAAGCGAATTGAGGACGGCTCGTTCAAGTTTTCGGAGGCTTTCCCCAGCGCAAAGGAAGAAGAGAAAGCTTATTTTACCAAGCTGGAAGGAAGGGACTATAGACCGGAACCCCATCAAGTGCTCTTCGGAGATTATGTGAAGGAGTGGATGAAAACGGCATTTCCCACTTTTAGCTCGCCGACGAAACGGCATGATTACAAGAGGATTATCAAGGGTAGAATCCTCCCCATTTTCAGAAACATGACCTTCCACCAGTTAACCGGAATGACAGTGTTCAAGTTTACTGAGTCATTAGTCTGGAAGAAGGGAAAGAACAAGGGTAAACCCGTGTCCAGTTCCAGCAAAAGCAATATCCTGATTCCGTTCCGGACCATCTGGAATGACGCCTGCGACGAATACCGCTGGGTCATCAAGAGCCCCTTTGACAACCTTGAGGAACATTACCGCCCTATCGCCGAACTGATGATCCTGACCGGGATGATCCCTTCCGAAATGGGAGGATTGAGAAAAGAGGATATCGAAGGAGACTTTATCAAGCTGAAGAGATCCTACGTCCTGGGCGAAGAAAAGAAGACTTTGAAAAACGCATTCCGGAAACGGCAAATCTTCATCACTGAAGCAATCCGGAAAAGACTGGATAAGCTCCTTGAACAATCTAAAGATCCTTTTCTTATCACAATGGAAAGCGGAACCCGCTTCACCAGCAACCGCTTCTGTAAATACTGGAAAAAAGCGGTGGAAGCTTCTGGGGTTCCTCCTATGACATCTTATTCAACCCGGCATTCCTTCGCGGCCTGGAGTCTGATTATCGGAATAAACCCTTTGCGACTCTCTTCTCTCATGGGCCATGCCAGCAAACAAATGGTTTTCGAGGTATACGGAAACTATGTGGAAGGGTTGGAAGAGGACGCGGAAAGAATTCTTTCCTACTTCGGGAAGGACTTTCTTACACCCGGGAAAAGCAAATCCCCGGCACGTTTTGGGGACAGTACCGGGGACAGTCGAACCAGGCATCTCGCAATCTAGCTGATCCTGTTAAGTTTTTTATGGAGCGGGAAAGGGGATTCGAACCCCCGACCTTCAGCTTGGGAAGCTGACACTCTACCACTGAGTTATTCCCGCGTAGACAGCATTTTTAGCCCATCAGCTCCCTGTTTGTCAACTGCTTTTTAAGCAGGTAATCCCTTGCCTCGGCACCCGTGGCCACAAGGCCCAGGCTTTCCGCCTCCCGGAGGCGCTCCATCTCCCGCCCGAGCCCGGGCCCCTGTGGAATATTCAGCAGCGCCATGACTTCATCCCCGCTAAGGAGCAGATCCCCTTCACCGGGCCGGTAACTATGAAAATAGAAGGAAATCATCCGTTCAGCGATTTGAGAAGATACAATGCCCGACGCCAGGGGCATGAGCAGCAGTTCGGCGCCGGCCGGCTGCCGGTCGCGGAAAAAGCGGAAACAGGGCCGCTCTGCCAAACCGTCCCCGGGCAAGGCGGGAAAGTCGTCCAGGCATCCGCACAGGGCCCGCAACGCATCCCGCGCTTTGTTCCCAAGTTTCAAGCGCGAAACCGCGGCCGACACCATGTCTTTCCATCCCTCTCCCGCCAGGAGCGCAGCCAGCTTGACCAGCGAAAGGACCGGGACATCGCCTTCAGCGTTCCGTTGCAGTCGTTCCTTGAGCCTCTGCCCGTCGACGTGGAACAGTCGATCTGCATCCATGGCCAACCGTTCGATCTTCGCGGCAAATGCGATCCGATTTCCGGGGCCGCGGGAGAAATCAGCCGCAGGGATGATACGGGCAAGGATCCCTGCGCTGTCGAGCTCTCCCAGGGAGCGTTCGACCTCCGGGGCGCCCAGAATGAGGAAGAATTCTTCCCGGACCCGCTCGCCGGCGACGCGGTCAAGGAGCGATGGATCAGCCTTTATTGCAACAAGAGTGCGGTCATCAACTTTGAAGCTGAGGGTGGCGGCAAAACGGAACGCCCGCAGCATGCGCAGCGGGTCGTCGGAAAAAGCCTCAGGGCGGCACACCCGCACGGCGCCGGTGCGTATGTCGTCCATCCCGTCAAGGGGGTCCACGAGAAGCAGGTCATCCCGGGTCAGTTCAAGGGCCAGGGAATTGACGGTGAAATCCCGCAGGAGGAGGTCCTCGCTTATGCCGCTCCCGCGGAGCGGGGCAAAATCGAAGGTCAGGCGTTCCCCTTCCCTGCCGGTCACCACCCTGGACTGCTGCCGCTCCCGGTCGAGCCAGAAAAAATGCCCACCACATCTGGAAGCGAATTCCATCGGCAATTCGCAGACCGCGCCGCCGAGGGCGAAGTCGAAGTCCCGCACCGGCCTCCCCATGACGGCATCTCGTATGGATCCGCCAACCAGGTATGCCGGTACACTGAAAGCGCAGGCCAGGTCCATCACCAGGCGGATGCGCTCATCCATGATGAGATTGTCGAAGTGTTCGTCGGTCATTGTCGGGAAATCCCCCCCCTGCCCCCCTTTCATAAAGGGGGGAGAGAAAGTTGGCGATAAGAAAATGCGCAGAGTCAGGGAGCGAGCGGGTTCACTCTCAGTTTCCTGAGGATCGAAACCAGGGAAATGAGGGGAAGACCGATCAATGAGGTGAAATCATCCCCCTCCAGCCGCTCCATCAGGGCGATCCCCAGCCCCTCTATCTTGAATGAACCTGCGCAGTATATGGGGTCGTCGCGCCGGATATACTCGTCGATTTCCTCGTCAGACAGATCCCGGAGAGTAACAGTGAACGGTATTGACACGGCATGCATCGCGCCCGATGCAGTGTCAACCACCGCCAAGCCGGTATGGAAGGTATGCGTGCCGCCGGACATCATGCGCAGCTGCTCCCGCGCCCGCTCGACGCTGCCCGGCTTGCCGATGATCCCGCCCCCTGACACGAAGACCTGGTCCGAGCCGATGATCAGCGCATCCGGATACGCCCCGGCCAGGGACATTGCCTTTCCCAGGGCAAGACGCTTCACCAGCTCAGCCGGCTCCTCCCCCTGTTCCACGATTTCTTCGAAAACGGGCTCCGCTGTCTCGAACGGAATGCCGAGCCGCTCCATCAGCTCCCTGCGGAACGGAGATGTGGAGGCAAGCACGATCGGCCTCATGCCCTGTCCCGCAAAACCGGCAACTGGAGCAACTCGGGCACGGAGTCTATCCGCCAGGTGGCATTTTCCAGCTCCGCAAGGTCTCCATAGCCAAAGGTGCAGCCCACCGTTGCAATCCCTGCCGCATTGCCCGCGGCGATATCATTGATGCTGTCACCAACCATGAGCGCCCGGTCAGCAGTCACCCCAAGCTGGCGGAGCACCATCAGCAAAGGCTCGGGAGAGGGTTTTCGAAGCGCCACCGAATCCGCGCCGATGACTGTGGCAAAGAAACCGTCCGCATCAAGGGTCGAAAGCACCTTCCGGCAGAGTGCGACATTCTTGTTCGACACCACCGCCATGGTCATTCCCCGGTCCCTGAGTGCTGACAGGGTTTCCATGGCGCCTAGGTACAGCCGGGTTCTGTCGACTATGTGCGCCTCGTTGTAGGTGACAAAGAGGTTAATCCCTATTTCGATTTCTTCACCAGTGGCAGCAGGCATGGCCCGCTCCACCAGCCGCCGCGCACCTTGGCCCACGTAGCCGCGAACCTGATCCAGCCCCACCGGCTTCCTCCCCAGGGAGGTGAGCATGTGGTTGGTTGCGGCTGCCAGGTCGTCCAGGGAATCGATGAGAGTCCCGTCCAGGTCGAAAATTATTAGTTGGATTGTTGTCATTGGATGCCAGTGTTAAGTTGTAAGTGTTAAGTGTTAAGTTTTAAGTTTTAAGTTTTAAGTTTTAAGCTGTAATTTTATGCATTTAAATGTTTTATGTGCAATTTCGCAACCAGTCCAGTGCCAAGTAAACATAGCAAGTGCCTGCCATCCCAACCAGTTCCAGTAAACTTCCTAACACTTAAAACCTAACACTTAAAACGTCATTTATACAAAAAACCGGATGCAAAGGTCTCTCCCCCCACCTCCGGCCTTTGAAGTTATTCTTACCAGCGACCAGCAGCTTGCCTTGTTATTGCCCATCGCCCATTGCCTATTGCCTATTGCCTCGCGCAGCGTGCTGCGCGCCTATTCCCACTCGATGGTGGAGGGCGGCTTCTGGCTGATGTCGTACACCACCCGGTTGACCCCCTTGACCTCGTTGATTATGCGGGAGGAGATGGCGCCCAGCACCTCGTAGGGAAGCTTGACCCAGTCGGCGGTCATGCCGTCCAGAGAGTTCACGGCCCTGAGGGCTATGGTGTAGTCGTAGGTTCTGGCATCGCCCATTACGCCAACGGTACGCACCGGCAGGAGCACGGCGAATGACTGCCAGATATCCCGGTACAGCCCCGCCTTCCTGATCTCCTCCAGAACCACGGCGTCCGCTTCCCTGAGGATCTCCAGCCGTTCCGCGGTCACCTCCCCGATGCAGCGGATCGCCAGGCCCGGGCCGGGGAACGGCTGGCGGTGGATCACCTCGTCGGGCATGCCCAGTTCGCGACCCAGCAGCCTCACCTCATCCTTGAACAGCTCGCGCACCGGTTCGAGAAGCTTCAGGTTCATCTTCTCCGGCAGCCCGCCCACGTTGTGGTGGCTCTTGATGACCGCGGACGGTCCCTTGGTGGAAACCGATTCTATCACGTCCGGGTAAAGGGTCCCCTGGGCCAGGTAATCCACCCTGCCCAGTTTTTTGGCCTCTTCTTCGAACAGGTAGATGAACTCGTTGCCGATGATCTTCCTTTTCCGCTCCGGATCGGTGACCCCTTTGAGCTTGTCCAGGAAACGGCCGGTGGCGTCTATGTACTTGAGATTGATTTTGAAGTGCTTGCTGAACAGGCTTACGACCTTCTCGGCCTCGTCCTTGCGCAGAAGCCCGTTGTTGACGAACACGCAGGTGAGCTGGTCACCGATTGCCCGGTTGATGAGAACCGCCACAACCGAGGAATCAACGCCACCGGAAAGGCCGCAGATGACCTGGCCGTCACCCACCTTGCGGCGGATATCCCCGCACTCGGTCTCGATGAAGCCGGCCATGGTCCAGGTGGGACGGCAGTCGCACACCGCGAACAGGAAGTTTCCCAGGATCTCCTCGCCCCGGGGGGTATGCACCACTTCGGGGTGGAACTGGACGCCGAAGAAGCGGCGGCCGCCGTCCTTCATGGCCGCCACCGGGCAGTGCTCGGTGTGCGCGATGCGGGAAAAACCCGGCGGCATGCTCTCGATGCGGTCGCCGTGGGACATCCATACCTCGGCCTTGTCGCCGAAGCCGTCAAACAGGTCCGCGGTGTCATCCAGCGCCATGACGGCCCTGCCGTACTCCCGCTTGTCCGAGCGCTCCACCTTGCCGCCCAGCTGATTGGTCATGAGCTGCATGCCGTAGCATATACCGAGGATCGGGATGCCCAGGTCGTAGATACCCGGGTCCGAATGGGGCGCATCGCTGTCGTACACACTGGAGGGGCCGCCCGAGAGTATGATCCCCTTGGGGCCGTATTCCCTGATCTTCTCCATGGAGATGTTATAGGGGTGAATCTCGCAGTAGACGCTCTGCTCCCTGACGCGGCGCGCGATGAGCTGGGTCACCTGCGAGCCGAAGTCCAGTATCAGGATTTTTTCGCTGTGTATATCAGCAGTCATGATCAGTTCTCTACCCGGTAATTGGGCGCTTCCTTGGTAATGATGACGTCATGGACGTGGGACTCCTTGAGGCCCGCCCCGGTAATGCGCACGAACCGCCTCTTCTGTTGCAGTTCCTTGATGGTGCGACAGCCGGTATAGCCCATTCCTGCCCTCAGGCCACCCATGAGCTGGTGGATAGTCGACGAAAGGGGTCCGCGCATCGGCACCCTGCCCTCGATCCCCTCGGGGACCAGCTTGGTTTCCACCTCCACCTCTGTCTGGAAGTAGCGGTCCTTGCTCCCCTCTTTCATGGCGCCGATGGAGCCCATGCCGCGATAGGTCTTGTAGGCGCGTCCCTGAAACAGGATGGTGTCCCCGGGTGACTCTTCGGTACCGGCGAACAGCGACCCGATCATAACCACGTCGGCCCCTGCGGCGATGGCCTTGGTGATGTCCCCGGAATACTTCACTCCGCCGTCGGCAATTACGGGAACGTTGTACTGGCGCGCCACCCTGGCGCACTCGCTGATGGCTGTGATCTGCGGTACTCCGACGCCCGCCACCACCCTGGTGGTACAGATGGAACCGGGGCCTATGCCGACCTTGACGGCATCGACACCAGCGGTTATGAGTGCCTCGGTGGCCTCTGCCGTTGCTATGTTCCCGGCCACGAGCGTGACAGAGGGGAATTTCTGCTTCATGGTCCTGACGGCGTCAATAACCATCTGGGAAAAACCATGGGCGGTATCAACGACGATCAGGTCTGCCCCTGCCTTGATGAGTGCATCGGCCCGGGCTTCCATGTCAGCGGACGGGCCTACGGCGGCACCGACCCGGAGACGGCCCAGGCTGTCCTTGCAGGCGTTTGGATACTTCCTGACCTTCTCTATGTCCTTGATGGTGATCAGGCCCTTGAGATTCCGCTCATCGTCCACAACCAGGAGTTTCTCGACCCTGGTGCGCTTCAGGTGTTCCTTGGCTTCTTCCAGCGTAGTCCCCACAGGGACCGTAACAAGGTTCCGCTTCGTCATCCGCGCCGAGATAGGCAGATCCAGGTCGGTTTCGAAACGAAGGTCACGGTTGGTGAGGATGCCCACCAGCTTGCCGTTGCTCTTTATGATCGGCACGCCCGAAATCCGGTACTGCTCCATGAGGTCGAGGGCTTCGCGGATCTTCTGTTGCGGCCTCATGGTGATGGGGTCCACGATCATCCCCGATTCGCTCTTCTTTACCTTGTCCACCTCCAGGGCCTGTGCCTCGATGGAAAGGTTTTTGTGGATGATCCCCATTCCCCCCTCACGAGCCATGCATATCGCGGTCCGCGACTCGGTGACGGTATCCATGGCAGCGCTTACCAACGGAATGTTCAGGGGGATATCCTTCGATATGCAGGACGAAAGATCAACCTCCAGCGGCAGCACATCCGAATAGGCGGGCACGAGGAGCACA
Organism: Geobacteraceae bacterium; assembly: GCA_034933285.1. Taxonomy (GTDB): domain Bacteria; phylum Desulfobacterota; class Desulfuromonadia; order Geobacterales; family Geobacteraceae; genus RPRC01. The sequence goes on along the minus strand of JAYFNT010000002.1, from coordinate 364,929 downwards.
TCGTCGAAGGTCAAAGCCTCCTGAATGGTATTTTCTGACATCACTCACTCCTTTGAATCTGAAAAAAGTGTGATACCCAGACATATTACACGTGGTTTGCGAAGTCAAGTTAAAAGGGTTTCAGAAGGGATGGACAGGATGGATGAAACGGGTCCGGCTGCGCACTGACGAAAAATCACGGGTTTCCGGCCCGGAGCCTTAATTGGGGATAAAGGACTCCCTTGCCCCGATCCTGTAGAGGGTCGCCGTGATGAGACGCACAGCGTTCTCCAGGTCGGACAGGGAAAGCACCTCCACCGGCGTATGCATGTAGCGGAGGGGAATCTTGACCAGTGCGGTCGCGACCCCTTTCCTGCTGATCTGCATCACGTTAGCGTCGGTGCCGGTGGCACGCGGGATTCCGGTGATCTGGACCGGGATGTTTTCCTTTTCCGCCGTATCGATCAAGAGATCGAAGAGCGCCGGGTTGATATTGGCGCCCCTGGGCACGATGGGCCCCTTGCCCAGGCTCACGTCGCCGTTCTGTTTCTTGTCCAGGTCGGGCTGGTCAGTGGCGAAGTCGACCTCGACACAGATCCCGATATCCGGCTTGACCGCGTAACTGCTGGTGGTTCCGCCCCGCAGGCCGATCTCTTCCTGGACGGACGAAACGCCGTACAGGTCGACCGGCAATGCCTTCTCCGCTTCGCATACCGCGCGCAGCACTTCGGCCACCACGAAGCTGCCTGCCTTGTCGTCAAAGCCCCGGGAAGCGACCCGGTCACCAGCGAGCCGCTCCAGTCCCACATGAAACGTCACGGGGTCGCCGATGCGCACCAGCTGTTCCGCCTCTTTTTTCGACGCGGCGCCTATGTCGATGTACTGGGCCTCCAGCTTGACCACCGTCTCCCGGTCCTTGGGCTCGATGAGATGGATCGGCTTCTTGCCTATGACCCCCGGCACCATGCCGTTTTTTCCGTGAACGGCAACCCGCATGCCCTGGGTGATCTGCGGATCCAGTCCCCCCACTGCGCCGAAGAAAATGAAGCCGTTGTCGTCGATGAAGCGCACCAGCAGGCCGATTTCGTCCGAATGCCCCACCAGCATGACCCGGGCCATGGGTTCAGCAACACCCTGCACATGGGCGATGGAGTTGCCCATGACATCGCCGTCAACCCGGGAATAAGGGCTTACGTATTCGCGGAACACCCGCTGGGCCGGCTGCTCGAAGCCGGAGGGGCTCGGCGCCTCCACCAGGGATTTCAAAAACTGGAAAGACTCTTCGCGCATGGAAACTCCAAAATCTGTTGAATTGGTTGAATTGGTTGAATTCGTTAAATTCGTTGATTTGGTTGGATATTTGATCCAAGTAACCAAACCAACTAACCAATACAACTAATTCAACTAATCCAACGCCTTTTCTTTTTCAAATTGGGTATTTGCCCATATCCTTCGGATCCAGGCTCTCCAGGAAATCCACGAAGCGTCCGGCGGCGTTGTAGCCGAAGCCGTGCTCGTCGCCCACATCCAGCATGGAAGCCTGCTCGAACACTTCGTCTGCGACCAGGATCGGCATGGAATACTTCAGGGCCATCACTACAGCCTCACAGGAACGCACCTTGACCCGTATAATTTCTCCGTCCTGCGAAAACAGAACATATGCGTCAAAGAGGGTCTCGCTCAAGCCTTCTATGGTTATCCGGTCGATCGACACATTCAACTGGTCAAGAAGCAGCGACAAGAGGTCGCGCGTACCGCTCTGGGACATGGCGTCACGGTTGATCAGCTCTGCTGCCACGGTTACCGCTTCCATGGAGCTGATCCAGATGGGGAGCGTGATTTTCCCGTCTCCGTCCTTAAGGAGCACCAGCGGGATCTGGGCAATGGAGTCGAGAGCAAAACCGTGCACGGTCATTTCCCGATATACCTCACGCACCTTTCTTTTCGATCCTTTTCTGCGTATTGTCATGCCATCTCTCCCAGGAGCGAGTTGGGCAGCGCCTCCATTATTGTAACACGTACCAGGCTTCCGACCAGCGACCGGTCACCGGCAAAATTGACGATCCTGTTGCCGGACGTCCTGCCGAAGAGCTGCCCCCCCCGCTTGCTGGTCCCTTCTACCAGTACCTCCTGGGCCGTGCACACGAGGCTGCGGCTCATCTCCATGGTCATGCTCCGCTGCAGGGACTGCAGGCGGTCGAGGCGCTCCTGCTTTTCCCGGCGGGTCAGGTCATCCGGGAAACGGGCCGCTTCCGTTTCCGGCCGGGCGGAGAACGCAAAGGAGAAAAGGTCTGCATAACGCACCTCCTCCATGAGTGAAAGGGTCGCCTGGAAATCATCCTCGGTCTCGCCCGGAAACCCCACGATCATGTCGCCGGTTATCAGGATATCCGGACGGGCCGCCTTCAGTGCGCCGATCCTGACCAGGTAGTCATTCCTGTCATAGCCGCGGTTCATCCGCTCCAGGACCCGGTCGCTTCCCGACTGGGCGGGGAGATGGATATGGCTGCACAGCTTGGGCAGGTCGGCAAAGCATGAAATGAGCGCCGGCGTCATGTCCTTGGGATGGGAAGTGGTGAAACGGATCCTCTCTATGCCGTCTATAGCCGAGACGCTCCTCAACAGAGCCGCGAAATCAGGTTCGTCCTCGCTTTTCAGGCCATAGGAATTGACGTTCTGCCCCAGGAGGGTCACCTCTTTCACACCTGCATCAGCCATTTCCCGTATTTCGCGGAGAATTTCGCCGGACCTGCGGCTCACTTCCCTGCCGCGGACATAGGGAACTATGCAGTAGGAGCAGAAGTTGTCGCAGCCCTGCATGACCGTTACGAATCGCGTCACGCCGCCTTCCACATCCTTGCGCGGAAAGAGATCCAGGCGGGCTTCAGGGTCGAGAAAGTCGTTCTGCACCGGCCGCTGGCCCTTTTCGGCGGCGCGCACCATATCGGGAAGGAGGTGCAGGGAATGGGTGCCGAACACCAGGTCGAGATAGGGCACGCGACGGAGAAGTTTTTCACCCTCCTGCTGGGCGATACATCCGCCGATTCCCAGGATGACCGGTTTTTGCCGCGACTTGAACCGTTTCATCCGCCCCAGTTCGCTGAACACCTTCTGTTCCGCCTTGGCCCGGATGCTGCACGTGTTCAGGATTATGAGGTCCGCCGAAGAGGGGTTGTCAACCGGTTCGTAGTCCAGCTCCCTGAGAAGCGTGACCATCGTATCCGAATCGTTGACATTCATCTGGCAGCCGAATGTTTCGATGTAAAGTTTTTTTGCGCTCTGCAATTGCGTTCCTCATGTATGTTAATCTTGAGATAGTACGCAATTTCGCCGTCCCTAGTCAACAGCTTTCAGGGCAAATGGGATCAGGCACGCAGACACGTGTCCCGGATGCCGACGGTGAGCGGCACTTTTTCCTTGACACGGAATACCGACAAGTGATAAGAAATTATCTTTCGAAAATCAAGCAACCGTTGAACATATGAGGGAGGTGCAGTTTGGCTCATCACAAGTCGGCCCTGAAGAGAATCAAGCAGAACATCAAGAGGAACGAACGGAACAAGCATGTCCGCTCTACTTTGCGGACTTTCATAAAGCGCGTCCGCGAAGCGGTTGCGGCAAAGGACGCGACCCTGGCGAAAGAATCCCTCGAAGCTGCCATCCCGGTAATCGACTCAGCGGCTTCCAAGGGAGTGATCCACAGGTCCAACGCCTCCCGCAACGTGTCCAGGCTGAACAAGCTGGTCAATACCCTGGCATAGCAGGAAGGCACGCCGGCAGCCGGATCTTCCGTTGCCTGGCCGCCGCAAAAGAATAGAAGGTATGGAAAAGGACCCGAAAACGGGTCCTTTTTTTGTCTTCTTTTCTCCCTCACCGGGCGCTCTGCGCTTCCCTCTCCCTAAATGGAGAGGGATATTCTTCAGAACTATTCCCGAAATGGAGGTAATTTTATCCTTCCAGGATTTGCCAGCCTTCGGCCCCCTCACCCGGGCTTTGCCCACCCTCTCCCTTGAGGGCGAGGGGGGCGAAGGGGAATTCGTACGTCCCTACAATTTTCCGCAGGCATCCATGAGCAGCCGTTCGAGCACTATCCTGGGTTTCACGCGCCCCGTCTTCAACGCCAGGTCTGCCTGGAAGATCTTTTCGAAAAGCCGGCGCAGTTCGCCGGGCTCGTAATTGCGCGCCTGCGGGATGATGCCCTGGAGGAAATACGGGTTGATCCCGGCCTCCTTGCTGATATCGCGGGTCGGCGTCTTCCTGTCCAGCAGTTCCCTGACTTTCCACAATTGACGGTAATGGCGGGTTATCATGGCCAGGACCAGCAGCGGCGCTTCCCCTCCCTCGATCAGTGTGTCCAGACTCCGGAGGGCACGGTCGATTTTCTTCTCGCCAAGGGAATCGGCAAGCTCGAACACGCTGTTCACCCTCGTGTCAGAAGCGATTTCACGGATATCAGGCGCGGTGACCATATCACGGTCTCCCACGTAAAGCACCGCCTTTTCCACCTCGGAGACAAGCTCCTGCAGGTTGTTGCCCACCAGATAGACGAGCATTTCCGCTGCGGCGCTTTCGATCCTTTTGCCGCGGGCCGCGGCCTCGGCCTTGATGAAGGCGCCGAGCTGGTTCTCGTATAGACGCTTGCACTCGACCAACTCCCCACGCTTCTTGAATTCGGTGAAGAACTTCTTTCGCTGGTCGATTTTTTCAGCCAGGAAAACCAGGCAGGTGGAAGGGGATGGGTTTTCGATGTATCGGGCCAGGTCCTCCAGGGAAGCGGCAGGCAGGGCATCGGCCTTTTTCACCAGCACGACCCGCCACTCGGCGAACATGGGGAGCGTTGCAGCCGCCTCGACGATCTGGCCGCCACTGTTTTCATTGCCGTAAAAGACTTCCAGGTTGAAGTCCCGCAGATCAGGCGGCACCAGGGTGTCCAGAAGCCGCCGGACAGCCTTTTCCATCAGGTACGGTTCGTCCCCGTGGAAATAGAGAAGAGGGCGGACATCGCCCTTGTCCAAAGCATGCATCAGTTCCTGGTATTTCATTTTTTTCAATAACTCGTCTTCCTGCAGAAGTCGGCGCAGGATATCCGGCAGGCCACGGAAAGTGTCCATCCGAAAAGCCTGGATTAACACAGGTGAAGTTTCCAGATCGGAAAAAGGGGATTTTGCGTCCTGGCAAGAAACTTTTGCCCGCAAAAGTTGACAGCGAAGGCTGACAAAATCAAGGGCTTGCGCGGAGGCATACTCTTGTATGTCGCACAAGCAATCCTGCAGATTGACACAGCCAGGGCACAAAAGCACCCTTTCCGGATGGAAACTAGAAGTCTTCCGCCATCTTGAGGTACAGCTGCTCGGCGAGTCTCTGGCTGATCTCCCGGATGGCAGCGTCTTCCTTGTTCTGCAGGAGAGCGATATCCGAGCTGGCCGGATAGTCCTGGAACCAGCTCAGTTCGCCCTTCCAGATGATTTTGCGGGTGCTGTTCCTGCGCAGGGTGGCGGAGATCACCATGGTTGCCCGGTATTCCGTGACCGTGTCCGTTCCGGAATAGGAAACTTCGTTCCTGCTGTAGGACAGGACCTCGCCGGTCAAGGTATAGTCAGTCCCCTCTCCCCTCCCGATCAGCGGCCTTTTCCTCTTTGCGAACTCGTCTATCAAATCGTTTTGCAGGATATTTTCCAGGTTGGATTTGAAGGTCTTGTTGGTAAAGATCGGAATGGCGATGCTCTCTCCCTCACCGAAACGGGACTCCATGTCACGACCCAAAGGCCGGTACCCGCAAGCCGAAACAATCAGGCATAGCAGAAAAAGTAAATAGAATACCGTTTTTCTCTGCAAGGACAACTCCTCTCCCCAAAGGGCCAGTACCCTTGGCGCTCAACCGACCACGATGTTCAGCAGTTTGCCGGGGACATACACGATCTTCCGGACCGTTTTGCCGTCCGTGTGGGCCAGGACCTTCTCATCGGCAAGTGCCGCGGACTTCACTTCATCCTCCCCGGCTCCGGCCGCCACGTTGATCTTGCCGCGCAGCTTGCCGTTGACCTGGACAACAATGGTGATTTCCTCTTCTACCAGGGCGGCTTCGTCCCAGGCAGGCCAGGATGCCGAGTCCAGCCCCCCACCGTGCCCGAGTCCAGCCCACAATTCTTCCGCGATATGCGGCACGAAAGGCGCGAGCAGCAGAACCACGCTTTCCACGGCCTCCTTGAGCACCGGTGCGCAAACCGGATCCTTTTTTCCTTCGAAAGAGGTTACTGCATTCACCAACTCCATTATGGCAGCGATTGCCGTATTGAAGTGGAAGCGATCTTCGATATCGTCCGTAACCTTCTTTATGGTCTTGTGTGCGGTACGACGCAAGCCGGCTCCCCGGGCATCAAGGGCTGAGGCATCGACGGCCCCAGCTTCAAGCACCAGGGGAGCGAGTTCATAGACCATTTTCCAGACACGGTTGAGGAAACGGTAACTCCCCTCCACGCCCTGGTCGCTCCAGTCCAGATCCCGCTCGGGCGGAGACGCGAACAGGGAGAACAGGCGGGCGGTATCGGCGCCGTAGGCGCCTATCAGGGCATCCGGATCCACCACGTTCCCCTTTGACTTGCTCATCTTCGCCCCGTCCTTGATGACCATCCCCTGGGTCAGGAGATTGGTGAACGGTTCATCGATGTTCACATAGCCCAGATCCCGCAGTGCCTTGGTGAAGAAGCGGGCATAAAGGAGGTGCAGGACGGCGTGCTCGATCCCGCCTATGTACTGGTCAACCGACATCCAGTATTCCGCCTCTTTGCGGTCCAGCGGACTTTCCTCATACCGCGGGCAGCAGTAACGGAGGAAGTACCAGGAAGATTCCACGAAAGTGTCCATGGTATCGGTCTCTCGGCGGGCCGGGCCACCGCATTCCGGGCAGGGCACATTAATGAACGACTGGATCCTGGCCAGAGGGTTTCCCCCTTCGCCGGTGAAGGTTGCATCCATGGGCAGGAGCACCGGCAGGTCTTCCTCGGGCACCGGTACCACGCCGCAACGATCACAGTAAATTATCGGAATGGGGTTCCCCCAGTAGCGCTGGCGGGAGATGCCCCAGTCACGCAGGCGGTAGTTCACGGTTTTCTTACCGATCCCCTCTTTCTCCAGGTAGTCCGCGATCCGGTCTTTCGCTTCACTGCTCTTCAGCCCGTCGAAAGCTGCCGAGTTGACCATGATCCCTTCCTCGGTGAAGGCCGCTTCCATGGTTGAAGCATCGAGTTCCTCGCCGGGAGGCTGAATTACCGCCACCAGGGGGAGATCGTATTTCCGGGCGAACTCGAAATCGCGCTGATCGTGGGTCGGAACCGCCATGACAGCCCCGGTGCCGTACTCCGGAAGAACGAAATTGGCCAGGTACACCGGCATGCGACGGCCGGTAACGGGGTTCAGGCAGTATGATCCGGTAAACACCCCTTCCTTCTCCATTTCATCCGCGGTGCGCTTCACCTTGTCCGTGCGCTTCACCCTGTCGACGAATCCGGCGACCTCTTCCCTCCTTTCAGGGACGGTCAGCTCCAGGGCAAGAGGGTGCTCAGGCGCCAGTGACATGAACGTGGCGCCGTACAGGGTGTCCTGGCGGGTCGTGTACACTTTGATCGCCCCTTCCCCGCCTTCCAGCGGGAAATCGATCTCGCAGCCAAGGCTCTTGCCGATCCAGTTGCGCTGCATGGTGAGAACCCTTTCGGGCCAGCCGGGCATCCGGTAGGTTTGCTCCAGCAGTTCCTCGGCATAATCGGTGATGCGGAAGAACCACTGATCGAGTTCCTGTTGCTCCACGCTGCTGTCGCAGCGCCAGCAGCAGCCGTCCTCCACCTGCTCGTTGGCCAGCACGGTCTCACACTTCGGGCACCAGTTTACAAAAGAGTTTTTCTTGTATACCAGTCCCTTCCGGTACATCTCGAGGAATATCCGCTGTTCCCATTTATAATATCCCACGTGGCAGGTGGCCAGCTCACGGTCCCAGTCATAGGAAAAGCCCAGCTTCTTCAGCTGGCTCCTCATGTACTCGATGTTCTCGTACGTCCAGGTGGCGGGATGGCTCCTGTGCTTTATGGCGGCATTCTCGGCCGGCATGCCGAATGCATCCCACCCCATGGGATGGAGCACGTTCCGGCCGCGCATCCTCATGAAGCGGGCCAGGACGTCGCCGATGGAATAATTGCGGACGTGCCCCATATGGATCCTTCCGGAAGGATAGGGAAACATCTCGAGCAGGTAATACTTTTCCCCGTCGGCATCCGCGCATGCGCGGAACACGGACCCGTCATCCCAGAAGCGTTGCCATTTTTCCTCTACGTCCTTCGGTATGTATCGTTCCTCCACGTTCCTACCTCCGTATGGCAGGGGCAAAACGGAATACTCACGCATTTCGCCCAATAGTGACATATATTGTCAGCAATAATCCCGATCAGTACCAATCTTCAGCCCCGCTTCAATCTCGTAAGACCGCCTTACTCCTGTCGAGAGGGTTGGCATTCTTATGACCTCTCATCAAAATTGATGGTAACGGAACACCGCACTTGGGCAGGATGAAGAATTTCTCTCAGGAAACCTTCAGAAAAGACCTGGCCAGCTCCAGGATGCGGTTGGCCTGAATCGGCTTGGTGATATAGTCATCGGCGCCGAGAGCCAGTGCACGTTCCCGGTCTTCCTTGGCGCCCTCGGTGGTGATCACGACAATGGGCGTGGCACGATAATTGGCATCGCTCCTGACCAGGCTTACCAGCTTCAAACCGTCCATGATCGGCATGTTGATATCGGTGAAAATGAGGTCGAACTTCTCTGATGAAAGCTTCTTCAATCCATCGACGCCATCACTCGCCTCTACGGTTCGGACTCCGGCCAGCCTCTTGAGCGCAAAGGCTATCAGCTGCCTCATGGTCGGAGAGTCCTCAACGATCAGAATATTGTAAACCGGCATGGCAGTATCTCCTTCATAACAAATCCTACTTGGTAAGCAGTTCAAGAAAACCCTGGATGGTGGAAAGCTTCCGTTCGGATTCCGAATACAGCCGCGAACTGAATATGGCGGTTGCGGCATGTCCCGCCAGCAGCGTGAACAGCTCGAAGTCCACCGGAGCGAATTCCTTCTTCTGGATCAGAAGTTTGTAGATGGCGATCACACCGATGACATGTTCCTTGATTTTCAACGGAATACAGGCCATGGGATCCATGATGTCCCGCTGGTAGGCAGAGACATCGGCGACAAAATGGCTTTCCCCCGTCTCCGCAACCGTGCCGACCACACCTCTGCCCAGTTTGACCGGAGGTATGTCTTCGCGGGCAATCCCTTCCGTGGCGACCGCATTAAGTTCCTGCGTCTTTTCGTCAAGGAGCAGGACACCGAATTCCTCGGCGCCGATGAGATTTATTATAATCTCGATGATGATCTGCAGAACTTCCCGGAAATCAAGTGTCGAATGGAGCTGGAAGCTGGCTATGTAGAGATTGGCCAGATTGTTGTTCTCCGTTTCGATCTCCACGTAACGGGTGGCGAAATCCTGGTTCTCCCGTTCCACGCTGGCCATGCGTTCCAGCAGGTGCTGTTTTTCGCTTTCCAGTTCGGCTATCCGCTCTGAAAGCTTGTTGCCTGTACCGGTCTGGACATCGCTCCCGCCATGGGTCAGCAGCCGTTGTTCAAGCTGAACCAGACGGTAGCGGAGCAGTTCATTCTCCTTCAAGAGCTCCTGGGTAAACTCGGCCCCTTTCTTGAAAAGCTGAAGGAATTCCTCCGCCCTCCCCGAAACGCCCTTTTCCTCATCAATCGCCATCGCGCGCTCCTCTCAGAATCTATCCCCGCCCGTACCGCAGCGAATCATGATTTCTTCGGAAATTTTCTCAAGTGGTACTATTGCATCCACCATGCCGGTGGCAATGGCCGCCCTCGGCATTCCGAAAATCACCGCCGTTTCCTCGGATTCGGAAACGACCTGTCCACCAGCTTCCTTGATCGCCCGCACCCCACAGCTGCCATCGCTGCCCATTCCGGTGAGGACTACCCCGAGAATGCGTGGCCCGAATATCTCGGCACATGACCGGAACATCCTGTCAACGGACGGTATGCAATGGTCCGTCTCCTGCGGTTCCAGGAGTCGCACCCTGACCTCGCCGTCAGACTGCTGGAAAATCATGTTCCTGCCGCCGGGCGCTATCAACGCCGTACCGGGACGAACCGGATCGCCGTCGCTTGCTTCGATCACGGAGAATGCGGCTATCCTGTTCAACCTCTCGGCAAATGCCCGTGTGAACCCGGCCGGCATGTGCTGGGAAACCACGATGCTAAAAGGAATGTCACCGGGCAGTTCTTCGAAGATTACCTGCAATGCGGGAGGTCCCCCGGTCGAAGCGCCAATCGCCAGCAAGGAAATGGCGCCCTGTCTGTCTTTCGGTCCGGCAATTCCGGCCCTCTGCTTTTTTGCCGCGGCATCGGGAAGGGATTCCCCCCTCTTTCTGATGCTGGACATGTTGAGATTGAAGACACCCTGGACCTTTTCCGTAAGATCGTCACGGATCGTGTTCAGCACGTCTGAAGCATCGGCAGTGGGCTTGAGTATGAAGTCGACGGCGCCCAGTTCCAGCGCCCTGAAAACCCGCTCGTCTCCACCGAGCGAGCTGACCACGATGACCGGGACCGGTCGATTCTTCATGATGATGCGCAGAAGGGTGAAACCGTCCATCCGCGGCATCTCAAGGTCGAGCGTCACCAGATCCGGCTTCAGCTCCAGGAAACGCCGTATTCCCTCTTCACCGTCAACGGCATAGCCGGCCACTTCAACCCCGGGCATCCCTTCCAGAATCCTGGATATCGTCCTCCGGTTGAAGGCGGAATCGTCGATTACCAGCACCCGGATCGTCTTCACCTCGCGCCTCCCGCCACGCAACCGCCCAACGGCTTGCGATAGACCATGTCGTTTTTGAGGTGCCTGAGGGCAAAAGCGGTAGTGGTGTTCAGGAGCGACTCCGAGTGCCCGAGAAGCAGATAACCGCCCTCACGGAGCGTCCGGTAAAACGATTCGACAACTTTTCTCTTCGCCACCTGATCGAAATAGATGATCACGTTGCGGCAGAAAACGACATCCATCTTCCCCAGAAGGATCATCCGGTCTTCATCCAGAAGGTTCAGATGGCTGATCGTGACCAACTCCCTGACATCGTCCCTGATCCGGTACAGGCCGTCCTGTTCCAGGAAGAAGCGGCGCATGCGGCCTTCATGGGTCGTTCTGAAAGAGGATTTTCCGTATATTCCCTTCCTGGCATGCTGGATGACCCGCTGGCTGATGTCGGTCCCTATGATTTCCACTTTCCAGCCATGGAAAACCCGCGCCTCCAGGACCAGCATGGCAATGGTATAAGGCTCCTCACCGGTTGAGCAGCCTGCGCTCCAGATCCGCAGGGTGCGGTCTCCCCGTTTCTCCTTTTCCGCCTTGAGTTCCGGCAGGATCTCCTGTGAAAAGGCATCGAGCTGGAACTCTTCGCGGAAGAAGTAGGTTTCATTGGTCGTGAGCACGTCCATGATGTCGGAAAGCTCCTGCTCCCTGTCACGACCATATTTCAGAAACAGGTAATACTCCCTGAAGCTTGGCAGGTTGTGAACGAAGAGCCGGCCGGCCAGGCGCTTCTCCAGCAGGTATCTGGCTTCGCTGTCGAAATACAAGCCGCAGTGCCCGTGGATCAGGTCTCGGATGAGGCGATATTCTTCCTCTGTCATGCTGACTTCCGGCTCAGTTCTAAGAATCATCGGAGAGTATCCAGTATCTCCGCGATCCGGGCCTTGACGAGGTCGTCGCTTTCGGTCTGCAGCGCCCGCTCCAGGCTAGGGACCGCATTCCGCCCATGCCGTTTGGCAAGTATCCCGGCAAAGGCGCTCCTTATGCCCCAATGGGGGTGAGTAAACAGCAAGTCACCCTGTTCATCGAGCCATGGATCATCCTGTTCCGCCAGAATCCGGAGCGCAAAAGCCGCAACATCGCAATCGCTGCTTTTCAGGGTTTCGCGGATCAGTGCAATGGATTGTTCACTATCCAGGCGGCCGAGCGCATCCAGGGCCGCAAGCGTCACCACGCCGCTCTCTGTTTTCAACGCATTTTCCAGTTCCGCCAGTACGGGTCGACCGCCGATTTTTCCCAGGCTCTTCAATCCCGCGCTTCGAACCCATGGATCGGGATCCCGCGCAACCAGCAGCAACGGTTCCAGGACATCTCCCCGTTTCGATTCGCCGAGAGCCTCTGCCGCGGCAATCCTGACCGCCGGGTTTTCATCCGTCAGCGCCAGGGTAAGATGATGCACGGCATCGTCATCGGCAAGCCCGGCAGATCCCTGCACCGCGGCCTTCCGCACCAGGTCGTCCGCGTCTTTCATCAACAGCACCAGCCGCGCGCTATCGCGAAGCACTCCGAAGAGGACCGCGGCGTAACGCCTTTTCTCCGGTTCGGGCTGCTGGGACAGCAACAGGGCCTCACGGCCGATGGATGCGTCTCCCGTTGTCGCGAGAAGTTCCATGGACTGCAAGGCGGCAGCCCTCACGTCCTGATCGAAGTCGTTGAGCATCAATGCCATATCCGGCGCCAGTTCCATCAGCCCGATCCTGCCTGCCGCGCGCACGGCTGCTTCCCGGACCCGGGGAACGGTATCCGTCATTCCCGAGCCGATGATCGACCGGCAGCCCGCAAGGCCGAGTTCCCCGCAAAGGCACAGTATTGTGTACCGTTCGCCCTCTTCTGCCCGAAAGAATTCTTCATTGAGGAGCGCTTCAGTGCCTGCCCCCATGGAGCACAGCGCCTGCAGGCAATCAGGCAGCAGCTGTTCATTGCCGCAGGCATGCAGGACCGGGCCCGCGGAGGCGGCATCGCCGATCAGGCCAAGGAGCCTTATTACGAGCCTGTGCAGCAGGATGTCAGGACTGTCAAGGAGACCCGGGAGGCTCTTGACCACCGTTGTCCCTTTTAAACCGGCCAGATGAGAGTCCACGGTATCGGCAACCCTGTTTGAAGACAGCCGCTCCCTGACCGCCATCAGCCCCCTGACCGCAGCTTCGCGGCATCCCCTGGAAGGCTCGCCAAGCCCATGGACGAGAACGGGGACAGACTCAATGGCGCCAACTGAACCGAGGCATTCATATACGGCTTTTTTCAGAAGGGGGTCTTCCATGAAAGGTGAAACCGCTTCCATCGGCAGCGGCTGACCGATACGCCCCAAAGCCTCCAGAATCGTGAACCTGAGTGTCAGGTCGGGCCTGTGCAACGCGCTGAGGAGCGGTTCCACGGCTGCGCCGGATCCCACCTTGCCCAGGTTTTCCGCGGCCGCGACCATGACGTTGGGATCATCATCCCCAAGGGCATCGATGAGTGACGGCAATGATGACTCGTCACCGATATCCCCGAGAATATCGACCACGAATTTGCGCACGTCAGGGTCCGGGTCGTGGACCCGACCCCGCAGCAGAGGGATGGATGCACGGCCCAGCCTGAGCAGCGCCTCGACAGCGGAACTCCTCAGCCCGGCATTGTCCTGCGATCTGAGGAGTTCGAACACCTCACCGGCATATTCACTTGCTCCGGCCGACGCCAGAAATCCCTCGACCGCCTCCTTCCTCACACGCCAGCTGCAGTCCCCCATGGCCTGGAAAAGATGCTCCCGAACCAGGGCGATCGGTCCGGCGGCAACGGAGATGACCGCGCATCGGCGTGTCTCCTCGTCAGGCGAAGAAAGGTCCGTTACCGCTGCTAGCGGGTCAAGGACGGTGCGGTCGTCTCTCATTATCGGTCCAACCTCCCCTCAGCCAGTTCCCGCCTTTTCCTGGATATGAATTCTTCAAAGGCTTCCTCCAGATAGGAAGTTCCCTCACGGATATCTTCAGGGAAGCGCTCGTTGTACAGGCGACGCCCCTCCCGGATGTCATCCGCCAGGAGATCGTAGAACGTGCCGTTCATGATTCCGTCTTCCACCTTTTTCTGGTTGTAGAGGGCAATGTCAGTGACAATGATCCTGGCCAGTCTCCGGGCCTTCATAACGGATTCCGGCTCGGGCTGTCCCGCGTTCACGCTGGTCTTGAGTTCCTCATCCTTGCGGAGGTCCTCACAGACAGCATTCTTCTCTTCCAGCTCGCGGTCCGGGACCGCTTCGCCGGATGTCTCTCCCTCTCCGACGTTGTCGACAGGGCAGTCTCCGTGCTGATCGACTGCGCTCTGGCCGAAAACCAGGCAGGAAATCTTGGCTGCGAGGCTATCAGGAATATGATGCTTTTCGATGTAGTCATCAGCACCGTAAAGGGCTTTGGGCTCTCTCTTGTAACGGGTCTTGTCGTAAATGGAGGCTAGCAGGATCGTTTTGACGCTCGAGAGAGCGGGGTTGTTCCGTATCCTGTCGCAAATCTCGAAACCGTAAACGGTAGGCAGGGCAACATCCACCAGCACCACGTCCGGCAGTTGTTCCCCGATCAGATCGAGGGCGACTTGACCGTCGTGACAGCATATGACCCTGAATGGTTCCGATGAGAGAACCTGCTCCACCGAAGCACAGAAATCCGGGCTCTCGTTTGCGACAAGGACCGTTACATTCCTCGTGCCGGAAGCCGCTTCCGGACTGACCGGGGGCAACGCCCGGGCCGGCTGCAATCCGGAAATGCGAAAAGCGGTATCGCAGCGGCTGCAGCGCAGAACGATGCGTTCAGCCTTTATTTTCGAATCATCCAGACGGTAACGTGTCCTGCATTTAGGGCATCCAACCAGCATGTGCTCTCTCGCTCCCCTTATTACCTAGAGGCGTTTCACGCTCATAAAGTCGTGAAGGCGTCACGTATTCAGGTTATTAGTCCACCACGGCGATATTCCCCTGTTCCGACAGGGGTCAAATCTGTGACCCGCCAGACATGAATTCAAGCAGACCGTCGGATTCACTGCTGTCAAGCAGGGAATCCGGATTCACCAGCATTACGAATTTGTGCCTGACCAGGCAGACCCCCAGCAGATACCGGCGTCCGCCGAACCTCACGACTTCAGGGGGGGGACGGATATCGCTTACGGCAACCGTGACAACCTCTTTAACAGAGTCCACGGCCAGTCCCACCGGGCGACGGCCGATCATAACTATCAGCAGCCGGTGGTCAAAGGGGTCCAGGGGCTCCTGCATTCCGAACCTCTTCTTCAGATCCAGTACGGGAATGATGACACTGCGCAGGTTGATGACTCCCTCGACGAATGCCGGAGCGTCCGGCAGCCGCGACAGCGTCTGCGGTTTGATGATCTCCCGCACGCGCATTATGTCGACTGCGAAAGTTTCACCCCCGAGTCTGAAGCAGACGATTTTGAGTTCGTGGATATCCCCGTCCACTTCTAACCCCTTCCCGACGAATGACGGCCAGCCTTGGTATCCATCAGAGCAGAGAAACCTCCAGAACCTTTTCCAGATCAAGCAGGATAAGCATCCGTCCCCCATGGTGGCCGATTCCCATGACGAACTCCCGGTCGACTCCTTCCAGGACCTGCGGCGCATCCTTGATGGTGGATGACTGGAGGACGACCACCTGGTGGACTTCATCCACCAGAAGTCCGCTGGCCCCCACGTCCCCCTTGATGATCATTATCCTTTCGAGCCCGGTCGGTTCGGCCGGTTCAAAGCCGAGCCGGCGGCGGAGATCGAAAACGGGAATGATCGTGCCCCGCAGAGACAGCACCCCGGCCACGAATCGCGGCATGCGCGGCACTTCCGTAACAGGTCGCGCCTTGATTATCTCGCGGATGTCCATGAGGCTCACTCCGTATTCCTCATCCGCCACCCTGAAACTGAGATATTTTTCGACACCTTCCTCAACATCGGCGGGATTCATCTCGGAAGCTTCCGAATAATCCGCGGCGGAGCCCGCGGAGAGCCGCCCTGCCAGGATGAGCGCCCGCGGATCGAATGGAAGCTCCGCATCCGCCTGTTCCTCGACCTCGGGGATTTCCGCGGAAGCCGATTCACCAGGCTCTTCAGTCAAAGGCCCGGTCTCCGGGGCCGGGGCCGGGGCCGACTGCCCGGCCGGTTCCGCTACGGGACTCCCGACGGCAGGCAAAGCGTCTTCCGCCCGCTCCGGAACCGTATCGGGCTCAATTCGCTGCCGCTGTGCCTTTTTACGTATTTCAGCAAGGTTCATCATGTGCCGATCCCGTACCGTGAACGTCCACTTCTTCCGACAGAGCCTCGATGATCTCCCCTTCGATCAGGGTCAAGTCACGGGCAAATCCCTCCAGCAGGGCAGCGGTTGCCAGGCTGTTTATCCTGCGGGGCACGCCACCGGAAAGCTCATGGATCGTCATGACCGCATCCGGAGAAAAAATACCGGGCGCACCACCTGCAACCTCAAGACGAAAATCCACGTATTCCAGCGTTTCCTCCAGAGTGAGCGGCCCCAGGTGGTAGTGTATGCCGATCCTCTGGCAGAGGGGCTCATAGACCGGATCTGCCAGCTTCCGCCGAAGCTCGGGCTGGCCCATGAGAATCACGGCCAGCAGGTTTCCGTCATCCAGCTGGTAGTTGGTCAAAAGCCTTATTTCATCGAAAATGTCCCGCCCGGGGATCATCTGCGCCTCGTCAACCACGACGACCGGCACGATCCCATCCGCATGGCAGTGGTACATCCGGCCGGTCAGTTCTCTGAGAAGATCATCCTTTCCCGCCGGCGGAGACTCCACCCCAAGATTCCAGGCCAGGACCCGGAGAAACTCCACTGCGGTCAGAATGGGGTTGAAAATGAAGCAGAACCGGTAGCCGTCCCCCATGCTGTCCATCAATGCCCTGGATATGGTAGTCTTGCCGCTGCCGATGTCTCCGGTCAGAAGCGCCAGCTCACGTTCCTCAACCGCGTACTGAAGCCGCGCCAGAGCTTCTTCGTGCCCCCCGCTGAGATAGAGGAAGCGCGGATCCGGGGTTTTGCTGAACGGCTTTTCCCTCAGGCCGTAAAACCCCTTGTACATTCTATGCGGTTCCTCTCATCGCCTCGGCGACAATGCCGCTTACATCCAGGACGAGGATGGTGCTCTGGTCGCCAAGGTCGGCTGCTCCGGCAATTCCTCCCACTCCCTTGAAAATGCTCCCGAGGGATTTGATGACCAGATCCTGTTGGCCGAGGAGATCGTCGACCACGATCCCGATCCGCCTGTCCGACTCTCCCACCACGACGGCGAAGGGACTTTCAGGGATCTCCGCTGACGATTCCAGTTCGAAGAATCTCTCCAGAGCAAGAAGCGGCAGCGTGCTCTCGCGGAGTTGGATCACCCTCTTGCGCTCCACGGTCCGGATCTCCAACCCCTCGAGAGACAGGGTCTCCCGGACCGATGTCACCGGAATGGCGAAACAGCGGTTGGAAGATTTGACTACCAAGGCCTTGATGATCGCCAGGGTGATCGGCAGGGTGATGATGACCCGGCTTCCCTCTCCGGGGATGCTCTCGATATCGACCGTTCCCGAAACCGCGGAGATGTTGTTCCTTACCACGTCCATCCCCACACCGCGGCCGGACACATCGCTCACCTGGTCGGCAGTGGAAAACCCGGGAAGGAAAATCAGCGACAGGGCTTCCTTCGGCGTGATCCCTTCCTCACTGTCGATAAGCCCCATTTCAAGAGCCTTGGCCAGGATCCTGCCGCGGTCGATTCCCCTGCCGTCATCCTCCACCTCGATGACCACGTGATTGCCCTTCTGGAAGGCGGAAAGCCTTATGGTCCCCTGCTCCGGCTTGCCCCGTTCCACCCTCTCGTCCGGAGGCTCGATGCCGTGATCGATGGAATTGCGGATAATGTGCATCAGGGGGTCCGCGATATCTTCCATTATCATCTTGTCCAGCTCCGTGTCGGCTCCCGACATGCGCAGTTCGATCTTTTTGCCCTGCTCGCGGCATATCTTGCGCACTATCCTGGACATCCGTTCAAAGAGCTGGCCAACGGGGATCATCCGGACTTCCATCACCCGCTGCTGAAGCTCCGAGAGTTTCCGTTCCATTCCCTTGGAAGCCTTTGCCAGCTCTATCGCGAGACCGGAAAAACCCTGGGCCCGCATCCTGGCGGATATGGCCGCCACAGTCCCATGGGAAAGAATGAGTTCGCCGACTATGTTCATCAGTTCGTCAAGCTTCGTAATGTCGACCCGCATGGTCCGGGACAGGCTTCGCGCAGAGGAGGACACGGCGCTTTCGACTGCCGGGGCATCGATTTCGCTTGATCTTTCCCCGGCGTCCCGCACGGCGCTTGCCGCAACCGTGCGAACCTCTGAACGTCCGGTTGCGGGCGCGGAACGTTCCAGGGCAGTGACCGTAACCCCTTCCAGACCCTGCAGGCAATCAAGTTCGTCCCGGCCCCTTCCGGTTCCCACGAGGATATCGAAGCCGATACTGCTCTCCATGCCCCCTTCGGCGCTCGGCAGGGTGCTTATGACCTCGCCGAGTTCCTTGAGGAAATCCAGCAGTTCGCCGAGTTCGCGATCGAACGTGTCGAGGGGGTATAAGGCATGGAACAGGTAAAGGCTTTTGCCCCTGGCAATGTTCTCTCTCAGCCGGTGATCCTCGTACTCCGTAAGGGAGTGGAGAATCTTGTCCGTGATGCCCAGATCCTCCGGGGAAACCGGAGCCGTTTCCCGACGCTCGGACGAAATGCAGCCGGTGATCCTGTCCAGGACGCGGGCAAGGCCGGAAGGCGATCCCGCACCCGATTCCAGGGAGCGGATCAGCAGGCCGAGCATCTCGGCCGCTTCGGAAAGAACGCCAAGGGTGGCGCATTCCAGCGGCACCTTGCCGAGGCGGAGGCGGTCGAGCAGGCTTTCAAGCGTATGGGACAGGTCGGCAATATCCCCGAAGCCGAACATTCCGGCAAGCCCCTTCAGGGAATGGGCGCTGCGGAAAATGGAGTTGACCGTCTCCGGGTCGAACTCGTCCCTGTCCGCGGAATCTCCCAGGGCAAGGATATCCCTGCTCATCTGATCAAGTATTTCCTCGGATTCGGCCAGGAAATCCCTGACCGCTTTTCCTTTGGGATCGTCAATCTCCATCATTCTCCGCTCCGGAATACATTTGCAGGCCCACTGCTAGCCGATATAATCACGGATCAACTGCTGCAGTTGTTCAGGCTGAAACGGTTTGACCAGGTACTCATCGGCTCCCAGGCTCAAGCCCCGTTCACGGTCCCTGTCGCTTCCCTCCGTGGAAATAATGAACAAGGGGATGGAACGGTAATTGGGATTGTCCCTGACATAGCTGATGAGTTCCAGACCGTTTATGTCAGGCATGTTGATGTCCGTGATAATCAGGTCGACACGTTCGCGCGGCAAAAGGCGAAGCGCATCGAATCCGCTCGACGCCTCGATGACGCGATACCCGTCCATGGCCTCTATGGCGGCTACCAGCAAGGACCGCATGGTGGGGGAGTCTTCGGTTACCAGTATCTTCTTCACGTTCCCTCACTGCCCCTTTCGCTAAGTTTCCGCTGCAACAGGGCTTTTTCCATTGCAAGCCCGGCCTGGGAAAGGAATATCTCCAGGGAATCGGTCAGTCCGATCCCCCTCTTCTCCGGGAGGTTGTCTCCATAGAGAAGGGCCACCACTTTCCCTTCGCTGACGATCGGCCCCACGAACATCTCCTGGGGCGTGCCGCCGCCAAGCTGGTCCAGCAGGTACCGGTTCCACGAGCTTCCGTCAGGGGCCGCCTTCCCGGCCATCCTGGATTTGATCACGCTGTTGAAGAGCGGTTCTCCGTAAACAGGGAAGCGGAGATCCCGCACACGTGCGTCGGCAAGCCCGTCCGGATCGACTATGCCGAACTGGCCCAGGCCGCGGATGTCATCATCCCTGACGGTGAAGATGACCGCACGGTTCATGAAATCGGCCGCGAAGCGAAGCACCAGCAGGATGATGTCGTTGCCCAGGGCCGGGTTGTTCAACTCCTCCAGCATGCCGCGAAGCTGCGACATCCCCTGGTCGTGTTCGGAGTGGGCGGTCAGGGGCACGAAATCCTCCCCGATCTCGCGGAAGAGCTCGTCACCAATATTTATGGTCTCGGCGACATAGGGGCCTTCTTCAGGCCGGTCATGATGATCAAGCCGGGACCTGAGCCTTTCCGTGAAAGCGCCGAGCGCATCATGATCCGATATCTGGGACTTGCGCGGCTTGGAAAGGATCGGATAGCCCCTTTCCCTCACCTTCTGCTCAGCGGTGCCGGCATCATGATCAGCCAGGACTATCACATTGAGGCCTTCGAAATTGTCGTGGATCAGCTCCAGCAGTTCCAGCCCCCCCAGTATGCCCGAACCATCCATCCGCGGCATGATCAGGTCCACCAGAACCGCCGGGCGATGGCCGTCACGATAGAGAAAGTCCAGCTGGATCAGCGCATCCTCGGTCTTGCCGAAATCATGGACCTGGTACCCAAGTCCGGAAAGTATGGACGCAATTGCAGCGCGGACCTCTTCATCATCATCCGTCAGCACCGCCATGCGCACTTCCTCCGGAGATTCCGCGGCCGGCGCCTCCTGGACCGCGGCGCTTTGCATCAGGTCGAAGGCAATGTCGCAACTGTCGCTGACTTCGGCGCTCTCTTCTCCCTCCTCAGGCTCTGCCTGCCCCCCCCGATGCCGGGTTTCATCAAGGATCCGCGATCCTTCCATGGCCAGGAACTGGGGATTCATGCCCCGTTCCAGCAGATACTGGTCCGGATCCCTCTCCGGGAGTTGCAGCGAGTCGATGTCTTCTCTCAGTTCGAAGTCGAATGAGCCCTCATTCCAGGAAAACAGGGAGTACACAACCCTCTCTATCTGCTCCCTGACGATTTCCTCGATCGTTTCGGCTTCCACCGCGAACCGCTTGGCCAGTATGTCTCCCAGCCGCTCGTCCGCTCCTTCCCCGGCCTGGATGGAAAGCGCCTTGCGCAGCGTATTCTCATCGATAATGCCTTTTTTCAGCAGGGATTCACCCAGGTGCAAACGGGGGCCGTCCATGGCCGCCTGGATAACCTGGCCCTGGCGGAAAATGATCTTGCCCTCTTTCCCCTGGCTGAAAAGGGAGAGCACGCCGGATTTCCTGCTCAGGCTGACGATCTGCAGGATCTCACCAAGCCCCAGATCTTCAAGATTGCCAACGAGGCTCATTATGCGAATACTCCTGTGGGTTCCGGCGAATTCCAGGTGAGGCGGATCACAAGCCCGTTTTCCTCGCGCGATGTCGGTGCGGCTTTTGTCTGCTCCATACCTTGAGGACCGAATACCTTCCCGGATGAATATCGTAGACGGGAAAACCTCCTGTTATTCCCGACATGACGGCCCAGTTAGGGCAGGCAAAGCATAAACCATACTCTTCGGCAAGTAAAGTGTTTTGCTCCCTCAGCGCTCCCTCCCCTTGAACAGGAAACGGAGCGGCGTCCCGGAAAATCCGAAGGCATCACGCAACCGGTTGGCAAGGAATCGTTCGTAAGACTCGGTGATCCCCTCCGGGCAGTTGGTAAACACCGCGAAAGCCGGAGGTCGCGTGCCGACCTGGGTTGTGTAATAGAACTTCACCCGCCGTCCCTGGTGGAGCGGATGGTGATGGGCCGCGACCGCCTCCTTGAAGACCCGGTTGAGCTCAGAGGTGGTCACCCTCCTGGCATACTGGGCCATGACCTCCTCCACCATCTCCATGACCTTGCCGGTGCGCTGGCCGGAAAGGGCGGATACAAACAATATCGGCGCATAGGAAAGATACTTCAGGTCTATCCTGAGCCGCTCGACGAACTTGCCCAATGTTGAGTTGTCCTTTTCCAACAGGTCCCACTTGTTGACAACCAGGATGCACGCCCGGCCGGCCTCGCAGGCGTATCCGGCGATCCGGGCATCCTGTTCGGTCACGCCCTCCTCGGCATCGATGACGATCAGCGCGACATCTGCCCGCTCGATACTTCTCAAGGCATCCACTGCGCTGTATTTCTCAACCCTGAGGCTGATTTTCCCCTTGCGCCGGATGCCCGCGGTGTCTATCAGCAGGTAGCGCTTCCGGTTGCAGGTGAAGTAACTGTCCACCGAGTCGCGGGTGGTGCCCGCCACCGGGTTGGCCACAACCCGTTCGAAACCCAAAAGCCGGTTTACGAGCGAAGACTTGCCCACATTGGGCCTGCCGACCACGGCAATCCGGGTTATGCCCTCTTCTTCGTCACTGCCGCTCTTCAGGGGGAATGCCGCGGTCACATCTTCCATCAGATCTTCGATTCCCCGGTTATGCTCCGCGGAAACCGGGTAGAACCGCTCGATTCCAAGGGCGTAGAATTCCCCCAGCTCTGCCTCCTGTTTCTCCCCCTCCACCTTGTTGAGGAGGAAAAAGACCGGCTTGTCCACCCGACGCAGCATTCCCGCCACTTCCCGGTCAGCAGGGGTCAGCCCTTGCCTGGCGTCCATGACGAACAGGATGACGTCAGCCTCTTCCATTGCCAGTTGGGATTGCTCGCGCATCTGTTGCAGCAGCCGGTCCTCGCTGGCCGGCTCGAATCCGCCCGTGTCGATCAGGGTGAAGGGCGCCCCATACCGGTCCACCTGGCCGTAATTCCGGTCCCTGGTGACACCGGGCATGTCGTCAACGATCGCCTTGCGCTGGCCCAGGAGCCGGTTGAACAGGGTTGATTTTCCCACATTGGGTCTGCCCACGATAGCAACTAATGGTCTCATTCTTGTCCTAATAAAATCATGTCCATCCGGAGAGTCCGGCTGGAGAAGATCTTTGGTATATTGCTTTTTTCCATTTTAATTCAGTAACATTTCTGTGTAACACATTGCGCCATGGTTTACAACAATCTAATATTAGCGCCGTATTCACAACAACCGTCTCCGTCAATCCGGAATCTCCTTGTTCGCATCCTGAATATTTTTCTTGACATGCGTTTGGTAATTAATTATACAACGATATACATCATAATCAGTAACGAACTACTCCGACCCGTCTTCCCTAAGGCTTTCGCTATGGGAACCGGGCTGTGGGCGCCGCCGGAAACAGCGCCGCCTCCCGTATTTGGAAAGGAGTAAACACTGCGGTTGCTGCGGGCCGGCGGGTGTTTATACCCGTCGGCCTTGTTTTTTTCAAGCCGCCGGAAAATTGCCGGACAAGACGGCGATGCAATCGGCGGCAGGATATATGCGCATACTTCGTCCCCTTGAAGCCAGGCCCAACGAAGCCCGCAATACAGGGTCCTTTTCCGCCTCCAAAGGGTGCTATGGGTTGCCGGTTCCGCCATGACGGCAACCCCTTTTTTTATTTCGAATATAATATGATTCAGGCAGACTCACAGGAGGAATAGATGCAACTCACGGAGGCACTTCTGGACAGCGTTTCCGGCATTCACGGGGCAGTGGAGGGGGTGATGGTCGGCCTGAACTGGACCTGTGTCGAAAGCAGTCATGTCGGCATGGCGCAAACGCTCAGGGGAAAGGAAGACGTCGAGCTTGAAGGCGCCGGACTCATACTTGGGTGTGAGGCGCGCGAAATCGCCGCGCGCCTGCGAAGCTTTGAACTGCTTGACGCAAGCCTCGGGCTGGCCGCACTCTGCTCCCTGGTTGATGCGAAGGGAGACAGGGTGAACGCGGTCGACTACATACTGGATCTCACGCCGGGAAAAACGGTGACCTGCGTCGGCAGGTTCCCTTTCTTCACGGAAATCGAAAAGAACGCAGCACGCTCATATCAGCTTGAGATGCCCCACCATGAAAAGAAGCACCCCCGATTGGCGGCCGAAGAGGTCTTGCCGCTATCCGATCTGGTAATACTGTCAGCGACATCCCTCATCTACAAATCCCTTCAGCGCCTGTTGAACCTTTCCCGCAACGCGATCACCGTGGTCATGGGTCCCTGCACCCCCATGAACGACGTACTGTTCGACTTCGGCGCAGATGTCCTCGCCGGCGTCCGCGTTGTGAATTCAGACTGTCTCTACCTGAGTGTGGCCCAGGGGGTGAAACACCATCAGAAAATTGCCGGGATCGAGCCCGTGACGAGGTTCAAAAAATAAAAATCTCTCGCACAAATCCACCTCGGGTCATTATACTGACCGGCACATGCCGGAGCGGCAAATCAACCCTGCTTTTCGCACTCCTCCGCTCGCTGCGCAGGGAACTGCTCAAGGTCGCCGGCATCATCGCGGACGGGCTATGGGAGAACGGAATGCGCAGCGGCTTCAACCTGCTTGACCTGAAGAGCGGCGTATTTACCCCTCTCTGCAGGCGCAGCGCTGATGGCGAATCACGCGGGTCAACCCCCTTCGTCTTCTTCCAGGAAGGCCTGGCGGCAGGCGAAAAAGCCCTCTCAATCGGGAACTGCTCCGGCGCAGACGTGGTGATAGTGGATGAAGTGGGGCCGCTGGAGATCCGCGGAGAAGGATGGGCGCCTTACCTGTCCCCCCTGCTGTCGCTTGAAGGGCCGGCCCATCTCTGGGTGGTGCGCCACACGTGCCTGGAAAAGGTGCAGCGCAAGTGGGGGCTTGAAGACGCAGAAATCGTCGACGTGAAAGAACCGGGTGCGGCAAGGCTCTTGAAGAATTTCTGCATGGGGAGCGGAAGAACGGCAACGGGCGCCGTTTCCGAAATGCCGGAAAAGGAACGAATTATCCTGATCTGAATGGTCAAGCAGTGATACCGGGCCATTTCCTCCCCCGGAAATGGTTGTGATCGGCCGCCGGTTGTGCCTCCTTCCGGCGGCCTTCTTTTTTTCAAGGTCAGGAATGCTTTTGCAAATGACGATGGGATTGACATGATGGAACCTTCTCGGCAGATAATGTGGAATATCGGCAGCCACTCCTTTCTCAACGCCTGCGCCGCCCTCGCCGCGACATCCCTTCTCGCGGGCTTTTCCACGAGGGTCAGCTCATGGCTGCGGGGCAGGAGAGGCATATCGGCGGGCGATATTACCCCCAGGCTGCATGCCGTTCTGCGTGCCTTATGCATCCAGAAAGGGATGATCCGCGGCGGGATGTACCTGGCCATGCACCGCTGTGTCTTCTATGGCATGCTCCTGCTGTTTGCCGGGAGCCTCATGGTGGCGCTGGAGATGCACCTGGGGATGGATTTCATCCGGGGGACGACGTACCTCGTATTTACCATGGCCCTCGATTGCGCGGGCATAGCCGTCCTGGCCGGCGTGGGGCTGGCGGCTTACAAACGTTACGTGATCCGACCTGACAGGCTCGAAAGCGATGCCGGTGATGGCTTTCTGCTTATAATGCTGGCCGGAGTGATACTGAGCGGTTTTCTGGTCAAGGGACTGCGGATTGTCGCCACCTCGGACCATTGGGCCGCATGGTCGCCGGTCGGGCATGCAGCGGCGACAGCGCTCGGCAAAACCATGACAACGGAACAGGCGAAACATGTTCACCATCTTGCCTGGTACGGGCATGCGGCGCTTGCCTTCACCCTCATCGCCCTCATCCCCTGGACGAAGCTTTTGCATCTTCTCTCGGTCCCGCTGAGCATCTTCCTGTCGGCGCCCTGGGCCGATCGCGCTTCGCTGCCTTCAATGTTCGCAGCCTCGTACCCGGGAACCCTGACGCTTGCCGACTGTTCGAGGAAACAGCTCATAGAAGCCGATGCCTGCATCGAATGCGGACGGTGCAAAAAGCTCTGCTCCATTTACCAGAGGGGAATACCTTTCGCTCCGGTCACCCTGATGACAAACCTGCGGAAGTTGAGCCGGAGGGGAAAATGGGACAGCTCCCTTGCAATCGCCGCGATCGATGAAAATGCGCTCTGGTCCTGCACAGCCTGCCGCTCGTGCGAGGAGCGCTGCCCGATGGAAGGAGAGCACGCGGCCAGTATCGTCGGCATCAGGCACGGCCAGGCAGAGAGAAAACAGACTCCGGAATTCGCGGCCGCTCGTTTTGCCGAAAACAAGGCATCTCTCGCCTCCGCGGCGGATAGTTTCACTTTGCCGCACGGCAATTCAGATGTGCATATCTGGCCCGGTTGCCGGGAAAGCACGGCAGATCAAAGCGCAACACTGCAGTCGGTTCTGAACCTCATGAGAAAAGCGGGAGTGACCGCCACGGTCCTGGAGCCCCCCTCGTGCTGCGGCGGCCCGATACGGAGGCTCGGCAACGAGACCCTTTTCCGGCGGAATGCCGTGGCAAACATCGCCTACCTGAAAGCCGTCGAAGGTTCGACGATCATCACCTGTTGCCCGCACTGTTTCAATACGCTGAAAAACGAATACCCGCTTCTCGGCTCCGGCATCAGGGTAATGCACCATTCGCAATACCTCGCGGGCCTGTTGGCCGAAGGGAAACTCCCCTCCGGGAAGAGCATGCCCTTCAAGGCCGCGTTCCATGACCCATGCTTCCTGGGGAGATACAACGGGGAATACGACTCTCCCAGGAAATTGATCCGTTCAATCGAAGGGCTCGCGCCGCTCGAAATGAAGCACAGCCGCAAAAAGAGCCTCTGCTGCGGCTCCGGGGGGGGGACGGTCCCCCAGGAAGTTGCCGCGGCGAACGGCCGCAAATGGATCCGCCAGGCTCTTAAGGAAGGAGTGGAGGCGGTTGTCACCGGCTGCCCGTACTGTCGTGAAACCCTGGTTGCAGCGGCAAGGGAGGAATCAAAGGGAAAACCGGTGTTGGTAGTGGATGTTGCCGGATTACTCGATTGGGAGGAAATGTCATGAAACGTCTTGTGATCAGCCTTGTCCTGGTAATGCTGCTTTTCCCGACCGGCGCCGAAGCCGCGCGGATCACCGACATGTACGGGCACGGCGTTACGCTCCCCAGCCGCATAACCAGGGTCCTGGGGGCGTCGCCGCCCGTCACCTACATGGTGTACACGCTCGACCCCTCGTTGCTGGTGGGGCTGAACTCTTCGCCGGACGACGACCTGCGCAGGTTCCTGCGCCCGGAAACCATGAAGCTTCCCGTGGTCGGCGGCTTCGGCGGCCAGGGCAAGAATTTCAACGCCGAAGTGCTCTTGTCGCTCAGACCGGACCTGGTGCTTGCCTGGTCGCCGCGTTCATCGACACTGAACCCGCGGGTCGAGCAGGCCCTTGCCTCGGCGGGGATCCCCTGCGCCTGCGTGAAACTGGACAACATGTCCGACTATCCAGCAGCCTACGAATTTCTCGGCTCGCTCTTGGGGCGCAAGAAACGCGGGAAACAGCTCGCATCCCATTTCAGGACGGAATTGAACAAGCTGAAGACCTTCTCGGCGCGCATCCCGGAAGGAAAACGGGTTTCAGTCTATTTCGCCGAGGAGGAGGACGGGCTGACGACCGTATCGTCCGATTCCGTTCACGGTGAAGCCCTTGCCCTCGCAGGAGGGAGAAACGTCTACCGGAAACAGTCCGGAAGCCGCCGCGTCAAGGACCGGATTTCAATCGAGCAGGTCATTGTCTTAAACCCCGAGGTTATAATCGCCCAGGACGAGTCATTCTTCAACGAGGTTTACCGGGATCCCCGGTGGAGCAGAATAAAGGCAGTCCGCACCCGGAGGGTCTATCTCATACCCGACACACCATTCGACTGGATGGACCGTCCGCCTTCATTCCTGCGGCTGTTGGGGGCCAAGTGGCTGGCCGACGTCCTGTACCCCCGGGTCGCCAGGGTGAATATGGTGTCCGAGACCAGGAAGTTTTACCAGATGTTCTTCGGGGCGAACCTCAGTGAGGCCCAAGTCCGGGCGATACTTAAAATGTGATGTTGCCGTGGGCGAGAGACAGGGGTTTCAGGGATTAAAAATGGGGAAGTGTACCTGTGGCAGTATCTGCTGCCACCATTTCCACTTTCTTGCCGAAGTTGCACCCGCGAATTCTATCTACCCCCTGACGAACCTCCTCCGCAGGAAGCCTAGGCCAGCCAGGCCGGAACCCATAAGCAGGAATGCCGGCGGGATTGGAACCGGTGCTGCCCCGCTCACGGCATAGCCACTCAGGCCTGTGACGGAAAAGCTGGCAAAGTTGTTGTCATAGGCAAGATCGGAAAGGCAAAAAAAGCCGCCGATATGACTTCAGGTGAAGTTCACAATCTGGCGGCTCGGCTGTCTCGTTACAAGACCCGTGGCTTTCCGTACCTACCTTGCGATAGGGTCGGCTTTAACAGTCGGGCCATTATTGTTCATCAACACTGCGTTGTCAAAAAATATATAGCATACTATACAGCGCCCGATGCGCTGCGGGGCGCGTGCCGGAAATCTTCCTCTCCGCAGACTGTTACCCGCCTCCAGTGCGACGCAGTTCACCTGCGGGGAGAATCCGGCTTTTCCCCTTGACCCCGGCACATGCCGGGAATACACTGGCTCGGAAACTGCCCCCCTGCCAACCATTCCCGGAGTCCTAAGGAGTACCCATGGAAAACCTTACCCCGAAGCACCTCATCCGCCTCATCAGCGTCGGAGCAACCCTTTTCTATGTAAACACCGAGAACGAGAGACGGAGCGAGAGGCTCCTAAGCCAGGTAGCAGCCCGCATCAAGGGAATGGGGAGCCCGCTGGTCTGGACCTGCACCAACGGACTGTGCCGGGACGGGGTGGTGGTTCCGGATACGGTAGATCCGCTGAAATCCCTTGACTACATCGGGTCCCAACCCGGGCCGCTGATGCTGATCCTCAAGGATATAAGCCTGCTCTGGCGCGACAACCCCGTCCTGGTCAGAAAGATCAAGGACCTGGCGTTCGCCTGCCGGGGCAAGGGAAAGGTGACGGTCATCCTGGGAGAAGATGACTGGGTGCCCCAGATACTGCGGGAAGAGGTGATCCTGTATTCCCAGGGCTTGCCCACCGTTGACGAGATACAGGCATTCCTCGGCCAGATACGGGACCAGGACCCGACCCTGGCCAAGGCGTGCGAAACGGATCCGCACCTGTTCGAAAGGCTGGTGGTGGCTGCCCGCGGACTCGACCTGGCGGAACTGGAGCGGGCGGTCCGGATGCTGCGCCTGTCGGAGACGAACGGACCCGATGCTGTCAGGGAACTGCTGGAGAACAAGCGCAGGATCATCCAGCAGACCGGCATCATGGAACTGGTGCTGGAATCTGCCGGCTGCGACCAGCTGGGCGGGATGGAGAACCTCAAGTACTGGTTGAAGCGGCGGGAGAGCGCATTCGGGCTCGACGGCATCTCGTCGGGCGTCGGCCTGCCCAAGGGCGTGCTGGTCATGGGAGTCGCCGGCTGCGGCAAATCCCTGTTGATCAAGGCGATCGCCGCGGAGTGGCGCCTCCCCCTGATACGCCTTGACATGTCGACCGTCTACAGCGGAATATTCGGTACGCCCGAGGTGAGCCTCAACACGGCCTTCAGGACCGCCGAGGCGGTTGCGCCGTGCGTGCTCTGGATCGACGAAATCGAGTCGGGGATAACGTCCCACGGCTTCAAGTCGGAGGGTGGGTCCGCGTCCCGTGTGCTCGGTTCGTTCCTCACCTGGATGCAGGAAAAACGGGAACCGGTTTTCGTGGCGGCAACCGCGAACGCCGTTGAAATGCTCCCGGCCGAGGTGCTGCGCAAGGGCCGCTTCGACGAAATATTCTATGTCGGATTACCGGAAACCGATGCCCGCGAAGAGATCTTCCGCATCCACCTGGCAAACCGCCAGATGGATCTCGCATCTTTCAACACCAGTCTCCTGGCTGGCTCCACCAAAGGGTTTTCCGGTGCGGAGATCGAACAGGCCGTCAACTCGGCGGCTTTCGAAGCCCTCGCCGACCAGCGGCCCATGACACAGCAGGACCTGATGGTCATGATCAGCCGGACCGTGCCCCTCTCCATCACCATGGCCGAACAGATCAAGAAAATCGAAACCTGGGCCTTCAAACGGGCGGTGCCGGCCTCCGGCAAATTTCAATAACGATTAAAATTTTAAAAAGTTTGCGCACTGATTTCGGATGACGGTTTGCCCTTGAACCCGGGCAGATTGCCCATTTCGTCACTCGTACCCGAACTCCTTCAACGCCCTGCCGCTCTCGCGCCAGTCCTTGTCCACCCTGACGAACAGTTCAAGGAAAACCCGCGTATCCAGCAGCCGCTCTATGTCGGCGCGCGCCCGCATGCCGATCTTCTTCAGCATCTCGCCCTTTCTGCCGATGATGATCCCCTTCTGGGAATCCCGCTCCACGATGATGGTGGCGGAAATGGAAACCAGCCCGTCTTCGCGTTCGGTAAAGCTGTCCACAGTAACCGCGGTGGAATAGGGAATTTCGTCGCGGGTGAAGCGGAACACCTTTTCCCTTACCATCTCCGCAACCACGAAGCGTTCCGGAAGATCAGTCAGGATATCGTCCGGGTAGTAGGGCTCACCCTCGGGGAGCAGGTCCGAGACCAGCTTGACCAGCAGTTCCACGCCGTCTCCGGAGGCGGCCGATACGGGCACGATCTCACGGAACTGAAACAGGGAGGAGTGGAAGGAGATCAGTTCCAGGAGCTTCTCTTTCTCCACCAGGTCGATCTTGTTCACCGCCAGGATGACCGGCGCCCCGGCCCCCTTTATGATTTCCAGCAGCAGGTCGTCCTTCTTGAGTCCGCAGGTGACCGCGTCAACCAGCAGCAGCACGGCATCCACACCCTTCACCGAGGAAAGGGCCGCATCCATCATGGCGCGGTTGAAGCGTGAACGGGCCTGGTGTATGCCGGGGGTATCGATGAAGACGATCTGGGCATCGGGCAGGGTGTGAATCCCCTGGATCCGGTTGCGGGTCGTCTGGGGCTTGTCGGAGGTAATCACGATTTTCTCTCCGAGTATGCGGTTCAGGAGGGTGGATTTCCCCACGTTGGGCCTGCCGATAATGGTCACGAATCCCGACCGGTAAAGTCTTTCAGTCATTGCATGCATCCTTTGAGCTGTACTTGATGTTATTGAACAGGTCGCCGCGCCTGGCGCCACCAGGCAAAATCACGGCGACTTCATGGGAGGAAAAGGCAGGATCGGTCCGCACCCCTTCGATGCGAACCCCTTTCTCACGGAGAAGACGCGCCATATTCGCCCGGCCCTGGCCGACCACGTCCGAAACCCGGGACGGATTGCACACAATGGTTGCGGACAACCCACCGGGAACCTGTCCGCCGAGCAACCGTGAAGCAAGGTCGTAGAAAAGTTCCGATTCGACCAGTTGCCTGAAGGCAGGGTGCCAGGGTCCGGCCAGGATTGTTCCCGTCCTTTGCAGGTCTGCGGTCGGCTGGAGGCCGATGCGGATCACCGGGATGCCGCGCAGGAGAGAGCGGTGCAGCATGACCTTGCAGAGGGATATCGCTGCTGAAAGGGTTAATGGTTGATACATCCCATCTGCGTGGAGTTGCGCCAGACCGGTCCCCGCGATGACCAGCGCCGGGTAGATGCGGATGAATTCGGGGCCCATTTCGAGCACCCGCGACAGGGAGTCGAGGGACTTCTCCACCGTGTCGCCGGGGAGGCCGGGCATGAGCTGGGCTCCGACCGACATGCCCTGCTCCCGGAGGCAGGCGAACGCCCTTTCCACGGCCGCTGAGTCATGGCCGCGCCCGGCCATGGACAGGACTCCGTCATCCATGGACTGAATGCCTATCTCCACGGTCTTCACGCCCATGTGGCGCAGAAAACATACCCTGTCGCAATCGATGCTGTCAGGACGGGTAGACAGCCGGACGGAACACACCTCTCCGGAGGCTAGCAGCGGCTGCAACGGGGAAAGAAGGCTTTCCTGGGTCGCATGGGGCAGGCTCGTGAAACTTCCGCCGAAAAAAGCGACCTCAACGGCAGGCCGCCCGCTGGTCCGGCGATACGCGTGAATCGTGCCCAGAATCCGGTCGGCTGAAGGGATTGTCCCTTCCGCGCCCGATATTTTTTGCTGGTCGCAGAAAACGCACCGGTGGGGGCAGCCGCGGTGGGAAATGAAGAACGGCACAATGGGGGTTTTCATGTCCCCTGATCCGCCTGGCGCTGCTCCAGGCACAAAATCCCCTCCCTTGCAGCTTCCTGCTCCGCCTCCTTCTTGCTCTTGCCCGTGCCCGTGCCGAAGGATTCCTCCCCTACCCTCACCGTAGCGGTAAAAACCCTGTCATGGTCGGGTCCGGCCGCTTCTTCGTGGACATAGGCGGGAGTGATGCCGAAGAGCGACTGGGAAAGCTCCTGCAGCCTGGTCTTGTAGTCCCTGCCGACGGCATCGCCGAGACACCGCTCGAAAAGCGGCCCGAAAAAGCTGTCCACGAATGATGCCGCCGCATCGAAACCGCCGTCCAGGTACACAGCCGCGGTCAGCGCCTCGAAGGCATCCGCCAGGATCGATTTCTTGCTTCGTCCGCCGGTCTTGTCCTCGCCGCGTCCCAGGCGCAGGTATTCACCCAGGCGGATTTCTCCCGCCAGGCCGGCTAGCGTGTCCTCGTCAACCATGGAAGCGCGTATGCGCGACAGATTCCCTTCACCGCTGCCAGGCAACAGCTCCATGAGCCGCCGGCTGACCAGGAGTCCCAAGACCGAGTCGCCGAAGAATTCCAGCCGCTGGTTGTCTTTCAGCCCCCGCTCGCGTGATTCGTTCACATAAGAACGGTGCGTCAGAGCCTCGAGCAGAAGCGATTTGTTGACAAAGTGATGGTCGAACGACGATTCGAGGGTATCGAAGTTCGCTTGTTTGCGGTTCTTCATAAATACGTTTCTTCTCCCCTGCCGGTGAATACGACACATCCGGATAGTGCAATCGTCGAAGTATAACGGTTTATCCATATTTTATCAATATACTTGGAAGACCTGCCAGGTTTCCGAAAACCTGGCAGGTCTCATCTGAATGCGCAGCATCCCCCTATACGCCGTGCCGGGTTTTTATCTTGATTATATTTCTCCCCTACCCTATAATTTTGCATTTCATTACGAACTGATCCGGAGCGCCTTCAATGGCCTGTTTCATAACCTTCGAGGGGATCGAAGGATGCGGCAAGACAACACAGATGCGCCTTCTCGCCGATTTTCTCACGTCACGGGGCCATAATGTCACAAGGACGCGGGAACCGGGCGGCTGCGCCATCGCCGACCAGGTGCGGGCAATCCTGCTGGATGCGGAAAACCGCGCGCTCGTACCCCTTGCGGAGCTGCTGCTGTATGCCGCGGCCAGGGCACAGCACGTGGAAGAGGTCATCCGCCCGGCCCTTGCGGCAGGCGGCATCGTCATCTGCGACCGTTTTACCGATGCAACGGTTGCCTACCAGGGTTACGGCAGGTCCCTGGACCTGGACCTGATCGACCGCTTGAACAGGATCGCAACCGGGGGGATCATGCCCGACCTGACCGTTCTCCTGGACTGCCCGGAGGAAACCGGGCTGGACCGGGCCATGGAACGCATAAACTCTACCGCCGGTGCGCGCGAGGAACGATTCGAGCAGGAATCCATCAAGTTTCACCGAGCGGTCCGCCAGGGTTACCTCCGCCTTGCAGATGCCGAACCGCACAGGTTTCTCGTCCTGGATGCGACCCGCGGAATTGAGGAAACTGCCGCAGAAATCGTCGGAAAGATCCTGCCCAGGATCCCGAAGGGATAGTCTGATGCCCTTTTCCAGCATCGCCGGACAAGACAGGATCATAGCGCTTCTCAGGAAGTCGCTTGAATCCGGCCGGATCTCCCACGCTTACCTTTTCGAGGGGATAGACGCCGGCTGCCTCAAGGATACCGCTCTCGCCCTGGTGCAGGCGGTTTTCTGCGGAGCGACGGACGGCTGCGGGGAATGCGAGTCATGCCGGAAAATCCGGGGTCAGCGCCACCCCGACCTCCATCTCCTCCAGCCGGACGGCGCTTTTATCAAGGTCGACCAGATACGCGACCTGCAGAGGGAACTTTCGCTCCGCCCGTACCAGGCACGGAAAAAAGCCTGCATCATAGAAGATGCGGACCGGATGAACCCGGCGTCGGGAAACGCCTTCCTCAAGACTTTGGAGGAGCCGCCCGGAGACGCGCTGCTCATATTGCTCACGACCCACGGCGAAGGGATCTTGCCGACCATCCGCTCGCGCTGCCAGATCCTGCGTTTCCCCCCCCTGCCCACGGAAACGGTTGTCTCCCTTCTGCGGGAAGGCGGAACAGGCGAAGAGCAGGCCCGGATGGCAGCCGCCCTGGCCGGCGGGAGCCTGGCGCGGGCACGGGAGATTGCAGACGCCGACCGGCTGCATATGCGCAGGACGCTCCTTGAGAGGACCTCGCGCCTCTCCTGCAGGGACATTTTCCCGCTTCTGGAAACCGCGGAGGATTATGCCCGCGACAGGGAAACGGCCGTCGATGCCGTGGACATGCTGAAGCTCTTCTGGCGCGACATCCTGCTGGTCCGGGCCGGGAGCGGCGAGCCGGCCAACCTCGACCTGCTGCCGCTGGTTCGGGAAATCGCGGAAAGGATGACCACGGAGCAGATACTGGAAAAACTGGAACGGATAACGTTTGCCGCCCAGGCTCTGGCGAGAAACGTCAATCCCAGGATCGCGCTGGAGGTCCTCTTCATGGATCTTGGGGCAAACGGGCACATGCAGCACAGCGGAAAGGAAGCATGACCCTTGCATGAAAGACATGCGCTCCTTTCCTTGATCTTGAATCCTTGATGTTTGAAGGCCAAGCGAGCAGAATACCGGGTGAACTCCGTCGGGAGGCCTCATCTCACCGGAATGCAAAAACAGAGGCGTTCCACGCTCGCGAAGGCACGAAGGCGTCACGGATTCAGCTGATATATATGGATATAAGGGGAAGTTAGTGGCGAAAATAGTGAAAATACAATTCCAGACAGCGGGCAAGCTGTATGATTTCCTGGCCGGAGACCTGCACCTGGAAGCAAACAATAAAGTCATAGTGGAGACCGAACGTGGGAAAAGCATTGGCATGGTGATAAAACCGCCCGTCGAGGTTGACGACGCGTTGCTCCCCGAAGGCATCAAGACGGTGCTCAGGAGCGCCCGTCCCGAAGACCTGGAATCAGCGGCAAGGAACCGTGCAAAGGAAAAGGAAGCTTTCGACTTCTGCCTGAACCGCATCAAAGAGCGGAACATGGACATGAAGCTGGTCAGGGTCGAATACCTGTTCGACGGCAGCAAAGCGATCTTCTATTTCACCGCTGACGGCCGTATCGATTTCCGTGAACTGGTGAAGGATCTTGCCCATGCATTCCGTACCCGGATCGAGATGCGGCAGATCGGCGTCCGTGACGAGGCAGGCATGGTGGGCGGCATCGGCATATGCGGCAGGGAGCTGTGCTGCGCCTCCTTCCTGCGAGAGTTCGAGCCGGTATCGGTGAAAATGGCCAAGGAACAGAACCTGGCCCTGAACCCCACCAAGATATCCGGCCAGTGCGGCCGCCTGCTCTGCTGCCTGTCCTATGAGTTCGAAACCTACTGCACCCTGCGCAAATGTCTTCCCAAGTGCGGCAAGAGGGTGAAGTGCGGCGATACGGAAGGTGAAGTAGTCAAGCTGAACATCCTGGAGGGGACGGTAACGGTCCGCACGGACGACCAGCAGGAACTCACCCTCAGCGGAGACGACATACGGGTCGAACCGGGCACGGAACGGCCCAGGAAACCCGCCAGGGAAAGCGACGAAGCAAAACCGAAGAAAACCCAGAAGGGGCGCCCACGCCAGGAATCCCCCCAGGCCGGTAAGGCACGGCAGGACGGCGATGGGAGCGCGGCTCCGAAAAAGGAGAAGCAATGAGCAATACATATTACGTAACCACTCCCATCTACTACGTAAACGACGTACCCCACCTGGGACATGCCTATACCACCCTGGCGGCGGATATACTGGCCCGTTACATGAAACTCAAGGGCAGGGAAGTGTTCTTCCTCACCGGGACCGACGAGCACGGCCAGAAGGTGGAAAAGGCCGCGAACGCGGCCGGCGAAACCCCGCTGGAACTGGCGGACCGGGTGGTGAAAAGATACCAGGCCCTGTGGGAAAAGCTGAACATATCCTACACTGAATTCATCCGCACCACCCAAGAGCGGCACAAGAAAGGCGTGGCCGAGATCTTCTCCCGGGTCATGGCCAAGGGCGACATATACCTGGGTGAATACGAAGACTGGTACTGCACCCCCTGCGAGACCTTCTGGACCGAAACCCAGCTCATCGACTTCAAATGCCCCGACTGCAACCGTCCCACGGAAAAGCTCAAGGAGGAGTCCTACTTCTTCCGCATGAGCAAATACCAGGAGCAGCTCCTGGCGCACATCGAGGCCAATCCCGATTTCATTCAGCCCAAGAGCAGGCGCAACGAGATCCTGGCATTTGTCCGCGAAGGGTTGCGCGACCTTTCCGTTTCACGCACTTCCTTCACCTGGGGGATACCGGTGCCGGGAAACGATCGGCACGTCATCTACGTCTGGTTCGACGCCCTGGCCAACTACATCACCGCCCTGGGCTATCCTGACGAAACGGGCAACTTCTCCCGGTTCTGGCCGGCTGACGCCCACCTGATCGGCAAGGACATCCTCCGTTTTCACGCCGTTTACTGGCCCACTTTCCTCATGGCAGCCGGCCTGCCGCTGCCGAAGAAGGTCTTCGCCCACGGCTGGTGG
Organism: Geobacteraceae bacterium; assembly: GCA_034933285.1. Lineage (GTDB taxonomy): Bacteria > Desulfobacterota > Desulfuromonadia > Geobacterales > Geobacteraceae > RPRC01. The sequence continues at coordinate 328,478 of JAYFNT010000002.1, read as the reverse complement.
ACCGTCGAAGGGCAGAAGATGAGCAAGAGCCTGCAGAACGTGGTGGAGCCGAACCTGCTCGTAGACAAGTACGGTGTGGACGCGGTCCGCTACTTCCTGATGCGGGAGGTCCCCTTCGGCCTGGATGGCGACTTTTCCCACGCGGCCATGGTCCACCGGATCAACTCCGACCTGGCCAACGACCTGGGCAACCTCCTGAACCGCTCGACGGCCATGATCAACAAATATTTCAAAGGAGTCGTCCAGCAACCGGAAGCGCCCTCCGAAACGGACAGCGCATTCCGGGCCAGGACGGAGGCCCTGCCCGGCGTGCTGGAATCCTGCCTGGACGACCTGGCCTTCAGCAAGGCCCTGCAGGCGCTCTGGGATGTGATATCGGCCGGGAACAAGTACATCGACGAAACCGCGCCCTGGTCCCTTGCCAAGGACCCGGAGCTCAAGGGACGCCTGGCAACGGTCATGTACCACATCCTTGAGTCGCAGAGGATCGTCTATCACCTCCTCTCCCCATTCATGCCGGAAACCGCCCGCAAGGGGCTGGCATACCTGGGCTGGACGGAGCCGGTGACCGAGGCGGGGATTGCCTGGGGCGGATTGAAGACCGGTACCCGGATCACCAAAGCCGAGCCGCTGTTTCCCAGGATAGAGGAAAAAGGGGAATAGCCCGGGCTGTTTTCCTGCGGGAAAACAAAGCATAATGGGATACGTGAAAAGGCCATGTCCGCAACGGGGCATGGCCTTTTTTTGTGTGTATTCCCGGGCCGCGGAAAATAAAAAACCCCAAGCTGGGCAACTTGGGGCGGAAGAAAGGATATGGGAGAATATCCAGTTTTTCTATGGGTCGTAATATACCACATAACATAACGATGTGCAAATAAAAATCTGTAATCTCTTTATCTTTATTCAAGCATCATATGTTTGAATTTGGTTGATGTTCGTTCTTACAGGAATGGCTTTACCATGACGCTCCAAATTGATATATAATTCACATCACAAGGTTATCTGTTTTGTCAAATGCGTGGCTCGAAACATCCCCTCACTCCTGGTCAGACACCTGAGCGCCGCAATCCAGAAGTGACCTTGCTTCCATTGCCGGATTTCTTTTCATATCCGCTTCCGGATTCCAAGACTGGACGATTATTATGCAAGGCACAGTGAAGGAGATATCCGGATGAAAAAGATACTGTTTCTGGCAATCGCACTGGCATCCGGCCTCTTCTCTCCCCCTTCATGGGCTTTGGACTCCAACATCGTTCGGGAACAGGTGAAGGCCGAGGCCCGCCGCGGGTTCGAGGAGATTCTCGATCTATGGAGTGACGAGAGCTACGAGGCTCTCTACCACCGGCTGATTCACTTGTCCCGCTCGGATTTCAGCAATTTTGCAGACCAGATGAACCATTCCGGGCGGAAACCGGCCTGCTGCTGGGAAAGACTGCAGGATATTTCAGTGACGTTTATCAGCCAGTCGCAAGTTGCCCTTTCGGCCAAGGTCGGCATCGAAGTTGAAGGCATGGGTACGCGGTTCGTAACGAGAACCTTCAAGCTGGTAAAGGAAGAAGGAGTATGGAAGATCCCCGAGGCCGACGTCATCTCTATCGCTGAACCCAATATGCAGAGGATTCCGAAAGAAATCTTCTACCGGGCTTTCTGATGACATAGAATAACGCAGCCCGGTTCGCACTGGAACCGTTTACGGGGCATGATCTTCTGTCTCTCTCCCATAACAGCGACACAGGGTATCAAGCATCAAGGCGGTGAAACTCAGTTCGAAATCATTGATCGTTTCGGGTCGTTGTTCCAGCAAGGTTCTCATGCCATGGGCTATGTCGCTTGTCACGATCACATCGGCCTGAGTCAGCGACTGCAGATTTCTGACCAGGCATGAAATGGAAAGATCTTGGGAGATGACGATAACATTTATGCCATTGTCAAGGGAATCCGTGCCAGGCGATCCGTTGCTGCTTTCCTTCTTCTCGAAGATGCTTCGTATGTATCTGGCTTTGTTCAGGGCGTCTTCAATTCTGCTCATAATTTTCCCATCTTGGATGCGACAGAATGACAGTGCAACGACAGTTTAACGCCTTCCCATTAGACCGGACTCAATTTATAGATTACAGGTTTATAACCAATTACGGCAACAATTGTCAAGCGCAATGACCACCAAAATCCAGTCCCATCCAAGGAGCACAATCTATGACTATCGATGACGCGTTCAACAGCACAGTTGCGTATTACGACGAATGGATACGGAAGGCGGTACCCGGATACGACGACCTGTTTGCCGTTTCAAGAGAATTGATCCCCTTCTGTCCGGACGAACCTGTCAACATCCTCGACCTGGGCGCCGGGACAGGGCTCTTTTCTTTCAAGGTGCTGGACAGGTGCCCGAATGGACATTTTGTCCTCTGGGACGTGGCGGACAAGATGCTGGAGACGGCCCGGGAGAGATTCAGTGGTTTCACCGAACAATTCCGATATGTGGTGGACGACTATCGCAATCTGCCTGCAACGGGGAGCTTTGACCTGGTAATATCGAGCCTTTCCATCCATCACCTGTCCGATGGCGAAAAAAGGGAGCTGTTCCGCAAGATTTACGGCGCCCTGCGTAAAACGGGGATCTTCATCAATATCGACCTGATCAGAGGGCCGACACCCTTCCTGGAGGAACTGTACAACAAAGGCTGGTACGACAAAATGCGGCGCGCCGGAGCACCCGAGGAAGAGATCCGATCCGGCATCGAACGGCGGATCGCCTACGACAGGGAAGCGCTCATGGAGGACCAGATCCGCTGGTTGCGGGAAGCCGGATTTGAGGACTCGGACTGCGTCTACCGTAACTTCAAGATGGGGCTGTTCCTGGGGGTGAAAAGGGCGCTGAAATCATAGCTGAAGTGATCGGACTGTGCATTATGACAGCGATGAAACGGAAAACCCAGACCTGCCAGTTTTCGAAACCTGGCAGGTCTTTATTTCGACAGTCGCAAAAACAGATTGACAAGCAGCTCCTGATTCGCTATTTTACATCGACAAATATCGAATCAGGAGCAACCAATGAATACCGACCAAAACCTGGCCATCATGAAGGCCCTTGCAGACCGGTCACGCCTGGCAATCGTCAGTTCCCTCCTGGAAAGACCCCAGTACGTTGAAGAGATTGCACAGAGACACGGCCTTGCCCCATCGACCGTTTCCTTCCATTTGCGCAAACTGGAAAAAGCGGGGCTCGTCAGCGGGCGCAAGGAGCAGTACTACGTCGTATTCCATACCAACGACGAGATTTTCAACACCACCCTGCGCGAGCTGGTTTCCTCACACCCTGCCGGAAAGGAGCTGCAGGACGGAAGGATGGAAGCGTACCGGCAAAAGGTTCTGGACTCATTTTTCCGCAACGGAAGGCTGGAGAAGCTGCCGGCTCAGCACAAGAAACGCCTGATCGTGCTGGAGCAGTTCGCTCTGCGTTTCGAGTCGGGCCGCCGCTATAGCGAACAGGAAGCAACCGGGCTCATAATGCCTGTTTTCGACGACTACTGCACCATCCGCCGCTTACTGGTCGATGAAGGACTGATCCAGCGGGACGGCGCCAGTTACTGGCGGGAGGGGCAACCCGGCCATGAAACGAGCACCCTGCCATCTCCTTCTATGGAATCCGACAACCCGCAAAAAGTTCACAAGGGCTCCGTCCGTTCCATGGTCAAGCGGATGTACAAGCAGAACCGCCCGGACATGGGTGTCTACCAGATCCGTAACAAGGTTAACGGAAGGGCCTACGTGGGAAGCACCACGAACCTGGAGGGAATCCGCAACAGCAGGCTTTTCCAGCTCCGCATGGGAAAAGTCGTCTTCAGCAGGGAACTGCAGAATGACCTGGACCAGTTCGGGGCCGAAAGTTTCGAGTTTTCCGTTCTCGAGGTTCTGAATGCAACGGAAGCAGGTCTCAATAGTGACCGATCGCTTGCCGCGCTTTACCTGCGCTGGCTGGAAAAGCTGCAACCGTTCGGCGAGCACGGTTACAACAGCGCCAAGGCGTTCCAGCGGGAAATGAACCGGCTCAGGAACCAGAACGTAGTCGAATCGGAGTGATTACAAGGTCTGAAAAGCTTTTTCATCCCTGGATGGCTCATCTGCCCCTGGCAAATTTTTTCGCCAGAAATGCCGCCTCTTCGGTGCGCCCCTGCCGCTGCAGGAGCGGCACGAGCCGTTCAGCCGCCTCCCTGGCGTACTTAGGCGAGCTGAGGAGCTTTGAATAGCTCTCGATAGCATTCAACTCATCATTCAGCAGGGTATACAACTCTCCCTGCATCATCCTTGCCTGGTCCGGCTCCAAATCAGCCTCTATCATCCGTTCAACCACTTGCAACGCTTCCCGCACCCGGCCGATCTCCGAATAAAGCTGAACGAGACCGATGCGGCACAGTGGATTGGCTGGATTTATACCGATAGCTTTGAGCAGGAGTTCCTCGCACTTTACCGAATCGCCATTATGAAAATGGATGATCGCTTTCTCATAGTCCAGGATGTCATTTTCCGTATTCGCGGCCAGGTTTTCGAACACCCGGAGCGCTTCCTCACCATTCCCTTCCAGGTTGTAGAGGCAGCCCCGGGCGAACTCTTCGCCCATTTCGGCATAACGGTCGGGCAGGTCACCGGGGAGCGTGTGGAAATAGAGAGCCACCCGGTCTGCACCGGCAATGCCGACCTCCATGCCCTGCTGGTCTTCGTCTTCGTGTTCGACTTCGTTTCCGCCGCAACTGCTGCAGTCAAGGGCTTCTTCGCTTTGCGACTCGCCGGGAGATCCGGAGCCGAGCTCTTTTTGAAGCCTTTCAGCTTCTTCCCGAAGCGTCGGGTCATCCGCAAGTTCCATGATGATGTTCAGGTGTTCCCCGGCCTTTTTCCTGTCCCCGGCGGAAACGGCATGTTCCGCCTCGGTCAGGTTCAGGCGGCCCAGCATGTTGCCGGTATGGGCTATTTTCCGCCGTATTGCCTCGATCCGGGAAAGATCCGCGCCTTCGCTTGCCTCCAACTTTTCCAGCGCCTCTCCATAAGCATTCCTCGCATCCGCGAACCGCTCGTCAGCCAGGTATTTGTCGCCCTTTTCCAGGTAATGGCTGTAGTCCTTGCCGAAGCCGAAAAGTTTTTTCAGAAACATGGATTCTCCTCGAGAAGAAAATTCGGGTAATGACTGGAGTAAACCAGGGACATTGTTTTAATACATGGATTGCAACAAGAACACGTTACCGTCGGCGCTGACAACCTTGGCCGATTTCTGCCTTACGGCCAGAAGCCCAGGACTTGCGGAATCCCCACCGCCTCGGGAATGGTGACGTCGATCCAGGGCGCGGAGGTATTCTCTCCCACGCGGATTGTGCCCATGCCGAGATCCTTGGCCGTCCGCAGGTTTTCCGGGGCATCGTCGACCATGATGCAACGGGAAGCCGGAACGCCCATCCTGTCCAGCACGGCATGGTAAGGCTCGGGACAGGGCTTCGGGAGATAGCCTGCCACGCGGATGTCGAAGATCTCCTCGAAGGCGCCTTCCAGCCCAAGGGCGGCCAGGACCCGTTCACTGTGGTCCAGGGAACTGTTGGTGAAGACCGCCCTCCGCAGGGGCAGCGACTGCAGGGCCAGGCACAGCTCCGGGTCGGGGCGGAGCAGCCCGTCGAGGTCGATGTCATGGACGAAGGCAAGGTAATCCTCCGGGTCGACGCCGTGGTGCCGCATCAGCCCCTGCATGGTGACGCCGTAGCGTTTCCAGTAGGAACGACGCAAGTCATCGACCTCATCCTGCGGAATGCCGACCACTTCGATCATGTAGCGATTGATGTGACGGTCGATCAGGCGAAACACTTCCAGCCCTGCAGAATAAAGGGTGTTGTCGAGGTCGAAGAGGATGCATTCCATGATTTCAGCTCACACAAGAAGAGGATTTTTTCAGTTTATGTGAAATAGAACGATATGTCACCGGTTTTATCGAATGCAGGATGCTGTCCCTGGAATTAGGGCAGGAATTGGAATTCCCCACATGTTATCGAGGCCGTAGAAGATACGACCTTTTCCTGCGAAAATACGGATGCCGCCACTTTTCAAGAGGAGCTCTGATGAATAAATGTCCTTATTGGAGATTTCGTAGATTTTGATTCCAGGTGACATGATACGATTTTGAGTCATTAATTTTTTATATAAACCTCTTATCACAGGTTTTACGTCCTAATTAATTGTTATTGCAGTTTATGATCCACAATTTTATTGATTGCCGGCGTCGCAGCTCGCAGGTACTCATTACATTTCTCCATGTTGATATCGTGTTGAATAAAAACTCCGGAAATGCGGGCGCCAAACTGTTCATCCTGATAAAACTCAGTAGGTGGAAAATTAAATGCTTCAGACATGCGCTGGTCTATATATCGTGAAGCAAGGTCAATGTAAACACATATAAATTCCTTACTTGCTGTTTTGTCATAACAATCTGATGTCATTTCCACTAAACCGGTCATCCCGCTAACTTTATATGTTGATACAGTCATGTCTACAGCTTTGTCCATTTCTGTCATAACATCCTCAGGTGATCTTGCATGACCATAAGTAACGTGGAGTAATGCCATGAAAACAATAATAGAAGAAACGAATCGAATTGATATCACTTTATTGCTCTCCCTTGTATGATTGAAATATTGCATTGTGAACTGATAATTTTCGATACGCAATACTGGTTGCAGACTATTTCCAACCCTCACCAACCAGTGATCTTTTCGTCACTTCTAGGCAAATCTTTAAACATTCCGCCCATCAGCTGCCTCTAAGCGCATTCCATGCATTCCAGGACATTACTCTTCCACGCCATCCCGATCATCTTCGAGCCTGACATGGATGTCCCTGTTTTCCTTGAATTTTCAGGAATTTTCAGGGACATAAGACTGTTTTTTATGTTTGTTGGTAGATTCTAAACGTCACGATGCGCCGTCTGAAAAACAAGCTTTGAGTTGCAATGTGACCAATGGGTCGGCCACCGGCGGTTTTAGGCCGGTGCTTCTTCCTGGTTGAACGTCATTGCTGATACTTTTCCATAAAAACAAGTTCCACGAGTTCGGACAACTGTTTTCGCCTGAATATCTTGTAACCAAGCTTCTCATACAAATGGATGTTCCGTACGCTTTTGCTTCCAGTGAACAATTCAAAGCGTTTTGCCGTTGGGAACTCCGATTCGACTGCCAGCATTAATTGTGTGCCGATACCCTTCCCCTGAAGGTCAGGATGAACAAACAAGCGTCCGATTTCGTAGTTTTCATTGTTAATAGAGACTTTGACTGACCCAATTATTTTGTCGGATTCGCATGCCTTAAGAAAAGTATTCTCTGTAAACTCCTCCTTGATTTCTTCAAGTGTCTGGGTCAATGGAGGAATAGACCAATCATTATAAATAATGGCTTCACTTTGGTAAGTCAATTTCTGAAGCTCTAGGATTTCCTCAGCATCCTCGACGATGGCATGTGTTATGTTGATCATCAACTCTTCCTTTCGTTCAACGGGGTGCCCGGTTGACCCGCCTGGTTTTCGGGGGGTGTCTAACCGGCTGGTTGGGAGTCATTTCTTTAAATTTCAAGTCAATAGGACTCTCTTTAAAGTTACTCGGCACGCATTAAATATTCGTTGTTAAATTGAATCGTTCTCCCGTCATTTCCCCAACTGTTAACGAGCAGGTTGTCGTCTGGGAACACAGAGGGGTCGCGTCTGCATTCTTCACTGTATGTTGAATGTAGACCTGACCCTCATGCTTCTTCATGCTTCTCATTTTCGATCTCCTTTTGATATTGCGGTTTGCTACCTTGCCATAGCATAGTAAAAAATGATTATCTGTCAATGTGTAGACCTGACACTTATTCTATTTACGATCGTGCGGGACACCACAATAGGCTAAAAAGGTTGGTGAGCAGGAAGGAGCAAGCAAAGCTGCCGGGGCAATACAGAAAGTCAAGGGTATCCAAAGGTATTCCAGGGACATTCTTGATATAGTGCTTAAGCAAATACTTGTATAGTTAATGCACTGATAGCAAGAATGTCCCCTCTAGTTCCCAAGATTTTTTGAGCCAGCTTCATCGATGGAATGGTCGGGATTACATCCCCCAGGATTTTACATAAGGATGCTTTAAATTTTGGAGAAAACTGTCGAAAAAGCCATTGATCTGCTGTAGGTAGACATCGTCCGGTATCAGCTCCTGCTTCAGCTGCTTTTCAGTCTCCTCGGACAAACCTCCCTGGGTAGCAACCTCCCTCCCGGCCTGTTTCAGGTTCCGTTGATAATTTTCCAGCAGAGGCCGCAATTCCTCCGCGGGATTGGTCAGCAAGGCTCCCTGCGGACAATAAATTTCGGCTGCCACTTCTGAAAGGTTATTGAGAGCGAGCCTCCTGATCCAGTGCGACACGACTTGGAAATGCCTGATTTGGCCGAGTCCGCCGTTGGCGATGCAGACAAGTCCGGCGCGGTACATAGACGATTCCGCTTCCGGTTTTTTTTTCGGGTGACGGTTCTCCCCTGTGGCGTCTTTAAGAATATAGGGATTGGCGAACGGCAGGAGGCGTTCGATAAAAACTTTCAGCATACTGGAGATATTTGCGTATTTCAGCGGCGTTGCCAGGACAAGGATATCGGCGCCTTCACCTTGAGACAACACCGCTGCCATGTCATCGTCATTGATCACGCACTGGCCGGGGGTTGCAAGCCAGCACGAAAAGCAGCCCCTGCAATGCTTGATATCCTTTTCCGCAAGGCAAATGTAAACCGTTTCCGCTCCTGCTTCCTCCGCCCCTTTCAGGAACGCGCTGACCATTGAGTGTGTATTGCCCTCTTTCCCTTTCGGACTGCCGTTTATTGCGGTGATCTTCATTCTGGCTCCTTTCTTAGTGATGTGAAGTGGATTCCATCAGGGAACGCAGGGAAATAGTCGCACAAATCAATCAATAATGCACCTGTCAGTAGTTACAGGGTGAAAGTGACTGAAAGATACTGTAGGCGCCTCGAGGGGATCTATGCCGGTCATGGCAATAAGGAATGGACACAGCATAGGAGAGTTTACGATTATGTTCCGGGTTCGTTTGCCGAACGTGCACACTTTGGATTCGTGCTCAGGCCCCTTGCCTGCCTTGTTTTGGCCCAGCGTGACTTGGACTTTTGGCTCGTTTTGATAAACCATCGCGAACGGAGGAACGTCCATTTCCGACTGAGGCGGGACAGCTTTGATTCAGCCCATGTCGATAAAGCCTGATTCTGCGGCAACCGCAACGGCTTGCAACCTGCTCGTCACACCGAGCTTTCGCATCATGTTATAGACGTGGAAATTTACCGTCCTCTCGCTGATCCCGAGAATGATCGACATGTCCCAGGAACTTTTGCCCTGTTTGAGCCAGTTGAGGACTTCCTTTTCGCGAGCGGAAAGATTGCCGTTCTCAGGCCCGATCCGGCTTTTGCCCCCGATGCGGGAGAGGGCCACGTGCAGGTGGGGGACAATCAGTTCCAGGATGATACTGCTGTGCGTGTCGAGCTCCATCGAAGGACCTGCAAAACAGAACATGCTTCCCATTTTTCCGGGTGAAGACCTCCAACCGTGAGTCAGGCATTCCCTCAGACCGAAATCCATGCCGAGTTCGGTAATCTCTTTTTTTCTGTAACGGGTTTTTCTGGCAACGGACCATGTCTGAACATCATAGGTATTGAAGTTCTGCAGGACGATGCTATCGGCCTGGATGTAGTTCTTCGATACATACTCGCTGAGCCAGCCTTCGGGGAAGCTGATATTTGCATGGCCTGCCCAGACGAAGCCGTGTCTCTTGTCCTGGTAGCCGAGCACGGCAATAGCGGAATGATACGGAAAAAGGCTCTGTAACTTTGAGAAGAGGTTTCTGTACTGGGTCTCGGAGTGGCAGGAAAGGCTCCCGTGAATTATTTCCAGAATGCAAAGGGCGTCATTTCCGGAAAGACTGTCGATGAAATGGCCATGGCCTCGTTCATGTATTTTCATGGGTTGGCTCCTTCCACAAGATATGTAAAGCGTATCCGCAGTAGAAATGACGGTTACTCGTCCCCCATACAGTTCCGGACATGCGGTTTCCTGCTAGCCCTTTACCGGCTCTCTCGATCTTCTTCGAGCCTGGCATGAAACAGGGTCTTCCATCGCGACGTATCCCGCCATCCCTCCTCCCGGTTTCCGGGGGATACGATCTTAACCTGGTCGAAATTGATCACGACCCTGTCCAGGGACAGGCCCTTGGCCAGGGCCATCTTGCCGCTCAGCGCCATATCGCTGTAAAGAAGGCTCAAGTGGGGAAAGAGTTCATACCCGGATTCGTTCCCGAGCCCGCCCCGGATCCTCGCATTGATCCCGGCCGGGACGGGATTATCTTCGAACTCGATGAAAAGGCTCCAGAAATACTCCTCGCGGCAGCCGACCCCGCGGACATTCAGGGCGAACGGCCGCACTCCGTGCACGGACGCGGACACGACCCTCTTCAGGGCATCCAGGTCGCGCAGATCCCCTGAATAAAGGGTGACATGGGGCTCGAAAGGATGACCGCCATGTTTTCCGCACAATTCCCGGATCATGGTTTCGAGGTACGCGAAATCGGGGTCGGAAGGCGTCAGGAACACGGAATATCTCTGCATCGGGCAAGTCACTTTCTGTTAAGGCCAACCTGTGTTCGCGGCGGCTGAACGCCTTGCGAGCGGTATGCCGGGGTTCAACGCCACTGACGTCGTCATATCGCTGGTGCGCTGCGTGAACGCCGTCGGGTTACCTCATCCTGGCGAAAATGCAAAAACAGAGGCATTCACCGCTCGCGAAGGCGTGAGGGCGTCACGAACTCCGGAGCAGCCTTGTTTTTTGGGGAGGGACAGGTCCGTGCTGTTTTCGCTTTCCACCAATGGAAAGAAATGTAATAAAAAACCAGGATAATATACTCCCGCACATTATTGAAGTCAAAGAAGATTTCCGTGCGACCAGGCCGGTCGAATCGGGCGTGCGCAGTTATCGGCGACCAGGGGCACGGTGAAAAAATGCTTGCAAATGAGAACCCGATGTTTTTTCATGGCAGGAATCGCACATCCGTCACTATCCACGATGGCCCATGGTTTTGTGCCGTTGAAAATCAAGCGCAGGAAGGCGAACATGAAAAATTACCCGTCGATCATCGGCCGGCTTGCCCTGGCCATCCTTCTCCCGGTCCAGCTCATGGCCATGGGCGGCTGTACTTCAACCGGTTATTCAACGGCAAACCTGAAAGCCAAGGTGCTGGCCATTAACGATTTCCACGGCCAGATCAGCGAAGGCAAAACCGCCGGTAAAGGTGAATACAACAAGGTGGGCAGCGCACCGGTTCTCGCGGCATACCTGAAAAACGCACAGGCAGGCATGGAGGAACGGAGCTTCATCGTCAGCGTCGGCGACCTGGTCGGAGCCTCGCCGGCTGTCTCGGCACTGCTGCAGGACGAGCCGACCATCATGTTCGTCAACACCCTGGCCAACGATTTCTGTCGGGAGCCAATGCATCCCAGGTGCAACATCGTGGCCACCGTGGGCAACCACGAGTTCGACGAAGGAGTTGCGGAGCTGAGCAGGCTCATTCACGGGCGCAACCATGCAAAGGGCCCATTCCTGGAAAACCCTTACACAGGCGCCCACTTTCCCTACGTTGCGGCCAACGTGCAAGACAAGGCCACGGGCAGTACTCTCTTGCCACCCTATGTCATCAAGACAGTGGACGGTGTCCCAATCGCCTTCATCGGCGCAGTACTCAAGAATACGCCAAACAAGGTATCGGCTTCCGGCATCGAAGGGATATCGTTCACCGATGAGGCAAGCGCTATCAACAGCCTGATTCCGGAAATTCAGGCCAAGGGCGTGCATGCTGTCGTGGCGTTCATTCACCAGGGGGGCTCCCAGCCGCCCTATCCCGGAAAGACCGATCCACTGAAGCCGCTGGAAAGCATTGAAGGCGACATGAAACCGGTAACGGACATCGTGTCGCGCCTTGACGGCGAGGTGGACCTGGTACTGACCGCCCACTACCACGCCTTCACCAATGCCCTGGTCAGAAACGCGGCAGGCAGGGAAGTCCTGGTCACCCAGGCCTATTCCGCGGGGACCGCATTTGCCGATATTGACCTGGAAATCGATCCGAAAAGCCGCGACATCGTGGGCAAATCGGCATCCATCATCACCACATGGGCACGGAACTCCGACGGCAAACCGGCGGTCCCACCGGATGCGGCAGCAGCGGAACTTCTCGCCGGAGCGGAGAAGGCAGTCGGCCCGACGATAAACAAGGTGATAAGCAGCACAGACCATGCCATCACCAGGCGCCAGAACAGGGCCGGGGAGTCGGACCTGGGCAACCTGGCAGCCGATGCCATGCGCAAAAGCACGGGAACCGACTTTGCCTTCATCAACCCCGGCGGCCTCCGCGCCGACCTAGCCGCGGGAGAGGTGACCTGGGGCCATCTCTACAGCGTCCTCCCCTTCGGCAACCTGATCGTGACCATGCAGCTCAGAGGGGAACAGGTCTATCAGCTGCTGACGCAGCAGTGGGTTGATCCCGCGGCCCCCAGGATGCTGCAGACTTCCGGCCTGTCCTATACCTGGATGGATAACGGCCCCGGGCGGGCGGGAACGGTAATCGAAGTGAAAAAGAATGGCGTCGCCATTGACAGGTCACTTTCATATTCCGTGGCCACGGTGAATTTCCTGGCAACGGGAGGCGACGGTTTCAGCGTCTTCAAGGAAGGGGCCGGGCAGGTCAACGGCCCGGTCGACATCGACGTCCTGGTTTCCTATCTGAAGGAGCTTCCCCGGCCGTTCAGCATCCCGGAAACAGGGCGGGTGAAGCGGTTAAGTAAATAACATCGCAGGTCATTTTCAAGGACCGGCCTTCAAATCCACCCGGTTCGTCCTCAGCTCGCCCGGAGCGAAAATGAAGAACGTCTTGAAAAGAAAGTATTTGTAGAATTCTCCGAACAGCAGCCGGAAGCTCCCCTCGTGGGCCCACCATTCCTCCTTCAGGTTCCTGCTGTCCACAGGATAGGGATAGACCGCGACATCCTTGGGCAGCACCGAATTGAAGAGCAGAATGGAGCGCATCATGTGGTAACGGGAAGTTATGAGGAGAACGGACCTTACGTCCTTGCGCGTTATGAGATCCCTGGCATGGATGGCGTTTTCCAGGGTGTTGCGTGAAACGTTCTCCAGCAGGACATCCTCCCCCCCCCGTTCTCCCGATTTTTCCCTGAACAGGTCCTTTTTTCGCACGGAAGGGTCCACACCTACGAGGAACAGCCAGCGTGCCCGATGGGCGCGATAGAGCTTTATACCCTCCTCTACCCGTCCGCGGCCGCCTGCAAGGACCACAATGGCATCGGTATTCACCTGCCGCTGGCGCATGGAAAAGGTCTGATAGGAAAAATCTATGAAAAGAACGACTATCACGCACAGGATCAGCACAATCAGTGCGCAGAGCCCTTTCAGTATGGCCATGGATTATTGCCCCCGTTTTGGCGCCCGGGCGGCACTGCCGCCATCCCGATAAAATTGTCTTGCAAATCCCGCCCCTATCTGGTATACAAAATTGCTTCAGCCTACGAAGGAGGAATTGAAAAGATGTCCAAAGTCTGCGCAATATGTGGAAAAGGTCCCAGCTACGGCAATAACGTGAGCCATGCAAATAACAAGTCATCCAAAACCTGGTATCCCAACCTGCAGAAGGTCAAGGCAGTACGGGAAGGCGGCTCCATCGCCACCATCAAGGTCTGCACCCGCTGCATCCGTTCCGGCAAGGTTACCAAGGCCCTCTGATACCGGCCGCGAAGGTCGCTCCACGCAATTCCCAACCACAACGAAAACAGCCGCTGCGACAATCATGTCCGCGGCTTTTTTCGTTCACCCGCGCCAGGCCACCATTTCAATCTCGACGAGTGCGCGGCGGGGCAACCCCTTCACCTCCACTGTAGAACGCGCCGGAGGCGCTGAAGGAAACCGCTTTCCGTAAATCTCGTTGACGACGGCAAAATCTGCCAGGTCCACCAGGTAGATGGTGCTCTTCACCACGTTGGAAAAACCGAGCCCAGCGGCTGACAGGACACCGGCGATATTCTCCATCACCTGTTCGGTCTGCTCGGCTATGGAATCCCCCTTGAGAGATCCGGTAGCGGGGTCCAGCGGGATCTGCCCGGACAGGTACAGGAAATCGCCAGCCCAGACCCCTTGGGAATAGGGACCAATCGCCTGCGGCGCCTTGTCGGTAGAAACTGTTTCCTTCACCATAAACCCTCCTGATTATTCATCAGCTTTTCAAGCGCTCCACCTTTATGACCCCCTGTACCTTCATGATGCTGTTCATGACACGGTTCAGGTGGTCCAGGTCCGTAACGTCGATTTCGAAGAGGTTGATTCCTTTTTTGTCCAGGGTGCTCTGAACGGTAGCGTTGGCGATATTCGCCTCGCAATTTGCTATGACCTGGGCGATACCTGCCAGGATGCCCTTCTGGTCATGGCAGCTCACCCGTATCTTGACCGGCAGTGCGGTCTGCTTGGCCCTGTTCCAGGTTACGTCCACCCGCCGTTCCGGGTCGCTCTCAAGGGCAAAAGCGCAATCCGCAGTGTGAACCGTAACCCCCCTGCCGCGGGTTATGAAACCCACTATCTCGTCACCCGGAACCGGATTGCAGCACTTGCCGAAGCGGACCAGGACATCGTCCACACCGTTTATCTGTATGGCGCTGGAAGATTTCTTGGTCAGCCTGCCCAGCACCTTTGAAACCCTGGTTTCCTTCTGTTCCCGGGTTTCCGCGAGTTTTTCCTCCGACAGCAGCTTGCCCAGGATCTGGTTGCAGGACAGCTTTCCATACCCTACCGCGGCCATCAGGTCTTCCTCGCCGACAAAGCCGAATTCCGTTGCAACGCGCTTCAGCTCGCCGGTCTTCTGCAGCTTGCCCAACGTCAGGCTGTAGCGCCTGAACTCCTTCTCGCAGATCTCCCGGCCCAGAACGATGCTCCGCTTACGCTCCTCGGTCTTGATCCATGCGCGGATCTTGTTGCGCGCCCGGGTGCTTTTTACTATCTTTAGCCAGTCCTTGCTGGGCGTGTGATGCGGCGATGTGATGACCTCAATGATGTCACCCGTCTTCATCTCGTACTTGAGAGGTACGAGCTTGCCGTTCACCTTGGCGCCTACGCAACGATGGCCGACATCAGTGTGGACGCTGTAGGCAAAGTCAATGGGGGTCGCGCCCTTGGGAAAGCCCTTGACGTCACCCTTCGGAGTGAAAACATAGACTTCTTCGGGGAACAGTTCGACCTTGACGGTGTTCATGAACTCCTGTGAATCCTGGAGTTCCTGCTGCCATTCCAGAAGCTGCCTAAGCCATGCGAAACGTTTTACGTCCCGCTCGTCGTACCCCTTGCCCTCCTTGTATTTCCAGTGGGCCGCAATGCCCGCCTCGGCGACCCGGTGCATCTCGGTGGTCCGTATCTGCACCTCCATGCGCTCACCGAATGGGCCGATCACCGTGGTGTGGAGCGACTGGTACATGTTGCTCTTGGGCATGGCGATGTAGTCCTTGAAGCGGCCCGGAATGGGCTTCCATGTCGAGTGGATGAGGCCCAGCACCTCGTAGCAGGCGCGGATGTCGTCAACGAGAACGCGGATCGCGATCAGATCGTAGATCTCGTCGATATCCACGTTCCTGCTCTCCATCTTGTTGTGGATGGAGTAGAGGTGCTTGCTCCGCCCGGAAACATCTCCCCGGATGCTGTGCTCGACCAGCTTCTGGGATATGATCTCCATGACCTCCTTCACATAGCTCTCCCGCTCCTTTTTCTTCATCGCAACCTTGGAAGCGAGATCGTAATAAAGGTTCGGGCTCAGGTAGCGGAAGGAAAGATCTTCCAGTTCGCTCTTGACCCAGGAAATGCCGAGCCTGTTGGCCATCGGTGCGTAGATGTCAAGTGTCTCCTTGGCAATGCTGCGCTGTTTGACCTCAGGCTGGTACTGGAGGGTCCGCATGTTATGCAGCCGGTCGGCCAGCTTCACCAGGATCACACGGATATCGTTCGCCATGGCCAGGAGCATCTTGCGGAAGTTTTCCGCCTGGCTCTCTTCCTTGGTCTTGAAGTGGATCTTGCTTATCTTGGTGACACCGTCCACCAGGTTCGCGATTTCGACACCAAAGATGGTTTCCAGCTCCTCATAGGTGGTGAGAGTGTCCTCGAGTGTGTCGTGGAGCAGCCCGGTGGCCACAGTCTGCACGTCGAGCCTCAGGTCGGCGAGAATGGCCGACACTTCCATGGGATGGATCAGGTAGGGCTCACCGGACAGGCGTATCTGGCCCTGGTGCACCTTGGCGGAAAAGACATACGCCCGCCGTATGACGTCCAGATCGGCGCCGGGATTGTAGGAGGACACTTTGTCCAGTATATCGTTGAGCCTTATCATATTTTCGAGCCGGAAGCAGTGTGTGGTCTGATGAAAAGGATACAGCGGAAATGAGCGGATGCAAAAAGGGCGGCGCCTCCAGCCCCGCCCTTCTCGCCGTCCGTGATTAGCGGCTTCTGCGAGAGACGATCTCGTACTGGAGCTTCCCCGCGGCCACTTCGCGCAGCGCCAGCACCACGTTCTTGTTGGTGGCCCGGTTCTCGATCAGGGGCTTGGAACCCTTGTACAACTGCTTGACCCTCTTCGAAGCAAGCATGACCAGCAGAAAACGGTTTTCAACCTGTTTGAGACAATCTTCAACGGTAACCCGTGCCATATACGGTAACTCCTTTCATATCGGGCAGCTTCAGCCCGGATCAGTCGTTGCCGGACAAGAGCGCTTCCACGGTTCCCATTACCCTGGAAGTCCTGCATTGTTCCGCGACGATGATGGATTTCAGTTTTTCCAGAGCATCGGAAAAAACATCATTTACGACCACGTAATCATACCAGGTCGACTCTTTCATTTCGCTCACGGCGACCCGCAACCGCGCCTCGATGACCGAGGAAGCGTCGGAATTGCGCCCCTCAAGCCTGCGGCGAAGCTCCGTGAAATCGGGTGGCAGAATGAAGATGAAAACCGCGTCGCTGCAGCTGGACTTGAGCTGGCGGGCACCCTGGAAGTCTATGTCGAGGATCAGGTTTATGCCGCGTGACCGGTTTTCTTCAAGGGTCCGGAGTGCCGTACCGTAATGGTTGCCGTGAACTTCAGCCCATTCGGCGAACTCCCCTGCCCGCACCATCCCGTCGAACTGCGCACTGGAGACGAAAAAATAATCGACCCCGTCCCTTTCACCTGGACGGGGCGATCGTGTCGTGTAGCTGACAGAATGCCGCAAGTCGGGAAAAATGTCAATTAATTCATTGCATAAGGAGGTTTTACCTGCTCCTGAAGGAGCAGAGACGATGTAGATGATTCCTTTTTTTCCCAAATCCACCCCCTGCTTGCTTCTATGACAACAGCACTTAAGAGATCTGTTCGGTTTAACATAAAATCTACCAGCTTGTTTCCAGACCGGAATTTATTCGATGTTCTGGATCTGCTCGCGTATCTTCTCCAACTCTGCCTTCATGGCCACCACACATGAGGTGATCTCGCCGTCGTTGGCCTTGGAGCCCATGGTATTGACCTCCCGGCCCATTTCCTGGAGGATGAAGTCCAGCTTCCTCCCCACCGGTTCCTCCGAGTCCAGGGCGCTGTCGAACTGTACGAGATGGCTGCTGAAACGGACAAGTTCCTCGGTGATGTCGCAGCGGTCCGCCATCAGTGCGACCTCCTGGGCAATACGGCTTTCATCAGGCATATTGCCGACACTCAGTTGCGCAATCCGCGCCGTGAGCTTTTCCGCATACTCTCGGGGAACCGCCGGCGCCTGATCCTGGATTTTTTCCATGAGTGACGCCAGGGTGCCGCGCCTGCTTCGCAGATCATGCACAAGTTCCGCGCCTTCCTTAAGCCTCATCGCTTCCATTGCATCCACCGCATCCGAAACCGCCGCTATCAGCCCGTCACGCATGTCCGACCCCTGGTCGTCGCCTTCCACCACGGTCAGCACATCCTTCTGGGATACGACGAGCGACAAAGGCACGGGCTCTTCCATGCCCAGCGCTTCCCTGAGCGAGCTGAAAGCATCGAAGTAGGCCTTTGCCAGCGGAATATTGACCACCGGCGGCCTGCAGACCGCAACCGTGTCCATTTGCACGAAAATGTCGATCTTTCCCCGCTTGAGCCGTTCCGAAGCCGTCTTGCGCACGTCGTTCTCAAAGCAGACCAGGGCTCGGGGAAGCTTGACGGATATCTCGCCATATCGGTGATTGACTGATCTCATTTCCACGGTTATCCGTCCGTTTTCCAGCTGCCGCTCAGCCTTGCCGTAACCGGTCATGCTCTTTATCATCATGATCCCCAATCGGATAAAAATTCAGTTGTCAGCCTGTTGCCAGACGTAGTGTGCTTTTGCCTATTGCCTATTGCCTATTGCCTATCGCCCATTGCCTATCGCCCATCACCTATGATTTTCAGCAGCTCTTCATGCCGGTCAATGCGCGCCAAAGAAGGCAGATCCGACTTGTACGCCACAAAGGGAACCCCAGCTGCATCGGCTGCCCTGCAGTCCAACTCGGAATCGCCCACGAACACCGCCTGCTCGGGCCTGATGCCGTAGTGGCCCAGGATCTTCAGCAACGATTCCGGATGGGGTTTGGGATTGCTGACCTTGGAAGCGGTCATCACAAAACCGAAGTATCCTGCCAGGCCGAAATCCTCCAGGAGCATCTCCATGGAATTGGAGCGGTTGGTACAGACGGCAAGATCGAACTTCCCGTGCAGGATGGCAAGTGTCTCGCGGAGCCCCTCCTCGATCCGCATGAAAGGCAGCAGCTCGCGATAATCGATGGTGGCGGCGAAACCGAGCGCCTCTTCGCAGCGGTTATCCCCATCAAACAGGGTTGCCAGCACGTCCCGGCTTGAATAGGTATGCAGGAGCCGCATGGTTTCAGAATCGGACCGGTCCAGGGGAGGCAGGCCGAAACGCTCGACAACTTTGGAATAAAAGACGAAGTTCGCCTCGAACGAATCGAACATCACCCCATCGCAATCGTAAATGACTGTCTTGCACCCGCTCAGGACGACTCCTTTCAATCGTGTTTCCTCACCGATTCCAGATATTCCTCCCACTCCAGGGGAAGGAGATATCCCTTTTTGCTGTTGCATTCCTTGCATGCCGGCACCACGTTCCCCTGGGTGCTTTTTCCGCCGCGGATTATCGGCACCAGGTGGTCCATCGTCAACTCCTCGGCGGTAAAAACCCCGCCGCAATAGTGGCAGACGCCCCTGGCAACACGGTTCTTCCACCACCTGGTCCGGCGGAGTTCCCGTGCCTTCTCTTTTTCCCGCCTGATATCCTGCTGGGACACTTCTATTATGAACTGATTCACTGCCGACTCACGCTCCACGCTTGTTCAGCATGTCCAGGATGGCCTGCCGGGCCAGCTCGTCGCACCGCTCGTTTTCCGGGTGTCCGTTGTGGCCGCGGATCCAGTTCCACTGCACCCGGTGAACCCGGGACAGCTCAAGCAGGCGTTCCCATAAATCGCGATTGAGGACTTCTTCTTTTTTGCTGTTCTTCCATCCTCTTTTAACCCAGCCGCTCATCCACTCGGTCATTCCCTTCACCAGGTATTGGGAATCAGTGGTTATTGCCACGTCGCACGACCGTTTCAGGGATGCGAGGCCGACTATGGCGGCGGTCATTTCCATCCGGTTGTTCGTGGTATCAGGTTCGGCTCCGGAAATTTCCTTTACCCTTTCTCCGCAGCGCAGGATGCACCCGTATCCGCCCGGGCCCGGATTGCCGCTGCATGCACCGTCGCTGAAAAGCTCAACCTTCATCGGCATACGCCCCTTCACGCTTCAGGAGCCCGGCAATGGCGTCCATGACCCGCCCGACGATCAGCACGTGGGTTTCCTTGCAGTCCTCCCTCTCGAAAAGGTCGGAAAAATCCAGCGGTGCGCCGAAGACGACCCGCGCCTCCTGGCCAGCGCCCGGGAAATGCCAGCGGTTCAGGCCGATGAGAGCGGTGGGAATAACGGTCGGCCTGGTGTCATAGATGATCTTGCCGACGCCCCGGTTCCCCTTGCCCAGGACACCGTGCCGGTTCCTGGTGCCTTCCGGGAAGAGCATTACTTTCTGGCTTGCCAGCAGTTCATTGATTGTCTTTCCTGCCCGAACATCCCGCCCGCGGCGGACCGGAAAAGCGCCCCAGGAACTGTAGAGCCAGCGCTGGAGCGGCTTGCGGAACAGCTCCTCCTTGGCCGGCGCCCAGACCATCTGCAACGGGAAGCGCCGCAGAAGCGCCCAGGGGAGAAATATCGTGTCGTATGCGGAAATGTGGTTGGACGCCAGGAGGACCCCGCCGGACCGGGGTATGCCCTCGTCGCCGACAATGCGGAAGCGGTTGATCGTGGATGCGTAGAAACCTATGACATTGGCGGAAAACGTGACCCAAAAACGGCGCAGGAATGATACCTTCAAAAAGACCTCGAAACAGGATGAGATAAT
This sequence comes from Geobacteraceae bacterium, assembly GCA_034933285.1. GTDB lineage: Bacteria > Desulfobacterota > Desulfuromonadia > Geobacterales > Geobacteraceae > RPRC01. Next base: position 307,908 of record JAYFNT010000002.1, on the reverse strand, counting down.
TTTTCATTTATAGCATTTTCCGGCAGCCGCGGCAACCACTTCATGCACTGCAGGTGATGTGCCATGCCGGGAGCTTTCATTCCCAAACTCCGTCGACCGGATGACCGCACGAAGAACATTTTCCGTTTTGCAAAGAACAGGATTCAATGGTGTAGCCGAAGCGCCTGATAACCGGTTTTTTGCATGCGGGGCACAAAGTGTTCTCCCCGCCTTCTCCCGGAACGTTCCCCTCGTAGACATACTTCAACCCTGCAGCAATTCCGATTTCAAGGGCTCTTCGCAGGGTAGCCACGGGAGTGGGCCGCAAATCGGTAAGCTTGTATGCGGGATAGAACCTGGACACATGCCAGGGAGTCTCAACCCCGACCTCATCGCCAATGAACCGCGCAATAGCTGTTAACTCTTCGTCGGAATCATTGCGCCCGGGAATGATCAGGGTTGTCAATTCTATCCAGATGCCCGACCGCTTGTAAGCCCTTATGGAATCAAGAACCTCCTCCAGTGAAGCTGACACCGTGTCGTGGTAAAACTCCCGGGTGAACCCTTTCAGATCAATGTTCGCGGCATCGAGGTAAGGTTGTATGAAAGTGAGGGCTTCTTCTGAAATGTAGCCATTAGTGACGAAAATATTCCGCAAACCGGCGCGATGTGCCAGAACAGCGGTATCATACGCATATTCGTAAAAAACTGTCGGCTCCGTATATGTGTAGGAAATGGACGAGCAACCGGCCGCAAGCGCCTGGGCGACTATCTTCTCCGGGGCCAGGTCACGGCCCGGAATCGGCCCCCCTCCATGAGCCGCATGGGCGATACCGTAGTTCTGGCAATGCAGGCAGCGGAAATTGCATCCGACCGTTGCCACCGAATAGGAGCTGCTGCCGGGCAGATAATGGAACAGGGGTTTTTTCTCGACCGGGTCCACCTGCTGGGCAATTGCTTTGCCGTACACCAGTGAGAACAGGATCCCTCCCCTGTTCTCACGTACCCCGCACAGGCCGCGTCGCCCGTCCTCGATCAGGCAGCGGAACCGGCAAAGTCCGCAACGGACGCGAGAGCGGTCGACCTTCTCGTAAAACAGCGCCTCCTTCATATCCGTCTCCTTTCCAGACTTTAAAATTATACCGAATTTCAACAAGATAGCAACCTTGACAAACTTCAGGCCTTTCACTAGAGTTTAATTATATGAAGTGCCACCCCGTCTCGGACAGGGGGAGAAAAGCCATGAAAACCATACAGATGGATGCTTTTGCCCAGTATAAAAAGAAAATCGAAGAGCTTGAAAAGGAAAACAAGGAGTTACGAAGGGAAAACGCTGATCTCGAGAAACGCCTCACCGAACTCCATGGTGAGTACCTCCTGCTCCGCTACCAGTTCAAGGGCCTGCCCAGCCCCGCGGAATTCCTGAAACTGCGCCAGGAGATGCAAACCCTTAAAAAAGAGTTGCGGCAGCGAGGCTGGAAGGATCTCGTCTGAAAACTTGCCTCCATGGACGCCGGAATGGACCATGGTACGGGAACCCTCCAGTGGAAAAGATCTTCCGACCCCGCAAACGGGCATTCAAGCAACCTGGGCGAACCAGACCAGGGAAACACTCCCGTCGTTTCGATGCGCAAACGGGTGAACACCATACCTGGCGGTTCACCCGTTTCTGCTGCAAGAATATTATTTCAGCTATTCAGGCCGGAAAACCGGAGAGCTTCACGAGGCCAGCCTGAACTGGCTCACAATCTTCCTCAAATCCTCGGCCATATTCACCAGCTCGTCAGCCGCGGTGGCGGAATCCTTGGCCACTTCCGCCGTGCCCTGGATGACTTCGGTGATCTGCTGGATGTTGTTGCTGATTTCGTTGGTAGTGACCGTCTGCTCTTCTGTTGCGGTGGCGATCTGGTTCACCTGCATGCTCACCGCATTGATCTGCTCTAGAATGTCTTCCAGTGCGCTACCGGACTTGGCTGCTTCGGAAGTTCCCCGCTCCACTTCGTATACACCTTCTTCCATGGAGGTTACCGCTTCCCTTGTCTGTTGCTGGATTGATTTTATCATGGAGCCGATTTCCTTGGTCGCCTTGGTGGTGCGTTCCGCCAGTGCCCGAACCTCATCGGCGACAACAGCAAAGCCTCGACCCTGTTCCCCGGCACGGGCCGCCTCGATGGCGGCATTCAGCGCCAGCAGGTTGGTCTGGTCAGCGATATCCTCGATGGTTCCGACAATCTCGCCTATCTGGTCAGATTGAGAACCAAGATTCTCAACGGTCCGCGCCGACTCCTTGACCCTTTCCGCAATGGTGTTCATGACCGAAATCGTCTCCTGCACCACGGCAGAACCGGCCATAGCGGAGTCGTTGGCGCGCTGCGATCCGTCGGCAGCCAGAGCACAGTTCTGGGCCACGTCATTGGAAGTGGCAGCCATTTCCTCACTGGCAACCGCGACTGTTGTTGTCTGTGCAGCGATGTTGTCCGCATTGCTGGCCATTAAACCGGAGGTTGAGGAGAGAATCCCGCCCGAACCGGTCACCTTTTCAGCAGACTCCGCTATGGTCGAAATGATTCCCGTCAGCTTCTCCATAAAGCCGTTGAAAGCCCTGCACATCTCTCCGATTTCGTCTTTTCGCAGGTAATCCAGGCGCCTGCTCAGGTCACCATCATCCTGGGCGGTCAACAGGGCGTCATGCATGTCGTTTAGCGGCATGAAAAGCCGGTTGACGGCCAACTTTATTATCGCGACGGCAAAACCAAGAAGCAGAACTGCGACACCTATGATAATCCACTTCAGGTTGTTGAATCCGGCAAAGAATTCCGACTTGGGCACCCCGGAAAAAAGTACTCCGATAGTTTGGCCCTGCGCATCCTTGATCGGGTCATACGCGGCGAAATACGATTTGCCGAGGATATCCGCCTCTCCCCTGTAGGAAGAACCTTTCTTGATCACGGCCTCGTAAGCCGGTCCCTGCAACTTGGTCCCGATGGCACGGGAGCCGTCATCCTTCATGATATTGGTGGAAACCCTCACATCACCCTGGAATACCGTGGCAACACCACCGCACAAATCCTTTAAACTGTCCGGCAGAGAATGATCACCGTTTATGGTGAAATTTCCAGCCATCAGATTCCCGTTGACAACCTTGAATTCAGTGCCCTTCTGGTTGAGAAGATACCAGAAGGTCTTCAGGCGGCTTTCCTGGTTAACAACCGCCCGACGCTGGATTTCACTGTTGAACTTCCACAGGCAGACGGCAGTAATGACCGAAATGGCCAATGCCATGATAATAACCGTTGCCAAGACAAATTTAGTTCTGATCTTCATCACTAGACCTCCAAATGAAAGCTGCTTTTGTCGTTTAGTGTATTATCGGATGACCGGGCGCAAACTTTAGGGAAAAGGGTACGGGCAGCCATAGGGTAAATCGAGGGGGGAATAGGCATGCCCCATTTCAAAATACAAAAACCCCGGTCATCCCTTTCGGGACGCCGGGGTCATGTTCGATCCGGGTTTATGCCTTCCCCTATTATCCTATTTGCTGTTTTCGAGATAATATTCCAGTGCTTCCCGGGAATATCCGGACATCTTGTTGGCGCCGATGACGATAAATGGCACGCCTTGTCCCCCCAGTTCCTCATATTTCTGCCTGGCGGCGCCGTCCTTGTCGATGTCGTAAGCAACATGCCGGATGCCGTTGCTCTTCAGGTAATCCAGGGCCTGCCTGCAGTAGGGGCACCAACTCGTGACGTAGATCTCCACGGTACCGTTGAAGTGCTCTTTTTTCGAGTCGGATGATCGGGGCGCCGACGATGCCCCATCCCCGGCTGCCGGATTGCGCATTTCAGCTCCGGCAAGCGAAGCGGCCAGCAGCAGCGTAATGACGACAAGCAAGGTTTTCATGGGTATTCCCCCTCTTATGTATTGAGCCGTTTCCCAGCAGTGGTAATGCTTTCGATTATTCCCCCAGGTAGGTGTACCCCAGCAGCGTCCGGTCCAGAAGTTCTATGAAATAGCTGCACTCCTCGATGGAAACCTTGCGCTGGGACACCCCCTTCTCCAGGTGCTCTCGGACCCGCTTCAGGATCTCCGGCCCCTTGTACTGGACATATTTGAGACTCTCCCAGCAAGCGTCGCCATTGATGACCGTATCGATCATGTAGCCGGTCTTCTTGTTGAAGGTGATGTGCACGGCATTGGTGTCGCCGAACAGGTTGTGCATGTCCCCGAGTATCTCCTGGTAGGCGCCGATGAGAAAGAAGCCTATGTAGTAGTCCTCTCCGCTGCGGATCTTGTGGATGGGAAGGGACTTGGTCCGTCCGTTCTCCCCCACGAAACTGGTGACCTCGCCGTCAGAGTCGCAGGTGATGTCGGCGATCGAGGCGATCATGTCCGGCTTCTGGTTCAGGCGCTGGATGGGCACGATGGGAAACAGCTGGTCGATGGCCCAGGAGTCGGGAACCGATTGAAACAGGGAGAAGTTGGCGAAGTAGGTCTGCCTGAGGCTCAACTGGAAGTTCTGCAGTTCGTCCGGGATCGGCTTCAGCTTTTCCACAATGCCGTTGATCTTGCGGATGATCTTGGAGCAGATCAGCTCGACCACGGCCCGGTCGTTCAGGTTGAGGTAGCCCAGGTTGAACAGGCTGACCGCTTCCTGGATGAGTTGAGTGGTGTCGTGGTAATCCTCCCGCAGCGAATGGCGGTCCAGGCTCTTGTAGATATCCACCAGCTTCCTGACCGTCGGCGACAGCTTTTCCTGCTGGTCGAGCATGGTCTCGAAGTCCGGGATCAGGTGCTGGGTGTTGGTATCCAGCACGTTGGTGACCAGCACCGAGTAGTGGGCGACCGTGGCCCGCCCCGACTCGGAGATGATGTTGGGGCAGTCCACGCCTGCCTCGTCACAGATGTTCTTTATCTGGTAGACCACGTCATTGGCGTATTCCTCGATGGAATAGTTGACGCTGGAGAAATAGCTGGACTTGGAACCGTCGTAGTCCACCCCCAGGCCGCCGCCGATGTCGAGGTAGCGCAGGTTGACCCCCAGTTTCTTCATCTCCACGTAGATGCGTGTTCCCTCGATAAGGGCGTTCTTGATCTTGTCGATCTTGGTGATCTGGCTGCCGATGTGGAAATGAAGCAGCCCCAGGCTGTCCAGAAGATCGTGCTCCCTGAGGATCTCGATGGCGGCTATGAGTTCGGAAATCCGGAGCCCGAACTTGGCGTCCTCGCCCCCGGAAGTCGCCCACTTTCCGGTCCCCTTGGACGACAGCTTCACCCTGATGCCGAGCTTGGGCTTGATGCCGGTCTTCTCAACCAGGCCGACGATCTTTTCCAGCTCGAACAGCTTCTCAACCACTATGGTGATATCGTAGCCTATCTTGCCGGCGTACAGAACGGTCTCGATGAAGTCGGTGTCCTTGTAGCCGTTGCAGATGATGGGCAACCCGTTGCCGGTGGAAAGGGAGATGGCGGCGACGAGCTCGGGCTTGGAACCCACCTCCAGGCCGATCTCGTATTTCTTGCCGAATTTGGTTATCGCCTCGACCACCTGGCGCTGCTGGTTCACCTTGACCGGATAGAAGGTCTGGTACTTGGCGGGGTAGTTGTTTTCCTGGATGGCGCTCTTGAATACCCGGTTGATGCTGGCGATACGGCCTTCAAGAATGTTCATGAACCGGAGCAGTATCGGCGGCTTGATCTTGCGCTTGATCAGGTCGTCAACCAGGGCCCTCAGGTCGATGGATTGCTTGGAATTAGGGGATGGATGCACGCAGATGTTTCCCTTCTTGTTGATCGAGAAGAGATCGGCGCCCCAGTTGTCGATGTTGTATATCCTGGCGGATTCGTTGATGGACCAGCGTTCCATAGGCAATTACCAACCTTCTGTATGTGATGAATGCGTAGGGGCGAACCTCGTGTTCGCCCGGGACGAAGGCCCTCATCAAAGGGCGAACACGAGGTTCGCCCCTACCCCCTGACCTTCTCCGGGGTGGGAAACGGCTACGACAGCCGGCTCTTGAAATCCTGGTATCCGAAGCTCCTCACCACCTCCAGCTTACCGGTATCCGGTTCGAAAGTGCAGATATGGGGATGCTGGATGCCGTTGAAAGTGGTGGTCTTGACCATGGTGTAGTGGGCCATGTCCAGAAAAGCCAGGCGGTCGCCGGGAGAGAGCTTCCTCTCGAAGGACCAGTCGCCAACCACGTCGCCCGCAAGGCAGGATGGGCCCGCAAGACGGTAGGCATGCGGCTTTTCACCGGCGGCGAAGCCGTTGTGGATGTCCGGCCGGTAGGGCATTTCCAGGATGTCAGGCATGTGGCAGGTGGCTGAGACATCCAGGATCGCAATATCCCCGTCGTTATTGACCACATCCAGAACCTCGCTGACCAGTATCCCGGTGCCGATGGCGATGGCCTCTCCCGGCTCCAGGTAGACCTGGAGGCCGTATTTTCCCCGGAAGTGACGGATCAGCTCGACCAGGGCGTCGATGTCGTACCCTTCGCGGCTTATGTGGTGGCCACCTCCAAGATTGAGCCATTTCATCCGCGGCAGGAATTCGCCGAATTTTTCCTCAAAGACCCGCGCCGTCCGCTCCAGGGGCTCGAACAGCTGCTCGCAGAGGGTGTGGAAATGGAGCCCGTCCACGCCTTCCAGCGACCTCCCCTCGAATTCGGAACGGCGGATGCCCAGCCGCGACTTGGGCGCGCACGGATCATAGATCGGCGTGTGCCCCTCCGAGTGCTCCGGGTTGACCCTAAGCCCGATGGAAACCCTGCCTCGCACCTTCTCCCACAACGGGCGGAACCGCTCCAACTGGCCAAAGGAATTGAACACCAGGTGATTGGATATCTGCAGCAGTTCCTCTACATCGCTTTCCTTGAAGGCTGCCGCAAAACTGTGTACCTCGCCGCCGAACTCCTCGTAGCCGAGCCTCGCCTCCCACGGCGAACTGGCGCACACTCCGTGCAGTGTCCGGCGGATGACCGGGAAAACACTCCACATCGCAAACGCCTTGAGCGCCATGAGGATCTTCGCCCCGCTGCGCTGCTGCACCTGGTCCAGGATGGCCAGGTTGTGGCGAAGCCGTCCCAGGTCCACCACGTAGGCAGGGGAAGGAGCCAGTTGCAGGATTTTTTCGATGTCGATTCCGGTCATATTGGCAATGTAGGGGCGGGTTTGCAACCCGCCCAGTCAACGTTGTCCCGTATTTTCAGGGCGGGTTGGAAACCCGCCCCTACAGTGCATTTTCGGCAGTTCCGGCATCTTCTCGGAAACGTCAGATTTGTGATGATGGCGGTGGCGGCGACGAGGAGGCGACGCAGGCGTACGTTCAGGTACGTCGAGGAGACTCCGAGGAGTCCGACGCCGTCAGCGCGCAAATATGGCGTTTCCCCCTAAAGCTCCGGCCATTCCCCTTCCACCACCACGTGCGGCAACCCCATCACCGACAGCATTTCCAGGAACGGCTCCGGATCGAACTGCTCCATGTTGAACACCCCCTGGCCGCGCCATGTGCCGGTGAGCATCATGATGCCGCCCACCGCGGCCGGAACGCCGGTGGTATAGCTGATTGCCTGGGAATTCACTTCCCGGTAACACTCCTCATGGTCGCAGATATTGTAGATGTAAACCTGTTTCCTCTGGCCGTCCTTGATGCCGCGGGCGATGACGCCGATGCAGGTCTTGCCCTTGGTAAGCGGGCCCAGGCTCCCCGGGTCCGGCAGCACCGCTTTCAGGAACTGGAGCGGAACGATCTTCTGGCCGTTGTACTCCACCTCGTCGATGCGCGTCATGCCCACGTTCTGCAGCACCTCCAGGTGCTTCAGGTAGTTGTCCGAGAAGGTCATCCAGAATTGGGCTTTTTTGATGGTCGGGATGTGCCTGACCAGCGACTCCATCTCCTCGTGGTACATGCGGTAGATGTTCATCGGCCCGATCCCTTCCGGGAAGTCGAAGCTCCGCTTGGTGGCCAGAGCTCCGGTCTCCACCCACTGGCTGTTTTCCCAGTGGCGGCAGGGCGCAGTTACCTCGCGGATATTGATCTCCGGGTTGAAATTGGTGGCGAAGGGCTGTCCATGGAAGCCGGCATTGGCGTCGATGATGTCCAGTTCCACAATCTCGTCCAGGTATTTCTTTGCCGCAAGGGCGGTATACACGTTGGTCACACCAGGATCGAAGCCGCTGCCCAGCAAGGCCATGAGCCCCTTCTCGCGAAAACGGTCATGGTAGGCCCATTGCCAGCTGTACTCGAATTTGGCGGTGTCGCGCGGTTCGTAATTGGCAGTGTCCAGATAGTCTATGCCGGTCTCCAGGCAGGCATCCATGATGGTCAGGTCCTGGTACGGCAGCGCCACGTTGATGACCAGCTTGGGCTGCTCCCGTTTCAGCAGCTCCACCAGCTCAGGCACATTATCGGCATCGACTCTGGCAGTCCTGACCGGAAACTTTATCTCCGACGCAATCGCCCTGCATTTGGACTCGGTGCGGGACGCCAGCGTTATTTCAGTGAAAACATTCGAAGCCTGGGCGCACTTGTGGGCCACCACGCGGCCCACCCCACCTGCTCCAATGATCATCACCTTGCTCATGTCATTGATCTCCTTCTCGTGTAAATTCCCGAATCCCTGGCGCCTGGCTGCCTTGCGGGCGGTATGCCGGGGCCCAACGTCGCTGATTCCGTTTCATGACCGTTACGTCAAGTGAACATCGTCGGGCAGCCTGAACCTTCTGAAATGCAAAAGCAAGAGGCATTAACCGTCCGCCAAGGCGCGAAGGCGTCACGGATTCGGGAAATTTCCCGTCAATAGTCGAAGGTAGGCGGCGTCACCACCCAGAGGATCCTCGCTTCGCTCTTGCCGGGATTTTTCACCGAGTGCCTCTTGTCGGAACTGAAATAGAAGCACTCACCCTTCCGCACCGTGTAGAACTGCTCGTCGAGGCACAACTGGATACGGCCCAGGAGAACATAGCCGAACTCCTCGCCCTCATGGTATTCCTGCTCCTCCATCTGCTCGCCGGGCTTGATGGTCACCAGCACCGGGTCCATTTCCCGGTTCTGGGCGCCGGGGATCAGCAGCTCGACCTTTATGCCGTCGTTGTCACCCGTGGACTGTACCCTGGCATCCGCCCCGAACACCACGTCCTCGTCGCGCGACTTCTCAGCGAAAAACTCTTCCATAGTAATTCCGAAAACGTCGACAATGTCTTTCAGTGTGGCGATGGAAGGCGAAGTGGCGTCGTTTTCCAGCTGGGAGATGTAACCCTTGGTCAAATCAGCCCTGTTTGCAAGCTCTTCCTGGGTCAGGGAGTTGACCATCCTCAGCCGTTTTAACCGTTCACCGATCTTCACGCAGTCCCCCAAGTTTAGTAATGGTAAACATTTTGTTTTGCACCAAGTTTAGCATTTCTAAACTTTATGTCAAACAGGAAGTTTAGTTATTCTAAACTTTATGTTTAATAAACTGGAAGCAGGGAGCGGTTTATACTACAAATACAGATCTTTGTCAACTTTTATTAAACGGTGAGCAGGCCAAAAACCCAAATGAAAGCGAAACAGGCGAATGGAAAGGAATGGCGCATTGAGGAATGAAGGCCGGGGCGTAAAAAACCGTTTGTGAAGTGCGATCAGTTCGCCAGTTCCAGACCGGGACTGCGAACGGCGGGAAAGACATGCATTTTTTTCCTGCCTTGCTCAAGGAACAGAATTTCGTCGGCCAGCTTCTCCATTTCCCGGCGGCTGTGGGTTACCAGCACGAAGGGAATCTTCCACACCTGCTGCAGCTGTTTCAGCTCGATCTGGAGATTCTTCCGGTTGGCATGGTCCAGCGCCGACAGTGGTTCATCCAGCAGCAGGAGCTCGGGCTCCACCATCAAAGCCCGGGCCAGGGCGATGCGCTGTTTTTCGCCGCCTGAAAGCTGGCACGGGTACCTGTCCTGCAGATGAGCCACCTTCAGCATGTCAAGCACGTCCAGGGCGCCAATCCGGTATTGTTTGCCCTTTTTGCAATGGCTCGGGATACCATACATGACATTGTCCTTTACCGTCAGGTGCGGGAAAAGAGCGTAGTCCTGGAAGACATAGCCGATACGCCTGCTCCTGGCCGGAATGTTTATACCGTCAGTGGAGGAGAAAAATACCCGATCGTCAAGGGATATCCTGCCCGCATCAGGCTGCTGAAGACCGGCGATGCAGTTCAGCACCGTGGTTTTCCCCGAACCCGATGGCCCGAAGAGCACCAGTATGCCCCTGTCGAACTCGAATGATATATCAACGGTGAAATCGGGATGCTTTTTAAGAATCTCCACTTGCAGCATGGTCAGTACTCCCCTTTTTCCAGGAACGGATCTTGTTCCTGGACCACCAGTTAAGCCAGAATACCGCTACAAATGACAGGACCGTGATAACGATGACCAGATTTCGGGCGGCAGCGGTATCGCCCGACTCCACTGCAAAGTAGATTGCCAGGGGAATGGTCTGGGTCTTGCCGGGGATGTTTCCCGCAACCATGAGCGTTGCGCCGAATTCGCCCAGCGCGCGCGCGAAGGAAAGCACCAGCCCGGCCAGAATGCCGGGCCATGCCAGGGGCAGGGTCACGGTCAGGAATATGCGCAGCTCCCTCGCCCCCAGGGTGCGGGCCGCCTGCTCCAGGGAAATGTCGACCGCTGCAAATGCCGCCTTAGCGCTCTGGTACATGAGGGGAAAGGACACCACCGCGGAGGCGATGACCGCCGCCCACCAGGTAAAGACCATCTGCACGTCGAAGGCCTCCAGCAGGAAAGCGCCGATGGGTCCCCTCTTACCTAGAAGGATCAGCAGGCCGTAACCGAGCACAGTGGGTGGGAGCACCATGGGAAGAATTATGATCGACTCCGCCAGGTTTTTGCCCGGGAATTCCTTGCGTGCCATGGTGCGGGCAACTGCAATTCCGAAGACAAAATCCACCGCAACGGCGACCAGCGCAACTTTCAGGGACAGGATTATGGGATCGAGCATGGCCTCCACTCCGGACGCGTTCCTCTTTTATTATAGTATGAATTCACCAATTCTCAAAAAAGTTGCCCCTGTAAAGGGAAGCGGGGACAACTTATCCATATCTCCCATTAATAGCTTTTTCCAGATATGGAGCACTCAGAAAACCGTCAAAAGGACGGATGTTAACGGCATCCACACGCACCGAGCTTTTCCCTCTGTCGAAAAGGTTGAGGCAACCGTAATCCTGTCCAAGCAGGAAAAGGTTCTTCAGCGGCATGCCGAGGAGATGGCAGAGGATAACCCGATTGACCCCGGCATGGCCGATGACCAGGACATTTCCCTCTTCCCGGCTCAAGATATCACGGAAAACCGGTACGACCCGATCCTGAAGATCCGTGAAGCTTTCCCCTCCGGGTGGGCGATGGATGTCGGGGTTCACCCCCCTTTCCGAGTACTTCTCCGGCTGGTCGGCACGAACATCCGCCATTGCCAGCCCTTCCCAGTCCCCCATGGAGATTTCCCGCAACGCCGCATGAGCGGAGGGCAACTCCTCGTTCCCGGCCATGATTATCCTTGCGGTTTGCATCGACCGTACCAGGTCGCTGCAGAAAACCCGGCTGAACCGGAGAGGGGCGAGCTTCGTGCGCCACCATTCGGCCTGTTCCCTGCCCCGGCCATTGAGAGGAGCATCGGATTGCCCGATATACCTCTTCACTGTGTCCTTCCTGGAATCCCCGTGCCGCATGAGAAAGATCCGGCCGTATGGAGCTTTGTCAAGGTCCGTGTTCATGACGGGCTGTCTTCAGAGCAATACAGCCCGTCTGCCGCCATTACGTCGCATACCGAACAGCCCAATTTCTGCTCGATGCGTGCCCGGATTGCCTTTGCATTGTGCAGCCTCTCCATGGCTGCCCTGCCCGCACCCGGATCGGATTCCAGGGAAAGGAGACGGTGGGCAAACCGCTCCTCGACGGTCACGTACCGGTCCCTCCTTGTCATCTTGTCCGCCAGATAGAGCACTTCTTTTTCGTCAATTGGTCCGCGGTTCTTCACCACGATGTCCATGTGGACCGCGACAATTTCGGCAACGGCGCCATAGCCTAATCCTTTCAATATCGCCGCGCCTTCAAGGGCATGGTTTTTTTCCCCCCTTGCCAGATCATGCAGCAGTGCCGCTGCAGCCAGAAGATCCGTGTCCAGGCTGCAGCCGGCCCGGTTGAGCTTCCGCGCCAGGGAAACGGCAAGCCTGGAAACGGCACGAGAGTGCTTTATCAGCAGCGCTTCCGCGGCAAACTCTTTCGCGAGCAGAGTCTCGCATTCACTCACGGATGGAATCTTTCCTTTCATAATTGCCGCATTGAGCCGCGCATAGTCGTCAGGCGTGTCCATGTCGTTGAGGATGCCCTCGTCACCAGTCTCCACGTCAACGGAATCGTCGCTGTTGCGCGCCATTACCGGCTTAAGCCCGCCCTCGCCTTTCCATTCCAGGATCTCTTCGCGATAGCGATAAGCTATGAGCGGCGGATGGCCGCGCTTGCCATTGCAGACAGGATACACGATTCCGCTGGCACCGTTACGATAAGCCCGCACAAGGGTGGAGACGGTCTCAACCCTGACCAGCGGAATATCCACCGGCAGCAGAAAAAACGCTTCCACATCGTCATCCAGGCTGGCGACACCTGTAACAATGGAACTGAACATGCCATCCCGGTATCGGTCATTCACCACCGGACGAACCTGCATCCTGGTCAGCATCGGCAGCAGGTCTTCCGCACGGTGCCCGACCACGACATGGATGTCGCTGATACCCGCGCCGCGAAACAGGTCAACCGCCCGTTCTATAACGGTCGTATCCCCCAGGGGAAGAAGCGGCTTGAATTCTCCCATGCGGGAAGAGTAGCCTGCAGAGAGGATTATGGCCGAGATTCTTCCCTTCATATCAAAAGCCTATCTGCGATCTCACCAGGATAAGCTGGGCGACGATGCTCACGGCGATCTCCTCGGGTGTTTCGGCATGAATGTCGAGGCCGATGGGATTGTGCACCCGTTTCAGATCGTCTTCAGTGAAGCCCTTGCCCAGGAGTTCCTCGTACAGCAGGTGTTGTTTCCGCTTGCTGCCGATCATGCCGATGTATCCCGCATTCGTGCGAAGCGACTGCTCCAGGACCGTCTTGTCGTGGAGATGTCCACGCGTGACGATCACCAGGTAACTATCCTGTTCGATTTCCAGCCCTTCGAAGAGGTTTTCGTAGGAAGGAATGACGATGATCCGGTCCGCTTTGGGAAAACGCTCCTTGTTGGCGAATTCCGCCCGGTCGTCAAGTACCACTGTGCGGAAATCCACCGTGGACGCCAAGTCCGCAACCGGTCGTGACACATGTCCGGCGCCGAACAGGTAGACCGTGCCGGGCAGGAAAGTGGGTTCCACGAAAAACCTGCTTCCTTCCAGGGAAACAACCACCGGGCTCTTCTTCAGGGCAGACTCCACGGTCAGTCGCGGAATCCAGTTTTCGGGCCCCGGGAAACTCCCCAGTTCCGGCTTGTCTCGCCGCACCAGGCAGTACTCCATGCGGGGAACCGAATCACCCCTGGTATCCAGGGCCTTGATGAGATAGCCCTTTTTCCCTTCCTGGAGGGAAGTGACCAGCTTCCGCATCTCCCCCGCATTCCCGGGAGTTGCGGCCAGATATTCAACCAGGAACTCCAGGCGGCCGCCGCAGATCATCTGATCGGTGGTGGCCGCATCCTCGCCGGTCAGATCGACGGTCACAATGCGGGCCTTCCGGCTGTCAAATATCTCGCGCGCCAATTTCTGCATCTCGAACTCGACCAGTCCGCCACCGATGGTGCCGATGATGGAGCCGTCCCGACGGACGAACATTTTCGAGCCCACCGAACGGGGAGTGGAACCAGCATGCTTGATGATGGTCGCCTGGACCAGGTCTTCGCCGCCTTCCAGTAAATGGCAAATTCCCTGCAATTGTTTGAGCATGTCTTATCTTTCCTCTCTGCTGTCGATTATTTTTCTCTTGATGCTGCCGGTCGATATCCAGTTCTCGGAACTCGTGCGGATGGGCGCAATGGAAAGGCGCCGGCTGTCCAGCGCCGTCCGGACGGCCGGGATTGCTTCGAGCTTTTTCGCGGCCAGGCTGCGCAGCTCATGCGCTGGGTCATCTCCGCAATAGATCGTCACATGAATAACGTCCGTTCCGCTGTTTTTCGACAACTCGACCCGGAAGTTGAGGAGCCCGGGCAGCGGAAACAGCGCCTCGTCCAGGTCCGGAACGGTCAGCAAACCGCCTCCGCCCAGCCGGACGCCGCTCCGCAACCTTCCCTTGACCCACTCCAGGCGCTTCAGGACAGTTCCGCAGGGACAAGGTTCCGTGATGAAGCGCGACGGGTCGCCGGTGCGGTAGCGCACCAGGGGCATGCCTTTGCGGGTCAGTGTGGTGAACACCACCTCGCCCATTTCCCCGTCCGGAACGGGTCGTCCCGTGTCCGGATCGACGATCTCGAAAAAGAGATCAGCCTCCCGGGTGTGGTAACCGCACAGCGCCCTGCAGTCTACTGCCGCGCCCAGCCCCATCTCGGTCATGCCGTAATGGTTGAATACAGCGCAGCCCCATGCATTTTGAATCTCTTTCACGATAGCCGCCGGGACATAATCGGCGCTCAAGAGCACACTCCTGATCATTCCTTTCGGAATGGCATGGGCATCCCTGTGCCGCACCAGGCCCAGCACTTGTACCGGGATGCCGATCAGGCACTCTACCTCATTTTCCACTATCCCGGCAATGGTCCTGCCGCTGTCAAGGACAATTCCGTGCGGGATCCCCACGGCATCCATTCTCTTCAATGCCGTTACCATCAGGTCGCCGATAGTGCCGTGCCGATCACCCGGCATGAGAATCATCACGCGCTGCCCGGGACTAACCAGGGCTTTCATGCCATGATGGAACAGGTCGGTGGTCAGTTCCAGGTCATCTTCGGTGAAGTGGATCCGCTTGGCATGAGCGGTCGTGCCGGAAGTATTCAGTGTCACAACCCGGGAAATCTCGTCCTGTGAAACGCAGAGAAAGCGAAGGTCGTTTTCCTGGATGTCTTCGGCATTGGTAAAAGGAAGGCATGCGATGTCCGTGAGTTCCTTCAAATCGCTGCCGCTCACCCCCTCGAAGTGTTTCCTGTAAAATGGGCTCCGGGTGCGGACGTAGTCGACCGTTTCCCGCAGTTTCCCCAACTGGTAACGGTCAAGTTCCTGCCGCAATTCCGCCCCAGTAACCGACATCCCGATCTTTGCCCTTATCCAGGGCTCAAGGGGGGTCAATTCCATAGTATTACCTTTTTCAATGCTGCCACATTTATCCCGGTTTTCCCCATATATTGGTATCGGCCGACAAAATCCCCCTCAATCCCCCTTTCTCAAAGGGGGAGGTCCTGCCAAGCATCTCCCCCCTTTATGAAAGGGGGGCGGGGGGGATTTCCCGATATAGCCTTTTTCCGTTTGCCGACGTCATGTTATACAGGCAGAATGGGATCATCCTCCCGTCCGGCGCGGCCACATGGATGCAGCAGTCCCGCGTCCGCTCCAGGTCCAGGTTCCAGGCATCCTGGAAAGCCATGCATGAAATCGACAGCATGTTCGTCCTGACCCGCTCCAGGAAGCCGTCGAACGTTTCTGCCGCCCCATCGCAGCACCCTGTAGGGGCGCCGCTTGCCGCGCCCCCCATGTTCGCCCTCCCCTGGACGCGGGCAGGTGCCGACCATTGCCTGGCCGTGAACGAAACCGCATGAGCATCGCTGCCTTCCGCGGAACTACAGCATCCGCCATGCTCGGTAAGCGCTTGAAGGCCGCCACCTGGCTTCGGGATAAAGGCGCCGTGAAAGGAGCAGAGGGTGTTCTCCCACCCGGGAGGAGTGAAGTCCGCAGCACGCATCAGCCCGTCCGTCTGCTCCTCGATCGCCCGCATCATGTCGGGCAGGGTGAGCCGATGGCTGTTGTCGGGAACGTCCGGGCAGCGGCCGAAGTAGCCGACCGGCTGGAAATGCACTCCCCGCACGCCGGGAGACAGTTCCAGGGCCAGTTTGATCATTGCGCCGATGTTGTGGAAATTTACCCCGGGAACAATGGCCGGCACCAGCACCACTCCGATGCCGTTTTCCACGCACCTCTCGATTGCCCGCAACTTTTCGGAATAGAAAGCGCGCCCTCTCAGCTTCCGGTATATCTCGTCTTCAGTCCCGTCGAACTGCAGAAAAACGGAAGCGGCGCCTGCCCGCCGCAGCACGGAAGCATAATCCTTTTCCATTGCTAGCCGCAAGCCGTTGGTGTTCACCTGGATGAATGGAAAACCCGTGGAACGCCCCATCCCGATGATGGCCGGAAGATCATCCCGAACCGTCGGTTCTCCCCCGGACAGCTGGATGATGATGTCGGGACCATATGTCCGGAGCACCCGCGCATACCATTCGGCGATCTCCGGCAAAGGGGCATCCGAAGCGGTCTCGGAACCGGCATCGGCAAAGCAGACCGGGCATCTGAGATTGCAGCGGGAGGTAATTTCGAGAACAGCGGTACAGGCGTTCCTGCGGTGCGTCGGGCAGATCCCGCAGTCGAACGGGCATCCCTTTTCGACTTTCGTCCGGGATTCGCAGGACCGGAGCACGTTGGGTTTTCTCGTCCACCCCTGGAACCGGGGCGCTCCGCGCCAGATGATGGTGCGGAATTCACCGTGCTCGGGACACCTTTTTACCAGGTATACGTCATCGCCCTTCGCTTCCCTGACGGCGGGAATCCGCGCCAGACAGTACGGGCAAAGGCTCTCGGTCCGGAAAGTCTCCCTGCACCCGCAACGCTCCATTACCTGCCCTCGAACAGGTCGAATTCGTTTTCCATCAGGATTTCCATGACCTTCTGGTAGGTCGCGGCAACCACACCGCCGCACCGCTCGTTTCGGAGCGCGCCTTCCTCTGAAATCGCATCGCAGCTGATTCCGCCGTATTGTCCCGAATAGGTTTCCTGGAACCAGTCGCCCAGTTCATGGAGCATTCCCATGAGACGGAAATGCTCTTCTTCATCATCCGTACCCTTTCCCGCATAAAGAGACAGGATGCAGGCGCCGCCGGTAAGCGCGCCGCAGGCTTCACCGATGCCGCAACCGAACGCAAGGCCGGCCGTGGCCCTTATGAGGTCGGGGTTGGTCTTTTCCTGGTTCTCCAGGGCAAGGAGCATCATTATCTGGCTGCAGTAGTATCCCTTGGCCTTCAACTCCATCATGCGAAACAAAATGTCATCCACTGAAGAACTCCCCCTTTGTCGATTTTCTTGCGACCAGCAGAAAGTATCCGGCCGGAAACAACCGTGAACCGGACAAGCCGGAGCATCCCGGATCGAAAACATCGCACAGTTCATGGATTTCAGCCAGGGAATCACCGCTGAGAATCAGTTGCGCCGCCAATTCCTTGAGATACCGTGTATGATCTTCCCACACCAGCAGCTCTAACCCGGAATCTTCCAGCAATTTTTTAATGGAAGACTGGGAGTGAAGCATGGAAGGGCATCCGCAGGAAGTCGCCGGTTCCCGCAGATGTCCGGGATGCTGCAGCCGGTCATAGACATCGCTCAAAATCAGGAAACCGTCTGGTCGCAGTACTCTTGAGAACTCCCCCATTGCCTGCTTCGGCTCCTTCACCAGTGAAAGCACGCATTCGCACAGGATGCCTTCGCAGCAGCAATCGGGAAAAGGAAGAGTTTCGGCCCGCGCAACTGCCAAGGGAATTGAATCGGCATCCCCGGCTTCCCGGAACAGACACCGGGACATGTCGATACCCAATGCCCTGAACCGATGTTTCCTCCGGAGATACTCAACGGAAGCACCGGTGCCGCACCCCACATCCAGGATCCTGGCCCCTGGGCTGAAACCGCTGAGGGAAAGCCCCCTATCGGTCAGGAGGAACCCGCCGGGCCGGAGCGAAGGCCCGGTGATCGCACGCAAAGAAGCCGATTCATGCAGTGCTGAAAGTGCCTGAACCGGCGATTTCTTTTCTCTACTTGTCTTCAAGGATTCGTTCTACTTCAGCCATCTTTCCCAAAGCAAGGCTTTCCGGAACCACGACAAGACCGCATGCCGCGCAGGCAGGCAGGTCTATTTCAAAATTTCCCTTCATGTAGGAAAAGCCCACCTTGACGAGACTGAGCTCCCCTCCGCATGATGTACAGGACCAGACGGCCGCCTCTTGAGAAAAATTCATTTCATTATCCCCACGATTTTCATTCTGTGACAATATGCGTTCAGAACCTCGAAGCCGTCATCGTGGGGAGAATACTCAACCCAGAAGGTGACGTTTTCCGGTTGCAGATACGCCAGGAAATTGCCGCTTTCCCTGCTTCGCATCTTCTTTCCGCTGGTTTCGCCATGGAAGATCACCTTCCGGATATCTTCCTCGAGAATTCTCCTTTCATCGATCCTTTTCAGCACGTCGGATGACATGGTCAGCTTCAGCTTGTCATATTCCGCAACCTGGGCTTCCTCTCTTTCACCGAGGTCACGAAGGATCAGTTCCTTCACCCGGCCCCGATTGACGCGGCGATCCGACCATGAGATCCAGCCGCGGGCGGCCGGGTCGGCTCCTTCGACAGAGGGGAAGAGATGCTCGATGAGGTGGGAAACCCGTTTCCCGGCAAAAGCGAAATTGTCCCGGCACATGGCGCAATAGGCCAGGTAGTCGTTGTCGCTGGCCGTTGTCCTGCGGGCTACCACATCTCGCGCGAGAGTCGGGTTGGCGTTGTACATGAGTCCGCCGTAGCCGCAGCATTCAGGCATTTCACCACTGAGGGGAAGCTCTTCGATGTGCATCCCGAGAGACTCGATAATCCAGCGGATGCTTTTCTGTTCAACAGGATTGTGGCGGGATGCGCAGGGGTCGACAACCGCAACCGTGTTTCCGTCTGCTCCGTGCGCGCATGCCGTACCGGGCATTCCGACCTCCAGGATGGTATGCCAGAGTGATACAGGCTCCGTTTCCGGCAGGTGTTCCTGGAAAATATTGTGGCAGGTGGTGCAGGCGGTGATTATGCGGGGTTTGCCCATCTTCTCCCAGGAAGCCCGTATCCCGTCCAGCGCTTCCTTGAAAAGGTCGTCCCGCCCGGCCCAGTGAGCAGGGGCGCCGCAGCAGCGGAGCAGTATCCCCACCCCCCCGTCAAGCTTTTCCCTGAGGTAACGGTAAGACAACAGGACCTCTCCGGGTGCGGAGCCGCACAGCTGGCAGCTGGGGAAATAGAGCCAGGCGCTCTCCGTCTTGCCCGGTTCATGACGGCACAGGGTAAACGGCTCACCGTTGCTGAACGCCATGTCGTCAAGGGCGAATTCGTGGAAAGAAGGCGGCATGATTTTCTGCTTCAGCAAGGTGCGGCGCGCCTCAAGGCACATGTCGGCCATGCTGAAATCGTTGGGGCAGATGGTCTCGCACAAGCCGCAGGTGCTGCAGGAATTCGTAAAAACATTGTACTGGTGGGCAGCGCCCAGGAGGATACGCTCATTATTGAAAATCTCCCGTGCGTATTTCTTGGGATACGCCTTATAGCGTTCCAAAAAAAGGCATTTTTTCACGCACTCCATGCATTCGCACTGAATGCATCGTTCCGCCTCCCTGAGCGCCTCTTCTTCCGAATAGCCCTTTGCGGAATCAGTGGCTACGACCCGCGGCAGCGGATCGATTCCCTCAAGGCTGGTGAAAAGCCGGGAACTGCACGGGCCCTCGTTTTCCCTGCCGAATTCCAAACCGACCTTCTGCATCAGGCGTTCTATGGAGAGCGCCGGCTTTCTTCCTTCCAATGTCTCCATGACCGGCGAGAATTTGCCGCGTAAACGGGTTCCTCCACCGGCGAATACCCCCTCCCTGTTTGTGGCTCCTGTTGAAGGCGTAACGGCGATGAGGCCGTCGTCATCCAGTTCGAGAGAAAGATCACACCCGTGGAATGAGTCCCGATCCAGTATCACGGCTTCGTATTCTTCACAAGCCTGTTCAAAAAAAGACCTGTCAAGCCGAACTCCAAGGTGGATGTCCGCCATCATGGTTTCAAGAACGGAGAGTTCCTCCTCAATTACTTCCCTGGGCAGCATCTGCTCAGGAAGATCCCAGAGCGGCCCGCCAAGGCGGTCACCCGATTCGAAAACGGAAACTACGAACCCTTTCTTGAGAAGATCCCAGGCAGCGGTCACACCGGCCAGTCCCGCTCCGAGCACAGCGATACGGTGGTTTTTGCGCGGTAGCAGCTGGACCCGCTTTTTCCCGGCATACTTCTCAACGCAGAGCCGTTCCAATGATCCGATGGCTATGGGACCACCCACTTGGCCCCGTTTGCACCGCTCCTCGCAGGGATGGTCGCAGATGCGCCCCAGGATGCCGGGAAAAGGCATGGTCTTGTTCAGGACTTTGTAAGCAGCGTCCCGGTCACCCTTCCGGATCTCTTTCAGAAAAAGCCTGGCATCGACATGGAGAGGGCAGGCCGACGTGCATTCGGGAGATTCCTCCTGAATGCATTTGTTTTCCCATGCAATGAGTTCGTTCTTTTCCATCGGGACCTTCTTTCCTCGGGAATTGCCTTCGATAAGGGATAATAACAACAGAAAACGATGGAGAGCCTGTGTTAAGGTGGCTCCCCATCGTTATATCACAAATTACATTACGATTAAAGTAATATGGAACCGGCCGGATCGTGCGCCGGCTCCAAGTGCCTGAATCAGATACTTCCTTTTATTTCTTCGGTGGCGCGGAGTTTACATCCTGGCATACATAACCCTGTGCAAGGGCGTCGGCAACGTCGAAGGCCTTCTTCGGCGACTTGAGCGCCGCGAGGATCTTCTCGGGGTATGCCGGCAGGTGGCGGATACGCGCGCCGCATGCGTTGTCGATGGCGTTGATGACCGCGCAGTGAGGCGCGGACAGCGGAAGCTCGCCGACCCCGCCGGCGCCGAAAGCGCCCAGTTCGCGAGGCTTGGTCACATAGATGATTTCCAGATCGTCGGTGATGTCCTTGCAGAACGGGAAGCCCGCGCCGATCATGTTGGAATGCGCCTTGATCATCTCGAAGTCTTCGGTAAGGGCAAGGCCGATACCCTGGGCCAGGCCGCCATAGATCTGGCCGTCAACGACCAGCTGGTTGGTGATGGTGCCGACGTCTGCCACATGGGTCATCTTGTAACAATGCGCTTTACCGGTGGTAATGTCGACTTCGACTTCCGCCAGGAACAGGCCGTACATGTAGATGCAGAACGGTTCGCCCTTGCCGGTCTCGACATCGCAAGGCGTACACGGCGTGGTCCATTTTCCGTATATCTGGGTTTCGATTCCTTCCTTCACCATTTCGTCATAGGTGCGATAGGTGCCGTCGGCTTTCCTCATGGCCGCAAGCAGGTTCTCGCAGGAAACCCTGATGGCGTTGCCGGTGACGACGTTGTTGCGGCTGCCGCCGGACGGACCGCTGTTCGGGGTGAGGCTGGTGTCGTTCAGGCAGAGGTGTATCTGGGACGGTTTGAGGCCAAGGGGCTTGAGGGCTTCATGGGCGAATGCCAGCGTACCCATATCGGAACCCTGGCCGTGATCCTGCCAGCTGTTGCCCATCATCACTTCGTTGTTGGGCAGGAGCTTAGCCCAGCTTTCCGATGTATCTGGGCCGTCGAGGCCGCAACCGTAGATACCGAGGGAGACGCCCACGCCGCATTTCACGGTGTCGGTGCTTCTTAGTTTCGCGTTTGCAACGGCTCTCTCGTACTTAGGACGGAGCGCTTCGAACTGCTCGGGGAAGACGAACACTTCCGGGGTCTGCTGGGTCGGGGTAGTTGCGCCAGGGCGGTAGCAGTTCAGTTGACGGATTTCAAACGGGTCTTTACCCATCTTCTTGGCCAGTTCGTCGATCAGCGACTCAGAGGCGAAGAAGGCCTGCGGAGAACCATAGGCGCGGAACGGGGCGCCCCAGCAGTGGTTGGTGCAGACCGTCCGGCCTTCACCGCGCATGTTGGGGATGTCGTAACCGGCAAAAGCGTACTGCAAGCCCCTGACGGTGAGGAGGTCGCCAAACTCGGAATAGGGACCGTGGTCGACTGACCAGTCGGTTTCCGTGGCGAGGAACTTGCCGTCTTTGTCGGCGGCAATCCTGGCCTTGAACCAGAACGGAGAGCGCTTGCCGGTGTAGAACTGCAGCTGCGCCCAGGAGCAGGAAAGGTGAACCGGTTTGCCGTCGACCGCCATGGTGGCAACCGCAAGCAGGGCTTCGTTGGAAGGGCAGAATTTGTAACCGAAGGAGCTGCCGCAGGGGTTCTGTACGATGACGATGTCATCCACTTCCTTGCCGACACCCGGGGCGATCATGGCCTGGTGCAATTGCAGGCAAATGGACTTGGAGTGGACGACCACCTTGCCTTCATCATTGATGTACGCGAAGCCTTTGTCCGGCTCGATGGGCATCTGGGGTTGACGGCCGAGATAGTACTCGCCTTCCACGACATAGGCGGCTTTCTCCATGATCGGCTTGGTGTCCTCACCCTTAGCCAGCTTCTGGGTGAAATAGACATTCGGCGTGCCGGGGTGGATCTCAATTGCGTCAGGGGCCATGGCCGCCGGCGCGTTCATGTAGTGGGGCAGCACCTCCAGGTCGAACTTCACCAGCTTCGCCGCGGCTTCGGCATGCTCTTTCGTGTCGGCAATCGCGAGGGCGATGGCGTCCCCATACTGGAAGACCTTTTCGTCGCAGAGGATCGGGCGGTCCCAGCCGTCACCCTTGTTGGTGGGAAAGGTGATCAGGCCAGTGATGCGGTTTTTGCCCTTGACGTCCTTGTGGGTGACAATCTTGACCACGCCCGGCGCCTTCTCGGCCGCGGAGGTGTCGATCCCCTTGATGTTTGCATGGGCCACATCGGCGTACGCGATGGCAGCGTGGAGGGTGCCTTCGGGGAGCTGGCCGCTCCTGTCGTCGCCGAAATCCCAGAGACCGCAGGCCTTGGCAACGGATGTGGGGCGTGGATAGCGTGTTCCGTACACCCTGCCATCCTCAGGGGCTTTGTAATCGAATACGGATGCGGACATTTCGCCGCGGAGAACCTTGGCGGCGTCCATAACGGCATCAACGATGGAGATGTAACCGGTGCAGCGGCAGGCATTCTTGTACTGGTGGAACCAGTCACGCACTTCTTCACGGGTCGGGGTCGGGTTGGTATCCAGGAGCGCCTTTGCGGAAACGATGAAGCCGGGGGTACAGAAACCGCACTGAATTGCGCCGTGGTGGATGAAAGCCTTCTGGAGGGGGTGGAGGTTAATCGGCGTGCCGATCCCCTCGATCGTGGTAATCGTCGACCAGTTCTCTACCCTTTTCATCCTGGTGGTGCAGGTACGGACGAGCTTGCCGTTCAGGATAACGTTGCAAGCACCGCACGTGCCGGTGGCACATCCTACCTTGACACCGGTCAGATGGAGCTGCTTACGCAGAACATCGGACAGGAGTGCTTCCTGGTCGACGATCAGCGTCCTCTCGACACCATTTACTTTGAGAACCTTCTTAATCATACTTCCTCCTCCTTTGGGGTTATATAACAGGGCAGTGCCCGGTTACACGGGTTGTACGGATCCTCATCCCTTCCTGTGGAGAGGATGGGGTGAGGGACGGTGGAAACCGCAGCAGTACATGATGATTTTAAAATGCCCAACGGCCCTGCCTGTGGAGAGGACTGGGACGTGGGGAAAAGGGACAAGGATCGAAATACCGTTCATTCCGGGAAAAAGGCCCCTCACTCTGCCTGTGGAGAGGTCAGGAGTGAGGGAATTCGGAATGACAAACGTTTTCTCCTATCCCTTGCCGAAGCCGCAAGTGGGATAGCGGCACTCTTCACAACCTAAACAGTAACCTCCATGCCCTAAAGCTACGAGCTCTGCGCGGGTGACCCGTTCTCCAGCCAGAATCCGCGGCACTACCAAATCAAAAATCGTTGCCTTGTGATACATGGCGCATCCCGGGACACCGATGACAGGTACCCGACCCATATAAGCCAGCATGAACATGGATCCCGGGAAAGTGGGCGCACCGTAGGTAACGACTTCCGCTCCTGCGGACCTGATCGAAGCAGGCGTTCGGTCATCGGGATCCACCGACATCCCGCCACTGGCAACGATCATGTCCGCGCCTTCGTCCAGGAGTTGCCGGATCGAAGCCACGATCACCGACGGGTCATCAGGAGTGAATATCTGATTAATTACACAGCTTCCCAGCTCTTCAAACTTTGAACGCAGAACAGGACCGAACTTGTCTTCGATCCTGCCGTGAAACACCTCGTTGCCGGTTGTCACCAGACCGACCTTGAAAGAACGGAACGGCTTGACTTCAACGACGGGGCCGCATTCCGCGCAAATCTTTTCCACGGCAAGTATCCGGTCATTGTCGGTATAAAGAGGTATTATGCGCGTGCCGGCCAGCGGCAGATCCGCGGACACGCGCTGATTGGTATGGAGAGTGGCCAGAACGATCTGCTCTATGGAATTGATTTCATGGAGAGCGTCGGAATTGACTTTGAGCAGACCGTTCCGTGACGATATCAGCTTGACCTTCCCCTCGGAGGGCTCTGAAAAAATGATGCCCTCTCCCGCGGCCGCCCGGGCTATCCTGAGCGCGGCGTCATTTTCATGCACGAAACCTTCATGCAGCTCCAGAACGTAGATATTGTCTTTGCCCAGCTTGAGCAGTTTCGGCACGTCTTCTTCCTTGATTACGTGTCCCTTCTTGAACGCCCGTCCCTTGAATTCTCCCGGCACAATGCGGGTGATGTCGTGGAACAGGACCCTGCCGACTGCTTCCTGGACTGGAATGGATTTCATCATCCTTGATTTTCTCCCCTTTATTCTCAGCGTTTCCCCGCATTTGAGCGGGATTCAGCCGACCGGTTTCTTATCCGGGCTGTGCGGACGGATACCTTTTTATGGCCCAGGAATGAAAAAACCCGCATCAATACCGAATATTTTCAGTATCAATGCGGGTTCCGTTAGGTCCGCACGCGGCGGAGGACGAAATCGGCGCTTTGATCTATATGGCTAGCAACAGCTTTATTGAGGCTGCTTCTCCGGTCTGCTTTCCGGGATTTTCCCGTGCTTCAACGGGGAAGTAGAGCGTTTCAGGGTACTACGTTGCAGAGGTATCGTTATTTATCATGTTATATAACCATATGCAAGATTTTTTTGCCGGTCCAACGCCTGAATGATGAACATTTTTTCAGAATTGAACTTATTTACCCATGTTGGAATAAAAAATATTTCTCACATTTATTTTATTGAACTTTTTCTCTTGCAATTCGTTATTTAAATTGCTATATAACGGGTGGATATTCTCCCATATCCATTCTTTCCTTGGCCCCATGTTGCCCAGCATGGGGCCTCCCTTTAGCTCGCAGGGCAACTCCAGCAACAGCAGAAAAAGGACTCCTGGAATGGAAAACAAAAGAATCGACATGTCCGGCAAAATCTATCTCCACCTCAAAGACCGCAAACCTCTTGACATGGAAAGCATCCAGCTCCTGGAAAAGGTTGACATCCATGGCTCGATAGCCCGTACCGCCAGAGAGATAGGAATCAGCTATCCGAAGGTATGGCATACTATCGACACATTGAACAGGCTCTCCTCCAAACCCCTGGTGGTGAAACTGGCGGGGGGCAAAGGGGGAGGCGGCGGCACCTTCCTCACAGAAGAGGGAAGGAAGTTCATCAAACGTTTCAAGGCCATACAGCGGACCCACGAAAGATTCATCCGGCAACTCGAGGACAAATGGTACAACGGCAGCAGATAGGGCCGTTCAGATGATAGTACTCCGACGGCCCTTATCTATGGATGTTGCCGTACAGAAAAGTTTCTTCTGACTGAAACCGGAAAGCGCATTCGGCTTACACCCGTTCCCTTCAGCCCGGCAACAATCAATGTGCGTCAAATTCAACGTCATCATGAGAGTGACTGCACTGATGATTGCCGTCCTCGCCGCCGCACCGGCCGGCATCCACGCTGAACTGTTTCTTCATTTCCGTCAACTCCTGCCTGGCGAAAAGTTCCACATTTTCCCTGACGCTTTCCGATTGCGCCTCGTAAACCCGGAACCCCATCATGTTCAAAAGTTCCAGGAAGTTATCGCCGATTCCACCGACAATCACTCCATCCAGCTGACTGCCTGACAGAGCCTTGAACGGATTGCATCCGGATTCGGGAGCAGACTCGTCATGATTGTGAATAGCCGATATTTCTTCGGTTTCGGTATCCACCAGCACAAACTGGGGCGCTGAAGCGAAATGCCCGTAAATACTGCTCGCCATCCCCTCATCCTTGATTACTGGAAAACACACTCTCATGTCTTACTACCTCCAATTTCTTTTTATCCATAACCAATGCCCTGCCCAACAAGTCCATAACACCGCCGCAAACCGTATCACCCATACCGTAATGCTTCAGAACGAGGGGGATTTGCGCTTTGCAGCTGGCGCACGGTGCTGCGACATAATCCAGGGGCTGTAGCGCCTTTATCTGTTCGGCCTTCATTTTACCGAGCTGCATGCGCAGGTCTTTCATCTCATCCATGAGCAACCCGGATCCGCCGCCGCAGCAGAAATTCCGCTCCCGGTTCGGCGTCATTTCCACGAATTCATTGACGCATGCCTGCACAAGCAGTCTGGGCGAATCCAAAAGGCCCGTCCCCCTGCCGTAATTGCATGAATCGTGGAGCGTTGCCCTAATGGGCAGCCGGGAAAGATTCAGCCGCGGAAGCCTAGCTGCCACATAGTCCAGCACATGCTCAAGATGAAATTTCACCGGGCCGTCCGCACCCTCGGAATACATCCTTGCCGCCCGCCAGCCATGGCCGCACTCGCCCTGGATGACTTTTCTGGCGCCTACGGCCGCAGCGGCTACCCGCATGCGCCGGTTCTGTTTTTTCAGGATTTCCAGGTCGAAATGCAGTCCGTAGTTAGCTGCCTCGAGCATTACCGAAGAAAGCGTCCAATCGACTCCCAGGTGATGAAAAACCTTGGCCGCACCCATCAGCGTATCCACGTTGGTAAAGAGTTCTGATGATGACGGCAGGTAAAGGACTTCTGAGTGGGGCTTGTCGACCGGGATCCTGATGTCAAGGCCGGTCTCTTCTCGCAATTCTTCTTCAAGGAACGAGCAGCTGTCCATGATTGCCGGCTTCAGAATGCCGGCGTTGTTTCCCGTTTGCAGTTCGTTCCGCCCTATATTGACCAGGAAGTTCGGAGCGATCCCCATTCGGAGCAGAATGTTGCGACCGGCCAGCACGATTTCACCCGTATCAATGCCGAATGGGCAAAACACAGCGCAGCGGCGGCAAACGGTACACTGGTAAAAATAGCTCACCCACGTGCCGAGCGTATCCGCTTCGAAATCACGCGCGCCGGAAAATCCCCGGAACAGCCTGCCGGCCCAAGTGAAATACCGGCTGTATATGCTTCGCAGAAGCCCGGCCCGTGCAGCGGGTATGTTATGGAAATCGTCCGTTCCCAGGTAACTGTGGCATGCACTGGCGCAGGCGCCGCATCTGGTGCAGGTTTCCAGCATTGCCGAGAACGACCTGGCAAATTTCCTGAATTCACCCACCAGTTCGAGTGTCCGTTCCTTCCGCGCAGACTCGTCAACCTGTTCGACACCGATATGCTTCAAGTCCTCTTTTTTTGCCAGATGAAAAGGCGGGTTCACGGATGCCCCTCCTTGCCCATAAGATCCTTGCCCGGGTCCTGAAGGTCGGCATGCACGCTGACACTCGCAAAAGTCGATCTGGGAGAGGCCCCTTCCTTTGTCGGATAGGTCGGCGGGTTTTCCAGAAGCATTGACCGGTTGACGAAGTATCCGGCGAAGTGGAGAAGCCGTGAAAAAGGGAAATACAACAAAAGCATGTTTACCAGCACAAAATGTATGACGAACATCGGGCTGTGCGGGAGCGCTGCGGGACGGAGCCTGATGAGCTCCCCCATATAAGTCCTGACGGCAGGAAGGTCTGCATGAAAACCGGGGAGGTACATAAGGATTCCCGAGACTGCGATGGCGGCAATCAGAAGCAGGTTGAAGAAATCCTCCGGCACGGAGAGTTTCCTTACCACAGGGTTGACGATTCTGCCGGCAATGAGCGCTCCGAGGGAGAGCATCATCACGATTCCCGATATTCCACCGAGAAGTTTCGAAAGAAACCGGCTCGTTGCCTCGCTCAAGCCGACAAGGACAAACTGGTCGCGAAGATAGAATATTCCGGCCACATGGCCGGCAATGATCAGCGCGAGCGACAGGTGGAAAAACCAGACCCGGAGCCATAACGCTTTGTCTTCGCGGTAAAGGCTGGCGCAGAAAATAAAATCAAGGGCCAGCGCCCTGATTTTTCCAGTAGTGTAGCCCGGTACGGGAAAAAGCGTAAGCTGGAACGGAACCGGGGTTTTCAACCATCCGCCAATACGCAGAACAGTACCTGAGAAGAAGACGATAAATGCTGAATAGGGAAGGAGCACTCCCAGCAGAAACCCCATGTTCAATCCTTGCGGCATCGGCTTAGAGGCAACCAGCCGGCTTGGGAAGCCCGGCCAGCTTGCAGGCGCCTTTCAACGGCCCGGGCGGGAAGAGATTCTCCATTTCCTTCTGGCTCTTCCCCGTATCCTTGCAGAGCTTTCGTATCATGGGAGCAATGCGGAACCGATCGTAGTAGTTGCGCAGGTAGTAGATAACTTTCCAATGGTCTTCGGTAAGTTCGGCAATATTCTCCAAGATGCCGTACGCCCTGGCCACATCCTCGCTCCAGTCTTCCGGATGGACAAGAAAACCATCCTCATTGAGTTCAACCAGTTTTCCGTTAACCTTGAGATGTGTCATGATCCTTGACTGGTGGAGGTGATCTGCCGTTGTTTCAGCACAAACATAATTGAACAAACAGGTTGACGAAGAGAATAACTGCCGCGTACAGCTTCTTCAAATCAGGTTCCGTAGATATTGCTCAGGGTATAGGTCAGGCATTTGGTGCATTGCCACTTGTATTGTCCCAGGTGTTCATAACAGAACCACGAACCGCATTTGGAACATTTCTTGTTCAGGTAGTACTCGGTGTCTATCTCTTTGTTGCATGTGGCACACTTTTCAATCGACATTGGATATCCCTTTCAGTTTCCGGCAAAAAAAACCGCACCACTGCAATACCGCGGCATGCGGTACGGGTGCGGGTCTCGTTGGGTCTGCCCCGGGCAGAGGACGAAATGGGCGCTTTTGTTACTATTGCAAAAGGGTCGATCACCAGGATCGGCCCTGACTGCTATTTGTTTCCATCAGGAAAGTCTCTCCGGGGCCTTTATCAGCCATTAGAAGGAGTTCCCGGGCAGAACCTATTTGAACGTTTCCGTTTTCTCTATATAACTTACCCCGCCATCCTTGAATGAGATAACCACTTTACCGGAAAAGTTGTCCGGTATTATGTTCAGCTCCGAAAGGGTATCGGAAACTTTCCTTTTCCAGATCGAATTCGGCACTCTTATGTCCGTGACGACTTGCCTTCGCATGTAATTTCTCAATACCCCCTGAAAACTTCCGATCATGGCGACATCATGCATTCACCGCCACTCGCCATGCGAAGCCGCCGCTTCCCGGTTTTTCCCGGGATGGAATCAGTGCTCGTCCAAGCCAAATACAATATTGTTTTACACATTCAGGCTGATGATATAAATATTGTTCAACGAAGGTAATGCTAATACTTTATATCGTTTACAACATTCGTTATATATAATATTAAACAACGAAGTGCAAGAGAATTTTTCCGCCCGGGATGAGTAATATTTCAGGCAATCGATATCCTGTCTTGACGATGAAAGGCCGAACGGGTAATCTTGCACCCTGGTGACACAGCCAATCATTTCGGACTGCAGCACGGTCGCGCTCACCACGGGCGAAATTGAGAGAGTCGATATTTCAAGGTCATGATCATAATATAAACATGTAAACAATGAAAATTGCTTCATTCGACTTCAACTTGCGTGAATTTTCCGGATCATTCGGCAACCTGGGCACATTCCTGCCCCTGGCTGTAGGCTACATTGCCGTATGCGGCATGGATCCCGTGGGGCTTCTGGTCATGATGGGCCTGGCCAATATTTTCACCGGGTTCCTCTACCGGTTGCCGATTCCGATCGAACCGATGAAAGTGATCGCAGCCGCGGCCATCGCCCAGAAGTGGCCACCATCGATGATCTTTGCCTCTGGCTTCTCCATGGGCATCATCTGGCTGATCATTGCCGCAACAGGTGTTGCCTCTCGCGCAGCAAACCTGACTCCTGCATCGGTAGTTCGAGGCATTCAGATAACCTTGGGGATACTTCTTGCCATCGAAGCGGGCAAAATGCTTTCCACCTCCTGGCTTCTGGGCGGGTTGGCACTGGCTGTCGGCATCGGTTTCCGAAAATGCCGCCACGCACCTGCCGCCGTGGTGCTGGTGCTGCTGGGAGCCTTGATCATGCTTGCCAACGGTCAGCTCGGGTACATCAAGAGTCCCGGTATAACCTTTCCCACCATAACGTCCTTCAGCCCCGGGGAAATCTGTCAGTCCCTGGTTCAGGCAGGGTTCGCCCAGATACCGCTTACCGTCACCAACGCCACCATCGCCACATCATGCCTGATTTCATCCTATTGGCCCGACAGGCCGGTGACCCCGCAGCGACTTTCCATCAGCCAGGGGCTGATGAACCTGATTTCGCCATTCTTCGGCGGCATGCCCATGTGTCATGGTGCCGGGGGTTTGGCCGGCCAGTACTATTTCGGTGCGCGGACCGGCGGAACCAATATTATCGAAGGTGTTATCGAAGTATCCTTGGGGGTTTTCTTCGCAGCTTCGGTTGCAGGGCTGTTTGCTTCCTTTCCCAAGGCGGTTACCGGGACAATGCTGTTGCTCGTGGGATTCGAACTCATCAAATTCGCCCGGGACGTGCGCGGTACAAGAGACACTCTCTCAATGGCCATGACCGTTGCCGTGTCACTGGCAACAAACATGGCGTTCGGTTTTCTTGCCGGATTGGTGACAAACCGGCTGCTGCCGTATATCGACAAAAACGGGACAAAACAGAAGGAAGAGCCGACCCGGCCTGCCAGTAGCCCCTGATAGCAGCTGTTACGGTCGCAAAAAATATGTTAGTGTATGGCTGGAAAGAATCAGCACCCTAGAGAGGCGGAATAATTAATGGAGGAATTTGCCATGCTGAAGGGAAGCAAAATCGGTTTCGTCGGTGGAGGCAATATGGCCGAAGCAATCATAAAAGGTCTGCTTGCCGGAGGGGTCGCCGCTGCAGACATAACAGTTGCCGAACCGGTGGCAAAACGCAGGGAATACCTTCACGCGACCTACGGTGTGCAAGCCGTCGATGACAACGGGAGTGCCGTGAAACCGGCCGGCATTGTCATACTGGCGGTAAAACCCCAAGTCAGTGCAACTGCACTCCGCGCTCTTCCGGAAGCGTCATGCACCGGCAAGCTCTTCATCTCGATCATGGCGGGAGTGCCGACGAAATCCATTGAAAACACGTTGACGAAGGGAGCAAGAGTGATCAGGGTGATGCCCAACACCCCGGCACTGATTCTTCAAGCCGCATCCGCCATTGCTCCAGGTTCCAGCGCAACCGCCGCAGACATGGACCTGGCCCTGGAAATATTCAATCTCCTGGGAACTGCCTGCACCGTGGAAGAGAAACTGCTGGACGCAGTAACCGGCCTTTCCGGAAGCGGCCCTGCTTATGTTTTCACGTTCATTGAAGCACTCTCCGATGCAGGGGTCAAAAACGGCCTGCCAAGGGACAAGGCAACCATGCTGGCAGCGCAGACTGTGCTGGGATCTGCCAAAATGGTACTTGAAACCGCTGAACATACGGGTATTTTGCGGGACAGGGTCACTTCGCCGGGGGGGACAACCATTGCCGGCATCCAGGCCCTTGAGCAGGCAGCCTTCAGGGGCGCGATCATGAACGCTGTCGACATGGCGACAAAAAGGTCAGAGGAACTTGGCAAATCCTAAAAAATGAGGCCGTATTCCCTCTCCAGATACTGGAACGCCCTCTTGATCCTGGTTTTGAGGGTCACCTCATTGACCGGCTTGAAAATGAAGTCAAAGAATCCCTTGCCGAGAGCCTTGGATTCTTCCTCGGTTTCGTTGCTGCCCGCGATCAGGATGAAAGGGATGAATCGGGTCTCGGGAAGATTCCGCAGAGCATCGAACAGGCTGTAAGCGTCAAGCTTCGGCACCACCTTTTCCGTGACAATAACCTGTGGCAATTCAGATATCGCTGTCTTGTAGGCCTCCATGCCGTCGGCAGTGACCTTGACGCGATAGCCCTCTTTGGAAAGAATCTGATTCCACATCGTTCCGAGCAAGCTGTCCTCCCCGACGAGGAGAACCGTTTTATCCTGCCGGACAGACGGTTCCTTGCCCAGGTAGTGCCTGCAGATCGCCTCGGTTATTTCCTTTTTCGTCCCGATGAAGGGAATAATCTTCAAGCCGTGGTTGGAAGCAATATTGGAAACGATCCTGGTTTCCGTGGGATCAGCCATGGCCAGGGCGAGCTTGCCGCTCTCGATTTTCAGGGGGAAAAGCATGTTCTGCATCGCCACGTCCGCAGGAATGATATCGAGCAGGTCGGCTGAAAAACCGTGACGGGCAAAGCTTCCCACCACCTTGTACCCGTATTGTTCCGCAAGCGCCGCGGCAAGTTCTTCTCCGGTAATCAATTCGGTTTCTTCCAGCAGGGCGCCCAGCCGCTTTTTCAGCCGCTTGGACCGCTCAAGAGTCCTGAGCATGGTTTTTTCGGTAATGATCCCCTGTTCTATGAATATCTCGCCAAGCAGCTTTTTTTTGGTCATCATCTCTCCCCGCAGCGCCAATGTGCCCGAACATCATTTCCCGGCATTGTATCCTTAACAAAAAAACAAATCCACAACCAATAATATATTGAATCGGACGAAGTGAAAACAATCTTTACCACTTTCAGACAGACCTGGATGTCCCCCTGCAAAGCGCCATCAGGTCAACCGGCACCTACTCGTCGTCCCGCGGACGGTTCAAAGCCTCAAACAGCTCGATCTGTTCCCGAAGTGAAAGCTTCCGACAAGCTCCGCTTCCCCGACGGAGGCACACCCGGCATCTGGCGTCACTGCACCACTGGCAAGACCGGCAATCGGGGCATGGATGTTTTTTCAAGTCCTCACTCACCTGTGAAAGCCTCCTCGCCGTGCGCATTCATTCCGCCGGGTTCTTCGTTACGGGTAGACAGAGGCTGTGCGTCAAGCGCCGCCCTCACGGCCATCAGCATCTCTCCGGGTTTCATTGGCTTTGACAACAAAAGGACTTCCCTGGTGTCGAATCCATGGGTGTTGAGAATGTCATGGGTGTGGCCGCTGAAGAAAATGAACTTCACCTCCGGCCTGATCCTTCTGATTTCACTCATGAGCTGCACGCCGTTCTTCTTCGGCATGACGACATCACAGAGCAGAAGGCGGATATCGTCAGCATGTTCCCTGAATTTTTCCAGCGCTGCCTCTCCATCCTCAGCGTCAATTACCTGATAGCCGTACTTTGTCAGGATATGCTTTGTCAGCATGCGGACGAAACGGTCATCCTCGGCAACAAGAATGGTCTCCCCGTTGCCGACAGGGAGGAACAGGCTTTCATCCTTTTTCCGCTCGAGAGCGGCATCGATCAACGGCAGGTACACGGAAAATACCGTCCCTTTTCCCGGCTCGCTCTCAACATCGATGTGCCCCTGATGCTGGGTCACAATACCGAATGCCATGGACAGGCCGAGGCCGGTCCCTTTGCCCACCTCCTTGGTGGTAAAGAACGGATCGAATATTCTTTCCCTTTTCTCCGGATCAATCCCGGCGCCCGTATCTGAAACAGAAAGTCTGGCATAAACTCCGGGCCCGGGTTTCTTTGCCTCTTCCACTTGGGATGATGGGATCTCAACCATTTCCGTCATTATGGACAATTGTCCGCCCTGGGGCATGGCATCTCTCGCATTTGTCACGAGGTTGATGACTATCTGGTCGATCTGCAGCTCGTCGGCCATCACGATCAGGTCATCACACGAGAGCACGAGACGGAATTCGATGTTCTCGCCAACCAGCCTTTTCAGCAGCACACTGATGTCCCTTACAACGGTATTGAGGTCAACTGCTTTCGGGTTCAGGGCCTGGCTCCTGCTGAAAATGAGGAGCCGTCTCGTCAGCTCCCCGGCCCTGCTCGCAGCCGAAATAATCTGTTCCACATAACTACGGATGGAACTGCTCTTCTTGATGCGATTCTGAAGCAGTTCCGCACAACTCTCGATTACGGAAAGGATATTGTTGAAATCATGGGCCACACCGCCGGCCAGTGTACCGATGGCTTCCATCTTTTGCGCATGACGCAGTTGGTGCTCCAGGCGTTCTTTCTCCACATCCCGGGCCTGGAGCGAATCCGTCATGCTGTTGAACGCCGTGGCCAGCTTGCCGATTTCATCTCCGGTCTCGACCGCAACCTTTTCCAGCGTTGCCCCCGATCCCATTATCCTGACTCTTTCCGTAAGGGTGTTGAGGGGCCGGGTGATCCCCTTGACCACTAAAAAGACGATAACAGTTGCTGCAAACAGGAAGAACAGGCCGATGAGGCTGCTGTTCAATATGAGCTTTCCAAGGGACCGGTTGAGAATGCCCTTGTCGAATACTATCCTCACGAAGCCGATGGTCCGCTCCCGGTTGCCGAACATGCGGTCGCCAAAGTACAGCGCTTCATCCGTCGTCTTGTCCGGGCCTGCCATGACCGGAGCCCAGAAGTCCACCATATCCCTTTTCCGGCTGATTGAAAGGAATCGCCCCGCTCTCCTCAGCCGTTTCAGGGTTGCGCCCTTTTCCTGTTCAGGTATGCTGAATTCCTGGTTCCGGCTTGAATTCCCCTGTTTCGTATTCTCGGTCAACAAAGCTCCGTCCTGGTTGTATATGGAGACATACAAAACTTCTTTGCCCTGCAGAACGCTTTCGACCGGATCCTTCAGCATGTCGGAATTCTCCGCGAAGACGCCCAGCCGCGCCGTGTCAGCGAGCAGCCTTGTCAGCACTTCACCCTGCCAGTCAAGGTATTCCGTCTTTGACCGCCATTCCCTGTAGACAAAGTATCCGGTCAGGGACATCGAAAGAACGATGATTGACAATATGCTCACCAGGAATATCTTGGCAGCGAATGTTTCACTCAAGATCTTATACAAGTTTCTTCCAATCATGGTCGTGTTTTTACCGGACAATACGTGCCCTGGCCCTCACATCATCGCTCATTTTCAACCGCAGTTTTCTCAGGACTGTTTCATTGACGGTCAAGACCGGATGCTCCACCTCAGCGGTCTGCAAATCCGCTGCTCTTGCCCCGGACAATATTCTGGCAGCCATTTCTCCGGCTTGCCTCCCCATGTCGAACGGGCTCGCATCAAGGGACATAAGGGCGCCCGCTCCAACATACTTGGCGGAAAACGAGCATACCGGAATGCCGTTTCTCACGGAAAACAGCATCATCGTCTCGATTGTGTCCGGAGTTATCGCAGTGGTATCCGGAATCATCCAGATGGCATCGACCGTTCCTTTCATGGCATGCAATGAGTCGGCAACCTCTCTCGGGCTGGTCACTTCCCTGGGACGGATCTCCATTCTGAGCGCCCTGGCTGAACTCATAGCCTTTTTTACATATGCTCCGGATTTGTCCGGATCGAAAATGACGCCGATCCTGCGGGCGTCAGGCAGCACTTTTCTGATTGCCTGCAACTGTTTTTCCGGGGAAATCGCCATGCTGACGCCGGTTACGTTTCTTTCATTATGGAGAATCGAATGGGGATTCAGGACCATGAGGTGGATGAGAGGGATATGCTGGTATTTCTTGCCCTTCCGAAGGGCTTCGGTTCCGATTGCCAGGATCAGATCGGGTTTGCGCTCCCTGATTGCCTGGTCCGCTTCATTGACCCGGAGGACCGCGTAACGGGCCCCCCGGGCCTTTGCTTCAAGGGCGGCCCGGAAACCGGCAAGCGCCTCGTTGTACGGACTGATTCTCAGGCTTTGTATGACCAGTACGTATGGATGGTCTGCCCTGGAGTCAACGCTGGGAATAAAAAGAAAGAAAAGTATGAAGATTATAATGCGCGACATGAGCCGGTTCGTATGGACAAATGTGATACGTTTTGATACGTTACCTTGCATCAAGCGGCAACCTGATTGTTTCATGGCAAGAGGAATTCCGGCCGGTTTCCGGAAAACGTGAGCAAGCATGCTTACCGGTCCGGGTTTCGTATTCAAAGCATGGCACATCTGAATACTATTAGAGGCATAGAAATTCATTATGCACAGCTTTGCATTAAAAACAAGCCTGGTTTTGTCGTGTATCGCTCTGATTTCCTCACTTTCGGCCGGGAACCTGCGTGCTGCCGAAAGTGAAGAAATGAATGTCCTCGAAATGTTCTACGACGAAAATGACCTCGTAACCACGCCTTCAAGGACTGCAAAGTCCATTTCCCAGGTTGCCGAAAACATCACCGTCATCACCGCTGAAGATATAAAGGCCATGAATGCTCACTCGGTAGCCGACGTTCTGAATACGGTAACCGGTCTCCAGTTGTCGAGCGGAACAGGTCCGGGGGCATATTCCACACTTGCCGTTCAGGGTTCCGAAGCGCGGCATGTCCTGGTAATGATCGACGGGGTAAGCCAGAACAATATCGGTGACGGCCCGCCGGATGTGGGCGCCTTGAGGATCCAGCAAATCGAACGCATCGAGATCGTCAAGGGACCGGCATCCTCCTCCTGGGGTTCTTCCCTCGGCGGCGTCATCAATATCATCACCAAATCCCCGGACGACTCCAGAAAATTCGGCGGACAGGTTTACTTATCCTATGGGGAAAAGAATTTCGGTGATTATCGGACCGAGCTTTCAGGCACGAAAGGAATTTTCGGCTACTATATTTCCGGCGGCGGGCTGATTACTGACGGCTTGCATGAAAACACCCCTCTCAGGAGTGGCAACATTTACTCAAAGTTCAACCTTCAGCCGAGTCAGGATACCACCTTGACCCTGACCGTCGGATACGAAACCGGGGATCGGGGGTTTGGAAGGTTCTCAGGCGATTACCAGGGCATGCCATATACATTGGATTCAAGAAACGAGTATGACTATTTCCTCAGCACTCTAAGCTTGATACATTCAATATCCGACTCACTCAGCATCGAAGCCGGTTTCAGGAATTCCATGCGCAGTATTAAAAGGTTTGATAAACTCTCTTTCACCGGCATCGAGGAAAATTCCATAAAAGCAAATGAAGTGACCTTTGGCGGCAGCGCCAGGCTTATCTGGCAGCAGAAAAACAATACCATGGTTTTGGGTTCCGATTTGGACTTTGGAAAACTCGACTCTCCCCAAATCAAAGACGGATCGCAACGACTGGACAAGTGGGCATTCTATGTCAACGACACAATAAAACTCGGGATATTTTCCGTTACTCCAGGCCTCCGTTATGACTACACCAGCACAAACGGGGATTTCTGGAGTCCCAGCCTGGGAGCCACCTGCGCCGTTACCGACAACACCATCCTGCGCGGCTACATTTCAAGGGGTTTCAGCATTCCCTACCTTAGCGCGACATTCGGAACAAACCTCGGGGTAACCGCAAATCCCGATCTCAAGCTGGAAAAGGTCTGGTCATATTCCCTCGGCTTTGAAACCGCCGCGCTCAAATACTTTTGGCTGAAATCCACCTACTTCCGCCACAACATTTCTGATACCCTTACCCTGAACAGCACTTATGACATGTGGATCAACTCCGGAAAGCAGCGCCGCGAGGGCGTCGAGATTGAGGCAAAAACCTCTCCTGTTTACCATCTTGCCCTATCTGCAGGCTTCACTTACATTAACGCAAAGAATCTGGATACCGACGAAGTGGTGAAGGATGTGCCGCGTTACACTTATGATGTCGGCTTGCACTACGATAATCCCAGATACCTGAGGGCGAATCTTACGGGGCGGTATATCGACTACAACGCCTCGCCCGAAAATAACGGCAAATATACCACTATGATCTGGGATTTCAACCTGTCCAAGGAATTCCGGCTCAGCCAGGGAATGACTGCAGAGGCGTTCTTCACGGCCCATAATCTTTTCAATGGCGCCCAATATGCCATGGATTTCTATAAAAACCCCGCGCGTTGGTTCGAAGGCGGCCTCCGCTTCTCATTCTGAAACAATGAAAACTTTCAAGCAATTAGAGGAGCCAAGCAATGCCCGCGGTTACCGCATCATCGCGGAACGGCTCGCCGAATTCATGCGAAAAAACGGCGCCATCTGACCGGGACACTGCTTTGTCCACAGCCACCCTCACATCCGAAACCGGCGTCTCCTTTGTCCCTGCTCTCCGCTACAAGCCTACCCTTGATCCGAACTCGACAAGGAACAATCTTTACAAGCTCCTGACTCCGGGAATAATTAGGGATCGGTGCATTAAAAGTCATATCGAACGGATGCACCGTCGATCCCAAATTTACTATTCCAATTACCCCTACGGTCAGTGGACGCCAGGTCTGGTCGTGACCGATGAAATGAGATCGGCTACGGAAACCTACCTGCCCATGGAGGAAATTGATTCGGCCCTGCGGCGCCTGTACAGCCTTGCTATCCGCTATCGGCCGCTGACTTCGGCTTCAGTTGCCGGGTCAATAGGGAATTGGCTCGATTTCCTTACGCGACACCGGTCGATCTGCACAGGCGCAAACCCGGCCCTGTTTCTGGAAAACCTTTTACACGATGAAACGTTCCGCATTCATTTCCTGTTCGAGCATTTCCTGCCTCGGCGCCATGGAGGAGGCTTCAACCGTTATCCCTGCCAGTCCCGATTTCTGAAATGCCATCTCGAGAGTAGATCCCACCTTGAAAGAGACGGAATCCGCTGCCTGGACGCCGCCTGCGGAACCGGTGAAGGGACCTACGACCTTGCCGGGTCGCTTAAGCAATGGAGGATTCCCGTCGTCAGGCAAGGAATCCACGGCTCAACCATAGAGCCTCTGGAACTCTTCGCCGCGGCCCACGGTTTTTTCCCCCATGACCCGGCAAGGGAGGCAGGCTTCAGGAGCGTCATACAATCACTGTTCGACGACAAGGCACTGGATGAAGTGGAATTCCTGCTGGAGGACGTCTCGATCCCACGCAGTGGCGATGAAACCACTTATGACGTCATATTGTGCAATGGCCTGCTGGGAGGACCTGCCCTTCACCTGGAAGAGGATATCATACGCACTGTAGATTCCTTGGCCGGTAGGCTTCGGCCGGGCGGCATTCTCCTTGCCGCGGACCGGTTCCACAGCGGGTGGAAAAAACTCCTGCCGGCTTCCCGCCTTATGGAACTGATGTCGCTTTGCAGACTGAAAGTGGTTTTCACCGAAGAGGGCGTGGCCGCGACAAAGGGCATTTGACCGGACGCGCAGCATGCATCATTTAATTTCGAAGCAATCTTTTCTTCCATCATGGGTCGAGGGCAGGTTGGTAACCTGTCCCTACAGGCATTTGGCCGGATTTTTCGTCCATGCTTACATTTAGAAAGATTATTGCGCTGAAGGCACGTGCAGGGAAAAGGGGCTCATGTACAGGAAGAAAACGGTCCCGGAACGCGGGGTATTATTTCCGGAGAAAAGTGCGCAACAGCCCCTTCCAGGATCTCTACGCAGGAAGAGCCGAGAAGCTCTCGGGGAGGAGACTGGCCGAGAAAGATCAAGGCATCGTATAAAAGGAGGTGTCCCTCCCGCTCAAGGTCGCGGCCGGAGGCAAGGGACACCGCATTGTCCCGCTTGCTGAGCTTGCTCCCACCGGGGCCGGTGACCAGGGGAAGATGCCAGTAGGAGGGTGTGGGGTACCCAAGGAGGCGCTGGAGACGGATCTGACGCGGCGTGGAAGGTAACAGGTCCGCGCCGCGCACAACCTGATTCACTCCGGACAGAGCGTCGTCCACGACCACGGCAAGCTGGTAGGCGAAGGGGCCGTCGGCCCTTTTGATCACGAAATCGCCGCCGGCGCGGGAAAGGTCGACACGATACGGTCCCATCACACCGTCCGTGAATTCGATCGGTTCGCTGCCCGAGTGGACACGTATTGACCTGGCAATCTTGCCTTCGGGGATTCCATTGCGGCACAGCCCGGGGTAGGCGGGGCCCTCCTCCCCAGGATGGGGCGCGGAAGCGGCACGGGCGATCTCGGCCCGCGAACAGCCGCAGGGGTAGGCGGAGCCTTCCCTGAGAAGCCGTTCCAAAGCCTCCTGGTAGACTGCCGTCCTGCAGCTTTGCCGGACTATTTCCCCATCCCACTGGAAGCCCAGGATCTCCAGGGTGCGAAGGATATCGTCGTCCATCCCCGGGACCACCCGTGGCGTATCCAGGTCTTCGATGCGCAGGAGCCACTGTCCCCCTGCCCTTTTCGCCATAATATAGCTGCCAATGGCAGCAACCAGCGAACCCAGGTGAAGCGGGCCTGTGGGGGAAGGAGCAAAGCGCCCGACGGTGGCTGTCGTTTTATCCTGTTCCATCGATTGAAAAATTCGTTTCAAGCGGTAAAGACCTGCCAGGTTTCAAAAACCTGGCAGGTCTCGCAAACTACCCTAAATACGAACAACAGTAATCCGTCACTGTCTTCACTTTCATAGAAAACGCGGAATTGGCGGCAACCTCGAACGACTCCCCGCCCCTCACAGTTTTCCATTCCGAAGTTCCTGGCAACTGCACATCAAGCTCACCGGCCAGTATCTCCATCAGCTCCGGCTTGCCGGTATCGAATGTATACTCCCCCGGAAGCATGATCCCGAGGGTTTTTTTGCTGCCGTCGGCAAACAGCACTGAACGGCTGGTCACCTTGCCGTCGAAATAAACATTTGCCTCGCGGATCACGGTGACATTCTTGAATTCGGACATGACTCTCTCCTGTTTCGGATTATTATTGATGCAGACCTGCCAGGTTTTCAAAACCTGGCAGGTCTGTTCATTGCTCTATTGCATGCGCCCCAGCGCCTCCCGCGCCAGCCTGAGGGTTACCTTCCTTCCCTCGGACAGCGCGTAACGGCCTATTTCTTCCAAAGCGCCGCGCAGGGACGGCACGTCCCTGCGGACATGCTTCAGCACATATTCGGCCACGTCGGAAGGCACGATCACCTGCATGTCTTCAGCCAGCTTGGCCAGGATCATGCGCCGGGATTCGTCGTCATTTATATCGACCCGCGCCACGAGCCCCCACAGAAGCCGGGAAATCAGGTGATCGTCAAGACCGGCCAGTTCCTTGGGCGGCACCAGCCCGGTAATCATTATCCTGCGCCCCGAGTCGTAGAAGTCATTGAACAGCTGCCAGATTTCCACCTTCAGGTTGGCGTTGTCCGGCAGCAGGTGGATATCGTCCAGGAGCAGCGCCTGCGCATCCTGGAACCGTTCCCCCAACAGCGACACCCGCTCCGCGGAATAGTCCCCACCGTAGAGTTGCCCTATTTCGCGGCAGGAAATCAGCGGCGCCGGTGCTGCCGACGAGGAGAGGCAGTTTGCGACTGCCGCCAGGAGATGGGTTTTGCCGCCCCCTGGAGGACCATATACGTAGAGCAGGTTTTCCGTCCCGTCATTGCCGGCCAGCTTGCGGGCGAAGTGACACGCCGCTTTGTTGCCGTCACAAACGACGAAATTTTCAAAGGTGTAGCAGGGTGTGGAAGGAAAATCGAAGATCAATTGCATAGCTAGAACAGATTTCCCTGGGGAGGTTCCGGCAACTGGCGACCGAAGTGGAGATAGGCGATGCGGGTGGCCATGCGGCCCCTGGGGGTGCGGTTTAAGAAACCGTTCTGGATCAGGTACGGCTCGTAGACGTCCTCGATGGTGTCGCTCTCCTCGCAGATGGCTGCGGCCAGGGTATCCAGTCCCACCGGCCCGCCCGAAAACTTGTCGATGATGGTGAGCATGATCAGCCGGTCCATGGGATCGAAGCCCATCTCGTCGATCTCCAGGAGCTCCAGGGCGTCGTTGGCCACCTGGCGGGTAATGACGCCGTCCGCCCGCACCTGGGCGAAGTCCCTGACCCGGCGCAGAAGACGGTTTGCCACCCGGGGCGTGCCCCGGCTGCGGCGCGCCATCTCATGGGCTCCCTCGGGGTCGATGCGGATGCCGAGGATGCGCGCCGAACGGGTAACGATGGTTGCCAACTCGGCCTCGGTGTAGAACTCCAGCCTGGATATGACGCCAAAGCGGTCCCGAAGCGGTGACGACAGCAGGCCGGCACGGGTGGTGGCGCCCACCAGGGTGAACTTGGGCAGATCCAGCTTGATGGTGCGGGCGCTGGGCCCCTGGCCGATGATGATGTCCAGCTGGAAATCCTCCATGGCCGGATAGAGAATTTCCTCCACCACGTGGGACAGCCGGTGGATCTCGTCGATGAACAGGACGTCGTGGGGCTCCAGGTTGGTGAGGATAGCTGCCAGGTCGCCGGGCCGCTCGATGACCGGACCGGAAGTGGACTTGATGTTGACCCCCATTTCGGCGGCGATGATGTTGGCCAGAGTGGTCTTGCCCAGGCCGGGGGGACCGTAGAGGAGCACGTGGTCCAGCGATTCGTTGCGTCCCCGTGCCGCGTCGATGAACAGCTGCAGGTTCCCCTTGGCCTTTTCCTGGCCCACGTATTCGGTCAGCGCCCGCGGTCGCAGGGTCGACTCGAACAGGAAATCGTCTTCGGTTGTCTGGGGCTCGATTATGCGGGGCATAAAAAAAACCTTTAGGCAATGGGCAATGGGCAATGGGCAATGGGGAAAAGCGTAACATCTAAAACAAGAAAAAGGGAAATTTGAGCAAAGTCGCAGGCATGGCTGACCCGGTTCTCAAGTTTATTGGCCTTTATTCTATAGCCTCTTGCCTATCGCCCATTGCCAATTGCCTGCCTTTATTTCATCAACGCTTTAAGCGCCTGCTTCAGCACCTCTTCCATGGAGTCGTCGGGCGAAACCCGTAACTCCGCCAGGGTCTTCCTCACCACCGCCTCCTTGTAGCCCAGGTTCACCAGAGCCGAGGCCACGTCGTCCTCAATTCCCGCGGACGGCGGCATGTCCTCCCCTTCCAGCGACGGCGCTGCCAGGTCCAGCTTCAAGACCTTGTCCTTAAGTTCCAACACCAATCGTTCCGCGGTTTTCCTGCCAATGCCGGGCACCGCCGACAGCCGCCCCAGGTCGGCGCGGATGATGGCCGCGGCCAGTTCGCTGGTCTGCACGTTGGAGAGGATGTCCTTGGCCAGCTTGGGGCCGATGCCGGAAACGGAAATGAGGAGCTGGAAAAAACTTTTCTCCGCCAGGGTGCGGAAGCCGTAGAGGCTGATGGCATCTTCCTTGACGTGGGTGTAGATATTCAGTGAAATCTGCGCGCCCGGCTCGGGGAGTTCGTAGTAGGTGGAAAAGGGTATCTGCACCCGGTAGCCGACGCCGTTCACGTCCAGGACGATGAATTCCGGCGACTTGTGGGAGATCTTTCCGGTAAGAAGGGCGATCACGAAAGATTCCTCCGCAAAGCGTTCAACTGATGGGAATGGGCGTGGCAGACCGCCACGGCCAAGGCGTCCGAGGCATCCTCCTGGGCCACCTCGGGCAAGTTGAGAAGCGCCTTTAGCATCTGTTGCACCTGGATCTTGGCCGCTTTGCCGTGGCCCACCACGGCCTGCTTGACCTGGAGGGCAGAGTATTCGAATACCGGCAAGCCGGAGTTAACCCCGGCGACGATGGCGGCCCCGCGGGCCTGGCCAAGCTTGAGGGCACTCTGGACGTTCTTGGCGAAAAAGATGTTTTCCATGGCAACCGCATCGGGATGGTAGCGTTCGATGACCTCGGTCAGCCCCCGGTAGATCCGCAGCAGACGCAGGGGGAAATCCTTGGCAGCGTCAGTGAAGATGGCGCCGTTGTCCACGTGGATCAGCCGGTTACCCTCCTTGACGATGACGCCGTAGCCGGTTATGCGCGAACCGGGGTCGATTCCCAGAATCCTCATTTCATCCCCTGAAACTCGGAGGGGCGGGCCAACCGCCCGCCCCTGCCCGTTACATCATCTTTTCCATCTCTTCTTCCGAGATGTCGAAGTTGGCGTAGACGTTCTGTACGTCATCGTTGTCCTCCAGCCGCTCCATCATCCGCAGCATGCTTTCGGCCTGCTTCCCCTCCAGTTTGACCATGGTCTGGGGGATCATGGTGACCTCCGCGGATTCGGGTTTGAAACCGGCTTTTTCCAGCGCATCGCGAACGTCCATGAAGGCGCTTGGATCGGTCATGACCTCGATCTGCCCCTCTTCGTCCGACACATCGTCCGCCCCGGCCTCAAGAGCTGCTTCGAACAGGGCATCGAAATCCACGTCCCCGGGAAACACAATCAGGCCCTTCTTGTCGAACATCCAGGAAACGCAGCCCGCCTCGCCCATGTTGCCGTTGCACTTGGAAAAGATACTGCGCACGTCGGACACGGTGCGGTTGCGGTTGTCGGTCATAACCTCCACCAGGACCGCCACACCTCCCGGGCCGTAACCCTCATAGGTGGTTTCCTCGTAGTTCACGCCATCCATGTCGCCGGTGCCCTTCTTGATGGCCCGCTCGATGTTGTCCTTGGGCATGTTCTCAGCCTTGGCCTTGTCCATGGCGGTGCGAAGGCGCGGGTTGCCGTCCGGGTCCCCGCCCCCCAGCTTTGCCGCGACCGTAATTTCCTTGATGAGTTTGGTGAAGACCTTGCCGCGCTTGGCGTCGGCGGCCCCCTTCTTATGCTTGATTGTGCTCCATTTATTGTGGCCTGACATCTGTTTATCTCCCCTGAATCATTAAACATTTGTTGCAACAAGAAAAACTTGTAGATATTAGCATGGTGGAATCGGGGTTGTAAAGGAGGAAATGCTTGCCACCCATGGAGACGGGGAAAGCTTGACATCAGACATCATGGGACATCA
The DNA here is from genome assembly GCA_034933285.1 of Geobacteraceae bacterium. Taxonomy (GTDB): domain Bacteria; phylum Desulfobacterota; class Desulfuromonadia; order Geobacterales; family Geobacteraceae; genus RPRC01. The sequence goes on along the minus strand of JAYFNT010000002.1, from coordinate 262,938 downwards.
CAGATGTCGGCTTCAAAGGGATGAACCCTTGAAAGCGGGGATTTGCGCTTTCAGTTCCGCTATGGCCTCGAATTCCTGGCAATCCGGAAGCGATTGCTTTGCGGTCCTTTGTTATACATCAGATCTTACTGCTTTCTGATATGCCGCTAACAGCACCGGGTCGTCTATGGAACCATGGTGATGAACCTGACGCCATTCTCCATCCATCCACCTGAAGACCCTGCTCGTCCTGATAGCCATATCCAGCGCCTCTTCGCCGGCTCCATATTTGCCTCGCTCTCTGCCAACGACATAGAAAATCTCCCCGGCTTCGTGATAGCTGTAGTCATAGAACTCGAACCAATACTGCCCGGGGCTGCTGAAAATCCGCTCGTACACGGCTCTGATCTCATCCCAACCGCGCTTAATACCGCCCACAGGATTGTCCATAACAGACTCATCTGACTGCGCCCAGTTCCGCGTCATCAGTTCCATGTCCCGGTCGTTAAGTGCCTGATAGAAATCTGACAAGGCTTTCATCTGCGGTGTAAGTTGCATCTTCCGTTCTTTACCGGTTACAGGCGCTTCATCTCTCATGATATGAACTCCTTTCGCGGATCAACGTGGCGATCACCTCTGGAGGACCGGTCCTTTCACGTTGTTATTGGTCATTTGCAGAACCCATTTTGCCTGGTCCACGGCAGGTGGTTGATACATCATGAACTTCTCAAGCAAGGACTCGGGATGTTCGTCAATCAGCATCATCGACCGGTGCTCAGGTTCGATAAATTGCTGACTTGCCGCATGGTCGAGAAAGGTAATGAGGCCTTGATGATTCCCTAAGCATTTTGTGCCAAAAATCCTGACCCAAAAATTCACCCGCGAAGTCAGCTCTCCTTGCCCTTCAAAAAAGCCGGATCCTGGTATTCCGGATTCGGATAGGCATAAAATCCACGGCCGGTTTTGACGCCCAGCCATCCTTTGTCAACATACTCCTTTTTGATGAATTCGGCGCTTTTGCGGGTTTGCGGATCATTGCGGGTAATTTCCGAGGATTCCATGATGTGCAATGCGGTATCCAGGCCGACGGCATCCAGCATGCCGAGGGGTCCGACGCACATTTTCATGATTCCCATCCAGGAGCGATCCACATCGTGAACAGACGCGACACCATTGGCGACCAAGGTGATCGCTGCACTGTTCAAGGCGCTGTACATGGCGTTGAAAACATACCCGTAATTCTCCTTGTGAAGAACCATGGGTATCTGGCTGATCGATCCGGCAAAATCGCGGACTAGCGTTACGACTTCAGCATCGGTTCCGGGATGGGGCATTATATCGGCAACATTCGAAACCCAAACCGGCTGGTGAAAATGAAACGCAAGGAAACGATCCGGCCGGCGGGTGGCTTCGGCTATAACCGAGGGAACCAGAAGGGACGTATTGGTGGTGAAAATGGTCCGGCTGGGGCACACCTCATTGAATCGGGCAAAAACTTTCCCTTTCAGGGCCGGGTCCTCGGGAACCGATTCGCTGATCAGGTCCGTGTCCCTGGCCGCCTCCGCCATGTCGGTCGTGGCTGCAATCCCGGCAAGAGCTTTTTCGGCTGCCTGCTTCTCCAGGTACCCCCCGGTGACGAGATTGGCGGCATATGCGCGGAGCCGTTCGAGGGCTTTTCCCAAGGCGCCCCCGTCAATGTCATACAGGCTTACATCGTAGCCATGGGCCGCGCACTGGAAAGCTATCTGCTGTCCCATCGTCCCGCCACCGACAATCAGTACCTTCTTGATTTCTTTCAGTTCCATTGAAGCTCTCCTTTCATTGGTCGCGAACGGAAAATCAAAAGGGTCTACCTACAACCTACAATTTACATATTTTCAACTTTGCCTTGATCTGCTCCATTGCCTTCCCCGACTGGTCTTCTCTTTTAAAACGCTTTCGGCAAAACAGATTCCCGTGCCATAACCGAGAACCTCGCTGGCCGTGCAGGTCAGGATGTCCAGGCCGGCATCATGGGAATGAGGGATTAAATCCCTCACCCATGTGTACAGACAGCAGGCCTTGTCGATTTCATCAGTCAGCGACCGGGTAAGATCAAGAGCCTTCTGCCGCACTTCTGGAGTTTTCCAATCGACGATCAAGTCGGAAGTCAGGTAATCGTTCAAGTTTTGCGATTCGAGTATCATGGGTTTTCCATCCTCAAGACAGAACCAGGGAGGTCAGAGCTCCAGCAGTACTAAATATCAATAAGTTAGGCTTCGTAAGTTGACAAAATGACAACGTCCCCGAGGGGCCCCTCATTTTTTCTATTCAGAATCGTCGAAAAGGTAAATGCTGGTCAATTTCGAGAGATGGGCAACGCAGCACGTTTGGGATCAAGGAAAAAAGATGAAGTATAACAAGGTGAATAGTAATAAAAGAACGTTAGATATGCGAATAGATAATTTAAGTAGACGTATACGATAGAAACCATTTTCCGTCAACGGGATTTTTCACCAAAATGTTGCTGGCATAAGCAAGTAGGCAAACTTTAGAAAGGACATTCCCCTCTTTGCTCCAGCTCTTGTTTTTCAGCTTAAATAACATATAAATGAAAGTACTCTTACAAATTTCTGCTCTCTCACTTAAAGATCTTGCCAAACCAAGCACTTAATTATTCACAAGTCTGAAAATTTAGATATAGCCAATATTTATGATAATATTTAAATGGTTAAAGAAACAAATTATTATACCGATATACCTACATATATAAACCTGGATTGATTGACACTAAAGGGAGATCGGAAATGAAAAAAAGCCTGAAGAAAGTAATTGAGGTCAACAGTGAAAAGTGCGTCAACTGTCACGCCTGTATAACCGCATGTCCGGTCAAGTACTGTAACGATGGCAGCTCTGATTTTGTCGAAATAAATCCCGATATGTGCATAGGATGCGGACATTGCATAGAAGCGTGTACGCATGATGCACGGATTGCCCTTGATGATTTCGATGTTTTCATGAATGACTTGAAATCGGGGACGAAGATCGTTGCCGTCGTTGCACCGGCAGTCGCCGCCAATTTTCCGGGTCAATACCTTAACATGAACGGCTGGCTGAAAAAGATTGGGGTAAGCGCAATTTTTGATGTAAGTTTCGGAGCGGAACTCACAATAAAGTCTTACCTTGAACATATAAAAGCCAATAAACCAAAGACTGTAATTTCACAGCCCTGTCCCGCAATCGTTTCCTATATAGAGATTTACAAGCCTGAGCTTCTGAAACATCTCGCTCCGGCAGACAGCCCAATGCTGCACGCGATAAAAATGATCAAGAGGTTCTATCCTGAGTACAGAAGTCACAAGGTGGTGGCTATCTCACCTTGCCTTGCCAAGGCGAGGGAATTCGAGGAGACCGGGCTCGGGGATTATAATGTCACCTACAAGTCCATTGATGATCATTTCGCGCAAAAAAATATTCGTCTGAGCGACTATCCGGCTACCGACTACGACAACCCGCCTGCCGAGAGGGCAGTCCTGTTTTCGACGCCTGGGGGGTTGCTGAGAACCGCCTTGCGCGAAGTACCAGACCTGTATGACATTACGCGAAAAATTGAGGGGGTTCCCACCATTTACCATTACCTGGAGAAGCTTTCCGAGAATATACAGAAAGGAACGGCTCCGATGCTCATAGATTGCCTGAACTGCGAAATGGGCTGCAATGGAGGTACTGGAACCCTGAACCGGGAAAAATCGCTCGATGAAATAGAGCATCTGATCGAGCAGCGTAACAAAGAAATGCAGGAGAAATACAAGAAAAAAGGTCTTTTCGCCAGTCGGAGGACAGAAAGGGGACTGCGGAAAACAGTGGAAAAATTCTGGGAACCCGAGCTTTTCAGGAGAACATATGACAACCTTGCAGAAAATTTCACGATCAGAAAACCAAACGCGCAGGAGCTGAAAGAAGTATACAGATCGATGCGCAAGTATTCCGATGAGGACATCTACAATTGCAGCTCCTGCGGATATGGGGAATGTGAAAAAATGGCCGTTGCTATTTTCAACAAACTCAATAAAGCAGAAAACTGCCATCACTATAAGCAGAATATGATCGTTGAGGAGAAACAGGAAATAGATGATCTGAAGACTGCCATGGAGAAGAGGTACGAGGACGAAATAGGCATAGCGAGAAACGTAACCGTAGCCATATCTCAGATGGAAGGTACAAATGCCTCCATACTCCAGATGTCGAAAACCTTGCTGGAAATGTTTTCGACCCAGGAACAGGATTTCAGACAACTGGTGAATGAAGTCCAGAATTCATATGAAACAGCCGAAAAATTCAACCCCATTGCCAATGCAATAGATGACATAGCAGACAAGACAAACCTGCTGGCGCTGAATGCCTCCATTGAAGCGGCCCGTGCCGGAGAGGTCGGGAAAGGGTTTGCAGTTGTGGCCGGTGAGGTAAAAGATCTAGCGGAAACATCTAAAAAAGAGGCTGCCAAGATAAAACCCTATTCACACGAGATCATAACGGTATTTAGCAAAATCAGGGAAAAAACGGAATTGGCCTCGGACAACTTTGAAAACACTGCTCAGCTTGTTACGCAAATTGTAAGCTCAACAGAACAGATGTCCCAGGCAACATCAGAAATTAATACTGAGGCGCAGAAGCTTAACTGTTGTCACTAAATTGCCCGGACAGAACATCTGCATAAAGAAGGCAAAAAAGTTCGGATTTGAATTCATGGGGTCAGGTTAGAGTTTCGGATGTTCATTCCGATTGCCATCAAATCTCCAAAAGTCGAACCTGACCCCATGACCTCCCCTTTCTGTGTTGAGCACCGGTGATAGCCGCCCAAGGTACTGACACTGGTCAAGGCGTTTCCCGAGAAAAAACTACATTGGTCATGTTGTATTTTTATCTAATTTATTGGCCAGACGAGGATCTAAAAGCAAGGGAATAATATCATGCACCTTTACGCCAGCAAAGTCAGGATGAAGAGGATTCAGCACCAGGTTCCATGCTACCTCGTAGGGAAACATGACAGATGGTACACGCAATGCTGCAGATTCCAATTTCAATAACCATTTTCTGTCAAAATCGACGGTGGAAGCAGGCCTCGCCGCAATCCTCAGAAGCCCCTTTTTGTCGGCAAGAACCCGGCTCTAAGGCCAAAAACAGTGCCTAAAATGGTTTTTAATTGTTACAGATCAAGTAATTATCTTGGCCCGACCCCCAGGTTCCGTACGGGCAAAAGCAATCATTGTCCACATTTCGCCCGAACAACAGCGAACGCCGCTCTTCGTTGCAGACAAACCGCTTCAGTATCGTCCTTGAAATCAGGCTGAGCAAAGGAATATTGAAAATTCATATGATCGGCGTAATCTCCGGCAAGTATGGCGACAACATCCTCGACAACCACGAGTTCTTCGTTGGTTGGAATCACGAATACCTTTATGGTGGAATCGCCGGTCGTTATGACACTTTCCTTATTCCTCGACGTTGCGGCGCGGTTTTTCTGGTTGTCGATCCTGATCCCTATATGATCGAGGCCTTCAAGCGTCTTTTCCCGCAGCTGCCAGCCCATTTCCCCGGCGCCGGCAGTGAAGACTACCGCGTCAAGCTCTCCAATCGCAACCAGGTAAGCTCCGATATATTTCTTCAACTGATAAGCTTCTATTTCCATTGCAAGCTTGCACTGCCTGTCGCCTTTCTCGGCGTTTTCTATTATGTCGCGCCAGTCCGCATACTTTCCGGTTATTCCCAAAACCCCGCTTTTCTTATTCAGGATGTTATCGATTTCCTTGGACGTAACATTTTCGATTTCCATCATGAACAAGGGTATAGCGGGATCGATGTCGCCGCAACGAGTACCCATTACGGCACCCGCAAGTGGTGTGAGACCCATGCTCGTGTCGACGGAAATCCCGTCTTTTATCGCACAGCTCGATACACCGTTCCCGATGTGCATCGTCACCAGATTGCAATCACACGCATTTTTGCCCAAAAGCACCGCAGCCCTTTTCGACACGTACAGGTGGGATGTGCCATGGAATCCGTACCTTCTTACCGAATGCTTGGTATACCAGTCGTAAGGCAGTGGGTAGATATAGGCATGTTCGGGCATGGTCTGATGGAACGCCGTATCGAAGATGGCGATACTCGGAATATCGGGAAGAACGGAACGGACCGCCTCTATTCCCGCGATATGCGCCGGATTGTGCAGAGGGGCAAGACGTCGTACGGAATTTATGCCTTCCAGCACATCGTCGTCGATCAGTACGGACTTGGTAAATTTCTCCCCACCATGGACTATGCGGTGTCCCACTGCCGAGATCTGGCTTAAATCGCTGAGCACCCCATGTTCGCGGTCCGTCAACGCTCTCATGATCAGGTCCAGGGCGACCGCATGGTTCGGGCAATCTATTTCTTGCCGGTATGTATCCTTGCCCGGAACCTCATGAAGTATAAAAGAGCCTTCCAATGCAACTTTCTCCACAAGGCCTTTGGCTATTATCTCCTTCTTGTTCCAATCAAAAAGTTGATATTTGACCGATGAACTGCCGCAATTTATCGCTAAAATGTTCATTTCTCGCCCCTTATGCCAGAATTTTTGGCTATCTGAGTTTCCCTGTGAAACAAGAATGGGTTGCACGATTCAGCCGTTCAATCGACAGAGTAATGCCTTTCTATTTCATCTAATCCATAGATGATCAATACATCAACAAACCACTTTACACAACTTATTTTTCCTGTAATATCAATTAGTTGCAAAGGTTTGCAAATATATAAACATCGTTTTATTTTTTGAATGTTATTGAATTGTTTCAAAATATTTCGTATGGTAAGAAGCTAATGCGATGATGTTTTCCATGTTAATGAAGGAGAAAGTATGGGGCACTATGGATTAGAAATTGACGGGTTCAGAAAGAAAATCGCGATGGTCTGGGGGACGGCTATCCTCAGGAATATGCTGAACGACAAAGCTGTGGACGAATATACCGTGAGACACAAATGGTTGAAAGAGGGGGGCAAGCCGGCTCGCGAGAAAATTGCCGCAATCTGCGGAATGATAGGCATTGAGCCGGAAGATTTCAACAAGGAAGCGGACCGTTTTGCCGTGACGTTGACCGGGGCGATTGAGGCATTGACAGGCAGAAAGATAAATGCGGAAGATTTGATGAAAAAAGGTCAAAGACTATTGGACAGCATCGGAAGCGTGGAGAAACCCAGGACTTCAGGTTCCGAATACCTGATGGACGCCTTGAAACCGCTCAAAGGCGTTACCAAAGAAAGAATCCGGCATTTATATGATAAATTCAAGGGTACTTACTACTTATACCATTATGCAATATCTCCTAAAGGTCCCGGTGAGCCGGTAAAAATCTCCCGTGCCATACTCACTATATGTGATGTCGAAGATAGCTTTATGTGCGTATCGGTAAAATGGCCGGATAATGATGAAGAGTATAAGGGCATTATTGCCATAGGGAATGGTAAATGGTATTTTAAATTGGGATCTGATTTATCTCACGAGATTGCACAAATGGTAACATTCGATCCAAGCAGTGTGGTTATGTCAAAAAAAAGATTACATGGGATTTTGATGGGATGTACTGAAACCTATCCACAAATTCCTTCGGCAGTTAAAGTTCTAATGATCAAGGCCGATGATGATAGTCAGGAAAGGGCCGTGAATCTTGATGCAGACAATGTGAATGATGAGATAAAGAAAGAAATATCTAACCTGATTGACAATGACAAAAACTTTACACTGCGATCGAGCGTTCCATCCAGGATCAGATCGTAGTGGCCGGGCGCCATGACATTTTTTCTCATTTGGGATTTCAAGGGACATAATCCCGATTATTTTATGAAATTAACTTTAATTTGTACAAGTCCCCAAATTCGCACCTTTTTCTGCGCACCCGTTGTTCAGTCTCAATGTAGACCTTGAAGTAGACCCTTCTGTTATTCCGGAATTCCCGGCTTTGTCCCGTGTCAAGGTTGCCCCTTCACCCTCTTGTAGGTACGTTCCTCTTGAGCGAGCTGAAGGATCCGAGGGGACGCCTTATAGCCGCCGCAAGTAAGATTCTGGGTTATTTAGAAACGACTTCATCAACGTGACGTGCTCCAGATCCTCGTAAGCGACCTTGGTCATGACTCCATAATCAAAAGAAAGAATCATAGCCCCGGGGAAGGCCATAATAATGGGAGAATGGGTGGCGATGATGAATTGCGATTTCTCCTCCACCATCCTTTTCAATTCCGATATGAAGGCAAGCTGTCGTACCGGTGAGAGTGGTGCCTCGGGCTCGTCCAGCAGATATAGGCCATCAGGCACGAATCGCGACTGGAAAAGAGCCATGAAGCTTTCACCATGTGAGCGGCAGTCAAGCCCACTGCCATACTTTTCCTGCAGACCGTGCAACTCGCGCAGGTACGGGCTCCGAGCCAGGTTGATTGCCAGCATGGAGCGTCCCTCGTAATCCTTGTCCACCGCAGCCAGGTCCGACTCTAACTCTTCTCTTGTTTGTGCCAGGTGCTTCACGTAGCCGAAGAAATCCTCTGCCCGCAAGAAAAAGCCTCGATGGGTACGCCTTCCCCACGACAATTTGAAATACCTTGCAAGTTGCCGGGCCTGAATCAGGGTTTTGTCGGTTTTTACGCTCTCGGCACCAACCGTTGTTGAACCGATGGCACAGGCGATGGCCTCCAGAATCGTCGACTTGCCTGACCCGTTCTCGCCGACCAAAAAGGTGACAGGAGAATCAAAAAGGATTTCCTGCAGGGAACGGAGGACGGGGAGAGTGAAAGGGAAATGAGTGGAGATCTCGCCGTCGAATTGTCTGATCGATATCGATTTAAGATGCAAAGTCATGGATGCAATCTCTGCCTCACAAGGCGGTCCTTTTCCCAGCCGGTTATGCCTTCACTCCGCTCTTGTAGTCGAAGCGTTACGCCAAGCGTTTTCAAACTCCAAAGCCTGCCCATACCGTCGCCCTATTTTACAACGCTGAGAGCACAGCGGGTTCTCCGTTGTTGCGCTTGGTTGAAAGTTTCAGCGATTTTCTACACCCTTTGAAACTGCATGCCATTATGCTTGGAGAAAAAGAAAAGGGACCATTTAGGCCCCTTCCTCAGCTTCTATATTTAAAATCACGCCACCAATTTCCACTCTTTGCCTTGATCCATTTCCATAAACATTCGAAGTACGGTTGCCGCTTTCCTGGCAGCGTCTTCTCGGTGGTAATCCATGATTTTTTTTCCACGCGCGATAATTTCACGGAAAAGCAACTCATTCGATTTACTCATCTCGACCCGCCCATGTTCCCACTTGCTAACCTGGGCTTTGTCGATTTGCAAATTCCTGGCTAGGTCAGAACTAGACCAGCCCAGAGACTTGCGTAGAAATACGATCTCCGACGGCAAAAGCCGCTCTTCCTTTTTCACAAGGAACCTGGCTATACAGTCATGCAGACCTTCGATGTTGCGAATCTTGGGCATGACAACGCCACACTCAGGGCATTTCCGAACAGTAATCCCATTAAGGGTTATGTTCTCAAGACCGCATTCGCGATAATGGTAGTTCTCAACGGACTCAATGAGTTCGCTTCGGTCACAAATAGGGCATTTCATCTCTTCTCTCTCCATGCAGTCACAATCATTAGTTCGTCCTCGTCAATGAAAGTGACGACAACCGCCATTTTCGGAGTTTCAACTCTGTACCGCCAACTCCCGTTTTCGTACTCGCCTTCCACTACTTTTCCGCCGCGAAGGATATTGATGCAGTCGCTGGTGTCCATCTCCCGTTCTTCCATGCGCTCTATGGCATGTGGTCGGGAGTAGGTAACATCACCATTTTTCAGGATATGATGGATTAACTTTCTAGCTTCGCTCGGTTTCAACGGTTCAAGCATAATATACACCTTTGGCAGTGAATTTCAACACTAAAGTTGTGCTCAACACAACAACCAAGAAAAGCCTCCAAGCTTCGGTGGCAGTAAAGAAATCTGTGAAATTGCTTTTTGGATCTCCAGTTCGGCTGTATTCAACGTCGTGGGGGCGCACCGGCGGAGCAGTCTTATCGCGCCGACCGTCTGCCGCCGATGGTTAGCCATTACCACATTAGATACTGTAGTCCGGGAGCCGTGGACATTCTTGTCGGACCTTCCAGTTTCACTCTGCTAATTTGTTTTTCGACGTATGTGATTAAGGCTTGTGATGGTTCCGGAATCAATTTACGCGAGGTCTCGTAGGCTTCAATAGCAACTTCAGCTAATCCCATCCGCTCGCAGGAAAGAGCAAACATGAAATGTACTACAAAGTTTTCCGGAAATTCCTTGGCGGCAGCGATCAGTTTATCATGCACTAAACTGACACCACCAAATTTCAGTTCACGTTTGACTTCTTTAAGCCGAGCGCTCAATTCCGGGTTTGGTCTTTTTTTCAGAGCATAATTTTCAAGAAAGGAGTATTCAAATTCACCGCGTCGTTTACCCCAGAAGTACAAGAGCATGATGATCTGGCTTGAAAATATGAAACATAACATGATCGGAAAAATTACCTCTAGACGGGCATCTTCTGGGATTTTGAGAGGGACCATAATAACTGGCGAGGTCATATAACCAATTACGAACCCCGTTCCAAGCGCCATCATGGAGTTCATGAACCAAAAATATAAATAGTGAGTTATTGGTACTTTTATTTCTTCTCTGGGTAACTACTAATTGATGAGCCCCTGCTCAACCACCCATTTTTCACAAAACTTTCATGTTGTAGTTAACATTTTGCATAATCTTATATCTGCTGCATGTACAACAAGCCAAATCGGTAGTTGAGCGTTAAAAAATCAATATTCCATTTAGGCGTTTTTCCATTTCAAGACCAGTCAAAATATACTCCCGCTCATGATTGAAGTCAAAGGAGAATTCCGTGTTAAGAATCTTTGACTCCATCTTTACCGAGTATGTTGCCCACCTCAGATTCAGGGATATCCCTCCAGCATATAACGTCGAATACAGGAAGTGGCTGCGCTATTACCTTGATTTTCGCAACAAGTATCCTGTCCCGAACAGCAAGGCTGAACGAGTACGACTGTTCTGCGATAAATTGAGGAAAAAGAGACAGACGGATGCTCAAAGGGAGCGGGCCGCGCATGCGGTTTCGGCTGTTTCTGGAAGACAAGCCGCCGATGAAACTGACGACCGAGGATGTGAAGGAGCACCTTTCATACCTGGCGGTAAAACCGCCTTAACCCAAAACCGGGCATTCAGTAAGGCCGAGGGCGGAAGGCTGAAGGGAAAGACAATGCGTGATCATACGAAGCTGAGAGCTTTTGAATTAGCAGATGAAGTGGTTCTGATTGTCTATCAGATAACGGCGAAATTTCCTAAAAAAGAGCAGCATGGCTTGACTTCTCAAATACGGGGAGCGGCTGTATCAGTTCCATCGAATATCGAGGAGGGGTTCACACGTGAAAGCCAGGCAGATTATCTCAGGTTGCTCACAATGGCATTCGGTTCGCTGAGGGAAATGCGTTATCAACTTGGTTTGTCTCACCGCTTGGATTTCCTGAGCATCCAAGAATGGCCACTGATTGAATTCAAAATTGAAGAAGCAGAAAAAATCATGAATTCCCTGATTCGTTCGTTGCGATGATGAATACCTTCAGCCTCCAGCTTCAGCCTGCCTTCCCCCCTCACCTGCTCTTCCCCACCCCCCTGCGGTCGCAGAGGTGGGCTATCATGCAGGTGGAGCACTTGGGTGAAATCGGTACGCAGTGGTTCTGGCCGAACGTCACCAGCAGGTCGTTGATCACCAGCCAGTAGCGCCCGGGCAGCTTGCCCCGAAGAGCGTATTCTGTTTCCTCCGGCGTTTTGGTCTCCACATAGCCCCAGCGGTTGCAGATCCTGTGAACATGGGTATCGACGCAGATCCCCGGCTTTCCGAAACCGAGGGTCACCACGAGATTGGCGGTCTTTCGCCCCACCCCCTTGAACTTCAGGAGTTCGTCTATTTCATCCGGCACCTTCCCCGCGTAATCGTCCAGGAGAATCCGGCAGACGTTCAGGATGGTAGCAGCCTTGTTGCGGTAAAACCCGACGGGGAAAATTGCGGCTTCGATGGTTGAAACCGGCAGAGCGGCCATCTTTTCAGGGGTGTCCGCGAGGGCAAAAAGCCTCTCGGAAGCGGGGCCGGTCGTCCGGTCCTGGGTGCGCAAAGACAGAAGGCATGATATGAGGACCTTAAATGGATCGCCCTCGCGCTGGGACACGATGGTAACCGCTGGTGTCCGCCATTGTTTGACCGCTTCAGTCAGTAGTTCTATCGCTTCATGTATCTGGTCAGGTTTCATTTCGCCCCCTGGAAGAAAGTTATAGTGCCTGGATTGTATCCAAGTTCCCGTCACCGGGCAAGATGCGTTTTGTCAGTTGAACCGGCGGCTGTTCTGACCTATACTGTCCTGTATAACAGTCCGGGAGGATTACACAATGCGGCAGTTCATGGACCTTCATATACATACCCTACATTCCGACGGGGTCCACACACCATCAAAGATCGTTGCCATGGCTGCCGAAAAAGGGCTGAAGGCTGTAGCCATAACCGACCACGATTCCGTCTCCGGCGTGACCGAGGCGCTCGAAGCGGGAAGCGGACTGGGAGTGGAAGTCGTTCCGGCGGTCGAGCTCTCCATAGGCTACCGGAATTACCAGGACGTCCATCTCCTCGGCTACTTCATAAACCACCGCGATCCATCCTTTTCCTCGAAACTCCGGGAATTCCGCCGGGCCAGGGAGGTGCGGGCCAAGGCAATCGTTGAAAAGATCAATGCGAAACTGGCATCTGAGCGAAAGGGGCTCATCACCTACGATGAGGTCATAGATGTCTCCGGCGAGGCCATGAGCCGCCTGCATATCGCGCGGGTTCTGGTGGACAGGGGGATTGCACGCCACGTACAGGACGCGTTCAACCGGTATCTGCAGCCCTGCGATGTCCCGAAGCAGTACTTCCCACTGGAAGAGGCGCTGGGAGAGATCAGGCGACTGGGCGGGGTGTCCGTTCTGGCCCATCCGCCGAGCATTTCCGAAGATCGCGGAGTGCTTGCTTCCCTCATAAGGGATATGGCGGGCATGGGACTGAACGGTCTGGAAGTGTTCAACAATCTCTGTTACAAGGATGACATGATATTCTTCGAAAACCTGTGCCTGGAGCTGGGTCTCGCAATGACCGGGGGATCCGACTACCACGGCTACGAAGACGACGTGGACATAGGTATCGGAAGGGGCGGCCTGGCCGTGGCGTACCGCCTGCTCGAACCGCTGAGAAAGATCGCCGCGAACGGAAGCGCTCCTCGAATCGAGTAGCCTAGGACAAGCAATCATGGCAGACGCGCGCGAAGTACTCGAAACGATGAGAAAGGTCGCCAGAATCCGCATAGACATGCTCAGGGAAGGGGTGACCTTTCACAGCAAAGCCAGGCAGGCGTATTATCTCAAGGAATACGAGGAAAAGCTGCGAGAAATCGAGCGGTTGATACGCCGCATGAACATCAGGCTGGTTTACAGCAAGGAGATGTCCGGTGATGAGCCCGACGGCATTGAATGATGCTTGCCGGGCGCGTTGAGCCGTATGACATACATCCGCCGGAGCCGGGCATCCGCATGGCTGGTCAGGCTTCAGTCATTCAAGCCGCACCCTCTTGACACCAGGAGTGGCCAAGATGCTGTCCAGCATCCGGTAAGCCACCTCGCGATCCACGAGCTTGATCTCGAATTCCAGGAAGAATTCCTGCTTTTCAAGATCGCGCTCCACTGAAGCGTTGAGCATACTCAGATTGAACCCCCCCACCAGCTGTTCGACTTTTGCCATCTGCCCTTCCAGGTCCGTGCTCCAGACCTTTATCGCGCTGTAGGTATCCCGGTTCAGAACCCCCTCGACCTTTTTAAGTACCAGCAACGAGCCGATTGCGGTGGCCGTAACCACGGCCGACAGGGCAAAGAGCCCGATACCGCACGACACGCCTATCGCCGCCGCGACCCAAAGGCAGGCAGCCGTGGTAAGGCCGCGGATCGAAGCCTTTTCCCGAATAATGGCGCCTGCGCCGAGGAATCCTATACCTGTCACTACCTGGGCGGCCACCCGGGACGGATCTATGGATACACCGCCATCCACCGTAACGCTGCCGTAGATTTTGTAGAAATAAATCGAGGCAACCGTAAAAACGCAAGATCCCAGGGAAACGAGAAGATGGGTGCGAAAACCCGCGGGACGGCCGTGAATCTCCCGTTCCAGGCCGATGGATCCGCCCAGGATCGCGGCCAGCAGCAAACGGAGGATGGTTTCCAGATCGATTTCCATGTCTATCCTCACTTCCCCCGCTACAGCCGGTGCCAGGCAATGCCGTCCGGCCCGGGCACCCGATCAATCAAAAGAAAGGTCGATTGTAAGTGCCGTTTTCTTTTCGCTGTTACCGAAGCGTATCACCAGCGGCAGGCGGAAGCGGCCATATGCGAGCTTTTCAATATCTCCGGCAAGCATAATTTTCGGATCGGGAAGCACCCCGCTGTCCACGTTTGCAGGCGTGTCCGGCACTGAAGGAAATTCGGGAAAGCGTTCTGCCTCCGCCGCCTGGGCAGGCATTTCCCCGGAAGCCTGGAACGACTCGTAAGCAGGCATATCCGCTTCAGAAGCGAGTTCGCTTTCTTCGGCCAGCGGCTCCAGTTCAGGCAGCTCCTCGCCGGTTTCCATGGAAAGAAGTTCCAGATCCTCTTCGGCTTCGGCGGCAAGAGCTTCTTCCGTTTCAGCCGATTGCCGCGATTCAGCCTCTTCATGCAGTCCGGCTGCTTCGTAAAGATCTGCTGCTTCGAGCGGCGCGACAACGGCAGGTTCCGGCTCGGAGGTTGCATCGACAGGTCCCGCCGGTACTGCCGCGACCGATTCCTGCAATTTCCTGAGCACCATTTTCACCATCTCGGAAAGTGCCGTCAACACGCCGTTCCCGGTGCCGGCCGACGCCGGTATGACCCGGTCGTCTCCCGTATCCAGCAGCAGGCGCATCTGTTCTTCCGGCACTGCGTCCTGAAGGTCCGTCTTGTTGTATTGGAATATACGGGGAGTGGTTTCCGGATCCATGTCATTCGATGAAAGGCATTCCATCAACGTGTCAAGGCTATCCCTGTTCAACTGGCGGCAGGATGGCGACGCATCAGCCACGAAGACTATGCCGTCAGCTCCTTTCAGCGCATTTTTCCATACACCGCTGTTCACATTATTGCCAGGTGCGGTATAGATATGGAAACGGACGCTGTAGTCGCCGATTCCGGCCAGTTCCGGCCGCATGAAATCGAAGAAAACCAGCCTGCCGCTGGCGGTGTTCATGAACTTGAACTTTCCCCGGTATTCCGGCTTGAGCTTGTTGTAGATATACTCCAGGGTGGTCGTCTTGCCGCTCCCGCCTGGGCCGTAGTAGACTATTTTGGCGTGTATCTCTTTTTTCGCGTCATTCACCAGAGCCATGGGAAACCCCCTATCAATCCTTTTTTTTGTTCAGCAGCATCCGCCTCGCCTGGGTCGCGATCACGGAAGATATATTCTTGCTCCTGGAAAGCATGGTCAGATCCTTTTCAGTCAATGCCGAAATGAACCGCAGAGCGTGGTGCAGCGGAGTCTTGTGGTTCTCCACCAGCGCCTTTTTTATCTGGTAATTCTTTGTCCATTCCTTGTTTACGCATATCTCCCGCAGTATGTCGTCGTTGTTGACGGAAGACTTGGAAATGCTGAGCACTTCCGCTTCGGTTATGCGGGGATTCTTGATGACCGAAATGGAAATGAGCTTGTTGGTGTCTTTGATCAGGAGCATCCGCCACTCCTTGTCGCCGGTCATGCCCATCTTGATTTTTTCCGATATGCCCATCGTCTGGGCCAGCTGGTATTTGCTTCTGAACTCTTCGCTGTCCTCATCGACAGGCTCTTCCGGGTCAGGCTCTTCTTCTTCCCCTGCGTCGGCTGCGCACTCAGTTGGACTTCCCCCGGGTTGCGAATCGGCAACCTCGCCCTGATCCGGTGTTGCGCCGGCGATTTGCCCCGCTGCCACCGCCGCCAGCACACCTTCATCAGCCGAAGGATTGGCGGTCAGCAGTTCAGCCACCTGCGCATCCCGGCCATGCAGTTTCGCAAGGAGTTCCAGTATGCGCGGATGAGTATCGGGAGAAGCGCATGACTGCAGCAGGATATCCCGCGCAAGGCATTTCAGCCCCCGAACCGCGGCTGTGCGGATTTCCGGGTCGGCATCGCGGGACAGGAATGCAAGCACCGCGGGAAAGTCGGGAGAAGGCATCCCGGCCTCCCCTCTGGCGGCGGCCAGCCTGTCCTCACGGGATGCGCCGGGCTTCACATACCGTGCTGAATCAGACGATATCCTGATTGTAGCCTTGCGATCTTCAGCCATGGTCAGCAGGGCTACTTTCTTGCGGACACGAAAGGTTTGAAACCCAGTTTTTTCAGCTTTGCAGCCTCCTCCAGAGCATCCTCGCGGGAGGAAAAACTCCCGCCCGTCAGGGTATAGGTCGGAACCGGCGCCACCGATTTTCTGATGGTCGGGTTCAGCCCTTTCCCGTTCAACTGCTCACGCATCTCCATGGCCCGTTCATAGGCATAATACGAACCTGCATACACCGAATATCGGCCGTTTTCCTTCAAAACAAAGGCATCCTTACTCGCGTTTCTCACCCTGTTCAACTCCGCTTGGGCCTCCGACTGGGTGCTGAAATCGGCCACATACAGCCGGTTCATCGGCTCGCTTCTTTTTTTTGCCACGACTGAAACCTGTTTGAAACCGGCCCGTTCAAGCTTGGCCTTGTCCGCGGTCATGGAAGACTTCAGCACATACGTCCCGATAACCAGGGTGAAAGCCCCGCCGGTCTTTTTCACCGCCGAAGGAGCAGGAGCGGCCGCGGGTGTTTTTTCAGCGTCCGTCCCGGTCTTCTGCACGGTTGCGGTTTTCACGGGAGCGGCAGCGGTTTTGCCTGCCGCGCCTTTCTTGGCATCGCCATTCTTCTGCGCAGGCGTGGAAGTCTTGGGCGGCTTTTCTGCTGTCTTGGCTGTTGCGACCCTGGGTTTTTGCTGCTTGTCCGGTGTTTTTGCCGCCGGGGCCTTCTTCTGAGCATCCCCTGCCTTGACCGCGGCTGTTTTTTCCGTCAATTTTCCGGATGCGGGAACCGCCTTGGCTTTCATCCCGGCGGCCGGCGCTTTTTGTTCAGACGGCTGTTTCGACTGAGAGGCAGTTGGCTGGGGGGGCACAGCAACTTCGGCAGGCTTCACGGAGCCTGTCTCGGGAACCGCGGGAGCAGCGCTTTTTCCTTGGGCTGTTGCCTGGGGAGTTGCACCGCTGCGTGCAGGCATTGCTTTCCTGACTTCGGAAGAAATGATGTCGCGCTGCCCGGCGATTTCGTCTTTCGAACGGAAGATGTCAGTAAAGAAGTAGAAATAGCCGAAACAGACCGCAAGGGCGGCAAGAACCAACAGAATGCCTTTGGCGCTGCTTCCTCCCTCCCCCGCAAGACCGGTTTTTTCCCTTTTTTGGGGCAATCCCGTTTCTACCATCGATGCTGTCCCCCCCTTTCCATGAAAATACTACGCCTTGTTATTTGCCGCTGCGTCGTTGATCGCCTTCTGTGCCAGATGACTCGGCAGCTCCTCGTAATGGGAAAACTCCGTGCTGAAAAGACCCCGGTCACTGGTCATGGACCGAAGATCGTTGGCATAGGTCAGTACCTCAGCCATGGGAACGACCGCCCTGATTATCTGCGAATTCGCCTTGGGCTCCACACCCACCACCTTGCCGCGGCGCGAGTTCAGATCGCCGATGACATCACCCATATTGTCTTCCGGCACCGTGATCTTCATTTTCATGATAGGTTCGAGAAGGACCGGCTTGGCAATCTCCATTGCTTTCTTGAATGCCATGGAACCGGCGATCTTGAAGGCCATTTCCGAGGAGTCGACGGTGTGAAACGAACCGTCGTAGAGCACGGCCTTGAAATCCACCACGGGATACCCGGCGAGAGCCCCTTCCAGCGAAGCTTCCTGAATACCCTTGTCGACAGCCGGGATGTACGTTTTCGGAATGACACCGCCCACGATCTTGTCCTCGAACTGGTAACCATCGCCGCGTCCCCGGGGGATGAATTCAACCCAGCAGTCGCCGTACTGTCCGCGCCCGCCGGACTGTTTCTTGTATTTGCCCTGCACCTTGACCGAGCTTTTCATTGTCTCAAGGTAGGGAACTTTCGGAGTCTTCAGCTCGACTTCAACGCTGAATTTGCGGCGCAGCTTCTCGATGGTGACTTCCAGGTGCACCTGCCCCATCCCGGAAATGATGAGTTCGCGTGTCTGTTCGTCGCGGCGCAGCGATATGGTCTGGTCTTCCTCCATCAGCCTCTGGAGCGCTCCGTGGATCTTGTCCTCGTCGTTCTTGGTCTTGGGCTGGATGGCGTACGAGATCACCGGGTCCAGTGACTTGGCCGGCTCGTAGACGATGGGTTTGTCGGCATCGCACAGGGTATCGCCGCTGACCGTTTCCTTCAGCTTGGCCACGGCAACGATGTCCCCCGCCACAGCCTGCTTTATAGGCTTCTGCTTCTTGCCTTCCAGTTCGTAAATCTGGCCGATGCGCTCTACGCTGTCCCGGGTGGAGTTGTAAACGGTGGAATCGGAATTGAGGACCCCTGAATAGACCCTGAAAACGGTGATCTTGCCGGTGTAGGGATCCGAAGTGGTCTTGAACACGAGCGCGGAAAACGGTTGCGTCTCTTCCGGGGACCGTTCTTCCACTTCGTTGGTCTTCGGATTGATGCCGGTAACATTCCCGCGGTCAAGGGGTGAGGGGAGACACTGGCAGATGTAGTCCAGCAGCTGGGACACACCGATGTTCATGGTGGCCGAACCGCAGAAGACCGGGGTAAAGGTGTTGCGCAACGTACCGACCCTCAGTCCGTCAAGAATCTCTTCTTCGGTCAGCTCGCCGACGTCGAGGAATTTCTCCGTCAGTGCGTCATAGGCCTCGGCCACGGTCTCGACCATCTTTTCCCGCATGCTTTCGGCATCCGCCAGGTACTCGGCGGGAATGTCCGTTTCGGCAAACTTGCCGGACATATCCTTCTGGTACCTGAAAGCCTTCATCGTAACCAGGTCTATGACACCTTCAAAATTCTCCTCAGCGCCGAGGGGGATCTGCACGGCAACGGCACGCGCGCCAAGGGCCTTTTCCATGTCGCCCATGGCCCGGAGGAAATTGGCGCGTTCACGGTCCATCTTGTTAACAAAGGCTATGCGGGGAATTTCAGCCTCGTTGGCCCATTCCCATACTTCCTCGGTCTGGACCTTGACACCCGAAATGGCGGAAATCATGACCACAGCTCCTCCCAGGACCCGCAGACATGACTTGGTATCGGCAATGAAATCGCCGTATCCCGGGGTATCTATCAGGTGGATACTGTGACCATTCCATTCACCATGGTTGAGAGATGAGGAGACGGTGATCTTTCTCTTGATCTCTTCCGGTTCGAAGTCCATGGTCGATGAACCGTCGTCGACACGGCCGAGGCGGTCGTTCATGCCCACGGTAAAGAGAATGGCTTCGGTGAGGGAGGTCTTGCCCGCCCCCCCATGGGCCACAATTCCAACGTTTCTCACTTTTGCGGTGTCATACTTTGCCATAAATCCCCCTTGATTTATCTGATGGAAATTACCCCTCCTGCATGGCTCAAAGTAGTTTCAGTGGCTAGGGCGCCGGCGACTGCCGCGCATTCCTCTCGTAAAGAATTCGCAGGCCTTCCAGAGTCAGGTATTCGTGCACCTCTTCTATGGTTTTCGTTTCCGGGGCTATAAGGGCGGCCAATCCCCCTGTGGCAATGACACGAGGGGGGTCCCTGCTCTCGGCCTTCATGCGTGAAACGATTTCGTCGACCATACCCACATAGCCGTAATAAATACCGGCCTGCATGGCGCCTACCGTGTTCTTGGCAATGATCGAGGGCGGTTTCACAACCTCTATCCGCGGCAGCTTGCTGGCTTTCTGGAAAAGGGCCTCCGCCGAAATCATTATTCCGGGCGCAATTACGCCGCCGCAATACTGTCCCCTTGCATTGACCATGTCAAACGTGGTGGCCGTGCCGAAATCCACAATGATCAGGGCTGTGCCGTATCGCTCGAAACCCGCGACGGCATTGACGATGCGGTCGGCGCCAACCTCCTTGGGATTCTCGTACTGGATCGACATGCCGGTTTTGATGCCCGGCCCCACGATATAGGGCTTGAGATTGAAGTAGCTGTTTGCCAGCCTTTCCAGAACTCCTGTAAGAGCGGGAACCACCGAAGACAGTATGATGTCCCCCACATCGTCGTAACGGAAACCTGAAAAAGAGAACAACTCTCTTATCAGAACCGCGTATTCATCCGCGGTCTTGGCCGTGTCGGTTGCGATCCGCCAGTCCCTGACCAGGCGCTCGTCATCGTAAAGGCCAAGAACGGTATTGCTGTTGCCCACATCTATGACCAGAAGCAAACTGAATCCCTCCGGATTTTCGCTGTCGCGCTGTTATGTTCTCCCCTGAATCCGTGATGTCTGAACGCCGAGCAGGCAGTCCGGCTGCCTCAAAGTACGGTCACGTCGCCGGCCAGAACCCTTTCCATGGAACCGTTTCCCCGCTTGAGGAGCAAAGCGCCGTCACTATCGATACCCGCGACCTCACCCGACGTTTCACCCTCGCCGAATGACACCCGGACCCGTTTCCCCATCAGCATGCTGCGTGCCAGCCATTCATCCCTTATTTCGGTGAAACCGTTGCGCAGATAGCCGTCATAAAGGCTGTCAAGTTCCGAAAGGAGATCCCTGGTGAATTCACGCCGGTCCACTGCCCTTCCGCTCTCCAGGAGCAGTGAAGTCGCGGGCTGCCGGAGCCCTTCCGGGAACTGGCTCCTCTCCATGTTGATGTTGACCCCGATACCAAGAACCACGCAGTGGATGGTATCCGTCTCCGCATTCATCTCATTGAGGAGGCCGGCAACCTTCCGGCCGTTGATCAGTATGTCATTCGGCCATTTGATCCGGGGACCGAGCCCGGTGGATTTCTCGATGGCCCGGGAAACAGCTACTGCTGACAGAAACGTGAGCTGGGATGCATGCATGGGAGGGATGGGTGGACGGATGATGACGGAGCAATAAAGGTTCACTGCCGGGGGTGATTCCCAGCGCCTTCCCAGGCGCCCCCTCCCCCCCGTCTGGGTTTCGGCAATGACCGCAGTGCCGTCAACAGCCCCCTCGTTCGCGAGCTGGAAGGCAAGCTGGTTTGTAGATCCGGTTTCCGGCACGCTTACTATGCGGCAGCCGATGCGCAAGGTTGAGAGTCCTGGAGCCAGCTCGTCAACCGTGAGAGTATCCGGCGCGGCAACAAGCCTGTACCCCCGGGCAGGCACGGCATCAATTTGGTAACCCTTGTCACGCAGGCGTTTCACATGCTTCCAGACGGCGGTCCTGGAAATGCTCAGAACCGCTCCGATTCTTTCTCCGGACAGCACCCCGTCGTCACTCTGGCGAAAGAGTCCCAGCAATCGCTGTTCCAGGGTCAGTTCAATCCTGCCCGTGCTGAATGCGGCTTCCCTCATGCATCCTCCAGCAGCATGGAAATGTCCATTGCCCGGGCCGAGTGGGTAAGAGCACCGACAGAGATGATATCCACACCGGTTGCCGCGATCCGGCCGATGGTCTCCAGCGTTACGCCGCCGGAAGCCTCGACAACGGCTTTCCCGTCTATCATGCCAACCGCCTTGCGCATGGCATCCGGATCCATGTTGTCGAGCATGATGATGTCGGCGCCTGCCTGCAGCGCCTCGGCAACCTGTTCCAGGGTTTCCGTTTCAATCTCGATTTTCAAGGTATGGGGTATTGCTTTCCTGGCCCGTCCGATGGCGACGGCAATACCGCCGGCAGCGGCGATGTGGTTCTCCTTGATGAGAACGCCGTCATACAGGCCGGTCCGGTGATTGGCTCCCCCTCCGACGCGCACGGCATACTTTTCCAGCAGGCGCAGCCCCGGGGTGGTCTTCCGGGTATCCACGACCCTGGCGCGGGTCCCGCTTACCGCGTCGCGGTATCGAGCCGTGAGGGTCGCGATTCCGCACATTCTCTGCAGCAGGTTCAGGGCAACCCGTTCTCCCTGGAGAAGGACTGACGCATCCCCCTGCAGTTCGGCTATGACGTCACCCTTGGACACGGCATCTCCGTCAGAAAAAAGCGGGGTGAAAACGACGCCGGGATCCAGCAGGAAAAAAACTCTTGAGGCAACCTGCAAGCCGGCCACCACGAAAGGTTCCTTGGCAATCAACCTCGCACGTGACGGCCGCTTCCCCTCGACCACCGCCATGGTCGTCAGGTCACCGGTGTGTATGTCCTCCCGGAGTGCGTTTTCAATTATCGCGTCTATACCCAGCATGAACCGTTCCCCCAAAACCGCGGCAATGACCATTTATAACATAGGTTCAAAGGTACAGCAACCGCTAATACTTCGTTTACGCTAGCAAAACCGGTCTTCCGCGCATGTCCGGAACAGCGGTCCCGATCCCGGTTGAGTTGATTTTGCGAATGATCGCCTGACACTTGTGTAGATAGATTTGACTGGGGACGAAAAAGAGGAAACGTCAACTGAGGATGTTCTTCTGTCGGATGAGTTTTTGAGAAATGAGTGGTGATCCCAAGGGGACTTGAACCCCTGTTACCGACGTGAAAGGCCGGTGTCCTAACCGCTAGACGATGGGACCAAGCCGGTATATGGCGTAGCCGAAGGCATGGTTGAATGGCTGGGGGACAAGGATTCGAACCTTGGTTGGCGGAGTCAGAGTCCGCAGTCCTGCCGCTAGACGATCCCCCATCAGGCAGAGAAACTATATACCAGAGACATTACTGGCCGTCAAGCATTTTGAATGCCATACCGAAGGCGCACTTTGTATTTTGACCGTCATTGCCGGTGAATCTGTGCCGCACCGGCCTCAATCGCTCTTATGTTGTCGGGGATGTATTTGTGGTTGCGTTCGGGCAGAGTATCTTTCAGGGCTTCGGCCAACGCTGCCAGCGTTACGGCACCCGTCCTGGCTGCATAAGCTCCCACGGCCACCATGTTCACCATCCGCGAGTTACCTATATCCATTGCAATCGAGTTCATCGGTATGGGAATGAACTCGATATCCTGCCTGGAACAGGTAGCAGGGTCGACCAGAGATGTATTTACGATGCAGACTCCTCCCCGCTTGATCCTGGAACAGTACTTGTCGAATGCCGTCTGGTTCAGCAGCACCCCGACAGCAGGGTTGCCGATCACCGGCGAACCGACGTCTCCATCGGAGATGACCACAGTGCACATGGCAGCGCCGCCGCGCTTCTCCACGCCATATGACGGCATAAAAGATACATTCTTGTCCTCGATCATTGCCGCATGTGAAAGCAGCGTTCCCGCGAGGAGCACTCCCTGCCCGCCGAAACCGGCCATGTACAAATCATGCCTCATCAACAGTCCCCCATCCTTGGTATATGTGGGCAAACCTTCCCGACCACCGGTGGAAATCACAGTTCGGCGGTGTTCTTGAACGTCCCCAGTTTGAAGAATTCGCACATCTCCCTGCCGACCCGCTCGTTGGCCTCGATGGGGTTCATCCCCCAGTTCGTGGGGCATGCAGCAAGCACCTCTACGAAAGAAAACCCCTTCCCCTCCACCTGGTAGCGGAAGGCTTTTTTGATCTGCTTCTTCGCATCCATGAGATTCTTTGGTGAATTAACCGCGACGCGTGCCGAGAAAGCCACGCCTTCGAGTCCGCTCAGAAGCTCGGCCATTCTGATGGGGTAGCCCTCGACCTGGGGGCTTCTGCCATAGGGCGAAGTCGAAGTTTTCTGTCCCAGGAGCGTGGTTGGAGCCATCTGTCCGCCGGTCATGCCATAGGTGGTATTGTTCACGAAGATGACCGATATGCGCTCGCCCCGATTGGCCGCGTGAATGATCTCTGCCGTGCCGATCGCGGCCAGGTCACCGTCACCCTGGTAGGTAAAGACGAACCTGTCCGGCCGTGCCCGCTTCACGCCGGTGGCCACCGCGGGCGCCCGGCCATGCGGGGATTCGATCACATCGATATCGAAATAGTGGTAAAGAAACACCGAACAGCCGATGGATGCTATGCCGATGGTCTCGTTCTGCAGGCCAAATTCATCCAGGGCTTCGGCAACCAGCCTGTGGATGGTGCCGTGGTGGCATCCGGGGCAGAAATGGGTTTGCACATCCTTGAGACTGACCGGCCTTTTGAATACCTGTTGCATTTCAGTACCTCTTCTTATGGATACGGGAAATAAGTGCTCCACTCCAGCAACCGGCAGCCGTAAAATCACCTCGGGATGCGGAAGCTTATGCAGCGGATTGCGTCACCTGTCCGGGACCGCGTTATCAATAATACTTCTTTATCTGGCCCAATATCTCCTCCGGAGTAGGCAGTGAGCCGGTCCCGGAAGGTCTGCCGTAAAAATACACCTCAGCGTCACGTGCAACCGACAGACGGACATCCTCAACCATCTGCCCGGTATTCAATTCCACGTCCAGGACTTTCTTGCACCGGGCGGTCCTTTCGGCAAAGGCGGCCGACGGGAAAGGGAACAGGGTGATCGGACGGAGCAGCCCGACCTTGAGCCCCTCTTCACGGGCCATCATGACCGCGGTCTTGGCAATCCTGGCTGCCGAACCGAAGCCGGTCACGATGAGTTCCGCATCGCTGGTCTGGAAATCCTCAAAACGCGCTTCCTTGGCCTTCATTTCCCTGTATTTGGCATCAAGCTTCCAGTTGTGCGCCTCCAGCTCGCCGTCACCCAGGTAGAGGGACTTGATGAATCTCTGCTCCCCGTCGCCCTTGCCACGCAGCGCCCAGTCCTTGGCCGGCAGTTCCCTTTCCGGCCGTGGATGCGGCACAAGGGGTTCCTTCATCTGCCCGACAACCGAATCACCCAGGATCATGACAGGAGTGCGGTAGATCTCCGCAAGATCGAAAGCCAGCATGGTCAGATCGTACATCTCCTGTATCGAAGCAGGAGCAAGGACGATTATGTGGTAACCTCCATGTCCGCCACCCTTCACCGCCTGGAAATAGTCCCCCTGGGAGGCGTCGATTCCACCCAGGCCCGGACCGGATCTGGAAATGTTCACTATCAGGCAGGGCAACTCCATGCCGGCCATATAGGAAATTGCTTCCATTTTCAATGATATGCCCGGGCTGGAAGAAGAAGTCATGGCCCTCGCTCCGGTTGAAGCTGCGCCCATGACCATGTTGACGGAGGCAATTTCACTTTCGGCCTGTATGAAGACTCCGTTCAACTTCGGCATCTCCCGTGACATGTACTCCGGTATATCATTCTGGGGAGTGATGGGATAACCGAAGTAAAAGCGGCATCCTGCCTCGATGGCTCCCCTGCAGATAGCTTCATTTCCTCTTACCAGCAAACGCTTTGCCAATTCAATCCTCCCCGTCTGAAGTTCCGGCGCCGCTTACCGCTGTCATATGCGGGTACGGCCTCCGGCACATTACAGCCCGTCACCATGTTGGGTGTTGCATTATTACCTCGGTTTGCCAAAACCGTCAATTGTTTATGGCTGAAAAGCCGAAGATGAGGAAAAGAAAACCGTCACTTGAAAACCTTGATGGCAACGTCCGGGCATATTTCCGCGCACAGTGCACATCCGGTGCATTGAACTTCAGTCCCCTCGAACACTGCAGGCTTATAGCCGAGATTATTGATGTGCTCACTCGCGGCAATGAGTTTTTTGGGACATGCTATGGTACAAAGAGCGCAACCTTTACATCTCAGTTCATCAATCTCTATTCGTGGCATACGGATGTTTCCTCGCTGTTGAAGGCTCACAGCGCCTTCATAAAATTGTTAATAAGATTCTCAATCCAACAGTGCACAAGCTTCACATCCGCAATTCTATAAATGGAAGCAAGAATTGCGCAACGGCATCACTTCATCATATCATTCCTGCCGGTCAAAACATACCAAGTTCATCCCAAAGCATTCCAGCATCTACAGTTTTGATGTTTCAGCCCTGCATTACCTGACACAAATACGATCCAGCATTTCCTACAAAGTTTGCCATGACGACAAAATGTATCTTTTTTTCTTGATTTTACGCATTTTTGCGATTAAATAAATGCATATTCACCAATTTTACTGATAAGGAGGGATACAATGCCCGCAACATTAGTGGAACTAGCCGCCAACATTGTCTCATCGCATGCTTCTGTCAATGAAATGTCGACAGAAGAGCTCCTGCAGGAAATCCAGAAAGTATTCTCAGCACTGCAGCAGCTGGAAGTCGCAGGCGCAGCAGGGCAGGCAGCCGAAGCAGAACCGAAGACACCGCCCATGTCGCTCAAGAAGGCCTTCCAGGCTGACCAGGTATTCTGCATGATCTGCGGAAGGGGCGGCATGAAAACACTTGCCCGTCATCTGGCTCAGACTCATGGGATGAAACCGGGTGAGTACCGCAAGCAGTTCGGTATCCCGTCGAGTCAGCCCTTGACCGCAAAGAACTTCTCCGAGGGAAGAAGAAAAATGGCTCATGACAGGGGATTGGCCGACAACCTGGCGAAAGCGCGTGCTGTTCGGGCGGCAAAGCTGGCTGAAAAGACGGCTCCCGCGAAACCGGCCAAAACATCCAGAAAGAAAGCCTGAGTCAGCCGGATCAAGACTTTCAACCATGCGGGGCCACGGCTGTTACAGCGCATAAGCCGCGGCCCCGCAACAGTGGACTTTACCCCGCCTTGCGCATTGTCTTCAGAATTTCCCATCCTTTCAGAAGGTCCAGCGCACGCATGATCTGATAGTCGCTCCTGGTCTGTTCATCCACCTTGATCGTTACAGGCTTGTCTTCCTTCTTCTCTTTCCTGACCTCGCCGGTATCTGTTTCGAAATGATTCTCCAGGTCCTTTTCACGGATATTGAGAGAGTCCTTCTTTTCCCTTGCAGTTATCTCCAGATTTTCCACGACTATATCCGGCGTGATGCCTTTTGCCTGAATCGAGCGTCCCTTGGGAGTGAAGTACCGGGCTGTCGTGAGCCTTAAGCCCGAATCCTCGGAAAGCGGGATTATCGTCTGGACAGAACCCTTGCCAAAACTCTGCGTACCCAGTACCACGGCCCGGTTGTGGTCCTGGAGGGCGCCTGCCACGATCTCAGACGCACTGGCGCTCCCGCCGTTGATCAGTACGACCATGGGATACCCCAGCTCTTTCTTGCCTTTCCGGGCCGAAAATCGCATCTTCGAATCCGGGTCACGGCCTTCGGTATAGACGATCAGGCCATCTGCGACGAAATGATCGGCAACTTTCACGGCCTGGTCCAGAAGCCCGCCCGGATCATTGCGCAGATCCAGGATAAGACCTTTAAGTGATCCGCCATTCTCTTTTTTCAATGCTTCGAGCGCTTTGACCAGGTCGTCATCGGTCTTTTCCTGGAACTGGGCTATTCTTACATAGCCGTAACCGGCATCGATCGTCTTTGACTTGACGCTTTTCACCTGCACGATGTCGCGCACCAGGGTAAAGTCTTTGGGCTTTTCAAAACCATCACGAATGATGGTTATGGTGACTTTTGTGCCTTTCTGGCCTCTCATCCGCTTGACCGCATCTACGATGCTCATGTCCTTGGTAAGGTGTCCGTCGATCTTGAGTATCTGATCGCCGGCCTTGATGCCGGCCCTGAAGGCAGGGGTGTCTTCAATCGGAGAAATGACGGTCAGATAGCCGTCCTTTACGGTGATCTCGATTCCCAGACCTCCGAATGAGCCCTTGGTCTCGATCTTCATTTCCTTGTACATGTCCGGCGGCAGAAACGAACTGTGGGGGTCGAGAGAGGACAGCATCCCGTTAATGGCCCCGTAGACCAGTTTCTTCGTGTCCACTTCCTCCACATAGTTCTTCTGCACTATCTTGAGAACATCGGTAAAAAGTTCGATGGAATCATAATCATTTCCGCCTCCGGCAACGCACTGGTGCTGCACGCCAAAACCGATCGATACAACAAGCGCAGCGGCTGCCGCAATGATCAGTGCCAGTTTTTTCCCTTTCCCGCGTTTAAACATCCTACCTCCCGAAAACCTGCTATTTTCAATTGCCATATCGTTTTTATACCCCGGTTTTCTATCGTACCCAGGAAGAAGGATCTATAGCTTTTCCCTGGTACCTTATCTCGAAATAGAGCATCGGCCCCCTGGTGGAATCCACGTCTCCGACGCTCGCCACCACTTCGTTCCGGGACACGCTGGCCCCTGCCCTTTTCACCACCCTCGAATTATGGGCATAGACGCTCAAAAAGCCGCCGCCATGGTCAACAATGACCATGTTGCCGTAACCTTTGAAATAATCGGCGAAAACCACTGTACCGTCATAAATGGTGCGCACATCCGTCCCGCTCGGGGCGGAAATGGAAATGCCGTTGCTGAAGGTGAAGGAATTGAACTCGGGATGCTTGTGCCTTCCGTAGGTACCTATGATTCGCCCCCTTGCAGGCATTGAAAGACGGCCCTTCTGGGAAGCGAAGCCGATGGAAGAATTCATCGGCTGGATTTCCGCGGTATCCACACTTGTATCCGGTGTCTGTTTCCCTGCCTTGATCCGGGATTTTTTCCGTGTTTTGGCCTGGGCTTTTTTCACGGCATCGATCTGCTTCCGTTTTCTCGCAGTATATCTCTTTCTGCTTTCAGCTTCAAGCCTTTGCACGATCGCATGCAGCCTGCGGGAATTAGCTTCCAGTTCGGCAAGCGAAGACTGATAGGCCTTTTTTTCCTCCCTGACCTTGGTAAGATAGTTGGTTTTATTGACTTTTTCCTGTTCGATCTGGCGCTTGGTCTGCTCGATGCTTCCCTTGAGGCCTGCTTTTCGCCGCGCGTCGCCTTCCATGGAACGCTTCAACCTGCGAAGCACCTCAACCTGTTCGTTGTAAGCGGCAACCAGTTTCCGGTCATTGTCAACCACAGCCTTCATGTAACGGAGATTTTCCTGCATCTGGGGAATGGACTGGGAAGAGAAAAGGAAACGGACCGTTCCGGTATCGCCAGCCTTGTAGGCGGCCACAAGCCGTTTCTGAATCATCGCCTTGCGGGAATTCGCCTCTTTCTGCGCGGCTTCTATGGCCTGCTGCGTCTTTCCGATGCTGCCTTCAACAGACCTGAGATCCCTGTTGAGAACGGAGAGAGACGCCTCCTTTTCCCTCAGGCTGGTGTTTATGCGCGTCAGCTCGCTCGTAACGCGGTTCTCCACCTGGGAAGTCTTTTTGATCAAAACCTTCTTCTGGCTGATTTCCGTTTTGATGCCCTGCAGTTGCTTCTTTACGTCAGCGCTGAAGGCGGAAGCAGCAAAAAAGCAGACCAGGATCAGTATTATGAAAAGCTTTATCGGCATGACTATAGGGTTATGAACCTTTTCAGGGATGTGAGGCTGCCAAGGAAACCGAGCAGCGCCCCGCCGGCAAGCAGGATGGCGCAATGAGAAAGCGGCAGGAAAACAAGTCCGGCCGCGGCCTGGCTGAAACTGAGCAGGAAGTCGGCATTATGCAGGAACAGAGTATAAGCGCCCAGTATGAGCAACAGCGCCATGCCGGCCCCCGCGACCCCCTGGAGTATGCCTTCTATGAGGAAGGGTACCTTGATGAAAAAGCGGGTGGCGCCTACCAGCCCCATGAGCTCCAGTTCGTCCTTGCGGGAATAAATGGTCAGCTTGATGGTATTGGCTACTATGAAGACGACCGCCAGGACGAGAAAACCTCCCAGCAGGAGTCCCGCGAAACGCACAACCACCATGAAGTCCGAGAAACGCTTCACCCATTCCTCGCCGTACTGCACCTCGCCAATGCCGGGCAGGGCCTTCAGCCGCGTGACGAAACCGGCTATTGCCTCTCCCTCCCGCATGTGGCGCTTGAGGCGTATTTCCAGGGAAGAGGGAAGCGTCTCCGGGGTGACGTCCTGCAGCAGTTTTTCCTGTCCCTTCAACCGTTCGGCAAATCTCCGCATGGCCTCATCGCGGGAAACGTAGGTAATGCCGGACACTCCCCCGGCAGCCCGTATTTTCGATGAAAAGGAAGCCACTTCGCCGGAAGTGAGTTCACGGTCGAAATAAACCGTGACCTGCACGCGCTCACTCCAGGTTTCCGTCACCCGTTCCAGATTCACGTAAATGAGCAGAAACAATGAAAGTATGAGGAAAGCCAGCGATATGGTCCCCACTGTGATCAGGTTCACCAGGACGTTCTGCTTGATGTTCAGCAGAGCACGCTCAACAAAATAGTGGAGCCTCCCCACAAAACCTTCCCTTGCCAGCTTGGGCCGTTTCTTTTTCTTTTCATGAGACATCAGCATTCTCCACTATTGCCCCTTTATCGAGGACGATCAACCTCTTGCACCAGTCCCCCATCAACCGCCGGTCGTGAGTCGCAACCACAACCGTGCTTCCCCGGATGTTGGCCTCTTTGAGGATCTCCAGCACCTTTTCCTTGGAAGCCTCGTCAAGGTTGCCCGTCGGCTCGTCCGCCAGTATTATCCGGGGGTCGTTCACCAACGCCCTTGCCATGGCAACCCGTTGTTGTTCGCCTCCCGAAAGCCTCAACGGCGTGGACTTGATCTTGTGCTCCAGGCCCACCTGCTTGAGGACATGGTAGACTTTCCGGTTTATGTCGTTCTTTCCCCACCCCAGCACTTCAAGGGTCAGGGCCACATTGTCCAGGACCGTCCTTGACGGCAGGAGCTTGAAGTCCTGGAAAACCACGCCGATCTTGCGCCGGAGACGGGGTATCTGGGAAACCGTGATACCGGTGATGTTCTGGCCGTCGACCATGACCTGCCCGCTCGTCGGCCTGAGTGCCGCATAGATCAGCTTGAGGAGCGTGGACTTGCCGGCGCCGGACACGCCGGTGATCAGTGCGAAATCCCCCTTGGCGATATTGAGGGTGACGTTGTTGAGCGCGGGAGTGTCATGCTGATATGACAATGAAACATTGTGCAGTTCGATCATTGATGATGCTCCGGAATTATTACCATTCATTGTAGGGGACACCGTTAGTGCCGACCAGGGTGGAACCGCTGTGCACGTCGTAAACCGCTCCCTTGACCTCACTCCCGTCTTCCGGAGTGGGAGGGGGCACGATGACCCAGCTGTCGCTCTTCCGTGTGAAAGGATCAACGGGTATGTCCCTGAGGTACTTCTTGTCGACCAGGTCCTGGAGCGTATCAGGGTATCTGCCCTGGTCCGCGCTGTATTGATCGATGGTGCTTCGAAAATTGTAAAGATTTTCGCTCAGTACCGCTTCCCGTGCCTTAAGGATGCCGGTCTGATACCTGGGAACAGCGATGGACGCCAGGATTCCGATAATGGAGAGCACTATCATCAGCTCTATCAGGGTGAAACCTGTCCGGTCCAGTACGGTGGCTATTTTACGCTTCACTCTACCAGTCCTTGTAAAATGTGCCATCGATGGCCTTTTCCTTGCTGAGTGAATATACGTCAAACAAGTCTTCCCCTCCCCAGATGTCGCTTCCCGGTTCATCCGCATAGGAACGGAGCCCCCAGCCGGGGTCCTCGCCATCCTTTGGCGGGTTGAAAGGATCGACCGGCACTTTGCGGAGAAATTTCTTCTTGGTTTTGTACAGCCCTCCGAAATCATATCCTTCCACGAGTTGCTTCAGGTTTTCCGGATACCCGGACTTGTCCAGGGTGGAAGGAATCTTGCCTTCGGTCACCGCCTTGTCGTAGGTTTTTTTGAAATCATCGATCGCGGTTCTCAGGACGCGGAGATTGCGCCTCAACTCTGCCTCTTTCATCCGCCGCGCGGTGTTCTGGGCGAGCGGGATCGCAAGGGATGCAAGAATCGACAGGATGGCGACCGTCACGACCAGCTCGATCAGGCTCAATCCCCTTCTGTTCAACAATGCCTTACTCATGAATACGCCACCACTAGCGGATCTCCACCGCGCTGCTGTAAGGAGTCACCTCTACGGGCGCGCCTTTCGAGGTGGCAAAGGTCGCGTTTTGCAGTCCCAGCCCCGCATACCCCGGCTTCCGGGCCTTGAAAATGATGGTGGCGAGGGTGCCCGAGCCGCTTGCGCCGCTGCCTCCAGCCGAGCGGCCCATGATCACCTCCAGAGTCCCGGACTGCCTGTCGAGAGACGTCCTGAAATCGGTCTTTGCGCCTCCCTGCTTGAGGAAGTTCCCCTCCAGCGCGCCGATGAACTCGAGCACGGCCGGATCGAAGGCAAGCTTGAAAGGAGTTTTGGACAGGTCGGAAGCCCCGGCAATCCGTATTTCTGCGTTGAACTGCCGGCCAGGGGCAACAGCAGCGGGCGCCCCTATGGAAAGATTGACCCCTCCCCCTGCCGCGGCGGGTTGAACCGGTTCGGGCGGAGATGCAGGCTGCGTCTGTGCCGGCTCCGGCTGAGGGGGCGCGGCAGGAAGCGCGGGCAAAGGCGCCGGAGGAGCGGGAGGTTGCGCGGCCGGCGCCTGAGGCTCGGCCGGGAATTCGGGTTCCTCGGCAAAAGAGCCGTAGGGGCTGGTCGTTGACGGGTCATCCTCACGTCCGGACCAGAACGCAGCTGCGTCGCCCTCAGGGGCAGGCATGTAGCGGACGACGTGGGGCGTTATGGCCAGGATCAGCTCGGTCTTGTCACGCTTGGTGGTCTTGTTGCTGATCAGGGGGCCGATGATCGGCAGGTCGCCCAGGAAGGAGATCTTGTCCTTGGAATTGGTCTTGTTGTCCTGGATCAGCCCGCCGATGATGCTGGTCTCGCCGTCCTTCAGGCTCAGCACGGTTTCCAGGTTTCTCGTGCCAATGGTCACGACGGTCGTCGCGCTGTCAGTGCCGCCGACCGTCTTTTCGCCGAGGTTCTGGCTCACTTCCAGGTTCAGCTTCATGCTGATCTCTTCGTTCAGCTGTATGGTGGGCTCGGCATTGAGCTTAACCCCCACGTCCACGTACTGGACGTTCACCGAGAAGCCGCCGGTGGTGCCGGTAGTCGAAGTGGTGGTGATCGGCACGCGGGTTCCCACGTTGAACTTGGCCTTTTCCTTGTTCTTCACCCTGATCTTCGGATTAGCCAGCGTATCGGCGTTGGAAAGCTGTTTGCCGAAATTGAACGTGGCGCTCGGCACGGTTATGTAACCGCCGAAACCCATCCAGGAAAACGTCTGGAGAAGGCTCGTAGGCGAGGTCCCTGTTATGGTCGTCGTCGTTCCCGTAGTCGTAGTTGTCGTAGTCGGGCTGAACGTGTCTGAAAGCCAGGCTCCTTGCGGGGTAAGAGTATTCAGACTCATCGCGTATTTGCTCAGCGCCAGGCCGAACTGTTCGGAGTTGGACTTGGTGACCTCTATCACTTCCACTTCAAGCACGACTTCCGCCTCTGCCAGGTCGTTGGCCTCCAGTATCCTCTGGGCCACATCCACTGTCTCGGGCACGTCGCGTATGACCACCGCGTTCAGCTCTTCATTCACGTAGACCTTCTTCACCTGCAGCATGGTCCGCAGGAGATTGACAGCCTTCTTGGCTTCCATGCTGTTGAGGAAGAAGGTCCGGACCACCAGCTCCTCGTATTGCTTGATCTTCTCCGGCGTCTTGGGGTAGATGAGAATGGTGCTCTCGTTCAGCACTTTCCTGCCCAGCTTGGTGAGGCTGGTGATCACTTCCATGGCCTGCTGGAAAGTGGCGTTTTCGAGGAATATGGTAATGTTCTGATCCTTGACGCCGTCATCGAAAATGAAATTGATTCCCGACAGCTGCGTGACGATGGAAAAGACATCCTTGACCCGCGTGTCCCTGAACTTGAGCGTGATGGGCTTGTTGGACTTCAGGTTCAGCTCGAACCCGTCAAGCTTGGGCCGCCGGCTCTTCAGCAGCGTCCGGACGGCGTCGCGTATGTCCTTGCGCGAGGGATCCAGCTGTTCGGCTTTCCGGTAGGAACGGAACGCCTCCTTGAGCTTGCGCTTCTTTTCCAGTTCCTTTCCCTCGCTGAAAAACTGTTCTGCGTCGCGTTTCTTCAGCGCCAGCGACGACTGTTGCCGGGCCCGTTCAAGAGACGGGTCAAGGGCAATGGTGATCTGGTATTCGCGGTAGGCGTTGGCATAATCACCCTTGGCAAAATACGCTTCCCCCTTGTCGAAGTGCATTCTCGCGGCGTCTTCGCTCGCCTTCAGGAAGCGGAGCCGATATTCCTGGACACCGGGGTTCGCCATCGAAGCCTGGGCGTATTTCACCACCGCCTCGTCGAGGCTGCCGGCCTTTTCCAGCTTCTCTCCCTTGTCGTAAGCGGTACGCCCCCCGGCACACCCGGACAATACGAGGAAGAAACCGGCAAGCATCACTAGGGCATTTCTATGATGGAACATCAATCGAATCTCCTTCACGGAAAGACACTCCCTGAATCTATCGCATCCCAGGTGGTCCGGATTCGGCAATGGGAATTACCGTTTCATCGCCGGTTACCGTCGAGCGAAGGGTGAGTGAATCGTCCGTCAGCCTGACGAGTTCATATCTGCCTGCGACCCTGTCACCCATTTTCACTACGAAGATCTCGGAATTATTGGACAGGAAGACCTTTTTCTTCCCCTCTTTCTGCAGAAACCCCAGGAACGTCAGCCTGGCGATATCCTTGGGCGGAACGTACGGAGCCGGCGGTGGCGGCGGAGTCGCTTTCGCAATCTTCTTTGCGGCTGGTTTGGCTGCCTTGGCGGCCAGCTCCGCCTCACCCAGGAAAATCGGTTTGAAGATGTTGCGGCGGAAACCGCCGAAAGTAGCCGCAGCGCCTTCCAGGAGGTCGAGGCGGACACGCTTGTCCCCGGCGGGTCCGGCGGTTTTGACGGGCGCCTTGACCGCCGCGGCCCCTGGGGCGTACTTGAGTTTCGCGACGGAACCCTGCCGGGGTGATTTCCAGAATGCGTAGCCGATCGACAAAGCCAGCGCGATCAAAAGGATCGACAATATCAGTTTTTGTCTGTTCATTGTCTGTCAGTCCTGAAATAGGCGGAAAGCTGAACCTTGAGATCTATGGATTCCTGATCCGGCCCCGCACCGGTAAGCTGCATGGAATCTATGGTCACTATCTCGCTCAGCCGCTGGATATCCGCGATGAAACTCTTCACCGGAGCGTATCTCCCCACCAGGTTGAGATTCAACTGGTAGGACAAGAGTTCCCCGCTTTTCACCGTGCCTGGTTTGTAGCCGACCGTTTTCAGCTCCAGCCCGTTGTTGGATGCAATTTCGAAAATGTCACCCAGCTGCCGGGCGAACTCTCTTTTGGCCGGCACCCTGCCGTAAAAAACCGCCAGGTCCCTGACGCCCTGGGAATAGACCGCCCCAATGGAGGCAGAGCCGCTCTCCGTCTGCTGTTTCCTCTTGGCCATCCACGATTGGCGGAGTGTCTCAAGGGTGGATTCCTGGATGGCGGAAATGTAGACGTACAGTCCGGTGACGATCAGGAGGAGAACCGCCAGGGCCAGCAGAGGCTTCTTCTTCAGCAGGATTATTTCTTGCAGGTTCTTGACTCGCATGGGTCACAATACCAGTCTGGAAGAGATCGCGAAGCTGATCCCCCGTTGTTTGTCCCGCACTTTCAATTCTTTCTGGTTCAGCAGAAGCACATCCGGGAAATTGGGCGAGCGTTCCATGTTCTCCAGGAAAAGGCGGAGGGAGGCAAAGCTCCTCGCCGCCCCATCGATTTTGAGCTCCCGTGACTTCTGGTCCGGATCGATAGAAGTGATTGCCACCCCATCCGGAACGACCTCTTCAAGCCGGTTCAGGAGTTCCAGCCAGTTTACGGCCTTTTTTTCGATTATGGCGTTAGCCTCTCCGATTCGTGGCAGCAATGCCTGGTAATCTTTTTCCGAAACAGCCCTGCCCAGTTTCTTCTGCCTGGCATCGAGCTCCGCCTGCTCCTTTTTGAGCCGCCTGATTTCACCATAGTTCCCGAAAGCCACCCCGATGAGGATCACCAGCAAGAGAAGCAGCAATGCTCCGGCAACGGCCATGGCGATGTTGATTTTCCTGTTGTCGTAATAATACCTGGTCGCCAGGTTGACGTTTATCCGCATCACAGGTCCCCCATGGCCGCGCCGGCCGAGGCTGACAGCAGATCGAGAAGGGCCGCGTCGCACACAATATCTTCCCGCGAAGCGATGGCATCGGCCGATCTCAGCACTTTCGGCTCGGATCCGGTCGCCTCTGCTACAAGATCCCTGAACTCCCTTGCAGGCGAACCCGTGGCAGCACAGAACACTTCGAGGGCCGCATGGACCGGGTTCCTCTCCCGATACGCCAGCAGCGAGCCGGTTATCTCCCGGAATACCCGCTCCGGGTCAAAGGCCGGGGAGCGGATTTCCTTTGAGCGGCAGAAATCCAGGATTCCTTCCCGCAAGGCAAGGATCCCCACGGTCCGCCCGAAGTAAGTCAGAAAAAGGGCGTTTTCCGCAAGCTCCAGCCGCCTGGCGAACAGGCGATGAAGGCTGAAAGAGGTAAAACCGATGCGCGCCGGTTCAAGGCCCGCCTCCTGGATTAAAGCCTCATACTGCTGGACCACGCCCTTGGCAATGAGCGCCACCAGGGCTACGGTTTCCCCTGTTTCCCTGCGGCGCAGGACCTGGTAATCCAGATGTATGTCGTTGATGTCCACCGGGAAGCTTTTTTTCAGCTTCCAGCGGATGATATCCGCCCCCTCGTCCCTGTTGCGGAACCTGGTCTCCAAGTCCAGGAGCATTACCCTGCCGACCGAATCGGGCAGCGAAACCGATACGCGGTGAACACGGGTCAGGAGCTTGAGGTGGGTCTCCTTCACCTTGGCCACGAATGACTCGGGGTTCAGGACATTCGGTTCCCGTTGCGAGAAACGGAGTGTTTCGGCATCGAAGGAATCGATCCCGGCGGCACAGAGTCTGGGGGTTTCATCCCTCTTTCCCTCAAGAACCGCCATGCGAAGACCCTTCCGGCATATTTCGAGCCCAAGGGCTTTCTTAGAAAACAGCATTTCCGTACCCGAAGATCATTATCAAGGTTCAGCTCTCCACAAAGGTTACCCGGTTGATCTCCCGCAAAGTCGTCTCTCCGCAAAGGACCTTTTCAACAGCTCCTTCGCGGAGGAAAACCGTGCCCGTCTCCCTGGCCTTCTTTTTCAGCAGGGCGATCGGCGACTTGGATATTATGAGTTCACGCATTTCGTCATTCAGATGGAGCAGTTCCACGATTGCCGAACGTCCGTGGTAGCCGGTGCCGTTGCACTCGTTGCAGCCGACCGCCGTATAGAATGCCCCCTTGTCCGCCAGTTCCGGAGATATGTTGGACTCGCGGAGCGCCTCCGCGCTCAGGCGTACCGGCTCGCGGCAGGCCAGGCACAGCTTCCGCACCAGACGCTGCGCCAGCACGCAGTTCAGGCAGGATACGAAATTGTAGGGATCGATCCCCATGTGGGTGAAACGGCCGATCACGTCGAAAATGTTGTTGGCATGGACCGTGGTGAAGACAAGGTGCCCGGTAAGCGCTGACTGTACCGCGATCTGCGCTGTTTCAGGGTCGCGTATCTCACCGACCATTATCTTGTCCGGGTCGTGTCGCAGTATGGAGCGGAGACCGCGGGCGAAGCTCAAGCCCTTTTTCTCGTTTACCGGGATCTGGACGATTCCCTTGAGCAGGTACTCTACCGGGTCTTCTATCGTGATTATCTTTTCCTCACCGGTAGATATCTCCGTAAGCGCGGCGTAAAGGGTGGTGGTCTTGCCTGATCCGGTTGGGCCTGTCACCAGGACCATTCCGTAAGGCTCGGAGATCATTTTCCGTATCCGGCGTATCTCGCGCTCGTGCATTCCCAGCGACTCCAGGGTCAGCCTTTTCAGGTTGGCGGCGATGCTCTCCTTGTCGAGGATACGGATAACCGCGTCTTCCCCGAACACGCTGGGCATTATGGAAACCCGGAAATCGATAGACTTCTCATTCAGGCGGATCTTGAACCTGCCGTCCTGGGGAATGCGCCGCTCCGAGATGTCCAGTTCGCTCATGACCTTGAGACGGGAAATGATCGGCGCCTGGAAATGCATGTCGATGGGTTCCGTTGCCCGGTAAAGCACGCCGTCGACGCGGTACTTGATGATCACGCCTTCCTGGGCGGATTCGATGTGTATGTCGCTCGCCCTTTTGGTGAGAGCATCCATTATTGTAGTATTGATCAGCTTTATGATGGGGCTGGTGTCCGCGGAAATGGTTTCCACCGACAGGATTTCTTCACCCTTGTCTGTTTCCCTGATCAGCTGCAGCATGAAATCCTCGGATACTTCCCTGAGGACCCTGGTAGTGCCTTCGCCTTTCTGCAGCATGCGGTCTATGGCCGATTCCTCTGCGATCTTGAGGATGAGGCGCCTGTCCAGAAGCAGTTCCAGCTCATCCAGCGTAACCACGTCCGTCGGATCCGAAACCGCCACGACCAGGGAATCTTCACGCTGCTCCAGTGGAATGAAATGATAGCGGTAGATTGCATCGGCCGGAATGGAGTTCAGCAACTCCTCCGCCATCTTGAAGCCCTTGAGGTCGACGTACTCGCACCCGAACTGTTCCGCAAGCGCCCGGGCAAGAGCCTGCTCGGTGATCAGTGCGTCTTCCAGGCAGAGCCGCCCGAAACGCTCGCGGCTCGTCTTGGACTTTTCGATGACAAATTCGAGGTCGGAGGGAGTCAGATCACCCCTTGACACCAGAATCTCACCGATTTTTCTTCTGCTCACCGTTTGTCCCATGCTCTCATCACCCCACGGAGGACCCGATATTGAAGATCGGCAAATACATGACGATAACTATAAGCCCTATCACCAAACCCATGAAAATCATTATTGCCGGTTCTATGGAAGTAGTGACAAGGGTCAGCCTGTTTTCCAATTCCTCGTCGAAATAGTCGGAAACATCCGCCAGCATTTCCTCCAGCGACCCGGTTGTTTCTCCCACACCGAGCATTCGCAGTGCAAGTGGCGGCATTACCTTGACGGAATCCAGGGCAGCCGACAGGCGGGTTCCCTCTTCCACCCTGGTCACCGCGTCCAGCAGCTTTCGCTCCAGTACGCGGTTGTCAAGAGTGCCCACCGACATCTTCAGTGATTCGATTATGGGAACGCCGCTCCCCAGCACTGTCGCAAAGGTCCTGGTAAAGCTGGTGATTGCATAGTCCCGTACCATAAGTCCCGCCAGAGGGATCCTGAGTTTAAAACCGTCAATCCAGAATCTGCCGGTTTCCGTTGCCGTCCAGCGCCGGAATGCAAAGAATGTCGCGACCGCAAGCAGAACAACGAGCAGGATGTACTTTTTCAGCGTCACGGCAAAAGTTATGAGCAATTGCGTCGCCAGGGGGAGTTGCGAACCCGCGTCCGAATAAACCTGGCTCAGTGTCGGTATTACGTAAACCATCAGGACCGAGATGACCATGATGGCCATGCCCACCAGTATGGCCGGATAAAACATGGCGGACAGGAGCTTCTTTTTCAGCGCCTCGACCCTTTTCAGATAGGCGATGTAGCGCCGGATCGTCGAGACCAGGTCGCCGGTCCGCTCCCCGGCGCGAACCGAAGCCACATAGAGATACGGGAAGACCTTCGGGTACTGCTCGAATGCTTCCGAAAGCGCCGCCCCTCCCTTCACTTCGTTTCTGACCTCCCTGAGAGTGGTGGCCAGAAGGCTTTTGTCGATCCTCTCCAGTATTGTGTCCAGGGCGGCAATTATGGGCAGGCCGGCCTTGACGAGCACAAGGAACTCCTGGTTGAAGGCCAGAAGATCCTTGTTCCTGACCCGGCGGCGGATGGTTTCCTTGTCACTGAAAATCCGGAACGATTTCCTTTTGATCTCGAAAACGAAAAAGCCCTGGTCTTCCAGACCGCTTGACAATACTTCCCTGTCAGGCGCCTCCAGGTCCTTCTCGATTATCCTGCCGTCGGGGGTTCCCAGCTTGCATGAAAATAGTGCCATGGCAATAGTTATAACGTATGTGTGCTGTTGTTCAACCGGCTAAAAACAAAGCGCATTATGCGCTGCCTTGACGTCTCTCTCTTTCAGGTGTTGATCATGCCGATTATCCAGAGAGCGTAAAAGGCCAGGAAGCTCCCTCCCCATCCCAGGGCGCTCCCGGACTTCATAAGGTTCCGCGCGGGAAAACAACGCAGGATGAATCCGGCAGCGGACCCGATCCAGCCCCAGAAACCGATCTCACAGAGAAGCGCCCAAGTTCCGGCCGTCATGCCGACCTCCCGGCAGCAGCCACCGCCTGAGCAGGGAACCGATTTTCAGCTTCCAGACCATGACAACGGCTTCCCTGACGATTTTCTTCGACATCTTCGATGTTCCCGCGTGCCGGTCGATGAAGATGATCGGCACCTCTCCCAGGCGGCAGCCTCTTTCCATGCAGCGAAAATTCATCTCGATCTGGAACGAGTATCCGTCCGACCTGATGGTGTTCAGGTCGAGGGATTCGAGCACCTCGCGGCGAAAACCCTTGAAGCCGCTCGTACAGTCAGACAGTCGCAGACCGGTAATCAACCGTGTATAGAGAGTCGCACAGTAGCTCAGCACGAGCCTGCGAATGGGCCAGTTGACCACACTGACACCGTTCAGATACCTGGATCCGACCACCAGGTCATATTTTTCCAGAGCAGCTACCAGCAAGGGAATGCTTGCGGGATCGTGGGAAAAATCCGCGTCCATTTCCAGAATGTTTCGTGCCCCCATCGCAAGTGCGGCGGCAAACCCTTCACGGTAAGCCGACCCCAGGCCCTTCTTGGCATCCCGGCACAAAAGGTGTACCCGCTCGCTTGAATCCGCCATCTCGGCAACAGCCGCTCCCGTCCCGTCAGGGGAGTTATCGTCCACGATCAGGACATGTATTCTCCCGTCCTGGGAAAGGACTTCCGGTATCAGCCTGATTATGTTTTCGCGTTCATTATAAGTCGGTATTACTACAACTATCATATCAACAGCGCCCAGCCGGAAAAAATCGCGTCATCGCGACTATTCCAGAAAACTGAATATATTGGAAAATCATTGGCAAGAATACGTTTTTTCAATAAGCAAGTCAAGGGAAAGGGGCATCGGCGAGATTTTGTTGGGTCAACTTCATGAAAAAGGCCATGCTCGCGCATGGCCCATTTGATTCTGGCGGGGTCGACGGGACTCGAACCCGCGGCCTCCGGCGTGACAGGCCGGCGTTATAACCGACTTAACTACGACCCCCCGGCAGACTTTTCATCTGAATTATTACATAAAAGGGACCACGTCCCTTGCTGTGGCATGGTGGGCGAAACAGGGATCGAACCTGTGACATCCAGCTTGTAAGGCTGGCGCTCTCCCAGCTGAGCTATTCGCCCTTCGAAATGGCGGGGTCGACGGGACTCGAACCCGCGGCCTCCGGCGTGACAGGCCGGCGTTATAACCGACTTAACTACGACCCCGAAATCTTTCGATTACTTCTTCTTCTTGGCGGGTGTGTTCACCAGGTCCTTCAGGCCTTTACCAGGCTTGAACTTGGGAGACACGGAAGCGGGTATGGAAATCTTTTTCCCGGTTTGCGGGTTCTGTCCCTTGCGCGCAGCACGCTTGACCGTGCTGAAAGTTCCGAAACCCACCAAGCTGAGCTTGTCGCCTTTTTTCAGGCAGGCAGCCACGTTTTCCAGCAGGGACTTCAAAACCTTGTCGGCTTCAACTTTTGTCAGCCCCGCTCCATCCGCAACAGCAGCTACAAGTTCTGCTTTAGTCACTCGCCACCTCCCCAAGAAAATTCATTTTTTATGTCACCGCAAACAGAGGCCTAGTTATATCAGCGGGTAATGTCGGTGTCAAGCGATTTTTGGCCGCAACAGCCGGTAAAAACGCTTTCTGAATCCGCGACGTCCGAACGCCGAGCAAGCAGAATGCCGGGGTTCAACGTCGCTGTCATCGCGCCATGCCTGGTACGCCGGGTAAACGCCGCCGGGCTGCGCCATCCCGCCATACTGCAAAAACAGAGGCTTCCGCGCAGGGAGGCGTGAGGGCGTCACGGATTCAGGGCTCTCTTAATGAGCTGTAGCCGTTGCTTCTTGGAAGGCGGCGGAACCTTCCCGTGGGCGAAGAAACTCCGGCATGCCGGACTTGCCGGTCAGCGCCCTGTCCAGGACTTCGTCCATGTGATTCACCAGGTGGACGCGAATTCCGGTCAGCACTTCCTTTGGTATCTCTTCAAGATCCTTCCGGTTGGCACGGGGGATCATGACCGCTTTCATGTTTCCCCTCCTGGCGGCGAGGATTTTCTCCTTCAGCCCGCCAATGGGAAGCACCGTGCCACGCAGCGTGACCTCGCCGGTCATGGCGCAATCACGCCTGACAGCGCGGCCGGTAAGAGCGGAAGTCAGGGCAGTGGCCATGGTTATCCCGGCTGAGGGGCCATCCTTGGGAATGGCGCCTTCAGGCACATGGATGTGAATCTCCACGTTCTGGAAGAAGTCTCTTTCCAGCCCCAGGTATACGGCCCGGGAACGTACATAGGTCAGGGCTGCCTGGGCCGACTCCTGCATCACCTCGCCCAGCTTGCCCGTAATGGTCAGCTTACCCTTGCCCGGCAGCACTGTCACCTCGATATTGAGAAGTTCGCCTCCGGTCTCGGTCCAGGCCAGGCCGGTAACCACCCCGACCGAGTCCTTTTCATCGGCGCTGCCGTGGGTGAAGCGCTGCGGCCCCAGCATGTCACGGACATGGGAAGGGCGCAGGACAATCTTTCGCACAGCGCCTTTGACCGTCCTGTGGGCGATCTTCCTGCACAACCCCGCGATCTCGCGCTCCAGGTTCCGCACGCCGGCCTCACGGGTATAATAACGGATGAGCTCCATGAGCGCCTGCCGGGAAAAAGAAAGCTTTGCAGCCGACAACCCGTGCCCTTCTATCTGTTTCGAGACAAGATACCTTTCGGCGATCGCCAGTTTTTCCATTTCCGTATAGCCCTCGATACGGATCACCTCCAGCCGGTCCAGAAGCGGGCGGGGTACGGTATGGAGAGTATTGGCCGTGGTAATGAACATGACCCTTGACAGATCGTAGTCCACATCGAGGAAATGATCGTTGAAGGTATGGTTCTGCTCCGGGTCCAGTACCTCAAGGAGTGCCGACGCAGGGTCCCCGCGGAAGTCCGAGCTCATCTTGTCCAGCTCGTCCAAAAGGAACAGGGGGTTGCCCGAGCCGGCCTTTTTCAGGTTATGGATGATCTTGCCCGGCATGGCGCCCACATAGGTCCTGCGATGGCCCCTGATTTCCGCCTCGTCCCTCAGCCCTCCCAGGGACATTTTCACGAAAGAGCGCCCCGTTGCCCTGGCTATGGAACGGGCAAGCGAAGTCTTGCCGACGCCCGGAGGGCCGACCAGGCAGATTATCGGACCTTTCAGCTTCTTGAGGAGAGTGGCAACTGACAGGTACTCGAGTATGCGTTCCTTTACCTTATCCAGGCCGAAATGATCGGCATCCAGTATTGCTTCGGCCTCGGCGATATCGGTCTTTTCCTCGGTGAACGAACCCCACGGCAGGGAAACCAGCCAGTCAATGTAATTCCTGACCACAGCTGCCTCTGCCGATGTGGGGGACATGAGCTTGAGCTTCTTCAGTTCGGCCAGCGCCTTGGTTTTAGCCTCGCAGGAGAGTTGTCCGCTGTTTATTTTTCCCTCGAGATCGAGGAGGTCCTGCCTGAAGTCGTCTTTGCCGCCCAGTTCCTTCTGGATGGCCCTCATCTGCTCGTTGAGATAATACTCCTTCTGGGTTTTCTCCATCTGCCTCTTGACGCGTGTCTGAATCTTCTTTTCGATCTGCAGAATCTCGATCT
Source organism: Geobacteraceae bacterium (assembly GCA_034933285.1). GTDB lineage: Bacteria > Desulfobacterota > Desulfuromonadia > Geobacterales > Geobacteraceae > RPRC01. The sequence continues at coordinate 219,061 of JAYFNT010000002.1, read as the reverse complement.
CGGATTCCATCAGGACCAGCAGTCGCTCCAGCCTGGTAGCGGGCGAAGCAATGGACAGGAGATCCTGCTTGTCGTCCATCTTGAGCGCAAAATGGGAAGCCGCGGTATCCGCCAGGCGGGAAGGTTCGTTTATGTCGCTTACCGTGCTTACCGTTTCCTGCGGTATCTTCTTTGTGAGTGTCGCATAGGTTTCAAATGTCGCCTTTACCCGTCGCATCATCGCTTCGTTCTCGGCGTCCACCAGGGCGGATTCGCGGATTTCCTCCACCTCCACCATGAAGAAGGATTCGCCGGGTATGAAACGCCGTATCGTTCCCCTTCGCCTGCCTTCCACAAGGACCTTCACGGTACGGTCCGGCAGATTCAGCAGCTGGATGATGCGGCACACGGTCCCGTTGACATGTATGTCGTCCTGCCCGGGATCGTCCGTCTGGGCGCTCTTCTGCGCGGCAAGGAAGATCTGTCTGCCGCCTTCCATCGCGGACTGAAGGGCATGGATCGACTTTTCCCGCCCCACGAAAAGCGGCACTACCATGTGGGGAAAGACCGATATGTCGCGTAATGGCAAAAGAGGGAATCTGGCGAGATTCCCTCTCTGTACATCAGTTTCAGGTGCTGTTTTGCTCATGCCTTATATCCGTGCCTCATGCCGATTCCGCGACATTTTCGTAGACAATGATCGGCTTTTCCTTGTTGTTGATGACATCCTCGTGAATGACGACCTCCTTCACCAGGGACTGGGAAGGGATGTCGTACATAACGTCGAGCATGGCATTTTCCAGGATGGAGCGCAGCCCCCGGGCGCCTGTTTTCCGCTTCAACGCTTCCTGTGCAATTGCCACGAGTGAGCCGTCGGTGAACTTGAGTTTCACGTGCTCCATTTCGAACAGTTTCTGATACTGCTTTATAAGAGCGTTCTTCGGCTCCTTGAGAATCTGGACCATGGCTTCCTCGTCCAGTTCGCTCAGGGTCGCCAGAACCGGCAGGCGGCCTATGAATTCGGGGATGAAGCCGAACCTGAGGAGGTCTTCCGGAGTAACTTCAGACAGATATTCTCCGGCGCGTTTTTCTTCCTTCTTTTTCACGTCCGCGCCGAAACCGAGTGTCTTCACCCCGATCCGCTGCTGGAGGATATTGTCCAGGCCGGAAAATGCGCCGCCGCAGACAAACAGTATGTCGGTCGTATCAACCTTGAGAAACTCCTGTTGCGGATGCTTGCGGCCACCCTTGGGCGGTACGCTCGCAACAGTCCCCTCGATTATTTTCAAGAGCGCCTGCTGCACGCCTTCACCGGAAACGTCCCTCGTGATGGAGGGTGAATCGGACTTGCGGGCTATCTTGTCGATCTCGTCGATATAGATTATGCCCTTCTGGGCCTTTTCCACATCGTAGTCCGCGGCCTGGAGGAGATTGAGAATAATGTTCTCCACATCCTCGCCCACATAACCGGCCTCGGTCAGATTGGTTGCATCCGCCATGGCGAACGGAACCTTGAGAATCCTGGCCAGGGTCTGGGCAAGAAGGGTCTTGCCGGAACCCGTTGGTCCGAGGAGAAGGATGTTGCTCTTCTGCATCTCCACGTCACCAGGCTTTTTGACCATCTCGATTCGCTTGTAGTGATTGTAAACAGCGACCGCGAGGATTTTCTTCGCCCGTTCCTGGCCGATCACGTACTCGTCCAGCACATCCCTGATCTCTTTGGGCTTGGGAAGCTTGCGGACATCCGGGGCCATTGCCTCTTCAAGCTTTGTTTCCTCGGCAATTATGTCATTGCAGAGTTCGATGCACTCATCGCATATGTAGACCGTGGGGCCGGCAATGAGCTTTTTCACTTCATCCTGGCTCTTGCCGCAAAACGAGCAGGTCAGGTTATTTGATCTGTCATCACGCCGATTCATCGGGAACCTCCTGTCACGACATTCCTCGATACTATACCGTCAATGATACCATAAGATTTCGCTTCTTCACCAGACATAAAGTAATCACGCTCGGTGTCTGCCGCCACCTTTTCGTAGGTCTGCCCGGAATGATCCGCGAGCATGCGGTTCAGGGTTTCCTTCATGCGCAGAATCTCCTGGGCATGAATATGGATGTCGGTTGCCTGGCCCTGGAAACCGCCCAGAGGCTGGTGGATCATTATCCTGGAATTTGCCAGGCTGTAGCGTTTGCCGTTTTCACCCGCTGCAAGGAGAAGCGCGGCCATGGATGCCGCCTGCCCCACGCAGATGGTGGAAACCGGGGCCTTAATGTACCTCATGGTATCGTAGATCGCCATCCCGGATGTCACGACACCGCCGGGCGAGTTTATGTACAGATGTATGTCCTTGTCCGGATCTTCAGCCTCGAGGAAGAGGAGTTGGGCAATGATCAGATTGGCGACATGGTCGTCTATGGAACCGCCGAGGAACACGATTCTGTCCTTCAGAAGCCTGGAATAGATGTCGTAAGACCGTTCACCTCTGCCACTTTGCTCGACAACAATAGGTACCAGCATACCGCCTCCAAATCTCGTTATGGTTTCTCCGACAGGGCATCAACTTCTTTCACTTCCGCGTTCTTGAGGAGAAAATCGATCACCTTGTCTTCCCTGAGCTGCATGTGAAGAGTATCCTTGGCATAGGGGTTGGCAGCATAGATGGCGTTGATCTCTTCAAAATCCTTGTTGGCCTCCGCGGCAACGTCCCTGATCCTACTTTCCAGCTCGGAGTCTTCCACCGTGATACCTTCCTTTTCGGCAACCGCTGCCAGAAGTAAAGAACCTTTCACCTGGTTTACAGCGACATCCAGAGACTGGGCTCTGATGGTCTCTTCGCTCGTGCCTATTTTCGCGAAATCCAGGTTCCGGGACTTGAGATTGTTCCTCATGTTCTCGATCAGAGCCGCCTGCTGCTTCTCCACCATGGCTTCGGGCACATCGAATTCGTGCTTTGCTATCAGAGCCTTTACCGCCGCATCCTTAAGCTCGTTCTCGATCTTCTGCAGCTCTTCCTTCTCAAAGACCTCGCCGATCCGCTCCCTCAGCTCATCCATGTTCTCATAGGGGCCGAAGAGCTTGGCGAAGTCGTCATCCAGGGGAGGCAGTTCCTTGGCCTTGATCTCCTTCAGCGTCACCTCGAAGGTCACCGGCTTGCCGGCCAGTTCGGCAACCCCGTACTCCGCAGGGAAGGTAACCGCGACTTCCTTGGTTGCGCCCACAGCCATCCCCACGACCTGCTCCTCGAATCCGGGTATGAAATGCTTGGATCCCAGCTGCAGCATGTAGTCGACCGCTGCCCCGCGCTCGAAGGGCACCCCGTTGAGAAATCCCTTGAAATCTATCATGACGAAATCGCCGTCAACAGCGGTCCGCTCTTCCTCCACCACCTTGAGCTGGGCCATGCCCTCCCGTAGTTCCCCGATCCGGCCGTCCACCACTTCGGGATTGGGAACGTACTTGCGCTTCTCGAGTTCCAGGCCGGTGTAATCTTTCACTTCGATTTTCGGCGCCGTTTCGAAGGTTACCGTGTAGCTGAAGGATTCTCCGGGCTTCAGGTCTCCGCTTTCGAAATCGGGGGTGGAAACGGGAATGATCTTTTTCTCCACAAGGGCCTTGGTGTAGGTTTCATTCACCAGATTCTTCAGAACATCGGATTCCATCTTGTCGCTGTAGTATTTTTCAATAATCGGCTGCGGAACCTTGCCTTTTCTGAAGCCCTTTATGGCAGCGCTCTTTCTTATCTGCCCGTAAACCTTTTCGATTTCACGGGACACCCTGTCGGACGGAATTTCAAACGAGAGTTTCTTTTTTATCGGGCTGATATCTTCGACATTTACAAGCATGAACTGACCTCTCTTCGTAATGTATTCGGAATCACGGCATATTTTCGGGAAAATCAGAGACGCTTCCGGATGACTCTACCACGGGCAGGCTGGCGGCGGCTGGTGCGAGAGGGGGGAGTTGAACCCCCACGGTTGCCCGCTGGATCCTAAGTCCAGTGCGTCTGCCAGTTCCGCCACTCTCGCAGATAAATCGCCTCTGATATGACTAAGCCCCGCATTCACGGGGCTCTGGGTAAATGGGGTGGCTGATGGGATTCGAACCCACGGATGAACGAGTCACAGTCGTTTGTGTTAACCGCTTCACCACAGCCACCATATCGCGTATAAACTGGCACGCCTGAGAGGATTCGAACCTCTGACCTACGGATTAGAAGTCCGTTGCTCTATCCAACTGAGCTACAGGCGCTTACTGGTCGGGGTGAGAGGATTCGAACCTCCGACCCCCTGCTCCCAAGGCAGGTGCGCTAGCCAGGCTGCGCTACACCCCGCAGAAAAGACCATATTTATACCATGAAGGGAAATGCAGCGCAAGGACTTTTTCCATCCCGCCGTCCGTCAGCCGTAGGACAGAAATTTCCGTAACTTTTCCAGGGCCTTTCCCCGGTGACTGATTCCGTTTTTGACGTCCAGGGACAGCTCAGCCAGTGTCTTTCCGTATCCGGGCACCAGGAACAGCGGATCATATCCGAACCCTCCGTTGCCCCTCGGCTCCCCGAGGATGATCCCGTGCAACTCACCGGTGAAGGTGGAACAGGCGCCATCGGGCAGGCAGAGCGCCACAACGCAATGGAATGAAGCATTTCTCCGTTCCGCCGGAACGCCGCTCAGTTCCCGGAGCAGCTTCCGGTTGTTCTCGGCATCCCCTGCCCCCTCACCTGCAAAGCGGGCCGAAAAAACTCCCGGCCGGCCACCGAGAGCATCCACCACGAGGCCTGAGTCGTCGGCGAGCGCGGGAATGCCCGAAGCCAGAGCCGCGCTCAATGCTTTTTTTCGTGCATTGGCCTCGAATGTCGCCCCGTCCTCAATGATCTGGGGAAGGTCGGGGTAATCGGCAGCAGAGAGAATCCTGTCCACGCATCCGTCCAGGGCCTTGCCGATTTCCAGGATCTTTCCCCTGTTGCCGCTGGCGACCAGAAGTTCCCTCACCCGGCAAGCACCTTGTTCTGGATCTCGAAAAGCCGGGTGATGCCGGAGATGGCCAGGCTGCGCATGGCGTCCATCTCCTCGATGCCGAAGGGCTTCGACTCCGCGGTGCCCTGGACTTCGACGAAGCGGTTGGACGCAGTCATGACGAAATTCATGTCCACCTCGGCCGATGAATCTTCCTCATAATTCAGGTCCAGGAGTATCACGCCGTCAACGATACCCACGCTGACTGCGGCAACCGCCTCCAGGATCGGATTGCGTTTCAGTACGCCGGTGGAAGTCAGTTTGCGCATGGCATCGGACAGGGCGACGAAAGCGCCGGTAATGGAAGCGGTCCGGGTGCCGCCGTCGGCCTGGATGACATCGCAATCAATATAGACGGTCCGCTCGCCAAGGAGCGTGAGGTCAGTTACGGCCCGCAGTGATCTGCCTATGAGACGCTGGATTTCGTGGGTGCGCCCCCCCACCCTTCCCCGGGAAGATTCCCTGGGCGAGCGGGTTTGGGTTGCCCGCGGCAGCATGGAATACTCGGCGGTCAGCCACCCGCTCCCCTTGCCGCGCAAAAAAGGCGGTACGCCTTCCTCCACGGAAGCGGTGCAGATAACCTTGGTGTCGCCGAATTCCACCAGGACCGAACCCTCAGCATGCTTGGTGTAGTCGCGGGTGATCTTTACATCCCTGAGGTTCTCAGCCCCGAAGCCCGATTTGCGCATCCATTCTCCTTATCCTGATACGATGATATAGATGAAAAGCTAGCTTAACATCACTCCCTTTGTCAATAGCGAAGACACCAGGCAGCATCAGGACGGCGTCGGCAGTTTACGAAAAAGGCCCGCACGTCATGTGCGGGCCTGAATATTTCGCCAGGTGAACGTCACCCCGTCGCAAAACGAGGTCCAGAGGGCAAGCCTGAAGAAACAGACTGGATTCCGGTTTGCGCCGGAATGACGGAGAGAGAATTTCATTGCAGCAACAACAGCACAATGACCTCCACAAGTTGACCTTCCCCTGAACCAGCAAGAAGAAGTTCTCCCTGGTCCGGATTATTCCGCCGTGGTGGGATCGATCATCGTCTTGACTTCGGAAACGCTGTTCGCGGGGAAGCCTCCCCTCTTGGCGTGCTCCAGCACCATTTCCTTGTTGGGAGCAATGTAGACACAGTAGATTTTGTCTTCGGCCACATAGCTCTGGACCCACTGGACCGAGGGGCCAAGCTCGTTCAGAACGCTGCACGACTTCTGGGAGATCGCCTTCAAGTCCTCAGCGCTGATGTTCCCCGCACCCGGTATTTCTCTCTCGATTACGTACTTAGGCATCGTTGTACTCCCTTCCCTTCGAAATTATGAAAACCCATCGGGTTTCACTGAGAAATCATTCTATCAGTCCGCGGTAGAAATGCAAACCTATATTTCTCATTAAAAAACCAGGCAAAGGCGGCAAGCCAAGACGGTTTTGCAAATTCTAAAAAAGCTCCCTCCCACCTTGTGGATGTGCAGAGAGGGGAAAAAGGGGGGAAATTCTTTACGGAATTTTACGACAAGCATTGAAACAAGCCCATGCACCAGAAGCAGTCGCCACAGGGGACGGTGTTGGTATAGCAGTCCTGCTCGAACTCCTCGCAATAGATATACTCACAGGGGAGCAGGTTGCAGTTGGAGCAAAAGGGGTACTCGTGTTTGAGGACTTCCTCTCGAAAAGCTCGATAGTCAGGATCATTCCAGATTTCCAGGATACCCCTGTCGTTAACATTGCCGAACGCCTTCCTGTTGACAAACTTCTTGCGCCCTGAAAAATGACACTGGAAGGTGTGCCAGAGGAAGTAGCAGGGATGAATATCACCGTCCCAGGAGACAAACACGCCGCCATTATCGATAAAATCGCATTTTCTTTCGTTTTTGGGAGCGGTTCCCGGCAGTCGCAGATCTAGCCCTATCTCTTCGGCGACAGCCTTGGCCTTGTCAAAGGTTGCAACCAGATCGTCCGCCATGGCGACATCACGCTTCATAAGGTTTTCCAGGTGCAGGAAGATGTCTCGCGCCCTTGCTTCCGCCATCATTTCCAGGACAAAGTCGACCATCCGCTGTTCTGCCGTCGTTCTCAGAAACTTGCAGTGATAGGTATGAAAGAAATTGCTGATATCTATCCCCTGTTCCTCTCCCTTTTTCCGCCACCTCGTATAGAGTTCCACCGCTTCAAGGGTATTGTAATCATATGCAATCTGGGAGACATGGTCTTTGTCGTAAGGAAGGAGATGGGAGACGATGGCAAAGGAAACTCCCAATGATGCGGCCCACCTTAATACATCAGGAAGTTGATGGATATTATCGCGCATGACCACGAATTCAACCCCTACCTGAAGTTTGCTTTCCGGATGCCATTTGCGTGCCGTGTTAAGCGCGGCAAACGCCTGCTCCATGTCTTTCACCTCGCCCCCTTCCCTGATTTTTCGGAAGGTATCGGGACAGATGGCGTCCAGGGAAAGACATATGCGGTCAAGTCCGGCACGAACCAGTGATGATGCCCGGCTATCAGAGAGCATGAGTCCGTTCGATTGGAAACCTACCCAGCTTCCCTCGGGCATAAGCTCTTTCGCCCGCCGGATGAATGCCTCCAGGTTACGGTTGATAAGCGGCTCGCCAATGCCGTTGAGAATCACGGCCTCGGCCCGGGCAAGAGCCGGTTCAAGGGCCTCGAACGTCTCGAAAGAAAGATCACCCTCTACAAGTCCGCTACCCATGCTCTGCTTGACACACATATGGCATTTCATGTTGCAGCGTGTGGTGGTTTCCACAAAGAGCCTGGAAGGATAACTCCGCAATGCTGGCAACAATGATTCTTCAGTATCGGTTGAGTATGTTTGCGGTGCAGTATTATTCATCGTTCAGTTCTTCCCTTATCTTTTCGATTAATTCGTCAAGCTCCTGTGGCACCGACCTGAACTGCCGCATTTACATGCAGTGATAGGGACGGCTCGGAAAGCGCTTTAAACATCCGTGCCGTAGTTTTCATAATTTAATGTATCCGCATATCCGGTTGTAATCAAGTTAAATTTGCCAGGCTCGCTGCTTGTTCAATGGCAGCAAATTCTTCGTAGACTCTTTTGCTCCCAAGATTAACAAACTGATTGCGCAAGCAGCACGTCGGCAAGCCGTTTTTCATCCAGTGTTTCCTCGTCCAATAGAGCCCTGGCAAAGGCATTATACCAAAACCACTGACGAGCTGGGGAATACGGTGGAAATTAAGATGTGGCAGATTCCGATATCTCCGGACAAACCTCACGGTTTTAAATATTCGCTGGTTTATATTATCAGGAGTGAACGGGCCAAAAAGCAAGAAGGGGTGTATTTCACTGATTACGAAGCGTTCCGCAAAGCATTAACGCCAAAGCGGCTTGAGCTTCTGCGCATCATTAAAGAGCAAAAACCTATTTCTATTCACCAGCTGGCTAAGAGGTGGCAACCTTGCATGTTGCTAGTACGGGGTTGTATGGCGGCAACATGTACGCAGACAAGCCTTTGGAAGGAGAAAAACTTATGCGAGATTATGAAAACCCGACAACTTCGGACAGTGGGGGGGAACCCGAGGCAAAAAAAGCCGCCAACCCCATCGCAGGGGCAAGCGGCTCATTTTACGTGCGTGGCATCAATCTAGAAGGGAAATTTGCCAGTTGCAAACACGCTGAAAGAAGGTGCCAACAAACAAGTGAAACTCAGGATAATAAGCAGCCAGGCAGGAAGCTTGGCGCCGATCTTGCCATAGCCTTGTGCCATAACTGCCAAACAGAGCACCGTGAAAGTCGTGTACATGAAGGCCAGATAAGGAGCTTTGGCGATAATAACCGTTCCATCAGGCTTCGCGGTACCGGTGGCAAACATGACCGCATAAAAGGCGCATACAATGGCCACAACCAGAGCACCGTTGCCAAGGGTGCGCAGGTCTTCCAGGCCGGCCAGCAAGGCATGGGAAACCTGCAGGTAGAGGATACCGAAAACAAAGAGCGGCGCGGTCGCAAAAGCACCGGCGGGCCCGAGCAGTATGCATTCAATCGTTGCGCCAACAACAACGATGATACCAACGACACCGGTCACGAAACCGGTGCCTTTCGGCTCACCATATCCCAGGAACATCAGACCTACCGGAATCCACATCATAGCGATCAATACGAGCAGTGCTAACGTCATCCTTTTTTCCTCCCTCAAATAAAATAAATAGACCTGTAAACACACTTCCTTACATGAAAAACACCACCACGACACTCCAATTCCTAACAAATACGTGCTCCGGAATCCCCCCTTTCAGTAAAGTTTGTCGACAAACCGTAGAATCCGGGAGGTCCATCAGCAGGAAAACATCTTCCGGCCCCCGGACAGGTCAAAACATTGTTTTGTTTAGTAGCAATTAGGGTGCCAATATAATTTAACTTATTCAGCAGGCGGCTGAAGACGGTTCCGCTTAAACGATGTTCAATTTAGGGACGTTTTTTCCAGTCCCATGAAAATATCTCAAATCTTCAGACGAAAACGCACTCTCCATCACTATGTTATTTTTCAGAACAAATTTCTATTATAGAACAGTCGTTGTGGCGATATTGGAAACAGGACAAGAGCATGCGGAAGGACAGGTGATAATGGGACAGGGAAGGTCGGTTCAATAGAGTTCGTAGCGCAACAGGCGGCATTCGATCGGGCCGTTGAAGAGCACGATCCTGCGGGAAGCCTTGAGGCCCACATGCTTGGCCAGTTCCGGGTTTCCGGTCAGGAGATAGGCGGTATAGCCGGAGAAGCGGCGTTTCATGACATCACCGATCTCACGGTAGAGAGTCTTGAGGGATTCTTCCTCGCCGAGCCTGACGCCGTAGGGAGGATTGAAGACCAGGACACCCTTTCCCCCCGATGGGGCGCACCTGCTCATTTCCTCGACGCGGAAACCGATCAGCCGGTCCACCCCCGCCCTGGCCGCGTTCCTGCAGGCAATGCGTATGGCGCTTGCAGAGGCGTCGCTGCCGATGATCGGCGCCGTCAGGGAATCCCGCGACAGTGTCCCGGCCTCTTGGAGCAGGCCCTGCCAGGCAACGGGATCGAAACCAGGCCATCGACGGAAGCCGAATCCGGGACGGGTGAGCCCGGGCGGACGGCATGATGCCTTGAGCGCCGCTTCGATGGGTATGGTGCCCGAACCGCACATGGGATCAATCAGGGGGACCGTTCCGTCCCAACCGGACAGTTCCACTATTGCAGCGGCAAGGGTTTCCCTGAGAGGCGCTTCCTTCCGGTCCAGCCGGTACCCCCTTTTGTCCAGGCTCGCGCCCGATGTATCCAGGCTTATGGTGCAGCGGTTGCGAGCCAGGTGGACATTGACCAGCAAGTCGGGGTCGCGGGTGTCCACGCTGGGCCTGCGGCCGCAGCGGTCGCGAATGGAATCCACAATTGCGTCCTTGGTCTTCAGGGCAACGAAGCCGGAATGTTTCAGTGCGGAATCGCGCAGGTTGCAGTTGACTGCCAGGGTCATGTCGGGATTCAGGTAGTCAGCCCACGGCAGTGCCCGCACTCCGTCGTAGAGAAGCTGCTGCGTGTCGCACGGAAATTCCCCCAAGGGCAGCAGGATGCGCTGAGCAGTACGAAGCCAAAGATTGGCCCGGTAACATGCCGACAGGTCTCCTGCAAAGCGCACGCCGCCCCGCTCGACAACAGGCTCCTCAATGCCCAGACCCGCCAGCTCGCCGGCAACCAGTTCTTCCAGACCTTTTGCCGCAGTGGCAAAGAATTCCATGCAGTTATCCTCGAATTATCTTTCTGATGACAGGAATATTCGCAATTCTCTCCACCCTCGTTGGGGAGGGTCATCGGACATTTCGCTGAGGCACATGATAAAGTAAAGGCCGCACCGAAAAACTCCGGTGCGGCCCAGTAAAAAATACCCTGTTTATCGCACCCCCTCACCCGGCGTTTCACGCCACCCTCTCTCTTAATGGAGAGGGTACTGTCTTTTCTCATCCATTCTTTCTGATGGAAAACCGGCTTACAAAGACCCTCGCCCTCAAGGGAGAGGGTGGGCGCAGCCCGGGTGCGTGGGTCTACTCCACGAAACTCTTCAGCTTCTTGCTCCTGCTGGGGTGCCGCAGCTTGCGCAGCGCCTTGGCTTCGATCTGCCGGATACGCTCGCGGGTGACCTCAAAATTCTGGCCCACTTCCTCCAGGGTGTGATCGCTCTTCTCGCCGATGCCGAATCGCATCCTCAGGACCTTTTCCTCACGCGGAGTGAGACTGGACAGCACCCGGGCCGTCTGCTCCGAAAGGTTGGCCTTGATGACCGCCTCCAGCGGCGAGACCACGCCCTTGTCCTCGATGAAGTCGCCAAGATGGGAATCTTCCTCCTCCCCGATGGGGGTTTCCAGCGAAATCGGCTCCTTGGCTATTTTCAGGACCTTGCGCACCTTGTCCAGCGGCAGGCTCATCCTTTCGGCGATTTCCTCGGGCGACGGCTCGCGTCCTATTTCCTGGACCAGCTGGCGGCTGGTGCGGATCAGCTTGTTTATGGTCTCGATCATGTGCACCGGGATGCGGATCGTCCGGGCCTGGTCGGCAATGGCCCGGGTTATGGCCTGCCGTATCCACCAGGTGGCATAGGTGGAAAACTTGTATCCGCGCTGGTATTCAAACTTATCAACCGCCTTCATCAGTCCGATGTTCCCCTCCTGGATCAGGTCGAGGAACTGCAGACCGCGATTGGTGTATTTCTTGGCAATGGACACCACCAGGCGGAGGTTTGCCTCCACCAGCTCCGACTTGGCCTCCTTGGCCTTGCGCTCCCCCTCTTCGATGGCCCTGATTTCCTTGGACAGCTCCACGGCCTGGAACCCGGACTCATGCTCGATCCTGTCAAGCTTCCTGAGTGCGGACCTGATTCTTTTTTCCCTTTTGGCCGACTCCTCGGGCGAGGAATGGAGCCTCGCAACCAGATCCGGGTTCACTTCGCCGTTTCCCCTGATGATTTGGCACAGCTCCGCCAGTTCCTCGCCGGAAAAGCGGGCGGCACGCCCCAGGTCATCTATCTCGCGCATGAGAAGCTCGGCCTTTCCGGCGAGTTCCTTGAGGCGCTGTGCGACCCTTTCGATATGCCTGTCCTTGAGGCGCAGGGATTTCAGCAACTCGGCAGTCCGGGCTTTTACCTCGGCCATCTCGAGTTGCGCCTTTTCCTGTTCGGACGGTGAGAGCGACGAATCCGCAATCGCGGCCCTGAGTTCCTCGATTCTGGTATCGCAATCGCGTATGTCGTTGATAACCCCGAGCAGCCGGCTCTTCTGCAGATCCTCCTCGTCCTCCTCCAGCTCTTCCTCTTCAACCTCTTTGCTGATATCGGCCGCGGACATCTGGACCTTCTCCAGCATGTCCCCCAGGGAAACCACCTCTTTCACCGTAATCGGAGTGGTGTAAATGACTCGCGCCACATCACGGTCTCCTTCTTCGATGCGTTTCGCGATCTCCACTTCCCCCTCGCGGGTAAGCAAAGACACGGAACCCATTTCGCGGAGATACATCCTGACCGGATCGCTTGTCCGTCCCAGCACTCCGGGCTCGAACTCCATCTCGTCCTGCTCGCCCTCCAGTTCCTCCTCTTCGTCCAGGTCCAGTTTCACCTTGGGGATCTTGACCTTCTGGGCCGAGTCCACAACCTCTATGTCCATTTCGCCGAACATGCTCATCACATCGTCGATCTGGTCCGATGAAACAATGTCAGGGGGGAGCAGGTCATTGACCTCGTCATAGGTCAGAAAGCCCTTCTCTTTTCCCAGGTCGATCAGATGTTTTACTTCGTCCATGCTCTTTTTCGCCATCCGGTTCACCTCGTTATCGCTGCAATCGAATCTTTTATACTGCTTTCACGTCATTCTGGATTTCCTGGCACGCAGGGAATCGATCCTCTTCAACAGCACCTGGAATTCGTCACTGTCGGGATCCGTCTGTGCCAGCCTCATCCTCAGCTCCCTGATTTCTTTCAGGGCTATTTTCTCCAATGTCTGACAACACTGGTCGAATGCTTTGCGCACATCCATCTCTTCGAGATGGTCCTCCTCGATCAGCAAAGCGGCAAGCCGGCTGCGCTGTTCGCCCGATACCACTCTATCGAGGATTTCCGACCAGTCAATAGGCGCCCCGGCAACTACCCGGGACACTATGTCCTCCGCCATCGGCAGCAGGGAAGGGCTGAAAATGCGCTCCGTTCCGAACTCGGCAACAAGATGGACGATTTCGGTATATTTCCCCATCAGGGAAAGCAGCATTTCCTCTGCGCCGGCAACTCTTTTCACGCGCTCTTTGCCAGGAGAAAAGGGAACCGCCGTCCTGCCCATCTTCCTCCTGACATCGTTTTCCTCTATGGCCAGCACTCGTGCAATCTCTCTTACATAAAGATCCCGTTCCACCTGGTCGGCGATCTTTGCCAGACGGGGAGTCAGTTCAGACAATGTGGCAACCTTGCCTTCAACGCTGCCTATTTCATGCTGACGGCAAAGGTCACGGAAGAAGAACTCGAACACCGGCCTGGCTTCCCCGACCACCTTGATAAAAGACTCCACACCAAACCGTTCAAGAAAGGTATCCGGGTCTTCATCGGGCGGCATCTGGACAACCGAGGCAGGAAAGTCTCCTTCCAGGAAAAGATCCATGGCCCTGAGCGTAGCCTTTTTCCCGGCCTTGTCGGAGTCGAAAAGGAGCAAAGCCTTGCCGGCAAAGCGCTTCAAAAGCTTCAGATGACTCTCGGTAAGCGCGGTCCCGCACGTGGCGACCACATTGCGAAACCCTGCGCGGAACAGTGCGAGATGGTCAAAATAGCCCTCTACTATGAAGGCCTCCCCCTTCTCCCTTATGGCGTGTTTTGCCGTTCCCAGACCGAAAAGCACCTCGCTCTTGCGATAAATGGGTGATTCGGGCGAATTCAGGTATTTGGGAAGTGAATCGTCCAGCACCCGGCCGCCGAAGCCGATCGGGTGCCCGTGCATGTCCGTGATGGGAAACAACAGCCGGTTCCTGAAACCGTCGTAATAACCGCCCCGTTCTCTTTTCCTCAGGAGCCCGATTTTCTCGGCATCCTCCAGGGAGACTCTTTTCCGTTCCAAATATCGTGCCAAACTGTCCCAGGAGTCGGGAGCGAATCCGAGCCGGTATGCCCGCGCGGTCTCTTCGTCAACGCCCCTTTCCTGCAGGTATTTGCGTCCCGCCTCTCCGGCTTTCTCCTCCAGCAGCACCTTCTCGTAATGGCTGACGGCGATTTCATGCAACTCGAAAAAGCGGTCGCGGTCGTCCACGCGGCGTTTTTCCGCCGGGGTAAGCGGCCGGTCAGGAATTTCCACCCCCACCCTTCGCGCTAGGAAGCGGACCGCTTCAGGGAAAGCCATGCCTTCAATCCGCATGATGAAGCTTACGACATCGCCCCCCACACCACAGCCGAAACAATGGTAAATCCCTTTTGCCGGATTCACGTTGAATGACGGAGTTTTTTCCGTATGAAACGGACAGAGCCCCAGATAGTTGACACCGGACTTTTTCAGACCTACGTAATCGGATATGATTTCCAGTATTGACGCCCGCTCACGGACTTCACGCACTTTGTCATCAGGAATCATCTCATGCCACCCGCGGGGAAGCAGTCCCCGGATCGTGATGCATTCCGCCGCTAACCGGCCGTTTCGAACGTGGCGGCGGCATTTCCTTTCGCTCTTCCCCGGGTGACTTCCACCATGAGATCAGCCCGTTCCCGCAAGCGACAAACGGTTTGGCCATGGCCGCCCCTCTTACATGCTTCTTCAATCTTTCCGGCGCGGGCGCGGAAACGGCAAGTCCCATCACGATGGCTACCAGGAGAGCCCCCTCCAGCAAACCAAGGAACAAGCCGGCCAGTCGATTGACAGTGCCGAGAAGAATTATCTTGAAAAATGTGGTCAGCAAGTGCCCGAGAAAAAAGAAGGATAAACCCAGCGTCACAAAGATCAGTCCGAAGGAAAGAACGGGCAGCACGAATCGGGGTAGGTGTATATGGGGACCAAGCGCCGCAGCGACAGGCCCGTAATAGGCAAAGGCAATCCAGCCGCCCGCGACAAGTCCCAGAAGAGAGCAAACCTCCTTGACCAGCCCTTTCATGAATCCTTTTACCGCGAAGCTCAGTAAAACAACCCAGATCAGGATATCAACGAGGTTCATTCCGCACTCTCTGGAAAGCCTTAAAGTGAAAGAAGGGGCAGATCATCAGATTGCCCCCACCTTCCAGCTACGTATTTGAAAGACTGTAACGAAAGAGGTGTCCCATCGTTTCCCGGAACAGCCAATTCTCTCGCAACTGTTTGTTACAGCGACACCGGAAAATCCTAATCCATGATTTTCCGCTGCTTCTTCAAAGCCCGCTTGCGGGCGGCAATTGCCTTTTTCTTCTTCTTGATACTCGGCTTCTCGTAATGTTCGCGCTTCCGGACTTCAGAAAGAATTCCGGCCTTTTCGCATTGTTTCTTGAATCGCTTCAGTGCAAGCTCAAACGATTCGGTTTCCTTTACTCTTACTCCCGGCATCCATATTCCCCTCCCTCCTATATTTGGAATTTTGTACTTATATGGTCACTTCGAACTGCAGACAGGGGATGGTAATGTAAAGAAAAGCCATGATAACATCGGATTTTCTGTTGTCAAGAAAAATATGCCGTTTTTTTGCTGTACCAATAAAATTCACTTCTTCCTGGATTCTTTTTCCTGAATCCCCGAAATGCCGAAACGTCTGCGCAGCTCCGCATAGATTTCCTCGGGCTCGATGTCATAGAATCCGAGCAGAACCAGCAGATGATACAGGAGGTCTGCCGTCTCATAGACAATTTCCTCCCGTTTTCCTGCCTTGCCCGCGATCACCACCTCTATCGCCTCTTCGCCCATTTTCTTCAGTATGGTGTCGATTCCCTTTCGAAAGAGTGATACGGTATATGATGAATCGGAAGGATTCGCCTTCCGTTCCAGTATCACCCCGTACAGAGCGTCGAGAACAGCGGCTTGGCCGTTACACCCTGTTTCCTTTGCGCCGGTTGTCATCATGACCTCACCGATACACCTTTCTCTTTGAGATACTGCTTGGCTTCGCCGATAGTGTACTCCCGATAGTGGAAGATCGATGCTGCCAGGCATGCGCTTGCACCCCCGGCGGTGAACCCTTCATAGAGGTGCTCCAGATTTCCCACTCCGCCCGATGCGATCACGGGAATAGCAACTGCGTCAACTACGGTACGGGTCAGGGAAAGATCGTAGCCGTCCTTAGTGCCGTCGCAGTCCATGCTGGTGAGAAGAATCTCGCCCGCGCCGAATTCCTCCATGCGCTGGGCCCACTCCACGGCATCTATGCCGGTGGCATTCCTTCCGCCATGTGTATAGACTTCCCAGCGATCCTCTCCCGGCACCCGTCTGGCATCGATGGCAACCACGGTGCATTGTGATCCGAACCGCTCCGCTGCCTCCTTGACGAATTCGGGATGGTGAACCGCGGCGGTATTGATGGAAACTTTGTCCGCGCCTGCATTCAGGAGCCGTCTGATATCATCGACAGTGCGCACTCCGCCGCCCACTGTCAGCGGCATGAAGACACGCTCGGCTGTCCGGCGGACTACTTCGATTATTATGTCCCGCTGGTCCGATGATGCCGTGATATCGAGAAAGGTGAGCTCGTCGGCGCCCTGCCGGTCATAGATTTCGGCAATTTCCACAGGATCTCCGGCGTCGCGCAGCTCCAGGAACTGCACCCCTTTTACCACCCGCCCCCCCTTCACGTCCAGACAGGGAATTATTCGCTTGGTCAGCATCGACTTTCTCCGGTAATTTTGTTAGGAGCAAGCACCTGTGCCTGCCGAAATAAAGGGCACCCACAGGGGGGTGCCCCTACAAAACCCTATGGGTCATGCTCAGTTCAATCATTTCTTCGTGAGCGCAATGGCATCGGCCAAACTGAACGCCCCGGTGTACAAGGCCTTGCCGGTAATGACCCCGGTCACTCCGCTGGCTTCAATGGCCATAAGGTTTGTTATGTCGGCCAGGGTGGACACCCCTCCCGATGCGATCACGGGGATGGATATGGCTTCAGCCAGCTCCCGGGTGGCATCGATATTGGGTCCGCTCAGCATGCCGTCCCGGGCGATGTCCGTGTAAATGATGGCTGCGACCCCATACCCCTCGAACCGGGATGCCAACTCCCGGGCGGTCACGCCGGTCACCTCGGCCCATCCCTGGACCGCGACCATGCCGTTTTTCGCGTCTATGCCGACCACGATCCGTCCGGGGAAACGGCGGCATGCGTCCTCCACCAGCTTGGGGTTCCGCTGGGCGGCAGTGCCCAGGATGACTCTTCCTATGCCGAGGGACAGGTACGCTTCGATTGTTTCAAGGTCCCGGATTCCCCCGCCCAGTTGGGTGGGGATGGAAACCGTCCCTACGATTTCCTCGATGGAGGAACGGTTCCTCGGCTCGCCGGCAAAGGCGCCGTTGAGATCGACGATGTGGAGCAGTTCCGCTCCCTGGTCCTGCCAGGCACGCGCCTGCCCGGCAGGGCTGTCGCAAAAAACCGTGTCTCGCTCCATGAGCCCCTGCTCCAGGCGGACGCACCGACCGTCCTTCAGGTCTATGGCCGGGATAACGATCATTTCATCTCTCCAAAGTTTTTCAGAATGGCGAGCCCCTTTTCCTGGGACTTTTCCGGGTGGAACTGGGTGGCGACGATGTTGTCCTTCCATACGGAAGAACAGAACTCTCCGCCGTAATCCGTCGTGGTCGCAACCACGGAGGGATCATCCGGCTTGACGTAATAGGAATGCACGAAATAGAAATTCGAGCCGTCCGGGATCCCGGCAAGGGCCGGCGGGCGGCGCCTGATGGAGAGCTGGTTCCAGCCCATGTGTGGAACCTTGAGATCTTCGTTCCCCTCCTTCATGCCGTCGGGAAAACGCAGCACCCTGCCCGGAATGACATTCAGCCCGCGGTGCAGCCCGAATTCCTCGCTTTCCGTGAAAAGCAACTGGAGACCCAGACAGATGCCCAGGAAAGGCCGGCCCTCCCGGATCACCCTCAGGATCGGTTCAATGAACCCGCCTTCCTCCAGGTTCCTGATACAGTCCCGAAAAGCGCCGACACCGGGCAGAACTACACGTTCCGCCTCCAGCACCACCTTGGGGTCCGCAGTGACCCTGGCATCGAGGCTCACCTTCTCGAAGGCCTTCTGCACCGAGCGCAGGTTGCCCATGCCGTAATCGATTATCGCTATCATAAAGGCCTCTGAAATTTGATTTCCGCCCACTCTGACAGGCTGTTCAAAAACGTCATGAGGAAGTTCGGATGCAAGGCGCACCGAGCGCAGCACCCGAGACATATCACTTAGATAGGCGAGGGTGTGAGCACCGCGCAACGCCGCAGACGGACTCCGCAATAGTTTTTCAACAGCCTGTTACAGTTGCCCCTTGGTGGAGAGGACACCCGTTACCCTCGGATCCGGGCGGGTGGCCCCGTCCAGCGCCCTGGCAAAGGCCTTGAAGCACGCCTCCACGATGTGGTGCACATTCTCGCCATATTTCAGGTTCACGTGGAGATTCAGGCTGCCGGAATTCGCGAAAGCCTGGAAAAACTCCCTCACCAGCTCCACGTCGAACTCCCCGATCTTCACCTTGGGAAGCGGCACGTTGAAGCACAGGTAAGGGCGGCCGGACAGATCGATGGTCGCGGAAGCAAGGGTTTCGTCCATCGGCACCGTTGCATGGCCGTAACGGCTGATGCCTTCCTTGGCGCCAAGGGCACGTTTCAATGCTTCGCCCAGAACAATCCCGATATCCTCCACGGTGTGGTGAAAGTCGATGTCGATATCCCCCTGGGCCTCCACCTGGAGATCGAACAGGCCGTGCCGGGAAAACAGGTCCAGCATGTGATCCAGGAAAGGCACCGAGGTGCAGACCTTGGACTCACCGCTGCCGTCAAGTCCGAGGGAGAGCCTGATGCGGGTTTCCTTGGTCACTCTTTCCACAACGGCGGTTCTTGGCATGGAATCCTCCTTGTGTGATCAGCTGATTTCCCTGATTGCGGAAACGGTTTGTTCCATCTCCTCCCGCGTGCCGATGGTGATGCGGAGGCCGTGGGCAAGGAGCGGATCGGTGAAGTGGCGCACCAGTATGCGGCGCTGGAACAGGCCTTCATAGACACGTTTCGCATCCCGGTCCGGCGGTGAGGCAAATAC
This sequence comes from Geobacteraceae bacterium, assembly GCA_034933285.1. GTDB lineage: Bacteria > Desulfobacterota > Desulfuromonadia > Geobacterales > Geobacteraceae > RPRC01. The sequence continues at coordinate 199,859 of JAYFNT010000002.1, read as the reverse complement.
GTAATTGCCCTGGGACGGCAACACGTCGAAGCCGAGCCCCCGCAACCGGGTGGAGAACCACTCCCTGGACTCGCGGACCTTGCGGATGCAGTCGCGGAAGTAGTCCTGGTCCAGGAGGGCCGCGCCGCAGGCGGCCTGGGCGAGGCGGTCCAGGTTGTAGTGGTCGCGGATCTTGTCAAGGGCCTGGATGAGCGCGGGGCGGGCGATGGCCAGTCCGAGCCGCATCCCGGCAAGGGAATAGCTCTTGGACAGGGTCCGGGTCACCACCATGTTCTCATGTTTTTTCAGAAGATCAAGTGCATTGCAGTCCGCAAAATCCACGTATGCTTCGTCGACCACCAGGATTCCCTCACAGCGGGTTGCCAGCTCGTCGATATAGTCGAGGGGAAAGGCGAACCCCAGGGGCGCATTGGGGGTGGTGAGGAAGAATACCTTTCCTTCATACTTTTCCGGGAATCCGGCGATACGGAAATCATCAGTCAACCCGAAGGTCCTGACCCGCGCGCCCTGCACCTCCGCAAGGGTCACATAATATGAATAGGAGGGATGCACATATGCTATTTCATCCCCCTCGCCCGCGCAGGCCCGGATCAGGTTGTTGAGCACCTCGTCCGAGCCGTTGGCCATGATGACCCATTCAGGATCGAAACCGTACAGCCGGCCGGCGATCTCGCGTAGATTCCGGCTGGAAGCGCTAGGATACTTGCGCAGAGAAGCGCCGTCTTTTCCCAGTTCGTCGAGGATCGCCGCGACCACGGCCGGTGAAGGCGGATAGGGGTTCTCGTTTGAATTCAGCTTGACGAACACCTCCCCATCGGGAGGCTGGAAGCCGGGCACATATCCAGCCATGGATGCTATGTTCGGACGGAGAAGGTTCATGGTTCCTTCCTTTCTGTCATTCTGACGCTGACCGAGCGGCCGTGGGCATCCAGGCCCTCCAGCCCGGCCAGGCGAATGATATCGCTGGAGAGCCTGTCGAGCGCCCCCCGGGAAAAATAGATGAGCGACGACTTCTTGATGAAATCGTCCACTGACAGAGGGGAGAAGAACCGGGCTGTGCCGCCGGTTGGGAGTGTATGGTTCGGACCTGCAAGGTAATCGCCCGCGGACTCAGGAGTGTAATGGCCGAGAAAAATGGCGCCGGCGTTGCGGATGGCAGGCAGGATCTCGAAGGGGTCGGCAACCGCCAGTTCCAGGTGTTCCGGCGCAAGGCGGTTGGAAAAACCGATCGCCTCCTTGAGCGAAGCCGCCACCATGACGACCCCGTATTCGTTCCAGGATTTGCGTGCGATCTCCCCGCGCTTGAGCAGACCGAGCTGCCGCTCCACCTCAGCCACCACCCGTTCGCCGAATTCACGGTCAGTGGTGATAAGCATCGCCGAGGCCAGTTCATCGTGTTCCGCCTGGGACAAAAGGTCCGCGGCCACATGGACCGGCGAGCCGCTGCCGTCATTGATAACCAGAATCTCGCTGGGACCGGCGATCATATCGATCCCCACCTGGCCGAACACCAGCTTCTTTGCCGTTGCCACATAAATGTTACCGGGACCGGTGATCTTGTCCACCCGGGGAATCGTATCGGTTCCGTACGCGAGCGCGGCTACCGCCTGGGCGCCGCCGATGCGGAAGATCCGGTCCACACCGGAGAGGCGTGCGGCAACCAGGACATGGGGATTGATCTCGCCGCCGGGAGCGGGGACAACCATGATGATCTCGGACACCCCGGCCACCCGCGCCGGCACGGCATTCATTATCACGCTGCTGGGATAGCTCGCCTTTCCGCCCGGGACATAGATGCCGACCCGCTCCAGGGGGGTGACCTTCTGCCCCAGGAGGATTCCGTCCTCCCCGGTGTCAAGCCAGCTCTTCTGCTTCTGTTTCTCATGGAAGCGGGTCACACGCTCCACAGCCAGCCTGAGCGTGGCGATATCCTCTTCGCTCACTGCGGCAAAGGCGCGATCAATGGCGTCAGCGGTAATGAGCAGCCCCGCGGCATCCGTGTCGAGACAGTCAAAGCGCTTCGTATAGTCCAGCAGAGCGGCATCGCCACGAGAGCGGACATCGGCGATGATCTCCAGGACCGCAGCCTCGACCTCTTTGACCACCTGCTCGCCGCGGGAAAGAATGCCGGCGAATTGTTCTTCAAAACCGGCATCCCGCATATCAAGAAATTTCATTGGCAATCCGTTTCCGGCGCAGTTCATACGGACCCGCAACCATGACAGTTATAGAAGTAACCACCCCTCATCCGCCCTTTCAGGGCACCTTCTCCCTAATGGAGAAGGGTTACCAACCCAAATCTTCCCGTGAAGTGTGATATAAGAAAAAGACGATCACAAAACTTTTTCCAGTCCTTCTAGGATTTCGGATATCCTCTTGTGCCTGGTCTTCAGGCTGGCCCGGTTCACTATCAGCCGACAGGTTATCTCCGCAATGGTGTCCACTTCCACGAGGCCATTCTGACGCATGGTTTCCCCGGTGGAAACCAGGTCCACGATACGCTCGGACAGGCCCACCAGCGGCGCCAGCTCTATCGAGCCGTAGAGTTTGATGATCTCCACCTGAACGCCCTTGCCGGCAAAATATTTTTCCGTCACATTGGGATACTTGGTGGCAATACGGATGTTGGCCCAGCTCGCCGGGTCGTCGACCCGCGAAAGCTCGGCAGGTTCGGCCACGACCAGCCGGCAATAGCCGAACTTCAGGTCGAGAGGCTCGTAGAGGTCCTTCTCCTGCTCCATGAGGGTGTCCTTGCCCACGATGCCCAGGTCGGCGCATCCGTATTCCACATAGGTGGGGACATCGGTCGCGCGAACGATCATGTAGCGCATCTTCTGGACCGGGTCCTCGAAAACGAGCTTGCGGGTGTCGGAAAGAAGCTCCTCGCAGTTGATGCCGATCTTCTTGAACAGGGCCACGGAATCCTGGAGGATGCGGCCCTTGGGTATGGCTATGGTTATGAAATCGCTCATTTTATACCTTGAAATCAGGCAATAGGCTATAGGCAATGGGCTATAGGAAAAAGCTCAAAATCAGGCTCAAGACAATGAATACAGTCTATAAATCAGGCACATGGCAGCAAATTTGAAGGGATTTACAGCTTTTTTCACCTTTCACCTATTGCCTATCGCCTATCGCCCATTGCCTATTGCCTATTGCCTATTGCCTATCGCCTATCGCCTATCGCCTGTTTCTATCCTTCTTTGACCCTTGTTATGTCCGCGCCCAGCCCGGCCAGTTTTTTCTCGATCGCCTCATAGCCGCGATCGAGATGGTAGATCCGGGAAATCTCGGTCGTGTTGTCGGCGGCAAGCCCTGCCAGGATGAGAGAGGCCGAAGCCCTGAGGTCGGTTGCCATGACCGGTGCGCCGGAAAGCTTGCGCACCCCCTTCACCATGGCGCTGTTGCCCTCGATGAAAATGTCGGCCCCAAAACGGAGCAGTTCGGAAACATGCATGAACCTGTTTTCGAAGATGTTCTCGCTGATCATGCTGGTACCGTCGGCCACCGTCATGAGGGCCATCATCTGGGCCTGCATGTCGGTGGGGAAGCCGGGATAGGGCCTGGTCTTGAAGTTGACGCTCCTGATCTTGCGCGGGCCCTTCACCCGAACCACCTTGTCCTTGTGGGTGATTTCGACTCCGGCATCCAGGAGCTTGAAAATGAGCGCGTCTAGATGATCCGGCCGCATGCCGTGAATGCGGACGTCACCCCCGGTTATGGCGGCCGCGGTCATGAACGTGCCGGCCTCTATCCTGTCGGGCATTACCGTGTGGACCACCGGCTGCAGTTCGCTCACGCCGCTGATCCGGATCGTGTCGGTCCCGGCGCCGTCAATCCTGGCCCCCATGCCGGTGAGCATTTCCGCCAGGTCGGTAATTTCAGGCTCGCGTGCGGCATTCTCCAGAATCGTCTCACCCTTGGCAGTCGCCGCGGCCATCATCAGCTGCTCGGTCCCGCCGACAGTGGAAACATCGAAATTGATCCTTGCACCCTTGAGCCTGCGCGCCCTCGCCTCCACGTAACCGTGTTCGAGGGTGATTTCAGCGCCAAGGGCTTCCAACCCCTTCAGATGGAGATTGATGGGGCGCGCTCCGATGGCGCAGCCGCCCGGCAGCGATACCCTTGCCTTGCCGAAGCGCGCCAGGAGGGGGCCAAGAACCAGGACCGACGCGCGCATGGTCTTTACCAGGTCATAGGTTGCCTCATGGCGGTTCAAGCCCGCAGTATCTATCCTGACGACGTTGCCGTTCCCTTCGATGGTTGCGCCCAGGCTTTCCAGAACTTTTATGGTGGTGTTGATATCGCGGAGGAACGGCACGTTGCGGATCTCATGGGCGCCGGGCGCCAGGATGGTCGCTATGAATATGGGAAGGGAGGCATTCTTGGAGCCGCTGACCATAATATCCCCGGCCAGGCGCTTCCCTCCCTTGATGATTAATTTGTCCACTGCATTACCTCTTTATCGATGGGGTGGTTCCCTGCTGTTTTCCGCCTGATGAGTTAAACCAAGGGCAGGATGAAGCCGGCCCTATATTTTCCTTCCGCCTATGACACGTTCAATTCCGCCGGGATCCCTGGCGGAAAAAATTTCCGTGAAAAAACCGGTCGTTTCAAACAGCCCGATAACGTCTGCCGCCTGGCCGATGCCGATCTCCAGCAGCAGCCATCCGCCGGTATCGAGATGACCAAGGGCCTCCGGGATGATCAGGCGATAGAAATCCAGGCCGTCCAAACCGCCGTCCAGCGCCTGCCGCGGCTCATGGTCTCTCACCTCGGGTTGGAGCGTGCCCAGGTCGGCCGTGGGGATATAGGGCGGATTGGAAACAATGAGATCGAACGTCCTCCCCTGGAAAGGCTCGAACAGAGAGCCGTGTACAAGCGTCAGCCTGATGCCGTGACGATCGGCATTGCGTGCCGCAAGATCCAGGGCCGCTGTCGAAGAGTCGCTTCCCGTCATCTCGATACCGGGAAGCGACTTTGCCAGGGCCACGGCAATACAGCCGCTGCCCACTCCGATGTCAAGCACCTTGCCTGCCTGCGGGCACCTTGCTGCTGCCTCCTGCACCAGAGTCTCGGTGTCGTGTCGGGGAATCAGCACCCCCGGCGCAACTTCAAAATCGAGACCGTAAAAATCCTGGCTGCCCAGGATGTACTGGAGCGGCTCACGTTTGGCGCGCCGGGAGACCAGCGAGCGGCACGCGGCAAGTTCCGTAGTGCTCAACGGCTTGTCGAAGTTGACGTAAAGTCCGACCCGGTCCATGCCCAGAGCGGCGCACAGCAGCCATTCAGCCTCGAGACGGGAGTTCTCCACCCCCTTCTCAGCCAGGTAGCCCTTGGTCCAGTTGAGGACCTTCAATGTCGTCCAAATATCGGTCATAGGCAAACCAGGCGCTAGGCTATAGGCAATGGGCTATAGGAAAAATCATAAAAACAGGCTCTAGGCAGTGGGCAATGGGCATGAGGTAAAATCCTAAAAACCGGCAGGTTGCAATAAACCTTACAGGGTTCAAGGCCTTTTGTCATTCACCTATTGCCTATCGCCTATCGCCTCGTGCCTGCTTTTAAGCCGCCTCGCTCTGCGACTTGAGCGCCTCCATCTGGTAGTGAGCCCGCAGGGCATCGACGATCTCGCCGATGTCCCCGGCCATTATGGCGTCCAGGCGGTACAGGGTCAGGCCGATCCTATGGTCGGTCATCCGCCCCTGGGGGAAATTGTAGGTCCGGATGCGCTCGCTCCGGTCGCCGCTCCCCACCTGCTGCTTGCGGTCCGCCGCCATTTTCGCGTCCTGCTCGCTCTGCATGACATCGAGCATGCGCGACTTCAGGACCTTCATGGCCTTGGAGCGGTTCTTGATCTGGCTCCGCTCCTCCTGGCACGCCACCACGATGCCGGTCGGGAGGTGAGTTATACGCACAGCGGAATCGGTAGTGTTGACGTGCTGGCCGCCCGCACCCGAAGAACGGTAGACATCGATTTTCAGGTCCGCCGGATTGATGTCAATATCGATGTCCTCGGCTTCCGGAAGCACCGCAACGGTACAGGCGCTGGTGTGAATTCGGCCCTGGGCCTCGGTGTCGGGAACCCGCTGAACCCGGTGGGTACCGGACTCGTACTTGAGCCTGGCATAGACACCCTGCCCCTCAACCAGCGCGATGACCTCCTTGAAGCCCCCCATGTCCGACTCGGAAGCGGAAATGATCTCCACCTTCCAGCGGTGGTTTTCCGCGAACCTGCAATACATCCTGAACAGGTCGCCGGCAAACAGGGCAGCTTCTTCGCCACCGGTTCCGGCCCTGATTTCCAGGACCACGCTCCGGTCGTCGTTGGGATCCTTGGGCAGCAGCAGGAATTTAATATCCTCCTCCAGTTTCTCCCTCTGGCCCGCCTGTTCTTTCAGTTCGGCCTCGGCCATCTCCCGGATCTCCGGGTCGGATTCTTCCAGGAGCTGCCGGTTGCCATCCATTTCGGCAACTATCTTCTTGTAATCGCGATATGCGGCCACCAGTGCCGACAGGTCGTAGTGCTCCTTGCTCAGCCGCCGGAACTCCGCCTGGTTGCCGAGCACTGCCGGGTCGGAAAGGAGTGACTCCAACTCCTGGTAACGTCTTTCCAGTTCTTCTATTTTTTCCAGCATATTCAAACCTTATCTTCCGCAAGAGGAATCAGTCATTATTTTTTACGGCCATCTACACCACCAGCCGGTCATCCTTGTGCCCGCCGTTTTCCTCCAGGGCTTCTTCCATGGAACGGATGGCAACCTCAAGCTGCCCTTCATCCGGCTCCCGGGTCGTCAGCCGCTGCAGCGCAAGCCCGGGCGCGATGAGAAACCGCACCAGCCGGGAATTCTCATGCTTCGCGCTCCACTTGAGGCATTCGTAGGAAATGCCGGCAATGAGGGGCAGCAGCACTACCCTCGACCCGGCTTTCAGATAGAAGGGCCAGATCTTCGGAATCAGGGAAAAAACCAGGATGCTGACCAGCATGACTATAAGCAGGAAACTGGTTCCGCACCGCGGATGGAGCCGGCTGTAAACCTTCACGTTCTCCACCGTCAGCTCCTCTCCGGCCTCGAAAGCGAAGATAGACTTATGTTCGGCGCCGTGATACTGGAAAACCCGCTGAATGTCCTTCATGCGCGAGATGGAATAAATGTACAGAAGGAACACAGCCACGCGGATCAGTCCGTCCACCAGGTTGAAGACCAGGTTGGAATCGCCTATGACGGGTACCAGCAGCTTGGTCATGTAGAGCGGCAGGATGAAGAAGAGCAGAATGCCGAAAAGAAGGGCGACAGCCATGGTCCCGCCCATGGCCAGCGCGCTGATTTCCTCCTTCTCCTCCCCCTCCGCAGCGGCCTCGTTCGCGGAAAAGCTGAGAGCCTTCAAACCGATGAGGAGCGACGAGAAAAGCGCAACCGCACCGCGTACAACGGGAAACTTGAGCAACGGGAACCGATCGGCAAGGGGAACAACCCTGTCCCGTTTCACCACGATTTCCCCATTCGGGCGGCGCACCGCAATGGCCATGGAGCGGGGAGCCCGCATCATGACACCCTCTATGACCGCCTGTCCGCCGATGTTTATCTTTTCCATGTGCTCCTCATATGTCGCCAAGCTGTAAGGCCTTGAAAACTACTGCAGCGCCTCGAAAAAACTCCTGACCTCGGACATTCTGCCGCAGGTCATGTTTCCTTCGGGGCATTTGCCGCCCAGACAACCAGGGCCTGCGGCCCGGAAGATGGCTGGCGCCGCGCGCCGCGCCAGCCTGAGCATCCCGATGGCCATTTCGCGTATCTCCCACTGGGCCCTTTCGCAGCACCGCAACTGGAAGAAATGGAGCAGCTCCCTGGCATTCATGGTGACGATGATCTTGGTCTCCGTTGCATTGGGAAGGAGATACCTGGCGTCTTCAGCAGGGATACCAGCCTCCACCATTTCCCCGTACAACCGGTGAATCTCCCGCACCTGGGCAAGGAACCGTTCCGCCAGCGAGGGATTGCCGCCAACGCTCGGGGGAACCACCACCTCGAACATTTCCTTGTGCGAAACATAACGTTGTGACTGCTGGGAAAAGGAGGCTATCCGGTGGCGCACCAACTGGTGCGTGGTCACCCGTGAAATACCCTCGATGCCGAAAGTGAAAGAAGCATGCTCGAGCACCGACAGATGCCCCAGACGGAGTATTTTCCCCAGGAAACCGTCTATGTCGCTCCCGGAAAGGCGTTCCTGCAGGTCTTCGATGGAAACCGGGGAATAGCAAAGGCGTGCCGCCAGGGCGACCGCCTGCTCCGGATTGGGAGTGTGATGGATGAGGGTGACCTTCATTGTTGTCCTTCAGGAAAAAATGACGGGATGCCATCAGACGGAAGCGGAAACAGAGAAGGGGATTTCGCCATGGACAAAATCCCCTTTCTTTGCATCCGCGGGCCTCAAGCCTGTTACATGCCGTATCTTTTCTTGAACCTTTCGACGCGGCCTGCGGTGTCGATAAGCTTTTGCTTACCGGTAAAGAAAGGGTGACAGGCGGAGCAGATCTCCGTCGTAATTTCGGCTTTGGTGGAACGGGTCTGGAACGTGTTTCCGCACATACATTTGACCGTTACCTCGGAATATTTCGGGTGGACTCCCTCTTTCATTGCTTCCTCCTTGAGCACAGCACACTGCGGGGACATCGCGGCAGTGTCTTCAGAAGTTTAGAACTTTAGCATCTCCGTCTGAATTTATCAAGTGTTTTTTCACCTGTTCATGGAATCGAGAAAATCCCGGTTCGACTTCGTCTCCGAAAGCTTGTCCAGAAGGAATTCCATACTGTCCACCACATTCATGGGATGAAGGACCTTGCGCAGGATCCAGATACGGTTGAGAGAAGCCTTGTCGATGAGAAGCTCCTCTTTCCTGGTGCCGGACTTGTTCATGTCGATGGCGGGGAACACCCTCTTCTCCACCAGCTTGCGGTCCAGGTGCAGTTCCATGTTGCCGGTTCCCTTGAATTCTTCGAAGATTACCTCGTCCATCTTGCTGCCCGTATCCACCAGAGCGGTTGCGATTATGGTGAGGGAGCCTCCCTCCTCTATGTTGCGGGCCGCGCCGAAAAAGCGCTTCGGCTTGTGCAGGGCATTGGAATCCACGCCGCCGGACAGTACCTTTCCCGAAGGCGGAATGACAGTATTGTAGGCACGGGCAAGCCTGGTGATGGAATCCAGGAGAATGACCACGTCACGCTTGTGCTCTACCAGCCGCTTTGCCTTTTCTATGACCATCTCCGCCACCTGGATATGTCGTGCGGCCGGCTCGTCGAATGTGGACGATACGACTTCGCCGTTGACGGAACGCTGCATGTCGGTGACTTCCTCAGGACGTTCGTCTATCAGCAGTACTATAAGATATACTTCCGGGTGATTCGTTGCAATGGAGTTGGCGATGTTCTGGATCAGCATCGTTTTCCCGGTGCGGGGCGGCGCCACGATGAGTCCGCGCTGGCCTTTTCCTATGGGAGCGATCAGGTCCATCACCCTGGTGGACATGTTGTCCGGGGTGGTCTCGATTTTCAGCTTCTCCATCGGGTAAAGAGGAGTCAGGTTGTCGAACAGAACCTTGTCGCGGATCCCTTCCAGCGGTTCGAAGTTGACCGTCTCCACCTTGAGCAGCGCAAAGTACCGCTCGCCCTCCTTGGGCGGCCGGATCTGGCCGGACACGGTGTCGCCGGTCTGCAGGTTGAACCGGCGGATCTGGCTGGGCGAAACGTATATGTCGTCGGGGCCGGGGAGGTAGTTGTAGTCAGGCGCCCTGAGAAAACCGAATCCGTCCGGCAGGGTTTCCAGAACCCCTTCGCCGAAGATCATGCCATTCTTTTCCGTCTGCGCATTGAGAATGGCGAAAATCAGGTCCTGTTTTCGAAGATTTGACGCGCCTTCGATATTGAGCCCCTTTGCTATTGCGGTCAACTCGTTGATCTTTTTGCTTTTAAGTTCTTGTAAATTCATTTGTGCTCCTGCATGCTTTTATGCACGTTAATATCAGGACCCATACCGCCCGGCATGGCCGGTTGTCCGTTTGAGTCGCCAGGCGACTTAATTTATTGTATTTTTCAACTGTTCCGTCATTATCAGACTTCGAGCGACCCCGGCTGCATCAGCGGAAGGAATCCTGAGAGGAATGTTCGGCATATGAAAACACTTTCTGAAGAAAAAAAAGAGTACAAATGTAAATACATCCCATCACCCTGAATGGACGGAGCCATCAGGGGTATCCCCCGGCAGTACGGATTCGATGTGATTGATGAAGTTATTGTTCATGGAGTACCGGCACAATGCAATCAAAGGTACGCTGTCAATTTGATGCAGCGTAAAGTAAAAGGTTTGGGGGTACCAACGGGGTAAAAATACAGGCGATAAACGGGGAATGAAAATATATAAACCGCTCTGGGCTTTTTTGTCAATACAATTTTGGGTGAATTTCCCCGAACGGGCCGACAAAGACGGGTTCAGGCGCCCAGAACTCTGGCAAATGGCGACCCCACGCCGTCAAGTGTGGGGAAAATGGCCTCAAATACTCTCACTACCCGCGGATCGAAGTGAGTTCCCGAGTTGGCCACGATTTCATTCCTTGCCTGGAAAGGAGGAATGGCCTGACGATAGGGCCGGTCGGAAGTAAGCGCATCATAGACATCCGCAACGGCGATGATGCGGGCTCCCAGCGGTATGGTCTCTCCGATGAGGGCATGGTAGCCGTTCCCGTCGTATTTTTCGTGATGACCGAGTATGATCGGGAGAAGGTCCGTGACCCTTCCGCCAACAGGCTCCAGGAAGCGCACGGCCTTAGTGGTATGCTTCTTTACCTGGTCACGCTCGCTGCTGGTCAGCCTGCCGATTTTCTCCAGGATTTCGCGGCTCACACCGATTTTGCCCAGGTCATGGAGCAGTGCGGCGATCCTGATGTCTTCCACCTCGCGGTCAGAGCAGCCCATGGCCCGGGCAATTTTCTCTGCAACGACGGAAACCCGGTAGGAATGGCTGTGGGTATGCTGGTCAACCGAGTCTATCAGTAGAGAAAGCATCTCGATGATACCCTGGTAGGTCTTGTTGATCTCCCTCGCCGCATGGACCTTCTTATCGTAAAGAAGCCCCATGAGATAACCTGCGATCAGGAGGAATCCTCCCCATGTAGCGATGTCAAGCCACCGGTAAAACCGGTCGGTCCCGTTGAAACTGAAACTGTCGGGGGAAAACCAGGCAACCCCGGAAATGAGAATTATGGAAAAAAACGCTGACAGTGTCGCATAGCGCCTGCCGTAAAAATAGGCGCCGAGCAGTACGGGAAGGTAGAAAAAATTGAGGAATGCCCTCTGGTTGGATACGAAAAAGAATATGATGGCCGTGATGGCGATCAGGAGAAAAATGATCACCAGCTCCTTGTCAATCCTCAAGTATGATGCTATTTGATCCCGTGTGAAGAAATTCATGACATGGCCTGTATATGCAGAGTGCTTGCCGTCCTTTGCCAGGCTGTTGAAAAACAACTGCGGAGAGCCGGTTGCATTACCGGCCCTATTTGAATACTTATAGCTTTCTAATTACGTTTCTGTCAAGGTTTTTCGCATACGGGCCATGAACAGGTCCGCCCCGCCCTGTCATTTCTTGCACTGGGGTTCCAGGCAAAGTTCGGGAATGACAGTATCGATCGATTCCACTGCCATCATGGAAATCCTGTCCTCCGTCATGCCGACAGCTTCCCTGGTTTCAGTGGCAGTCGCACCCCAGAGCAGTTCACCGGTGGACGGCTCGATCATCTTCACCAGCACCGTTGATGTACAGCGGCTTTTCCTGTAGGGAGCAAGCACAGCCTCACCCCCGCCGGCCATCGAACAGCTTTCATCAACGACCGTTCCCATGACCAGGGCATCGACCCCCAGCGCTTTCAGCTTTCCCTTGATCTCGGGCGTCAGGCCCGACTCATAAAGTTCGTCCTGACTGATCACCGGAGAAAGGCTGCTGGAATCGACCACAACGTAACCGCGCTTCACAAGGCCCAAGGCCATGAAATCTCCGACATCCGTCCGCGGAGTCGGTGAGGTGTAGTGGAAACCGGCAACCGCGATCCTCTTGCAGCGGCCCATTTCGAATCCCGGTTTTGATATGCTGCTGACCGTCGTACAGCCCATGAACGCAACGAGGGCGGGAAGGAATAGCAAATGGCTGATTTTCATGGACAAATTTCCTCCCTTGCGAAATCGTGACCCTGGCAGTATATACAATTGACCGCGAAAGTCAATTTAATGATAAAATTATGCTAATCCTCCAATCCGAAATCGGCCGAATCCTTCCCCGTCGGATCACCCCGCCATTCCATGTGGAAATGCGCGAGACTCTCCCACGGCCCGTTCTCCGGCATATTTTCTGACCGCATCAACTGCCGCCGCTACGGATTGATCAGTCGGCAGAGTCGCAGCAATGCCGTTTATATGATCCCTCTCCAGGAGCAAGCGGAAAGACGAAGGGTAAGCCATGTCGAATATCCATGAAAGCTGCACCAGTTTGAAGTCGTTCAGAGTGCGCGCCGACGAGAGACGGACTGGTTCCCGCCGCATGACTTTTTCGCAGATCCGGGAAGAGCAACGGGGCTTGTCGGGCAATCCCTGCCCGACTGCCTGTGAGCGTTCATCGGCCGGCGTCCGGTAATAGTCGGCGAATATCCTCCAGATATCAAGCTTGTCCGCATCCCTGACCAGGTTCAGGAAAGCCAGGACCTCGCCGGGGATCCTTTTCCGCGGCTTGAAACAGTTGTGGCTCTCCACACAGGATATGACTATCCGTCTGTCCCGTGGATCGAATCCCGCGAGGATATCGCTGTCCAGAAGTATTTCGACCCCGAATGCGCCATGATCCACGGAAATGCTGTCGCGGAACGTGCGATACTGGCGGTACTGCTCGAATCTTCCCACATCGTGCAGCAACGCAGCTGCTTCAGCAAGGAATAGATCACCGCCGGAAAGCCCCTCGTCCGCACCGACACGGATGGCATTCGCGCACACACGGTGGGTATGGTCTTCCTTCAGGAGCATGTTCTTCCGCTCTTCCTCGTCAGGGGAATCGAAGGACCGGCAATAACCGGCAAACCAGGAACGTATCCTGGTAAGATCTTCGTTCGTCATGAATGTCTATCTCCGGATCAGAATAAACAAGTAAAATGTTTCAGAGTTGGGAGGGACGGAGAGCATTGAAAGCCCTCAGGGCGACCCAAGCCGCGCCTCTGACCGAATCCCGGTATTCCGTCAGGAACACCCCTTCCTGGCGTTTGTCTATGACGGCGCACACCACTCCTGCCCGGTAACCGATTGCGCCGAAAAAATGGAGGAGAAAGCTCGCCTCCATCTCGATGTTCTCGATCTTGAGCCCGGCAATTCCTGTGTCAATTGCCGCAAGGACATCAACGAGGTTCGGAATCGTTGGGGAAACCCGGCCAATAGGCCGTCCCTGCTCGGCAAAAAAACCGGGGCTGGTCACCGTAACCCCCCTTTTGCAGGGAACGCCGAGGTGGAGCGCTTCACGCTCCAGAGCTACCCTTAACCGCACATCGGCCCGGGCGGCATAGGGGTTGAACCTTCCGCGGAAACGCACATCATCGGCAACGGCATCCTCGACCTGGCTCCTGACCCTTCTTTCCAGCAGGCCGCATTCTGCATCAGGAAGTGGTGCATCATAAAAAAACCCTGTATTGTCGAGACCGATACCGTAGTCCGTTACGATAAGGGTCCCAAGGTCCGTTTCAGGCTGGAGGCCGCCGCAGGTGCCGATCCGCACGATGGTCAGGGGTTCGAACGATTTCTTCCTCCTGCGCTTCACCAGATCGAATTCATTGAGCGCGACCAACTCGTTGAGAACTATTTCAGTCGAAGCCGTTCCTATGCCGGAAGTCGTGAAGGTAACCCGCCTGCCCGTCTCCCTCACCAGACCCGTAATGGTGCGAAACCCGCGGTTGCACCTGTCCGTTTCCCGGACTGAGAAAAACTCATCGGCAAGATACGGTACCCGGTCCGGATCCCCGACCAGTATGATATCGGAAGCCAGTTCCTCCGGCGCAAGGTCCAGATGGTAGACCCTGCCGTTCCTGAGCGGCAGTTCAGCCGCGCTGTAAGTCCTGATTTCCAAGATACACCCCTCAAACGAAGGTTGGAGAAGGGAAGAATGGCGCGATGGGCCATCTCCACTACTCGTATACACTATACCGCATTTTTTGTCCGCTGAAAGGTGCGTACAATAAGGCAGGACAGTCAAATGATATGATGTGGCCGAGTTGCGCAGAGCTAGCGTCCCGTGCGCGCAATCACTGTCTGGCACTCCAGCCGGTTCATGGAATTTTCCGTCTTCAACGGAAAGGGCCTACCCGGTGCCGTGCTGCCCGCCCCTGAAAATCATCCGCGCTGCGTCAATCCCTGGATTTTCGGGAAGTTTCACCGTGCGCGGATTCAGAGCGGGATTACCATGCCTTATCACGACCCGCGCATTCCGGCACAAGGGATAAACGGTCAAAATCGGCTCTATCGCCGCAAACATCTGCTCGGCATTCGGACCGTACATATAAATCGAGGTTTCCGAGCGTCCGACCCATGACCCCCTTATTTCACCGCCGACCGATGCCAGCTCCCCGGAAATCAACACGGCGAGACCGTCACAAGTGCAGGTATCATAGATTTCGTCAGGCAGGTTGATACCGTCCAGATAAATTGCCAGCCCCTCCTGCACGCCGAAACGGATTACCTGTTCACCGCTGTCCCGCCTTACCCGGAATTCGGACCCTGCCGGCGCGCCGGCAGTCTCCAGCACCAACCTGGCAGTCTCGATCCCGGCATCCAGACTGTAGAGGTTCAGGTCGAGCTCAACGTATTCCACCTCCATCTCTCTGCTCATGCACACGCTTGTGCCCATCACCTCTCCCAGGTGCTGCGCATTGAGCGCCGAGACCAGCGGAAATTCATACCGCCTGGCCCTGGCCATTGCATGAATCGACTCCCATATCCTTGCATTAGCTGAATACCCCATTCCACACCCCCGGATTCCCCTGATGGTTGAATCTCAGGACATACCCGTCGACACCAATCAATTGAAATCGCTCTTCAGAACCGCATCAAACAACACAGCTCAAAGCAGCAAAACCAAAACCACATATACCATTTATTTCTTTGATACTATTTTACTCTTTATTTTTTACACATCAAGAAACATCATATGATAATTCATTTTGCACATATTATTTATTTTCAATACTTGCAGATCAGACACAAGTTTATGATCCAGCAAAAGATGTTTACGATTTATGTCATCTAACGTAAGCAGTATTAGCGCTATATAGTAAAACCATAACGGTTATGAATAACACAATATAATCAGTACACATAGCGTCGAAGATCATCCTGATACAATCAACATGTTTATTTGTTGATTGCATGCAAAACAATGACTTGATGGACGCAAAAGGGGCCGGCTCATCAGAACCGGCCCCTTTCTCTTACGCACTTGCCAGTCATGCAGTGGGAACAATCAAACCCTTGCCCCGCGAATTTTTACCACCACGGATAATAATAACGGTACCTCCAATAGGGCGGCCCCCACCAGAAGGGGTCATAGTACCCGTATGGCGGATAGTATGCAGGTCGTGGCTCCGCTTTCGGCACAAGATAGATTTCCCTGATCTGCAAGACAGGATACACATATTTGATGTCGCCCAAAGGAAGAACCTCCTGCCCTTCCACTTGGCCCACGACAGTAACTTTTCTGCCCGGCTTGAAGATCATCGGGTCCAGAAAATTCCTGCTGACCGCCATGAAACGCCCTTCAGACGAAGCGTCTGCGTCCCCGGGGACACCAAAGCTGTCAAGCGCGGACTGGACAACCAGCAACTTCGAGGAATCTTTGTCATTTTTCAGTGAAGCAATCATTCCACCCACCATGACATATTTGCCCCGATACGATTCGGGGGCCGCGCGGAGCCTGGAGAATGGGATCGAAGGGTCAACCAGGTTTCTCGATTCATCGCTGATCACATGGGCACACCCCGAGAGTAATGCTGTAAACAGCAACACTGTCACAAAGCCTCTCATTTGGCACCTCCACAAATTAACTCCTGAATCCGTGACGTCTGAATGTCGAGCGAGCAGTATGTCGGAGTTCAACGCCGCTGACGTCGCACCATGCATGGCACTCCGAATGAACTTCGTCGTGCCGCCTCATCTCGCCGGTATGCAGAAACCGAGACGTTCCGCGCAGTCGAAGGCGTGAATGCGTCACGGATTCAGGTTAACCGTTAAAGCCACCACTATGTTTCTTGAGCGGATACGCAGCAGCTTCCTCACCGGGCAATGAACGGCATGGCGCTGTTGCCGATGCTTTCCGATAAAATCATTATAGTACAGAGCCGTACGAAACCAACAATGTTTCTGTCGGCCCTGAGGGCGCCATACAAGCTTCCGGCTGCATGAATATTATTGCGGGCAAGGGATCAAGAAGCAAGGAACGGAACGAAGCATCTGCAAAACAACAAACGGCCGCTCTCCAAAGCTGGAAAGCGGCCGTTTGGTCAACCTATCAAGAAGTGTGCGGAAGGGCTGACTCCGAGATTCAGGACAATTATCTGATAGAAAAAACAGCCCTGAAAGTCACTACCGGTAATACAGTGGTGTTCCGTCACCCATAACGCAGTTCAGGCCTGCTCATAGTGAATGACTTGTCTTTCTTGCATTTGCGCCGGACGCTGGACATGTTGAGGAAATCGTAATAGCCGTTGTTTCCCAGCAGATCCTTCAGCCTTGAAGCGGTTTCACGATAGAGCAGGGTCATTGGCGAGGACAGGCACGCACTGTTCTCGTGCATCTGAATCCTGATGAGAAGGGCTCTGAAAGCATCTTCAGGCATCATCCGCTGTTCGGATTCGGGATCTCCCATGATTACGAAAGACTCTTCCCGCACACCTTTCCTGAGCTTTACGTCATAGCGGGGAGTGGACAGGCAGTCCTGTTCGCTGCTCAACCCGACCGCAACCTCGATATTGTTAACGTTAAAGAAATCCAGCAATTCATGTCCCATACGCCGCTCCTCCAATGCTTGACTTGGCAAGTGGCAACAGTCAGACTACTTTTCGTCACGGAAAAGTTTTCTATTGTTTTAGCATATAATTATGTAATAAGTACATACAAACTATCCACTACAATAGTCAACTTAATTTATTATAATGTAACAAACACCACTTCACGGAACAATATTAACACTATCTGCCCTTTGTCTGAAAATTCATTTATCGAGCAGCATCCGCCAAGCTGCCAAAATATACGGTAACCATGTTCTGATATGACTGTTCGTCCAAATTCCCGTTTTCTTTAGCGGGAGGAACCATTTTTTTTCATGGCTGCCCCCCAGAATCACTCCAAACCAGCGTCCGCGGACAAAAGGTCCCGATGCCAGGCCTGCTTTTGCAGGGGCCGGACCATAATCCTCCACAGCATGCTCAACGCCGGCGCTCATACGCCGCGACCGGAATTCAACCAGAGCACGCTCCCTTGAAAAAAGAAAGCCGGGCGCACCCGGCTTGCATTCCATAATGTCTCGACAATGTCACCCGAAATTCCCCTTGACGCTACGCCTTCTCCATAAAAAGCCCAGCATAGTCGCAGCCAATGTGCGTACCGCAATAAACAAGCGCATCATCAAGTTATATTATTTATATACTTTTAACCAATACCACTATTTGCTCCACTGTCAACCACATAATATTCCACCGCCTGCAACCGTTGCGTAAGTATGAATTTTTTGTCAAAATTCCGAAAAAAAATATATTCTTGTTATAATAGTTTATCCTGTGGAGGTTTTGACGTGCTGATTCCGGTTATATACAGTGACGATTCTTATGACCTGGTGGAAGACATCGTCCTCAACGAGCTTATAAGGAGCGACAGGATAAAGGCATTCAAGCGCTCCGGCGGATGGGTGCGGATCGGCGAAGACCCGATCCGGAAAATAGAGTACAGGGGCCCGGAAAGGCGTGGAAAAAAAAACCCTCCCGACAGGCCCTGAGCGGCTGTCACCCGGATCGGAGAGCTCTCCCGAATGGAAACAACCGCTCTGGCGCCAAAATGGGGAACGTTTGCCAGACTGACACTGCGCGCCCTTCGCTACAGGAACTACCGTTTGTTCGCAGGCGGCCAGAGCCTGTCCCTGGTGGGAACCTGGATGCAGCATACCGCAATGGGCTGGCTGGTCTACCGCGTCACGGACTCTGCGCTTCTGCTTGGAATCGTGGGTTTTTCCGGGCAGATATTTTCCTTCCTGCTGGCGCCATTCGGCGGGGTCTTAGCGGACAGGTTCGACCGCCGCCGCCTCCTTATCTGGACCCAGTCCCTGGCCGCGCTTCAGGCCGCCATCCTTACCTTGCTGGTTTATTCCGACATCATCAGAGTCTGGCATATTGTCCTACTGAGTTGCTTTCTCGGGATAGTCACATCGTTCGACGCCCCTTCGCGTCATTCGTTCGTCGCCGACCTTATCGACGACCGTGAGGATCTCGTCAACGCAGTGGCACTCAATGCTTCAATTTTCCACGGAGCGCGTCTCGTCGGCCCGGCAGCAGCCGGCCTTCTGATCAGGTGGACAGATGAAGGCGCCTGCTTTCTCCTCAATGCGGCAAGTTTCCTTGCTGTCATCTTTGCCCTTGCGGCAATACGTCCGAAATACTGCATGCTGAACAGGGCACGGCGCCCGGTTCTTGAAGACTTCATGGAATCCGTAGCTTATGTGAAACGCAATCGCCAGATAAGTCCGGTCATGCTGCTCATAGCCCTGGTAGGCCTGTTGGGCATGCCCCATACGATCCTCATGCCCGTCTTTGCCAGAGACTACCTGCATGCGGGGCCAGGAACCCTGGGCGCCCTCCTGGTTTCATCGGGGATCGGGGCTTTTGCGGCAACCGTCTTCCTGGCCTCCAGGAAGAACCCTTCGCAATTGCGCAGGGTCATCCGCGGTGCGGTTATCCTTTTTCCAACTACCATGATGGCGTTTGCCCTCTCGCAAACCCTGTGGCTATCGCTGGCATTCCTCTTTCTGTCCGGATTCGGCGTCGTATGCCAGGTCGCCGGCGGCAATGCGGCAATCCAGCTGGATGTGGACGAAGACAAGAGGGGAAGAGTCATGGGGCTCGTCAATACGGCCTTCCTCGGCATGGCGCCGTTCGGCAGCCTGATAACGGGCTTCCTGGCGCTGGAAGTCGGCGCGCGGACAACGGTGGTCGCCGAAGCAGTCATCCTGTCAGCCTGTTCACTATATCTCATAAGGAAGCTTCCCTGCTGACCGCCCGCAAGCCCGCAGCAGCCGGAAACTCCCCACGGGCGACGTCGCGGGCTCCTTTCCCTGACGAGACATTTCCCTTTAAGAAACAACATTCCTCTGCTACATTATGTCCGCTCCCTGCCATGGCGGCAGCCACATTTTCCCGCACCCGGAGGAAAGATGACCCGCAATCACACCGCCCCCCAAAAACGGGGATTTTGGACGAGCCGGTTCGGTTTCATCATGGCCTCGGCAGGCTCTGCCGTCGGTCTGGGCAACATCTGGAAGTTTCCCTACATCACCGGCATGCACGGTGGGGGCGCCTTCGTTCTCTTTTTCATCTTCTGCATCATGACCATCGGGATTCCGATCATGATCGCCGAAATGGTCATCGGCCGACATGCCCACAAGAACCCGGTGGGGGCCTTCAGATCGATCAGGGGCGGGGCCTGGACCGCGACCGGCTGGCTCGGAGTCATTGCGGGCTTCGTAATCCTTTCCTACTACTGCGTGGTTGCCGGCTGGGCTGTGGATTATCTTTGGCTTTCCCTGCGCGGGACATTTGGCGGGCAGCATGCCTCGGTCGTGCCGGAGATCTTTTCCGGTCTCCTGGCCAGCGACCCCGCGCAACTCTTCTGGCAGGCGATGTTCATGGGGATGACCGTCTTCATCGTCATTGGCGGAGTGAGCAGCGGGCTGGAGCGCGCCAACAAGATAATGATGCCGGTCCTCTTCATGATCCTCGTCATTCTGGCTGTTTACGGCATCCTTTCTCCCGGCGGGAGCGCCGCATTCCATTTTCTCTTCTCAGCCGACTGGTCGAAGCTGGACCCGGCAGGGATGCTGGAAGCCATGGGACACGCCTTTTTCAGCCTGAGCCTCGGAATGGGAGCAATGCTCACCTATGGAAGCTATGCCGACGAAAAAACAAACATACCCGGTGTCGCCGTCACCGTTTCAATGATGGACACCCTGGTGGCGCTCCTTTCGGGCATGGCTATCTTTCCCATAGTTTTTACCTACGGCATGCAGCCGGCAGCCGGACCTGGACTGGTGTTCAAAACGCTGCCCATAGTATTCAGCCAGATGCCGGGCGGAACGATTTTCGCTATCCTGTTCTTCCTTCTGCTGGTGTTTGCCGCCCTCACCTCCAGTATATCCCTCCTGGAAGTCGTGGTAGCCTACTATTGCGACGAGAAGAAATGGAGCAGGAAAAAGGCCACCCTTGTCATGGGCTTCCTCATCTTCATACTTGGCGTCCCGTCGGCGCTGTCCAACAATCTCCTGAAAGACTTCCATTTCATCGGTGGGCGCAATTACCTGGACTCCATCGATCTCCTGGCCACCAATTACATTCTCCCCTTGGGCGGACTGCTCATTTCAATCTTCACCGGCTGGGTACTGACCACCCGCCTGGCACGGGGGGAAATAGAAAAAGGGGCCGTCCGTTTCCACCTCTATCCCGTCTGGCATTTCCTCATAAAATACATATCGCCAATCCTGGTAGCGCTGGTTTTCATGAACAAGATCGGGCTGTTCTGACGGGATCCTCGGGACAAGGCCAGCCATGGGCCAGTTGAGGGTAGAGAGCAACTTTCCTGTTTCGAAAGACTCCCGCAAACGACCTCCTTGACAGACCCAAATGATCAGGCGGCAACCGCATCAGCCCAATTTATATGTTGCTAATGAACCAATATTATGATATTGGAGCATGATCTAATACTGCTGTTTTGACTGTTTTGAAGCCCCGGACCGATGGCCCGGAGGCTGAAAAGTAATGCATTTCTCGCTACAGCAAATCAATCGCAAAAAAAGGGGGGAGGCATGCGAATCAACAGACATAATCACCAGTTGACGAATGTGCCTCAGCGCGAAACCCCCAACAGGGGCGGAATCATAGAACCTTGTTATCTCGTGTTCCATTTCACCGCAGGAGAGAGTATCCAGAGTGCCGTTGACTGGTTCTGCAACCCTGAATCCAAGGCATCCGCCCACCTGGTCATAGCGCGTGACGGACGCATTATCCAGCTTGCCCCATTCAATGTCAGGACGTGGCACGCAGGCAGGAGCCACTGGGAGGGAGTGAGCGGGCTGAATCAATGCTCGATCGGAATAGAGATGGTTAACGCAGGCAGGCTGGCCAAGGTCGGCGACCGGTATATTTCATGGTTCAATGTCGAATACCCGGAAAATGAAGTGGTTGAAGCGGAGCACAAGTTCGAGAATGCCGTCTCATACTGGCATGCCTATACCGAAATGCAGTTAGAGTGCGCCATGGAACTGGCCGATATGCTCGTAAACACCTACAACCTGAGAGGAATCGTGGGCCATGACGATATCGCGCCCGGACGCAAGTCCGATCCCGGGCCGGCATTCCCTATGGAAAAAGTCCGCGACAGGGTGTTCAACAGACATAAACCCAAGGCAATCCCTATGGAAGATGCATTCAAAAGCGCCGGCAATGGCGATGCTGTCACACCGGATGAAGAACCGGCATCTTCTCCCTTGAATATCGGAATGACGTTTTCCATCCCCGAAGCAGTGGACCGGAACAGCGGCGCCAGTGAAGGCAAAAGGGACCGGGGCAATCTGCTGGACTGGCTAAGGGCGGGCAGAAGGGTGTTCGGACGTCAATAGTAGTCCCCCGGATTGAAAACTCAACTGCCATACCAGTAACATCAGCCATTTGCAGCGGATTCGAATTTCTGCAGCGGACTTCCGGCCACCAGCCTGGCGCGGCCGGCGGTTTCATCCCACAGGGTAAGATACCCTTTCCACCCCCTGACCTCCAAGAGGTCCTTGATAGTTTGGACGAGGGCTTCATCGGGAAGGTAATGGAACGCGTTATACCCTGAGTACCCTCCCGGCGGCACCAGCCGGTAAGCGCCGAAACCGCGGCTTTCGCTCTGTTTCAGCAACCGGGCGCTCCCATCGACCCAGTTATGTTCCTCGAGCCTGGTCCAACCGCAGACCGGGCACATGACGCGTCGCGCACTGTTGTTCGGCCACCCCTCGGTATCGATACGCGCATAACCGAAACCGCATTGCCTGCATGTTTCATGCATGTCGGTAAGTTTCTCCATTCGAACCCCTTCTCTTTTTCCGGCAAGATGCGAACCAGGCTCAGTTGGTCAGGGACTGTATGGGCGCCGGAATCCTCCCGCCCCGGGCAATGAAGGCCTCGGAGCTGAAACCGTGCACCGGCATGACCGGGGCGCTGCCCAGCAGGCCGCCGAACTCCACCATGTCCCCCACCCTGGTCCCGGGCGCAGGGATGATGCGCACTGCGGTGGTTTTCCTGTTGACCATGCCAATGGCCATCTCGTCGGCAATGATTGCAGAGATGGTGGCAGGCGAAGTATCGCCGGGAACGGCGATCATGTCCAGCCCGACCGAGCAGACACTGGTCATGGCTTCAAGCTTGTCCAGGGAAAGAGATCCCCGTTGAACGGCGCGGATCATGCCCGCGTCTTCGCTCACCGGGATGAACGCCCCGCTCAGTCCGCCCACGGAGGACGAAGCCATGGCGCCCCCCTTTTTGACGGCATCGTTGAGCAGAGCCAGGGCCGCGGTGGTGCCGTGCGTCCCGCAGCTTTCCAGGCCCATGGCCTCCAGGATGGCGGCGACGCTGTCGCCGACGGCCGGCGTAGGCGCCAGGGACAGGTCGAGAACACCGAACTGGGCACCCAGCCTGTCTGCCACCTCCCTGCCCACCATCTCACCCATGCGGGTAATCTTGAAGGCCGTCTTCTTGATGCATTCCGCTATATCCCCCAGACTGGGGTCGTGCAAAGCACGAACCGCCGAATTGACCACTCCGGGGCCGCTGACCCCCACGTTGATCACGCAGTCCGGTTCGCCGATGCCGTGGAAAGCGCCGGCCATGAAGGGGTTGTCCTCGGGAGCGTTGGCAAAGACGACCAGCTTCGCGCAGCCGATGCCGCCGTCATCCCGGGTCAGTTCCGCCGTCTCCTTGACAATGCGCCCCATCAGAGCCACGGCATCCATATTTATGCCTGCCTTGGTCGTCGCCACATTGACCGAAGAGCAGACTTTTTTCGTCGTTGCAAGAGCCCGGGGGATCGAGGTGATAAGCCTGTGATCTCCGGGTGTCATGCCTTTCTGCACCAGGGCGCTGTAACCGCCGATGAAGTCGATGCCCGCCTCGTGAGCGGCCCGGTCCAGGGTCTCCGCAACGGAAACCAGATCATCGGCCAGGCAGCTCTCCGCCACGATGGCGACAGGAGTGACGGAGATCCGCCTGTTGATTATGGGGATACCGTAGAGGCCCTGTATGTCCTCGGTGGCCCGGACCAGGTTTTCGGCGCAGCGCAGGATACGGTCATAGACCTGCTCGTTGAAAATCCTGATATCGGGATGGCTGCAGCCGCGCAGATTGATGCCCATGGTGACCGTCCTGATATCCAGGTTTTCATTGGTCACCATTTTGATGGTTTCGAGAATCTCCTCCGGTTGTATGGGCATGACCGAGCCTCCTAAATCCGGTGCATGAAGCGGAAAACGTCTTCATGCTGCACTATGACCTGGACGCCCAGCTCTTTGCCGATGGCCGACATGGCTTCCTGGAAGGCGGCCAGGTCGAAGCTCTCGGACTTGACCTCGGCCAGCATGATCATGGTGAACAGATGGCTCATGATGCTCTGCCTGATATCCGCGATATTGACGCTATGCTCAGCCATGACCCGGCTGATGCCGGCCACGATTCCCACTCGGTCCTGACCGATGACCGTGATGACGAAACGACTCGATGACATGTGTATTCCTCTTCTTGCCTGATAGTTGAAAAAGGTCGCAATTCGCGGGAAAGCAGTCCTGAAACGCGGTTTCCCCCTTCGAATGCAGGAGCATAGCATAACAGGGGGAGAATTGGAAACTGCATAAGAGCCAATCCGGACTTTCCTGACAGGCACTAATTATTGTGCCTCTTCAAATTTTAGCGTATCATACGGAGCTGTTTTGAAGGGAACCGACGTCCATCAACCCTGCAGTTCGGGTACAGGCGTAACACTTGAACAATACTATTTTCGTTAAAATTTTGTATTAACATGAAAATGGGAACTCAAAATAGAGACGTCCACTCGCGGACGATAAAAAGACTGAAGAGCCTTTCAAACCCCCTGCTGTTGTTCCTGATGCTGTCCGTCCTGTTGCACCTGCTGGCCTGGTCAGGTTTTTCGGGTTTCGGAGAGTCTCTTCTTTTGGGTCTTAGCCGGGCATCACACGGTGAAGTCATCGATTTTCTCGTCACAGATACCTCTTCAACTGAACCGCGGACCGCCGAAACGTCTTCCGTTGTAAACCGAGTTGCAACCATTACACATCCGGTCTCCGTCAACCCTCCATTTTCAAAGGCCCAGACTCAATCTACCGTTTCCGACGGAGAACCTGCTGCGGACACCCCGTCCGCAATTCCCGCGGAAAAACGGAAAGCGGCTGCCGAAGAAGCATCGGTTTCGGATGCGCCTCATGACAATGTCGTGCCGGCAACTCCGGCGCCGCGAACGCAGGCAGCCGGCACTGTACAGAACGCATCCTCGGCAGCGGATGCTGCGCGGAAGACAGCCGCTACCAACAAAGCGACATTCCCGGATATCTTCCTCTTCGCAAGGGAACGGCTGAGCTTTTCCCTTTATTGGTCCGGCATCCCTGTGGGAACCGCAACACTTGAAGCGGTCAGGGGGGAAGTCACATCCTCCATCACTTCGGTAGTTCATTCCAATGATGTCATTTCTTCATTCTACAAGGTTGAGGACCGGGCTGAGGCGCGACTGGCGAAGGGCCGGCCGGCAAACTTCACACTTGTCCAAAACGAGGGGAAACACCATCGCCACAAAGAGACGATCTTCGATCCGGAACGGAACAAGGTGACATACATCAATCACCTGGACCAGAGCCGCGAAGAGCATGATATGAGCGGTAAACTCCTGTGGGATGTTATCTCAGGCTTCTATTATCTGCGCCGTCAACCTCTGGAAATAGGCAAATCGGTTTACATCAACATGTTTGACAGTAACAAGTTTCTGAATGCCGAGGTGAAGGTGTTGCGTCGTGAAATGGTGGAACTGGAAGACGGACAGGAGATATCCACGATCATCGTGGAGCCCATACTTAAAAGTGAAGGTCTGTTTCAGAAAAGCGGGAAAATCCTGGTTTGGCTGACTGACGATGAACGGCGGATGCCTGTGAGGATGGAGACAAAACTTAAAATAGGCCGGGTTACGGCCAAACTGAAGTCTTTCGCCATAAAAAACTAGCGGTTACAGCATCACTTAAGGTCATGTGCAGCACTCCGCCATGAATCGATCAGGTTAATAAGCCGGCAACACTTTTTGGGTTTCCAGAAGGCCGATTCGAGGATATCATGGTAAAATTCGTTAAGAGAAGAATGCCGGCACTCACAGGAGAAATGGGCGCGACCCATCAAGAGGAATACATGACCAGATCCTTCCGTGACAGATTGAAAGACATAAACCCCGCTTACATTACTTTCGACAACCTGCGGACCCTGCAGGTAAACATGGGCGACCAGTGCAACCTGCAATGCAGCCACTGCCACGTGGCAGCATCCCCGGCCGGCGAAAGGAACATGGGAAGGGATGTCGCCGAAAAGATCGTCTCGCTCCTGGACGGCAGGGGTGACCTGACCCTGGACATCACCGGCGGTTGTCCGGAACTGAACCCACATTTCGTCTACCTGATGGAGGAAACCGCCGGGATGGGTCTGCGGCGCATCGTGCGCAGCAACCTGGCGGTCCTGACCGAGCCGGGAATGGAATGGCTGCCGGAATTCTACCTGGAGCAGGGATTGGTACTGTTCTGCTCCCTTCCCTGCTACTCCGCCGGCAATGTGGACCGGCAGCGGGGAGAGGGCGTCTTCGCCAGGAGCATCCAGGCACTGAAACTCCTGAACAGCCTTGGCTTCGGTTCGACCCATGAACTCAACCTGGTCTACAATCCGGGCGGGGAACACCTTCCGGGATCTCAAGCAGAACTGGAGGCTGCCTACAGGGCCGAGCTGTCCCAAAGACACGATGTGCGCTTCAGCAATCTGTACACCATAACCAACGCGCCCATAGGCCGGTTCCGCGACTACCTGGAAAGGAAAGGCGCCCTGGAAACGTACCTGAACCTGTTGGCAGAGCATTTCAACCCGGATGCGGCGGGAGCGATCATGTGCCGGACCCTCATCAGCGTCGACTGGCAGGGATTATTGTACAATTGCGATTTCAACCAGGCGCTCGGCATGCCGATCCTTACTCCGGAAGGGATGCCGCTGACCATCGAAAATCTGGAAACCGCCGCACGGTCCGGTATCGGGCTGTCGCTGGGGCGGCACTGTTTCTGCTGTACCGCGGGTGAAGGCTCAAGCTGCAACGGATCACTGGCTGCGTAAAACATTTCCGCCGCCGGCTGATTGAAAGGAGGCACAAATGCAGGTCGCCGTTCTCGGGCTCGGTCGCATGGGCATGAACATGGCCAGGAGGCTCCTTTGGGGCGGCCACCAGGTGGTCACATGGAACCGCACATCCGCCAGGGTGGAAGAAATCGTGGCAGAGGGTGCGCAGGGAGCGGGTTCACTGGAAGAAGCCGTTGAGTTGCTGACCCCGCCAAGGGCCGTTTGGCTTATGCTGCCCGCCGGCGACGTAACAGACGGAACCATAGCCCAACTGGCAAATCTCCTCTCCCGGGGTGACTGTATCCTTGAAGGGGGCAACAGCTTTTATCGCGACGATATAAGGCGAAGAGATCTGCTTGAACCGTTGGGCATCCGCTACCTGGACGTGGGAGTGAGCGGCGGCATCTGGGGGCTTAACGAAGGATATTGCCTGATGGTGGGCGGCGACCGGGAGGAATTCATGCGCATGGAGCCGCTCTTCACGACCCTGGCACCCGAAGGCGGCTGCCTCCACTGCGGAGAGACCGGCGCCGGTCATTTCGTGAAGATGGTCCACAACGGCATCGAGTACGGCATGATGGCGGCCTATGGTGAAGGGTTCTCGATTCTCAAGGCATCCCCCTATGGGGAAGGTCTCGACCTGGCCAAGGTTTCCGGCCTGTGGAACCGGGGAAGCGTGGTGCGCTCATGGCTGCTGGAGCTGGCAGAGGCAGCCTTCGGCAGGGACCCGGAGCTGTCGGAAATCCAGGGTTACGTGGAGGATTCGGGCGAAGGCCGCTGGACCGTGCAACAGGCCATCGACACCGGCGTTCCGGCGCCGGTCATTGCCGCATCACTGTTCCAGCGTTTCCGATCACGAGTTGAAGACAGTTTCGGCGACAAAGTGCTTGCCGCCCTGCGCAACGAATTCGGCGGCCATGCGATGGCTCGCGCAGGAGAGCCCAGGAAGTCCGACGGCACAGGAGCAGGCGGCATTCAACCGGCAGCAGCCGAGAAGACCAGGTCTTGATCAAGCATGAATCCGTGGTGCCTGAACGCCTTAGACTGCGCGGAACGCCTCTGTTCTTGCATTCCCGCAAGAAGAGTCCGCCCGACGGAGTTCACGCGGTGTAACCGGCATGTGACGACACCAGCGACGTTTGACCCCGGCATTCTGCTCGCAAGTCGTTCAGGCGTCACGGATTCAGGTTAAGGATTACGCAATGGCAATCGGCCCCATTCCCGGAAATATCGCCATAAACGAGATCGCTCCCACCTGCCGCATCGATCCGCCGGTAAACTGCTGCCTGGTAATTTTCGGAGCGTCGGGAGACCTGACCAGGCGCAAGCTGATTCCCGCGCTCTACCTTCTCTATCGCAATCGGTTGCTGCCGCAGGGTTTCTTCCTCCTCGGCGTGTCCCGCACCGAAATGGGACCGGACCGGTTCAGGGAGATGGTGCGCAGGGAGCTTCCGGACGACTGCGACGAGGGCTGCTGGCAACAGTTCGCCCGGCTCGTCCATTACCGCTCCATAGATTACGGCAATGCGGAAAGCTACCGCACCAACCTGGCTGAAGCGCTCCCCCCCCTGGAAAAAGCAAACGGAACCGGAGGCAACCGGATCTTTTACCTCGCGACCCCTCCATCGGTCTACGAAAACGTCATCACCACCCTGCACGACTCCGGACTGGCTGACGGGCGCGATACCCGGGTCAGGATCGTCATCGAAAAACCGTTCGGCAGCGACCTGGAAACAGCCCGTGAGCTGAACCGGGTACTTTTGCGCGCCTTCCGCGAGGAACAGATTTTCCGGATCGACCATTACCTGGCAAAGGAAACAGTGCAGAACATCCTCATGTTACGCTTCGCCAACTCGCTGTTCGAGCCACTATGGAACCGCCGTTACATCGATCATATCCAGATCACCGCGGCCGAGACCATCGGCATCGAGCAGAGAGCCAGTTACTACGAGGCCGCGGGAGTGCTGAGGGACATGTTCCAGAACCATATGTTCCAGTTGCTGACTCTTACAGCCATGGAACCTCCATCACTGTTCAGCGCTTCACGGGTCAGAGATGAAAAAGCCAAGGTTTTGCAGTCAGTACGCCCTTTTCCCCTGGACCGGCTTGGCGACCATATAGTAACAGGGCAATACGGCTCCGGCATGGTGGACGGTGAGAAGGCCCGAAGTTACCGGGAAGAAGACGGGGTCGCGCCCGGCTCCGATGTCCCGACTTTCGCTGCCATGAAAGTCTGGATCGACAACTGGCGATGGCAGGGTGTCCCTTTCTACCTCCGCTCCGGCAAACGCCTCGGCAGGAGGACCACCGAGATAGCCATCTGCTTCAGGCCGGTCCCCCACATGATGTTCGCCCAGTCATTTGGCGGAGGCATATCGCCCGACACGCTGATCCTTCGGGTGCAGCCCGATGAAGGCATAACAATGCGCATCCAGGCAAAAAACCCCGGTTCGCGCATGTGCCTCATACCGGTTGACATGGACTTTTCCTATCCCAGAGAGGTTACGCTCAGCGCATACGAAAGGGTGCTGCTGGACTGCATGGAAGGTGACCAGATGCTCTTCGTACGTAATGACGGCGTCGATCTGAGCTGGGAAATCCTGACGCCCGCGATTAGTGCCATGGAGACCGGCGGACAGGCGGATATCCACATATATCCGGCGGGAAGTGCAGGGCCTGCGGCAGCCGACTCCCTGTTGGAAAAAGACGGCAAAAAGTGGAGGTCGCTATGAACTCATGTAGCAGAGTGGAAATATTCGACTCGCCCGAGCAGATGGCAGCAAGGGCTGCAGAGCTTTTCCTGTCAACCGCCCGACGCGCCATTGAACGGCAGGGGCGATTCTCCGTGGCCCTTTCGGGAGGGGAATCCCCGGTACCGCTGTTCAGGAGACTTGCCGATCAGGCCACGGCTTCCGGTATCGACTGGACAAAGGCTCACATCTTCTGGGCCGACGAACGCTGCGTTCCGCCGGACCATCCCGACAGCAATTTCCGCCTGGCTCAAGAGTTGCTGCTTTCCAGGTTGCCGTCCCCCGGCGCAGTCATCCACCGTATACAGGGCGAACTGCCGGCAGAGGACGGAGCGAAAGCGTACAGGGCTGACCTCCGGACTTTCTTCTCTTCCAGCCCCTTGCCCGAATTCGATCAGATCTGGCTCGGGCTGGGTGAGGACGGCCACACCGCCTCGCTGTTTCCCGGCAATGACCAGACAGGCTCTTCAAGCGATTCGGCAATTGCGGTCTACGTAGACAGCATAACCAGCCACCGTGTCACCCTGACTCTTCCGGCGATCAACAACGCGCGCCAGGTCTTCTTCATCGTTACCGGCAACGCGAAAGCCGAGGTAGTGACGAAAATTCTCGAAAGGAGCGCTGATGCCAGGTTCCCCGCATCCCTCGTGGCTCTTCCCTCGGGCTGTGTCACCTGGTTCCTGGACCGGGAAGCAGCGAAATTGCTTTAAAAGAGAACAAGACCTGCCAGGTTTCGAAAACCTGGCAGGTCTGAACGGAAGGAGAAACGAGGAATCCATGGACAACCAGGAACAATGGGAACGCTACAAAAAGTACCTGATCTCTTGCCCTGAAACCGGACTTTTGCTGGACATCAGCTGCATGAATTTCCCCGGCGATTTTTTCGATGTAATGGAGCCGCGCATGGTGCGGGTCTACCGTGAAATGGCCGAACTTGAAAGCGGCGCACCGGCCAACCCCGACGAGGGGCGCATGGTGGGTCACTACTGGCTCCGCACCCCGTACCTGGCGCCGGACCGGGAAACCGAAAACATGATAGCAAGCACCCTCGCCGACATCAGAACTTTCAGCGACAGGGTGCACAGCGGCGACATTGCTCCTGAAAAGGGCAGCCGCTTCACCCGTCTTCTCGTCATCGGCATCGGCGGTTCAGCGCTCGGTCCGCAGCTCCTGGCCGATGCCCTGGGCAGAGCAGACGATTTCATGAAGCCATGCTTCGTGGACAACACCGACCCTGACGGCATGGATCGGGTTCTCGCCTCAATCGGCAGCGACCTTTCCCGTACCCTGACCCTGGTGATATCCAAGAGCGGCGGAACCAAGGAAACCCGCAACGGAATGCTGGAAATTCGCCAGGCCTACGAGCTGTCCGGTTTGAATTTTACCCGTCATGTCGTGGCCGTGACCGGCAAGGGAAGCGCGCTGGACCTGCAGGCCGGTGAGGAGGGCTGGCTGGCCCGCTTCCCCATGTGGGACTGGGTAGGAGGCCGCACCTCCGTGACCTCCGCCGTCGGCCTCCTGCCCGCGGCCCTCCAGGGAATCGACATCAATGCATTCCTGGAAGGAGCGAGTTCGTGCGACGACGCCACCCGCATGCCCAACACCCGGACCAACCCCGCCGCGATGCTGGCGCTCATGTGGCACCATGCCACCGGCGGCAACGGGGAGAGGGACATGGTGGTCCTGCCCTACAAAGACCGGCTGGTCCTCTTCTCCCGCTACCTGCAGCAACTGGTGATGGAGTCACTGGGCAAGGAGCTCAACCGCAACGGCGACACTGTGCACCAGGGGATCGCTGTCTACGGCAACAAAGGCTCCACCGATCAGCATGCCTTTGTCCAGCAGCTCAGGGAAGGGAAAAACAACTTCTTCGTCACCTTCATTGAAGTTCTGCGGGACCGTGACGGCGAATCCCTCCAGGTGGACCCGGGCGTCACGAGCGGCGATTACCTGAGCGGCTTCCTCCAGGGCACGCGGAAGGCCCTGCGGGAAAACGGCAGGGAATCCCTGACCATCACGATCGAACGGCTCGACGCCCGCTCCCTGGGCGCGCTGATAGCCCTTTTCGAGAGGACGGTCGGCTTCTATGCCTCCCTCGTGGACATCAACGCCTATCACCAGCCCGGTGTCGAAGCGGGGAAACGGGCTGCCGGATCAGTGCTGGAGACCCAGGGCAGAATCCTGGAAATGCTCCGCAACCACCCGGGACGGCCCATGACGGCCGAAGAAATCGCCACGGTCCTTGGCATGCATGATGCGGCGGAAACAGTTTTCCGCATACTTCTGCATGCGTCAGCCAACCAAGACCATGGCGTCATGATGGAGAGAAAAAAAACCATTACTTCGAGCCGATTCAGCGTCGTTCATTAACAAAGAGGGCAGGCACAGGGGCCTGCCCCTACTTGAGGGCGAAACACACCTTGAGAATGGCCTGGTACTCGCTGATCAGACCGTCATCATCCACGTGACCGTGGATTTCCTCCACCTCGAACCAGGAAACCCTTTCCAGGGTCTTGTGCGCCTTGGAAAGGGCCGCCTGTATCGCTTCCTCGATTCCTTTTTTGGATACGCCGATCACCTCGATCTTCTTATAGACCCTGTCTTCTCCGTAGTGCATGTCGTCCTCCTTGTAAATTGTTTATTGCACCTTCCTGAAGGTTAGCACCCATCGGCAGGCTGTAAAGAGTGAACATAAACGGGGAGGAAAATGCACGATCTGTCTCTCTCTATATCATGTTAGCCATGATTCATTTACTATACACAATGTATTTAAAGTAACTTTTTAGTATAAATAAATTGTAGCAATTTTGCCTCTTCCAAAAAGTATTTTTTATTAATGTTCAAAACTACAAATCAAACATGAGTTCGACTTATATAAGCAATTAACTTATTGAACTATAGACATTTTTTAATCCTGCAGAAAGATATCTGCCTTTATTTTATCATTAATCACATAATGCCTGAAATTTTTATAACGACATTTTACTTGACACAGTACATCCGCCTTTTTATAGTATCGCTAAAATTTATTGTAGTCCCTATCAACCTTATTCGGAGGTAGCAATGGCGCAGAAACCGGTAGAAGTCGTAGAGGCGTGTGGAAATGCAGGGATGTATAAGGCGAATCTGAGTATTCCCAATTGGTTGGTGCGAAGCTTCATGGCAGGCCTTTTTATCGCGGTAGGCGCCGCACTCTGTACCGTCTGCGGGACAGGGTTGGATAAAACCATGGGAATCGGGTTCAAATCCCTTATCGGCGGGGCGGTCTTCCCCATAGGCCTGATTGCCATCGTGCTTACCGGCATGTCGCTCTTTACTGGCGATACCATGCTGATTCCCATGGCTGTCTGGCAGAAGAAATCCACATGGAACAAAGTGATCAGCGCGTGGTTCTGGGTCTATATCGGAAACTTCATAGGCTCCCTTTTCTGGGCGTACATCATGGTTTACGGTCCGTTCTGCAAAGGCGGCGGCCTTGAACTGACGGTTTTCGGACAGAGCGCCATCTCTGTTGCGGAAGCAAAAACACTCCCTTACATCGCACACGGTGGTTGGGGCCTCTGGTCATGCTTCCTGAAGGCCATAGCCTGCAACCTGCTCGTTAATGTGGCGTTGTTGCTTGGTTTTTCATCAAAGGCCATGATCGGAAAGTTTTTCGGCATCTGGTTCCCCATCATGGCATTCGTCGCCCTGGGCATGGAGCACTGCGTCGCAAACATGTATTTCATTCCCGCAGGCATCATGATGGGCGCCAAGGTCACCTGGATGCAATTCATCCAGTGGAACCTGATCCCCGCGACATTAGGAAATATTGTGGGTGGCTTCATCTTTATCGGCGCGGTCTATTACTGGTCCTTCCAGCAAGAACTGTCCACGTCTAAGGCGTCCTAGAAGGCGCCAAAGAAGCCCCGGCCCGCGGCTTATCCGCTGCGGGCCGGGGAAGCAAATTCCTCTGATCGTCCCCACAAGTCTCCCCCCCTGTTGACGGGGGGACGCTCAGGGGAATTATGCTTTCATTTCTTCCTTCCAAAACTCTTCTCTCTTCACCCGGCCCCTTTGCAGATGCAGCCGGGCTTCGGCAGCCAAGTCAACACACAACCTTTTTCTTCACAACAGCGCTTTCACCGCAGCAAGAACCGCGTCATAGTCCGGTTCATCGGTAATTTCGGGAACTACCTGTATATAACGGATGGTATCCGAAGCATCAAGCACGAATAACGCCCGCGCCAGCAGCTTGAGCTCCCCTATGAGAACCCCATAAGCGGCTGCAAAGGATCGATCCTGGTAATCAGAAAGAGTTGTTACCTGGTCGATCCCTGCCGCGCCGCACCAACGGGCCTGGGCAAAGGGAAGGTCCATGCTTATGGTCAGCACCGCCACGTTTTCCGGCAATGCGGCAGCCTCCTTGTTGAACCTGCGTGTTTCAGTGTCGCATACCGGCGTGTCAAGCGACGGCACTGCGCTGAGCACTTTGATTTTTCCCTTGAAATCGGCCAGGGTAACCGGCGCCAGGCCGTTTGACACCACCTGGAAGGCGGGCGCCTTGTCGCCCGTCTTCAATTCCGGTCCCACCAGTGTAAGGGGATTACCCTGGAAAGTTATGATTCCTTTTCTTTCCGACATAGTGTACCTCCCGATGACTCGCAAGATTTATTTCCAGCTTGAGTCCAAGTGTACCACAACATTCGGAAAAGACCCGTCCACTTCGGTTGCTTCCCGGGAGAAAGCCGGTCAATTCGCGTCCAGCACTTCCCGAAGCTTTTTCAGGAGCTCGGAAGGCATGACCGGCTTAGTCAACAAATTAATGCCATCATCGGCGACGCCCCGCCCATCCAGGATATCCGTGGAATACCCGCTCATGAAAAGCACCTTCATATCCGGCCGCATTGAAATGATTTCTTCATACAGCATTTTGCCATCCATGTTCGGCATGACGACGTCGGTGACAAGCATGTCCACGTTAGCCTGGCGTTCCCTGAACCTGTCCAGCGCCTCTTGCCCGTCCGCCGTTTCGATGACCGTATACCCCGCCTCTTCAAGAATTTCCCGCGTCAGTGCACGCACCGCGTCATCGTCTTCGACGAGCAGTATCGTTTCAGCGCCTCCCGGCGCCTGCCCGGCTCTCCGGATCTCGGGAAGGCACTGATTCTCATGGTCCGCAAGCGGCAGATAGACGCAGAAGACCGTACCCTTGCCGGGCGAGCTGTCAACGGTTATGAAGCCGTTGTGCTGCTTGACGATCCCGTAGATTATCGACAGGCCGAGACCCGTTCCCTTACCGACTTTTTTGGTGGTGAAGAACGGATCGAATATCTTTTCCCGGGTTTCTTCATCCATGCCGCAGCCGTTGTCCTCAACGGAGATAATGGCATACGCGCCAGGCATACCGAAACCGTGCATCCTTACGAAATCTCTGTCAATAATGTCGAGCCCTGTCTCCACCCTCAGAAGGCCACCCCCGGGCATGGCGTCCCGCGCATTGGTCACCAGGTTCATGAGCACCTGCTCGATCTGTCCCTTGTCCGCCATGACGGTCATAGCCGTTGCCGCGGTTCTTACCCTGCAATCGATATCTTCCGGAATCAGCCTGCACAGCATTTTCTTCACGCCGTCCACTACTTCGCACAAGTCGATCGGCCGTACGCGCAGGACCTGCTTGCGGCTGAAGGCGAGAAGTCCGCGGGTAAGGTCCGTTGCCCGCTCCGCCGCTGCCAGGATCTGTTTCACATGATGCTGAAAGGGATTCCCCTGTTCCATCCGCATCGTCATGATCTCTGCAAACCCCATGATAGCCGTGAGGATGTTGTTGAAGTCGTGGGCTATGCCGCCGGCCAGTTGCCCGACGGCCTCCATCTTCTGCGCCTGATGGAGCTGCTCCTCGAGAATTTTCCTTTTTTCTTCCTCACGCTTCCGCTCGGTTATGTCCTGGATCGCGCCGCGCGTTCTGACCATCCGCCCCTCCTGGTCGCGGATAATATCCCAGCGTACGAAAATATACCTTTCCGCTCCATCGGCGCGGATGATGCGGTGCTCCATGCTGCCGGTCGACGATCTGTCATTGTTCGGCAGAAACCTCTGTATCACGTCAATCACATCCGCCCTATCGTCCGGATGAATGAACTTGCTGACATAGGGCTCGGCAGACATCAGCATCCCGCCTTCCCGGGCCACGCTGGTGCCGTACAGGGCGAAGAACTGGTCGTCAAAGCGGAACATGCCGGTTGCTCCTTCAAACTCCCATTGTACCAGCTTCGCCATCTCCATGGCCAGCCTGAGCCTGGCTTCGCTCTCACGAAGGGCTTCCTCGGTCCTCTTGGCCTCGGTGATGTCAGCCAATGTGACCAGAATCGCCGGGGCACCCTCGTAGTCCATTAGCACGCTCGCCGCCACCATCCATTTTTCCTCGCCATTGCTGCAGATGATTTTGTATTCATAGCGACCGGATATCGGTTGGCCTTGCAAGCGCGCCATGATCCTTCCCCGGATCTCTTCCCGGAAATCCTCGTGCACGAAGCCCCAGAACTCCATGCAGCCCAGCTGTTCGCCGGAGAAGCCCGAAACCTGCGTTGCCGCGGGATTGGCGTACACTATGCGCTCTCCGCGTATAACGATGATTGCATTGGGAGAGGTCTCGATGAGCAGGCGGAACTTTCCCTCGCTCTCCCTCAGCGCCTCCTCGATGCGTTTCCGCTCGCCGATGTCATTCACGAAACAACAGCTGTATTCCTTCCCCTCGAATTCCAGGAAATTGGAATGGACCTCAACCGGATAGACCCGGCCGTCTCTGGATCGGTGAAACGTTTCTAACTTGCCATGACCGTTTTTCTTCAACAAGCGCCAGTACTCGATGGATGCATCGCTTTCCGGCCCTGGGGAAGCCATGTCGACGTCGCCCACTGACATGCTCGTCAACTCCTCGCGCGTGTATCCCAGCGAGCGGCAGGCCTCGTCATTAACGTAGATGAAGCGGTGGTCGGGGGTCAGCCAGAAGACCTGTAAACTGGCGCGGTCGACGGTGAACCTGGTGAACCGCAGTTCGGCACAGGTTTCAGGGCTGGACTCGGTCACCGAATAGCCGCGTTCCCGCAGGAATTGACGTATCTCCTCCATGCCCCGGCCATTGTCATCGACGGTAAAAACGCATTTCATGCAATATTCTCCGGAATCGAAAGCTGATTAGCCCGCAATCATCCAACCGCCCTAAAATTAAATAGTGGCCATCCGGCAACTCCTGGTAATGGCTGATAAGGGCTGGAGCGGGGCTTTCGAGGAAATCGTGATATGGCGAAAGTAGCAAGATCTCGAAAACCGGTAAAAGCTCCGACCAGTGAGTCATGAGTTGACAGATCATCACGAGCGACGAGGAAGTTCCGCTCCGGGCACAGAGAGACTTTCCGGATGGAAACTAATTAATACACGATATTAAACATATTTCCCATAATAAATTCGCCTGAGAGGTCAAACCGTCTTTTCCGCTGCGGCGTTTTACCGGCGCCTGCCCCGGAGAAGAGGCTTGCTTTTCATGAAATGTATCGGAAAAAGCCTGTTTTTCTGAAGGAAAAACAGCAGCGGGCTACAGGAAACAGCTCGGTTCCTTCTTTACCGGAAAAGACGGAAGAGACATGACCGGCAAGGGCGCATGCTGCCGGACGCCGGAACAGGCCGGAAAAAAATGATGCGTGCCGCTCTCTCTTGGGGTACTATAAGTTCCCCATTCATTATATTCATTAACAAGAGAGACAACCATGACGACCATCGACGCCCTGCTGCAGGAAAGTTTCGCCCGGCACGCAGGCAGAACAGCCCTCCGCCACAAGGAAGGCGGAGCATGGCACGATATTTCCTACGGCGAACTCCATTCCAGATGCGAAAGGGTTTCAGCCGGGCTTTTCCATTCGGGCTTCGGCGCCGGAGACCGCGCCGCGATAATGGGCCCGTCTTCCGCCGACTGGATATCCGCATACGTGGGGACCCTGCGCATCGGCGGCA
This sequence comes from Geobacteraceae bacterium, assembly GCA_034933285.1. Taxonomy (GTDB): domain Bacteria; phylum Desulfobacterota; class Desulfuromonadia; order Geobacterales; family Geobacteraceae; genus RPRC01. The sequence continues at coordinate 162,390 of JAYFNT010000002.1, read as the reverse complement.
TTGTCGTTCCGGTGGACAAGGACCTCAAGAGCTCGGAACTGCGGCACGTCCTGACCGACTGCGAGGCCCGCGTAATATTCGTGGCCCCGGAATACCTGGAAACGCTCCTTGAAATCGTGGCGGACCTTTCCCGCGTGAAGAGGATCGTGCTGCTCCAGTCACGCTCAGATGCGGGAGAATACCTGTCACAGGAACTGGCTCTGCTGCGTGATGTGGAGGAAGAGCTGAAGCTTTTGCTGGAAATCCTGCCCTTGAGTCCTGAACAGGACTCGAAGCTGCGGGATCTTGCCTGGAGGGTTTCCGGATGTCTTGACGGGGCGTCATGGACTGTCGGTGAAATTAATGAAATTGATGACCCCCTGTCCCCCAATGAAACGGCCAAAAAGGAGCTGTTGCGAAGCGGCAGGCTCCTGGCGCTGGACGAATTCGTGCGGGAGTCACCACCCCCCCCTTCCAGCCACAAACCCGGCGATACCGCGCTTATTCTTTATACGTCCGGGACGACCGGCCGTTCCAAGGGCGCCCTCCTTAGCCACGGCAACATCGTGTCCAATATCCGCGGCGCAGCCTCCCATTTCCGCCTCGACAGCACCATGCACACCCTCTCTTTCCTTCCCATAAACCACGTTTTCGAACAGGTGTGCGGCGTTTTCCTTCCCCTTTCACTGGGAGGAAAAGTATCTTTTGCCGAGTCGCTCAAGAAGCTGGGGGAAAACCTGGTTGAGGTCAGGCCGACTTTCTTTACCGGAGTTCCGGCCGTATACCGGCTTTTCCATGACCGCATCATGAAAAAAATCCGTTCCGGAACCCTCTCCAACCTGCTCTTTTCACTCCCCATCGCCCGCCGCCTGGTGATGGCCAAGGTCAGGAAAAACTTCGCCGGAGACACTACCTTCATCAGCGGCGGCGCAGCGCTCGACCCTGCAATCGCGGCAGGCCTGCTGCGTTTCGGCCTCACCCTTTACCAGGGTTACGGAATCACGGAAACATCGCCGGTCATCTCCGCGGAATGCCCGGGGAGAACCCGGCTGGGCTCGGTCGGGCCGCTGCTGGAAGAGGTCGATGTTCAAATCGAAGGGGCTGATGAAGAGGGAGTGGGAGAGATCCTGGTAAGAGGGCCCAATGTCATGCAGGGATACTTCAAGAATCCGCATGCAACCGCGGAAGTGCTGGCAGGGGGCTGGTACCATACCGGCGACCTCGGGCGGCTGGACCGGGACGGATTTCTCTATGTCTGCGGACGGGTCAAGAACCTGATAGTCACCCCAAACGGGAAAAACGTGTATCCCGAGGAAGTGGAGAACGAACTCATCAAAAGCCGGTTCATCGCCGAAGCCATGGTTTACGGCCACAGGATCGACGCTGTCTCGGAAGAGGTGCACGCCATCATATTTCCCGACCAGGACGCTCTGGACGACTACCAGCGCGCAAAGCAGTCAGGCCCCATGAACGAGGCCGACGTGGAGGAACTGATTCGCGGCGAGGTTCGCCAGTCATCGAAAAACCTGGCTGACTACAAAAGGGTGAAAAAATTCACCATACGGGAAGACGAATTCCCCAAGACCACTACCCGCAAGATCAAGCGTTTCGCGGTGGAGGCGGACATAGCCATCGGCTGAAATGCAGCCGGTTCAGTCCTCGTGGCAACCCAGCACGACCAGCAGGCAACTGCCGTCTGCTATAACGTTGACACCACTCTGCTCGCATCGCGCCACTGCCGCGGGGCTCTCGGCGCCTGGCTGCATCCAGATGTGCTTTATGCCCTTTCTTATGGCCTGCTCCACGATGTCCTCGGTAATGCGCGGCGGAGTAATGACAGAAATCGCCTGCACATCGTCAGGAAGTTCCGAGACCGTCGCCACGCAGGGAATCCCTTCTATTTCCTTTTCCTTCGGGTTCACGGGTATGGCACGGTAGCCGTTGCGCAAATAGCAACGCAATACCTTGTTGCCGTATTTGTCCGGGTCCACGGATGCTCCTACGACTCCGTATGCGGTTGCGTCGAAAAACATGTCGATCCTTTCCGGTGCTTCCATGCGACTCCTCCTTGTGGCTTGATTCCGGTTTCCGTGTTGCGACTAGGCCGGGACATCCAAGAATAAATGTAGCAGAGCCTTAACGGTTCCACAACAGACCGCTCCAAGAATCGTCCCCGGTCATATCTCCGGAATGCAGAAACGCGCAGTTGAAGGCGTGAAGGCGTCACGGATTCATGGTATAATGCCCGGACAAACAGGGAAACCAATCCTGGCCCTCCCCCACCAGGGGGGATGGAACATTTTGTCGTGACGATTTAAGGTGTTACAGGGTACTAGCGGGAAACAACGGACAATCCGCATGCTGAAAATCCTGATCGAAAACCCCCTTCTCCTGCTGTTCCTGGTTGCCGCAGTGGGCTACCCGCTGGGCAGGATAAAAATCCGCGGCAGCAGTCTCGGCGTCGCATCGGTCCTGTTCACCGGCCTGGCCATCGGCTCGCTCCATCCCGGCCTCAAGCTGCCGGAGATCGTCTACATGCTCGGGGTCGCGCTGTTCGTCTATACGGTCGGCCTGGCAAACGGTCCCGCCTTTATCGCATCCCTCAGGCGAGCCGGGTTTCGGGACAATTTCCTGGTTGTCGGCATCCTTTTGCTGGGTGTCGTTCTGACCATGGCGACCCACAGGATACTCCACCTCAAGCCGGCCCTGACCGCCGGCATGTTCTCCGGCAGCCTCACCTGCACGCCGGCCCTGGCTGCAATACTGGACACCATAAAGCATGGCGCGCCCCGGGAGATGATCAGCACTATGCTTTCCGATCCGGTGGTCGGATATTCCATAACCTATCCCGTGGGCGTGATCGGGACTATCCTGGCCGTCAGCCTGATGCAGAAAGTCTGGAAAATCGATTACGGATCAGAGGCGAAGAATCTGCGCGGATTCGGAATTACCAGCGAACCTCTCCGGAACATAACCATTCTCGTAAACAGGCCGGAAGCAACGGGCATATCAATTGAAAAACTGAGGAAGGAAAACAACTGGGACGTGATATTCGGCCGGGTGCGGCACGGCAGCGCCATTTCCCTGCCGGACCCCATGTCCTGTTTCTCGCCCGGAGACCTGGTGACGGCCGTGGGTTCCGCCGAAGAGCTGGAACGGATCGCCGGTTTCCTGGGTGAACAAAGCGCTGACGAGATCGATCTCGACCGGAGGGAGTTCGACTTCAGGCGGATTTTCGTATCCAATCCCAGGCTCGCCGGCCGCCGCCTTCGCGACCTGCACCTCAAGGAGAAACATGGCGCCATTGTCAGCCGCATCCGGCGCGGGGACAACGACATCCTTCCCCACGGCGACACGGTCCTGGAATTGGGGGACCGGGTGCGGGTCATCTCCGACCGGGAGAGGATGGACGAAGTGAGCGCCTTTTTCGGCGATTCCTACCGTGCGGTAAGCGAAGTGGACATTCTCACGTTCAGCTTGGGGCTTGCCGTCGGACTATTTGTCGGCACGGTGCCGATCCCCCTGCCGGGCAACGCGGAACTGAGGCTCGGCTTTGCCGGCGGGCCGCTGCTCACCGCACTGATCCTGGGAACCCTGGGGCGGACCGGTCCCATGGTCTGGAGCCTCCCCTACGGCGCCAATCGAACCCTGCGCCAGATCGGACTGATCCTGTTCCTCGCAGGAGTGGGTACCCGGGCGGGGTACGGCTTCGTCACCACTTTTGCCAGCGAAGGAGGATTACTGCTCCTTGCCGCCGGCGCCACAATAACCTGTTCCACCGCGATGGCCATGCTCTGGATCGGCTACCGGCTGCTGAAAATCCCCATGAGCCTGCTCATCGGCATGCTTGCCGGCCTTCAGACCCAGTCGGCCGTTCTGGGATTCGCCATGGAGCAGACCCGCAACGACCTGCCGACGGTCGGTTATGCTTCGGTCTACCCGGTGGCGACCATTGCCAAGATCATCCTTGCGCAGCTGCTCCTCATGCTCCTCATGAAACCGTGATACCACCGTCATCCGCTGAGGACACTAGTGCCCGGGCTTCCGGAAATCATTACTGGAGATAACTTGAAAACTCGGCAAACACCAGCTCGATGGGCAGGGCAAAGCCGATTCCCTGGCTTGCGGCGAGTATTGCGGTATTGACTCCCACTACGCTGCCGCTTTCATTCAGCAGCGGACCACCGCTGTTGCCGGGATTGATCGGCGCATCGGTCTGCAGGAATCTTACGCCGTTCACATTCTGCCAGCCGGAGAAGATGCCGCTGGTCACCGTGAATCTCAACCCCTGTGGATTGCCGACCGTGAACAGTTTCTGGCTCTGGGCGAGCCTGATTGAATCAGCCCGCGGGATGTGCGGCGAATCCGAGCCCTGTACCGTCAACAGCGCCAGGTCGTATTTTTCGCTCAACCTGACGTTCTGGACCGGCAGTTCGGTGCCGTCTGCCAGGATGACTTTCAGCGAGGAAGTGGAAGCGGAACCCGCCCTGTCGATCATCTCTTCCAGTTTCTCATATTTTTCCACCTGTGATTCAAGCTGCCTCTCCCTCTCGTTCACCGCTTCCCTGAATCCGGCATGTGAGGAATATTCCGGGCGTTCCTTCATTTTTGCCAGGTAGTTCTTTTCCGCCTCTATGGCTACCTTCAGCCGGTCCCTGAATGCGGACACCTCCCTAAGTTCCTTTTCCGGGACCTTCACCACATGCGCATTGGTGACAATATGACAGTTATTGTCAATGAAGAAGCCCGACCCCGACGCTTTCCACCCGGTTTCGATGTAAACCGTGGCATTGCGGGCGCTTTCGATACTGTTTTTCGGCGGCATACTCGCCGCCAGCCTGGCCCTGATGCCCGAAGGGTCGCCGTTGCCATCATTCCCCGCAAGCGCTGCAGGGGAATCTTTTACGGACATCGAAGCCTTCCCCCGCTTTTCCGGAGCGGTTACGAAGTAAATAATTGCAACGATGGAGACAAGACAGACCAGAACGGCAAGAGCTCCCAGTAAAAGTTTCCGATTACCTTCGGTGTCTCCCGGGTCCGATGGAGACGGGATATTTATTTCAGGGGCATCCGTTCGCCGGCGATATTTTTCGAAGACTATCCCGCAATAATCGCACTGGACATCCGAAGACTGCTCTTTCAGGCATTTCGGACACTGCATGGATGTTGCCTCCCACGCTTCTTGATTTTCTTATCGAAAAAGAAGCGCTATGCAATTTTTACAAACTTTGACGGCACTCCCGGAAAAACAAGCAAAAGCCGTACCTTCCGCGCAAACAGCCTGTTTCGGAAGAATTGATTTTCTTGATTCCTGTTCCCGATACCTGTTGTTACCTCATACGAATTGTGATAGTGTACAACACAAAAATAATTAATTTGCAAACATTTTAATTCATGAAACAAATCGCCGACCCAAGTTCTGAATCGGAAATAAAAACAAGGCGGACCGGAAACATGCCGGGAAAAACTTCGCAGCTGCTCGTTTCTTTCATGACAGCCTTGGTTCTTGCCGTCACCGGCGTCAGAGGGTATGGCATGGCGGAAAAAATCAAAGGGCCCGCGGCTGAAGTGGCCGTTACCGTGGAACCGTTACCCGGCCGTGGGAAAACCGCCACGCTTGATAGAATAGAAGCGATTGGCCGGGAACTTATTGTACGGCTTTTTCCGCACGACTACGCAAGAAGTGCACAGATCAAAGGGAAAGTGGCCCTTGTGAAGGAAGAGGGAGAAAAATCGATCTTCGAACTGAATGCGCTTTTCCTTTACAGGGAAACCTATACTGCGGTAACGCACAGGGTGTTTTTTTCCGTTACCGGAGATGAATATTCCGTTGTTTCCGTTGATGGCGGAAAATGAGTGCGGCAAATGGCACTCAATTTTATGATCAAGGAGGTAGAAGATGAGGCGTGGAGCACTACTTTTATTCTCGATGGCAATGGTTCTAGCTACGGTTTCGAGTGGTTTTTCCGCTACGGTCACGGGACCGGGTATGGCTGCCATCAAGGTTCCCCAAATGGTGCAGGCGCCGCCCGGCATGAAAAACATCGTGTTCTCGTCCAAGATAGGTGCGGTCCAGGCAGCCGATCAACAGAGGATCGGCAACGCAGCCAAGTTTCTCCTTACGAAGCAGTTCGGAAACATGGTCAACCGCAGCGCCACCATCAACCCCAAAGTCACCGTCCTGGGCAAAGCGGGGAACCGCATCCAGGCCGAGGCCCTGTACGTTTTCCTCGACAAGAACATCTATTCAGCCACCTTGTCCAAGATAGACTATGAAATGGAGGGCGACCAGGTCTTCATCAAGCAGAAAATCGACAACTTCACCCCGGCCATAACAGCCATCCGGAACCCGGGCAACGTCAGCGTCTCGACGGTCAAGCTGAAAGCCGACATCCTGAAAAACCTGAAACTGTCCCTGCCCCAGGCGTATGGACCCAGGGCCATGGCCAACACCGCCTTTGACAGCATCCCGACCGCGGTTTCCTTCACCAACCAGGTGCACGGGATCTTTACCCAGGCATTCGGCTCCGCCAACAAGCTGATAGGCAGCCAGAGCACCAAGCCGGCGCTCATGGACGTGCTGCAGAAGGGAACCAACCTGGTGGCATGGAACAATATCGGCCACGGCAACCCCGATCTCATCGTGCAGTGGAACGGTGAAGTGATCTCATCCGCGGACTTCAACACCACCGTTCCCTTCCAGGGTATCTACAATTCCGTCATCCTCCTCAACTCTTGCGACACCTGCGCCTCGCCGTACAGCCTGAAGAACGGGGTCATGAAACATCACCCCCGCACCTACATCGCCGGCAGCAAGGGTCTTCCCATCGGCTCCTCCGAGGAAGTGGACAAGATCTTCTGGGACTATACCCTGCTGCAGAACCAGACCATGGCCTGGTCGTTGAACGAAGCCCAGAAGAAGAAGAATCTCCTGGGCTATTTCTGTCTCGCCGGCTACAACGGCAAGTTCGCTGAGGTGGAAGCGGGCAAGTTCACCGAAGACTGCATTCCCTTCAATCCCAACAATGTGACGGCCTCGCAGGTGCAGGGACGCTGGAAGGTGGTCCAGGGCAGCATGTGGATGATGGATTTCGGCAGCAACAAAGCCGGAGCTGATAAGGCGGTCCAGACCATCAAGCATTACGGGATGAACAAGCAATGCTTCGTCGGCAGGCCCAACGCACCCATGCAGTATTACACCATCAACGGAAAAGCGCCGCAGGGTGCAAATCCTGGCGAAGACTGCATTTCTTTCAACCCGGCCAGTATCGCGGCTTCCAGGGTCCAGAACCGCTGGAAAGTGGTGGACGGCAGCAAGTGGCTGCTGGACTTCGACCAGAAGGAAGCCGAGGCCAAAATAGCAGTCGACGTCATCAAGTTCTACGGTTTCAACAAGCAGTGCTTCGTGGGGCGGCCCAACGCCCCGATGCAGTACTACCGCAAGTAATATTGCTGATCCCGAAGAGATAAAAGCCTTTTGTAGGGGCACCCCCTCTGGGTGCCCTTTATTCGTGCAGGCACCGGGTTGCGCGCAGAATATTTGCAGCACGCAGGCGGGAACCTGCCCCTGCATCATGAACCCTTCATCCAAGATTCACTTAAAGGCAACGAGAATACATATGGGTTTACGACTTCCGATTTGCGCTATCTTCAGCATGGCACTTTTCTTCTCAGCCCCCCCCACGGCCGACGCTGCCGACAAGGAGCCGCTGCAGCTCTATGTCATCGAACGGGACACTCTCCAGACGCGCAACTACGTTCCGGTCATCAATCATCAGACCATGGTCGTCAACCTGGGGGAAAAGTCGGTCAAACTGGAGCTCACCTCCAAGATCCCCGCTGGAATGTACAGAAAGGGGGATGGCTATCCGGCTTTCCTGGAAGAATCCCTTATCGCCGACCCCCTCTTCTCGCCCCTGGAGGTGGCGCCGAAAAAGACCTCGTACCTGGCGAAGCCGGAACTGGCTTTGAAGGGAACAGAAGCCTCCTACTCGTGGTGCAACGTGCTTCTACCGCCTGGAGAGAGCGTCGTCGCGCAATATGACAACTTCTTCGGCGAAGCCGGGCATTACTGGCGGGAGGATGGTTTCGACTTCCAGGGCATCCAGGTGAAAACCGATTACCGCACCGAAGCGCTGAAACAGGGCATGGCAGAGCTCTCGCTCAGCTTCGAGATCACCAACCATACCGATGAACCGCTGCAGGACCTGGGCATCGGTGTTTTCGTCCCGGTCCGCCAGCTGCTTCAGGACAGGGAAAACACCCTGCTGGAACTTGACCGGGTATGTTCCTCGCCCAACGTGGAAGCGTCACGGCTCACCAAATCCGATGGTTTCGGAGAAGCAGCCGAAGGAATGGGCGCCGGTATCAACGTCAAGGAACTGCCCCCGGGAAAAACGGAAAAATTCTTTCTCTGCCTCTCCGGGAAGGCCTCGACACAGTCAGCCGCATCATGGCCGATAGTAACCGTCACCGGCAGGAGCATTCGACCCGCTGTCTGGCCCGCCACAATCATCCGGCCGGACATGCCGGTGAACGAAGCACGCTTTTCCTATCTTGCCTACAACCTGGTGGTCAAGGATCGGCAGGTCTTCCGCTTCTCACCCGGGGGAGTGAGGGTGGACAAAGCTCCATAAAGGACGAAACATAAGACCTGCCAGGTTTCGAAAACCTGGCAGGTCTCTTTCCATCAGCGCCTCCAGGAGTACCCACCCGGTGGAGGCGCATAGCCATCGTCATCATCCCACATGCGGTTATGGGGTTCCCTTACCGTGCCGCAGCGGATCACCCCTTTCCTGCACAGGGTTGTGCGCCATTCGTACTTGAGAAAGATTTTCTCGACCGGGGACGATTCCGGCTCGAACGCCACCACCGTCGACGGCGAATACTCTTCCCTGCCGTAGCCGGTCCCGGCGCTTTCCGTCTCGGACTTCGACCGGGCCGAAGGCGCGGCAGGCCGTGCCGAACTTCCCTTGTAAACCTCCGCGGCGGAATCGTTCAGCCAGGGCTCGCAGCGCCGCACTTGGGGGTAGACGGCAACGGCGATGACACCCATTGCGGACTTGTCGCCGAACGAAGCGGCATAGGAATCCCCTGCGCTGGTGAAGAAGAAACGGTTTATCCTGTCTGCCCCGGTCCGCCAGCCGCTGAACTCTCCCGCCCCGTACGGTTCCAGGATGTACATCCGCTCGCTGTTCCGCAACCACGACTTCTTCCCGGAAACGATGTTGCGTCCGTCGACCGCCACCACCACGCCGATGCGGCGGTTCAGCCGGTTGCGCACGATGATGCGGTAATTGTCGCCCCTGACCGCTTCCGCATAGGCCTTCCGGACCCCATGGCCCGCCGTGACCGGATACAGCGGCAGGCTCGTGCCGTTGTCCGACCTCACCTCCACCTCTACACTGTCCCCGATACTCCCCGCGGACGCCACACCGGCGATCCCCAGGATCATTGCCGCCAGCACCAGTATTCTCATGGTATCCTCCTCGTCTGAACGAGCATTATGTCCAATCTGTTCTTTTAGACAGGGAGAGGAAGAAAAATGTTCCGGGGAATTTCAGGGATTGTTTGAAGGAGGGCTCTGCAATCGAATCCGGACGGGGACTTGTGAAAATTCGCAAGTCCAGGGGTAGCCGTGAATTCCTACCTGCAAAACGAGACAAGGGCGGGTTGAAAACCCGCCCCTACTTATAGCCCCAGAACCTCTGGAATCTTCCTTGAGCAGATAGGCCCGCACCGTCTTGAGGTTGATGGTAAGCAGTTCCTGGAGCTTGACGGTCTGTTTCTCGGTGCAGATCTCATGTTTTGGCCCAGCGTGACTTGGACTTTTGGCTCGTTTGTGATAAACCATCGCGAACGGAGGAAAGTCCATTTCCGACTGCGGCGGGACAATACGAGGCGCCGTTATGCACATCGGAAGTACGGAAACTGTTTGATCAGCATATGTGATGAAAATGGAGAAAGGAGATGTTATGAACAACCAGAACAACAATCAAAATGATGAGCAGAAAAAAAGCGGTGAGGTCACCCGGCGTGATTTTATCAAGTACACTGCCGGAATCGTGGCCTGTATTTCATTAAGCCTAATGTTGTTTGCCTGTAGCAGCAGCACATTAGAGGTTGCAGGTTACCCGATTGAATCCAGTGTTGTTACAACAGCAGTTAAAACCATCAAATCAGGCACAACATTTTCAGGGCCGATTGCTCCAAAAGATCTGCAAAATGTTGCAGATTACGACAAACACGGCTACGGAGCCTGGTCTGATGGCCCTGGCCTCGATTACGAGAAACGCAATGATGTCATGGCAGCCGGATATACCTATCCGTCAACCACAACTCCGCCGAGACAACTGTTGAGATTCTTCGCCATCACTGACATCCATATCACTGACAAAGAGTCCCCTTCTCAGGGAATATACATGCAACCGCTATTGGGGGTGGAAACGTCAACCTATTCTCCCACAATGCTGTATTCAACCCAGGTGCTTGATGCTGCCATCCAGACTGTAAACGCCCTGCACAAACAAAAGCGGATCGATTTCGGCATATCACTGGGGGATGCCTGCAACAGCGCCCAGTACAACGAACTCAGGTGGTACATAGATGTTATTGACGGCAAGGTTATAACCCCCAGTTCCGGCGCCCATGCAGGGGCTGACAGCATTGATTATCAGAAACCGTATAAAGCAGCAGGGTTAAATCCCGGGATCCGCTGGTACCAGACCCTTGGTAATCACGATCACTTCTGGCTTGGCTCCATTCCGCTGGATACCGGTGATATCGGCGATCTGCGCAGCACCTATACCGGCAGCAAAGTAATTGATATGCCAAACCTTCTTATCTATTCGTCCAATATTTATACCAGAAATCCTCCGCTGTACTATATGGGGGTTATTGATGGCTCCACCCCCACGGGCGCTATTGTAAAAGCCGGCAAGGTGGGAGACCCGGGGTTCACCACGCCGCCCACGGTTGTGCCTGACCCAGGCCGCCGCTCACTTACCAAAGCAGAGTGGATCAATGAATTTTTCAAAACATCCACCAGCCCGGTGGGGCATGGTTTCAATCTTGCCCCCCCTGGCCGTGAAAAAGGGTTTGCGTGTTACAGCTTTACTCCAAAGCCCTACATTAAAGTGATTGTACTGGACAACACCCAACGGGGAGATGATGACTCCACCAAAATTCATGGCCATGGTTTTCTGGACCTTGCCCGCTGGAAATGGTTGAAAGATGAACTGAAAGCCGGTGATGATGCCGGTCAACTGATGATCATAGCCTCCCATGTACCGATAGGCGTTGCGAAAAAAGGCAGCTATATGGAGTGGTTTGATAACTCCGGCAACCCTTCCAGCATCCAGAATGCTGTCACTCTGCCAGTGCTGCTTGCGGAACTGCACAGCCACCCCAATCTGCTGATGTGGATAGCTGGCCATCGCCATGTCAATGCTGTCAAAGCGTTTGCAAGCGATGATGCCACTAAACCGGAACGGGGCTTCTGGCAGGTTGAAACCTCGTCGCTCCATGATTTCCCCCAGCAGTTGCGTACCTTTGATATCAAGCTGAACTGTGACTACTCTGTTTCAATCGTGATAGCCAACGTTGATCCGGCAGTAAAAGAGGGCACTCCGGCGGCAACAGCGCGCAAGTATGCCGTTGCGGCGATGCAGATAGTAAAATCTCCGGATATATCCCAGAATAATGCGCCGCTTATAGATCCTGTGACCCAAGAGCCAAATGGCACAGACCCAAGCATTCGTTTAATGCCCACCGGTTCGTACAATGCCGAGTTGTTTGTGCAGTTAAGCCCTGAAATGAAAGCAAAGATGCAGGCGCTATTCCCGGTTTGGTTTTGATAATCTAACAGGTCTTGGGAGCAAGGGGGCGGGGAGCAAGGGGACGTAGGACGTAGGTTACTTTGTCAACTTGATACACCTAACTGCTTTATTTATCGTTAGTAAGGTTTCCCAGGCGCTCCCTAACACTTCCGGTGACCACCACAACGCTACATACCAAGATGCCTCGACGCTTTGGTAGTCGAGCTCCATTGTCAATACTAACTGTGCGACGCATGATATTTCAGTATGTTAATACATGTAAGTTGACAAAGTTACCTACGTCCCCTTATCCCTCGTCCCCTTATCCCTATGCAATCGAATCCGGACGGGGACTTGTGAAAATTCGCAAGTCCAGGGGTAGCCGTGAATTCCTACCTGCAAAACGAGACAAGGGCGGGTTAAAAACCCGCCCCTACGGGAAGGAATGCATATATTTACCTGAATTCATATTAACATGTCCGACAACAGGCGTAGGGGCGGGTTTCCAACCCGCCCTCCCATGATTCGAGCCTTTCTCTGCGTTCTCTGCGAGAGACCTGATTTTTATTGCCCGTACCGCTCGGCGAGGTAGGAACTTCTGACATAGGGGCCGCTCTCCACGTGGAGGAAGCCCAGGGAAAGGGCATACTCGCGATAGCGTTCAAATGTTTCGGGCGGGACAAACTCCTTGACCGGGTAATGGGCCTTGCTGGGCGCAAGGTACTGGCCGATGCTCAGGTAGCGGCATCCCACGCTGCGCAGGTCTTCCATCACCTCCCTGACCTCTTCCCACCTTTCACCCATGCCCAGCATGATCCCGGACTTGGTCGCCATGTCCGGGTCAATCTCGCCGACCATGCCGATGACCTGCAGCGATCGCCGGTAATCGGCCCCGGTACGGATGGCGTAAAGGCGCGGGACCGTCTCCACGTTATGGCCGATGATGTCCGGACCGCTGGCCACGACCGTTTCCAGGCTTTCCCGCCGCCCCAGGAAATCGGGAACTAGGAGCTCGATGCTGGTGGAAGGTGATGCGGAGCGGATCTCCCGAACCGTGGCGCCATACAGGGAAGCGCCGCCGTCCGCGAGATCGTCGCGGGTCGGACTGGTAACGACGACATGGGCGAGGCTGAGGATCTTCACCGCCCGGGCGACCCGGGCGGGCTCCCCCGGATCCGGCGGCAGCGGCTGTTTTTTTGTCACGTTGCAGAAGGAGCAGAGGCGCGTGCAGGAAGTGCCGAGGATGAGGAAGGTGGCCCTTTTGCAGGCATAGCATTCGGAGATGTTGGGGCAGTGGGCTTCACGGCACACCGTATTGAGGTTGAGGCCTTCCAGGAGCCGCTCCATTTCGAGGTGGAGCGCCGGCGAGACTTTTTTCTGCAGCCAGGGGGGACGGCGGGAAATGGTCACGGCGCGATTCCTTCCATGTTCCAGGAGTCGCGAAGATACTTGTTCTCCAGCAGCCACCCGGCGGCTGACCGCTCTTCCGCGCTCAGCCCGGACGTTTCAAGTGAAACGGAAAGGTTCTCACGGAAAGAGTCTGCCAACAGCTCTTTCAGCTCTGCCGGGCCGGTAGCCGCGCCCGCCTCCCGGAGGGAAACCGACCATCGCTCTGCTTTTGTCCGCAGGTAAGGGGATGCCTCAAGGAAAGTCGCTGCAAGGGGGATGGAGCCATGCTGGAAGATCACCCCCCGGCTGCGGCGCTGGGCATTGCCCCCCAGCTTGCGTTCGCCAACCAGGATGTCGTACTCCTCCTTCCCCGCATAGCAGAGGGGCGTCCTCACACCCAGGCCGGTCCGGTCGGGCAGTGCGTCAATGGCGTACGAGGATGAAAGACCGAGCTTGCGGTAGGCTTTGAGCAGAAAACCGCACAGTCTGCGGTACGACTCCTTGACTCCGTCGGAGCCGTCCAGATGCCTGGCAGCGCAGACAATGCTGTAAGTCAGCTCCTGTCCGTGATAGATGCAGCCGCCGCCCGTCAGCCTTCGCACAATGGGAATGCCGGCCTCGGCGCACATGCCGGTGTGCACCGCCTCCTCGGGGCTCTGGAACCTGCCGATGGAAAATGCCGGGGGGAGCCAGCCGTAAAAACGCAGCACCGGGTGCGACTTCCCGGGATCGAAGCAGTTCAGGAGCGCTTCGTCAACCGCCATATTCTCAGGCCCGCCGAGAGCGCCGGTATCTATCAGCCGCCACACAGGAAAGATTTCAGGCATGTCCGCTCACCCGTCCATATGGCACACCCTGATCTCCCTGGCTGCCTTTGTCTCGTCCAGGCGGGTCACCGGTGTCGTGCGGGGCGCGCGGCGCAGTGAATCGGGGTCGGTTCCGGCCAGCTTGGCAGCCTCGATCATCGCATCTACGAAGGAGTCCAGGGTCGCCCTGCTTTCGGTCTCGGTGGGCTCGATCATGAGCGCTTCACGGACGATCATCGGGAAGTAGACCGTAGGCGGATGGAAACCGCTGTCTATGAGGTATTTGGCGATGTCGATGGCATGGATTTCCTGCTTCATCTGACGTGAAGCGGAAAAAACGCACTCGTGCATGCAGGGGCCGTCAAAGGGGAGGTCGTACCATTCCTTCAGCCGGGCCATGACGTAGTTTGCGTTGAGGACCGCCCGTTCGCTCACCTCGATCAGGCCTTCCCGACCGAGCATGGTGATATAGGCGTAGGCCCTGGCCATAATGCCGAAATTGCCGAAGAAATTGGCCAGCCGGCCGATACTTTCTTCACCACCCTCCGTGATGCCGTAACTGCCGTCCGTTCTGAGCTCGATTCTCGGCGAAGGGAGAAAGGCCGCAAGATGCTTCTTCACTCCGACCGGCCCGCTCCCCGGCCCCCCTCCGCCATGTGGCGTGGCAAAGGTCTTGTGCAGGTTCACGTGGATGGCGTCGAAACCGATGTCCCCGGGACGGACCTTGCCCAGCACCGCGTTCATATTGGCGCCGTCGCAGTAGACCAGCGCGCCGTTGCGGTGGGCGATGTCGCAGATTTCCGCCACATGGGGATTGAACAGCCCCAGGGTATTGGGGCAGGTCATCATCACCGCGGCCACATCCGGGTTCATTGCCTTCCGGAAAGCATCTAGGTCCATGTCGCCATAGGGGGCGGTGGGTACCGTGACGACTTCGTAGCCCACCATGGCTGCGCTTGCCGGGTTGGTGCCGTGGGATGAATCGGGCACCACCACGTAGCGCCGGCGGTCAGCCCTCGAGCGGTGGTAGGCAGCGATCATCATCATGCCCGCCATCTCGCCGTGGGCCCCGGCCAGGGGCTGGCAGGAGAATTCGTCCATCCCGGCGATCTCGGCCAGCAGCCGGGACAGGTCGTGGATGAGACCCAGGGAGCCCTGGGCGAACCTCTCTCCCGAGGGGAGGAACGGAAGGAGCGGGTGCGAGCGTGCGAAAGGCCGGACCGCCTCTTCCAGCGCCTTCGGGTTGTATTTCATGGTGCAGGAGCCGAGGGGATAGAACGTGGTGTCCACCGAGAAATTCCTTCGCGACAGTGCGGTAAAGTGGCGCACCACCTCCAGCTCGCCCACCTCCGGAAGGCCGGGCGCTTCCGCCCTGGCAAGACTGTCCGGCAGATCCCCGGCCCGCGGGACATCGGACACTGGCAGCCTTACGGCCCTGCGGCCCGCAACCGATTTTTCGAATATCAGCTCCACAGCATTTCCTCCAGTGCCACGGCAAGGCGATCGATCTGCTGCCTGCTCCGCTTCTCAGTCACCGTCACCACAATGCAGTTTTCCATCCCGGCGTAATGGCGCGCCAATGGCATCCCGGCCGCCATATCCATGCCGAGCAACCGCTCCACTGTTGTCTCCGCCTCCCTGGGCAGCCTGAGCGTGAATTCGTTGAAGGTCGGCGCATTGTTGACCACCTCCACCCCGCGGACCGCCCCCAGAACCCCCTTGGCATACTCAGCCTTGTCCCGGTTCAGCCTGGCCAGTTCCACCAGTCCTTCCTTGCCCAGCACCGAAAGGAACACCAGGCCGCGCAGGGCGCACAGGCTCTGGTTGCTGCAGATGTTTGAAGTTGCCCTGTGCCGCCGGATATGCTGCTCGCGGGCCTGCAGGGTGAGGACGAAACCGCGCTTCCCTTCCCGGTCCACGGTTTCGCCCACGATCCGGCCCGGCAGATTTCGGATATGCTCCTTGCGCACTGCCATGAAGCCGAAAGACGGACCGCCGAAAGCGGGAGGGTTGCCCAGGCTCTGTCCGTCGCCCAGGGCAATGTCCGCCCCCATGCTGCCGGGGCTCTTCACCAGTCCAAGGGAAACCGGGTATACTGCGGAAATCAGCAGCGCGCCATGCCGGTGCGCCTCCGTTGCCAGATCGCTGAAATCCTCGATGGAGCCGAAGAAATTCGGATTCTGGACCATCACTCCGGCAACGCGGTCGTCAAGGCGGGCAAGTGCCGCTCCGCGATCCAGGACTCCGTGCACCGGCGTGATCTCGATCATTTCGGCATCCAGATTGGCCAGGTAGGTACGGACAATCCGCCTCCAGTAAGGGTTGACGGAGCCGTCCACCACGAGTTTCTTCCTGCCGGTGATGCGCAGGGCCATCAGGGCTGCTTCAGCCAGTGCTGTTCCGCCATCGTAGAGAGAAGCGTTGCTCGCTTCCATGTCCGTCAGCCGGCATATGGCGGTCTGATACTCGTAGAGCGCCTGCAGCGTCCCCTGGGAGCATTCGGGCTGGTAGGGGGTGTAGGCGGTGGAAAACTCCGACCTGCCCGCAAGATGGTCAACAACCGCCGGGATGAGATGCTCGTAGCACCCTCCGCCGATGAATGAAACGATCCCGCGGCTGTCCCTGGCAGCAAGGGCCTCCATGTCGTCCAGCATTTCGAACTCGGACATCCCGCCGGGCAGGTCGAAGGCACGGGCGCGAAGCCCGGACGGGATGGGGGCAAAAAGGTCGGCGATATCCCTGACGCCTATTACATCGAGCATTTCCCTTATTTCCTGAGGGGTATGGGGGGAGAAACCCGAGCGGCTCATGCCAGCCCCCGGAGATATTCGTCATAATCGGAGCGGCACATGAGGTTTTTCACCTCCGACAGGTCTTCCACCTCCATCCTGGAAATCCACCCTTCCCCTTCGGGGCTCTGGTTGACGATCTCAGGGGCGGTGTCCAGGGTGCGGTTTACCTCGATCACCTTGCCGGTGAGCGGGGCGAAGATATCGCTCGCGGCTTTGACCGATTCAACGGAGCAGAGCATCCCGGACCGGCAAACCGATTTCCCGATGGGCGGAAGCTCGATGAACGTTATGTCGCCCAGTTGTTCCACGGCATAGGCGGTTATGCCAACCGTACCGACAGTGCCCTCGATGCGGATCCATTCGTGCTCCCTGGTGAAGTAGATTTCCATTAAATCCCCCCTTGAACAGAGTCCCTCTTTATTTCACCCCTCACCCGGCGCGAAGCGCCGCCCTCTCCCTAAATGGCGAGGGCATGATTTTCAACCCTTCTCCATCAAGGGAGAAGGTGGCCCGAAGGGTCGGATGAGGGGGTAAAAGATTGATGGCAATCCGTCGGGGCAGGTCTTGCGCCTGCCCACAGGCAGGGCGTCCGCAAGGGGCGCCCCTACACCCTCAACGATCCCCCTTTATAGAACGGCAACTCCACCACGGTCGCTTCCATCACCACCGACTCGTGGCGGATTTCCAGAACAGTGCCGCAAGCGGCAGCGAAAGGCTTGACATAGCCCAGCCCTATGCCGCAGCCGAGCATGGGGGAAAATGCGCCGCTCGTCACTTCGCCCGCCGACTCACCCTGGTGGAAAATCCGGTAACCATGGCGGGGAGTGCGTCGCGAGGAGATCCTGAATGCCGCCTTGAGCCTGTCCGGCCCCCGGTCCCGCTGCGAGAGCAGCGCCTCCCGGCCGGTGAACTCCCGGCTGAAGTCCACGAACCTGTCCAGGCCGGCCTCCAGCGGCGTGGTGGATTCGTCCAGGTCGCTGCCGTAGAGGCTGTACCCCATTTCCAGGCGCAACAGGTCCCTGGCGCCCAGTCCCGCCGGCCTGACCCTGTCGTCCTCCAGCAGCCGCTGCCATAACTTAGGCAGCCTGTCCGCCTCCAGGTATATCTCGTAGCCCAATTCCCCGGTATAACCGGTGCGGCTTACCAGAGCCTCCGCTCCCAGCATGTCAAGGCGACGGAAGCCGAAGAAGGGAATCTCCCCGATTTCCCTACCGGCAAGCGCCGCCAGCACCTCGCGGGAACGCGGCCCCTGAAGGTCCAGCTTGCCCGTTCTGACGGTAGCATTCTCCAGCACGCCTCTTCCGGCAAGTGCAGCCCTGATAACGGAAAAATCCTTGTCCGCAGGCCCGGCATTGACCACTATCATTACCCCGTTTTCAGTTAATCGATAGACGGTCAGGTCATCCACCACGCCGCCCTTGTCGTTCAGAAGGAATCCGTAGCGGCAACGGCCGGCTGCGATGGTACCGACCCGGAAAGTGAACAGGGATTCAATTCCGCTGTCCATGAATTTACCCCGAAACAGTATTTCCCCCATGTGAGAAGTGTCGAACAATGCGGCCGATTCCCTGCACCAGCGGTGTTCAGCCAGGATGCCGCCATACTGTATCGGCATCATCCAACCGCCAAAGGGCGCCATCTGTGCTCCGAGCCGTTCATGCTCTTGAAAAAGCGGGGTTTTCTTCAGCTCTTCCATGGTGTCCCCATTTCCGCCCCGGATTGTCCGGGGACTGCGATGGTTCCAGTATACCAGCTGGTTCCGGAATTGTCGCCCGATGCGGACCTGCAAAGCCTGGCGCACCAATAAAAAAGGGAGGCCGCCGCTTAACGGCGCCTCCCCTTGTTGCCGATCCGGCAATTCCGGTACATTCCCCCGTACGGAGGAAACAGCATGAATTACTCCACTTTGAGCGCTACGAAGATCGAACCGTTGCCGCGTCGCATGAGGAGGCGGATAAAGCTCCCTTTCTTCGCGGCACCGACCGCCTTTTCATAATCCGCGGTGTTGCTCACCGGAGAGTAATTGATTTCCTTTATGATATCTCCCTGCATGATTCCTTTGTCTTCAGCCTCGCTTCCGGGCTTCACACCGGTAACGACCACGCCCTTGGTTTCCTTGGTGCCGATCCGGGCCGCCAGTTCCTTGGTGAGATCGGTAACCGTGAGGCCAAGCTTCTCACTTGTCTCGGAAGGTTTCGCAGGAGTTTCGGAAGCGGTTTCAACCATTTTCTCTATGGTAACGCTCTTTTCAATGACCTTTCCCTTGCGAAGCAGTTTGACTTTGGCCTTCTTGCCCACCGGCGTAACCGCCGCCAGCCGCGGCAGTTCGTTCATTTCAGTGATCTGCTTTCCGTTGAACTCCAGAATGATGTCTCCGACCTGGAATCCGGCCTTTTCCGCCGGGCTGTCTTTCATGACTTCGGAGATCAGCGCGCCCTTTTCGGCCTGGAGGCCGAACGACTGGGCCAGCTCAGGGGTCACCGGCTGAACCGAAACGCCCAGCCAGCCCCGCGTCACCTTGCCGGTTTCCTTCAACTGGGTCAGCACTGACTTGGCCAAGTTGATCGGTATTGCAAATCCGATACCCTGGCCACCCTGGATGATTGCCGCGTTGATCCCGACGACCTCGCCCTTCATGTTGAACAGGGGACCCCCGGAATTGCCGGGGTTGATGGAAGCGTCGGTCTGGATGAAATCATCATAGGGGCCGCTCCCGATCCATCTCCCCTTGGCGCTGACGATACCCGCGGTTACCGTCTGGGCAAGGCCGAACGGGTTGCCGATCGCCATCACCCATTCGCCGACCTCGATGGCATCGCTGTCACCCAGCGGAGCTATGGGAAGGTGCTCCCTGGTGTCGATCTTTATCAGCGCAAGATCGAGCTTTTCGTCCGTACCCTTGAGCTTCCCCTTGAATTCCCTGCCATCGGAAAGCTTCACCTTGATCTCGTCGGCCCCGGCCACGACGTGGTTGTTGGTGAAGATATACCCCTCATCGCTGATGATGAAGCCGGAACCCTGCCCTCTCTCCTTGTGGGGACGCTGTGGCAGGTCCTGAAAAAATCTCTCGAAGAAATCGTTGAACGGGTCGCTTCCGAAAGGATTGGCCTGGGGACGGCGCGATTGCTGCGGAGCTACAACCTTGGTGGTACTGATGTTCACCACCGACGGTTTCAGCTTCTTGGCCAGTTCGACGAAATCAGGCGCCATTACCCGTGCGCCGGCGGAACCCTCGAAAACGGTGAACGGCAGCAAGGCTGCGGCGGCTACCATCAGAAAACGCAAAAGATATTTCCGCATGAACATACCCCCTACTGAGTTGATTCGGCAATGTGCTGTTGCCCGATATACTGTAATGGGGTTGATTTTTTTTGTCAACATGAGTGGAAAAGAAGGAAAACGGGAAGGAGCTTCCGGCGCCTGAAACCGGGCCGGAGGAAAAACCGGGATGCCCGCCCACGGCATCGGACGGGCGCTCCCGGGTCATGTCAGGATCGCATGTGTCAGTCTTCTTCCTTGAGGATATATCCGACTCCGCGAACGGTGTGAATCAGTTTCTTGTCGGCATCCCGGTCGATCTTCTTGCGAAGATAGTTCACATAGACATCGATGATGTTCGTGAAACTGTCAAATATATAGTCCCAGACATTTTCCGCAATTGTAGTACGGGTCAGGACCTGGTTCGGGTTGCGCATGAAGAATTCCAGCAGCGAGTATTCCTTCGCCGTGAGGTCGATCTCCTTGTCCTTGCGCCAGACCTTGTGGGTTACCGGGTCGAGCCGAAGATCGGCGAAGCGGATCTCGGCGCCGCGTTCCTGCTCGGACCTCCTGAGCAGCGCACGGACGCGGGCGAGGAGCTCGGCGAAGGCGAAAGGCTTGGCAAGGTAATCATCGGAGCCCGAATTGAGCCCGGCGACGATGTCCTCTACGGTATCCTTTGCCGTGAGCATCAGTACCGGCGTCAGCACCTTTTTCGACCGCAGGTCCTTTACAATGGAAAGCCCGTCCTTCTTCGGCAGCATGACATCAAGAATGACAAGTGAATAGGACCCCTCAGCCGCCTTCTGGAAACCGTCCTCTCCATCGTAGGCAACTTCTACTTCGAACTTCTCCTCTTCAAGCCCCCGCTTGATGAAACCAGCGACTTTCTTTTCATCTTCCACCACCAGAATCTTCATCATCATCACCTCGTAAAGTGGATTTTATACTCATGTGAAGGGAGCCCCCCACGTCACCATCGAATTCAATTTTTCAGCTATAAACCGGCATGTTACAAGCATCAGACCAAAATAGAAAACGGTATCGCTATCCCGCCGTGCAACCCCGCGCAGCTACTTGGACAAAAACTCATGAGGAGAGTTATACCACAAGTCGATAAAATAGCAATAAGTAAAAACACTTTATTAACAATCTGGCTTTACCCGAAAAAAAGTCGGGGAAAGGCGGTGAAAGTTCTCCGGGAGCAGCCATTTCTAATTAAAAATAAAACCCATCGTCACGATTTGTCAAGGTTTTAATTGTAAAAGGACAATCCTTTTGATATCTTAATGCGAGTTTCGGGTTGACGGCCCACGCTCGCCTGCGACTGAACCTTGCAGCGAAAACGTCGCCCACCCGTCAGAAAAAAAACCCTGTCAAAGAGAATCGGTCCGCACATTCACGGACCGTTGGCCTCTCGGACCCCGAGGAGCAACCGTGCACATGTATCCGTTTTTACCCCGCTACTCTCAACCCGCGAATACGATGCAGCCATGAAGAACAAAGAATGGGTGCAGGTCTCCTGCGAAGTTCCGGCAGCAATGGTTGAAATAACGGCGGAATACCTGGTCGAACTTTCTTCCGCGGGTGTAGCCATAGAGAATCGTGTCCTGGACACCTTTTCCATCGAATCCGTCGAGGATTCGCCTTTTGTCTCAGTAACAGCCTACTTCCCCGCCGATGGCCCGATCGAGGATATGCTGCGGCGGATAAAAGAGTTCCTGTCCGCCAATGGGCCGGGATTCCCCGGATACACACCTTCCGAACCCGTGCTTGCCAGGATTGCCGAAGAAGACTGGAGCAGCAGCTGGAAGGAAAACTTCAAGCCGCTCAGGATCGGCGAACACCTGGTAATCAGACCTACCTGGGAAGAGTTCGCAGCCAATGACGCGGATATCGTCATCGACCTTGATCCGGGAATGGCTTTCGGCACAGGGACACACGCAACGACCATGCTTTGCCTTTCCGTGCTGGAACGCATTATGTTCGGCAAGGGGGAAACTGAAAACGCCCGGGAATGGAAAGCGCGCAATGTGCTTGATGTGGGAACAGGTTCCGGCATACTTGGCATAGCTGCCGCAAAGCTTGGGGCGGAACGGGTAATCGCCATAGACCTGGATGAGGATGCGGTAAGTGCCGCAACTGAAAACAGCGCCCTCAACGGCGTCTCGGCAAGCATGCAAGTCTCGGACACCCCCCTGGAAATGATCGGCTGCGGCTTTGATGTCATTCTCGCCAACATACTGGCGGAAGACCTGGCGCGGCTGGCTCCCGATCTTACAAAACGCCTTGCCCCGGGCGGATTCCTGGTTTTGTCCGGGATCCTGACTGAAAAGGAATCTATCGTTGCCGACAGGTACGCCGATTTCGAAGCTGCTCCCGTCGAAGTTTTGCGGCACGACGAATGGAGCTGCATGGTCTACCGGAGGAACGGATAGCATGAGGCGTTTTTTCGTTGATGAAAACGCTATAACGGACGGAACGGCAACCATAAGCGGTAACCTTTTTTGTCATATGTCACGTGTCCTGCGGCTGAAAATCGGCACCAGGGTCATTCTGTCCGACGGTATCGGACGGAGGCATTCGGGATACATAGAACAGATCGGCAAGGAAAACCTCGTGATCCGCATAGAAGAAAGCTCTTCAGAACCGGCCAGACCGGCCGGTCCGCTGATGACCCTCTATCAGGGACTGCCGAAGGGAAGCAAGATGGAATTCATCTTGCAGAAAAGTACCGAACTGGGAGTCGATGTGCTGGCGCCGTTTGCAGCCGGCCGCTCCGCGGTCCGTCTGCCCGCCGCCCGCGAGAGCCAACGTCTGGAACGATGGCAGCGAATCATCCGGGAAGCTGCCCGGCAGTCCAACCGTACCACGGTTCCGCAATTGGAAACAGTGGCGGATTTTTCCGGTCTGCTCGCCAAGGCGAACCAGACTGTCAAGCTTCTACTCTGGGAAGAGGAGAAATCCAACAGGCTGCGCTCGGTTCTCGGATCGTTCCCCGTGCCCGAGAGCGTGTCCGTCATCGTGGGGCCCGAGGGCGGGCTTACCAGGGACGAGGCAGCGTCAGCCATGGCATCCGGTTTTCTGCCCGTAACCCTCGGTTCCAGGATTCTCCGGACGGAAACTGCCGGACTTGCCATCCTCGCCATCCTGCAGTATTACTGGGGTGACATGGGTTGAAAAGGAAAAAAGGAGGAAAGAGGCATGAAATGCCCCAAATGCGGTTTCAACAGTTTTGAATTCCTTGATTCATGCAAGAAATGCGGTGCTGAATTCGGATCTTTCAAGCAGTCTCACGGCATAAGCCCGGTGATCCTGCGTTCCGGCACTGTTTCGGCAACAGCGCCGGCGCCTGATTCAGTTCCGGAACCCGCTCCGGCCGAAACCACCGTAACGGAGCAGGCAGACACCGGCTTTTCCTGGAGCGCTCCTGAAGAAACTCCCGTCCAGGAAAGTGACGTGAAACAGGACGACACCTTCAACTTCTCCTTATCGGAACCTGCCGAAAGAGAACCCGTGGATGACGGCTCGCTCAACGATTTCTCCTTCGAGGAACAGCCCGAGCCGGACATGCCCGGACAGGAGCCCGGATTCGGCGAGGCTTTCCGCGATGAATTCTCATTTGACGACTCGTCCCGGGAAATCCCCACCGCGGGAATGACCGACAGCAATATGACTGAAGCAGCGGGTTACGGGGAAGATCTGCTCGATCCCCTCAGCCTGTCCGCCGAAGCGGACAAAGAGGGGGAAAACGCTGTAATGAACGAATTCGATTTTTCATCGCTGGAAGATGTGCCGACGCAGGAGGTTGCTTCGGCAACTGCGGCGGAAGATGAATTGTTTTCCTTTGAAGAAATACCCGCTCCGGAAAAACAGCAGGAGAAGAAGCCCGTCCAGGACCTGGATGATTTCGACAAGGAATTCAAGGAAATTTTTTCCTTCGAAGAAACGAAGGAGAATGACAAATAAACAGGGAGAAGCCGATGTTCAGGCCAGAGAAGCAAGCAGCTCGGCGCCGAATTCCTTCTTCTGCCATCGGCGCATGGCCGGAATCGCATCCAGTGCGGCCATGTTACCCGGCACTTCCTGGGCCAGGTTCTCCAGAAGGGCATTGTTCGCAAGAACTCCGGCGTCGATGCCCAATGATTTGGCCCTGACCTCGCGCCAGTGTTTCAGCTTCTTCAGCCGTTCCTCCCGGTCCGGATCCCGCTCCGGCCGCGAATGCCTGCGGATTGTTGGCAACCGGTCCTCCGGAACTTCGCATCCTTCCTGGACGGTTTTCAGTATCCCGGTCCCGTACCGCTCCACCAGGCGCGGCGTCAGGCCGGTGATCCCGGAAAGGTCCTGCGCCTTAACAGGTTTTTTCTCCGCCAGCAGCCGCATTGTCTCATTTGACAGAATCTTGAATGGAGGACGATCCGAAATGCGCGCTTTGCCGTCCCTGAAGCGCAGGAGCCCCTCGAGAACGGCCAGTGTTCTCGGATTCATTCTGTTCGCCCCCTTGAACCGAATATAAAACGGATCCCCTTCCCGATCTACAGCCCTGACCTGAGATAGCAGCTCGGATTCCTCCTCGACCCAGGAAAGCCTCCCCAACGCCGCCAAGTCCGCGGACAGCAAACCGTAAAGCTCAACCAGGTAGGAGGTGTCAGCCGCGGCATAGGCGATCATGCCGTCGTCCAGCGGCCTTCTGCTCCAGTCAGCCTTCTGGTAGCGCTTGTCCAGCTCGATTCCGAATCGCTTCTTCAACACGGCTGCCAGGCCCACTTCTTTTTCTCCCAGGAACTGGCAGGCAAACATGGTATCGAACAGGTTGAGCACTTCAAGGGAGAAGTCCCGGTAAAGGGAGCGGATGTCATAGTCGGCGCCGTGAAACACCTTCCGTACGGCAGGGTCCGCCAAAACGCCACCCAGCGGGGAAAGGTCGGGAACCGCCAGAGGATCAACCAGGAACACATCCCTGGAAACCGCTATCTGGACAAGGCAGACTTTTTCCCTGTAATGGTGCAGAGAATCGGCCTCGAGGTCAAAGGCAATTACCGGCGCTCCTTCAATACGCCGGGCAAGTTTCGTCAATCCTGCCGGTGAATCGACCATGACAGGCCGTTTTGTTCCATGGGAGCCCATAGCGCCTTTCCCGTCGGACACCATCAACAGGGGGTGGATTTCCCCCTGAGGCCCGGCGCACTTCAGTAGAATTTCACGATTTCATAACAGGTTGTTCGCTGCGCCGGGACAAATCCGGCGGATGCGACCAGTCGAACCATGCGTTCGCTGTCCATGCGGTAAGAACAGCCGGCGGCAGCCACCACGTTCTCCTCGAGCATGGTCCCGCCCAGGTCGTTGGCGCCGAAAAACAGGGCTACCTGGGCAAGTTCGGCTCCCTGGGTGACCCAGCTGGCCTGGATATTGGGAACATTGTCCAGAATCATGCGGGACAGCGCCAACACTTTCAGGTACTCGATTCCGGTGGCCGGAACGCCTCCCAGCTCGGTGTTCCCCGGCTGATAGGTCCACGGTATGAAAGCGGTGAAACTGCCGCCCGCGGCCTGCAATTCCCTGACGCGGAACAGGTGCTCCACGATGTCCCCCGGCTCCTCCAGGCTGCCGAACATCATGGTGGCGGTGGTCGGGAGGCCCTGGCGGGCCGCTTCGCTCATCACCGCCGCCCAATCTTCCCAACCGATCTTGGCGGGGGATATCTCCCTGCGAACCCGGTCGACAAGGATTTCCGCCCCTCCTCCGGGGAGCGAATCCAGTCCGGCGGCTTTCAGGCGTCGGAGCGTCTCGGCCGCAGTCAGCCCGGAAACGGCTGCGATGTGGACTATTTCCGCGGGTGAAAGGGAATGGATGGTTATTCCCGGGAACCGTTCCCTGATGCTCCTGAACAGATCCTCGAAGAAACCGATGTCCAGCCCCGGGTGCAGCCCACCCTGCATGAGAAGCTGCGTTCCTCCCTGGTCCCTAAGTTCGCCGATCTTGCGGAAGATCTCCTCCCGCGACAGCAGGTAGGCGTCGGGGGACCCCGCATCGCGGTAAAAAGCGCAGAAACGGCAGCGGGACACGCAGACATTGGTGTAGTTCACATTCCGGTCGACCACGAAAGTGACGGTCTTTCCGGGGTGGAGCCGCCGCCTGATCCCGTCCGCCAGCACCCCCAGCGTACTCAGCTCTGCCTGCGTGAGAAGCGCCAGTGCTTCGTCGCGGTTGACCTGTTCCCCGGATCGTATTTTTTGCGCAATCCCGTCGACCATATGTTTTCAAGTACCCTCTCCATCAAGGGAGAGGGTAGGGCTGTAGAGCGAATCCCTTTCAACGGGAACCCTCCCTGCCAGTCTGATCAGCCGTTCGATCTCGTCCCGGCCCATGCCGCGCGGAGAGCCAGCCCCGGCCTCATGGCCGATCTTCTCCTCCACCACCGTCCCGTCCAGGTCGTTGGCGCCGAAAGCAAGGGCCGCCTGGGCGATCTTCTCCCCCAGCATGATCCAATAGGCCTTTATGTTGTCGAAATTGTCCAGGTAGAGCCTGGCGACCGCGACGGTCTTCAGATCATCCGCCCCTCCCCGCTCTGCCGGAGCGTCAAGCCCCAACGGAGAGTTCCCGGGCTGGAAGAGAAGCGGGATGAACGCCTGGAAACCGCCGGTCCTGTCCTGGAGTTCCCTGAGCCGCTTCATGTGATCGACCCTGTCCGCATGGGCCTCGATATGGCCGTACAGCATGGTGGCATTGGAGCGGAGACCTGAGCGGTGCGCCTGTTCCATGATCTCAAGCCAGCGCGCGCCGGAGATCTTGTCACTGCACAGCCTGGCCCTGACCGGTTCGGCGAATATTTCCGCGCCTCCTCCCGGGATAGAGTCCAAACCGGCCTGACGCAACTTTTCCAGAGCCACGGGGACCGGGAGACCGCTGATGGAGCTCAGGTGGTCGATCTCCACTGCCGTGAACGCCTTCAGGTGCAGCCCGGGGGAACGTGACTTCAGTCCCTTGAGCATATCCAGGTACGCCTCGAAAGGCAGGTCTGGGTGAAGCCCTCCGACCAGGTGTATCTCTGTTGCGCCATGGGCGGCGGCATCGGCAGCAAGACCGAGTATCCGCTCCAGGTCCAGCAGGTAGGCGCCCGGTTCGCCCGGGTCCCGGCGGAAGGCACAGAAGCGGCAATGGTTGCGGCAGATGTTGGTGTAGTTGACGTGGCGGTTGACGTTGAAGAAGACCCGGTTGCCGTTGAACTGAGCGTTTTTCTCGGCCGCCAGTTCCCCCAAGGCCGCCAGTTCGTCGGACCGGAACAGGAACAGGGCATCGGCATCGCTCAACCGCTCCCCGGAGCGCACCTTGCCGGCAATGGAATCAATTGAAATCATTCCAGTTCCGTCTCTCCCCAGCGCCGGTAGAGCCGGTTTTCCAGGCCCAGGGAATCAAGCACCTTTCCAACCACGAAATCAACAAGGTCGTTGACCGATCGCGGCCCATGGTAGAAAGCCGGCATTGCGGCCACAATACTGACGCCCATCCTGGCCAGGCGCAGCATGTTTTCGAGGTGTATCTCCGACAGCGGGGTCTCGCGAGGCGCCAGCACCACCGGACGTCTTTCCTTGAGCATCACGTCGGCGCACCTCTCCAGCAGGTTTCCCGAAATCCCCGCGGCGATCCTGGCGACCGTTCCCATGGAACAGGGGCAGACCACGAGGGCATCCGCGGCGGAAGAGCCGCTGGCAACAGGCGCCGACAGGTTGTCTTCGGCAAAAAAGCGGAGCCGTTCCGCGGGAACAAGGAAATGATTCCGCAACAGCTCCCCCATGCGGCACTCGCTCCCTCCCCAGTCGAGACCTATCTCGGTCCGCAAAACCGTGAGACCGGCACTGCTGATGAGCATGTCCAGATCATGCCCTCCGGCCAACAGCTCCTCGCAGAGCCTGAGGCCGTATACCGCACCGGAAGCACCGGTTATCGCCACGACGATGCGCATGAAAAAACCTTTCTCAACTTCAGGCACGAGGCACTAGGCAATGGGCTATAGGTAAAGGCAGAACCCGGAATCCGGAAGAAAAGAGACAAAAGCGGGAGTCAGAATTCATAAGCATGGCTCGCACCAGCAGGCATCAACCATCCAATGTGTATCGCCTATTGCCTATCGCCTATTGCGCATCAACCATCCAATGTGTATCGCCTATTGCCTATCGCCTATTGCCTATTGCCTATCGCCTAGCTAATTCCATCAGAGTAAAAACAAACACCACCATGCTTACATATCCGTTCATGGTGAAGAAGGCCGCATCGAGCCGGGCCAGGTCGCCATTTCTCACGATCCAGTGTTCGTATGCCATCAGGGCTCCGGCCACGGCAACCCCAAACAGATACACGCTGCCGAGTTGTGCCGGTACGGACAGCCAAGCCAGCAGCGCAAGCGCTGCAAGATGGAACAGCCGCGCGATCCAAAGAGAACCTCTTACGCCGAGCCGCGCTGGTATGGAATGGAGCCCTGATGCGCGATCGAACTCCAGGTCCTGAAGAGCATAGAGGATGTCGAACCCGGCCACCCATAGCAAAACCGCAAGGCCAAGTATGAGTGGAGTCGGCTCCAAGCTTCCCCTGATGGCGATCCAGGCGCCGACCGGCGCCCCTGCCAGGCAGAATCCCAGGACCAGGTGGCTCATGGCGGTAAAGCGCTTGCAGTACGAATAGAATGCCAGGACAAAAAGCACCGCGGGAGCGAGCCGGAAGCAAAGAGAATTGAGCTGGTGCGCCGCCGTCAGGAACAGGGCGGCGGATATGCAGACACAGGCGGCGACCGTCCCTTTGCCCAGCTTTCCAGCCGGTATTGCCCGGGAGCGAGTGCGAGGATTGGCCGCATCGATATCAGCGTCTATGAGTCGATTCAACCCCATTGCCATGGTCCTTGCGCCAACCATTGCCGCAACGATCCAGAGCAGGGGAACTGTTTCCGGAATGCCCCGCGCCGCAAGCAGCGCGCCGGTCAAGGCAAAGGGGAGCGCAAACACGGTATGGGAAAACTTGATGGTCTCAAGAAATGCCGGGAATGCACCGAAACGGTTGACGCTCCCCGGGACCGGCGCCCCGCGGACGACTGCGCACTCCATGTCCGCCCCGCTTTTCTCTATATCTGCCGCCATCCTGCCGCCCAAAAATTTTACTGTCCGAAAGGATCACCCCGTCCCGGAAGAAAGCCTAAATTATCTTTGTAGCACTTCATAACTGAACTTACAATGGTTTTATCCCTACCTCCGAATCCCTGAACAGGAACATGAGCTCCCCACACCGTAACATTCCCGCCGCGGGCCGAGGGCTCGTTCAGGGCCTGCCAAACATTGAAAAACCTTGACATTGTTTATTACGAGATTATTCTAGTTACCATCTGGAAAGTCTCTCCGGGACCGGAACGGACCGGCAATTTCCTTCAATTCTGTCCAGGAAGGTAACCGTTGAAAAAAACAACATTGACGCTCATCGGCTTGGCCATGGCCCTGCTTCTCTGTCTGTCGTGCAGCAGCAGACGGGAGGAAACAAAAACCGGGCGCCTGCACATCGTCACTACCCTATTCCCCCTCTATGACTTTACCAGGGCGGTAGCCGGGGAAAAGGCCGAGGTTTTCCTGCTGCTCCCGCCGGGCATGGAGTCCCACAGCTTCGAACCCAAACCGGACGACATCATAAGGATCAACAAGTCCGACCTGTTCATCTTCACCAACCGCTACATGGAACCATGGGCCGCTGACATAATCAACGGGCTGGACTCGAAGAAGATCCTCGTGGTGGATGCGAGCCGCGGAGTCGCTTTCCGGCAATCGCAAACGGGCGAAGAGCACGGCCACGAGGGCGCCGGACACAACCACGGGGAAGGGATGGATCCCCACATCTGGCTGGATTTCGGCAATGCTCAGCGGATGGTCGACAACATTCTTTCGGGAATCATCGCCAAAGACCCGAAGAACCGCGACTATTACACTGCCAACGCCTCGGGATACAAGGCAAAACTTGCCGAACTTGACCGGAGGTACCGGGAAGGGCTGTCCTCCTGCGACAAGAAGATCATCCTTCACGGAGGCCATTTCGCCTTCGGTTACCTGGCTGACCGGTACGGGCTGAGGTACGAATCGGCCTACGCAGTCAGCGCCGACGCAGAGCCGACACCCGCGAGAATTGCCGCGCTGATCGAACAGATGCGCTCCAACGGACTCCGCTACATCTTTACCGAGGAACTGATGGAACCCAGGGTGGCCCGGATCATAGCCCAGGAAACCGGGGCCGGCATTCTCAAGCTCCACGGCGCACACAACATCGGCAGGGACGAGCTCAAAAGCGGCGTCACCTTCCTGTCCCTCATGGAACAGAATCTGAAAAATCTCAGGACCGGACTCCAATGCAGGTAAACGCTGTCTCCATAAACGGGCTGTGGTTCGACTACCACGGCAACGAAGTACTCAAAGACATCACCTGTGACATAGCTGCGGGGGATTACGTCGGAGTCGTCGGGCCCAACGGCTCCGGGAAGAGCACGCTGATACGCTGCATCCTCGGTCTCAACAGGCCTGCCGCCGGGAGCGTCACCCTGTTCGGCGTTCCCCGCGAATCCTTTGCCGACTGGCGCCGCATAGGCTTCCTGCCCCAGGGATTGCAGATGCTCAACCCCAGTTTTCCAGCCACTGTCCGGGAGATCGTCAGGCTCGGCAGGCTGTCGACGAAGAGCTTCCCGAAACGCTTCGACAAGAGTGACGCAATTGCCGTGGAAAAGGCGCTGGAGCTTATGGCCATATCCGACATCGGGGACAAACTGATCGGAGAGCTGTCCGGCGGCCTGAGACAGCGAACCGTCCTGGCGCGCGCACTCGTCAACGAACCTGAACTTCTCATTCTGGATGAGCCGACCACCGCACTGGACCCGGACACGAGGGAAAGCTTCTATGCCACCCTGAAGGACCTGAACCGCAACCGCAACACCACCGTGCTGCTGGTGACCCATGACTCCTCGACCATCGGCCTCTACGCCTCCCGGCTACTCTACCTGGACAAGAAGATCATATTTTACGGAGATTTCCGGGAATTCTGCGAATCCCCCGAAATGACCGGGTTCTTCGGCCACCAGGGACAGCACCTCATCTGTCGAAGACACTGAAAGGAAGGACATCCCCTGTCAATCGCGGACATTCTACAATATGCCTTCATCCAGCGTGCCCTTCTGGCCGGGACCATGATAGCGGCTCTCTGTTCAGCCCTGGGGGTGTTCCTGGTACTGCGGAGGCTCTCACTCATCGGCGACGGTCTCGCCCACGTCACCTTCGGCAGCGTGGCCCTGGCCCTTCTTCTCCGTTTCCAGTCCGTCTACACATCCATAGCCGCCATACCATGCGTGCTCCTTTCCGCCTTCGGCATCCTCAAGATCGCGGAAAAGGCGCGGATTTACGGTGACGCGGCCATCGGCATCGTCTCTTCCCTGGGAATCGCCACGGGGATCATGCTGGCAAGCCTCGCCGGAGGTTTCAACGTTGACCTCTTCAGCTACCTCTTCGGCAACATCCTGGCCATAAGCAGCGAAGAGCTGCTGGTAACGGTCGTTCTCTCCTTCACCGTGCTCCTGACCATCGCCCTGTGTTACAATGACCTCCTGGCAATAACCTTCGACGAAGAACTGGCGGCCACGTCAGGCATAAAAGTCGAGCGCATCAACTCCGTACTGGTTTCCCTTACCGCTCTGACTGTGGTCCTGGCCATGAAAGTGGTCGGCATCATGCTGATCTCCGCGCTGCTGATCCTGCCCGCCACCTCCGCACTCCAACTGGCACGCGGCTTCAAGACCACCATTCTGCTTGCCGTAACCCTTGGCATAGTGTCCGTTGCCGGCGGCATCTTCGTATCTTTCCTGCTTAATCTCCCGACCGGCGCGACGATCATATTCATAAGCTTCATCCTTTTCGCCGCGTCTTTCCTCATAAGGAAACTGAGGACATTGAGGTGAACACATTACCCCCCTCACCCGGGCTTCGCCCACCCTCTCCCTTAATGGAGAGGGTACATTCTTGAAACCTTCTCCATCTAGGGAGAAGGTGGCCCAACGGGTCGGATGAGGGGGTCGCTGACAACCACAATGAAAAAGGGCCGGCTTTCCAAACTCCGGCCCTTCCACGCGTATTCACTGGTGTCCGTCCGGAAACTACAGGCAAAAACGCACCCTTTCCGGATGGAAACTAGATTCCGCAGACCTTGCTGTCCATATGATCCATGCACGCCCTGCAGCCCACGCTTTCAGTAACGACTGAAGCAATTTCCCTTATTTTTTCAAGGTTGTTGACCCTTGTCGCTTCGGCCAGGTCTTCCTTGATCCTCTTGGGGACGAAATCCTCGGCCAGGTAGACGTTCACCGCATCCCCCCTGGTTATGCGGAGCGATCCGGAATAGTCGACAACCGTTCCATCGTCGTATCTGTATGACATATCCAGCACCTCCTTCACATATTCAGATTATCGCATATTTGACCGTGTTTCACAACTATCTACTTGGCTTCAGCACTCAGAAAGTCCGTATTCGGTCATGTTGACAGGTGGAGCGATTGCGACTAGTATCGAAACATTCCAAACCAGGGGATGCGCCAGTGAAAACGAAAACCCTCTATTCCTGCCAGAAATGCGGCTACCAGTCACCGAAATGGCTGGGGAAGTGCCCGGACTGCAATTCCTGGAACACCCTGGTCGAGGAAATCGTCATGGGCGGCCGGAGCCAGGCCGGAGAAGGGGTCGCGGAAACCGTTCCGGTTCCCATAGGCCAGGTGGAAGGCGAAGCCGAAGACCGTTTCTCATGCGGCATGGAAGAACTGGACCGGGTGCTGGGCGGAGGCGTGGTGGCCGGATCGCTGGTGCTGATAGGCGGTGATCCGGGTATCGGCAAATCGACCCTGATGCTGCAGGCCACCGACCAGCTGTCACAGCGCAAGGGAAAGGCCCTCTATGCCTCGGGCGAGGAATCCGCCCGCCAGACCAGGATGAGGGGTGAGCGCCTGGGAATTACCGCCGCCGAGCTTTACATCCTGGCGGAAAATTCCCTGGAAAAGATTCTCGGGCATGTAACGAGGCTCAAGCCGTCCGTGCTGGTCGTGGATTCCATCCAGACAGTCTTCACCAGGGCCCTGGAATCGGCGCCCGGAACCGTCAGCCAGGTGCGTGAAACCGCCGGAAAGCTGATGCTGCTGGCCAAGGGAAGCGGAATCCCGGTGTTCCTCATCGGGCACGTCACCAAGGACGGCTCCATTGCCGGCCCCAGGGTCCTGGAACACATGGTGGACACTGTCCTTTACTTCGAAGGCGACAGCGGTCATCCTTACCGGATACTGCGCGCCATAAAGAACCGTTACGGCTCCACAAACGAAATCGGTGTGTTCGAAATGGGGGAAAAGGGTCTGGCCCAGGTGGGCAACCCGTCGGAGCTGTTCCTTTCGGAACGCCCGCTGGGAGTTTCCGGCTCGGTGGTGGCCGCCACCATCGAAGGGAGCAGACCGCTCCTTGTCGAACTGCAGGCGCTGGTTACCGCATCCTCCTACGGAGTCCCGCGTCGCACGACCATCGGAGTGGACCACAACCGCCTCGCGCTCCTGGTGGCAGTGCTGGAGAAGAAGGTCGGACTGGTCATGACCGGCCAGGACATCTTTCTCAACGTGGTGGGAGGCGTCAAACTGGCGGAACCAGCCGCGGACCTGGCAATGATCGCCGCGGTCGCCTCAAGCCACCTGGACCGGAGCATAGCTCCCCATACCATGGTGGTGGGCGAAGTGGGCCTGGCCGGAGAAGTCCGCGCGGTCACCCAGCCCGAAATCCGGGTCAGGGAAGCAGCGAAGCTCGGCTTCAGCCGCTGCATCCTTCCTGCCGGAAGCCTGAAGCATGTCCGTGTCAGGGGCGTCGAGCTGATAGGAGTGGCTTCAGTGGCGGAAGCGCTGGAACATCTGTTCGACTGAGATTGAGCCATGCGAGATTTTCCTTTACTTGAGCCCACTTCTTTCCTAGAATATCAAAGATTTACCCAGACAGGAGAGAAGTCATGGATTTTGAGAAAAGAGAGTATTTTCGCTGCATCCTCCAGGAGGAGATGAGAGCGCTCCTTGAAGAGGCGGGAAAGACAGTATCCGAAATGACAGCGGATACGACCACCTTCCCGGACCCCAACGATCGCGCCACTCAGGAATCGGACCGCACCTTCGAGCTGCGCATCCGTGACCGGGAACGGCGCCTGCTCAACAAGATCCGTGAAGCGCTGGAAAAAATCGATGAAGGCACTTTTGGCACCTGCGAGATGTGCGGTGAAGAGATCAGCGAAGCCCGCCTCAAGGCGCGGCCGGTTACCACCCTGTGCATAAACTGCAAGATTGAGCAGGAGAAGAAGGAAAAGATGTAACACGGTTTCATCGACACCTGCTGTTCGTTACTGCGAAGGTCGTCCAACGGGAATCAATGGCCTGTCAAAAAACCACGACATTCTTGAGTTCAGCCGTGCGGACAGTCAACTCCGCAAACCTTTCCTATGCCGCCAGGTTCGTTTCACTGGCCCGCCTGATCAGGAAAACCCTGCTCCTTGAATCCGCCACCATATACATTCTCGACACGGAACGGAGAATGCTTTCGCGCAAGGTATGCAGTTCCGGTCCCGCCAGGTTGCTCATCTGTGCCGTTCCGGCCGGAGAGGGAGCCGCAGGCCGCTGCGCTTCCTCAAGGCAGCCCCTTTCCTGCGGCCGGGAACACCTGCACCGGGATGAAACCACCGCAGGACCGGAGTCAACCATAACCTGCCTCCCCATCTGTCACGGTTCGCAGCTCATGGGAGCACTCTCCCTGGAAAGCCCGGCCGGATCACCCCTTCCCTCATGGGGCGTCACAGTGCTCCATGACATCCTGACCGAAGTGGCCGGTTTGATCAGCACCATGGAAATCACGGAGCGTTCCAATCGGCGCATCCAGCATCTCATGACATTGAATGAACTGGGCATGGCCCTTGTCCGGCCCGTTCCCTACCCAGACCTCCCCGCGGCCATCTCCCGCATGTGCCACGGTTTCGGCGATGCCTGCTGCAGCGTGCTGCGCATCACCCCGGACGGATCCCTGGAAGAGCAGATCATAATCCAGTGCGGCAGGCACAGCCGCCCTCAACGACTCTCCCTCCTGGAAATCGAAGAGCGCTGCTCACAGCGGGTGCTGTCAACCGGAACACCCTACCTGGCAATCGACGTAGTTGCCGAGGAAGAACTTCCGCCATCCTGCATCTGTGTACCTTTGCGCGGCGAAAAGCGCCTCATCGGGACCCTGACCATTTTCGGCAAAAGCGGCCGTCTGGGTGTCAGGCGCAACTTCGACGAAGAGGACCGGGAGTTTTTCGAAGGCATGGCGAATCTTGCGGCAACAGCGCTGGTGGCAGGAGAGAACAATTACCGGCTATCCCTCCTGGCAGCGGAAAACGACCGGAAACTGAAGGAACTGTCTCTCCTCTACCGTGTCAGCAATGCCATGCACTCGACTACCATGATCAACCGACTGATTCACCTGAATCTGGCCGCCCTGGTCTCGGGGTCCCCGCACCTTTTCGAGCGGGCCATGCTGTTCCTGGCGAACCGTCGATCCGGTTTCATGCAAGGAATGCTGGGTGTGACATTCGATCAGGCCGCGCCCCTCCCTGAACCTCAACATGAAAAAGACGAAACCCTCTTCAACCGATGGGATATTTCCCAGCCGGACATGCGCCGCCAGGAGAGTTCGGATTTCAACCGCATGGTCATGTCGACCCGCATCCCACTCGACCGTACCATGAACATACCTTCCAGGGCCGTGCTTGACAAGAGGCTCATGCTGGTAAGCGGCAAAACAAAAAGAAAATCCCGCGGCATGGATTTCATCAACCGTTTTCAGCTGTCCTCATTCGCAGCGGTTCCGCTCATGTCCAAACACGATGCAATCGGTGTCGTGATCGTGGACAACCCCTTGACCTGCAAGGTAATTTCGGAAGACGACCTTCGCCTCCTGCAGCTGTTCGCCAACCAGGCAGGCATGGCCATGGACAACTCCATTCTCTACAACAGGGTGGAAAACGCCAACCGGGAAGCGGTTGAAATCAGGGAGCGCCTCCTGGAGGGCGAACGGCTCGCCACCCTGGGTGAAACGGCTGCAATCGTTGCCCACGAACTGAAAAGCCCCCTTGTGTCCATGGGGGGCCTGGCAAGGCGCCTGACCCGCAAGGAACCGCAGGGCTCACGGGAATGGCATTACGCCAGGACCATCAGCCTGGAAGCCGAGCGGCTGGAAAAGATGATCACCGAAATCCTGTTCTTTTCACGCCGGACCACCATATGCTACACCACCTGTTCAGCGCAGGCCATAATCGAGGATTCACTTGCGGTGTTGAGTGGCTCGCTGGAAGAGAAAAACGTCAGGGTAAAGCGACGGCTGGCGACTGCCGTTCCCGATTTCCTCGGTGATTTCCAGCAGATGAAGCAGGTGTTCATCAACCTGTTCACCAATGCGGCCGAGGCGATGAAGAACGGCGGCACCCTCTCGGTATCAGCGGCCGAAGCCCGACTGGACGGCACACGCGCCGTTTCTCTCAAAGTGCGCGATACCGGCGGCGGGATACCACAGGAAATACTCTCCCAAATCTTCGATCCTTTCTTCACTACCAAGGAGCAGGGAACCGGCCTGGGACTGCCCATCGTCCACAGGATCATAACCAACCACGGCGGGCGCATCCAGGCAATCAACCATCCCGGTGTCGGGGCGGAAATACGCATACTGCTGCCGGTGGAACCTCGCCTTGCAAGGGATTGAGCAGTACATCAGGGAGCAATGCTATCGCATAAATCCGTCTCCCCTCACCCGGTCTGCGCCCTGCAATAGCAGGCAACCTTCTATGGGGGGGAGATACGAAAAAAAGGGCGGCCTTGCGGCCGCCCCGGTTTCAACGTTCAGCAGGGTCTCTTCACGCAAGGGACTTTCGCTTGATCCCGACCATGCCGATCAATCCCGCGCCCAGAAGCCAGCCAGCGCTTGGCAGCGGTACGGGCTGAGCCTGGTCTGCGACCATGGCCTGCACTTCAAGCCTCAGCTGGTCCAGCCTTATGCTGTCGCTGCTGCTGACGGTAACTGCCAGCCTGCCGTCGGAAAGCCATGCATAATCGGCTGAAGAAAATGTATAGACGGAACTCATGGCGGACTGGCCACCTCTCAGGTTCAGCCGGTTTGCGCCGGTATAATTCGCCACGGACAGGCTTCCATCTCCCGAGCCCGTCGCCATCGTCGCCGAATCTCGAGCCACATCCGTGTCAAAGAAAGTATAATACAGCAAGGCCGAGGTGACGGTCATGTCTGCGGGCAGAAAACCGGACGCATCGCTGGTGGGCGCTGTCTTGCCCCCTCCGGTGGAGCGCTGGTAATAGTTGGCGCCGGTTCCGGTGGCAGTAAGGTCGAAGATGAAGGAATAGCTCCTGGTATTGCTGATATTCAGCATGATACCGTCGCCCGTATCGCCAAGGTAAGTCTCGCTGAAGGTAACCAGTGCAGCGCCGGCTTCACCGGCCACGGCAATGGCCAGCAGTAAGGTCAGTGCTAATGTCAGCTTTTTCATTTTTCTTCCTCCCGATACCCCGTCTGCCCGAAAAGAGACGGCGCAAACGATGGCAAATTAGACAGTGCCAAACTTAAGAGCAATTATTGAGCCATAATTATTATTACATGGTGATATTTTGTTCTCCATTCAAAAACCAGCTTGATGGCTGAATTCACGAGCACCAGCACCGGCAACTCCCACAGGCTGGGCTTCCAGGCCCTCAGATAATATCTCCAGTCAATTTAATTATGACTCCACAAATCTCTGGGCATAAAGAGAAACAAGTCGTGTGCAGAGCCGCGAAGTTCGCATAGAGGGACATCTAATCCACAATTGATTCAATGGGTTGAATGCCAAGACAAAGATTTTCTCTGCGCTTTTTTATGCCCTGGAGAACGATGTGGACGAGCGAGACCTGACCGGGCTAAAGGCTCTCATGAAGACCCCGGAAATATTGGAAACCAATTTTTCACTGTGCGCCATGTAATTAAAACCTGCTGGCTTTTGTGGGAAAAAGGTATTATATAAGTTCTGCTCAAGCATTATTTTCATGCCGGGCGTCGGTCGGAGAAGAAAACGTGACATTTTTCGTCATGTATTGGCGCCGCCACTGCTTTTTTTTGTCCATGAATGCTCCCCACGCCCAATACCTCATCAAGGAGAACAAAAAGTGACCACACTGGAAAGAATTACCGGCAGAACCGCAGCTGTCGGCATAATAGGGCTGGGATACGTCGGACTCCCCCTGGCAATTGAGTTTTGCCGGGCCGGATTCGCGGTCACCGGTTTCGACCGCGATCCCGCCAAGGTGGCAATGCTGAAAGAGGGCAAAAGCTATATTCGCCACATAGACCTGTCATCCCTCTCCGGCGAAGGAACTTCCCCTCTTGCCGCCACCGACGACTTTTCCCGCCTCAGCGACATGGACTGCATCATCGTCTGCGTTCCGACACCTCTCAGCCACAACCGGGAGCCGGACATGTCCTTCGTTTTCAACACCGGGACCACCATCTCCGGCTTTTTGCGCCCCGGACAGCTGGTTGTCCTCGAATCCACCACATACCCCGGCACCACCGACATCGATCTGCGCCATATACTGGAGCAATCCGGACTCGCGGCAGGCAAGGACTTCTATCTGGCATTCTCGCCCGAACGCGAAGACCCCGGCAGAGTCGACTTCGGCATCCGCACCGTTCCCAAGGTAGTGGGCGGCTACACACCGGCCTGCCTGGAAGTGGCCTGCGCCCTCTACGACTCCATCGTCGAAAAAACCATTCCGGTCTCTTCCACCAGGGTGGCCGAAGCAGCCAAGTTGCTTGAAAACATCTACCGTTCGGTCAACATCGCCCTGGTCAACGAACTGAAGATGCTCTTCGACCGTATGGACATCAACGTATGGGAGGTAATCGACGCGGCGAAGACCAAGCCTTTCGGATTCCAGGCCTTCTACCCCGGGCCCGGGCTGGGCGGCCACTGCATTCCCATAGACCCGTTCTACCTCACCTGGAAGGCGCGTGAATACGACTTCCACACCCGCTTCATCGAACTGGCCGGGGAAATCAACACGGGGATGCCGGACTACGTTGTCATGAAAGTGATGACCGCGCTCAACGAGACCGGAAAGGCGGTGCGCGGAGCACGCATCCTCGTCATGGGCCTGGCATACAAGGCCAACGTGGACGACGACCGCGAATCCCCATCCTACCGGCTCATGGAAAAGCTGGAAGCCCTTGGCGCCGACGTCAGCTACAACGACCCCTTCGTGCCGGTAATTCGGCCTTCCAGGGAATATGCGCGCTATGCCGGGCGGAAATCGGTTCCGGTCAGCCGGGAATTCGACCTGATCCTGATTTCCACACCCCATGACGAATACCGCTCCATTGATTTCGCTTCCCTGGGGATTCCGGTAGTGGATACGCGGAACGTGGTAAAGAAAAAGGGGAGGCTCTGCTTCGATGCATAAGAAAGAATGCAGAATTCAAGAAACAATATATTTAGCCACGGATGCACACGGATTGACACGGATAAGACCAGGAGGCACGCAAAGGCAAGAATCGCCACGAACTTCACGAATGAGAACATATAAAGGGGAAAACCCTTATGGTTCTGATTGTGCATTATTTCCTGGAATTTCTGCGGTTCTGCGGCGTTAAGAGACTATCACCTTTTTCATGTCTTGGTTCGTGTCATTCATGGTGGGTTCGGGTGTTCAGCTTTTGGTTTTCCATCCGTGAACATCCGTGTGCATCCGTGGCTCCAGGTTTTGATTCCCAGATTTTAGCTTTTCATCAGTGGCCGACTATACAAAACAAGGTACTTTATGGAAAAGAACGCAAAAATATATGTGGCGGGTCACCGGGGCCTGGTTGGATCCGCCATCGTCAGAAAACTGCAGGCTGAGGGCTACGGGAACCTCGTTCTCCGCACCAGCAAGGAACTGGACTTGAGAAACCAGGCCGCCACGAGCCAATTCTTCGCGACCGAAAAGCCTGACTATGTTTTCCTGGCGGCAGCCAAAGTGGGCGGAATAGTGGCCAACAGCACCTACCCGGCCGATTTCATCTATGACAACCTTGCTATCCAGAACAACGTGATACACAATGCCCGTCTGACCGGCGTGAAACGCCTCCTGTTCCTGGGCAGCACATGCATTTACCCCAAGCTGTCGCCCCAGCCAATCAAGGAGGAATACCTGCTCACCGGTCCTCTGGAACCGACCAACGATGCCTATGCCATAGCAAAGATTGCCGGCATAACCATGTGCCGCTCCTGCAACCGGCAGTACGGCACCAGGTTCCTTGCCGCCATGCCCACCAACCTCTACGGGCCGGGCGACAACTTCGACCTGGAGAAGTCACATGTGCTTCCTGCCTTGCTCAGGAAATTCCATGAGGCAAAGCAGAAGCAGGAGTCGGGAGTCGGGAGTCTGGAGTCAGGAGGAAAAGGCGACGCAACAGTCACCATCTGGGGGAGCGGCTCGCCCAAACGGGAATTCCTGCACGTTGATGACCTGGCTGACGCCTGCCTGTTTCTCATGGATCTGCCTGAAGAGACCTATTCGCGGCTTCTCATACAGCCCGAAGCTCCGGCCCTTATCAATGTCGGAACCGGAGAAGAGGTCTCAATAAAGGAGCTTGCGCTGCTGATCAAGGAAATTGTGGGCTTTGAAGGCAGGCTCGAGTTCGACACGACCAAACCCGACGGCACACCGCGCAAGCTGTGCGACGTCTCCAGGCTGCATGCTCTGGGCTGGCGGCACAGGCTCGGCTTGCGGGAGGGAGTGCACTCTACATATGGGTGGTACCTGGGGATAAAAGGATAATGTTCAGATATGATCATGCATGCGTGCGTCACCTCTCTTGCGAGCAGGCATGATCACCGGTTTTAAGGTGTTCGAATACTGTATAGCATTGGCAGGATGCAGTGAGGATGGCCGCGAACAAAAATTGTTTGCGGCCATCCCTTTTGGATCTGCCCATCTCTTCCCAGCGGACAAGGAGAAGATCTGAAGCGGTGAACGAAGGGGTTGAAGCAAATCACCATTCGCAGCAAGCGAATGGCACCGACGATGCTTCACCTTTACTAGACGTTCCTGGCTTTTCTCCTGGAAGCGATGAAACCGAGCAGCCCCGTGCCCAAGAGAAGCACGGCGGGTGGTACGGGAATCATCGTTGCAGACAGCTTGTCTTCGCCCCTCGGAGTGACCAGGCTGAAGGAGGGCATTGAATCGTACCACAGGACGAACAAGGAGTTGGACAGGTTGTTCGCGTCCGTGGCATTGAAGGTGAGCAATGGGTCGGAATACGATGGGTCGGCCTTCAGGAAGAGATGTGTAGTCGTTTGCAATTTCAGGGTATTACTGTCAGGTACGCCAATCCAGTTTGCCTGGTCGGTGCTGAACCAGAACGTTGCGGTCGGGTCAAGGCTTAAAAGGTTGAATTCCAATGTTACTCCCGGTGTCGCGTCCGTGTCGACGGCCCAGAAATCAGCATATAATTGAGCCATTGCCGGGGATGACAAACCGACAAGCAGAAATGCCAACAATGCCAAAATGTAGCTTTTTCTCATACACTTCCTCCTTGTTTGAGGTTGGACGACATAACAAAAAAACCGGATCGTCACAAGTATTAAACTGTCTCGGGAAAGACGGATCGTTGGTGCGACGGGTAGTCAGTGAAAGGACGCAAGGATGCCAAGGTTAGTGCCCTGCACGAAGCATATTGGACATTCATATTATTTACTTTAACAATTTTAAATATATTGTCAACAATAATATTTAATTCACCTTAAAGGATTAACACTTTTGGTTTGCATTAATGTACAGTTATAGTTGTCACTCTGGTAGTTGCACCACCCCTCCCGCTGCAAGTGAGCGTAAAAGTCTCGCTGCCAGTGAGATTGCTTATTTCCAGACTGCCTGATGCAGGCTTCGCCCCCGACCAGGCCCCGCCGGCGACACACGTGATGGAATTGGTTGAAGACCACGTCAATATGCTCGATCCGTAAGCCGCCACTGTAACCGGTGTTGCCGCAAGCGTGACCGTAGGAGATGGCGCAGCACATGCCGCGTTCATATCGGTCGAGTTCAGGTCCTGTCCCGATGCCTGCTGCCAGGCAGGAAGGGTGTAGTTCTGAGACTGGTTTCTGACAGTGAAAACGGAATTGGGGTGGCAGTACCGGTTCATGTCGAAAGTCCCAAATTTGTCCGTACTCCCCTTTATACTGTAATAATATGCGGTTGCACCCGTTGAGCAGACCTCGAAGATATTGTTGTTGACCAGGTTGCCGTGCACGGTACCGGACACGGCGTCGCTACCGTTCTCATTCATCAAAAGCCCGTTCATCCTGGCATTGAAGACTGAATTGCCGGTGATTGTATTGTTGTAGCCGGTATGGATAAAAATGCCATAGTCCGCGTTTGATACGATATTACCAGACACAATGGTGTCGTGCGTCAAATCATCCAGGTAGATTCCATGGGCTTGCGTAATGTTATAAGCTGTCCCGATGAAATTCCCGGCCGAATTTGATATGGTGTTGCCTGTGATCTTGTTAGACGCGCCATCATTGGTTGCATATATTCCGCCGCAGTCATCCAACACAATACATGACCTGTCCACAATATTGTCCTGCACCGTGATTCGATGGCCTCCTATGCTTATCCCTATGTAACCGCTATTTGTCACAGTATTGTTTTTTATATTCACGTTATCGCCATTTACATAAATTCCGGCCAAACTGTTTTTGGGCTTGGAACCCACATTGCCAGCACTGTTTATGGAATTGTTCAGCAGTTCCAGGTTATTTGCAGTGTTCCAGTCTGTCGATATACCGGTGGACAAGGTGTCTCGTACGCTGTTGTTTCGAATTGATGAGCTTGTCGTATTCGCCAGGAATATCCCCACCTGTCCGCCACGAATATCACAGTTGTCCACAATCACATTGCTTGCCCCGGAAATGTATACATTGTAACGATTTGAAGCAAATACAACCAGATCGCGTATAGTTACGTAATTCTTAGCAGCGTTAACGATTCCATAGGAGCGATTCGACACTTCCACCTTATTCCAGTTAGGGATGTCACCCTCAACGGTCCATAGGTACAATCGGAAAGCTTTGGGATCAAAGTACCACTCTTTCGGCGAATCAAGCATCCAGAGCTTGTTCTGCAGGTAATAACCATATCCTGCACGCATGGCGTAGGAAAGGGAGGCATTAATTGACAGCGTGCGCGTCATCAGGTTGAAGGCAGTCACGGCAGAAGTATCGATCAACCATGGCACTTCCCTTACCTTTACCGTCGCACCTACGACTTTGTCCACCGTGAAACCGAGTTTGGCATCGGTAATCGTATTCTTGTTCGAAGAGTTGGCCGTGGCCATCAGATACCCACTATTCGGGTAATGCGCAGTATCATAATATGTCCCGTCAACATAAAGTTGGGTTGGCGATGCATTCATATTATTTACATTGGTAACAAATATCTTGCCTCCATATAGCGACCAACCCCTTGCGCCAACAATGTCCGCCCCGGAGATTACCGGTTTTGCACCCAAACCGTACGCGCCAAAGGTAATCGTGTTGCCGGCGGTGCCGGAACTGGGAACAATGAGCATTTCCCTCCAGACACACCCTCTCCTGAAGAGAATAAAATCGCCAGGCTGGAATTTACTGCCGTTCACTTTTGAAATGGTTTTCCAAGACCTTGATGAAGAAAAGCCGCTGTTGCTGTCATTGCCATCAGTTGCATCAACATAATACGTTTGGGCAAGTGACTTTGCCGGGGAAATCAGCACGAAAGCAGTGACGAACAAACTGATAACCGGTCCAGTCCCGACAAAAACGGCCCTCGCAATCCGAATCACTCCAGCAATGATTATCGAAAACATTCCATACCTCCCTAGCACCTTAGCACACCCCTTTCGAAACGGCGCATACCCTTTACATCCTTACGGTTTTCCCACCGCAGCCTCCGCCACGTCCCATCATCGACGCCAGCGGTCAAACTCGGTACCAGAGACAAAAACTGCCGAGATTTTGTGGTCTGCAGCGATATCGTGAAATGTGTATGTATCCGCAACAGCTACGGTTACCCCGTCCACCTTGACACTCCTGGCACGGCAGCCAGGATCAGGACTGATCTTAACAGTCAGATCTGAACCCGAATCCACCGCAACAATGCGGACATTCGATTTTTCTCCGTATGCCAAGCCTAACGCCAGCGGATCGACAGGCTCAATTTTTCCGCAATTATCCGCGATGAAAGTAATAGAGAATACCTTCTTGAATATGGCGGTCAATTCAGTGGAGGCATTCATGGTAATCAAGCATGGGACAATCCCCGAACATCCGCCACCGGACCACCCAACAAATGAAGACCCCTTGTCCGGAGCAGCAATCAGTTCGATTACCGTTCCGTCGAGAAACAAACCATAGCAGACCG
This sequence comes from Geobacteraceae bacterium, assembly GCA_034933285.1. Classification (GTDB taxonomy): domain Bacteria; phylum Desulfobacterota; class Desulfuromonadia; order Geobacterales; family Geobacteraceae; genus RPRC01. The sequence goes on along the minus strand of JAYFNT010000002.1, from coordinate 117,824 downwards.
TGCCGCATTCCAAATCAGGTCCAGTTACGACTCCCGTTCCAGACCCTGATTTGTCTATGGTCAAAGCATGGTCAGGAGCAAAAAAGATGGGACCCCGTTTATTTTCTAGCACATCATCTGCCTTGACGGTTTCGTGATCGGAAAGCGGCGGCTCACTGTCAGCGCCATTCATGACTAGGTTGCCTTCCTGGTCACAACTGCCCACAACCATGTCGCGACCGAATGAACTACCGAGCGAACTGATCATGAAAACTGCAACACACAAAAGGCCAGCAAGGATCTTGAGGAATGCAAACCTAATGCTAAGGCTGGAAGATGAATTCAAATCACATTGCCCTCCATACGTCGTTCAATTATTTTGTTATTCTATCGCACAATAATATTATTTAATGTAATTTGCCTCACACATAATCAATATTCTTTTCATATATATTCAGGTCGCTAGGAGATCAATGACGCCATCTTTTCTACAGACATTTTTTGGGTTGCCTGTTACCGATATAAATTATATTATATTTCGTTGGTGCCAAGGCCCGTTGCCACAGACATACAGGAGCTTGGTTCCACGCCAGCAGCTTCATACTCCTTGAGAGCAAACCCGGTATCAAGTCGTAACTTCCATTAAGGGTATTTTTTGTAATGGAGAATTTAAGGATGAGCAAACAGAAACAGAGCAGCATATAACTTCAGTTATCACAACACCCATCTCGCTCCGCACTTTATGTGAAAGCGAATGGGAATCATTTCAATAGATATGATTTTCCAACAATATTATGATCACTTGCGAGCATCCATATCATATTTTCATGTGTTTTATTGAATCTAAATATGCTATATTCCAGGCACTGAAAAAAGTCTGGCCTCAATACCCAATGAATCGCCTATAGGTTGCAGATCAAGTGGGCAAATTCAAAGGGATACGTACTTTGGCAGCACTGGAATAGTGATCTTGGCTGCCGTCCGCCATACAAGGTCTTAGGGCAAGGTGACAAGTCATGTCGATTTTTCCTCTGAAGTTTCGAAATAAGTTGAGGATGGTATTTTTCGCAGCACCATGCCTGGTTGCATTAGCACCTTTTCTGGGGGCTGCAATAGTTTTTGCGCAAGCCCAACCCCTTTCTCTTTATGTTGCAACAGATGGTGACGACGCGTGGTCGGGACGCATTGCCAAACGGAACAATGCTAGAACAGACGGGCCTTTCGCCAGCCTGGAACGGGCGCGCAACGAAATAAGAAAAATAAAGATGAACGAAGCTTTGCCTCCCGGCGGGGTAACGGTATACGTACGAGGCGGCACTTACTATCGTACCGAAACCTTCAATCTTGGCCAGCTCGACTCCGGCACGGAAGAGTCCCCCATAATCTATAGGTCATATGAACATGAAACCCCAATTCTCGTGGGAGGCAAACCCATAGCCGGCTTCACACTACACAAAGGCTCAATTGTGAAAACTGATGTCGCAAAACAGGGATTCAAAGGGATTTATTTCCGACAGCTTTTTTTCAATGGGAAGCGGCAGATTCTTGCGCGCTATCCGAACATAGATTCAAACAAGCCCTATACAACCGGTTTTGCCTATGTAGCTGGGGAACCGCGCAATATCTATAAAAATATTCAGGCAGAAAGCCTTCGCGTCATCAAATGCAAGGATACCGACAAACGTTTTTGGGCCAACCCTGAAGATGGTGAAGTAGACATCTTCCCCAGGTTCAATTTCCACAACTGGGTCATTCCCATCTCTTCAGTAAATTGGGCACAGCATACAATTACATTGCAAGATGACGCATTCAAGGGAATCCGTCCGCAAGACCGCTACTACGTTCGCAACCTGCTTGAAGAACTTGATTCTCCCGGTGAGTGGTACCTGGACCGGAAGACGTGGACCCTTTATTTCTGGCCTCCCGGAACCTTAAAAAACAGTACTGTTTACGCGCCTATGATTGAAAATCTAATTTGGATCGGAAGGAATGCCAAATGGATTTCGATACTTGGCTTTTCATTGCAATGCAGCGAAGGTAACGGGGTATTGCTTGACAACGCGGAAAACTGTCTTGTCGCAGGAAATACAATTAAAAACATAGGAGGTCGGATCGGGTATACAGCCGGCGTCACAGTTAACAATGGTAAGCAATGCAGTGTAATCGGCAATGATATTTATGATGTTAACAACTATGGGATCCAATTGGTTGGCGGCAATGTAAACACGCTGGAACCAGCAAATCATAACGCCGAAAATAACTACATTCACCACGTAGGTGAATTGAATGGACACGGATGCGGAATCGTTTTGAACGGAGTCGGCCATCATGTGTCACACAATCTCATCCACGATACGGCCCGTTGCGGGATTTTCGGCGGTGGAAACGACTCAGTTGTCGAATACAACCATATTCGTCATGTTGGTCTTATGACAGAGGACACCGCTGGATATTATGTAAACGGTAATTGGCAAACACGTGGCTTGTTTGTCCGCTACAACTATATTCATGACGTTCTCGGTTTCGGCAGAAACAAAAGTGGCCAGTGGGTTTCTCCCTATTTTGCTTGGGGAATTTATCTAGATGACAATTACAGCGGGGCCACTGTTTTCGGCAATATAGTAGTACGTACAGACCAAGGTGGAGCTTTCATTCATTGCGGTCGCGATAACTTGATTGAAAACAATGTTTTCGTAGACGGTACAGTTCAGCAAATGACCTATTCAGGATACACCGAAAACGACCCTCTTATTTTGACCCAATTTGGAGAATTCAGGAAATTCAAGGACAAACCCGCCTATGCAAAATATCCAGGAATCAATAAATTGACCCCTGAAACAGCCTGGCAGATGGTCGGCAACAAATTCCGCCGCAACATTATTGCCTACAGCAATCCCAAAGCCAAGCTGTATACGTATACCCGTAACAATTTCCCTAATCAAAACGAGTCGGATTACAATCTTATCTGGCATTTCGGGTTGCCACTTTACCTTGACCTGCCTGAAGTGCCATCAAAACAGCATTGGAAGGAATGGAAAAAACGCGGTTTTGACACCCACTCAATTATAGCTGACCCTTATTTTGTAAATCCAAAGGCAGACGACTACAGGCTCAAAGACAACTCTCCTGCTTTCAAACTCGGGTTCCAACCCATCCCTACGGAAAAGATCGGCCCCTACAGTTCTCCGCTTCGTGCATCCTGGCCTATTGTGGAAGCAGACGGCGCAAGGGAAAAACCATTTGGAAGACAATACAATGTCCATTAAAGCTCTTTTGTATTCGAAACGTCATTTATTTTGCAACCACAACAATGCATCCGTTTTCTTCATAACACTAATCGTGCGAATTCATGATTGAATAACTGATGATAATTCATCAACTTTTCACGTCAACTCATAATTATATGTTTTATTAATATCGAATATCAGTACATGGTACCCGGAGTTGCAATGATTAGACAATTTGTTATCATATTTGTCAGGTTATACAATATGTGTAAACAACTACTTTGCTTTATAGTTAACCATTTAGTATTATCAGCCAACAAGGTTAATTATAGTAGTTTTCCAAATATTCAAGGGAGACTAATAATCAGGAACAGAGGATCTTTTAGTCTTGGGAAGAACATAACTTTTCGCTGCAGGCTGACTTCAAACTTTGTTGGACTATACAAGCCTACAACAATATATATAAAACCTAATGCAATACTCGAAATAGAAGACAATTCAGGTTTTTCAGGGGTTTCCATTTATTGTTCATCGCATATAAAAATTGGTAAATACGTCAATTGTGGAGGGAATGTTAGTATCTGGGACACCGACTTCCATCCCCTAAACCATAATGATCGCAGGTTGCATAATTTGAAACAAATAGCTTCCAAGCCCATAATCATAGAAGACGATGTATTCATAGGAGCTAATTCAATCATATTAAAAGGGATCACGATCGGCGCAAGAAGCATAATTGGCGCAGGAAGTGTCGTAACGAAAAACATACCTTGTGATGAAATATGGGCAGGCAATCCGGCAAAATTCATACGACGTGCATCTTATGAAAAATAAACTTATTAAAAATGCTTCGAGCTCTGTTGTCCAGTTCATGTTTAATTCTGTCATTCTTTTTGTCTTTTATAAGTTTCTTTTAAAGACAATTGGTGCCAAGGATATTGGGATATGGTCCCTGGTGTTAGGCATATCTTCCTTAAGTCAGGTTGCAGCTTTCGGGTTTTCAGGTGGCGCAGTGAAATACGTCGCCCAGTATTTGTCCCGGCAAGAAAACGATAAGGTTTCTGCAGTAATTCAAACCAGTTTAATTTCTGTCGGATTTCTTGTTGGCATTTTTGTAGCGCTGGGTTATCCATTATTCAGAATCTTTATTATTCATGCTTCTGGCACGGAAAATACGTTAAAGATCGAGCAGATACTCCCTTTGGGGATGGTGTGTTTATGGTTAATGGTTCTTGTTAACGTCGCATTTTCAAGCTTGGACGGCTATCAGAGAATGTATCTTCGCAATTATGTTTTCGTTGCCAGTGCAGGCATCAATTTATTACTTTGTTTTTTTGTTGTACCAAGATTTCAGCTTCTTGGCCTAGCATATTTAAGTCTTTTCCAAAACAGTTTTCTTTTGATTAGCAGCTGGATATTGCTGAAGCGCTTAAACCCTTGCTTACCTGCAATACCATTCCGTTGGAACAAAAGTATTTTCAAAGAGGTACTGGGATATAATGTGAAATTCCAACTTATTTCTTTTACGACAATGTTATGTGAGCCGACAACCAAGTATTTTCTCGGAATATTCGGTGGGATTGCATCAGTCGGTTACTATGAAATGGCCAGTCGTTTGGCAGGACAAGTTAGGGGAGTGCTCGTTTCCGCAAACCAGGCTATAGTTCCTACAATTGCAGTCTACGTTGAGCAGGAGAAAGAAAAGGTCCGACGTATTTATATCAATTCCTTTCACTTACTGCTTTTCATCGTGCTCCCAGTCTATTGTATTTTACTCCTGGCAGTTCCTCTTATAAGCCATGTCTGGATAGGCAGTTCGAATGTGGTTTTCATGCTGGCGCTGCATGTCCTCTTATTTGCCCATATGATCAATATCCTCAGCAATCCGGCGTATTTCTCAAATCTCGGCACCGGTTGGCTGTCGGTTAATCTGTTTGCCCATGTGAGCATGGCTATCACAAATCTTCTGTTGGCCTACATCTTAGGAAACATCTATGGAGGCCAAGGAGTTATCATTGCATGGGCGGTAACGTTGGTTCTGGGTAGCGCTTATATCTGTTGTTCCTACCACCGGAAGCACAACATTTCCATAAAAGACATTTTGCCCTCGCACTTTAATAAAATGTTATTTTTCGTTGTGGCTATTTTTGCCCTTGGCAAAATTTGTCTCTGGATGAGCAGGGAACTGCAAGTCATTGAGGCTTACTCTTTGGTCATCGGCATTACTGCTGCCAGCCTGTTTTATCATCAATGGAAACATCCTTTTTTCTCTAGACTTTCAGAGTGGTTTATTCACAAAGGAACCAAGGCATGAACTGGCTGATGACATTATTTGCCGTCGTATTATTCGGGGGCTTTTTGTGGCTTAAACCCAGGTACAAAATACTTATTGCATTTTTCATTATGGCATATTGTTTTAACATTATTCCGCGGTTTGTAATGAATTGGGAAATTTGGGACCTCGGAGCAGTTCTGCTGCTCATCACTGGCGCCCAGATGCTATTTATGAAAACAGTATCCGAACCGATAAAACCTGTTTATCTCACTGTCTTGAAGTTTTTTCTCGCATGGCTGTGCTTATCCATCCTGTGGTCTCTCTTCATTTATCATTACCCCATGCTCGCAACGCTGAAGGCGTCAAGACAGATGATAATCGGATATCTTTCCGTCTTTATTTTCATCCGGTTATTCCGCATTGACCCGGGTGCATTCGATTTCTACATCAAATTTCTTTATTGGATTACCTTTTTCCTCATGATCATATGCATAGCCCAGCATGTTTTGCATGTGAATATTCTGTTCATGAGAGCGACAGAATACGGCGGCACTTACAGAATTATCCCGACATTTCTCCCTATCTGCCTTTTTTTATTTTGGATCTCTCTTTCAAAACTCATAAGCAGATCGCAGATCAAATGGCACGAAATATTTTACATTCTGTTGACCATAACAGTTACTGCTCTAACTTATACACGCGGAATTTATCTAGCTACAACTGCCGTATCACTCGCCATGCTTTTCATTTTGTCAATAAGCCGCAAATTGTCTTTTAACCGGGCCTTCGTTTTCTTCGCATTTTCAGTTAGCCTGACAATGATTCTTGGACTTGGAGGGGTGCTCGATAGAGTTTTAACCCGTGCAGTCAGTGGTATTGAACTTATATCTGGTGGGCAGAAAAAAGTTAACAGCAAGTCCAAAGACGACTATGACACATTCACTGGAAGGATCAAAACAGCCGAAGAGAGATTTGTTCTTGTCTTAGACAAAAATCCATATTTTGGTTTTGGGTTTATCCATGAAGAAATTGTTCCTCCCAAAATAAGAAACAAGCTAAGATACGGTTCAGTCATATCGACAGATGAATATCTTGCAATGTACAAACGGAACCATCCTTATGTTCTTGCACTTTTCACGGCAGATATCGGATGGGCGAATGTGGTTCTTTATTCCGGAATAGTCGGTTTCTCGCTGTTAATCTTGTTTATTCTTTGTTTTATAATGAATTACATAAAGAACATTCTTGTTAACGATAAACAATATTACGTTCGTTTGGGCGCGTTCCTGCAATTTCTAGTTCTTGTAATGCTGATGTTCAACGGCACTCCCTTAACAACTTTGATCCAGATTCCCGCGTTATTGATTGCCGGATATGCTTATTACACTTCACTGCCAAGCAATCCTGCATTGGAAAGTTAGAAATGAATTTCAATACACCTTCAAAGATTTCAATCATTACTCCATCGTTTAATCAGGATGCGTATATAGACCAGACGATTCAGTCAGTTCTTAAGCAGAATTATCCTGATTTCGAGCATATAGTAATCGATGGGGGGTCAACTGACAGAACTGTCCAGATTCTTAAAAGTTATGAGCATCTGGTTTGGATATCGGAAAAGGACCGTGGACAGGCAGATGCATTAAATAAGGGATTGCGCTATGCAAAAGGCGACGTGATTGGATGGATAAATTCAGATGATTACTATGAATCGAATATATTCAAGTTTGTCATGGACCAGTTTTACCGTCCTGAAACCCAGTGGGTGATCGGAAACCTAACATACCAATTCGATGGCATTGGTACACTTATTCCCAACAAAAGCCCCGTTGTAAGTTACGAACGACTGATCCGCAATCCGGATATCGTCAAGCAGGCCCCCGCCTTTTTCAGAAGAAGTTTTTTGGAAAGAGTGGGAGGATGGAATCCCGATTTCTTCATGGTGATGGATTTCGACTTGTGGGTTCGCTTATCCAAATGCAGCCCCCCCAAAATGGTAGATCATAACTGGGCCTACTTTCGAATACACTCAATGCAGAAAACCAGCATTTCCAATACTCAACGTCAGCTTATGGAAATTGTGCAAGTGCTTAAGAGAGAATCGGTTCCACTGTCAATCACAGCACGTGTGTACACCAGGAAACAATGTCATGCACTAAAAAGCCTTTTGAAGAATATGTTCATAGAAGCAGGGCTGTGCAAAACCAATTTATTTACTCTCTGAAAAGCAAGGCATCGAGGAGTAACTTTGAGGATCGCCCATATTATTTTCGATTTAAAAATCGGCGGTGCAGAAACGATGCTTGTCGACATTGCTAACGAGCAATCACAGCTCCATTCGGTTATGGTCATCCTTGTGAATTCCAGCTTCGACCAATCAGTGATAGGCACATTAAGCAATGGGGTAACACTCAAGCGCATCGAAAGACCTGAGGGAAGCAAAAACCCTTTTTACCTGGCAAAGCTGTACTGGACATTGCTTAATTTTTCACCGGAAATAATTCATGTCCACAACGCTGCGCTGATCGATTTGCTTAGGCCGCTATCCGCGCCAACGGTTCTCACTGTGCATGGGCTCAATGTCAGCATGCCCTCGAGATATAGGCATTATCAGGCGGTTTTTTGCATTTCAGAAGCAGTCCGTGACGACCTGCAAAAACGTTATCCACGATTAACAACTACCCTGATTTACAATGGAATCAGGTTTGACGATGTCCTGAAGAAGCAATCGTTAAATCAGCAACCGTTCCGTATCGTTCAGGTAGGCAGGATTGATCACCTAATTAAGGGTCATGACATACACCTGCGTGCGATTAGGCGCGTCACAGACAAGCTTGGCAAAGAAATGATAACCGTAGATTTCATCGGAAGAGACGCTGGTTCCACGGATTACCTCCGGGAATTAGCCGAAGAACTCGGCATATCAAGCCAGTGCCGTTTTCTCGGCCCACTTTCAAGGCAAGAAGTTTACAAAAGCTTGCACCAATACGATTTGCTTATACAGCCCTCCCGCCAAGAGGGGTTCGGATTGACAATTGTCGAGGCCATGGCTGCAAAAATCCCTGTTTTGATTTCCGATCTCAGGGGCCCTATGGAAATCGTCGGCAATGGACAATTCGGTTATTTTTTTAAAAATGAATCTGATGCGGACTGTGCTGATAAAATTATCGAAATTATACGTTATGCCGGTACTCACAAGTCATCAATTAAATTGGACAGATCTTTTGAGTATGCGCTTGACAATTTTGATATACGTTTGACCGCTATGAAGTATGTAACAGAATATTCCAAACTACTTCCATTACATGGTTAATTTATTCATGTTTTATTTGCAGGCTGTTATCATATATTTTTTAATACTTCACAATGAAAGAGACAAGTCAATAGTATGGCAAAGATTCTTCTCATAGAATGTTGCAACTTCCAGGATTTTCCAACCGGCGGGCAATTAACATTTGCCAAGCACATGTTGTCATCATTCAAAGATGATCTAATATTAATAGGCTTGGCACGAAACAAACATGAAGTCGGACAATGGACCACTGTCACCATAAACAAAATAAATTACAAATATTTTGGGTATTTGTATCTGGACAGAAATTCAAGGAAACCATTAATCCCATTGCGTCTCAGAAATTATTTTGCGCTGATGAAGCATAAACACAAGTTTTTTAATGTAAACACCAAAAATATCCTGGTACAGTCACCAGACACATTCTTGGGTTTATACGGGAATGACTCTTTGAACATTTGCTACCGCTTTGCGGGTACCGAGAATCCTTTATCAATTTCAAGATACAGAATAGGACGTTCATTGTCGTTTTTGTTTGACAGGATGTTTCTACCAAAACTGAAACATGCGAAACTTATATTAGCTGCCGCTGACAACAAGTCTATTAGCAATTTGATAAAAAGAAGCAAAGGGTACCTTTCCCATTCCTCGGTCACTCAATTTCCAACCAGGATCGATACTGATATTTTTTTTAAAAAGTCCAAGGAATATTGCAGGGAGCAAATTCATTACCCAATAAATCAACTATTAATAATTACAACAGGCAGACTTGGGTGGTTCAAGGGTTGGAAGTTTATGATTGATAGCTTTCTCCTGTTCAAGAGTCATTTCCCAGCTTCTAAATTATTTTTTATCGGCAATGGTGAAGATTTTCAAAAGATAACTGATTATATATCTTTGCTGAATTGTAATAATGATATCGAATTGCTTGGCTACCAATCTCAAGAAAACATATCAGATTTTTTGAACGCTGCAGATTTATTCATTATGGGATCCTATAAAGAGGGTTGGTCCACCTCCTTGATGGAAGCAATTGCTTGCGGTGTGCCAGCATGTGTCACAAACTTTAGCAGCGCAAAAGAAATAATAGCTGAAGGCATAAACGGTTTCGTAGTTGAAGGACATGATGAGCAGCTTTTTTCGCAAACCATGATAAAAGCCTTATCGATCAACAATAGTCATCTGCCCCGTCAAATCGATGTCGAGAAATATTCGGTCAGCTTATTAAAACAGGATCTTAATAATAAATGGGAGTTAGTATAACTTGCTGGAAAAACTGCTAACGACATTGCGGGATATGTATCTTGTAAAATTCCGATGGCGTAAATACACGATTGGTAAAGGATTTCATGCCGGTCGTGGAGTTCATATCTGGGGGAAAACAGATATAACTATCGGAAGCAATTTTTACATAGGAAGATATTCTCAAATTGAATGTGATGCCCAAATTGGCGATAATGTCATGCTTGCGAATCGTGTTGCTTTAGTTGGAAAATACGACCATCATTATCAACAAATCGGCGTTCCCACACGCTTGGCGTCAGCCATAAAAGATAAGGATTACAATTGGAAAGGATTACACTCAAAAGTAATCATAGAAGATGATGTTTGGGTCGGTTACGGAGTGATTATAATGAGTGGAGTAAAAATCGGAACGGGAAGTATTATTGCTGCGGGTTCTGTTGTCACTAAAGACATCGATTCATATTGCGTTTATGGTGGGGTCCCAGCAAAAAAAATTGGAGAAAGATTTGACTCGAAGGATTTATTAGAAAACCATATAATGCTTTACAAGAGAAATTATAAGTAATTTTGAAACATTAAATTACAATCAAAGTCAATTCAACATATTTATAATCTACGACTGTCTAATGGCAGGCATATAAGTATTAGTTGGTTCTAGAGAAAGCAAATATAGAAGGCATCCAATGACTCCTGAATCCAATATTTTCGGATATAGAATCAGCAGGCGCGGCATTCATGACGACATAAAATGTATTTATGATATCATTTTGTCTGGAGAGCCCGGTCATTATCTGGCTTGCGCAAATCCCCATTCATTGGTAGTTGCCGCTAGTGATCCGCTGTTTCGAGATGCCTTGCAGAACGCAGATTTATTGGTTCCGGACGGCGTTGGTGTCTTACTAGCCTCGAAGCTCCTAAAGGACTCAGTTAAAGAACGCGTGGCCGGATTCGAAGTTTTCAAGGCATTGTCCGAACATGCAGCAAATCATGGCGGAGCACGCTATTTTTTCCTCGGATCAAGCCGGCATGTTCTTGATTTGATCGCAACGCGTATGCAGAGGGAATTCCCTTTTATAACTATATGCGGTACCTATTCTCCACCATTCAGAGATTCCTTTTCCGAGTCGGAAAATAAAATGATGATCGAAGCGATCAACCAGGCAACTCCTGACGTACTCTGGGTAGGCATGACTGCCCCAAAGCAGGAAAAGTGGATCTATCAGAACAGGAATAAACTGAAGGTGCCTTTTATCGGGGCCATCGGAGCGGTTTTCGATTTCTACGCCGGGACAAAAAAGCGCTCTTCACCCTTCTGGCAAAAACTGGGTCTGGAATGGCTGCCCAGGTTCCTCAAAGAACCACGCAGACTCTTGGAAAGAAACCTCAAATCGACTCCGATCTTCTTGTGGTGGGTTCTGAAAGAAAAGCTGAAACAACTGGCAGGTAGATAGGAGCAAAGAAAAACCATGATATGTGAGGAGAGAAACGGAGACCGCTGTTAGATGTCACATCTAACGCATTACCTCTTGTCTCTAACGATTTTTTACGATGCCTTTTTATAGGGAAGCTGAAAATTGCCTGCCAGGATACCGGGAACTGTGATATCTTCATCAAGGTTTTCCCAGCGAAGGGCAAAGCCGTTTAAACGCAGGTGCACTTCCTGAAGTTGTTCGTCGGATGCCTGTGACAGTATCTTGAAACGGTCAGCGGGAAAACCGATTATCCGGCCATCGGTCAATTCCAGGAAGACGGTTCGTTTTTCGACCCAGACCCGGATGGCGGCAGACTCATTGTTTAAAGTATTCATTGAATTTCTCCAGCAAAAAGGATTGATGCTCAAAAACCAGTTTTTCCAGGTTTCTGACGGTAGATGGCGATACTCCTTTGTTTCGGACGAGCTTTATCGGATCGAGCCAGAACTTGCACTCGCCATCGGGTGTTTCTATATGAATATGCGGCGGCTCGTTTCCTTCATCGGAATAATAGTGAAATCTGAAGGAACCAATCCTCAAGACAGTTGGCATGTCATGGCCTGTTGATTACATTTAACAAATAAACAATAAATTGTGCATTCTGTCAATGAGCAAAAAAGGAATTCCAAAAGCGGAGAGCGGGGAAAGGCAGGGGTAGAAGGATTAGAAGAATTAGAGGGGGCATATGCATTGGCGTGATTTGGAGGTGTGGAAGCAGGCGCATTCGCTGACGTTGGAGATTTACAAAACGACTTCCTCATTTCGGAGTGAGTGAAGGGTTCTGGATGGGTCTTCAGTCCGACTATGACCTGGAAGAAAGCCGGAGTGAACTTGGCGACCGCCTGGAACTGGAAGTTCATCCACGGGCAGCCTGATTTATGAAGCAAAAAACAAAGGCTTGCTACTATGATCACGAGTAAAACTCAAAACGTTATTTATTGAAATTATCAGTGTACATTCATGCAAATTCGTGGCAAAAACAATTCTTCACATTTTATCAGCGCATCTCCCTGCCCATCTGTGGCCGTCTATTATCCGGAGGGTTTGTGAAACTCGACCTTAACAAAATAGCAAACATCAAGCCTGTCGACTGGCTGAGGCTGGCACTGTACTCCACCCTTCTCTTCTTCGTCTACCATACATCCCTAGTATATCTCTTCCGCAAGTGGCAGGACGAAGATTTTACCTACTGTTATATAATACCGCTTATAGCCCTCTACCTTATATGGGAAAAGAAAGAACGCCTCGCGGCAATACCATCCCAACCCTCTTGGAAGGGAATGTACCTGCTGGTTCCAGGGCTGTTGCTCTTCTGGCTCGGCGAGCTGGGCGGCGAGTTCACCATGCTGTTCCTCTCGCTCTGGCTGGTGATCGTCTCCCTCTGCTGGTTTCATCTCGGGTGGCGGAAACTGGTGGTGATCGCCTTTCCCCTGGTGTACGGCCTGGCCTCCTTCGTGCCCCCCAACGCACTGTATCTTCCCCTCACCTTTCGCCTGAAACTGATTTCATCTCAGATCGGCGTGAAACTGATGCAGCTCTACGGGCTCTCCGCCTTCCGCGAGGGAAACGTCATCGACCTTGGCTTCACCCAGCTCCAGGTTGTAGACGCCTGCAGCGGGCTGCGTTATGTGATTCCGCTTTTCCTGATGGGAGTGCTTCTTGCCTACTACTACAGGGCCTCACTATGGAAAAAGATCGTCCTGGTACTGTCGACGTTGCCGATCTCGGTAATCACCAACAGCCTGCGCATCGCTTCGGTGGGCGTCCTCTACCAGTTCATGGGCGCGGCCGCGGCCGAAGGCTTTTTTCATGACTTCTCCGGCTGGTTCATCTTCATCGCAGGCCTCGCATTCCTCCTCCTGGAGATGTGGCTTATGAATAAAATCGTCAGAGAGTCGGGAGTCAGGAGTCAGGAGTCGGAAAAATCAATCCAGGAGTCGGGAATCAGGAGTCAGGAGTCAGGAGAAAGTCCTTTGTCAGCTGCCAGCGACCAGCAACCAGCAACTGATTCTGTAGCCACCAGCAACCAGCGACCAGCCACTGCACTCAAGCAATCCGCCGTGGCAATTGCCCTCCTGCTGGTCACTCTCGCGGCGTCATACGGCATCGACTTCCGCGAAAAGACCCCGCTGGTGAAGCCGTTCAGCAGCCTGCCCCTGCAGATCGGCGAGTGGAAAGGCACTCAGACCGCCATGGAGCAGAAGTTCCTCGACGTGCTCAAGCTTTCCGACTACGCCATGATCGATTACCGCAACCCGACAGGTCGGGAAATCAATTTCTACGTCGCATACAATTCCAGCCAGAGCAAGGGCGAGGCGACCCACTCCCCGGGCACCTGCCTGCCGGGCAGCGGCTGGGATTTCCGGGAGTCGGGCGCAGCTTCGATCCCCGAATCGGCAGGTACGACTATGCAGGTAAGCAAAGCCTTCATGGAAAAGAGCGGCGTTCGCCAGCTGGTCTACTACTGGTTCCCACAGCGGGGGCGAATATTGACCAATCTCTATCAGATCAAGCTTTACAACTTCTGGGACGCCCTTACCCGCCAACGGACCGACGGCGCTTTGGTGCGGATAATATCGCCGGTGTACGACAACGAGACCCCGGCTGACACGGAGGCGAGGCTGCAGGGGTTCACGAAGGAAATAGTGCCGGTGCTGAATACTTTTTTACCTCGATAACGAATACCGGTCTCACGCAGAGCCGCAGAGGTCGCAGAGAAAGGCTTGAAACAATATTCTTAGTGTTCTCTAGAGAGCGAAGCGAACGGGCGTGAGACAGATTTTATAAATTATGAATCTGAACGAGCTTTCTTCTGAAATCTTAAATGCTGCAATTACAGTTCACAAGGAACTTGGCCCTGGACTCCTCGAATCGGTTTATCAATCATGTATGATCCTTGAGTTGTCAACAAGGAAGTTGAACTTCCAAAGTGAACTGCCCGTACCAGTTTTCTATCGCGGCATAAGAGTGAATAATGAAGGTTTCAGGATTGACTTGCTGGTAGAAGATTCAATTGTAGTCGAGTTGAAATCAGTAGAAAAAGTACAACAAGTGCACAAAAAACAGGTATTAACCTATTTGAGATTGACAAGAAAGCCTCTGGGGCTGCTCATCAATTTCAATGAGAACATTTTGGTAGACGGAGTATCAAGGATAGCAAATAACTTGTAAATCTTTTGGTCTCTCGCAGAGCCGCAGAGATCGCAGAGAAAGGCTTGAAACATTTATAGGCTTGAAGGTTAAACCCTAAACATGTTTTCCTGTGTTCTCTGTGTTCTCTGCGTTCTCTAGAGAGCGTAGCGAACGGGCGTGAGACAGGTTTTCTAATAATGATTTTTCTTTCAACCTTACTATTTTCCGTCTTCACCACCATCGCCCTGACCCCGCTCCTGGGAAATCTGGCGGTGCGACTGCAGTTCGTCGACATCCCTGACGAGCGCAAGGTCCACCTGCGCCCGATCCCCAGGATCGGCGGCATAGCCATGGCGGTGGGCGCGCTGTTGCCGATCCTATACTGGCTGCGCGACGATCTCCTGGTCCGTTCGTGGCTGGCAGGCGCGGCGGTGCTGGTGGTCTTCGGCGTTATAGACGACCTCCGCGGCCTGGGCCCCAAGGCCAAGCTGGTCGGCCAGATCATAGCGGCATTGATTGTAGTGTTCTACGGTAACCTGACCATCACCAGCCTCGGCGCCCTGCTGCCGGACGGCAGAATATTGCCGGAGCCTTTCGCAATACCTTTGACGCTCCTGGCAATCGTGGGCGTCACCAATGCCATCAACCTGGCTGACGGCCTGGATGGCCTTGCAGGAGGGATCTGCCTGCTCATTTTCAGCGCCATCGGCTTCATGGCCTACCAGGCGGGCATCAGTTCCATTGGTTTCATTGCATTGGCAATGAGCGGCGCCATCTTCGGCTTTCTCAAATTCAACACCTTTCCGGCCAGCGTCTTCATGGGAGACACCGGCAGCCAGCTGCTCGGTTTTTCCGCCATAACCCTGTCCCTCTACCTGACCCAGCAGTCGGCGGCCCTGAGCCCGATGCTTCCCCTCCTGCTCCTGGGATTGCCGGTGCTCGACACCATCTATGTCATGGCGGCCCGCATCTCCCGCGGCGTGTCACCCTTCGTCGCCGACCGCAGGCACCTGCACCATCGGCTGCTCGATCTCGGGCTCCATCACACCGAATCGGTGATGGCGATCTACCTGGTCCAGACAGCCATGATCGTAGCGGCTTACGCCTTCCGCTTCTACCCGGATCCGCTTCTGTTGTCCGGATATATCCTCTTTTCAGCAATTGCGGTTTACCTGTCTCTCCATTCTGACGGCATTCGCTGGCGCATCAAGAGGTCCGGCTGGTACGACACGGTCTTCAAGCATACCCTGAAGCGTCTGCGCGACGAGGGAACGATCATCAGGCATACCTTCCGGATCTTCGAGTTCGGCATGCCGCTTTTGCTGCTGTTTTCCTGCCTGATTCCGGCCCAGGTCCCGCGGTACATGTCCGCGCTGTCGATTCTGCTTGCAGCCGGCATCCTTGCTGCCCGATTCCTGTGGAAGAACTCTCTCGGTACGCTTGTCCGCCTGGCTCTCTATATGATCATACCTTTTGCGGTCTACCTGGGGGAAAAGGACCCCTCTGCCTGGATGGCGGGTGTGCCGATGCATGCTTACAACCTGATCTTCCCTGTTTTCGTGGTCTTCATCATCGTCATTTCCAAGTTTTCGCGCAGACGGGAAGGCTTCAAGAGCACACCGATGGATTTCCTGGTCTTCTTCCTGGCGATCGCTTTCACCAAGCTTCCCCACACGAACGGGAGCGACTACCAGACCGGCCTGATGGCCGCCAAGATCATCATTTTCTATTTCTGTTTCGAAGTGATGCTGGCCGAACTGAGGGGCGAAGTGAAGCGCGTGGCCATGGTGACCCTGGGGGCGTTGATAGTTCTAGGAGGTAAAGGATTGTTTTAGGTTTTAGGTTTTAGGTTTTAGGTTTTAGGTTTTAGGTTTTAGGTTTTAGGTTTTAGGTTTTAGGTTTTAGGTTTTAGGTTTTAGGTTTTAGGTTTTTACTTAACACTTAACACTTAAAACTTAAAACCTAACACTTAACACATTAATCAGTATTGAGGTTTCTTGCCATGACCTATCATTCTTTCGAGAATCTTGATGTATGGCAGAGAGCATGCAAACTGGCTACACGAATTTACGGCATTTTGAAGGATTGTCGTGATTACGGATTGAAGGATCAGATGACAAGGTCAGCGGTATCCATAGCATCAAATATTGCAGAAGGAGCCGAAAGAGATACCAAGGCTGAATTTATCAGGTTCTTGCACATTTCAAAGGGATCAGCGGCAGAATTGCGAACCCAGTTATACATAGCCCAACAGATAAGTTTAATAGACAAGATGGTTCATGATGAACTTGCCAAAGAATTGGTAAGCATCTCTTCCATGCTTCATTCGCTTATCAAAGCAATTAAAAACACTTGAAGGCAGTATTAGATTCTGGGTTTTAGGTTTTTACTTAACACTTAAAACTTAAAACCTAACACGATCTTTTTCGGAGGTTTTCCATGAATTATCGTTTTGTTCGAAGTTTCTGCCTGTTCCTCGCCCTCCTGCTGTTCGTCGGCTGCAGCGGCCCGGACGCAAAGAAGATGAAGTTCTTCAGCAAGGGCAAGGCTCTGTATGAAAAGGGCGAACTGGTG
This sequence comes from Geobacteraceae bacterium, assembly GCA_034933285.1. Taxonomy (GTDB): domain Bacteria; phylum Desulfobacterota; class Desulfuromonadia; order Geobacterales; family Geobacteraceae; genus RPRC01. The sequence continues at coordinate 100,628 of JAYFNT010000002.1, read as the reverse complement.
AAAGCGGGCCTGGAGTTCAGGAACGCCCTGCAAATCGACCCCAAGTTCGCCGATGCCTACCATATGCTGGGCATGGTGGAGATGAAGAAAGGCAACCTGAAGGATGCCTTCGGCTATCTCTCCAAGGCCGTGGAGCTGGCGCCTGGCAACCTGAAAGCTCAGGTCGAGATCGGAAAAATCTTCCTGGCGGTCAGGATGCCGGACAAAGCGCTGGAAAAGGCCGAGCTGGTGCTGAAGAAGGAGCCGAGGAACGAGGACGCCCTTCTTCTCAGGGCTACGGTCGCCCTGGCGAAAAAGGACCCTGACAGCGCACGCTCACAGCTGGAGAGCATGCTCAGGATGGGGATCAACAAACCGGACGTTCACCTGCTCCTCGCAACCACCTATATCATGAAAAAGGACGCTGCCGGCCTGGAGAAAACGCTCCGCGCCGGTCTGAATTCCCATCCCAAGTCGGTACAGCTCAACCTGGCGTTGGCCGAGTTTTTTGCCCGGACCGGCCGGGTAAGCGATGCCGCAGGCCTGGTCAGACGGGTTATCGCCCTGGAGCCGACCCAGACGCGGCACACCTTTACGCTGGCCAATCTCTACTGGGCCACCGGAAAAGAGAAACAGGCAGTCGACCTGTTGAATGCCCTGGTGGCCGCCGCACCCAAGGATGAAATGCGGCGTTTGCAGACAGCAGGGTTCTATGTCTCAAAGGGAAGGATACAGGATGCCGAAAGGGAGCTGAAAACCGGGATCAGCCAGGTCGGCAAGAGCTTCAAAATGCGCTTCGCCCTGAGCGATCTCTATGTGAACACGGGCCGGACCGACCAGGCAATTGCCCTGTTGAAGGAATGCCTGTCCCTGGAACGGAGCGACTCCAATCCCGATATCATCCTGACCAAAAATGCGCTTGGAAAACTGTTCTTGTCCAAACAGGATGTGGAACAGGCACGGAAGTACTCCGAAGAGGTGATCAAGGAAAGCCCAAAGAATGTGGATGCACACTTCACATTGGGAAACATTTACCTCATGAAGGGTGACGGTACGAAGGCGGTCGCGGAATTCCGCACCGTGGTCAACGAGAGGCCCCAGTTCATCCAGGGTTACCTGCGGCTGGCCGACGCTCATCTGACAAGCAGGGAGACAAAACTTGCCCAAGACACCCTGCAGAACGCCCTGAAGCTGGCGCCTGAATCCCGCGATCTCCAACGGGCCCTCGGCCGTTTCGCCGCCATGCAGAGAAACTACCGGGACGCCGAGGAACGCCTGCGTAAAATCCTGGCGAAGAACCCCAACGACCTGGAAGTCCAGGCAGACCTGGGCGATATCCTGCTTGCCGGCGGTAACCAGAAGGGCGCAGAATCCGAGTATGCCGCGATCCGCAGGAAGGCGCCCCGCATCCCTCTCGGATATGTAAAGCTCGGTGAACTTTACCTCCGCCAGGGGAAAATCGACCGGGCAATCCCTGAGTTCGAGAAAGCCTACAGGGCAAATCCCGGTTCGCCGGAGCTCTTGTCGGCGGTCCTGAAACTGTACATAAGGCAAAAGAAATACGGACCTGCCATTGCCCTCTGCGAGGAGCGCATACGCCAGAATCCCAGGGACGCCATCGCCTACAACTTCCTGGGCCAGGTCTACGGCGAACAGCGCAATTTCCCCAAGGCCGAAGGAGCGATCGCGAAGGCCATCGCCCTGCAGCCCCACTGGGGAGTCCCGCACACCAACATGGCACGCCTCTACATTGCACAAGGCAAAACCGCCCAGGCCATAAGCAAATTCGAGGAAATGATCAGGACCAGCCCGAACGACGCAGTTGCCTACCTGTCACTTGCCCAGGTTTACATCCTGGGGGGAGACAACAAAAAGGCGATCAGCGTCTACGAACGGCTCCTCGCACGCCGGCCCGACATCTGGCTGGCAGCCAATGACCTGGCATTCCTGATGGCTGAAACCGCCAGCTCGGGAAGGCAGCTGGACAAGGCCATGGACTGGGCAATCAAGGCCCAGAAGTCAAACCCCCAGGAAGCGACCATCCAGGACACGCTTGGCTGGATATATTATAAAAAAGGTGATATTAAAAGGGCCTATCAATTTGTCAGCCCGGCTGTTGCCCGGGCGGCAGACAACCCTTCAGTCAACTACCACATGGGCATGGTGCTCTATAAAATGGGCAGACGTGACCTTGCCAAGCAATACTTGGCAAAGGCCTTGGCGTCAAACCAGATTTTCATGGGCAGGAACGAAGCACAGAGAATGGTGAAAAGTTTGTAAAAAGCAGGCGCGAGGCACGGGGCACTGGGCAATAGGAAAACAAGCTGAAAACGGTTAACAGGGGTAAAAGGTCAGGTGGCAGTGGTCAATCTTTCACCCATCGCCTAGCGCCCATCACCCATTGCCCATTGCCCATTGCCTATCGCCTATTTTAAGGAGCACAAAACATGAAATACTCCATTCGTCATATTCTAACGGCCGGTGCGATTTCCCTTGCAATCATGGCCACCACGGCCGGCGCCGTGGAAAACAGGGAGCCGGCCAAAGAAGCGGAATCTACCGTTTCCTCCGCTCCAACCGCCACCGATCCGAAGTACCTGATCGGCCCGGGGGACCTCCTGGACATTTCCGTCTGGAAGGACGAAGCTCTGACCAAGACGGTCGTGGTCCTGCCGGACGGGATGATCGCTTTCCCGCTCATCGGCGAATTGAAAGCCGAGGGCAAGACCGTGGCGGAACTGAAGCAGGAAATGGAAAAGCGCCTCACGCGCTACGTGTCTGACATGGTCCTTAACCTGGAAGTGCGGCAGAGCAACAGCATGCTGATCTATGTAATCGGCAGGGTTAACAGTCCTGGCCGCCAGGCCCTGAACGCCAACATCAACGTCCTCCAGTCCCTGGCCATGGCCGGAGGGCTCAACCCCTTCGCCAAGAAGGACAAGATCAGGGTTTTCCGCCAGGAAGGCTCGACCACCAGGAGTTTCGGCTTCCGCTATGACGACGTGGTTGAAGGGAAACACCTGGAAGACAACATCGTGCTGAAACGGGGCGATGTGGTGGTGGTGCCGTAAAGAGTCAGGAGTCGGGAGTCAGAAAAAACCAAATCTCAAGGCTGAATACAAATAAAAAATCTTTCATTCTGAATTCTGCCTTCTGAATACAGACCTCTGAATACTGCTTTTCATATGGAGTTTCATATTGAGATTTATTCGATTTTCAAGACAGCTTCTTCTGCTTGTGGCGCTGCTCTTGAGCGGATTTTGCGGTTCCGCGCTCGGTGACGAAATCAAGTTCACCCCGTTCGCTTCTCTGAAACAGGAGTACAACGACAACATCTTCCTGGATCCCCACGACAGGAAAAGCGACTTCATCACCACTTTTTCCCCCGGATTGGAGATTTCCGACCGGAACGAGCGGCTAGATGCAGCACTTTCGCTGCGCTTCAACGGCATACTTTATGCTCACAACGACAACCTGAACTCCATCGACCAGGATTACCGCGGCAGACTGGGCTATATTCTGACTCCGCGGACGAAGCTTTCGGCAACAGCCGCATATACCCTGGACTCCCAGCCGGACCGGGATATCGAAACCACAGGTCTTGTGCTTGCCGCCATCAAGAGGCACCGCCAGTCATACTCCTTTGATGCTGAATATTCCCTTACGGAAAAGACGACTCTCGCGATCAATTACGGTTATGAGCAGGATGATTACGACAGCCCGCAATACACGGATCTAAAGTGGCACAATGCCGGTCTCTCGCTGATACACGACATGGACGCGCTGCTCCGGAACACGAAGGGAAGCCTGAACCTGGGCTATTCCCGTTATGACTTTACCGGATCGGGCGTTGACAACTATTCTCTGACCATCGGCATTGACAAGGCCCTGACCGAGCTTTGGGGGTTCCAGGCGTATGCAGGCGCCAGGTATACCGTCTCAAAGTTCCAGGCCATACAGTACGAATGGTATCAGCCATTTCCGCCCATCCCATATTACATACCGATAGCGGTGCCCGTAAGCGAAACCAGTCGGGAATGGGGCTGGGTCGGTCAGTGCGCGGTCACTTACAGAGGTGAAGCAACAAATGGCACCCTGTCATTCAGCAGCGATGTCAAGCCGTCCTCAGGCCAGAATTCCGGCACCACGATCCGCACCGGCGTGACGGCCGAAGTGCGCAAGCGGTTCTCTTACGAGCTTTCAGGCGCAATGGCCGTCGGTTACTACCACAACAAATCGAACCAAGGGGCCTTTTCCGGGCAGCGAATCAATGAGGACACCATCCTGGCCACGCCCAGCATCCGCTACGAGTTCAACAAAGACATGTATATCGAAGCATCGTACCGGTATACGAAATTATACGATAACGTCTATTCCACTGAAGCTGACCGCAACATGGTCTTTGTCAGGTTCTATATGCAGCAGCCGATGAATTGGTAGAAAAACTGTTGGACCTTTTTGATTAGTTTAATTAGTTGGATTAATTTGATTGGTTGAAAAGGCTATTCTATTAATTCTACTAGTTATCTTAGTTGAATTGGTTTTACAGGTTGGACTGGTAATATTGGTCGGATTAGTTCTATTTGGTAATTTGTTTGGCTTTGTGCGATTGATTTTGTGTTCAACCAATTCAACCAATTCAACCAATTCAACAAATTAAACAGACTCAACAGGCTCAACAGATTCAACAGATTTTATTTTGCGAGGCTATCCATGCAAAGAGAAGTCAAGAGTTTCAAAGACATCCTCACCATCGTCAAAAGGCGGCGAAGGGCAATAACGCTCCCGGCAGCGGTCGTCCTGGCAATCGCCGTGCTTGCGGTCCTGTTCCTTCCGCGGTCCTACAAGTCCACCTCAACCATCCTCATCGAGGAACAGGAGATCCCGCGGGAGTATGTGACCACGACGGTGACCAGTTTTGCCGAGGAGCGGCTGCAGACAATCAACCAGCGGGTCATGAGCTCGACTAAGCTGCTGGAGATAATCAACCGTTTCAACCTCTATGCAGACCTGAAAGACAAGTGGACGACCGAGGAAATCGTCGAGAAGATGCGCAAGGACATCAAGTTCGAGACCATCAGCGCCAATGTCATTGACCGGCGAACCGGCAACCCGACAGCTGCAACCATAGCCTTCAGCCTCGCCTATGAAGGTAAAGCCCCGGAGACCGTCCAGCAGATCGCTAATGTACTGGCCTCCCTCTACCTGGAGGAGAACCTCAGGGTCAGGGAGCAGCAGACCACCGGCGCTTCCAAGTTCATGGAAGAGGAAATGAAGTCGGTGAAAGCACAACTGGAGATGCTTGACGGCAGGATGGCGGCTTTCAAGCAGAAGAACCTGAATGCCCTGCCGGAGCTGTCCCAGATCAACCTCCAGGAACTGGACCGCACAGAGGTGAACCTGGACCAGATGCACGACCGGCTGCGCACTTTGAAAGAACAGGAAGGCTACCTCCAGACCCAACTTGCCAGCATACCCACCGATGCAGCATCGTCCGACAAGACTCGCCTGAACGAGTTACGGATCAAGCTGGTGGAGCTCAGGAACCGCTATTCCGATGAATACCCCGACGTGAAGAAAGTCAAGTCCGATATCGCCACCCTGGAAAAGCAGCTCAGGGCCTCGGGCCGGGATACGATCACCAAGCCGGACAGTCCGGCCTACGTGACCCTTTCCTCGCAACTGGCCAGCACCAAGTCGGAAATCGGGTCGACCAGGCGCCAGATCGCCATGCTGCAGGGCAAGCAGGAAGGCTACCGCGGCCGCATCGCCGCATCGCCACGGGTTGAGGAGGGTTACAAGACGCTCCTGTCCGAGAGAAACAACCTCCAGCTGAAGTACGATGACCTGATGAAGAAGTACATGGAAGCCAAGGTCGCCCACGGGCTTGAAAAGGAACAGATGGGCGAAAAATTCACCATCATCGACGCGGCCCGCCTGCCGGAGAAACCGGTCAGCCCCAACGTGCCTGCAATACTGCTCATCGGCCTGATCCTGGGCGTCGGCGCCGGGGCCGGGGCCGCCTCCCTCCAGGAATTCGGCGACTATTCGGCCCGCACACCGGAAGAGCTCTCAAAGGCAACCGGATTTCCCGTGCTGGCCGGAATTCCGGAAATCGTAACCTGGCAGACAGTGGAACGCAAAAACCCGAAACGTACCCTCATCATCATCGGCGTAATCGCCGTATTGATCGTCATGCTCCTGATATTCCACTTCTTCATAATGGACCTTGATATCTTCTGGGCCAAGGTATTGAGGAAGATGGGGATTTAAACCGCCGGCTTGCCGGCGGAGGCACGAGGCAATGGGCAATGGGCGATGGGTAATGGGTGGTAGGTGGTAGGTTATAGGCGACAGGTAATGGAAAATATCAAGTAATTGGCAATTCACAGTCGGAACAAGCCTTTCTTCTGACTCTAAAATGCTGGCTTCTGACTCCTGATTTTCGTCTTTACCTATAGCCTATTGCCCATTGCCTATAGCCTGATTCTTAACTCCTGATCGAATCAACAATGAGGTAAACATACATGGAACCAATATCAATACGCAAACTGATGAAGAGACTGTCGAACGGCATTACCCAAGGATCACCGCCTCCTCTGGACGAAGCCGAGCTTATGGCGGAAATGCCCGAGATCACCGGCAAAAAGGACAAGGCCGGCTGGGTTTCTCCCTCGTACAACATTTCCCGGGCGGTAAAGCTGGACCAGAATCTCATACTCACCAACCGCTGCGTCGCGGCGCTGCCAAACGCCCCCGAGGTGGAATACTACCGCATGCTCCGTACCCGCATCCTCCAGGCATCCCAGGAATCGGGAGGCAACACGGTGATGATCACCAGCGCCCTCCCCGGTGAGGGCAAGACATTGACCGCCATAAACCTCGCCCTGACCTTTGCCAAGGAATTCAGCCAGACCGCTCTCCTTGTGGATTGCGACCTGAAGCAACAGAAAATCCGGGAAATCCTCGGCTTCGAGAGCGACAAAGGTCTGGTGGACCACCTGCTTCACGAAGCACCGCTGTCATCGCTGATGGTATGGCCGGGGATCGAAAAGCTCACCCTGATTTCCGGGGGCCGCACCATCGCCGGCACCAGCGAACTGCTGGGCTCCCATCGGATGCGGGACGTGGTGGCAGATATGAAAAACCGTTACCCGGAGCGCTATGTCTTCTTCGATGTGCCGCCGGTGCTTTCCGGCGCCGATGCCCTCTGTTTCGCGCCTCTCGTCGATCACATCCTGCTTGTCGTCCAGTCAGGCATTACCTCCACCAGCGAGGTCAAGAAGGCCCTGCAACTGCTTCCCAGGGAGAAAGTCATCGGCCTGGTGCTGAACCGGCAGGAAGGGCTGCTCACGGCAAGGTAGGGGGAGTTTGGTTTGTTGGTTTGTTGTTTGGTTGTGTTGTTACTACGTAGGGGCGAAGCATGTTTCATCTGCTTCGCCCTTACTTTTGCATGCTTGCGGACGGGAACGTCAATGTACAGTATGGGTTAGAGCCAGCCCGGTAATGGTGATACCATAGTGATCGACCGCTTTGAAATCGGAAAGGCTGAAATCCGCGGGGGAGAAGGACGCCCCGTTGCGGTTGCAGGTCACCGTCACGAATTCTCCTGCGCCGAAGCCCGTTGATTTTATCACTACAATCTTGACGGTTCCCGGTGTCGTGGCGGTGGCAGGCGTGTAATTCCCGATGGTCGAAGCGCCGGTCGCCACACCAGATGCCTTCACAATCCCGCTTTCAGTCTGGCCCGAAGCGTCAGCGCTTACTGTAACTCCTGGCGGAAGAGCCAGGGTGACTTCAATGCCGATTATCGGCAGGGATGAAACGGTCCCCGACTCTTCAGTGTTGATGGTCACGACAGCCTGAGTTGCAGTTGTACTGCTCGTTCCGCCGCTGCTGCTACCTCCTCCGCCACTGCCGCACCCGGCCAGAACGGCTGCAAGCGTTACCAGACAAAAGATTATTTTGATATTACCGAATTTCACCAAGATATTGCCCTCATTTATCGGTATATGACTGCCTAGTCATTTTTTCGGCATTTCTCTGCGACCTCTGCGGCTCTGCGAGATACCCGCTTTGTTTTGAAAACCTAGTCTCACGCCCGTTCGCTATGCTCTCTAGAGAACGCAGAGAACACAGAGAAAAACATTGTGTTTGAGCTTCTCTCTGCGCACTCCGCGGCTCTGCGAGATACCGGGTTTTCCAGGGTTTCGAATGCTGCAAATCCGTTCACATGAATCACCAGGAAATCAGCCCCACCACCTTCAGCAGCAGAGCCACCGCATCCGATATGTCAATTCTGCCGTCCGGCTGTCTGAGGAGTGTCCCGTCCGGCTGCCGTGCCAAGGGTCCCACGTCGCCGAACATGAGTTGGCGCGGAGTCGGCGCAGCCAATCCTACGGCTATTCGCAATGCTATCTGGACATCCAGGATATTGATATCCCCGCTTTCATTAAGGTCGCCGATAATCGGTGGGACCGTAGTGAAGCTCCATGTCATGGGCGTCGCCAGCACATTGCCCGCAAGGTCCCTCGCGCCGCTGACTGTCGCGGTATACGTGGTATAGAGCGAAAGGCCTCCGCTGGGGAAAAACGCCGCGGAATGGAGCAGGCTGTTGTATTCGACTGAGCCGGCGATTGCGCCGTCCGGACCCTGGACAGTGAACGACGTGCCCGCAAGATTGACCGATTCGCTGAAAGTGGCTGTCAGCATGGTTTTGTCATCCACATCGGTAGAGGCATCAGCCGGAGTCACGGACAATACGGTGGGCGGTGTGTTGTCCACAATGAAAGTGGTGCTGGGTCCAGCCACGGGGGCATGATATGTTGCCCCGTCACTGGCCGTGCCGGCGGCCAGCGAAATCCCCAGGGTCCCGTCGCCGGCAATGTTGCTGATGGTGACCGTGCGAGTATTGCCGGTTGTACCACTGACCGATACGGTTCCGGTAGCGGTACCCGTACTATTTAAGGTTATGTCCGCGGACGAAAGCGTTATCACTGAAAGATTGCTGTCGTTATAGGTGACGGTGTAGCTTATCGGCCCAACCGTGGTAATGGCGGCAGACGGCAGGCCGATAGCCACAGCCGAGGACGGAATGGGGGTTCCGGGAGTTGATACGGTATTATTGAACGTGACCGGGATGTCCAGTGCCGTGGAATCGTAACCCGTAGCCGAAGAGTTGTAGGCGACCACGTCGGAGTAATTGTTATTGGACCCCGTCCGGGTGCTGTTGGTGAAAAAGTTGCCCCAGCCGGGTGGTGAAGATGATTTGAATGTCAGGTCGAAGTTCACGCAATTGGAAAAAACAAAGTTGCCGCCTGACGTGGGATTCAGCCATTGGAGGCCATGGAACAAGGTGTTGGTGATATACCTTTCCTCGCTGGTCGCAGGATCGGTAAACCCGGTTTCGCCGGTGAGGTCGCTGACCATGAGCATTTCCGCTGCACCGGAGGCTGCCACCGCACCGGTTGAGGGATTGTATCTCGTCCAGCTCGTGGCATTGCCGGATCCGACTCTTGCTCCGTTGAACTGGTAGACATTCCACACGGGATCGATGATGTCCGCCAGGGTCATTGACGAGCCTATCTGGAGATCCCATGCGGTCACCTGCTTGTTCGTCACATAGGGATTGCCGGTCCCGGAGCCCCCTCCCCCGGTGCCATTATTGGCCGGATACCATCCCGGCCCGTAATAGTAATGGTATGTATAGGTTCCATCATCGTTGGCAGAGACTGTCCACGTCAGCTTCATTCCCCAGTCGTACCAGGCAGCAGTTGCGACCAGCCCGCCGGGGACGGGATCTACCTTGGGTCTAAGCGTAGAGTCCGTTATGCCGAAGCTTCGATCATCGTACAAAATGAGCGTCGACAGCGCCCCGGATGAAAGGTCCCCCTCTCCGCGGCAGACGGAAATCAGCAACTGACAAAGAATCATGCCCGTGAGCAAGGCATGTCTTGCTACCCGGATAAGTCTTCCCGGTTTATGTGTAGGAAAATGTAACACTTGCATGCAATCTCCTGATTGATTCACTTAAACACCCCTACCACCACTGCCGGCGAATGGTTACTAGGGACTTGCTTCAACCACTCTCCGCAGGATCAGCAATACGTCGAGAATATTTATGGTCCCGTTTGATGCAGTACTGTGCACCACATCATACAACGTAGTATCGTTCGCGTCCGCATTAATCAGTCCGACGGTGATATGTAGAGCTCTCAATGCGTCGGCGATGTCATAGGCCCTTGTAGTGAAGTTCCAGGTCTTTTCCGATGCCAGGTTATTTCCGCGTAAATCCTTGACGCCGGTCAATATTGCAGCAGTGTAGGATGTGCCTGACTTTAAGGGCGCCTGTGGAGTAAAGGTCAGTGTTTTGTTCGTCAAACTGAACGATACCGTTCCGGATATTTGGTCACCTGCATTGGAGAGGATAAAATTGGCGCCTGTGGCGGTTGAAGGGTCGAACAGTTCACTGAAGGAGGCGGCAACGGATGTGCCGATTGAGATGCCGGTCGCTCCGTTTTCCGGATCGGTGGCATCCACCGTGGGCGGGGTTCCTTCCTCGATTTGGATTCCTCCCGGAACTGCTATCGTGAAATTGTACGGCAACTCTGAATTTTGAATATTAAGCATATTGAATGAATAATCAGTCACGGATGAATTGAAGGCGACCACATTAGATTGGTTGTTGTTGCCCCCGGTCCTGGTGCTGTTTGTGAAAAAGTTCCCCCAGCCCGGAGGTTGGATGGAAGTGAAGGTCAATTCGAAATTGATATTGTTGGCAAAAATGAAATTGCCGCCTGACGTGGGATTAAGCCACTGGATGCCATGGAACAGGTTGTGGGTAGTGTAATGCTCATCCAGGGTAACCTGGTCTGTCCATCCGGTTTCTCCGGTAAAATCCCCTACTGATAGCAATGGGGTACTGAATGGCGATCCGGTTAACGCGCCAGTCAGAGGGCTGCATTTCTGATAACTGGTTGTGTCACCGGTTCCAATACGTCCCACGAGACTCCCGTTTGGTCCGTTGAACTGATACACATTCCAGGTAAGATTAGTCAGGTCGGAAAGAGAGGTAATGGCATCGCCCATCTGCAGGTCGAAGGCGGTGATGTTCTTGTTGGTGACGTATGGCTCGGTCGGAGGCGTCGTATTGGGGTCAGCCTTTGGATTAGTGGCCGGGTACCATCCGGGCCCGAAAAGATAATGGTAGGTATAGGTACCGTTGCTATTATCGGTAACATCCCAACTTATTTTCATTCCGAAATCATACCATGCAGCAGTGGCTATCACCCCCCCGGGTACGGTTGCAAGTGGAGTGCGGGCGGATTGAGGCTGCAGCCCGTAGGCACTTGAGTCGTACAATACCGGCGTCGACAATGAACCCGCGTACAGCGTATTCGCAGCCCATGCGCCGGAGGCGAACACCAGGCACAGGGCAATGGCCGCGAACAACGGGTATACAAACACACGAGAGCTGACGATCAAAGGAAACTTACTGGAATTTTTTCGCATGGATCTACCTCCCAACCCTCTAACCATAAATCAAACCCCGAAACACAATGGATCACGCAAAGCCGCAAAGACCGCCAAAAAACAAAAGCCTCATGCTCGACAGGATTTGATAAGGCGTCTTGAAATAAACGCAGACGACCCTTTTATTCATCATTTAAGACCGATTATCAGGCTGTTTCCCGATGAGTCGTTCCTTGTCATCACTATCAGATCCTTATAGAAAGACAATGAACAATGCTCATTATAGTAATTTGAGCTCATGGCCTTGACTGTCCATGTGGCCGGATTGCTCACATCGGTTCCAGTGGTGTAGAAATCATAATACGTATGGATGGCGCCTCCGCCGGAATAGTAGCGGCTCGCCGCCCCCCCGGCCACATTGGGGGAAACGAAGTTGGCGAAGTCGGAATATGCCTTGGTGCCCGGGTCGGAATAGTAGGCAAGAGTAAAGGTGTCCCCGTAAGAGATCGAGCCGGATACGCTGTCAGTGTAATACGGGAAGCTGGTCACACCGGAGCCGGTTATGGACATGACGCCATAGGCCCAATGCGGCGACCCGGAAGAGGATGAGAGCTTGTGGAATTTGTAGCTCCCTCCTAGGTCATTCATGGTGTAAACCGGCAGGGCCTCATCCACCGGAATGAAGCACAATTGCATGATCCTCAGAAAGTACTGCGGGTTTGCACCGTAAGCATCGGTCCTGGTGGCCACACCCACGACCACTGTCTTGTCGGCGGTCATGCGCCCGGTGAACACGACCTCGTGCGGAGTCCTGGGCACAAGGTTGTTGAAGCTCGGGCAGGTAACCGGGTTGACTACGTTATTATAATTCCAGTATTCGGTTATCAGGCCGTCCTGGTCTATCCCGAAGCTGGTGGCCTTGCTAAGGAATTCATAGCCGGTGGCGATCTTGTAATCCGGGGTCGAGTAGTCCCAGTAAATGGCATCCTTGTATTGTTCCAGCCACATGTTTCCATGCTGGCCTATTTTGCCGTTGCCGTATTCCCAGTCCGTGCCGGAACCGCTGTAGAGCTGGTGATAGGCAAACCTGGTCGGCCCGTTTCCCTGGATGTAGGGATTGTAAGGGTTCTGTCCCGAACCGGTCCCGCTGATATCTTCTATGGTGTAATCAGATGCCGCCCTTTTCTTTTGGAAGATGGTAACAGCGCATGATGTGGCGGACGGGCTCCAGGACGCCACCATCATGTTTTTCCTGGAACCCATGGTCCCGTGGAAATTGCTCCAGATGCCTGCTCCGGACTGGGTTACCAGGCCGTCCTGATTCACCGAGAGATTGAACCCTGCCGGAGGCAGGGTATTGCCTGCGCTGTCAAGAAAATCGGAAACGGTAACGGCACAGGCATTGTCGACCGTGATCGTGCCCCGCTCCCATCGCGCCCCGGCGCCGGAAACCAGGGTGTGAAAATACCATGTTCCCACCAGGTCGGCATTGCTCGGAGGGCTGGGCGTTGCGAAAACCTGGCTCGATTCGGCGCCTTCACCATCCCTGTTGACCGCTGTAACCATGAAGTAATAGGTTATATTGTTGTCGAGCCCGTCAATTTTGATTTTTGAACTGGGAGTGTTTACTACTATCGCGTTTTTCTTGTTAACACCCGATTCGGTGAGAGACGAGACATAATAGACGTTATAAGATTTGGCGCTTGAAACGCCGGTCCAGGAAAGAGACACCAACCCCGACCCCGGCTCAGCCGTAAGCCCGGTGACCTGGCCGGGAACTCCGGGGTCATAACGCCAGGCATCGCCGCTGGGGCCGCCGGAACAGCCGTTAAGCGTCAACGCGATGATAACGATATGAATGGCAACCAAAACTGAATGGACAGGATTCTTCAACAAAACCCACCTCTTGTAAAGTGATGCGGCCTCTCTGCCCCGCCCTTCAGGAAAGGGCATGATTCCGAAAAAAGCACAGGCATGGGAGGACGATACGCAGCAAAACACGTGATTCGGAAAGCGGGAATTCGGAGCGGGGATATCATATACCAAATAGATAGCCTATACACAACTAAATATAGCGGTATTTTACCTCCAAGCAATTTTTTTCATCGGCCACATTGCCGGCATTATTGCTCGTAGCCGTTTTAAAAAAACCTGCACGGTATATCATCAAGTTACAGATCATCTTTCACGGGCATCACACCATTGGCTTCTTTTCATCCAATTAAAACTCCTGTCGGAATCATTTACATTCACTGTCGGTTATATTGACAAAATCATAGCGAATGCTGATCAAAACCTTTTCCCTAGCAATTATTCCACCCCGGAGCCACACTGTGCCGAATCCTTTCAATACACAGTTATATCAACTACTTATGTTTTATTGCCAAAAAATAATTTTGCATATCTTCGTCGAAACTGTATTTTTTCGTTTACTTCGAATATTTCTTGCATATAATCCAACCATCGCTATAGGTCTGTTTATATATTCCGTACCACTAGCTGCTTTGACAAGCTTTTCGCATCTGAACGAATCCTGCACAGAAACTTGAATTCCGGCGTAGTAAATCAATCAAAGAAGGGTATTCATGGCGAAAGCGTATTAAACGTTAAATAGGATAGGGTATATCGATTAAATGAATTCATTGGCTTCAGGGAGGTAGAAAATGAAAAAAATTATTCTGATGCTGGGCATACTTATGGTGTTCGCCTGCGGCACCAGTTCCTGGGCGGACCTCATGTCGGGGTCATTGTCGACGCCGATATTGTATGACTCAACTGCGTACGGGATCCAACCCCAGTCAGCACGTCCCACAGTCGCCAGCACTCCGGGCGGTCTGGTTTCAACGGCTGCATGGTATGATTTCGGCATGCGCCTCGACTGGACAGTAACGCAGAATACCGATAACACTTACACCTATCACTATTTGTTTGGCCCGGGATGGTATCCTGCCACCAACCCGAAAGCGACCGAGGACGGTTCAATCCAACCATATGTAACAAACAAGAATATCACGGCTTTCGACATTCAGCTTGGCGCAGGCATAACATCGCTATCCCAACTGACAAATCTCACCTGGAATATTTATCAGTTCAATGGTCCCAACGGAAGCCTTGTGGGCAGGGTCGGCACCGGCACCGCAACCACCTATCAGAAGTGCAATCCGACCACCGGCGCAGCCGGAGCAGTAGTCAATACACCATTGCTCTCGATTGGCGACCTGACAGGGGAAATCGGATACACCAACCAGGACACCCTTGAAGAATTCTATACTACAAGCAGCCTGTTCCACGGACTGCAATGGCTCAACCCCCTGTCAAATGGTAACTGGGTCTTCAGTAATGACATAACTTTTGAGCTGACCTTCACGTCAACTCTTGCTCCAGGCCTGGGCAACTTTTTTACCAACAGCACACGTACAGGTGGCAACAATAACCAGTCGGACGTTATCGCGTACGATTCAACGGACACAGGTTATTCTCCCAACATGCTGACCGGTAATATCAATCTCAGCAACGCCGTAACCGTAGCAGGCGGCGCGGCCCCGGTACCCATTCCGCCGTCACTCCTGCTCTTCGGCAGCGGACTTTCCGGCCTGTTCTTCTTCAGGAGGAGGAAAAACACAGCCTAAAAGCACTTTAGTCAACCTCCGGCAGGGTTGCCCTAAGCAGCCCTGCCCCTCGCCCCTGCCAAAGCCACCCCCGCCGTGAGACGGGTCCGGAAAGCCGCGGGTCCGACGAAGCTTTTAGCGAAGACGGACAGCCGGGCCGCCAGAATGTATTCTTTGATTTCAACATCGCCCCATTGCGATAAGATCAATTAATAATCATCTACAGTCAATTGATATTTTTAATGTTTTTCAGGTTCGGCTCACGTTTTGATATTGACTTGCTATATAAATTTTTATATAACTCTTGACAAAAGGTTATTAGGCTGCGGGTTCTTACATCATGTAATCCTCCGCCACCCTATGCGACTGTTTTAACCATGAAAGCCCGCCCGTCAAGAGTGTGAAATGAACAAGATACAGAAAATAACGGAATTGCTCAGTAACCTGAAAAGCGACGGATTTACCGGTTTTATCAGGATAAATTTCAGCCAGGGGGGCATTACCAGGATAGAAAAGAACGAAGAAGTGCTTAAAAAAGTTCGCACCCAAAAATAAAGCATAAAACGAAAAACCACTACCTTCCATCGTGGGTCCTTTGCTGACCGCCTGAGCGGCCCCAGAAAGCCCAGGATCAAAACATTGCGGTTTTGACTTGGGTTTTTTTTATCTTCTGACACCCTTTGCCTTTAATAGCAATTTTTTCAGTTTTTTACGGTATTTTGCTCTGTTAACCGTTATTGGTTTTCAGATACTTCTCCATACTATCTCTGGGGGCTCCATGAAACGTCTAGCCACTGTCATGATCCTGTTGCTGGCTTGCGTGTTCGCTTCAACCGTACATGCAGATCTCTACACCGGCTCACTATCAACTCCGATACTTTTCGATTCCTCTGATTACACCAGGCCGCCCACACCGTATGAAGCCAGGACTCCCGTGGAAAACCCACCGGGGGGACTGACTGCAACCGCGGCCTGGAACCAGTACGGCATGAAGCTCGACTGGAGCGTCACCAGGAATGCCGACAATTCTTACACCTATCTTTATACTTTCGGCCCCGGCTGGTATCCCGTTGACAACGGCACCAAGAGCAATCCATGGGTCACAAACAAACAGGTTACCGCTTTCGACCTCCAACTCGGGACAGGCATCACCATGGCGGACATAAGCAATCTGGCCTGGTCGGTCTACAATTACAGCAACACCCAACTCGGTTATGGGACCGCAACCCAGTTCACCAAGATTTCAAATTCCCTCACCGGATCTGCAGCGGTCGTATCCGTCGGCAACTTGGTCGGTGAAACGGGAAGCAGCTCACAAGGTTACGTCACGAACCAGCTGTTCTACGGCCTGCAATGGCTTAATCCGTTGGACCCTACCGCACCCGGCAATTTTCTTTTTCCTGACGCAGTGAACATAACGGTAACTTTCACATCAACTGTCGCTCCCGGCTGGGGGAACTTCTTCGCCAACAGCACCCAGACCGGATCGGAAAGGGACTACGAGGACGTTGTCGCCTACAACCCCTTCAACAGCAACACCGTTTCCGTGCCGGGCGGCGCGCCGGTACCGATTCCGCCGGCGGTACTGCTGTTCGGCAGCGGCATTCTGGGCATGGGGATCTTCAGGAGACTGAAAATAGCGGCATGAGCCGCGCATTTCCTGGCAGCGTCACGGGGAGGTGATAGCGTGGCGCAGGGCGAACTTAAATTGTGATGGGAAACTTGGAAGGCAGAAGCGGAAACTAAAGAATCATAAGGAGGATGGGAGAATGAAAAGATTATGTTTGGCAGTCGGATTGATCCTGGCATTGTGCGCCAGTACCTGGGCGGCGCCCCTGAACACGTATTACGGCGCCATGGACAACAGGGTTGTTTCAGTGGACAACTCCACTAGCCCGCCCACACCGACCTACGTGAGCTACATCCCCGGCTTCATAGCCCAGGCCCATGCCTGGCACGCCCTCGGCGGCGCCGGCAAAGGCTTTCGCCTGGAATGGACGGTCAGCGGCCCGGACCCGGCAAACGGCAACCTCTGGACCTACAACTACAGGATGATCCGCGGTTTCTCATTTAACAAGGCGTTCGCGGTCTTCGACATCGAGACCGGAACCACCTTCAGGAAAACCAACATCAAGAGTTGGAAAGCAGTGTCGGCCATCGACAGGAACGGCACCACCATTCCTTCCGGCCTTGCGTCCATCACCCTCAACGGCCCGGTCATGTTCAGGTGCAACCACACTTTCACACCGGACAGCGAACTTTCCTATCTCACAGCCCTAAACAAGAACAATACCTGCCAGATCACCAGTGACCCCGGCATCGAGCCGATCGGCACACCGGATGACGGTGTTGCATCTTCCACTCCGACTGAAGGTCCCAAGTCACACCCCTTCTACGGACTCAGGTGGATCTTCCCCGGCCACGGCTTCAACTCCTATGAACCCTGCGGCTGGGAAGTGCAGATGGTTTCGGACAAGGCGCCCATGTGGGGCAAGTTCTACGCCTGGGGCGACCAGACCAGCCTCACCCCCTACTGGTATGCCAACGTGATCAACGAAAACTTGGACAACGCCACACGGTTGACCCTTCCCCCTGCCAGCACCGTTGATCCCACAAATCTTGACTCAAACGGGTATGCGCTCCCGGTAACCAACTTCGATAACTACAGAGGTTGGATACTGGTGCCGGGGAACTGACGTGGGCATGAAGGAGCTTCATATGAGGATGTTGATAATAAGTCTATTGCTTTCCATGGTCTTTCTTCCAGCCGGCACGGGCGCCATTGCTGCGGAAAGTAAGACCCAGTCACCGGAGGATGCCAAGGCGGCCATGGCCGAGGAGATAATCCGGGGAAGCAATGAGGTCTTCAATTGCTCCATGGGGCTGAATTCGGACAAGGAAGTCGTCGAATGCCTCGAACGGGTGCTTGATGTGAACATCCAGAGAGACAGGGATACGGCGCCCTTTCTGGCAGGCGCTTATTTCACTGCCTTTTCGCGCCTCACTGCCAGCAATGCCTCTCAAGGCGTGAAAGAGAAATGGCTCAAGACATGTTTCAAGAGAATCAGTGAAATCGAGCAGGGTATCGGATACACGGATAAGGAATTGGCCGAATTGACACAGAATCTTTCCGCGCTGCCCGAAATCACGAAAATGAGGCTGAGAGAGGAAAAGAAATAGTGGTTGGTTAGTTGGTTAGTTGGTTGATGGGTGTAAGTCGTTTTCTTCTGTTCACAACTGATAACGGACAACCAGCAACTGTTTTTATTCTACCAGTAACTAGCTACTAGCTACTGCATTATATCAGTCAATGAAAAAGCCACCCCCGCCGAGAGGCGGGTCCGGAAAGCCACGGGTCCGACGAAGCTTTTTGCGAAGTCGGACAGCCGAGCCGCCATTGATGTGATCCATTGAGAGGATCATTCTGGCGGTTTTTTGTTTTTAATGGGTTTCTTTTTTCGGGCGGGAAGAGCTCGATGCAATGGAAAGATGGATGTTTCTGATAAATGGGCAAGCAATAGATTGGTAACGAAAGGGGACACGTGGATGAAAATGATCAGCAGAAAAATTGCCATCCTGCTCGCAGCGCTGGCGTCTCTGGCCATGGGAAGCGGAACCGCCCTGGCGGCGTCCGGCTGGACTATCACAGATCTTGGCGTACTGACAACAGGCGGTATGAGCTACGCTACAGGCATCAACAATAGCGGCCAGGTCGTCGGATGGTCCGCGGGAAGCGACACGACCGGAGGTACGACAGCCTTCATCTGGCAGAACGGTACCATGACATCACTGGGCACCATGGGCGGCACGAGCAGCGTTGCAACTGCCATCAGCAGCACCGGACAGGTAGTCGGCTACTCGATGGACGCCTCGGGCAGCTATCAGGCTTTTACAACTAATGGCACCACCTGGCAAACGCTTTCTTCCACCTACAGCGGTAGGAACAGCGCGGCATACGCCATAAACAGCAGCGGCCTGGTAGGTGGAACAATCCAGACCGATGTGACGGACACTCAAGGCAAAAACACAAACTACCTGGCAGCAACATGGAGCGGTTCAACCGCCACGACTCTGAGTTCGTTGCAGAATGTGAGCTATGATGTCTGGGGCGGCCCGGTAAGCCAGGTCTATTCCATAAACGACAGTGGAGTGAAGGTGGGGAAATCAAGTATCGGCGCGCCTTATGGTGATGACAATGGCGATCCGGCTTCCCACGCGGTTCTGTGGAACTCCAACGGGACGGTCACCGACCTGGGAACCCTGGGCCTGTGCAACACCATCTCGGGAGTATGCACCAGCGCGGCATTCGGTGTAAACAGCGCCGGCCAGGTTGTAGGCGTTTCCGGCGACTCCACGAACAACAACCTCCGTCCCTTCATCTACAGCAACGGCCAGATGACAGACCTGGGCACCCTGGGTTCGTCAACCAACGGCTATGCCTATGCCATCAACAACAACGGCCAGGCGGTGGGATATTCATCCGACTTCAAAGCTTCCGATCCCGCGTCAGGAACGATCAGCTCGAGCTTCTCGACAGCAACCCTCTGGACGATCAATGCCGACGGCTCAGCCACGGCAATCGACCTGAACTCGCTGATCGCGGATAGCGGCTGGACATTGTGGGGCGCGACAGGGATCAATGACCAGGGTCAGGTCGTCGGTTACGGAATGATCGGTGAAGGCGCCGACGCCACCTTCCACGCATTCCTGATGAGCCCGACCTCGGCGCCGGTTCCGGTGCCCGCGGCCCTGTACCTGTTCGGATCCGGCCTCATGGGCCTGTTCGGTCTCCGGCGCAGAATACGCGCATAAAACCCGAGCAATGTAAGACGTGAGACGTAAATCCCTCAGGCTTTTGCGTCTTACGTCTTACTTTTTGAGTATCGTTATATATTTATTTATATAATAAACTGAATAAAGCCGTCCCTGCTGCAAAAGGTTATACACGAATGATTTGCTTTTCTTTGCGACTTTGCGGCTTTGCGTGAGCTTACGCCTTTCAGAGTTTATTTCAGGAAATGGAGGAAGTGGAGATGCTAAACTTAAGGAAAAAAATCGCCGCGATCATCACCCTGGTGACCATTGCTGCCTGGAGCGGCAGCGCCCTGGCCGCCTGGACCGTCACCGATCTGGGTGTCCTGTCCGACTGGGGGACAAGCCGCGCAACCGCCATCAACAGCAACGGGCAGATCGTCGGATATGCCAGCACCGGCGAGTTCAATACGTCAGGACTTGATATCAACCACGCCTTTCTATGGGAAAACGGGACCATGACCGACCTGGGCGTCATCGGCGGCACTTCAGGCTCTTTGAACAGCTATGCCTACGGTATAAACGATAACGGATCGATTGTCGGGACCTCGCAGGTTTCCGGCGGCGACAGCAACAGTTATGCCTTTCTCTATTCAAGCAGCACCATGCAGAATCTCAACGTAGCGGGAACGGCCTACGGCATTAACAACAGCGGCCAGATAGCCGGTTCCGGATACAACAATCACGCTTTCCGCATCAACAGCGACGGCAGCATCCAGGACCTGGGAACACTTTCGACCAGCAGCGCAGCCAGAAGCTACGGCCGGGCGATAAACGCGTCAGGCCAGGTTGCCGCCTACGACGGTATCGGCATGGGACAGTCCGCGACGAACGCGGGATTCATCTGGACCAACGGCGCCAAGCAAGCCACCGGCACACTGGGCGGAACCAACAGCACCATCTATGGCATCAACAACGCGGGGCAGGTGGTTGGCACTTCGGAAATTTCCGGAGGTTATTACACCCATGCCTTCCTGTACAGCAGCGGGACAAGAACTGACCTCGGCACTCTGGGCACTGCCAGCCAAGCGAATCAGATCAACAACAACGGACAGATCGTCGGATTTTCGGACGGCGTTTTCGATGACGGGAACTCCACGCATGCCGTTCTCTGGACAGTCAATGCCGACGGCAGCGCTTCCATGATCGACCTTAACAGCCTGGTGGCAGGCAGCGGCTGGATTCTTTCCGAGGCCACCGGCATCAACGACCAGGGACAGATCGTCGGCTGGGGCATGGTCGGCGAAGGTTTCGACGCGCAGATGCACGCGTATCTCCTGAGCGATCAGGCGGCCCCGGTACCGCTGCCTCCGGCAATGTACATGTTCGGATCGGCGCTTGTCGGTTTGGCGGGACTTCGGCGCAAGTTCAAAGGCAGCGTATAGCATTCCCCCCTCACCCGCCGCAAAACGGCGCCCTCTCCCTAGATGGAGAGGGCTCTATCTAGAAAACCCTTCTCCAATGAGGGAGAAGGTGGCGCAAAGCGCCGGATGAGGGGGGATCAGCAACCAGTAAGCTGGGCCGATGCTGATGGCCTTGATGTCCGATTGAAATCACATTAACGACAGAGGTGAACTCGAGATGCAATTAATCCCCGGGAAAACAACCTTCATCCTTATGCTCTTTGCCGCCATAACCCTCTTTTGCGGACCTGCCATGGCTGCGACCTACACCCTGACGGACCTGGGCACGTTGTCCGGAAACAACGCCACCCAGGCATGGGACATCAACTCCAGCGGCCAGGTGGTGGGAAGGTCCTACAATACCGCCAGTCCCTCTTACACCGAATTTCTGTGGAGCAACGGATCCATGCAGAGCCTGGGAATTACCGTTACCTCCGGCAGTATTCCAGGCATCAATGACAATGGACAGGTGGTGGGGGATGGCTACAACAGCCATGCTTTCCTTTGGACAAGCGGCTCGTTCCAGGACCTTGGCACTTTGACCGGAGGAACTACCAGTTCGGCAAGCGGGGTCAACAACGCCGGCCAGGTTGTGGGCATCTCGGACACCGCTACGGCAGGCGTCAGGCATGCTTTCATCTGGGACGCCACCAACGGCATGCAGGACCTGGGCTCTCTCGGCGGGCTGAGCAGCGCCCGGCGGATCAACAACGCCGGTCAGGCTGTCGGTTACTATATCGGGGCCGACGCAAAGCAGCATGCTTTCATCTGGAACCAGGCCACTGGGATGCAGGATCTGGGCGTCGTGGCGAACGGCAGCATGGCAAACGGCATCAACAACCTCGGCCAGGTGGTCGGTGAATCCGCCGGCGGCTTCGGCTCCTTTTTCTGGAGCGCCGCAACCGGTGCAGTCAACCTCAAGACTTTCGGTCCCAGCAGAAGAATCTATGCATACGACATCAACAGCTCCGGCCAGATAGTGGGATACGGCTCCCCGGCTCCGGGCACGGGCGACCGGGCGGTCCTCTGGGACAGCTACACCGGCTCTCCCATTGACCTCAATTCTCTTTTTCCGGACCTGATAGCCAGCGGCTGGATTCTTTCTGAAGCCACCGGAATCAACGATCAGGGGCAGATAACCGGTTGGATGCGCCAGACGAGCGGGTCTGCTCTTCATGCCTTCGTTCTGACGCCGGTACCGCTGCCGCCGGCTCTGCTGTTGTTCGGTTCAGGCCTTGCGTGGCTGGGTATTTTCAAGAGAAAATCCAGAGGCAAAACCATACGTTGAAAGGAGGAAAATGATTTACCAAGGGATCTGTTCGTTTTAGTCATTCCATGTTTCACATTATATTTTAGGGGGCAACATGAGAAAGCAATTATTTGCTCTGGCGCTTACTGTCATCATGGCGCTGGGAACATTTGCAGCACCGGCATTTGCCGACATTGCGCCGATAACGACGGCCAACCATTTCTGGCTTAATACTGTCAATGACGCCCAATACGGCACCACTGGAAATCAATGGGGTACACCAACTACTCCTGATGCCTACTGGTTCAAGTTCGACGGCGGCGGGCTCAACCAGCTGCGTTTCACTACCGATAATACCAAGGCAAGTGAGTTCGGACAGGTGACTTCTCTTACCACAGCCTCATCTTCCGGTTCAGGTTCCTTTTACCTCAGCACAACCGGTGGGCGCGGCTACAACGACGACGTCATCCTTGCTGTCTCTGTGCAGGCGTCCGACCTGTCCAAGATCTCCAACGATTTCAGCCTGAATATCACTTCCAGCGGTTACACATGGACACCGCAAAGCACCCAAATCGTCGGCCCTGATAGCCACTTTGTCACCAATGCAATCAACGAGACCGTAGACAAGAGCGACTTTCAGTATGGCCCTCAAACGCTGAGGCCGGGCACCGGTTCACTTGTGCTGCCTTTCTACTCGGGCCAGAACACCAGCGATCCATCCACATCGGCATACATGATGTTCATAGACCTCCATCTCGGAAATTTCACTAATAACAGCAGCTATACCAACGGTGGTGAAATCCAGGTCGATTACAGCTTTTCGGGACTGTACGATACCGTCCTGGCATTCAACGCTTATGCTTATACACTGACTTCCAACACAGGCATGGATTCAATCAACTGGACCAATAATCTGTCGACCGACATAAACGCATTCAACCAGACCGGCTACTCCATCACGTCAACGGCAGCAGCACCGGTACCGATCCCCGCGGCCTTCTGGCTCCTGGGCAGCGGCTTCTCCGGCATGTTCTTCATGAGGAGAAAGAAAGCACTTGCGTAAGCAAGTATAGTTGCATTTTCATCCTCGCCCCCGCCCTCTCCTTTTCGGGAGGGGGCGGGACGATCAAACATTTGATTCCGCTGAAAAAGCCAAACCCGCCGCGAGGCGGGGACGGAAAGCCACGGGTCTCCCTGAGACCGCCGAGCCGCCAGCTGATCGCAAGATCACCACTGGCGGCTTTTATTTTGAAGAACCAGTTTCACGAGTTGTTAGATTTCTTAACTTTAACAATTAGCCACAAGGCCTGAGCTATCAGGACAAACCGAAAGCAAAGGTTTTAAATTCTCATACATATCGATCAAAGGAGATGAAAATGAAGAAAATTTTGTTCTTGACGGCTGCATTTTTGTGTTTGAGTGCCGGTTCCTGGGCCGCGGTGGATAACACTATGAATACGTCCCTTCTGCCCAGCAACAGGCATATCTTTTTTGATGTATCCAACACAAATGGCGTCCAGTACAACTATGACGGCGCAACATACGGCGGGCCAGACGGCACCTACTACATAAAGGCCGACGGCGGAGGGTTGAACGAGCTGCACATCACTACCAGCAGCACAGTGGCTGACGCCTATGGCCAGGTGACCAGGGTCAGCACCGCCAGCAACTCCCCGTCCGGGACCTTCTATCTCTCGAACACCGGCGGCCGGGGTTACACCGATGACCTGATCCTGTGCGTGGCGGTTGCCGGTCCCATTTCCAACGACTTCAGCATGACCATCAAATCAAGCGGGTACACCTGGACTCCTCCCACAATAAACGGAACCTCGCCGTCCGTGAACACCTACACCGGCGGGATGCAGGAAACCTTCGATAAAAGTGATTTCCTCTATGGTCCCAATAATTACAAACCAGGGCCTGGCGCTTTGGGAGTATGGTCTCTTCCCCTCTACAGCGGACAGGATACCAGTGATTCATCAACCGCGGCGTACCTGATGTTCGTAGACCTTTACGTCGGCAACCTGAAAGACAGTTCCTTCCCGGGCCTGATCGATCATGGAGCTGCCAAGGTTGAATTCAGTTTCGCCGGCCTCTACTCGGACGTGACATTCAACATGTACGGCTGGGGTCTGGCCACGAATCAGGGCGAGGGGATCAGCTGGACAAACCGCACCGACGGAATTACCGGACTGAGCGGTTATTCCATCGACTACACCGGCGCCCCCGCCCCTGTGCCGCTGCCACCTGCGTTGCTGCTGTTTGGTTCCGGGCTGGCAGGGCTGGGTATTTTCAGGAGAAAATCCAGGGTCGCCGCCTAGCGAATATCACTAGTGGTACGGATAAACGGCTCTTTCGGAACTGTCGTTATTGTTTTGTGTGAAAATACTGATTCCATGGGATCAGCAAGTCATGAACCGGTTTCCACTCCCGGTTGCTATTTGATTTACCGACATGGTTTCAAAGAGCCAAAACCTACAATATGAAAGGAGGGCACTATTTTAAACTGGGAGATGCTCGTTTTGTCATTCTAAGGTTTTACTCATAACACTGGGGGTATTATGAAAAAAAATTTTCTGGCTTTGGCACTTGCCGGTGCCATGACACTAAGTATGTTTGCAAGTATAGCATTCGCAGATATCGCTCCGTTACCACAGAACAGGCAGATCTACTTCAATGTTTCCAATCAGGATGGGGCACGGTACGGTGCCGATGCTAGCAACAGCTTCGGGACATACACAGACGCATACTATATTCAGGCGGCTGGTGGAGGTCTCAACCAGTTGCATATAACCAATGATTATAACAATGCCTATGGACAGGCTGATGTCAAAAACATAGACACTTCATCGACATCCGGGACCTTCTGGGTCAGCACTACCGGCGGCCGCGGCTACAACGACGACATCATCCTCATGACTTCTGTTAAAGGCCCCATATCTAATGATTTCAGCCTTAGCATCAATTCCAGCGGCTACCAGTGGACGGCGCAAAGCACCCAAGTCGTCGGATCAGACATTCAATACGTCAACAATGCAACAAGCGAAACCTTTACCAGGGATGACTTCCTCTATGGACCCCAGAGCGCAAAACCCGGGCCTGGAACTCTGGGAGTCTGGACATTGCCCCTTTACTCAGGGCAAGATATCAATGATGCCTCAACCGCGGAATACCTTATGTTTATCGACCTCAATCTTGGGAACATCACTTCCACCAAGGTTCCGGGTTTTTCTCAAGATGGCGGATCTATCAAAGTGGATTATACCCTCACGGGTCTTTATGATACCACCGCCGCTTTCAACGTCTATGCCTGGTGCCTCGCCTCGAACATCGGTGGAGGAACGGTGGATTGGACCAACATGACCTCCGCAAGCCTTACCACGTATGGCATAAGCGGCCTCGTCATTAATTCTACCGCAGCGGCGCCGGTACCGATCCCCGCCGCCGCCTGGCTCCTGGGCAGCGGTTTCTCCGGCCTGTTCTTCATGAGGCGGAAAAAGATAACCGCATAAATACGCGCTTCGTTTTTTGCTAACCCGATTCAGCCCCCTCCTCCGAACGGAGGGGGCGATCAAACAGACTCAAGTTTGACCGTGACGCAAGACCATGCAATATTTACTGCCTCTTTATTTCAATTCATGCACTATTGTTTGCATACAAAGGGGGGAATAATGAAAAAACTTGCTTTTGCTTTGCTTCTAGTTCTCTCATCAACACTGAATCTGACAAGCCCTGCTTCAGCGGCATTGGAACCCATAACCGGCAACCATGTGTTTTTCAACGTCTCGAATGAAAACAGCGTCAAATTCAACTGGGACGCCGCAAAATACGGAGACGCGACAGCCAACAACAACCAGTATTACATACTGGCCGACGGAGGTGGACTCAACCAGCTCCATATCACTACCGATGCCAACAATACATTCGGCCAGGCGACTACGGTCAACACAACCACCTCCAGTTCGTCCGGCTCTTTTTACATCTCCACCACCGGCGGCCGGGGATTCAATGACGATATCATTCTCCTGGCATCCGTAAAAGGGCCTATCTCCAACGATTTCTCGCTCCACATCACATCCAGCGGCTATACCTGGGAAGTATCACCAGTTACGAATATTCTCCCCACCATCTACAGCCATGGGACCGGCATAAGCGAAACCTTCAATAAAGACGATTTCCTCTATGGCCCGCAAACCGTAAAACCCGGCCCGATCAGGGAAGGGACCCTGCCCCTTTACTACGGCCAGGATTTTAACGATGCTTCTACCGCGGAATACCTCATGTTCATCGATCTCTATGTGGGAAACCTGTCATCCAGCGTGATCAGCGGACTGACAGACGGCGGCGCGGTCAAGGTCGATTACAGCTTCACCGGCATGGCTTCAGTCGCCGCTTTCAACGCCTATGCCTGGGCGGCTCCCGGAAAGGACCCTCAGGGTGTCAACTGGACAACCAGAACGAACGGCACCGTAAACTACAGCGGCTACGCCATAAACTACACCGGCGCCCCGGTCCCCATTCCGCCGGCCGTTTTCCTGTTCGGTTCGGGGCTCTCCGGCCTGTTCTTCATCCGGCGCAGAAGATTAAAGGTATAACGAAAATAAACCCGTTCCATATAGGGTTGAATGGAGGAAAAGCATGAAGAATTATCGAGTTGCATTGATTTCAGCTTTAATGGTTCTTTTGTTCGCCTCTTTTGCCGGCGCGGCACTGGTGGACCCGGTCCAGTTCTGGGTTTACGATGAACCAGGACTGCCGGGTGACGGCCAGGTCACCCTCTCGGTAAGCAACTACGATTTCTCCGGCACAGGTGTCCCGGCAACCCTGCAATACAGCATCGACAACAATACCGCTTGGACGAACGCCGTGCCGGCCATCACCCTTGCGGGAGAACTGCATCAGCTCTACTTCAGGCTGGTCCCGAATGCGGCCCCGGCCATTACCGGCGGCGACCTCAATTTCCAGGGCCAGGACGGTAATTATTTCAACGGAGCCACGATAAACTGGGCAGGCTACGCCGATATAACCATCGGAGTTGCCGGTAACAAAGACAAGCTTTCGGCAATGAAAGCCACCGGAGTGACCACGCCCATCCCGCCGGCCGTTTTCCTCTTCGGCAGCGGCCTGCCCGGGCTGTTTTTTCTCAGACGGAAAAAAAACGTGTCCTGATTGATCCGCCAGAACCCGCGAGGGTTGCTTGCCGCAACCCTTGCAAACTCCACTGGACAACGGGAATGAAAACCTCCGGAATCGAGACACTACATCCTTGCCACCCTTTCCCCTGCCCTGACAATTCACGATCCTGTTTCACTAGAGTCGAAATATAAGGAGCACGACAGTGAAAGAAAACATCAAACAAGGCCCCCCCACAACTTCGAGACTACATTCACACGGAACATTTCGACAACTGGCAGCCTGGCTGCCGAGACATCTGCTGCGCGCAATGCTGCCGATTGCGGCAGCAGGTCTCATCTCAGTCCCGGCGGCCCAGGCGGCCCTGACGTACAGCGGGAACCTCTCGCCGGTCGATCCTGCCACCTGGACCAGTGGAACCAGGGTTTACATCGGCTACACGGCAGATGGGAGCCTGGCACTCGATAATGGCAGCACACTGGTTACGAGCTACGGATACCTGGGCAACAATGCCGGAGTCAACGGGATCGCAACCATTACCGGGGCCGGTTCGTCGTGGACCGGCAGCGGCAACCGTTTCATCGGTTATAACGGCAATGGCGCGCTTTACATCAGCAACGGCGGCACGATAAGCAATGCCACCGGTTTCGTCGGCTACAACGCCACCTCCACCAGTTTTGCATATGTGGACGGTGCGGGCTCGAAATGGACCAACAGCAGCAATGTGGAAGTGGCGCTGAAAGGCACCGGCACCCTCTCCATCACCAATGGCGGCGCCGTCACCAGCAATTACGCCTACATCGGAGAGCAGGCCGGCTCCAAAGGTTACGCTTATGTCGACGGCCCCGGATCGTCCTGGACCAACGGCAGCACTTTCTATGTGGGGTGGAGCGGAACCGGCAGGCTGGCCATAAGCAACGGCGGCAATGTCGCCAATACGGGAGCTTCCACATTCTACATAGGCCTAAGCACCGGTTCCAACGGAAGTGCCGCAGTAAACGGTCTCGGATCGCAACTCAGCAGCGCGGGCCAGCTCGTAATCGGCAGCGGCACTTCGGGCAAAGGGGCACTGAGCATCAGTTCCGGCGGCGCAGTCACCGCGTCCGCCCTTTCCCTGAACAGCCTGTCGCGTCTGACGGTCGACGTGGGCAACGGAAGCTCCCTTGCCATTGGAGGCGGCACAGGCACTCTCACCAACAACGGCGCCATCCGCTTGGTTGCGGGCGCAGGTGCAGCCAACGGAACATTTACCCCGATCTCGACAGGGGCGTGGTCCGGCAGCGGTACCGTCGAAACACTGGGAGGAACATGGGATGCCGCAAATCACACGGTGACCGTTTCCAGCGCTGCGGCAGGAGCTGCGGGATCGGTGTTGACCGCTGATCTCTCCACCACCCAGCGTTTCCTGTTCACTGATGGGGCAAGTGGAAGATCAGTGGGCGCTGCCTTCCAGGCCACTACAAGTCCCAGCAGTCTTACCCTGACCGCAAGCGCAACAAGCAGCAGCGAACTTACAGCACTGCAAAGCCTTCTTGGCACAGGTCAAGCAGTCCTGAGCGCGTGGGATTTCACGACAGAAGGATATACCGCGGGCAATCCGGTCTACCTTTCCCTCTTTGCCGGATCAGGCCAGAACCTGTCCAATCTCAACATCTGGCATTATGACGGCTCGGCCTGGAGCAAATTCGACGCTTCCGATCTGGCCTATGACAACACCTATGCCAGCTTTACTGCCACCGGTCTCAGCGGCTATGCATTGAGCGGCACTGCCCCGGTTCCCATCCCGGCTGCCGCCTGGCTCCTCGGCTCCGGGCTGATAGGGCTGGTGGGCGCCAGGAGAAAATTCTTTGCCTGATCCCGGTAAAAAGGAATCAACAAGGTGACTGTACCCGTTTTCTCTGCTCCGCACCCAGACTTGCCGGCTTCTTCGCTGACCCGCCAGGCCATCGAAGCTGTTGAGTGAGCAAGAGCAGAAAAAGAGGAAAAAATAGCAAACAATATATTTGCGTTACGGAAAGGCGACCTTCATGAGAACATTCGGTTTCAGAGCTTTTGCTGTGGCTTCAGCCTTTATCGCGCTGATAGCGGCCACAATCAGTCCCGCCCATGCAGCTTACACAATCATTGACCTTGGGGCCGGCATCACCCCGAACAGCATAAATAATGTCGGCCAAATTGCAGGTTACAACGGATCCGGAAATCTGTTCCTGTATGACAACGGTACCGTGCAGGAGCTAGGCACATTTGGTGGTGCCTTAACCAATGTATACGGTATCAGCATTAACAACAACGGGCTGATTGCGGTTACCGCCAATTCCAAAAAAGGCTACGTGTATGACTCCAGGACAGGCAACCTGCTGGATATGGGCTTTACCGGCTCTTCCATGAATACTTTTAGCATCAACGACTCAGGACAGGTCGCCGGTTCCTATTTCAATACACAGATGCGCAACTTCGTCTATCAGAACGGCGTCATGACCGACATAGGGAATTGGGGACAAGCGCAGGCTTATAGCTATCCGGTACTTAACAACACAGGGAAAATAGCCGGCACGGCTGCCAATGTCTATGGTGATAATGCAAAGTCCTACATATCCGACATTGACGGTAAAACTGCAGTCAGCGTCTTAGGCGATTTGGGCGGCTCATACTCCTTCGTCAGAGGTATGAATGATTTCGGTGATGTCGTGGGTCAATCATCCCCGATTTCAGGGAGCGACCATGCTTTTGTTTATACCGCGGGATCAATGAAAGACCTCGGTTCACTGGGCGGATTAAGCATCGCCTATGATATCAACAACCAAGGCCAGATCATAGGCTTCTACGAAGACGCCAACAAAGTACGCCATTCATTCATTTATGAAAACGGAGCGATGAGCGACCTGACAAGCCTGCTTACGGCAGGGTCTGGTTGGGATCTGAGTTATGCTATGGCGCTTAACGACCAGGGGCAGATTATCGGCTACGGAAAACTGAACGGGGTGACTCACGGTTATCTGCTCTCTCCTGTGACCGCCCCGGTTCCCATCCCGGCCGCAGCATGGCTGTTAGGATCCGGCCTGCTCAGCCTTGTCGGAATCCGGAAGAAAAAATCGGCCTTATGATTGCCGGCCATCACGCCGGGTCACACATAACAATACCGGAAGGAAAACAGAAATGAACACCAGCATCATCCGTCATGGAACCATGATCCTTTTCAGCATCTTTCTCATTGCCCTCGTTACCTCGTGCAACAAACCCGGTGAAAACCTTTCCTTCAGCACGGAATACCAGGCGGTCTTCCTGGATAACGGACAGGTCTTCTTCGGCAAGCTGGAAAATGGAGGGGCGGAACATCCCAAGCTTTCAGAGGTCTACTACATCGGCCAGCAAGCAGCACCCGACGGCAAACAGGTGAACAACATACTCCTGAAGCGCGGCGGCGAATGGCATGGTCCCGAATTCATGTACCTCACGAAAAACCACATAGTCATGATAGAACCGGTTTCTCCCACATCGAGGGTGGCGGAACTGATCAAGGAACTGAAGGCCAAGCAGCCGGCTGCAGAGCCTGCGAAACAGTAGACGATGCTATGAAAAGAAAGCCGTTTCCTGATCAAATCGCCAACCCGCAAGAGGGTTGCTCTTCTCAACCCTGACTTTTCATTGGGGGGAAATTCCCTGCGGGCAACTTTGCCAGCAAAGGGCAAAACCCTGAGAACTGCCACATTGTAATCATCGAGCCGTCTTTTTCCATGTCACGTACCTCCGGATTTGCCGAGGGTACGTGACATGGTCACCTTCCTTTTATACTGTCACGCATATTGATCATCCCCTCCATATGGTAATATATTTTTATGTCCCGAAATTTGTTTGACATCAGCCACATAGAAGCACAAAAATGTCTAGCTTTCAGAAAATTTCATTTTTCTTCATATTTAGACGATATTGACCCAGAGGGAAGATAAACATCCCCGAAAACGGCACAGTGGAACAGTTTGAAAAACTGAAGGAAATGTATGAAAGCTGACCGCAAAAGAACCTACGAAGAGAAGTCTCCTGTATGTGCACGGCTCGAAAGGGAGCAGCTGAATATCGGGAGATACGCCAAGAGCAC
This sequence comes from Geobacteraceae bacterium, assembly GCA_034933285.1. Classification (GTDB taxonomy): domain Bacteria; phylum Desulfobacterota; class Desulfuromonadia; order Geobacterales; family Geobacteraceae; genus RPRC01. The sequence continues at coordinate 68,876 of JAYFNT010000002.1, read as the reverse complement.
ACCGCGAGACCCTGAAAAACGCAGGATATTGCTGGATCTGGCCGTGGAGCAGGTGCGCCGGGCCGAGGAGGGTGATTACATTCGTATCGGGCATAGAAGGCGAAAGGTCAAGCTGTAAGGCAAAAGAGAAAGGGGAACTGCATCAATGGCTCCCCTTTTCATTTTATTCAAGACCTTTTCAGCGCCGGTCATCCCCCGGCCCGGGTATCAGCCGGTTCGCCTGCAGCCTTCGCACCACCGAGGGCACGAGCGCAGCGCCCGCGGCACCGAACAGTGAGCTGAAGGTGGTTGTGATGAGAATGTGCTGCACGATGATCTCCTCTTCTATCCCCATGAGAACGTCAAGCGCAACACCGGTGATAGCCTTGGTTGCCGAGGCCAGGGCGCCGACGACGATGCATGGAATCAGGCGAGCCGGCAAAGCGGGATAGAAAAACGCCGCGCCATCGACGAAAAGCGCCGGCATGACGAAGTTGGCCATTATGAGAGGACCGTTTTTCCCCATGCCGAGCATGAAGCTCACCACACCGGCTATAAGACCCACCAGAGTGGATGAGCCCAGCTTAGGTACACATCCCCGTGCCAAAACAAGAAAGAACATCATGAAAAACATCGAGTGGCCGGGAAGATTCAGCTTCATCCTGAGCGCAGCCCGGGTGATCACGATGAAGGTGGCGCAAAACCCCAGCAGCAGCGCCTCGCGCAGCGTGAATCGGTTCCAGAGAAAGGTCGTGTTTTTTTCCATGGGTAAAACCTCCAGGTAATTAGGCTGAAGACTGAAGGCTGAAGGTTCCTTGAAATCTCCAACTACCAGCAACCAGCAACGGATTATTTTTCTGCCTCTTGCCTAGTGCCCATCGCCTATCGCCTCGCGCCTCTGACCTGCGGTCAGCACCCCAGCGGGGTCATAGTACGTCCTCTCCGGGCGCATGCCGAACCCCCGCGCCTCTGCGGAAAGGGATGCCTCGTCGGCGGTTTTCAGTGCGCGGATGATCAGGGGTATCATAAGGCAGTGGAACAGGTCGCGCCAGCTGCGGGGATTGAGGAGTTCACGGGGCGAAAGGCGCGCTCCCCGGATCCGCTGGGCCATGGCGATTTCGCGGATGTCGCGAGCGAACACCGGCACGAAACGGAAACATATGAAGATCAGAAAGGCCAGCCGGTATGGCATGATCTTTCTCAACCCCCGCATGAGCTGGGAGGTCTGGGTGGTGCGGAGAAAGACGATCCCCGGAATGAAGAACAGCACGATCTGGATCGAAGTCCGCGTCCCCGGCCAGAGCCCGGCAATTCCGTACTTGTAGAAGTAAAGGCCGATGATCAGCGTCATCTGGATCAGGAAAAAGCGCACGTCGCGCCACAGGTCCCACAGTGTCAGCCTGGCGGCGCCGTAATAAACGGCGCCGATCAACACCACCACGCCTACTGACCACGGCTCGCGCACCGAAATGGCCGCGGCGCAGAACGCCATTCCGAACAGCAGTTTCCAGCCGGCGCCGATGCGATGGACAGGCGAATCGATCTCCCGGAACTGGCAGGCGTAATCGCTGCTGCGGATCTTCTTCTGCCGTTTCTGCCGGTCAGTTTTCCTCAACGGCGCCCCCTTCCATGAAAAGCGCCCGGTCCGGCCACGCGGGGTCGGGAAGCGGATCATGCGATGCGATCAGCACGGCAGTCCCGTATTGATCACGGATATCAGTGAGGATGGAGAGAAAACGGCGCCGCTGCCGGACGTCCAGACCGGCGAAAGGTTCGTCCAGGAGCAGCACTTCCGGACGGGGCGCAATGACCGATGCCAGCGTTACCCGGTGCTGCTCGCCGAAGCTGAGGGAAAGGGGCAGGCGCTCAGCAAGGTGGCCAGCCTCACAAATGTGCAGGGCCTCGCTCACCGCCGACTGGACCCGATCCTTGGGCATGCGCATTTTCCGCAGGGCAAAGGCAACCTCGTCGAAGACGGTGTCTTCGAAAAGCTGGCGCTGGGGGTTCTGGAACAGGTACCCGACCTTGCCCAACAGCCTCCCGCTGTGAGGTCCGCGGACTCCCGCGACTTCAACCGTTCCTCTATCAGGCTTGGAAATACCCGCCAGACAGCGGAGAAAAGTGGATTTGCCCGAACCGTTGATGCCATACAGGTGGACCAGCTCGCCCCTGTTTATCGTAAGGGAGACATTCCTCAGCACTTCACCGGTTTCCGGGTAGGAGTGTGACAGGTTTCCCACAATTACGGCGGGACTACTCTCCTTTACGCTGCCGCTCCGGACTGACCGGGAAGCTACAGGCGGCGGCAGGCAGTCATCCGGAATGCTTTCGCTGGCCTCCTTCAGCCGCCCCTCTTCCATGACCAGGAAACGGTCGGCAAGATCCACGAAAGGCAGCAGGTTGTGCTCCACGATCACCAGCGTCATGCCTTGGGACTTGAGCCCTCTCAGAACCGCTGCAAGCTCCTCCTTACCCACTGAATCCAGTTGTGCGGTGGGCTCGTCCAGGAGCAGCATACGGGGTTCCATGGACAGGACCGACGCAATGGCCAGGCGGTGCTTCTGGCCGGCAGAAAAACGCTCCACGTTGCGGTCGCCGAACGCTGTCAGACACACCGCATCGAGGGCATCCCCGATCCGGCGACAGATCTCTTGCGAAGCCACGCAGAGGTTTTCCGGTCCGAAAGCCACTTCATCATAGACAGTAGTACAGAGTATCTGGGATTCGGCATTCTGGAATACGAAACCGATCGCGGAGCGATCGACACCGGAAGCCAGAGTAGCACCGTTGAAGCGAATCTCTCCCTCAAGGTTGCCCTGGTGGAGGAGCCCCTTGACGGCCATCAGCAGGGTGGTCTTGCCGCATCCCGACCTTCCCGTGATACAGACGCATTCTCCTTGGCGCACCTGGAAAGAAAAACCAGAAAGGGCCGGTGCTCCCCCTCCGGGATAGGTATATGTCAGATCACTTACCTGCAGCATTGTCATTGATTCTGTGATGCATATTTGATCGCCATGGGGCTCACCGGGTAGAAAAACGGGAACCCTCCATTTTTGTCTTTCCCGTAGTCGGCAATGAATTTCTGGATTTTTTCCGAAAGAAGATAGTTTGAAAGCGCCCGCGCACCCTTGACATTCGCCTTGGGAAACATCAGCGGGTTGGCTTCCATGACTATATAGGGGCGCTTCATCGTGGGGTCTCTTTCAACCAGTATTTTCATATTATGGCTCGAAACCTTCCCCATTGTAATCGGCATTCTTCCGAACACAAGATAGGCGTTGTGCCTTGCGGCAAATCCGATGAAATCCAGATGTCCGCCACTCTCGTCCTTGAGGTACCACTTCCCCTGGGGATGTATGCCTACACGCTTCCAGAGAGTGTGGGACAATTCGCGCGCGCCGATATCCTGTATATCCACGAAATTTGCCTGCGCCTTGGCAATCTTCTTCAGAGCTTCGGCGCCGTCCGTCATGCCGGCAATCTTCGCCGGGTCCGAAGCAGGCCCGACAATCACCAGGTCATTGCGCGTCCAGGGGCGCATGTTCACGCCGAATCCGTCCGCCACCTGGTCGGTCGTGATGTCCCCGGAATGCATGGTCAGAAGGTCCACCTCCCCCTTGCGCAAGGATTCTGCAAGCTTGGGCCGTTGGCCCGCGGAGACGACGACAACCTTGTAGCCGGTATCGGCCTCGAACATCCTGGTAATTTCTTCCCACAGACCCGTGGTCATCGACATGCCGCCGATCACCGCGCACCTGACTATCCTGCCGCCTGGCGCATCTGAAGACATGGGAGCCTCTGCTGCAAAAACAGGGCATACTGTCGCGAGTACGAGAAACAATACCAAACGTGCGATCATTAGGTCACCTCCCAGCTGTAATAGTGTTCATCCGTAAACTACTGATAATGGCTGATAAAGGCCGGAGCGGGGCTTTCGAGGAGATCGTTATACGGGTTCAGTGCAATATATCGACAACCGGGAAAGCGCTTGAAACAGTAAAAGCTCCGACCAGTGAGTCTTGAGTTGACAGATTATCACGTGCTACGAGGAATTTCCGCTCCGGCCCCAAAAGAGACTTTCCGGATGGTCACGAACGAGAATCCATCATTTCCCGAAACGGTATTCGAAGCCTCCGTAAATGTATCTGCCCGGACGCGGAATACCGTAGCTGTCCTCGTAATCCTTGTTGAAAAGGTTGTCAACCCCGAAGTAAACAATCACCTTGTCATTCAACAGTTTCTGGCTCAGTTTCGTGTTCACGACGATGTAATTGGCCATTTGCGCCTTACCCACCGTTGCGATCTGCTGCTTGGTATAGACGTAAGAATTGGCCACATAGACCACGGAGAAAAACGGGGTCAGGCCGAAATTGAAATCGTACTTCCCGTAAACTGCGATTTTGTCACGGGGGACATACTGGACTTCATCACGGCCCACTCCAGAACGGTCTTCCGATTCATTGCGCGTGTAGCTTGCCTTCAATAACAGTCTCGGCAGGAAGTTGGTCTCGAGGGAAGTCTCGAAACCGTAGAAGCGGTAGAGCGAAAAGTTGGTGTTTTTCGGTCTCGGCAGATTCTGGTTCACGGCAATGAAATTATGGGCGTCGCTTTTGAACAGGCTGAGCTTGAGCAGGCTTCTCCACGGCAGCTTCTGCTCCATCCCTAACTGGTAATGATAAACCCTTTCGGTCGTCAGCTGATCGTTGTCGGTATCTTTCAAGTAAAGCTGGCTCAACGAGGGGAACCTGATGTTGCGCTGGAAAGCCGCTTTGAGCCGGGTGTTCTTGAAAGGATCATAGGACAGACTTGCCGATATGCTGTAATCCTCCAGATTCTTCTCATCCCGGAACTGCCAGTGGTAGGCGTAGCCTGCCGCAAAGCCCACGTTTTTCGAAATCGGGACTTCATATTCAAGCGCAGTGGAACAGATGAACAGGTCCTTGTGATTGTTTGTCGGATGGAGTAAAAACGGTTTGGATCCGACCCCGCCCATTTGGCCACCGTACTTCCACAAGCCGGAGTCCTCCCAGGTGTCCCATTCCCCGGAAAAACCCAGGGTGACAATTCCGGCCCGCCCCAGATCGTATTTCGGCTGGATCGAAGCTCCCCTCCCCGTTCCCTTGTTCCTGATCTTCATCGATCCCGGCACGTCGGGGTCGTCGAACGAGTTGTAATTTTCATTGTCATACTGATTGTTGTCCTGGTCCATCCGGTTGTAATAGATCATGGACCGTATATTGAGGTCCTTTGTGGCCGAATAATCGGCGGCAAGCTGCAGGGTGATGCCGGTATAGTCGTCGACCCGCCCGTATTTGGGAGCCGGGGAATAGGGGTCGAATGTATTGTCGATGGCGCTTGCCGGCTTCCCGTAGCCACCCTGCACGTAATTGGCAGTAAGGGCGAGATAAAGATCGCTGTTGGGGTTGAAACCGACGTTGAGAAAAACATTCCTCTTGGTGCTGTCGCTGTTTTTACGGTACCCAGCGCCTTCTTCGGGGGTCGCTGTGAACGACTTGGCAAGGGGAAACCTGTCGCGGTCATAACCTGAAGCGCTGAGGAAGAAATCGAATTTCCCCTTCCCTCCCGACAGGCTGCCTTTTGCAAGATAGGGCGTGCCGTCACCGGCCTCGTAGCCGACCATGCCGCTCAAACCCTTCCTGCCTTTCTTGGTTATGATGTTTATCACCCCACCGAGACCTCCCTGGCCGTACAGGACCGAACTTGCCCCTGCCGTAACCTTGATCTTGGCGATATTCTCCACAGGGATGGTGGAAGGGTCGAACTGCTGGTCAAACGCCGAGTTCATGGGTATACCATCCACCAGCAGCAGGACGTGCCTGGTCCGGAACCCGCGGATGTCGATGCGTGGGACTCCCTCGTTGCCGACCCTGACATTAACGTCAGACAGCAGGACAAGAGCCTCATCGAGTGTTCTCGCGTTGGATTTCTTCAAGTCTTCCGCTGTTATCTCATGTACCGTCTCGGCACTCTCGATCCCGCTCAATGGTGCGGACACCACTACCTCTCCAAGTGTGAATATGTCCTCCCCCTGGTCTTCAGGCGAGCCGAATGCCCACGCATGGGCTCCCGAAAAAAGAAATGCTGCGGATAAAAAAATAGACAGGGGTTTATTCAATATCATAATGCTCCTCAATGGATGCCCGGATTAGAAACATTTATCCAAATACTTAAAAAGACACATCGTTATATACTATATTGAATAATTGTTGCGCAATAGAATTATAAATATATCGATTATATGCCTGGAAGATCAGGATTCCGGTTTGATTCGTTTAATCATTCCAAGACACATTTACACTGCCAACCCAGCGCAAAATTTCCTATCGCATTTTCCCGCATAGTGTGATAAATAATAAAATTCAATGTTCGAGGATATTCATCAGGGGATGTAGCTCAGCTGGGAGAGCGATGCGTTCGCAACGCATAGGTCGACGGTTCAAGCCCGTTCATCTCCACCAATAAAAACAAAGGGTTAGGTCATTCGGCCTAGCCCTTTGGTCTTTCATGTATCCTCTGATGTATCCTGTAGTGCCTTTGTAGGGGCTGGGAAAACTTGAAATGAATCGGTGAACTAAAACAGAGGGAAAGAAAGGCGATAGCTTAGTTGCTTTTGTTTAGGACTTTCGCTCAACGAGGAAACGTAGTCCTACATACAAGGCCATAAAGGCGAATGCAGGCAACCAAATAATCTTGTAATTCATATCGTAGCTATCTTGTATGAGGTAGGCTGTAAGAATCCAAACAACACTGATCACAACTACCAAACGGAATTTAGAATCAAAGGACCACCAAATATTCTTTGCGCCTACCCGGAATCCCGCCGTTGAATTTGACACCCTGACAACAGATGAGGCAATCACACTGCGTGGGTGGGAAAACAGCCTTGCTACGGCAGCCCCAGCCGCTACCATAGGCATCAACCACAGCGGCCCGCCTACAGGGCGAATTTCTAAGTTATGGAAAATCACGACGAGTAACAAGAATGAGCCAATGAAGCCTACCAAGAAGCCGACGATCTTACGTAGCATAGCATTCTCCCCATCATGAAGAACGGCAAAGCGATAAATTTATATTAATAGCACCTTTATTAAAGGTTGGCAAGGTGAATCGGGCGGACGCCACTCTCACGTTGGCATGAAAGGAAGGAAGATATGTCGGGCTTAACCTCCCATGACCTTAGCTATCACTGTGAGGTATGGTCCCGCTATCTGGGTGATGAAGGTACGAAGGGAAGGTACGAAGAGCGCAGAGAGGACTCCTATTGATAAGGTGCCTGAGAGGATGCAAGCTACTATCGCTCGCCCGCTCCCTGCTTTGATTTCTGAAACGTCCATAGGGACTCCTTGTATTACTTAGAAGTCTCAGGCTCTTCAGGAACCTGAGCGGCTGGGTATCCTGAATCACTGTTCGTGTACTCCAGGATCAAGCTATCCAATAGCCCGCCTGGGCGAGCTGGGCAGCTTAGAAGGTAATCTGTATCTTGCATCTTTATCTCCTATTATCTAGGGAGCGCCCTACCCCCTCCCCCACGGGGGAAACGGGACAGGCGGGACGGGACGGACTGCCCGCACAAATTGATTTCAATTTCAGGCATAAGAGTGCAGCCCGATCAAGTTCACGGATACGCAGTGCCGTTCTTCCCGTCCTCATTCCGTTAATATGCACTGAGAGCGCCCGAGCCTCCCGCTGTGCCGCTCCAGAACCGCCTCCAAGGGTAAGCCCTACCCTCAAGAATTCCTCCGCTCAAATCGTGTATTTCCGGGGAAAGTGCAGTCATCCCTGGTAAAGACAAACAAAGCCTTGGGAGCAACCCGCACGGGACCGCTCAACCAAGGCTATCTAAACCGCCCTCAGGCGGAGAAGGTACAACGAATATCAACAAGGCACTTTCCTATTACCAAGGCCAGCCTTCAGAAGGTGAGACAGAGCCACAAGGTATTCTTCATCCTTACAAGACAGCAAGGGAGCTATCAACCCTAACTGTCTTTTAACTAATTCGTCATTCGTAGCGTTCTTGTAACTGGTTTGATTGTTTTCACAAAGGAATCGCTGGTTTGGCTCAACGCCAGTATCAAAAGGTTTGCACTCGCCACCAACTCGGGCTAGGAGCTTTTTAACGGGCACATGCCTTCTTACTCCATCCTTCCCTTCGATGCTGACACAAAGGGGGCTCCTACCGCCGTTAATTGGGTATTGCTTCAGTACTTTGCCTGTTCGTGCATCAATTATATGACCATCTTTCCGTACCTCATAAAGTCCTTCAATTGCCTGAATGTCTTCCATTGATTCCCTTTCTGCTGTTTGAACTCCACAGATTTGTTTATGAGCGAGCCCTCGCCATCGTAGCGCCTAGTTCTACTGGTTCTTTATTATTCTTTCTTTTTATATTGGTTCTACTGGTTCTACTGGCTCGCTCTGTACTAATAGAGAGGGTTAATTCCCAAAGCCTTGAATTAGCGCTACTTGACGACAAGGAATCCCAAGTACGGCCTATTGACTAGGAAGCCTCCCGGCAGGAGCGTATTGCTCGTATCGTGCACTCTTGATACAGGATATGGAAAAAGGAAGGAGGAAACCATATCACGTGCTAGGCGCTACATGCCTTAAGGTCGCCATAGGTTCTCTTACTTACTGATTCCCGATACCGAAAGGACGCTACAGCTCTACTATCCCTCTCTCTCTAGGGATACCCTTACCCCCTTTACCCCCAAGACGAGGGTTAATTACTCGCCCACTACCATGTCTCTCGCAACTCACTGATTATATGATGTTTATCTCCTGGCATCTTCAGAAAGATAGACGAACCAGGAGCCATCCTTTATGCAGCCATACGGGATTCAATCCAGGCCGTTACCTCTGACTGCAACCAGCCGACACGGCCCGCTGATAGTTGTTTCCTGGCAGGGAACTTGCCCGCCTGTTCCAGCCTGTAAATAGTTGTGTATCCAAGCCCTACAAGTTTCACCACTTCTGCTCTTTTCAAGAATACTGGGTGCATTTGTTTCTCCTTTGTTCGCATCTTGCGCTATTGTTCTCTGAGAGTGAGGGTTAATTCAGCATGTTCCATATCGTCTCACGTGTGAGACTAACGGCAGGAGTGAGAAGGGAAAACAGACAGATGCAGGAATAGAAGGCCGTTCAATCATCCCTGGAAATTCCAAAATTTCAGGGCGGGGCCGTGTTGGGGAATACTGGAAAAAGGGCCATTCAAGAAAAACGGCGCTGGGGGCAAATTTGAAGGCAGAATTTTGAAATGCAGACACAAAAAGCCCCTGACCAGGGCGGGCAAGGGCTATCGGGAATTGCTAGGCGTTTCTCGACGGATGAACCGGGAAGGGTGGCGGGGCGTCTAGGATAGGCACCCCCAGCGCTTGCTTTAGCGCCCTTATCATTCGGATGTTGATACCGTAAAGCTCTTGAATTTCTTCACGTAAGGTAAGATTAGCAATCGGATCAGGCTTGCCGAAGGCTGCCCGCCTTAGTCGCTCTATCCGTTCCGTGTCAAAGCCGTACTTCCTTGGATGTTCTCTCAAGGTTGCAATCATCTTTTTCCTCCCACGTGTATTGGTATTACGGTCCCGGATTGCTTCCCGGAAACAATGCTAGTTAGCTTCCGTTCCCATGCTTCAAGGGCTGCCTGTTTCTCCCTGTCGTAACGGTGCCGGTTATATATTGCAATCACGCCCTTCTTAACGTGATTCAGAACAGCGTCTATGACTTCATCAGAGTACGCAAGGGCGGACAAGTTAGTTGCTGCCGTCCGTCTCAGATCATGCGGCGTCCATGATTCCATAACAGTCTTCTTATCAGCATGCCCGTCTCGGTTAAGTACGGTTGACTTGGCTACTCCTTTCCCCTCTCCCGTGGACTCTTCAAAGTTACGTCTTACAGCATAGGCAACAGCGTTAACATTCATCGGCTGGCTTACCTCTTCTCCGGATGGAAGGGTGCGCATTCGTGGTGATTCAAAAATATAGCCTTCTTTATTTCCGATAAGAGCCTTAGCGGTAGCAGTCAGAAAAACCCGGTGCGTCCTTCCGTTCTTCGCCCGTTCTATTGGAACAGTCCACCAATCCCCCTCTATCTCGCTTGAGTGCATACCTATTACTTCTCCCGGCCTCTGAGCCGTTACAAGGATTAGCTTCAAGGCTCTCTTGATTTCATCACTCATAGCCGCTGAGTCAAGAGCATTCCAGGCAGTGACAATTTCATTGTCTGACAATACCCGGTCTTTATTTTCCTTCTTTGTTGGCTTCTTAACCCCATAACAGGGCGTGAAAGGCAATATGTCCCGCTCTACCGCAAAGTTAAACATCTTGCGGACCTTTTCAAACGTATTATTAGCCATGACAGACGCACCACGTTCAACAATGCCCTCAAGTAAGAGCACAACATCACGCTTCTTTATATCAGCCGCCTTGCGCTGCCCCCAAAGTGGCAAAACTTCCTTTTCAAGACAACGCTGGTCTTCCTCCCATGTTTTCTTGTTTGGCTTAGCATGCTTCTCTATGTATTCTTCAATCAGGTCCGCTACAGTGGGAGCCTTGCGGCGCTCTTCCTTCTCCTGTTGTTTCTCTGCAAGCGGGTCCATTCCGTTGCTAACCTTTACCCTGGCAATGGAGTATAACCTACGGGCCTCTTTAAGGGATACATCCGGATAACTCCCGTCACCTAAGCGCATGTACCGTTTTCGGCCTTCAAAAGTGTACACGTAATACCAAATCTTTCCTCCGGAAGGAAGGACACGGATACCAAAACCTTGCCCCTCACGCTTCCAGTATTCCTTCTCGGTGGGCTTCCAGCTCTTAATATCCTTGTCAGTAAATTGCTTTCCCTTTTGCATCTTGCCCCCCCCTTTTTTTTTCAGAGGATACATAAACGCCATGTATCCCCTCATGTATCCTCTATTTCGTGGGTTAGACTGAAAACATTGCGAACAACGTGAAACACAATATAACCGGTAAAAAGCCTATTGTCAAGGGCTTATGCGTTTATGAGGATACATATCGGAAATTCATGAACAAGCCTGGAAAAGTATTATTTGTTTGTTCGCAACGCATAGGTCGACGGTTCGATCCCGTTCATCTCCACCAATAAAAACAAGGGCTTACATGATTTCATGTAAGCCCTTGTTCGTTTTTTAAGCACAATATAAGCACATTGGCGAATGCAATTTGTCTATCCAGAAATGGAACCAGGCATTGCTTGCATAGGCATTAACGACACAATCTCCTTTGTTCTTTCGAGCAAGAGCGTAGAGAGCGCTACTTTTGACATGCCTCATTTCAGGGGAAGCTTAAGATATGAAGCCGGGACCTGCGCAAAAAAAGCCCGGGGAACGGGCTTTTTTCGATGCGACGCGAATATGTATCCGGCCGTGATGCCGGCTGCTACTCTCTGGCTTTGGCTTTCTGCAGCCTCTTGTTGAGAGTCTGCCGGGTAATGCCGAGCAAACAGGCGGCTACGCCTTGATTGTCTCTGGACTGCACCATTGCTTCCTTGATAAGATAATCTTCAACCTCGCTCAACCTTGGAAGGCGCTGCAGAGCTCCCTGGAGCACTCCCACCACTGTTTCGGCAAGCTTAGAACCGGCATCGGGAGAAGCCGGGCAATTGCCGATAACCTCCCTGAACCGTTCCTGGGGAAGCAAGCCGGACCGGTGGCGAACCACTGCATCGGAAGCCATTGCTTTCAACTCCCGCACATTTCCAGGGAAATCATACGCTTTGAGCAGGGTTACCAACTCATCATTATAGGTCGGTTTCTTCTTTTTCAGGTCACGGGCCGTTTGCTCAATGAAATATTCCAGCAGCAAAGGGATGTCTTCGAGGCGCTCCCGCAAAGGGGGAATATGCACCTGGTGAGTGCACAGGCGAAAGTAAAGATCATTGCGGAACTTCCCTTTTGTTGTCTGTTCACGCAGGTCCTTGTTCGTTGCCACGATAATCCTGGCATCGCTGGTCAATGCGGAATCTTCGCCAACTGGATAATATTCCTGCTCCTGCAGCAGGCGCAATAGCTTCATCTGCGAGATTTCCGTCAGGTCGCCGATTTCATCGAGAAAAAGGGTTCCGCCGGCAGCTTTCGCAATGAGGCCGCTGCGCGCCTGGTCAGCACCGGTAAAGGCGCCTTTCCTGTGGCCGAAAAGCGTATCGGAAAACATATTGTCGTCAAGTCCGGCAACATTTACCGGTACAAACTTCCCGCGCACACCGCTCAAGTCATGAATCGCCCTGGCCACCAATTCCTTTCCGACACCTGTCTCACCGGTGATGATGACCGGCAGTTGCGATGGGGCGATGACTTCACAATACTGAAACATGGACAGCATTTTAGGGCTGGCTGAAATGATGGATGAAAAAGCGGCAGGGTGCTTGATCCTGTTGCTGAGCAGCTGTTCCCGCAATTGTGTCACCTGGTTTTTCAGGTCACGGATTTCCAGCGCCCGTTTGACGGACGAGATCAGGCGGGAATTTTCCACCGGCTTTACCAGGTAGTCGAAAGCGCCGACTTTCATGCATTCAACAGCAATTTCCACCTCGTCAGACGCAGTCATGACTATTACCGGGATTTGCGGGTAGTCGCGACGAATGTTGTTGAGCAGCTCCCTGCCGGATACGTAGGGCATGAGAAGGTCAAGAACGATGACGCTTACGTTTTCCGCCTGCAAAAGCGGCAATACCTGGCGACTGTCATCGATGGTCCTTACTTCATGCATTCCGGCCAGACGAAGCAGGGATTTTGATGAAAGCAGAATGTGCTGTTCATCGTCAACCAACAGGATCGGAAGAGCATTTTCATTCATCATAAAATGTAATCTCCATTTTTATTGGCCTTTCAATGCCGGAATTTTCACTAGAAATGTCGTGCCATTGCCTGGCAAGGAAAAACATTCAATGGTGCCGTTGTGTTTCTTTACAATAGTGAAACAGATGGACAGGCCAAGGCCGGTTCCTCCGGTGTCAAGCTTGGTTGTAAAAAATGGGTCAAAGATTGTCTTTTGCAGCTCCTCTGTCATGCCGACTCCCTCATCCCGCACATTAATCAGGACCTGATTGAGTTGCTTGATGTAAGATGTCGAGATGTCAATCGCGGATTCCTTGCTCGGTAGTGACTCGAGGGCGTTCACCAACAAATTGACGATAACCTGTTCCAGTTTGCGGAAGCTTCCCTGCACCGGGGGAATATTTTCACCCAGGCTGCAGTTAAAGTAGTCTGTGTGTTTCTTTATTTTGTTCTGCAGCATGGTCAGGGCCGCCTCGATGACTTTGTTGACGTCCACTTTCTGGTTCAGCTCGGTCTTTTCCTGACGGGCAAAATCCTTGAGACCGGCAACAATGGTCTTGATGCGGTGCGCCCCTTCGGTGATGCCATTGATCATCTTAGGGATGAGACTGTCCACCTCGGAGTAAGGCAGTTTGCAGACAGGGAAGTCTCCTTTATCCTTGATATGCCTTTTGAGGGTTCGGCTGATGGCAGGCCAGGTTTCCGAAAGGAAATGAGAATTTGAAAGAATGAAGTTGTTCGGATTGTTTATTTCGTGGGCAATTCCTGAAGCCAGGGTACCGATAGCAGCCAGTTTGCTTGCCTGCAGGAGCGTTTCCTGCATTTTCTTGTTTTCTTCTTCCGCTTTCTTGCGTTCCCTGATGTCTCTGGCGACAATCAACACCCTTTTCCTGCCCCCGATTATTGCTCCCTTAACGTTTACTTCTATCCAGAAGAGGCGGCCCGAACTGGTTTTTGCAAGCCATTCTAATAGATACGACTGTCCGGAAAACGCAACCCGATGGATATGCAGCAGAACTTCTGCCTGGGAATAGGGAGGACAGCCTGCGCTCAACTCTCCCAAATTGTGCTTGAGCGCTTCTTCGCGCGAGTACTCGTACATCTCGCACATTTTCTGGTTCACATCCAGTATTTTGCAGTCTTCCCCCTCAACAACGAATATCGCATCGTTAGCTGCATCAAAAATAGTTCTGTAATTTGCCGCTGATTCCTGCAAGGCCTGTTCCGCACGCTTCCGCTCGGTTATGTCAGCTATGATAACAACATATCCAATAGTTGCGCCCGTAGAGTCCAGCATGGACGCAATTGAAATGCTGACATCAATAAGTCTCCCGCCCTTATGCTGGCGGATGGTTTCCTTGCAGCTTCGGAGTTCACCTTCGTTCAGGCGTGACATGTTGTCAAGCAATTCCCAGCGCATGTCCGCAGATACAATCGGATAGGGTTTACCGAGCACTTCCTCCTTTGTCCAGCCAAACATTCTCTCCGCTGCCGGATTCCAGAGGTTGACCAGGCCTTGTTTGTCCAGAGCGATAATGGCCAAAGGAGATGCGTCTATAATCGCTTCGAGCAATTGGTTCGCATCACGGAGCGCAGTTTCCACATGTCTCCAACCACGAATGTTACGGTAGTAACCGACAAGTTTTTTGGGCAAGGAAACCGCATTGTTGTTCAGTTTGCGTCTTGCCTTGGCAAGCTTCATACAAGCTCTCCCTTTATAAAAAGCGTCACGCGGAAATCTGCCCGGGAAAAGTGCCAATACGCTATCGAGCTCAAGATCTTATTATATTTTCAAACCAACCTTCTCGGATAAACAGAAGGTACATAAATTACTCAAAAAAATAAAGTGAAATGGTTGAGTCGTTGTCATCAGAAGAATCGGCTTCATGTATTCACTGAGTTTTCTTGTCCGCTCAGTCGAGAGGCAATACAGTTATTCCATTTGTTTTCACGCGAAACCCGGCTTTGCCTTGTGTTAGCCGGCCGGATTAGCGTCAAACTCGAGATATATTAAAGAGTAATAACAAAGCAGACAGGTGCTTTATTGCGCTGTTCAGTCACAAGCTGCGCCTGTCATTATCTTAGACAGCTCCTGAAACACGCCATTACTCCTGGTTTCTCTTGCATGACATTCCCACCTGTAATTTTGTTTACACCCTTCAATTCCCCGGGAAGTACCGTTCAGCGCGCTAACTACACGATAATATGAATATTTTCAATCACTCGTGATTCGGCACGTTCTCTGCTCATATGTTTCAGCCAGCACTACTGTACCGATTTCGTGTGTTCCGGTCGCTTTGCATCAACATTGTCTGGAGAAGGGAGGTGGCGCAGAAACGATCAAGCACCTGGTTCTACTTCGAAAGCGGGCAGCATACTTGGACGATTCAGGATTTAACACTACAAAAACCAAAGGAGGATGTACTCATGGCATTAGCTGACCAGGTTTTCAATTTCCTCATTCCGTCGGTGAGCAAGATGGGCGTAGGCGCAGTGAAACAGCTTGGCGCAACCGCAAAATTTCTCGGCGGCACAAAGGCTTTGATCGTTACCGATAAGGGACTTTTCGATCTTGGCATAGCCAATCAGATAGTGGAACTGCTCAAGGCCGATGGCGTTGAGGCGGTGGTATTCAGTGGAGCCGAACCCAACCCGACCGATCTTAATGTCAGGAAGGGAGTGAAAGCATACAAGGAAAACGGCTGCAACATACTGGTGAGCCTCGGCGGCGGCAGCTCTCACGACTGCACCAAGGGGATCGGGGTCATGGCGAACAATGACGGCGACATACGCGATTTCGCGGGAATCGACACATTCGCGAATCCGCTGCCGCCGTTCATCGCCATCAACACTACTGCCGGGACCGGCAGCGAAGTAACCAGCTTTGCCGTTATCACCAACACCGATATCCACGTGAAGATGATTGTTGCGTCGGCAAGGATTACCCCGACTGTTGCCATTAACGACCCGGCCATGATGGTCGGGCTGCCGGCTGCGTTGACTGCCGCCACCGGTATGGACGCCCTGACTCACGCCATAGAAGCGTATGTGGCGAATCTCGCCAATCCGGTAACCGATTCATTGGCTCTTGGAGCGATCAAGCTGATTGTCGAATGGCTGCCGCAGGCAGTGGCCAATGGCGAAAACCTCGCAGCACGTGACAAAATGGCATATGCGGAATACATGGCCGGCGCGGCATTCAACAACGCCGGCGTCGGAATCGTCCATGCAATGGCGCACCAACCTGGAGCCCTTTTGAACAAACCGCATGGAGTCTGCAACGCCATCCTGCTGCCCCATGGGTGTGCCTTCAATCTTATCGCATGCCCCCAGAAGTTCGCCGATGTCGCTGTTGCCATGGGAGTCAACACCGACGGTCTGTCAACCATGGAAGCTGGTGAAAAGGGTATCGAAGCCATCAGGAAGCTGTCCAAAGATGTCGGCATCCCTGCCGGACTGGGGGAAATCGGCGTTCAGGAAAGTGATGTCGAGCGGCTGGCCGACAATGCCATCAAGGATCTGTGCTGCTTCTTCAACCCCCGCAAAATCAAGTTGGAAGATCTGAAACGTATTTTCAAAGAGGCGCTGTAGGTCATGTTCCCCTCCCCCTTGTCGCGGGAGGGGAATCCATTTCAAGCGGGAATGTTCAATTTAATCATGGAATTGATAATCATGACAGTCAGGAGGAAATCGTATGAAGATACTATTTACCGCTGCGCTCCTTATTATCTGTTTAGTCACACCCCGAATGTCATCGGCAATCGATGGAAATGCCAGAGACTATATCCCGCTTCCACCCGGAACCAATCTGAGCATCGTCTATTTCCAGCACTTGGATGCCAACAAGTTTTATTCCGATGGGAATGAAGTGCCGGGAGACAACAAGCTCGAGGCAAACGTGCCTTTGTACAGGTTCGTCCATTATACGAAATTATGGAACATGACAATAGACCCGCAGTTTCTCATACCTGTCTATGGCACTGCACGCACAAAGATAGGCGCGCTCGGCTTGGATCAATCTCACACTTCCATGGGCGACTTGACCATCGGTTGTACCTTCTGGTTTGTCAACAAACCGGAAAAGAATTTCTGGGTCGGCTTCACTCCATGGGTCACTTTTCCGACCGGAAACTTCAACCATGACAAATTTGTCGCGAGCAGTGCGATCGCATCGAACCGTTACACTTTTACGTCTCAATTCGGTCTGGAAAAGGGACTGGGGTATGGCTTCCATCTGTCCGGGTTCGTTGAAGGAGCTTTCTATACGGACAACAGGGATTGGATGTCTGCTACGGGCGGGAAAGCCGTGCAAAGCAAGGATCCGACATTCCTGTCGCAAATCTCTCTGTCGTATGACATTCTGCCCACCACCTTCGCGTCAGTCAAATGGCGCTATCTGGCATGCGGGGAAACCAAAGTCGCAGGTGTGAAGCAAAATGACGGTGCGGATGATCATCGTGTCGATTTGGGTCTTTTCCATATGATTACAAAGACCGATCAGTTGATGTTTGAGTATCAGAAATTCGTCAAAGTAAAAAATGGCTATGATTCAGACGGGTTTCTTGCAAGATGGATTCACATATTTTAGTAACAGACGAGTACATAATAGGCAATGTATTTGATGAATAACCACAGTTGATCATGTAAATTATAATGATGCATATTTGCTAAACAAGGAAAGAGGATTTAATATGGGTGTTAAAATTATCCGAATCAATATGACAAATTTGACAACTTCCATTGAGGCAGTACCTGATGGTTTAATGGCTTTGGGCGGCCGTGCATTGACTTCCACCATCGTTGCCATGGAAGTACCGCCCGCCTGCGAAGCGTTGGGCAAATACAACAAGCTTGTTTTCGCTCCGGGCCTTTTGACGGCAAGCGCCGCTGCCAACTCCGGCCGCCTCTCAGCAGGCTTCAAAAGCCCGCTTACTGGCGGCATCAAGGAGAGCAGTGCCGGTGGTACCGCAGGCCAGAAAATAGAAAGACTTGGGATCAAGGCGATCATAATCGAAGGAATGCCGCTGGAAGATAAGTGGTACAGCATCCACATCGACAAAAACGGTGCAATCATCAAGGAAGACACGGATTATCTCGGTAAGGGAAACTTTGAGATCTTCAAAACCATCGGAGAAAAAATGGGGAAGAATGTCGGGGTTCTCTCCATCGGCCCTGCCGGTGAATTCAGAATGGCCTCCGCGAACATCTCGGTAAAAGACCCTGACGGCAATGTCCGCAGCCATGGCCGCGGTGGCGGCGGAGCAGTCATGGGGTCGAAAAAGATCAAATACATTACTGTAGATGATACTGGAGGGCCTGGTGTCACCATAGCCGAGCCTGACAAGTTCAAGCAACAGGCCCGCATTTTTGCCAAGGCGCTGCTCGATCATCCGGTTTCCGGGCAAGGCCTGCCGATTTACGGCACCGACATTCTCGTAAATGTACTTAATGAAGCCGGCGGCTTTCCAACCCACAACTTCCGTCGAGGCCAATGGGAACATGCGGAAAAAATCTGTGGCGAAACCATGCATGACGTGATTGTCTCTCGTGGCGGCAATCCCAGTCACGGCTGCCATCCCGGCTGTATCATCAAGTGTTCCCAAATCTATACCGACAGTGATGGAAAATTCGTAACATCCGGCTTTGAATACGAAACCATCTGGGGTCTGGGGGGGAATGGCTTGGTTGAGGACCTGGATGATATCGCCAGGTGTGACTGGGCTATGGATGACATAGGTATTGATTCAATTGAAGGTGTCGTGACTATAAGCGTTGCCATGGAAGCAGGCATCCTCCCCTGGGGAGACGGCAAGGAATCTTACCGCCTGATCAATGAAGAAATGCGGAACGGGACGCCGCTCGGCCGCATCCTTGGCAATGGTGCGGGTTCCGTCGGCAGGACCTATGGCTTGACCCGAATCCCTGTCGTGAAGAATCAGGCAATTCCCGCCTACGACCCGAGGGCCGTCAAAGGAATCGGCATTACCTATGCAACCACAACCATGGGCGCTGACCATACCACCGGCTATGCCGTCGCTACCAACCTCATGCGCATCGGCGGTTTTGTGGACCCTCTGCAGAAGGATGGGCAGGTAGACCTGTCACGGAACCTTCAAATAGCCACGGCAGCTGTCGACAGCACCGGCCTGTGCCTGTTTGTTGCCTTCCCGGCCCTTGATGTGCCTGAGTGTTTTGCGGCAATCTATGAAATGATCAATGCCCGTTATGGGCTTTCTCTGACCGCAAATGATGTTGTGGAGCTTGGAAAGTACGTTCTCAAGACTGAACACGCATTTAACCAGGGCGCCGGCCTGACGAATGTGCACGACCGCCTTCCGGAATTCTTCGAAGAGGCCCTGCCCCCGCATAATACTGCATGGGATTTCAGCGGCGAAGAAATTGATGAATTCTGGAATTTTTGATCTGTCATCTAATGGGTGCCTTGGTCAGCAGGGCGCCCATTACCATCAATCTATCTGTTCCCTCGTTCCCGGCTACATAGTTCCCATCCGGAAAGTCTCTCTGGGGCCGGAGCGGGACTTCCTCGTAGTTCGTGATAATCTGTCGACTCATGACTCACTGGTCGGAGCTTTTACTGGTTTCAAGCGCTTTCCCGGTTTTCGAGATCTTGCCACTTTCACCGTATCACGATCTCCTCGAAAGCCCCGCTCCGGCCTTTATCAGCCATTGCCAGGAGTTTGCGGATGGAAACTACAGGGCAACTCTTTGCTTCAGTTTCTTCCCGGCCCTGAAGAAGGGAAGCTTCTTCGATTTCACGTAAATTGACGACCCTGTCTTCGGGTTTCGTCCCAAATAGGGTTTGTAGTCCTTCACAAAAAAGCTGCCGAATCCGCGCAATTCTATGCGTTCCCCTTTATGAAGGGCATCGGACATTGAGTTGAAGATTGTGTTGATTACCGCTTCGGATCTTTTGAAGGTAAGGTCCGTCTTCTCTGCAAGAGCCTCTATAAGTCCACACTTATTCATTTCACACCCTCCTAAGCCTTACGATCATCAATCAAGGTTCACTGCTTCATCACAGTCATATTGCATTATGTCATTTGAGCGCGATTTTCCAATACACATGACAGTTCGAGACGATCCCCCTCAAGTTCAAGCTCGGCATTCAACAGGACAGAATCGGTTATATCCTCAATTTCACAGTAATACTGCGGACAAATGCCATAATCACCATATCTGACGGCAATGTAGCAGCTCACGAAGATAACGGCCCCGTCTTCGCGGACTATACGTACAACAACCGTGCTGTGAGCCTTTGTCCTACCCACATCTAGCAGATACTTCATAAACATGCTTCTATCACCAGGAGCCATGATTTCGCCGAACCAGCGTCCTATTGACTCATCGCGTTTATAACGGGTCAACTGGAGCCAAGAATGATTAACAGCCTTCAAGCAACCATATTCATCCAATACTTGACAGGCTTTTCGTTGCTGGCATGATGGCGCAGCAAACGACTTTATACTGTCGTTATGGGATAATCGTGTTTGTCGAAACCTGTCAAAACCCGCATTCAAGGAGCAATTGCTGTTGTTTAATCTTGTTATGTGGCGTCGCTTGTTTGTCGTTTTTACATTATTATTTCGCATGGCTTTTACAACCATAGTCCTCTCTTGAAAGAAGAATACTTTGTTCCTCTTGTTACCTGAAAACGATCATGGTAGCTGTCTGGTTTATATGGCCGATAAACTGCTCACCATAACAATTGAATCCGATCGTTGGATAATCCGAGAATAGCTTGGCATATTCATCGGCAAGATTCTTCTTTTCCAGTTCAATAGCCCTATATAAGCAATTGAAGACAACAACTCCGGAAATACTGCCTAGTTTTTCCAGCACACCATCCAGTGCCGCCTTAGTATCGCCGATCAGGTCGCTGGCTTCGAGCAGTGTCAGCTCCATGCCGTCAACAGAGCTGCAGTTGAAAAAAACACTGTTACCGACAATCTCCCTTGGGCTGCGCACATAAGGCTCACCCTCAATCAACAATCCCAACGGATGACGTGGGAAGCAGTTCGCCAGATCGCTTACGGTGACCCCGAGTGCTTCCGCATAGGCAATTGATGCGGGTTTTCGGTTAAACTCGACGATCTCCCGTTGTCCCGCATTCGCCTTGGTGACAACCAGCCTGGCGTCCAATGGGCTGACGCTTTGGGTCTTGATCAACTCAAACGAAGTTCCAGGTTTGAGCACGGCAAGTACTGCCGCATCAGAGTAAGCCTTGCCATTGGCATAGACATGACTGGAGCTGAACTTCAAATCGTCTGCCGCGGATCCGCCGATGAAAGTGATATTCGTTTTGTCACCAATAGTGTCCATCAGTTGTTCTTCGGCGCCGCTCAAACCGTCTACCAAAACGATCCCGAAGAACTGTGACGGGTCCATGCTGTCCATTGATTCACCGAAATATTTTCCAAAGGAGCAAAAAGCCTCGTTGACAGCCATCATTTTGCTCAGGTTCTCAAGCACTTCAACTCTTACTTCGGATATGGTTTCCTCGCCGAAAGCCATGGCAACAACAGCCCCTTTCAGCATCCTGCCGCTAATTATCTCGCCGGCTGTTGTGCACCCGAAAACCGTTGCCCCTGCAAAAACCTGCTGCATCGTTGCACTGATTTCTTGAGGCGCAAAGTCGGAGGAAGCAAAGTAAACAATCATTTTGATGGAAGTTGCGCCAAAGATATTTTTCAATTCATTCACAGCGTCGTCAGCAATTGTTTTCTCCGAACAAGCAATTCTAATGCTCATTTCAGTAGGCTCCTTTACGCGCTATAAATCCTGCAGCATCTTCTCCAGCTTGCCAATTATCGCCTGGTCATCTTCGGACTTGATTGTATATTTATCCGGATTTATCCCTTTCAGCACCAGTTTGGTCCTCATGACCTTAACCAGGATCTCGTTACCTTTCGCACGCCGTGCTATTATGTCATCAATCATGTATTTGATTTTTCCGGCCATGCCTTGTTTCCCCTTTTTCCCATATGGTATCGCCAAAGCCGCATATTGCCTCAACCGTGGCGCCTATTGCCTTTCCGCCATATCTTCATATCTTCCGCTGCCTTGACCAGTTGGTCGCGGAAATCCGGGTGCGCAATGGAAATGAGAGCTTCCGCACGCTGCCAGGTGTTCTTCCCTTTCAGATTGACCTTGCCATATTCGGTTACCACCCACTGTGTGCAGGTCCTGCTGGCGGTCGTCACGCTGCCCGGCTTCAGAGTAGGCACAATCCGCGTCTTGGCTTCTCCTGTTTTCCCATAGGTTGAAGAGAGGCAAATGAAGCTTTTCCCCCCCCTGGACAAATAGGCGCCCATAACAAAATCAAGCTGCCCTCCCGTGCCGCTTATCTGTTTTGTACCAGATGATTCGGACGATATCTGGCCGAACAGGTCTATCTCAACAGCGTTATTGATGGATACGAAGTTGTCGATCATGGCAATCCGGTTGACGTCGTTGATATAATCAACCGGACAGCTCATGATTGCGGGATTGTCGTGTACAAAGTCGTAGAGTTTTTGAGTACCTGTCGCAAAGGTGAAAACCTGGCGGAACCGGTCGATGTTCTTCCTCGATCCGTTTATTTTGCCTTGCAGGGACAGATCCACGAAAGCATCGACGTACATCTCCGTGTGCACTCCCAGATCTTTCAGGTCTGACTCGGCTATCAACATTCCGACCGCATTCGGCATTCCGCCTATTCCCAGCTGAAGGCATGCTCCATCAGGAATTTCCTCGACAATAAGCTCCGCCACCTTACGATCAACTTCGGTGAGGCCGTTTGCCTTCAGTTGAACCAAAGGCGGATTGTCTCCTTCCACGATGAAGTCTACTTTGGAAACATGAATTGCTTCTTCGAAACCGCCCAGGCAACGGGGCATGCTCTCATTAACCTCCACAATGATGAGTTTGGCTCGTTCACAGACCGCCATGAGATGGGATGCCTGGGGCCCGAAGTTAAAAAATCCATGCTCATCCATAGGCGCCACCTGAATCATGGCCACATCGACCCTTTCAATGTTTTCCCGATAGAGTTTCGGAAGCTCTGAATAGCGCATCGGACCGTAGTAGCCGACACCCATTTCAAGAATTTTCCTGTCAATACCCGTACAGTGCCATGAGTTCCAGGTAAAATGCCTGCCCGGGTCCGGCACGGTGAGGATTTCGGGCATCCACATGGTTATCCCTCCCCGGACTTTCACATCGGACAGTTCTGCCGCGCGGGCAGCCAGCGCCTTGTCCGTGGCAACCGGATGGCCCAGGCAGAGGCCGTAATCCACCCAGTCTCCTGGTTTGACTGCCTTCACAGCTTCTTCAGCCGAAACGAGCTTGCTCCTGTATGTTGCAAACAAATCCATCGCAGACTCTCCTTTTTGACATTTCAAGGATTTTTTAAAATCCAATATCCTCACTGCTCACACAACAGACAATCAAGCTCCGGCAGATATTCTCATATCAAAGAACATGCCATTGCCAGTGAATATATTTCATAACAATAACAGCATGTTATTTATGGCATGCAATTTTCGGAACGTATGGATAGGTGCAATATTTTAACTTGCTGAGCGTTAATTTCGCTGGAACTATGGAGGATTATGGAATATTAAGGCCTGTAAGTTAATTTTACAGGTGCAGAAGAATTGACAATTGTCAGTACAAAAAGCAACCTTCAAATCTGATTGCTTGATATTGGAAATTTCAGAAAAAAGGTAGTTCCTCTGTTTGGTTCAGTTTCGTATTTTATAATACCTTTATGAATTTTTATTATAGCTAAGCATATAAAAAGCCCTAGGCCTGTGCACCCTCTATGTGATCTTGTCGTAAAAAAGGGGTTATAGATATTTCTCTGAACATCCTCTGTCATGCCTGTTCCCTCGTCTCTAACTTTTACAATCACCAGTCCTTCGGCCTCGTCAAAGAAGGTTTCGACAAAGATAGCACTGCTTCTGCCTGGTAGCGCTTGCAGGGCATTCACAATCACATTTACTACAACCTGTTCCAGTTGGTGAAAACTCCCCTTGATTTGTGGAAGATTATCTCTCAGGGTGCAGCAGAAAAAATCAGTGTATTTTATTATCTTGTTCCGGATCATGTGAAGAGCCGACTCTACAATTTTGTTGATGTCAATATTTCGATTATGCTGCATTGATTCCTGCCAAGTGAAATCCTTCAAGTCGGCAACAATATCCTTGATACGTTTAGCTCCTTCGACAAGCCCGTTAAGCATCTCAGGTATAATAGCATCCACTTCAGAGTATCGTAGCTTTCCAAGAACAAAATCTCCATTGTCCGTGATGTAGCGTTTGAGGTTTCGACTCAGAGTGGGCCATACTTCTGCGAGGAACTGTGCGTTTGCAAGAATGAAATTATTGGGATTATTTATTTCATGTGCGATGGCGGAGGCCAGATTGCCGATAGCAGACATGTTGTATGTCAGCATCAGACCAGCCCACATCATATTCTGCTCTTCAGTAGCCCGGTTGTTTTCAGTTATATCTGCAAGCATTATCATACTGCCGATAACACACTCTTTCTGGTCTCGGAGCACTGATGTCGACAAGCTTACCGGAATATTGACCCCGTCTTTTCTCTTCCGTAATGTCTCGAATTTGGTAACAACCACACCATCAATCATCTTGTTCAGGTTTTCTCTGAATTCTTCTTTTTTATAATCGGGGATCAAGGGATAATACTTGTCAATTACTTCCTCTTCCTTCCATCCAAAGGTACTTTCAGCAGCAGGGTTCCAGATTTTGACATTCGCGGAATTGTCCAAAACCACGATTGGCAGCGGACAGGACTTTATCACTGCCTGCAGCATATGATTGGCTTGTTGCCAGGACCTTCCCGCCTTTTTTTGCGTTCCTGCCGAATTGATTTTCTCCTGGCGATCCTGCATGTTGTCTTTTTGCATGTCAGCTCCCGGTTGCCGTCGATTACGACCCACAAAATCTTCATACAAAATCACTGTCAATCCAGTTGCTCTTTATTTGTTTGACCCATTTCCTTTTGTATAAATTTCTGTTTCAGTCATTTAGTTTTCATCCGGAAAGAAAGGCGCGGGCGCCTGGGCAACGCCCGCGGGATGGAAACGCACAGCTCAATCATTCACAAGTGCGTTGCCTGGAAGAACTGATAAAATTTCAGATCATTTGATGAGCCTCATACTTTATTCAGAAAAAATAAAATACTGCCAGACGGGCAACATTTGCTGAACCGGAACCAGCTGTACTGTTCATGGTGCTTGAGCCGCTTGCTACAGAATTCCCATAGTGAGTATTCAAGTATTCATACTCGGCCGCAATTCTGACTGCGGCGTTAAGATCGTAGGAAAAGTTCACAAACACATTCTGACTATATTTCTGGAAATTGTCCGTAGTATGGTCAATATTTGCCCTGTAGTCCGCATAATTGTAGGCATTCCTGCGCAGGTATCCCGCGGAGGCTCCCAAGTCCTGCGTAGGATAGAAAATAATCTGTGCAGCCAGTCCATATCCCTTGGCAGCTGCAGGATTGTCTTTCAAGCCGCAGAAGTTGAAGGCTGTGGCGGTATTGAAAGCCATATTCGCAGCCATATAGGCCTGCCCTTCGAATGACATGGTCATCTTACGGCTCATACCGTCTTTGGATCTCATAATCGGAATGAAGGCATAGAGGCCACCCCCCCACGAGTCAACCGGTTTTTCCCCCGCAGACGGTGTCAACGCTTTCTGGCTGCCATACAAACCAAAAAAGCCCACGGTAAACGGCGACATCGACATACCGAAATAACCTGGAGAGACACCCAACGACTTGTTCACCAACATGACCTGACCGGCCAGGTTCACCATTGAGCCGACATTATTGGAGAAGGCTGCAGCTGTAGAATTATTATTGCCGTTCTGGTTGGGATCCTGTACCCCCAGCACGAGCCGGAGGGAATTCTCCGCGTTCAGGCCCAACTTGTGCGTCAATCTGAGCTGAGGGACACGCGGGTTATTGGGAGATCCGTACGCTGCTCCCTGGCGGAAATCTATGGTGTTTGACGCCATGGGGCCGAAGATATCCCACGTCTGCCCGAAAAGCAGGGAGGTGTTTGCCCAGTCCAATGATCCCCAGGCATGGCGCATTCGCAATTGCGGACTTTCCGCCGCCGATGAAGTGTCCCCGTAGAAATCGGCCTCGATGAGGGCATTGGTTTTTGCTCCCAGAAACCCCGGACCTGCCACCTTCAGCCAGAAACGAGACTGGCGGGCGGTAAATATGGACTGGCTTTGTTCTGCTGCAGTTGATCCGGCTTTCGGAATTGCTCCGCTGCCAGGCGAAAGAGAACCACTCTGCCCGAAATTCACCGAGTTGTAGGCATAATCAAGCTTTACAAAACCGCCTATGGAGAGATTGAATTTGCTCGTGACTGGTACCGAAATCTTTCCGTAGACACCCGGGGACACTTCGCAGGACGGAGCGAAATCACAGTTGTATTCAGGTGCAGCGGGTTGCGGCGGCTCCTGCGCCATTGTCCGAATTGCCACCAGCAAAATAGCCACTGCTACAATAGTAATTTTTCTCATGTAATTTCCTTGGGCTTTTATGGCGCCTTGTGTTTTTCTTTCACCGACAAAATGACGCTGATAAATACTACTATTCATCTTCTTTGATTCTTCTTGCGACTCTCTTGATGTTCAAAAGGTTTTTGTAGGTGACGTTTTCGCTGGTTATATTGCCGCCACGAGCGCCGCAACCCAGGGTAAAAGATGCTGTCAATCCGCTTGTAAGCCCGACAACGGCATGCAACGACGGTTGATTCCAGATAACTCTTCCAGCTGGAACCTTAAGCGCATATTCCTCGAGAATTTCCTCGTTGCCGGAGAACGCGACTGCCGTATGCCCTGCTCCCCCGAATTCCAGTTGATCAACAGCAGCCTGAATAGCCATGTCTTTATTCGGCGCCAAATACCAGCCGAGAACCGGGGAGAGCTTCTCGTGGCTCATCCAATCATCGGTCCCTATGGCACTCAGCGGGACCAGAAGCAGCCTGATATCATCGGGAACGGAAAAACCGGCCAACCGGGCTATCTTCTGCGGAGACTGGCCGACAATGGCGCCTGAAGCCACTCCTTTTTCCTTGTCGAACATGACGGCTTCCAGCTTGGCTTTCTCGAGCGGGTCGCAGAGGTAAGCCCCCCTTGCTTTGAAAATCCCCAGCATTTTCCGAGCAGTATCTTCATCATCGAAGATCACCGACTGTTCTGTCAGGCACAGGGTGCCATGATCGAAGGTCTTGGATGCAATGATGTTGTTCACCGCCATATCAAGGTCCGCGGAACGTTCGACATATACCGGAACATTGCCCGGACCGACCCCAAGAGCCGGATGGCCGGAACTGTAAGCAGCATTGACCATTGCGCCTCCACCTGTGGCAATGACGATTGCAATGCCTGGGTGTTTCATAAGCATGTTTGTTGCTTCAACTGAAGGATTCCCGATCCATTGAATGCAGCCAGCCGGCGCACCAGCGTCGACGGCAGCGTCAAGCATTACTTGAGCGGCAGCAGAGCTGCATTTATGGGCACGCGGATGGAAGGCAAATATAATGACATTGCGACCTTTTAGACTCATCAATGCCTTGGACAACGTCGTGGCAGTAGGGTTTGTAGTCGGGGTAACGGCGGCAACAACTCCGAAAGGCTCGGCTATGTGAAGGACACCATTTTTCTCATCGAGAATGCCGACTGAGGTTTCATTTTTCATTTGGTCGTAGACAACCTGACTTGCAAAGTAGTTTTTGATTGCCTTGTCTTCTGCCTTGCCTATCCCTGTTTCCTCAACAGCCATCTCAGCCAGCTTCTGTCCGGCTTCTACTCCAGCCTTACACATAGCTTCCGTGATCTTGTCCACCTGTTCCTGAGAGAAAGTTTTCATTACTCCCAGAGCCTTCTGCGCACGCGTTATCATTTGATCGATTTCCTGCATAACTTCCGACATGTAGTACCTCCTCGAAAATGAATAGTGATGCACAAAGCGAAGCCAATCTGCATTGACTTAGCAAAAACAGATATTTAACCAATGCGGCAATGATTTCCCATTGCTGCAAATTTTCCGTTTAAAAAGGAGGGCGGGAAGTCCGCCCCATTACATGGAGGCTGACTAAGCTGGCAGACATAGTCGGCTTTTCGTTATAAAGGCATTATTTGTGCCAAGATGGCATGCTATGTTAATAACCAATTATATCAAGGTGTTATAGAGGTATTATCGTTTAATTTGCAGGCCGATAAACATGTAAAGGAATTTAACTCTTGAAGGTTCTTCAGGAAGGAAATGTCGCTTACCTAGTATATCTAGAGGAGGGACAACCATAATTGCATCTGAAAAAAAGGCGCAGGGTTTCAGTGGCCTGAACTTTCTTACTGCGTCCATATCAATACAAAGGGTACGGAATGCCGATCGGTGGGGTCATCGCCACTCAAGGCGCCGTCATTCCCAATGCCGTCGGTGCCGACATCGGCTGCGGCATGCCGGCGATTCAGACGAGCCTGGAAGAGGACATGGTCATGGAGGAACAGCAAGATCTGGTCGATATCATTGTATCGACGAGATTCAGTACGCTCCCGAGCTCCTGCCTCACATCAAGATGGCGGTCGATCGTGATCGTAAACCGGGCCTTTTCTGCCCGTGCCGGGTCAAATGCAGCAACGCATGACCGGAGGCGACAGCTTGACTTTGAAGCAGCTATATAAGATTATATGGCGAGGCTCATTCCCAGCTGTTGCCCTCTCCGAAGATGTAGACCGCTATCTTTTCTTCAGTTCCTATGTGCAAACCTACCTGCAGAGGGATGTCCGGGACCTTGCAAAGGTTGGCGACGAGATGGCTTTTCTTCGTTTCTTACGTGCCGCGGCTGCCAGGACCGGTCAGTTGCTGAACCTGGCTGAACTTGCCAGGGATGCGGACGCCATGACCGGAGCTATTCTTGAAACCTGGATCATGCCCGAGCTTCTCAAGACCTGGTGGCACAACGGACGCCGTGCACCATTCTAGTATTACCGGGACAAGGACAAAAAGGAAATCGACCTCCTCATCGTCCTTGACGGCACCGTGTACCCCTTGGAAATTAAAAAGACCGCATCTCCTGACAAACATTCCATCCGGCACTTCCAGGTTTTAGAAAAATTGAAAATACCGATTGGCCCAGGTGGAGTTGCCAGCCTGATTCCTCAATTACTTCCGTTGACGGCAACAAACTCTGCAATACCTGTCAATGCAATCTGAACAGGGGAGAAAGTACTGAGACACGTCAACCTAAGGTATCACGCACCATGCTCATAATAGTCGAATCGCCGACCAAGGCGAAGAAAATTCAGTCAATACTAAAAGTCAAGACCATGTCCACGGTCGGACATTTCAAAGATCTGCCCGACAACGAAATGGGTGTCGATCTCAAGACTTATGAACCGACCTTTGTCTACCACGAGAAGAAAAAGCACCTGCCGAAGCAACTGCAGTCAGCGGCAAAGGGCGAAACCGTCATGCTTGCCGGGGACCCGGACCGTGAAGGGTACGCCATCAGCTGCCATATCCACGATGAAGTGAAAGCAGTTGCGAGGGAATGCTTGCGCATGGAGATCTACGAAGTAACCGAGAAAGGCCTGAAGGAGTCGCTTGCCAAGGCGGTCCCTTTCGAGGAGACAAACACGGGGCTTTACGACGCATTCCTCGGGAGGAGGATCGGTGACCGGCTGGTGGGTTATATCCTCTCCCCGATTGCCAGCAGGAGCCTGCGCGGAAAATACAGCGTCGGCAGGGTCCAGTCGCCTGCCGTCCGCCTGGTTGTGGACCGCGAGAGGGAAATCCGGAACTTCACCCCCTCCCCTTTCTGGGTGCTTGATATCCAGCTGGACAAAGAGGGTACGGTATTTCTCGCCCGTCACGTCAAGGGCAAATTCGAGCAACAGGACGAGGCTCAGGCAATCATCGATGCAATATACAGAGAAACACATGCCCTCGCTGAAAAAGTCGAGAAGAAAGATTCGCGTCAGTCTCCCAAACCGCCGTTCACCACGGTTGACCTGCAGGCAGCTGCTGCGGCACGCCTGAAGTTCACCCCGGAACAGACGATGAAGCTGGCACAGGGGCTGTTCGACCACGGCTTGACGACCTACCACCGCACCGATTCCGTGAGGATGGACGAGGCATTCATCGTAGAGATACGCACGTTCCTTGGAAAAGCGCTCGGACCGCAGTATCTCCCCACCAAGCCCAACAAGTTCAAATCAAAGAACACCCAGGCCGATGCCCATGAAGGCATCCGACCTACACGCATGCACTCGGCCGCCGAGATAGCGGACCTGATCAGGAAAGAAGGTCTCACTGCTGACCATGCCAGGCTTTACGACCTCATATTCAGGCGGGCTGTCGCAAGCCAGATGGCACATGCACTCTACGACTCCACTACCATGATCTTCGAAGTAGCGGGAGAAAAGTTCAAGGCTTCAGGCCGGGTTCTGAAATTCGACGGTTTTCTCAAGGTCTACGCAGACGTTGACGAGGAAAAGGAGAAAAAGGGGGAAGAAGAAAAGCTGCAGATGCTCCCTTCGATAGAAGTTGGCGAACTGGTCCCGAAGATAAAGGAAGTCATGGAGGAGAAAAAGACCAAGCCACCCGGCAGATTCACCCTGGGCTCCCTGGTCAAGGAACTGGAACGCCTGGGCATAGGCCGCCCGTCCACCTACGCAGCCATCACCAAGAACATCATTGAGCGGGGCTACATTAAAGAGCAGAAAGGGAAGGTTATTCCTCTGCAACCCGGGGAGAACCTCGTTGACTATCTGGCAGAAAAGCATCCCTGGGTAATCGACTATGCCCTTACCAGCAAAATGGAAAGCTTTCTCGACCTGATCGTGGAGAAAAAGGAAACCTGGCAGCGCTTCTGCAAAGGAGTTCACCGCAAGATGGGGTTCTACGAGCCACCTGCGCTGGTTGCCAATGGTGGCCCGAGCGACGCCCAACTGAAATATGCGAAAGATCTGGCTGCAAAGAACAGCCTCGTCATCCCCGAAGAGATTCTGAGGTCCGGCAAAGCACTGTCCAAATGGATTGAAGGTGTCGTTGGGGCAAAACACACCCTGGACGACAAAGTCGAACAGGTGTTTCACCAACCTAAACGATGAAAGCCAAGGTCGTGTCCGACTGCACGACCAAGTCCTGGAACATCGTCAACCCCTGCCAATGACAAACCACGGGAGGCCGTCATGAGTACCACCCTGCTTATAGTCCATATCCGGAATGACTACGGGTGAAGTTCGAAAAAAGCTGAGCTCCTTCCAAGAACCCAATCCCCTCTACCCCGCATCAGCATCAATAATCCCCAGCAATTCAACAGTCTTCCTTTCCATCAACTCCCCATCTCCCCGGGATTCCACATTGAGCCGCAGCACCGGTTCGGTATTGGAGCTGCGCAGATTGAAGCGCCATTCGGCGAACTCCATGCTCAGCCCGTCGGTATGATCGATCGCCACGGCGTAATCCCGGTACCTTTGCCTGATCCGGTCAATGACATCCCGGGCATCGGCAACCCGCCGGTTGATCTCGCCGCTGGCCGGGAAAATCTTCATCCGCTCCCCGACCAGGGCCGACAGCGGCTTTCCGGTGCGGCTCATCAATTCAAGAACCAGCAGCCAGGGAATCATGCCGCTGTCGCAGTAGGCGAAGTCCCGGAAATAATGATGCGCGCTCATCTCGCCGCCATACAGGGCGTCTTCGGCCCGCATCCGCTCCTTGATGAAAGCGTGCCCGGTCTTGCTCATGACCGGTATCCCGCCTGCGGCCCTGACGATGTCGATCGTGTTCCAGGTAAGACGCGGGTCATGGATGATCCGCGCGCCGGGGTGCTTTTTCAGCAGAGCCTCGGCAAGCAGGCCGACGATATAGTAGCCTTCGATGAATCTCCCCTGCTCGTCGAACAGGAAACACCGGTCGAAGTCACCGTCCCATGCAATGCCCAGATCGGCGTGCTGCCGGAGCACGGCCGCCCTGGTCGCTTCGCGGTTTTCCGGCAGCAGCGGGTTTGGAATTCCGTTGGGAAACGTGCCGTCCGGCTCATGATTGACCTTTAGGAACGTGACCGGAAAGCGCTGCTCCTCAAAGAGGTCGATGACCCTGCCGGCACAGCCATTGCCGGCATTCACGACAACCTTGAAGGGTTTAATGACATCCCGGTCGATGTAGCCGAGCAGATGGGCTATGTAGTCATCTTCGACCGACAGAGGAATTACGTTCCCGCCGGAAGAGACCCGCTTGAAATCATTGTTTCTCACCAGCTCAGCGATCCTGCCCAGCCCGCTGTCGCCGCTGATGGGGCGCGCCCCGGCCCGTACCAGTTTCATGCCGTTGTAGTCGATGGGGTTGTGGCTCGCCGTGACCATGATCCCGCCGTCCATCTCCCGGGCAAACGTGGCGAAATAGATCTGCTCGGTTCCGCACACCCCGATGTCGAACACTTCCGCTCCGCCGTCCATCAAGCCGTGGGCCAGGGCTTCGGCAAGTGCCGTGCTGGACAGGCGGATATCACGTCCGATAACTACCCGCGACGACTTTTCGACCTCTGCATAAGCGCGGCCTATGCGGTAAGCGAGATCTTCATCGAGCTGGTCCGGCACCCGTCCCCGGATGTCATAGGCCTTGAAGCATTCAATGGAATCCATGATTTCTCCCCGAAATGGTGTCATGCTGCATCATTCTTCTACCCCATTCATCCCCGTTTTATCAAGCACCAATAATGCAACGCTCCAGAACCTTGCCGTCGATTAAAAGTGACAGGCAGCCGGGGCACATTCCTGCACTGCCTTATTCGGGTCGATGAGGAAAAGAAGCAAACCGTGGCGGAAAACGATTGCACCTCTGTGAACAATAGGGTATACATTGACGTACACACAAGCCACGGGGATGTCCTCGTGGTTTTTGTTTTCCTTGCAGGCGACCAAGAAACGGATCAATGGGGTGACGAATGGCAAAAGAGTTATATGTGGGAAATCTATCGTATGAGACAAACGAGGAGGACCTGAGGCGGCTATTTGCCGTAGCGGGCAAGGTCACGTCCGTCCACATCATAACCGATCCCGTGACAGGAGCCTCGAAGGGGTGCGCCTACGTGCGAATGGCGTCGATCGAGGAAACCATGGAGGCGATCAATTCACTGGACGAGGCATTGCTTGACAATCGCATCATTTCGGTCAGTGTCGCCCGCCCGCAAAAACCCCAGGGTCGGCCATCAGGCGGCGACAAGGGGAAATCTCGAACTTATGGACGATCCGGGCAGGGAAGCAGGAAAAAACCATCCCGCTGACCGTACAAGGAAACGCGGAATCGCAGGCGCCGGCAGTGAAAACCCTTGCGCTCCTGCCGGCAATAGTGTATACAATAGGGGACTTGAACCACGGGATGAACCCCGTGGTTTTTTATTTTTCAGCAAAAGGGAGCTTCACCCAATGATCAATGTTTCAAACGTAACCCTCTCCTACGGCAAGAGGGTTCTCTTCAAAGACGTCAACATGAAGTTCACTCCGGGAAACTGCTACGGGCTGATCGGCGCAAACGGCGCAGGCAAGTCCACTTTCCTGAAAATACTCTCCGGAGAGATCCAGCCCGACCGGGGAGAGATTTCAATCGGAAACAGGGAAAGGATCGCCGTGCTGCGACAGGACCAGTTCGCCTTCGACGAAGAGACGGTCTTCAACACTGTCTTCATGGGTCACGACCGGCTTTACCGGATCATGGCGGAAAGGGAGGAGATCTATTCCAAAGGGGATTTTTCCGAGGAGGACGGGATCCGCTCTGCGGAACTGGAAGCCGAATTTGCCGAGATGAATGGTTACGAAGCGGAATCCGAGGCCGCGGTGCTCCTGAACGGGCTCGGCATCCCCGAAGAACTGCGCCATAAGAAGATGCGGGAACTGGAGAGCGGGGAAAAGGTGCGGGTTCTTCTCGCCCAGGCCCTGTTCGGCAACCCGGACGTGCTGCTGCTGGACGAGCCCACCAACCACCTGGACCTGAAATCAATTTCCTGGCTGGAGGATTTCCTGTTCCGTTTTCCCAACACGGTCATCGTGGTCTCCCACGACCGCCATTTCCTGAACCAGGTCTGCACCCATATCGCGGACATCGATTTCGGGAGAATCCAGGTATACGTGGGCAACTACGATTTCTGGTACCAGGCCAGCCAGCTGAACCTGAAGCAGAAGCAGGACGAGAACAGGAAGATCACCGACAAAGCCAACGAACTGAAGGAATTCATCCAGAGGTTCAGCTCCAATGCATCCAAAGCGAAACAGGCCACTTCCAGAAAAAAGCTCCTGGAGAAACTCACCATCGAAGACATGCCGGTCTCGTCGCGCAAATACCCCTACGTCGTGTTCAAGCCGGAGCGGCCGTGCGGCGATGTAATCCTGGAGATCCGGGGCCTCTCCAAGGCATTGGACGGCGTGCAGGTCCTGAACGACCTGTCACTCACCGTCTGCAAGGGGGACAAAATCGCTTTTGTGGGCGGGAACAGCCTGGCCAAGACTACTTTGTTCCAGATCCTGGCCGGCGAACTGGAACCTGACAGCGGCTCCTTTCGCTGGGGAGTGACCATTACTCCAGCCTATTTCCCCAAGGACAACAACGAATATTTCGCCAACGACCTGAGCCTGATAGAATGGCTCGGCCAGTTCTCCCCTCCCACCGAAGGGGAGTCATTCGCCCGGGGATTCCTGGGAAGGATGCTCTTCTCGGGTGAAGAGGCCATGAAGAAGACCAGTGTGCTCTCGGGAGGTGAAAGGGTGCGCTGCATGCTCTCCAGGATGATGCTCTCCGGCGCCAACGCCCTCATCCTCGACGAACCGACCAATCATCTGGACCTGGAATCCATCACCGCACTGAACAACGGCCTGATCTCGTTCTCTGAGGTTGTGCTCTTCTCTTCCCACGACCACGAGTTCGTTTCCACCGTGGCTAACCGGATCGTGGAAATCACCCCTGCCGGCATAATCGACCGGGTGATGGGCTTTGACGAATACCTGGAAAACGGGGATGTGGTCAGGCTGCGGGACGAACTGTTCAACGGTCACGGGGAGCTGTCTCTGTAAAGAGACCGCCGCACCGAAAACCCGGAAATACAAACGGCCCCCCCAGCTGAACCTTTACAGGGAGGGCCGTTACGTCCTGCCACGAGGGATGCTCTTCCCCTAGGAGATTTACTCTTTCCTTGACTTCATTGCAGCTACCCATTCGGCAAGTTCGCGCCCGGCGATCTCCCGCCCGCCGAAACCGAAGGCAATGGCTACGGCAATCGCTATCGCGCCAAGCAGCAGGCCGAAAGCCAGGTTGACGATCTCGTCGGCCAGGCCCATCTGCCGCAAGGCCATGGCGCCGGCCAGGACAATGATCGCTGCACGGGCTGATACGGCAAGCAACCTGGCCTGCGCAGTGGTCGTGGAGAGGATCGTCTTGTGGACCAGGTTGGCCAGGAACAGGCCGATGGCGAATATTACCAGCCCCAGAAGTATGTGGCCGGCAAGAACCGTGAACTGGGCGAAGATCCCTGACAGCATCCTGAAGCCCAGCTGCTCGGCCGCCTCCATGAAGGCAAACAGCATGATCCCCACCAGGACCAGGTACCCTATGACCGCAGAGGGCGTCCATGTCCCTTCACTGACCTCCCTGCCGATGCCGAGGCGGGAAAGAATCCCATTGAAGCCGATGCCTTCCAGCATGTTGGCTACAAGCCCGGAAACGACGCGTCCGATGACATAGGATACGGCCAGGATCAGCACGGCAGCGAAAATGGTCGGCAACGCCGCCATGATCATCCCCAGCATCCTGCTGGCGGGTTCGGTCACAGCGTCCATCTTCAGTGCATTCAGGCCTGCAACTATGATAGGAACAAGTATGAGGACATAAACGATAAGGCCCAGTACGCCGGACAGTTTCTGCTTGCCCAATACCGAAGCAATGCCAAGTCTTTCACTCAGGCGGTCAGCCCCTATGGTCTCGAAAATGCTGGTGACGATCCGTTGGGCGATGCGGGCAACCAGCCATCCGACAAGGCCGATCAGAATTGCGGTAAAGATATTGGGCAGGAAATCCAGAACCTTGTCCATCATCCCCTGAACTGGCCTGAGAAGCCCTTCCAGCCCCAGCGTGCTCAATATGGCCGGAAAGAACACCAGCAGGACCAGCCAGAAAACCAGTTCCGAAAGGGTTTTCGTAACCGGCATTTTTCCCGTTTCCACTCCTGCCTTGCCGCTGATCTTGTCGTCGAACTTTGCCGCGCCCAGGCCCTTTGCCACCAGCATCTTCATAAGCTTCGCCACGACCCAGGCAACGATCACCAGTATCAGGGCGCCGAGAAGCTGGGGAGCATATTTGAACAGCTCATTCAGGAGGTTGTTGATGGGTTCGGTAATGAGCGTTATGCCGAGCGCCTGGCAGGAAGCCACGATAACGAAGAGCAATACCAGGTAAAAAAGGCCTTTGGCGATACCTTTCTCCAGCTCGACCGGCTTTTCCGTTTCTTCGGCGCTGACCCATCGAGCCAGGCGTCTGTTCAGCGAGACCCGATGCAGCACTTTCTCCAGAACGGCGGACAGGACCAGGGCGATGAGCCAGCCGATGATGAATATGGCCAACGCTCCAAGAATCCTCGGAATGTACGAACCGGTGGTCTGGGTGAACTGCTGAAACAAAGCTTCCATCATCAAACCTCCTTTTATTTTTTGTGTTCATCCGAATCCCCGGATCGACACGAATGCTGTTTCCAATCCGGAAATGAGGATTTTTTCGTTCTGACAAGGAGACCAAGGGGTTGCGCGGAGGCATACTCAGGTATGTCGCACAAGCAAGCCCGCTGGTTGACACCGTCAGAGCGAAAAAAGACCGTTGCCGGATGGAAACTTTTTAGAAACCGTTCAAGTGAATCCTATAACAAAAAGTATATCCTCATTCCATTTACGGTCAAATTCCACCACTCGGCAAGTGAATACTTCCGGGAAAAAACCATTGACAACGAGCCACGGGATGAAACATAAATGTAGTTTCAACCTTTTTAAAAACCTGCAATCCGGCACGGCGAGCCGGTTGCAAGGACAGGAGTTGACATGACGATATTTTTTGAAGAATGGCAGGAAATGGAATGCGGCTGCGGCAAATGCACCTGGAAGGGTACCGCCGGCACGGCGACGCGCGGCAGAATGCATCGCGGACTTTATCTGGACCTGTATTGCCCCGAATGCACCGAGTTTCTCGATCTGGTCATCTTCCCGGCAGGAGAAAGCTGCGCCCACAGGGACGAGGGCCTCACGGAAGAACAGCTCAAAGCGAAGCAGGAAGCGGAAGAAGCAGAGCAAGGTTATCAGGCGCAGTGTCTCCACTCACCGGACCAGTTGCCGGACCTCTCGGGGTCGGAGCTGTCATTGGCATGGGACCAGGAGCAGGGGGAAACCCAGATCCGATGTGGAAACACCGTCCTCTGGAGCGAACCGGTAGCCTATGAAGGCTTTGAAAGATTCGAGCGGATAGCGCTCATCCTCAAGGAAAAATACGGCGCCAGGGTAAAGGACCTGGCGCCGACCGACCGCAGCCTGCTTTTCCTCTACGGAGATTATTATCCGTCGATGTTTGCCGTAGCCAAGATACGGAAAGAACTCTTCGGGGCCACAACGACAACATGAGGTAAGGAGACCCGGCAAGTGTTCTCCCGGAATGCACTCAGTCATGCGCTCCGTTTTTCCTCACCGGTTCCGAGACGCTCCAGAATGCCCCTTATGATGCTCTTTCGAGCCTTGAGTGCGGTTCTCAATTCCCGGTTGTCCGTGGCTGCGGTCTCAGTCACCAGGTCGCTCAGGGTGTTTTCAAGAACCTCGACAAGCGTGAGTGTTTCCTGTTCAGACAGATCCAGGCGTGTCATGACTGATCCTCCTCTCCCAGGCTGCGTTTACGTCCGTCCTGATCTTTATTATACAGGTATTCGGAGGGATTGCACTCCAAGCCGCGCATACTTGGAAAACCAGTCGGGACTGCAGGAACAAACCCCTTGCCTGGCAAAGAAGCGCATGATATTTTATCGCCTGACTTTGGAGGAAATGCATGAAGATTACGATCCTGGGCTGCGGAACCTCCACCGGTGTACCGATGGTCGGGTGCGATTGCCGGATCTGCAACTCGGCCGATCCGAAAGACAACAGGACCCGGGCATCGATCCTGATCGAGGCATCCGGCAGCCGCATCCTGGTGGACACGTCGCCAGACCTCCGTCTCCAGGCTCTCAGGGAGAAAATTCCCGGCATCGATGCCGTTCTGTTCACCCATACCCATGCCGACCATGTCAACGGCATCGACGACCTCAGGGGATTTTACCTGA
Source organism: Geobacteraceae bacterium (assembly GCA_034933285.1). GTDB lineage: Bacteria > Desulfobacterota > Desulfuromonadia > Geobacterales > Geobacteraceae > RPRC01. Next base: position 30,702 of record JAYFNT010000002.1, on the reverse strand, counting down.
TACACCGTCGTAGCGTACCATGCTACGGATCACAGGAAACCATCGAAGCGCTCTGCCGGAAGCATTCCTATATCTTCACCGGCGCACAGAACGGAGCCTATGCCCCGCTTCTGGAACCCCACGCGGTTTCCGGGCATTTTCACCTCGTGGGTCTCAGGATACTGCCCGTCCCGCTGATCCACGGTTATTCTCCCTCGACCGGCTACCGCATCGGCAATACGGCCTACCTGACGGATTGCAGCGGAATCCCCGACACTTCGCGTGCACTGCTGGAAAACCTGGATGTCCTCATCATGGATGGCCTGCGCTACAAACCCCATCCCAGCCATTTCAACATCGAGGAAGCCCTGCATGTGGTGTCGGAACTGAAGCCGGGCCGGGCCATACTGACCCACCTGACCCACGAAGTCGCTTATAGCGACGGTTCCCGCCTCCCCAGGGGTGTGGAATACGCATATGATGGCATGGTAATTGAATAGAGATAGAACCGGATCATCAGAAAGATAACAGGCAGGGAGATAGCCGCCTGCCTGCAGGGATCGTAAAAAATGCGTAAAGATATTCGCCTGCACGGGGTGACCGAAGGAAAAATCGAATACTACGTATTCATGGCCGGGGCCGATGCCTGCGAGCGTTTCTCCTACAGCTACGGTGAAGACGGGCGCGATGAAGTGCGCTTCTTCTCCCCGGGCAACGAATTCATTATTGCGGATGACGGCATCAGGCACAGAGGGAACGGCGGCTCCTTCTGCGAGTATATGTTCGGTATCGACCAACCCCTGGCAGACATGATCAAGGGGGACATACAGAACCGCCTTGCAATGTATGGCGCCGACTACGAGACGGAGACCTCCAGGCTTCAATTCACCGACCGTACGGACGGAACATTGAGCTATGACCGTGTTTTTTTCGAAGGCAACGCGGTCTGCAACTATTTTTTCTTCGTTAGCTCCTCCCTCATAAGCGGGTCGCTCCGGAAACAGCAGAAAGAGCTGGTGCGCTTGCTGGGCAAGGCTGTCAAGCGTTCCCTCGCAGTGGGAAAAGAAGATGACAACGGCATTCTCGACCTCATCATCTCCAGCCTCGAAGACCCCAAGGCCCAGATTTTCCTGTTCAAGCTCATTAACCGGAGCCACCAGCGATACCGGCATCTCTTCAGCGATCTCTACTACGCAAACAAAAAGATTTCAGACGAAGACTACCAGCGGCTGACAAGTCTTGCCCATGATCTGAGCATCGACAGTTACCAGCAGGAGCGCATCCGGGTAGACGTCATGTACAAGCACAGGAAAAACAAACCCATCGTGGACGAATACCGCAACATCCTGGTTTCGTGCAACGCCAAGGGCTGCATCAACAAGATGGAAAACGCCCGGCTGACGCGCCTGAAGACCCTGGCTGTGAGAACTAAAATCCCCGACGCGCTCTTCTATCACCTTGACGAAAAACTCTTGAAGGACAGCTGGGGCAGAGACCAGGAGGAACACTCATATCTGGCGGAAGTACGGCAAATCCTCGAAGGCCTTTTCCTGAGTGGCAGCCACATAGACAGCAAGGTCAACCGGGAAGACCTTCTAAAACTCCTCAAAGCCAAGCGCAGAGCCACGGAAAGCCGCGACCACCTGTTCGAGGAGATACTCCTGGATACCGGCAGGAGTTGCGACGAGAGAATCCGGGATGGCGCCGACATGGTCATCCTGGAGGAATTTTCCTCAATCATCACCTATTTCGACCGTTACGATGCCACCTCATCGACCATAAGCAAGATTGCTTTCATGGAGAACGTTCGCATCACGGAGGACATGCTTCGCAGCTTTCTCGGCACAAAAAGGGAATTCGATGCCCTCCAGCAGGGATTTTTCGAGGAACTGTTCATCAAGGACCTCTTTTCCGACCGCTATCTGGGCAAATACGGCAAAAGTAAGATCACTATTCTCATTAAGGGTCTTAAGTTGATCGAGGAAAACCGTTTGGCGATGAGCGCTCTGCTGGAACAACTGCAGGCTGTCGACAGGGAAGAGAGCCTCTTCAATCTCCTGCGCAGCCATGTGAGGGAACGGATCAGAAATTTCTATTCCCGTTATACGACACGGGCTCACCAGGAAGAGCTCAAGCAGGAAGTGACCGAGGAACTGCGTAACGAAGGCCTTCTGACGGAAGAGATTCCCGACCGCCTTTTCCGTGAAACCATCCACACCATCAAGAAGGAAGCCATGTACCTGCACACCCTTCTTCCGGCAATCATCGAAGAGAAGGACTTTGCCCTGCGGGAAGACTTCATGGACAACTCCGGGCTCGACCGTTTCTACGTTGAGGAACTGGAACGGGAATACTGCCAGTTGAACCGCATCAGCGAGGAAGATTTAACGCCGGTTCGAAAAATCCGCTGAAGTGCCCCGCCTGATCCGTACCAGACTGCCGGAGATTCCAATCCCCCAAGCAATGCCTTGACTTCATATTCCCTTTTTCTCTATGATACATGAGAAGTGTAGTTGACTTACTCACTCGGCGCCGGATGTGCTCGAATCAGCGGCACGGCTGAAGTCCCGCTGACCGCGAGGGGACCCATGGAACTTTTCACTGAACAGCTGCAGAAGCTGCAGGATAAAATCGGGAAATACGGCAAGGAAAACCTGGAAGAAATACTGTTCAGCGCCGTAGAAGGAATACGGCTCGTCTCAGGCCATGAACTGGTCCGGATCTACCTGGAGGATCTGACCGGCGGAGCGCTTTCGTGCGTTTATGCGTCAGGTCCCCACGCAGAAGCCATCAAGGATGTGTCTTTCCCCATCGTCTCCCATCATGCGCTCGTTTCCACGGTGTTTGCCAACCAGGCATCAGCGGAACTGACCGATGCGCGCAAGCGGAGCCTGCCCCTGGACGTGAAGCTCACGGAATCCTGTTCAATCGCCTCAACGCATCTGCTGCCCATCGTGAACCAGGGACGGTCCATCGGGGTCATCTGTGTCGATAACCAGTCGCCGGGAGAAGTCCTGTCCGACCCGGTGAAGGACATGCTGGCGGAATTCACCGACAACATAGCTCCCAGCCTGGACCAGGCACGAAAATACCATCAGCAGATCCTGCTGACCCGGAGAGTGGAGGAATACAAAAAGAGAGAAGCGGCGGCATTCATGGTGAAATCGGCAGTCCGTCTCATAGACCGCCTCTCTCTGGCTTCAGTACTGGTGCCCACTATCGGAGGGCATGGAAAAACCAGGATGGAAGTGCTGGCAAGTTATTCAGCCGATCCGAGGCTGAAGATGCTCTATGACGATCTGGGCTTCATAAGGCTCGGCAGGGGACGGTCCCTGGTGGCAGAATTCGTGGGAGACGACGGATGCATTCTCGACGACCAGTTGCTGAAGCCGGTCTTCATTCCCGATCTTACTCAGCAGACCCTTCAGAAACGGGCTCTGACCGAGAAGATGTCCCTCCGCTCCCTTTACATGGTCCCGCGCTACGAGCCCGAAACCCTCAAGATCATCTGCCTGGTCAACTACTACACCCGGGAGAACTACCGCTTTTCCAACTTCGAGACAGGCCTTTTGCAAACCCACGCGGAAATGGTGGAACGGGTCATCAGGGAAATCGGCGATGAGCACCTGGAAATCCGGGTCCTGGCGGAAATCACCGATCTGCTCCAGGAGCACAACGAGAAAATCCATACATTCCTTGACAAGGTACTGTCGAAAGCGACCAAGCTGATCGGCGCAGACACGGGCAGCATTGCCATCCTGCAGGAAAGGGACGGTGACGAATGGCTGGTGGTTGAAGACGATTTCGGCGGCATTGTCGGCGCCAAGAACAAGGAATGGCTGAAAAAGAAGATACCACCATTCAGAATCGGCGGGCCTGACCTTCCACGCGAAGAACGAAGCCTGACCGGCTACGTGGCATGGGCCAAGCAGCCCAAAATCATCGCCAACGTGGAAGAGGAAAGCAGCGGAGAGGGGTTCCACTATTCCACCAGCGAGCTCATCAAGAGCGAAATAGCGATGCCCATCATATGCGACGACGTGGTGCTCGGCGTGATCTGCCTCAACTCCCTCAAGCAGGGCTACTTCACCGAGGAGCACAAACGGATACTGCAGATCATTGAAAGCCTGACATCCCGCCACATCTCGGACATCCAGCAGATAGAAACGCTGCAAAGCCATGTTGCACGCCTGACGAACGACGTCGCATACAAGGACCCGCTGGTATCCTCGTATCGCCTCGGCAACATAATCGGCAACAGTCGCAAGGCGCAGGAAGTCGTAGACTTCATCAATACCGTGTCCATACCGCTGTTCAACCGCATCGTTTTCTGGAGCGCCAACGTTGTCCAGGAAGCAACCATAGGCCTTCCCTCGATCCTGGTCCTCGGTCAGACCGGCTCGGGCAAGGAGTTCTTTTTCAACAACCTGTACAACAAGTTGAACCAGATGTACCGGGAGCAGATCAACCCGTCCGGAGAACTGCCGATCAAGAAAACGAATATAGCCGCCTATAGCGGAGAGCTGACCTATTCCGAATTGTTCGGCCACAAGAAAGGCGCATTCACCGGCGCCTACAGCGACCGTAAAGGCATTCTCGAAGAAGCGCACGGCGGCATCGTATTCCTCGACGAAATCGGCGACGCCGACCCCAAGACCCAGGTGCAACTGCTTCGTTTCCTGGATAATGGAGGATTCATACGGCTCGGAGAGGGTCAGGAACGCTTCAGCCGCGTACTCCTGGTGGCGGCAACCAACAAGAATCTGCAGGAGGAAATAAAAGCCGGCCGTTTCCGTGAAGACTTGTACCATCGTCTCTCTGAACTCTCCGTCCGCTTGCCTCCCCTCAGTGAACGGCGAGAGGACATCACTGATCTGGCTACCCATTTCCTCGGCAAACTTTACCGCACATATCGCAGCAAGGACGCCCCGCAGGACAACCCCCCTACCCTCAGCGAGGGCGCCAAGAGCGCGCTGATCAATCACCACTACGAAGGCAACATCCGGGAACTGCGCAGCATACTTTTGCGGGCGCTTTTCTTCCATTCAGGAAAATCCATAACAGAGGAAGACATTCGGCGCGCCATCCGCGACGGCGGAGCCGAACAGCCTCAGAGTTCGCAGCATCAGCTGCAGGACCGGCTGGCCGCAGATATCCTCAAGGAAATTGAGGCGGGCAGGAATTTCTGGGAGGCGGTGTACGAACCCTATTCAAAAAGCAACATATCGAGAGACGTGGTGGAGTTGATCATCGAGAAATCACGCCTCTCAGCCGGACGGACCATGCCGCAGATCGCCCGGTATCTTAAGGCAGTGACAGGGGATATACACGAAGATGCGGAAGAGCGGAAAAGGTTCTTCAAATTCAAGAACTTCCTGTACAAGACTATTAGGGTTTAGGTAAATTCAAGGCTGATTTCCACACCTGAAAACAGTGCTGCTTCAAAAACGCGCTGCTTGGAATGAAGCCGATTTCGCTCCTGCTGCCTTTGATTTGCCGGAGTTTCTGGCCCGATTGAAATCAACGACGCGAAAAGACTGGCTCTGTTCGCCGGGCAAAAGGCCCTCCGGTGATTCAGCGAGGCAACTCCACGCGATACGGTCCTTTCCCGCCGTCTTGGCGTTATACAGGGCAGCATCGGCAGTGGCCAGAAGATCCTCGACCCTCCCCGAAAGGTCCGGCTGGCAGCATGCGACACCCATGCTCACCGTTACATTGCCCAGGGGCGAACCCAGATGGGGTATCTGCATCCTGCGGATTGCCAGCAGCATCCTGCGGCCCACGCGAATGGCTCCTTCCCGCCCGGTTTCAGGAAGCAGAACACAGAACTCCTCGCCGCCAAACCGCGTCACCAGGTCGGAAGGCCGTTTGACCGAAGCCTTCAGCTCTGACGCGACCAGTCTCAGGCAGGCATCTCCATCCAGATGTCCGTAAGTATCGTTATAAGTCTTGAACCAGTCAATATCTATCATTATCACGGAAAGGGGATGGATTGAACGGCTCTGCAGCTTCCATTCCCGCACGAGTGACATTTCCAGGAAACGCCGGTTGGCAATGTTGGTCAGGGGGTCGAGAAAGGAAAGCTGGTGAAGCCGTTCATTCGATTCTATCAACTCCCGCTTCTGTCCGGCAATGTACTCCGCATCCCTGAAGTTTCGCAGGAGCATGGTGAAATTGATTCTGGAGATGATGCAGGCAAAGATAGTAGCCGGCAGTATGCTTGAACATGCATGTTCGATACAGTTCCTGTCGGCGCCGAAGTAGGCGGCGGAACACACGAAGAAGACCGGAGCCAGGGTGAAAAGGACTATTCCCTGCAGCGTTTCCAGAAAGAGAACCGCTGCGAATGACAATACCGCTATGAGGTAAGGCCCGCTGCCGAACGTCACCGGCAGCAGCATTCCCGAAGAGAACGCGACCCATGACAGGGAAACGAATGCAAAAGCTTTTTCCCATAACCGCCTGGAGGCGAAAACCGGCTTGAAGGGATCGCGGGTGGCGTGGAGAAACAGGGCCAGAAAGGCTGCCGTGACAGCCTGGACCATGACTGATACAAAGAGATTGCCTCGATCCGCTGCAAGGCTTTCCTTCATGAAAAACAACACCTGTGCACCGAGGATCAGACAGGCGGCGATCACCATCGGCGCAAGAACCCTCTGGCGGCGCATATTGGTGGACGTGACGGTATTCCGGAAAGCAAAAGCTTCCTTTTTCGTCGGTCCCGGCAACAGGCTTTCCTTTAAAGTAAAAAGTGATAGGCCATCCATGTCTTTAATTAATAGCAATTGTGTCTAATTTGTATTATTTGAATTTATTATCAATCGGTCTTTACAAGATAGCATCAAACAGAAAAAGAGCAAGTTTTTTAATCTCTCTTTTCAACTGCAATCCCTCAAATTCATACCGGCGATAAACGCCTCTCCGAATTCCCGGCGCACCTCTTCTTCCCGGCAGCTGTATTTTGGTGAAACATGAAAAATCTCCGGTCGCCCGACCCCCGCCACTCCGGCCAATCGTCCGGCTTGACCTGCGGCAAGGTGACGTTTCTCCCTCGCCATGGCCTGGTCTTCCATCATAAACATGGCTTCGATGAACAGGTAGTCCGCACCCCGGGCCAGTTCCACAATACGTCGGGAGTTCCCGTCACTGCACAAAGCATCAGTCACGTAAGCAATTTTCTGGCCGGGAACCAGCCGCAGGGCATTTTCCCGCAACTCTCTCAAAGGGAGCCAGGTTTCCCGCAAGATCCCGTCTTCCCGCCACCAGGCCCTGAACGGCATATCATCGTCTCCTCCACGCAACACCGCACTTTTCAACTCGTTAAGCCAGGGCCCTACCCCAAGGCCCATTTCAAGAAGCCGGTTTTTCATGATGTTCACATGGTCCTTTTCCTCCAGAGCAAACGCAAGGCAGGGAATTCCATGATCCAGGAGGATCGCCCGGATCCGGAAAGCGTCCTCATCCAGGAGGATGCCGTCGGAAACAGCCGATACCACCTCGGTCTCCCTTCGGAAACGCTTGCGGCAACGGAACCTCGCTGAACGGAGTTCAGCATTGCCGTCGAATTCGGCGGACATGATGGTAAAATCCGCCTTGAAACTCTCCACCAGGTTCCAAGTATAAGAAGCAAGCCTGTGCTCAACCCGATCGTTGAAACCCGGCGGCCCGAAAAGCCGCAGCACCTTGTCACGGGCGAGCATTATGCGCAGCATCCTGTCGAAGCCGACGAAGTGGTCCATATGAGTATGGGAGACAAAAACATCGCTGATCCTGAGAATTTTCCGCGGAGGAAGCAGCTGAAGGTCACCCAGGTCAAAGAGAACCGCCCGCTTTTCGAACAGAAAGTCTATGTAAAGGGCGGGATCTTCAAAGGGACCGTTGACAAGGCCGGGATGAAAGAGGGGTTTCATGGTGATTATTCCCATAGTGTTGGCTTTTTTTCCATTATACCGGCAAATACGCATCCCTGCATACATCCGCAGTACCGAACGACTCTTGACTTGGACAGCGCAGCAGGGTATCTTGAGACGCTTCGCATCCGGCCTTCAACCCTGCAGAGACATGACTATAATGAATCCATGCAAGCCATGACCCAACGTCAACCCAATGTCATAGAGATTAGCCTCCCCGAATGGATAAACGATTTCCTGCTTGGCTTTCCAGAGCATATTTCCGCTCTTCAGGATCGCATGTCATTGGTCGTCGAAGCTGCACGATTCAATGTATCAAGAGGTACCGGCGGTCCATTCGCCGCTGCTGTATTTGAGGCGGAATCGGGCAAACTGGTCTCACTGGGTGTCAATCTGGTCACCTCCGGGGACATGTCCATGCTGCACGCGGAGATATTGGCCCTGTCTCTCGCGCAAAAGAAAACCGGGGGCTATGATTTGGGCAGGCACAATCTGCCCGTTTACGAACTGGTCACCAGCACGGAACCCTGTGCAATGTGCTTCGGCGCCATACTATGGTCCGGCGTGCGCAGGCTGATTATCGGCGCGCGAAGTGCCGATGCAGAACGAATCGGATTCGATGAAGGGCCCAAAAAAAGGAACTGGAAAAGCGAAATGGCAGCCAGGGGGATTGCCGTCATATGCGATGTGGAGAGAAAGGAAGCGGTAAAAGTTCTCCGGGACTATGGCATGAGCGGTGGTAAAATCTACAACTCGCAGCATGGCAAGAGATGAACATTTCTGTTGCCCTCACCCCGGCAAAAAGTGTAAGGTATAAAGAGTCGAATACCGGAAAGGCGAAGAGAACCTCTTCGCCTTTCTTCTGTTTAAACCGATCCGTTTCCCTACCTGGAGCGGGAACCTTTTCCTACAGGAGCAGCCAGTTTGAAAAAGCATAACCAGAAAGAGATCGACAGCAGGCGGACCTTCGCAATTATCAGCCACCCGGATGCGGGCAAGACGACCATTACCGAAAAGCTCCTGCTGTTCGGCGGCGCCATCCAGCAGGCAGGAGAGGTCAGGGCACGTAAGAGCGCACGCCACGCAACCTCCGACTGGATGGAAATGGAAAAGCAGCGCGGCATCTCCGTCACCTCATCGGTCATGAAATTCAACTACCGGGATTTCGACATCAACCTCCTGGACACTCCCGGCCACAACGACTTTTCCGAGGACACCTACCGGGTGCTTACGGCAGTCGACTCGGTGCTCATGGTTATAGATTCGGTGAAGGGGGTTGAAAGCCAGACCAAGAAACTCCTCGAGGTATGCCGCTTGCGCCACACCCCGATCATGACCTTCATCAACAAACTGGACCGGGAAGGGCGCGAACCCCTGGACCTGCTGGACGACATAGAAAAAAACCTCCAGATCCAGTGTGCGCCCATGACCTGGCCCATCGGCATGGGCAAACGCTTCCGAGGCACCTATCACCTGTATACACGGGAAGTGGCGTTCTTCAACCCTGAAGCGGAGGTAGGAACCGGCGAAGTGCTCACCATGACCGGCATCGACGACCCCGAACTGGACCGTATCCTGGGATCCCAGGCAGAGGAACTGCGGGCCGACGTGGAACTTCTGGAAGGCGCCGCCCACCCCTTCGACCGCGAAGCCTATCTGGCCGGTTTGCAGACCCCGGTATTTTTCGGCAGCGCCATCAACACCTTCGGCGTCCAGCAACTGCTCGACACCTTCGTGGAGACCGCGCCGACGCCCAAACCCCGCGAAGCAGTTACCCGCGCAGTGTCACCCTACGAAGAGCCATTCACCGGCTTCGTATTCAAGATCCAGGCAAACATGGACCCGGCCCACCGTGACCGTATCGCCTTCTTCCGCATCTGTTCGGGCAAGTTCACCCGCGGCATGAAAGTGCGTCACCTGCGGCTGGGCCGCGACGTGCAGATCGCCAACGCCACCATCTTCATGGCCCAGGACCGCACCCACGTGGAAGAAGCCTATCCGGGCGACATCATCGGCATCCACAACCACGGTACCATCAAGATCGGCGATACTTTCAGCCAGGGCGAAGATCTTCAGTTCACCGGCATCCCCAACTTTGCGCCGGAGCACTTCCGCAAAATCCGTCTTCTGAACCCCCTGAAGTCCAAGGCACTGGAAAAAGGGCTGGTGCAACTGGCCGAAGAAGGGACCACCCAGGTTTTCCGGCCGCTCATGGGCGCCGACTGGATAATCGGCGCGGTCGGACTGCTCCAGTTCGACGTGGTCATGCACCGACTGGAGCACGAATACGGGGTCAAGGCGGCCTACGAGCCGGTGTCCTACGTCACGGCCCGCTGGGTGACGGGAGAGAAGAAAAAGCTCGACGAATTCCTGAAGCGCGAAGTCATGAACCTGTATAACGACGGCGAAGGAAACCTGGCGTACCTGGCCGGAAGTCAGTGGCGGCTGGACAACACCATGGAGAACTGGAAGGAGCTGGAGTTCCACGCCACGCGGGAACATAGCGCGGCGTGAAGGCGAAATATGTAAAATCCCCCTCAATCCCCCTTTCATAACGGGGGAAGCTTATCATTGCCCCTCAATCCCCCTTTCATAACGGGGGAAGCATGTCTCTCTCCCCCCCTTTGCGAAAGGGGGGCCAGGGGGGATTTAATGCAGAATAAATCGTGCCGGGTTAATCAGAAGGTTCTTTGACGCCCCTTTTCCGCTGGTAAACGAAAAAGGTATGGGGAATCGGTCCCGGAACGAATTCCCTTTTCCCCTCGACGAAATCTGCAGGAATCTCCGGGAAAAACACGTCACCATCAAAATCCCGGTGAAGCACGGTGAGATAAATCCTGTCCGCCAGCGACATTGCCCGCCGGTAAACCTCTTCCCCACCGCAGATGAAGACCTCCCCGGCATCACCCGCAAGGGAAACGGCTGCTTCCAGGTCACCGGCCACCATAGTGCCTGCAGGCCGATACCCCACATCCCGCGACAGGACGATATTGGTTCTCCCGGGAAGCGGGCCGGCGAAAGATTCAAAGGTCCGCCTTCCCATGATGACCGGATGCCCCCAGGTGGTTTCCCGAAAGCGCCTCATGTCATCGGGAAGTCTCCAGGGAATTTCCAGTCCACAGCCGATGACACGGTTTTGCGCCATAGCGGCAATGATGTTTATATTCATCACCCTTCGCCTATTGCCTATTGCCTATTGCCTATCGCCTATTGCCTATCGCCCGCCTTTACTGCCTTATCCTCACCATCGTCACCCCGCTCCCCCCTTCGAAGGGCTCCCCGTCTCTGAAGGATTTCACCAGGGGATGGCCGTCCAGGTACTCCCTGACTCCTCGCATCAGGGCGCCGGTCCCCTTGCCGTGCACGATCCGCACCTCGCCGATTCCGTCAAGGGATGCATGGTTGAGGAACGGTTCCAGTTTCTTGACGGCATCCTCCACGCGCAGGCCGATAAGGTGGAGCTGGAGCGGCGTCTCTTCCCGCTCGTCCTCTTTCTTCCGGATTTTTCTGGAAGGTTTGGGCGCCGCGCCCTTTCGCGGAGCGATATCCGCAAGGCCCACCTCCACTTCCTTCCCCGCGAAGCTCAGCCGGATGCGGCCTGACCTTGAATCCACTGACCGCACCGCCGCGTCGAAGCCGATGGAACGCACGAAAACAGTATCTCCCTCGTGAACCTGATCAAGAGTAAGGGAAGGTTCTCCGCCAAACTCCCGGAGCTTTTCCTCGACCCGTTCCTCCACTTGGGTGATCTTCTTCAGGGAAGCCCGGCTCCGCTCGCGCCTGGCTTCCTCAAGAAGCGCATTGGCCTCGCGTTTGACCCCTGCCACTATCTCCCTGGCATCCCGGTACGCCTTCTCGATGGACTCCTTGCGCTCAAGATCCCAGCCGGCCCGCCGCGAAGCGAGCACTTTTTCCTGCTCGGCCAGTATCCTTCCCCGACGCTCCAGTTCGGCCAGGGTTTCCTCGTATTCAAGCCGCTGGGACTTCAGGTCATCCAGAAGCTGGTGGAACTCCGTCTCCATCCGGCCGAGCATGTGGTGCGCCCGTTCGATAACCGCGTTGGGTATGCCGTATCTGCGGGCTATCTCCAGAGCGTGGGACTGTCCCGGTTCACCCTTCTTTAATCTGTACAGCGGGGTAAATGTTTGCCGGTCGAACTCCATGGAAGCATTGACCATACCCTCCCGGCGGTGCACGAAGCCCACTATGTCCGTCAGGTGCGTCGTAGCTATAACCAGCGCCCCTTTTTCCTGCAGCTCCTGGAGCACTGAACAAGCCAGTGCCGCTCCCTGCAGAGGTTCGGTCCCCGTTCCCAGTTCGTCGAGGAGGACGACCGACCTGCCGCCAGCCTCACCCAGAACCGTTGAAACATTGGCCACGTGTGCGGAAAAAGTGGAGAGGTTGCTCTCGATGGACTGCTCGTCGCCGATGTCGGCCAGCAGGCGGTCGACCAGCGGAAACACCGAAGTCTCATCGGCCGGCACCGGGATGCCGGCCAGGGCCATGAGAAGCAGCAGGCCGGCTGTTTTGAGCGCGATGGTCTTGCCGCCTGCATTGGGCCCGGTAATAACCATTACCGAATCTTCACCGCCCAGGAAAAGATCGAGGGGCACCGTCTCCCCCATTCCTGACTCCTGCTGGAGGAGCATCAGTATAGGATGCCGCGCCCTGACCAGATTGAGGACCTGGCCATCACTGATGGCCGGGACACGGGCATCAAGGGAATCGGCAAACAAGGCAATGGAATTGAGCAGGTCCAGATGAACGAGGATTGCCAGTTGCGACTCGATCTCTTCCCCGTCCTCCCGTATCCAGCCGCAGATTTCCCGCAGGATACGGATCTCCTCCACCTTTTCCTCGGCTGAGAGGTTTTCCAGTTCGTTTGCCAGACCTATGATCTCCAGCGGTTCCATGAAGGCGGTCTCACCCGAATTGGAAACGTCGTGCACCACGCCGGGCACCTGGCCCTTGGAATCCATCCGCACCGGAATGACCCACCTGCCGCTACGCTGGGTGATGAAATCATCCTGGAGGAAAACCGTGATCTCCCTCTCGCGCACGATCTCCTCCAGCCGTTTCCGGATGCGGGCGGTCAGCGTCCTTTTCCTGGTCCTCAATTCGAAAAGCAGCCTGGATGCGTTGTCCAGAATGTTCCCTTCCGAGTCGAGAGATCGTTCCAGGGGTTCCAGAATGTCCGGAAATCCGGTCACGGAACCGGCAAGCTCCTGCAGAAGCGGAATGTCGTTCCTATACCCCATCTGCGCAGCAACAGCGGACAGCACTCGCAGGAAGGGAAGAAACGACACCAGTTCCAGGGGAGCGAGGATCGCCCCTTGCGGCCGGATCTTGCGCAAGAGGGGCGATATATCCTCAAAGTCAGACAGGGGAAGCGGCGTCCCCTGTGCCACAAGGGAGCGAAGCTCCTCCACCATACCGAAACGGCACTCGATTGCGTTGCGGTCCGGCAAGGGCGAAATATCCAGTATGGTGCCGCGTGACACGCCGCTGTGGCAGTAGCCGGAGATCCTGCGTAAAATCCTGTCAAGCTCCAGTGTCCGAATCGCTTCCTTCCTGATCATTCCGCCTCTCCGCTCCCTGTTCCGTATTTCATCTTTGACCTTTTCCTCCTTTTAGCCTTCTGCCTTGCCGCGGCACTGCGCTCCCTGTCCCGGGTTGACTCCCCGCCGCGCATCCCGGCGATTTTGTCCAGAAGTTCGCGCCTGGCCAGGAACCGGTTCACCGACTGGCTCCTGTCCTTCATGCATTTCACTTCCAGTCCAGTGGGGATATGTCGCAGGTGGACACAGGTGGAAGTCTTGTTCACGTGCTGGCCGCCCGCTCCGGAAGAGCGGACGAATTTTTCGGCGAAATCTTCCTCCCGCACCCCGAGGGCCGCCATCCGCCCCCTCAGCCACCTGTTCTTCTCCTCACTTACCGCAAATGACGGAACAGCCATTCCGCCCCCCAATTCTATCCGGAAAATTAAAAACGGCAGCCATAAAAAGTTTGCGACACATTCTGTCACACACATCCGGTATGCTGATACCATGAACTACTGAGGGAGGACTTCCCATGGAACCATTGGTCATTTTCGGCGCGTTTCTGGTCATTTACTGCGGATACCTCTGTGCCCTGGATTCCACGAGAGTGTGGCGAAGACAGCTGGCGGCCGCATCCATGAAACGGGAGCGGGCGAAAAAACGCGTAAAGCCGGTCCGGTACATCAGGTCCCCGCGCTATAACACTCATGTCGCGGTCGGCAGGACACTGCTGCAGCGGGGATAGCGGCCAAAGCCAGGGGTAAAAAGTTTATCCTGTGCCATGTGCCTGTTTTTATTGCCTATTGCCCATTACCTCGCGCCCATTGCCTGGCGTGCAACGCCTACTTGTTTATAATCACCTCTCCCGTATCCGTCACCAGCTTGGCCGGCAGGCTGAACAGGCGCTTGAAGATATTGAAGACTCCCTTGGCCATAGAGGTGACGGTGATCGGCTGAATGGTCGGGTTGTCCAGGCTCCCCTTGGCGGTGAAATACGCGGTGATCAGGCTCTTGTTCTTGCCGGTCAGCACCCATCCCACGATCGGGATCCGGCTGACCACCTTGTCGACGGTCTGAAGCGGCTTTACGCCTATGGTCGCATTCATCCGCTCCTTCACCAGGTCGAACTCGCCCACGATGGAAATATTCATGGCATTGCTGTCGATGAAAAGATCACTGGTGGTCACGAGCCCGTCCCTGAGGGAAAAGGTCGCGTTTATCTGGTTGTAGGGCATGCCGCCCGAAACCATGTCGGGAAGCCTGAATTTGAACAGTTGGGAAACATTCAGTATGGAAAAGAGCTTGGAAAGGAGCGCGAATTTCCTCAGGCTCCCTTTTTCGCAATGGAGCTTCACATTCCCGAGGGATGACGCCTTGATGTCGGCCAGTGTATCCCCCTTTGCCGTCAGCTCTCCTTCCAGCGATATGGTTCCGGTCAGTTCCCTCCCGGTATCCAGCATCTGGAGAAACTGAGCAGCAGAAATTTTCCGCGCATTGAAAGTAGCCTGGTAACGGGGGCCACCTGCAGTGCCGAAATCGATTCTCCCCTTGCCGTTAAACGATCCGCCCAGTAAAGCGCATCCCGTATCCTCCAGGTAAAGGATTTTCTGTTCCAGATGAACCGTGCTCCTGAGCTTCCTGAATTCGACCCGGTTGAATTTTCCCGCGTCGGCGGTCACCGCGGCATTGAGAGAAAGCCGGGCCGGCTCCTTCGGCCCTTCCTTGCTCCCTTCCAATGCGGCAAGGAGCGCCACGTCATCCATGTCGAGATAGTTTGCGTCAAGCACAAGGTCGGCCTTGGGGTTCCGGAAATCATGCACCGTACCGCTTAGACGCATTGTTGATCTGTTGACCTGGAAAGAAAGATTTTTGACGGCCAGCACGTCATTGCCGAAGGATACCGCACCATGCACTTTTTGCGCTATGACCGGCTTTTCACCCGAATGCAGCCCCACATCCGCCAGGTCAAGGGAAGGTGAAGAGAAAACCAGGTTGACATCGGGGGAAGAAAATCCGGTCAGCGCACCACTGCCGCTTATGCTGGAATTTCCCAGCCTGGCTGTAAAATGGGAAGTTTTCATGCTGTCGCCCTGGAAAACAAAGTTTCCGTTTATTCCGGTCACGGGCTTGATAAATTTGCGCGGCTTGAAGGAAGCCCCCGACAGGGCAAGTTCGCCGGTCAAGGTAAAGTCTCCGGTCTGTTTCCTGTTCCCTTTGAGATTGAAGCGCGCTTTGCCGGACGGCTGATAACCCGCGATCCTCGGGAATCCGGGTGCAACCGCCTGAATCGGGAACTCGTTCGACTGGATGCTGAACTGGGTCGAATCTTTCCTGGCCGGGACATGGTCGACAGCGCCGGCCAACGATAGGGGCCCCATGTCGTAACGGAACATGGGGACCCGTGCTCCTTCTTTATTCAGCAATGACTGGAACGACAGTCTCGTTATCCGTCCTGCCGGCTTTGCGATCAGGTCACGCCAGCTGAAGGCTGTCGCTGACAGGTCCCATTTTCCCGAAAGCGAATACGAAGATGTCATGCCGCTCCCCTGGAGGGAAAGGGTCGAATCGCCCGAGAAAGTGAATTGCCCGTTCTTCTGTTGCCTCAAGAGCCAGGCCACCTCTGCCGGCCGGGGCTTCATGGTCGTGGCAAAGGGATAACTGCACGGGGTGGTCAGGGGATAATCGGTGATCCGCCCTTCCAGGGCAAGGGGGGAAGTGCCGAAGTTGGCCCGCATCCCCGAAAGGATGAAATCTTTCCCCCGCATCTCCAGGTTGCCCTTGATGTCGTTGAATGTGGGCACGCCCTGACCGTAGCTCAGAAGGCCCTTCTCAACCGTGCCCTTGATGAACAGCACGTTGTAGTTCGTGCCCTTTTCCATGTGGGCGATCTGGCTTACCCTTCCAGCCAGGGTCCCCTTTTGCAACCGGTAAAGCCCCCCCTTGATATGTTGCTCGATGTATTCCGAAGCGTCCTTGGCAATTACTCCGTACGGAATATATTGGCCGAAATCCTCCAACCGGAAAGTGGACGTGGTCGCCTTGGCGTCGATGTAAAGATCATTGCTCTTCAGATCCCGCAGCGCACAACTCCCTTTTACATCGAGTCCGTCAACACTCAACAGCAGGGACTTGACGTCAAGGTCTTTCTCCGTCAATTCCATGGCGTAAGAAACCGTGATTTTCTTCGGGTTCAGCACCGCGTGAAACACCTGGGGATAGTCGAAACGCACCTCTTGCGCCCTGATCTTGCCCTTGGAGGTGAATTGGGCGAGTTTCCCCTTGAAGTTACCGTCCAGCTGAAACAGGCCGTCCACTTTCCGGAACGGCACAAACGGCCGGTAGTAGCCCCAGAAATGGCCGGCATCAAGATTGTTCGCCTCGATCTTTCCGGAAAAAGATGTGTCCGTCAGCGGTTTTCCCTTGGCTGCCGGCGTCACCGTCCCGCTGATCCTCACTTCGCCCCGACGGTTCCCTTCTATCAGGTTGGCGGCAAGTTTCAGATGGGATTTCTTCCCCCAGAAAAGATGGGTCATGGAAAGGTCGATCCCGTCCAGGGCCGTCACCACCTCGCCCGGACCGACGGCACGGTCGACAAAGCTGAGAGCGCCACCTTTCACCTTGAAACCCCGGATCTGCAGGGTCAGACCTTTCCCGGCTTCCCCCAGCAGGTCGGCAATGCTGAGCACGCCCGCGGAATTGCGGACAACGGTGGCCGCGGGCCGGTCAAGTTCCACTCCCTTTATAACCAGGCGCTTTTCCAGAAGCGGCAGGAGGGCCACCCTGAAGGTCAGGCTGTCCGCTTTCAGGAAAGGACGGGATGCATCCCTGTCCATGATTTCGATCTTGTTGAATGTGAAGGAAGGCGCCGGCTTGAAGGCAAATGACCCTTTCTCGTATACGATGCGCCGGTGCAATCCCGCCTGCAGGGCATCCAGGATACCTGCCCGGTAATTCTCGAGATCAAGGGCATAACGGACGAAAAAAAACCCTCCTCCCAGCAGCAGGAGCAGAAGCGCTGCAATGCAGAGCAACAATAACCGCATCCGTCCTTTTTTCCCTTTGTTTTTTTCCATCGAGGTTCTGTTCGCTTTCAGGTGGAGCAGTAATGGTCCGGAATGGGAAAAAGCATGCAAATCGGCGTAAGTATACTATCGTGCAGATGCTGCCGCAAGGTTTACCTGGCAAGAAGCAGATACCGCGTCAGCGAGGTATGCTTCCATGAAACGCGCGGGTATGGTATAAGTAATAAAAAAAACATCCATGAGGTGCGAAAAATGTCCATGACCGAAAACCTGGTGAACTGGACCCATGAACGGAAGTGCCGGACAACGGTGGCCGCGCTGGAGAAGAACGGGTTTATCGCTCTCTACCTTCAATCTGCCGCTGAAGCGGCGGACTACATCGTTGCAGAGGCAGAAGGAGCAGAAACCATAGGTTTCGGCGGATCCATGAGCGTCGCCGACCTCCAGGTGGGGCCGCGACTGCTCCAGATGGGCAAAGAGCTCCTGAACCACGGCGCGCCGGGCCTCTCGTTCGAGGAAAGGATCGAAATCATGCGCCGCCAGCTGAACTGCGACCTGTTCCTCTCCGGAAGCAACGCTCTCACCCTTACCGGCTGTCTGGTCAATATCGACGCCATCGGCAACCGGGTCGGCTCCATGTTCTTTGGCCCGAAAAAAGTCATCGTGGTGGTGGGCCGCAATAAGCTGGTGGACGGCAGCATCCAGGATGCGATCAACAGGGTGAAAAACTGGGCTTCGCCGCCCAACGCCAGGCGGCTGAACTACAAGACCCCCTGCGCTGAAACCGGTTTCTGCAGCGACTGCGGCTCACCGGAGCGGATCTGCCGGATTACCGTCGTGCTGGAGCGGAAGCCCAGGTACACCGATGTGCGGGTGCTCGTGGTCAACGAGGACATGGGGCTCTGAGCCATTGCTGCTCAAGGCGCTTCTGGACATACTCTTTCCGCCGCTCTGCCATTGCTGCAAGGCTTTCATCCCGGGGCATGCGGAGATTCACATCTGTCCCGATTGCCGGGAGAAAATCCGTACCGTCACCTCTCCCCTCTGCCCGGTCTGTGGCCTTCCCCATGCCAGGGAAGGCGGAATCGACCACCTGTGCGGGACATGCCTGACCAAACCGCGTCCGTTCGAAAGGGCACGGGCAGCCGTCGGATTTGACGGTCCGGTGCAGGATCTCGTCCACCGCTTCAAATACGGGAAGAAAGCTCACCTGTCCCGCCCGCTGGGGCTTCTTGCGAGCCGTTTTCCGGAAAATTTCAGGACTGATGCCGCCGCGGACCTGATCGTTCCGGTCCCGCTCCACGACCGGCGCCTGAGAGCGCGCGGCTTCAACCAGTCCCAGCTGCTCGGGGCCGTAGTGGCAAAAGAGTGGGGCATTCCCCTTTCGGTGGACAATCTCCGCCGTCTGCGCTGGACCGAGCCCCAGACCGGCTTGGCTGCAGCTGAGCGGGAACGGAACGTGCGCAACGCATTCGGCGTCGCCCGCCCGGAACAGTTTGACGGCAAGCGTCTCCTGCTGGTGGACGATGTCTACACAACCGGCAGCACGGTCACGGAATGCGCCAGGGCACTGAAACGGGCCGGCGCCCGCGAAGTCTCGGTCCTGACCGTGGCACGGGCGCTGTCGTGAATCCCCCCTGCCCCCCCTTTCATAAAGGGGGGTATATCCTCCTGTTTCGAAAGGTTAGTGGATAGAGCCCCCCAAGGAGTTATTTTCACCCTTCGCAAAAAAGAGTCGCCGCATCCCCCTTTGCGAAAGGGGGACCGAGGGGGATTTCACAAGCAATTCAAGTATCTGCCGAACACTCATGCAGCCCCCCCAACTCCCTGAAAAACCTCTCCATCCCCTGCAGCACCACCCCGCTCGGCCCCCTGGTGACCGTTGCCCTGGGCAGGGAATCGAGAAAAATCCTGCCGTAGTTCCTGGAAAACACCCGTCTGTCGAAGATCATGACGGCGCCCCGGTCATCCCGGCTCCGTATCAGCCTGCCGAAACCCTGCTTGAACTTAATTACCGCCTGGGGAACCGTATATTCCATGAACGGGTCCCCGCCGGTGAAGGAAATATGCTCGGCCCTGGCCTCCAGGATCGGCTCAGTGGGCACGCGGAACGGCAACCGGGTGATCACGACCAACTCCAGCGCCCTGCCCTGGACATCCACTCCCTCCCAGAATGAATCGGTGCCGAACAGCACGGTGTTGCGTTCCTTCCTGAACCGGTTGAGCAGCAGATGGCGGTTGATCTCGCCCTGGCGCATTGGTGTCAGCCCGGCCTTTTCCAGGGGCTCGCGGAGCCAGGAATAAACCCGCGTCAGGAGATCGTAGGAAGTGAAGAGCACGAAGGCCCTTCCCTCGGAGATGATCAGGCACTCCAGCAGGCGCTCCCTGAGCGCGGCCGCGAAATCACGATCAGTGGGCTCCGGCATGTCGTCGGGTATGCCTATGAAGGTCTGGCGTTCATAGTCGAAGGGCGAAGCGAGAAGGAGTTCCGTAACCCTGGACCTGTCAAGCAGATCGATGCCGGTTCTCTTCTCCAGATAATCGAACCGGCCGCCGACCGCCAGTGTGGCGGACGTAAGCACAACAGTCCTGAACTTGTCCAGGATAACGGATTTAATGGAATCCGCCACCTCGATCGGCGAGGAGCAAAGCCGTACCGTCATCCCCCCTTTGCCGCCGTTCCTTGCTTCGAACCAGTGGCAGGCCTGCTCGTCCCGCGCCAGGAAAAGCCCCAGGTCGTGAACGATACCCTCCAGCCTGCCCCTGATGCCGCGCAAGTCGATCAGGCTGCCGGAAAGCTTTGCGAGAACGGCCTCAGGAAGCTGTTCACAGGCGCGGAAAAAGGACTTCAGGCAGGAAGTATACTCTGTCAGTTCTCTTATGAGGCCATGGACGGCCTGTTCGGTCTCTTTCCAGAAGTCTTCCCCGTAGAGCGGGCCGGTTACCCTGAGCTTGTGCTCTCCCTTGCTGTCGATGCCGCACTTAAGGTAAGAAAGCAGGGCAAGTCCAAGGGAATCCAGCACCGAAGTGACCTTGTCCGCCAGGGATATCCGACCCGGGAGAAGGCTGCTTTCCAGTATTCCCGAAATTTCCAGGTAGAGTGTTTCCAGTTCTTCAGGCATATCCCTGGAAATTCGCGCGGAGAGCTGCGGAAGGACGCCCCGCTGCGGTTTCCTCGGGTGCTGGAGCCTGCCGAGAACCTGCAGGAGTACCTGGCGGGAGATGCGGGAGGAAAAGAAACTGGTGGCCACATCTTCCACATGGTGGCCTTCATCGAAAATCAGCCGGGTGAAAGGAGGCAGCACAGCAGACGAATCGTAGCCGGTTTCGCTGCGCAATGCCACATCAGCCAGCAGGAGCGCATGGTTGACAACCAGTATGTCGGCGCCGGCAGCCTCACGGCGGGCAGTGTAAAAAAAACATTTCCCGTAATGGGCGCACTTCGCCCTGCCGCACTGGTCGGCCTCGCAGCAAACCTCATCCCAGATGTCGCTGGTCGGGATGAAGCTCAGGTCATTCCTGCACCCTTCGGCAGTCTTCCTGCTCCATTCCAGGAGGGCATCCAGTTCGCCGGCCTTGCCATCGTCCCTGAACAGTGAAGGCTCTTTCTCCACCGAGGCCAGCTTGCGCATGCAGAGATAGTTGGAGCGCCCCTTCACCAGTACCGCCCTGAAGGCAAGATTTCCCTTTTGCTGGAGAAATGGGATGTCCTTCCTGATGAGCTGTTCCTGGAGATTGATGGTATTGGTGGAAATGACGATACGCTCACGGTTGCGGATCGCCCAGAGAACGGCGGGAAGCAGGTACGCAAGGGACTTGCCGGTACCGGTACCGGCCTCGATGACCGCGACCCTCTCGCCGTTGAATGCTTCGGCCACGGCAAAGGCCATGCGGGTCTGCTCTTCGCGGTATTCATATCCTTCCAGGCTTCCGGACAGGACGCCGCCCGGGGCGAAGAACTGCTCGATCTCCGGGCAGGAAAGGCTCTCGACGGTTCTCCTGGTAAAAGCGTTCACCGCCTGATAGCAACGCTCCGCCCCGTTATCGACGATGTAGAAGCCCACACCCTGATTGCCGAGGATCGAGGCGATCTCCAGGTCGGCGTTTGAAGGCGTGAGATCTCCGGAGGGATGATTGTGGATGACCACGTCACCGAAGGATGTGGCGATTATTATGGCGGCGACTGCGTCCCTGCTCCCCCTGGCAAGAGGCTCCGCTTCCACCACGACACCGTTTTCATCGGTGCGTCCGAGAAAAAAGACTTCGTTGCCGTTGGCGGCCCGGATCTCATCCCGGATTCGCAGCAGCGCTTTTTCAGCGACAAGAGACTTCATTGAAATGACTTTTCACCAGGGAAGGGATTCACCTAGCTGACGACCGCCCGGAGAGCATCGTCTATCTTGGCGGTATCGACTGAGGTGTTGACACAGGGCCCGAAGGGCCGTTCGTTGAGGATTCCCAGCACCGGCAACGGATAGCAGTCCCTGATCCCGGTAGTGAGGTCTCCCTCGCATGCCACCGCGATCACCAGCTTGGGCCGCTTGTCCATGATGACCTTTCTCGCCAGCGTGCCGCCCGTTACGACCGAGATATGGATGCGGTACTTCTCCGCCAGCCCGGCCAGTCCCGAGATGTCGCACCTGTTGCAGCGGGCGCATTTCCCGATGTCGCCGGTCACTTTGATGTCGCAATCCACCAGTTGGAGACAGTGGGGAAGGAGGATGAGGACGCGGTCCGGCTTGACCCTCGGACGCTGGGAAATCACCAGGCTGTTGTTCATGGAGATGAAGGACTGGCGGATCCTGTCCCGGTGAATCCCCGCCATCCTGCCGAGGAATTCGATCAGCGGGAGGAGCAGCCTGATGGCCAACCCACGCAAAAGACGGGTCACCAGGATGTCCTTGCCGAGCAGAGTCGTTACCAGCAGAAGGCTGGTCCCGGCAACCATGACCAGGATCAGGAAACCCAGGAAATACGAGGTGATGACCGGAAGATACGGGTGCACGGCAGCAAGGCCGGCGTCCTCCACCCACCAGAAAAAGACCAGTACGCCGGTAATGAGCAGGCAGGCCGCTGCCATCAGCACCACGAACAATGACTTGCCTGCGAAGTTTTTGCGCGAATCCGCACCGGACATGGAATCAGTTCCCCCTGCCCAAGACCGCGCCAGGCCCGATTCTGCAGCCGGCCAGGAAGTCGCGGACCGGAAGACGTTTCTTGCCTTCCAATTGAAGTTCCTGCAGCAGCACGCTGCCGCCGTTGCAGGCGACCTCTATGCCGTCACGGTCAGCCTTCAAAACAGTACCCGGCACTCCGATGCCTCCCCCTGTCGCCACCCGGAATACCTTGACCAGCTTGCCGTCCAGGCAGGTGAAAGCGCCGGGCCACGGATTCATGCCGCGCACAAGATTCTTGACCGCTACCGGCTCCCTGTTCCAGTCGATCAGGCCGTCTTCCTTTTTCAGCATCGGAGCGTAGCATGACAGCGAATCATCCTGTTTCTCGGCAGAAAGACGACCGGCCGCAAGCAGCTCAAGCGTCTCTTCAAGCGCCTCCGCGCCAAGAATCGACAGGCGGTCATGCAATGACCTGGCATCTTCCTCAGGATCGATGGTCGTGACCCTCTTTACCAGCATGTCGCCGGTATCCAGCCCCACATCCATGAGCATGGTGGTCACCCCGGTCTCGGTCTCGCCGTTGATGATGCACCAGTTGAGGGGAGCGGCGCCGCGGTAGCGGGGAAGCAGCGAGGCATGGACATTGATGCAGCCGTAGCGGGGAATATCCAGGAGGGACTTGGGCAGGATCTGCCCGAAGGCGACCACCACGACCAGGTCAGGAGCGATTTCCCGCATCCGGTCGACGAACTCGGACGCCCGAACCCTGGCCGGCTGCAGCACGGGTATCCCGTGGCGCTCCGCCAGTTCCTTCACCGGCGGCGGAACCGGTTTCTGTCCCCTCCCTTTCGGCCTGTCGGGCTGGGTGACCACGGCAACGACTTCATCTCCCCGGTCCACGAGGCGCTGCAGGGTCGGGCAGGCGAATACCGGTGTCCCCATGAAAACGACGCGCAGCTTTCCCATCAGTCGCCCACCCGGGCTTCCTCAACCATCTGGCGGTACTTCTTGCGGAAGATGTCCTTTTTAAGGGGAGAGAGATGGTCCACGAACAGGGTGCCGTCCAGGTGGTCGATTTCATGCTGGAACGCGATGGCCAGCAGTCCGTCGGCCCGGTAGGTGACCTCTTCACCCTCCAGGTCGAGCGCCTTGACCACGACCTTGGCATGCCTGTGGACATTGGCGGCATACCTGGGCACCGAAAGGCAGCCCTCTTCTTCGTAGGATTCTCCTTCGGCATGGACGATTTCCGGGTTGATGGCAACGATGAGGTTCGGCTGCTCATCCTTGGGTGAAACGTCGATCACGATCACCCGCTGGTGAACCCCGACCTGGGGAGCGGCAAGGCCGACGCCGGGGGCATCGTACATGGTCTCCGCCATGTCCCGGACCAGTTCGCGGATCTTGTCGGTTATTATGGCAACCGGCGCTGATTTTTTCTTCAGCTCCGGGTTCGGATAGGTCAATATTGTGCGTATCATATGCTTCCCTGATTTTTTGTTGTGTTTTCACTATATAAAATTTGCATGCAAAAATGCAAATATTAACGCAAAACTTTCGCCGCGCGCAGTATTACCGAGCCCGCCCTGCAATCGGGTTGCCGCTATTTGCCGGCAATCTCCCTGAGGCGGGGCATGTTGTGGATCACCACCCTGCTCCCTTTGACATCGATCACCCCTTCGTCTTTCAGCTTTTTCAGGGCACGGGAAAGTGTTTCGCTGACCGTGCTCAGGTGGGAAGCCAGCTCTCCCTTCCTGATCTCCAGGTCAAGATAGGTGGTCCCCTGGTAGGTGGTAGATTTTTTCTCCGAAATTTCGATCAGGTAGGCGGCCAGCCGGGACGGAACCTCGGCAAAGGTGAGTTCCTCGATCTGGCGGGCGAAACGGCGCACCGAAAGCGAGAGCGTGACGATCAGGTTGAGCGAGAAGCGCGGGTTCCTCTCCAAAAGCCCCATGAACGCATCACGGGGAAAGTAGAGCGTCTCCACCTTCTCCAGGGCACGGGCTTCGGCCGGGTAGCGGCCGTCGCCGAAAAAGGCGGCTTCGGCAAACGTTTCCGAAGGGTAGGCAAAGTGCAGGACCTTCTCTTTGCCGTCCGACGATATCTTGGACAGTTTTACGCTGCCCGTGGCAACCAGGAAAAACCCCTCCGCGGGCTCGCCTTCGGAAAAAAGTACCTCTCCCCTGGCATAGGTCCGCTTGGTCGCAATGGCCGACACTTCCGAGAGGTTCTCTTCGTTGAGGCCTGAAAAAAGAAGAGATTTCTTCAGGATCTTCAGGTATTCCATGACAGGTCGTCCTTCCGTTCACAGGGCGGCAATAAAATGAGAACTATACACCAGTTTTTCAATGTCTGGCAAGGTCTGGAAACCGTAATCCTGCGATACATCGCAAAAAAGAAAAGGCGGTCTGGAAAGGCCGCCTTTTTTGTCACGGAAGCATGAATTGCGAAATCAGTTGAAGAACACCCTGAAGCCGAAGGTCGTGGAGAAGCTGGTGGGGTCGTATTCGCCAACCTTTTCACCTGCCTGGTTCTTGATATCAGCCTCAGGAGCTACTACGGCTCTGACTTCAGCGGTCAAGGCAAAATTCCTCGTCAGGAAGTAATCAACCCCGCCGCTTACATGCCCCCCCACCACCGTGTCGACGTCAGCCTTGTAGCCGGCGAAATCCGAGGAATTATTTATCAAGACATCCACGCCACCGCCTACGTAAGGGACGAGTTGCCGTACCGGCAGGTTGGCAAAGCGGTACTGTAGTCCCAGCGAGATATTGGTGGTATCGAAATCATGTTCACGACCCCACCAATCGTTGCCTTCAAATGATGCGTACGTAACGTCTAAATCCAATGCGAAATTGTTGAGGAGTCCGATGATAAGACCGCCTCCTCCGACGAAACCGGCATCAGTTTCAATGGTACTGTAATATGTGTCGCTGTCGGACGGCGCCAGGATGCCGATGCGGCCGGTAAGGCCTATTCTGCCATTGATACTGTCAGCCATTGCCCAGCTTGCAGTAAGCATGATGCATGATAACGCGCAAACGAGAACGAGTACCTTTTTCATTTTTCCCTCCTTCACGGCTTGGATGTTGTCAAGGTTTTATTAATTCTATCTCGTAATGCGCAATCCGCAAGATGCACGGAGTGAACGCGTATTTTTTAATCCGTAGATGAATGAGGATGATTTACCGCTTTCCCTGCGGAGTTCCATTCCCCTGGCTCGACAAATTGGTATCCCAAAGCTTGCCCGGCTCCGCCGCATACAACTCCGCGTAGCCGCACTCGCCGCAGATATGCGCATTCAACTCGAATTCTTTTGCTCCCTTGAACAAAAGCGCTTCCGGTTTCGTCTCAATGCGCACCGAGAGGATCTGATCCGGATACTCGCCATTGCGGTCGATTACACGGGCATTATGCATAACCCTGCCGGATCCGCATTTGGGACACTGCCCGCGTTTCATTGCTTATCTCCTCTTTGCCGGCTTTCCGTCACTTTTTCAACCGCCCGGCCTGTCAATCATTTTTGTTCAGCGAAGCCTTGATCACCCGGTCGCCGTCATGCTCGATTTCGCAGACAATGCGCCCCATGACCCCGCTTGCCGTCACCAGGGCTGTTCTCCTGCCGCCTCCGTCAGAAGAGCTGTCGATGAAACGGAACCCCTCCCGCAACGCCCTTTCCCTGGCCCCGGCCAGTGATGATCCGGCGGTCGTCTCACGGCAATAGGCGGCCAGTTTGCGCTTGGTCTGCGACCACTGGAAAGCAGTGAAGAGAATCAGCAGCGCTAAAAAGAGCAAAAATATCTTGAACAGTTTCTTGATCATGCCAGCCCCTTTGTGATCCTGACAGACTTTTTCCGGGAACATGGAAGATACGAATGTAGCAAATGCGCTGGCAACCGTCAATCATGGCAGTGAAAGCCGTTTGCCCGGAATTCGGCCCGGGGTCCCGGACTTTCACTACGCCCCTCCCTGTTCGGCTCTTCTTGCAGCAGGTTTCAAAAACAGCAGGTCAACAACCGTAACAACTACCCCTGCCAGGAAAAAGATCCCCAAGACAAAGGTAGCACCCATCCAGAATCGCATGTACGATTGGGCGGTCATGTATCCCAAGCCCAGAATACGCTCCAGGTAAGTCTGCAGTACCCCGGCAATGGCGATTACCCCGGTGGCAACGAAAGCTATCAGCTGGAGCCAGGCCAGCTTCGGCGAGTAGACGTCGCTGCCGGTTTCCTCAGGGACGATGTAATATGCGCCCCCCATGAATCCCAGCAGCATCCAGAGGACCAGCAGGTTGGTGTGAATGGCCCGTGCCGTGGCAAAGGGAAAGACGTCCACGATATGCTGCGGAACCGTGAATGTGTAGTTGAAGGCAAGCCAGAGCCCCATGATGACCTGCAGCGCGAAGAGAACGAGGGCAATCCTGAAATACCAGTGGGCGATGCCTTGGGATCGATATTCCATTTTCAGTCCCTCTATTTCAAACCTGCGAGGAATCTGGCGACTTCTTCCAGTTCGCGGTCCGAAAGATCAGTTTGGGGCGGCATCATGGCATCCGGATTGACGCTTTTCGGCTCCTTTACGTAATGCTCGATCTGCTCCATGGTAAGCTTGCGGCCAATGATGTCGAGCGCCGGGCCGAAGGTTCCGCCCCTGCCGTGCAGCGAATGGCAGTTCATGCAGCCCTTTTCCTGGAACACCGCCGCTCCGGGCGTGACTCCCGCCATGGCGACCATCCGTTTCTCGCCGCGGGTAAGGCGTTTTCTGCTGTCCTGCGGAGGCCAGTCGCCGTTGTCGATTTCCCCGACCCAGTTGAAAAAAGACAACAGATTTTCCGTATCGGCATCGGAAATTTTCTGCTGCGGCATCTTGCGCATCGAAGCGGCAAAAGCATGCTCGGGATGCTTGATCCGGTAACGCACCCCGTCTTCGCCAATCCTTTGTACCACTTTAGTCAGGTCAGGCGCATAGTATCCCCCGAAGCCGAGATTCGTTTGGCAATCGTTGCAATTATGTTTTTCAAACGCTTTTTTCCCCGCCACCACCGTGTCGGACAGCCTGTCGGCACGGGAAAGGGCATCCACCTGGCGGTGCATGTCCCAGGTAAGCCCGAGGAAAAGCGCCGCTGACGAGAGAGTGCCCAGCATAAAAATCCAGAAAGCCGTCTTCTTCGTCATCAGTTCTCCACTTCTGCATATGTATACGGGTGATTGAAGCCGGTCCAACGCAGCCACGCATTTGGAAATTCCTTATGCGTTGTCAATCAACCAGGCCAGACCGGGAGAAACAAGGCATCTTCTTTAGACTTTTGTCAATTGTATCACGCAAGTGGCTGCCGTACAGGTCATGTTGAAAAGACAAGCGGGAGTTGGACAAGCATTAGATGAGGAACAAGCAGTCGTAACCGGTTTCCGGAAAGAAATGAGACGACAGGAGGGGGGGAGGCGGTTCTGTTGGCATCAGAACCGCCTCCAACAACGAAAGAGAAGATTGACGAATGGGATTCGCCGTCTTTGCAAGAATAATAGCAATACACATGCCAATCAAAGTGCTACATCGTCAACCAATCCGCAACTACTTGTTATTCAGATATTTATTGATTTCACACCTCCCATTCCAGTGTCAAAACTGCTCGCAGTTGCCGACTGCAATCTGACAATTGAGACAGTTGTATCGAGTTGTATCAAAATAACTGTACGGCGATCAGAGGCTTTCGTCCGGAAAAGAGACTATCAAGCCGTGGGTGTCATCGTTGAAGGTCGCCGGGAGCATTCGCAGGGTTATCAGGCTGGCTTCCCGGTTACCGCCCCTAAGGAGGCAATAAATCTGGTACCTGAGTCCATGGGAAGTAAGCAATTCGTTCTCGGTGCAGCCGCCCGCAAAACCGATCTTCAGCTTTGTCGCCGGTACAGAGAACACATCCCATACCCTTGCATCCTGTTTCTGATACCCCTGGCACGCATTGTCCAGCTCGGTCCACTGGCAACACAAGTTCCATACCCGCTCGGTCATCAGGACCTGGCAGCAAAACCCGGCTTCCGCAGCTTCTTCGGTCACGTCGACGAATCGGGCTTCGCTCATGACTTCCTCCTCTATTAATGAATTTACCAAGTCCGGGTCAAATGGCAAATGTTTCTCTCCAGGAATTGCCATTGCATTACTCATGCGAGAGGAAGCTTTTGCAATAATTGAAAAAAGTCGTTATCATCAGATTCACCGGCACATCCTCAAGCGTAAAAATGGCTGCAGGTTCCATTATTACAAAATCCGCTCATGCCGACCTGTCACGGTCCGCTGTTGTCCGGTCCCGGAGAAATCCCTTCCCATGGAGGAGACATGCACATCATAGATTTGCGCGGAGTCGGCTGTCCGACAAACTTCGTGAAGGCGAAGCTCGCCCTGGAAATGATCGATCCGGGTGAAATCGTGCAGTTCATGCTGGATGACGGCGAACCGATCAGGAATGTCTCCCGGACCCTCAAGGCAGAGGGGCACAGGATTCTGGGAAAGGAACAGAAGGAAGGATATTCCATCGTGACGCTCGAAGTTTCATCCCCGGATGCTCGGCCGGACGAACCGGTACGGGAATACGCCGCGACAAAGATCACGCGCGACGGCAGGGAACCGGCTACCGACCCGGTCATGGTCGAGGAAACCATCGAACTGCTCGTCAATGGTACAAAGCTCTCTTCAATCGTAACTACTCCCGATTTTCACAAGGAGCTTGCCGTTGGTTACATGGTGACTGAGGGGGCGGTAAAGCAAAGGGTTGATATAGAAAATGTCGAGGAAAAAGACAGCTGGGTATTGCTGACCATCAGGTCGTTCGAGCACTTCGACGTATGGTACGAGCTGCGATCTTCAGGCTGCATCGGGGTAAACTGGGAAAAAAGGGATGATGACATCGTGCTGCCAGTGAAACAGACTTTCCGTGCCGATGTGCTTCTGGACAGCATGAAACACCTGTACGACGTGACGCAGGACAAAACGGGAGGCGCACACAGCTCGAGCCTGGTTGATGCCGACGGCAACCTCATGTACAAGGCGCTCGACATAGGCCGCCATAACGCGATCGACAAGGTCGTGGGCATGGCTTTCCTGAACGGTGACGACCTGTCCAAATTGTTCCTGGTTTCCTCGGGAAGACAACCTGCAGGAATGGTCATGAAGGCTGTCCGGGCAGGTATCCCGCTGATAATCTCCAAGTCGGCGCCTATAAGCTCGGGCATTGACTGTGCGCTCCGGGCCAACATTACTCTTTGTTGTTATGCCACACGTGAAAAGATGAAAGTTTTCTCCGCCCCGGAAAGGATAGTTTGACAATCGGTTTCCCAATGTCAGCCATTGATCAGGCTGTCCAGCTCCCCGACCAGGTCATCTCCATCCTCCAACCCGACTGACAGCCGCACCGGGAAAACCTCCATTCTGATATTTTATCTCGCACACGGTTACCAACCCTCACGCCCTTTTTTCAGTCACATCACCATTCCATTCGTTGTTTTCTAAGCCGCTTTGTTTCAATAATCACTTGACACAACCGTAAGTCCATTGTTATTTAATTTATATTAATAATGATTGTTTAATTTTACGGTTTGCATAAAGAGGCATCTTTGCCCCCTGCGTCAGGAATAAAAACGCTGCTAGACGAACTACTGGAAAGGGGTCACGAATTCTCCTTCGTCCAGGTCATGCGGCTTGCCCGCCGGTACCTGGACCCTGCCAGGCGAAGCCGGCATACCCGGCATCCCCTGGCAGGAGCGGGTCCGCATACGCCCCGAACTGTCCCTGGCGTTCCCGGCGACCCCGAGGCCCGTCTCGGGCTCAACACCTGGTGCTTCTCCGGCGACAGCCTGGGCGAAGTGAGCGCCGTGTTCCGCATGGCGGCCGTGCCGGGAATCCGCACCCCCCGCAAGTCAGGCCGGGCTCCGCGGCAGAGCCGCACCTTCATCGACCATTACCGGGAGGAGCGGGCCGCCCTGGACAAACTGGCGGCCCGGTACGTCGAAGAGCACCCCAACCTTGCACCGATGATGAGCGGCCCCCTGGCCGACCAGGGAGTGGAGAGGCTCTTCGAAGGGACCGCCTTCCTCAACGCCCTCCTCAGGCAGAAGCTGGAAGACGACATCCCCGAGTTCAT
>JAYFNT010000001.1:0-117100 GCA_034933285.1 Geobacteraceae bacterium | reverse complement strand
GTGGATGAAACCGCCGGAGAGACCGGCGGAAAGACCCGCGGCAGCGCCGATGACAAGGGGAGTCGCCAGGCCGCCGGACGCGATTATGGCGGCAACACCGAGTCCGACTACCGCACCGATCACGGCGCCTGCGATCAGGCCCCCGACCGCGCCTGCAAAGGCGTGGCTGTGTGCGATCTTGTCACCGCGCACTGCCGGGTTGGGTCCCGGAACGGCCAGCTGCAGCTCCCCGAGCCAGTTGACCATTTTTTCGTCGCATCCCAGCTTATCGGATATGAATCCCCCGGCCAGGGCTCCGACGACCAGGCCGGCAAAGGGAATGCAGTAGCATGCTGCGGCATACGAACCACCTGTGCCGAAAGCGGTGTACGCGCCCTTAGCAATGAGTCCGCCACCTACAGCCAGGCTGGTCCAATGTCCACCGGTTTCTATTGCGTGAACTGTGACCGCCTTGTTGTTTGCGGGGGCACCAGTGATGTCGACTGAACCGCTCATTGCTCAGAGCCTTCCTCAGTACCCGGGGAGGGATGGAATGTGAAGCTCATCATAACTGATAGCAGCGCATTGCGGCACGATTCGTCACCCGGGCCGGGCATGGTGGCGGTTATGTTCACGACATCGTTGGCTGCCGATACCGCCAGCGCCATCTGATGCAGCCGGGTATCCTGCTGCTTCCAGGTGAATTCCAGGACCAGGGCGGATTGCCCGTCCACAGTGCACGGATTTTCCGAAAGCAGGATAAAGTCTTCGAGCTCCCTTGCCAGGATTTGTTTCTGCTGGCTGACGTGAGCGTCGAGCTCCATCCCTTTCGGGAGCGGTTCCCTGGTTATGGTAATGTTTGCGCCACGGACGGCAAGATGCTGCGCGGTAAGAATGTTAACGGTCTGGTCCAGCCATTCGCCTTCAAGGTTAAGGCATGCCTCCTGCATCCGGTATATCATTGAGGCCTCCTAGCATTAAGGCTGTTCAGATGAAGATAGAATGTTATGATTTGAAATAATAAATAAAATATTGCTAACGTAACTAGCACAAAGGGTTAGGAGGTGTCAATTAAAAATTGGGGTGGGGTAAAATTCGATGCGAAATCTGTCCGGAGTAAAGAAGGAATATCCGGGTCGAAGGTTTGCTCGCGGTTCCTTTTGATGTTCCAGGGGCTCTGAAGTATCTTGGATGTCCGGGGAATGTGGAAAAAATGAGGAAATGCAGCTGTTTTTGAAATGTGACTGTCCGGTGACGCATGTTTATGATAAAACTTCAGGGAACGGCGATACCGGAAGGAATAGGGCGTGAACATGGGTCTGACGCACAAACTGTTTCTGGCAATCCTCATTGCAGCGGGCCTGGCGGTGATCAGTGCGGTCCTGATCATGCAGTGGAGCGTCCACCGCGGGTTTCTGCGCTACGTGGACTCGCTGGAAAAGACGGCAGTCTCGCGTCTGGCGGCTAAGCTGGAACAGAAGTACAGCGAGGACCCCGGCTGGCATGCGGTGCGGCGTGATCCAGCGCTTCTGACCCGGCTGGCCGCAACTTCCATGCCTGAACACGGACCGCATCCAGGGGAGCCCCATCCCGGGCATCCGGGAGAGGGAACGCCCCCTGTTCCCAAGCCGTTGCCTCCACCCGGTCGTCACCGACTCGAAGAGCGTGTGTTTCTTATGGATGCGCACAGGAGCGTTATCGCGGGACAGGCTGGCGATATCGCGGGAAGCGAAATGACTCCCCTCAAGGTCCATGGCAGGACGGTCGGATACCTGGGGGTTGCGCCCCGCACCGGTCTTTCCGATCCTCCACAGCAGCGTTTCTTGAGGGAGCAAAAAATCGCTTTCGCCCTGGTTGCGGCTGTTGTCGTGCTTCTTTCCGCCGGTTTGTCGCTGCTCATGGCCCGGCGCCTGGTCAAGCCCCTGCGGGTGTTGGCGGCAGCGACTCACCATCTTGCGGCGGGAAAATACGCCACCAGGGTTCCGGCCACGTCCGACGACGAGCTGGGCAGGCTCGGCAGGGATTTCAACGAGCTGGCGCTGGCCCTGGAGAAGAACGAACGTGCCCGGCGGCGTTGGATCGCCGACATCTCCCACGAATTGCGCACGCCGCTGGCGGTCCTGCGCGGCGAAGTGGAAGCGCTGCAGGACGGTGTCCGCCAGCCGACTGCAGAAACGATCCATTCCATCCATGCTGACATCCTCCGGCTTTCCCGCCTGATCGATGACCTCTACCAGCTTTCCCTGTCTGATGCGGGTGCGCTGACCTACCGCAAGGAGGATCTCGACCTGGAAGAAGTGCTGGCGGAAATCCTGGATTCCTATCGCCAGGAGTTCGCTGCCAAGGAAATTACGATCTGCGAGGAGCGGAGCAGAGAGGGCAAGGCGAGGATTTTCGGCGACCGGGAACGGCTGCAGCAGCTCTTTTCCAATCTGCTGGACAACGTGCTGAAATATACCGATCCGGGAGGGAGACTGGAGATAAGGATGGACTGGAGCGGCGCCGGTGTCGTTGTCGATTTCCAGGACTCGGCTCCGGGAGTCCCGGCTGACGAACTGGAAAAGCTCTTCGAGAGGCTTTACCGGGTGGATTCGTCACGCAACCGGTCCACTGGCGGCGCAGGGCTCGGTCTGGCGATATGCCGGAATATCGCTGAGGCGCATGCAGGAAGCATAACAGCCTGTCCTTCCTTGCTGGGAGGCGTGTGGATACGTCTTGAGCTGCCGAAAGAGGAGAGGCGCTGATGAACGGCATCATACTGATCGTGGAGGATGAGGAAAAGCTCGCCGGGATAGTGGCGGATTACCTGCGTCAGGCCGATTACGAAAGCTGCTGCCTGGCAGATGGGACTCTGGTGCTGCCGTGGGTGCGGGAACATGAACCGGACCTGATTCTGCTCGATCTGATGCTGCCGGGAAAGGGAGGGCTGGATATCTGCAGGGAGATCCGTTCCTTCTCTTCGGTGCCCATCATCATCACCACCGCCAGGGTCGAGGAAATAGACCGCCTGCTCGGCCTGGAACTGGGCGCCGATGATTACATCTGCAAGCCGTACAGCCCGCGAGAGGTGGTGGCCAGGGTCAAGGCGGTACTCCGCAGGGCCGGCGGGACGGCTTCATTGCATTCCGCGGGGCTAGTCCTGGATGAAGCGCGATATCTGGCCACACTTGACGGCAGGGACCTGGAGCTCACCGCCGTGGAGTTCAAGCTTCTCCGGTACCTGGCCGCAAACCCGGGCCGGATCTACAGCAGGCAGCAGTTGATGGACCACATCTATCCGGACGAACGGATCGTCGCCGATCGGACGATTGACAGCCATATAAAGAAGCTTCGCAAGAAGATCGCCATGGTGGCGCCCGAAACGGAACTGATCCATTCCGTTTACAGCGTTGGTTACAAGTTCGAGGTCGGGTAACGCTGCAGAGGTCAGGAGGAAAGGCTGGAGATGAGATAGCCGCCGCCTCTGATTGTCTTGAGCAGGCGCGGTCTGGAAGGGTCGTCGCCGAGTTTTTTACGGAGCCTTGAGACGTACATATCTATGGACCGGTCGAGACCGTTGTGTTCCCGGTTGTAGATGGCGAGATGTATGTCGTTGCGGCTGACAACCGTGCCTGCGTTGCAGGCCAGGTACCAGAGCAGGTTGAACTCCGCGGTTGTAAGGTTGACGGGTTCCCCGCGGTGCGAGACTTCCCTGTTGCCTGCATCGATCTGCAGGCTGCCGATGTTTACCGATGTGGAAGACTCGATCCTTGCCGGACCGGTCCTTCTGGCCAATGCGTGGATCCTGGCTGAAAGCAGCGGAATGCTCAGCGGCCTTCCCAGGTAATCGTCGGCGCCGATTTCCAGGATAAGTATGTGGTGTGCTTCAACCGGGTTGCTGTCGATCACGATCAAGGGGCCCTGGTAGCCGTCCCGTATACGGACTACGACAGGCAGTGAATTCGCGATGGATGTCGACAGGTCGAGCACCGCAATGTCGGTTTCCGGCAGGGGCAGCGAGGTTGCGCTTTCCTGATGCCGGCTTATCACGGTCACCAGGTTTCCGCGGTTCTTAAGGTATTCGATCATGGCCAGATCGGGTTCTTTGCCAATCGTATTGATCCAGATGTTCTTGCTTTGAGGCAATGAACGCGTCATATTCCATCCCCCGTCATGAGTGTGGATTGTCTTCATGACGGGTTGATATCAGGTAATTATGTAACAATTGTGGAAAAAATGAGGAATCTT
This sequence comes from Geobacteraceae bacterium, assembly GCA_034933285.1. Classification (GTDB taxonomy): domain Bacteria; phylum Desulfobacterota; class Desulfuromonadia; order Geobacterales; family Geobacteraceae; genus RPRC01. Next base: position 112,894 of record JAYFNT010000001.1, on the reverse strand, counting down.
CTTTTACAAACGACAAAGGCCATGCCCTTTACCAGGGAATGGCCTTTGCCGTTTCGGAGTTCGGTCCGAAGAACTCGCCTCTAATGTAGCCGCGTGCCACGATCCTGCTACCTGCCCCGGCCATGGCCTCCGAAACCGCCGTTACCGAAGCTGCTGTGACCCCGGTCGGAAGCGTTGACGTGGCCCGTATTTTGTGACCTGTTGAAAGCAGGCCTGCTGCCGAAATTCCGTCCCGCGTTGCTCGGGCTGCTGAAAGCGGGTCTGTTCTGGAAAACCTGTCCGCCGGAATTGGGCCTGCTGAACGACGGCCTGTTGCCAAAGCTCTGGCTGGTGTTCATCGGCCTGCTGTAGGTGACCCTGTTGCCGACCCCTTGAGCCTGGCCGTATGGCCTGCTGTAGGCGGCCCTGTTCGAGCCTTGGCTCACGGCGTTGTCAGGCCTGTTGAAAGCAGGTCTGCCGGTGAAGCCCTGAGTCGGCCTGTCCTGCCGGTAATATGCCGCTCTGTTCCCGTAACTCTGGGCGGGAGAGGATGACCTGGCGGCATCTGGCCTGCTTCCATAGTATTGGGTCGGGCCGCTGTTTGTCCTGCCGTAAGACGATCTGCTCCTGTAATCATAACCGGGAGCGGCCGGCCTGTTGTAGGAAGTCCCGCCGAATGAAGGCTTGTTCCCATAAACCTGACTTGGGCTGTTTGGCCTGGCGTAGCCATACCTGCTGCGGTCATATCCCGCTCTTCCTACTGCATGCGCTCCCGGCCGGAAATGTGACCCTCCGTTCCATGAGCCATATCTCCGGTAATGTCCGTAATAATTGTCCCTATAGTTATGGATTCTGTCGAACGGGTACCTGTGCAGGGCATAGGGGACATAATTGTAGGAGATCCCTGCCCATGGTCCGTTGTAGTAACGTGACGAATACCAGCAATTGTCCCTGTACAGATAGTAGATGTTATTAAAGAAGAACAGATCAAACGGGACGCCTACCGCAACATAGAATCCCAGTTCGGGCGGTTCGACGAAATCAGGAGGCGCAGCCAGGTCCAGCGTCTCGTAATCGTAGGGATATGTGGGCGCTGCTGCTACCGGCTGGTATGGATACGGTGTTGCGGGCACCACCGGCAACCCGATGTTGATCCCTACGCCTGGGGGGGCCGGCAGGCTCAGCCCGAAACCGGGCAGGTTGATGGTAAACTGTGCGTTGGATGCGGTCGCGGCTGACCATGTGGCCAGGATTAAAACCGTTGAAAACAATATATGTCTTTTCATCTTGTATTCCTCCACTCTCAAACCCTAAGACTCTCGGTTGCAAGACTCCCTTTTCCGTTTGCAGTTCCATCTTCGATTCAAACTATAAAACGGGTGGATACGGAAAAAGTTTACAAAATATTATTTCCGTTAAATCATATGATTCTTTTTGTGGTCAAACATTGTGCAGTTTGAGTACATGTCCCGCGGTTTTCTGGAGAAGATTTGGTAAAATGATGAAAAATGTTGCGGACATCTCCATGTTTGGTCTATTGTTGCACGTAATTTGAGCACAAGGTTTCGTATCGTCCGGAAATCCGGGCGAACAGACTTTTCGTTGGCAATTCAACCCGGCAAGGAGGCATTGATGCCAAAAAGAGACGATGTGAAAAAGGTCCTGATAATCGGATCCGGTCCGATCATCATAGGCCAGGCGTGCGAATTCGACTATTCCGGCACCCAGGCGTGCAAGGCCCTGCGCAAGCTGGGCTACGAGATTCTGCTGGTCAACTCCAACCCGGCCACGATCATGACCGATCCCGGGATGGCTGACACCACTTACATAGAGGCTCTCAATGCCGAAACGCTCACCGAGATCATAAAAAAGGAACGCCCTGATGCCCTTCTCCCCAACCTGGGGGGGCAGACCGGCCTGAACCTGTCCAGCGAACTGGCCCGCCGGGGGGTGCTGGACGAGTACGGCGTGCGGGTGATCGGCGTCAACCTGGACGCCATCAAACGGGGCGAGGACCGGGAGACTTTCAAGGAAACCATGACCCGCCTGGGCATAGAAACCCCGCTCAGCGACATCGCCACCTCCATGGAAGAGGCATGGGAAATCATCGAACGGATCGGACTGCCGGTGGTCATTCGTCCCGCCTACACCATGGGAGGGACGGGAGGAGGATTCGCCTATAACAAGGATGAGTTCGCCGCCATAGTCAGCCGCGGCTTGGCTGCCAGCCCGGTGAGCCAGGTGCTGATCGAGCAGTCGGTGCTTGGCTGGGAAGAGCTGGAGCTGGAGGTGGTGCGTGACGCCAAGAGCCAGAAGATCACGGTCTGTTTCATCGAAAACGTGGACGCCATGGGCGTACACACCGGAGACTCCTACTGCACCGCGCCGATGTTGACCATAAGCCCGGAACTCCAGGACCGGCTCCAGCGCTACTCATACGCAATCGTCGATGCCATCGAGGTAATCGGCGGCACCAATGTCCAGTTCGCCCACGACCCGAAAACCGGCCGGGTGGTGGTCATCGAGATAAATCCCCGCACTTCCCGCTCATCGGCCCTTGCCTCCAAGGCCACGGGCTTTCCCATCGCCCTTGTCTCGTCCATGCTCGCGGCAGGCATGACCCTGGATGAAATCCCTTACTGGCGTGACGGAACCCTGGAAAAATACACTCCATCCGGCGATTATGTCGTGGTCAAGTTCGCCCGCTGGGCATTCGAGAAGTTCAGGGGGTCGGAAGACAAGCTGGGCACTCAGATGCGGGCCGTCGGCGAGGTTATGAGCATCGGCAAGAATTACAAGGAGGCTTTGCAGAAATCGATCCGTTCCCTGGAAATCGGCCGCTACGGCCTGGGTTTTGCCAGGGATTTCAACGGGAAGACCCTGGAAGAGCTGCTTGGCCTTCTTGCAGAGCCTTCCAGCGAGCGCCAGTTCATTCTCTACGAAGCGCTGCGCAAGGGGGCGGACATCGAACTCTTGTACCGCCGCACCCATATCAAGCCATGGTTCCTCCAGCAAATGAAGGAACTGGTGATGCTGGAGGAGGAAATTCTCCGCCATAAGGGGGAGTTTCCCCCCGACACGCTCCTGGTCCAGGCGAAAAAGGACGGTTTTGCCGACCGCTACCTGGCCAAACTGCTGGGAGTGCCTGAAAAAGCGGTTCGCGAGCGGCGCAGCGCACTCGGCATGGTCGAGGCATGGGAACCGGTTCCGGTCAGCGGAGTGGAAAATGCCGCCTACTACTTCTCCACTTACAATGCTACAGATACGGTGCCGGTCAGCGACAAGCGCAAGATAATGGTCCTGGGCGGCGGCCCCAACAGGATCGGCCAGGGGATCGAGTTCGATTACTGCTGCGTCCACACAGCCATGGCGCTCCGCGAGGAAGGTTTCGAATCCATAATGGTTAACTGCAATCCGGAGACTGTTTCGACCGACTATGACACCTCGGACAAGCTGTATTTCGAGCCGCTGACGGTCGAGGATGTGCTGGCCATTTATGAAAAGGAAAAGCCGGAAGGGGTGGTTGTCCAGTTCGGCGGCCAGACGCCGCTGAATATAGCGGGAGAGTTGGAGGCGGCGGGTGTGAAAATCATCGGTACCAGCCCTGAGACCATCGACCTGGCGGAAGACCGGGACCGTTTCAACCGTGTAATGCGCAAGCTGGGCATACCCCAGCCCGAGTCGGGCATGGCCAGCACCCTGCCCGAGGCGATTGAAATTGCCTCGCGCATCGGTTACCCTCTCATAGTGCGTCCCTCCTATGTACTCGGCGGCCGGGCCATGGAAATCGTTTATGACGAAGAGATGCTCAGGGAGTATCTGCACAAGGCGGTGGACGTGTCTCCCGAACGTCCGATTCTCATCGACCGTTTCCTGGAGAACGCCATCGAGGCAGAAGCCGACGCCATTGCCGACGGCATTGACGCCTTCGTGCCGGCAGTCATGGAGCATATCGAACTGGCCGGTATCCATTCCGGAGATTCAGCCTGTGTGATCCCGCCGGTGAGCATTCCGCAAAGGCATATCGATACCATTGAGGAATATACGAAAAAGATCGCCCTGGAGATGGGAGTGGTCGGGCTGATGAACATCCAGTACGCCATTGCCGAGGATACGGTCTACATTCTCGAGGCAAACCCGCGCGCCAGCCGGACCGTGCCGCTGGTCAGCAAGGTCTGCAACATACCCATGGCCCGCATAGCAACCCGGGTCATGCTCGGCAGAAAGCTGTCGGAGATGAACCTGAAGCGCCGCCCGCTGCCCCACTTCGGCGTCAAAGAGGCGGTCTTCCCCTTTTACATGTTTCCTGAAGTGGACCCGGTGCTCGGCCCGGAGATGCGCTCCACCGGGGAAGTCCTGGGCATGGCGGACAACTACGGCCTCGCCTTTTACAAGGCACAGGAGGGGGCCTCTTCTACCCTTCCCCTGGAAGGGACGGTGCTCCTCACCGTTTCAGAGCACGACCGTCAGGGCGCGCTGGAAGTCGCACGCCGCTTTGCAGACCTGGGTTTCCTCATAAAGGCTACCGAAGGCACCCATGCCTGCCTGAAGGAGCACGGCATCGAGGCGGAGCGCATCCTCAAGATGCACGAAGGCCGCCCCAATATCGCCGATGCCATAAGAAACAGGGAGATCCAGCTGGTGGTGAATACCCCGGCAGGCCGGCAGAGCCTCCACGACGATTCCTACATCCGCAAGGCGGCCATACAGTACAAGGTCCCGTATATCACCACCATTGCAGCGGCAATCGCGGCAGCCAAAGGCATTGCCGCCAGCCGAAGGGGGCGTGGGGAAATCCGCAGCCTGCAGGAATACCACACTGGGATTTCCGGTTAGACAGCAGGCAGATCAAAAGTCCCCTTCACTGATAATGGAAGGGGACTTTTTTCACCATCTTGTATATCACGATAACGTTCCTGATTGTTTGTCTCCGCTAATGCGGCACCGTTACGCGCCCAGTACGCGCCGCATGGTAACTTCCAGTTCTTCCGCCCGGAATGGTTTTACAATCGCCTCGCAAAAGCCATAGGCCAGGTAGTTAGCCATTACCGGGTCGTTGGAGTAGCCACTGGAAACGATAAGCCTTGCATCGGGGTCAAGAGCCAGGATTGCTCCTGCCGCATCCAATCCCCCCATATTACCCGGAACGGTAAGATCCATGATGACTGCATCTGGTCTGCCCGCGCTTTTCATGGCCGATTCATAGCGATCGATCAGCTCTTCACCGCATGAACAGGTTTTTACATCATACCCCAGAATGGACAGCATCTCCTTCGCCAGATCCCGGATGATTTCCTCGTCATCCATTACCAGGAGATACCTTTCCTCCTTGCCGGCGGAGTGATGTGTCGCATTCTCAGTTTCATTTCCGTTCACGGCATGAACGGGAAGGGCCGGCAAGTAGACCCGGAATACGGAGCCCGCCCCGACTCGCGAGGAAACCAGGACTTGGCCGCCATGTTTCCTGACGATGGAATGGAGTGCGGTAAGGCCGAGGCCGGTGCCGGTCTCTTTGGTGGTGAAATAGGGATCAAAGATTTTGTCCAGGTTTTCCGGCGCTATTCCCGTACCCTGATCGATGACCAAAACAAGAACGTAATTTCCGGGATCCAGTGAAGGCGCCTGATCCTCCGCAAGGCGGCAATTGGAGGCTTCGACCCGCACCAGTCCGCCCTGGGGCATTGACTGGTCGGCATTGATGAGGAGGTTGTGGAATACCTGGCCGATTTGCCCTTCATCTGCTTCGATGTGCCACAGATCGTCGCTGATCTTCATTTCTACGGCAACATTGGAGCCGTGGAGAGAGAATGACGCGGCGTCCCGCAGTATCCTGCCGGTATCGACGATTTTTTTTACCGGATCTCCGCCCCGGGCAAAGGTCAATAGCTGGCATGTCAGTCCTGATGCCTGCTGCACAGCCTTTTCGCAACGGGTTATCCTGTGGTGAAGCGTGTGGTTGACCGGCAGTTCCATGCGCATCATGGACAGGTTGCCCAGTATGCCGGTCAGGAGATTGTTGAAATCATGGGCTATTCCGCCGGCCAGGATGCCGAGGCTTTCCAGTTTCTGTATGTTCAGCATCTGCCTTTCCAGCTCCATGCGGTCTGCTTCAGCCTTCCGCAGCTCCGTTATGTCCTGGACGGTTCCGATAATCTTCAGCGGAGTTCCCGAATCACTGGCGACCAGTTCCCCCTGGCCCCGCACCATACATTCAGTGCCGTCCGGCCTGGTGACTTTAAAATCGCTCAGGAACGGCCGCCCTGTTTTAACAGTATGGGCGAATACTGCACGGACGCGATCGCGCTCATCGGGATGCACCAGCTCCAGGAAAGTGCCGATAGTCCCCTGGATTTCTCCTTCCGCCTTACCGAATATGCGCCTGCATTCAGGGGAAGCGTACAGGAGGTTGCCGGCAAGGTCTCTTGCCCAGTTGCCCACCCGGGCAATGCGTTGCGCCTCGATCAGGTTGCGTTCGCTTTCCTTGAGAGAGCTTTCCATTGCTTTACGCTCACGGATGTCATGAAAATTTCCGGCTGAAAACTCCCTTCCGTCGAATTTCAGGTAACTGGCGGTCACCTCGACCGGTACGAGTTCTCCCGATGCCACACGGTGCGTTGTCTCAAAGCGCAGCAGTTTTCCCTGCTTCAGCTGTTCCCATATAGCAGGCAATTTCTCCAGGTTGATTGAGGGATCCCAGTCAGGAATACGCAAGGTTCGCAGCTTTTCCAGGTCCATTCCGTAGTGTTCGCAGGAGGCTGGATTGGCATAGAACATTCTGCCGCCGTCTTCGATGTCGACGACATAGACCGGTTCGCGGGTGAATTCTATAAGCCCCCTGAAAAATGACGCTTCCTTTTCGAATTGCAGGCGCTCAGTAATATCACGAACTATTGAGCAGACGTATCCATTGCCATCGTAAACAAAGTAAGTTGTTGTTATGTCGACTGGAATTACACGGCCGTCCCGCGCAGCGTGAAACCTCTCCATTCGCAAGGTTCCGGTTTTTTCGAGTTCTTCCCTGTGAGAACGCCTGTCTTCATGTTCATAATCAGGATCGATATCAAGGAGGGACAGTTTCAACAGCTCTTCGCGGCTATACCCCAGCATTTTGCAGGCGGCTGCGTTGCAGTTCCAGAAATGGCCGTCTTCCGTCAACCAGTAGACTGCGTCGGTTATGTGTTCGACCGAGTAGGCGGTTAACTTCAGGAGTGATTCATTTTCGCTGAGTTGCCGGGCGGTATCAGCCATGCGCCGGACATATCGCGCGATGAGAATATAGAGGAGGGTGGCGGTGACCAGGATAAAGGCAAGTCCCTTGTAAACGGAAAGGCGGACGATCAGAACCGGATCGTGGATCATCCCTCCCACGATCGTATCGGAAAAGTATATCCAGAGTCCGCCGATTATTCCATACAGCACGACGATCCGTATCACTGCCCAAGTTGCATTGGTGTCCCGACCCTGTTTCACTTCCGGTCCTTTCAAGCGCGGCTTGTTCAAACTCCCTGAGTGTACATCTATTATGATCCTGATGTCACAAAAATGCAGTCTGTCTACTTATTTCGGCCGGTTTCGTGTATTCTTTAACTGCTGTGCGACGGATTCATCACATTTCAGGTTGATTCTCAGGCGTATTTGGCATTATTTTGTTTCCGAATTTGAAACCGATTGTTTCTTCGTTCGGGGTTCCAGGCGGAAACTGTTCGCGGAAGAATTCCGGTGATACACCGGCCATATGAGGGGATATACTGTACCAGGAGGAGGAATGGGCTTATGAGAAAAATCGTGTCTGTCTTTGCCATGCTTTCAGTTGCAGCGGCGCTTGCAGGATGTGCTTCGAAGGAATACGTGAAGAACAGTGTGGTTCCGCTGAACGACCGGCTTTGCAAACTGGAGGCAAAGGCTGGCGAACTTGAAGCAAGGATAGGGGCGCTCGAGGGGAGGGCAAACTCCTTGGCTTCCGAAGTGAATAACGCGAAGAACATGGCGTCGGCTGCTCAGAATGCAGCGAACATGGCGGGCAACAAGGCCGATGCCGCTGCCGCTCGCGCGGAATCCGCGGCAAGCAGGGCAGAGGCTGCTGCCGCAAAGGCTGCCAAGGCTTTTGAACTGGGCCAGAAGAAGTAGTTTCCATCCTGAAACGGTCTTTTTGATTCGGCCGATGGCCTCACCCTTTCAGGGCAGCCTCCGCTGTCCAATCCGATGAAGCCGGATTGTCCGCCCTGGCGTTGTCAAACTGCGGGGTTGTTTGTGCGACATACTACAGTATGTCTCCGCGCAACCCCTTGTTTTGACTCGACCTAAGGTCTCGCCCGTTGGGCAGCCTACGCTGTCAACTTTTACAGGCAAAAGTTTCTAGCCAGGACGAAAAAATCCTCGTTTCCGATATGGAAACTGCGCTTGTGTCAAGCCTGAGCTTCCGGCCTGGAGGCTGATATCGGTCGGCACCCCGGTCTTCTCCCGCAGGGCAGTGAACAGCCCTGCAGGATCGATGCGAAGCAGCAGCCTCCGCGTGCGGATAAGCCGTACCGCCTCAAGCAGATAATCCATATTCCCGCCCTTATGGACCTCGATGAATACCCTGCCGTTCCTCACTCCAAGTTTGACCGGCTGCCTGGTTATGGTAACCCTGGTGCCGACCGGAACCAACCGGTAAAGCCTGCTTATATCTTCCGGGTAGAGGCGTATGCAGCCATGGCTGACCCTTCTCCCGACTCCCCAGGGCTTGTTGGTGCCGTGAATGAGAATGGAACCCAGGGAAAGTCTCATGGCATGGGTGCCCAGCGGGTTGTCGGGCCCCGGCGGAACCCTGGCGGGCAGATCCGGTTTTTCCCGCCTGATTGACTGGGGGACATTCCAGGCCGGGTTTACTGATTTACGGACAACGGTGAACTTTCCGACAGGCGTATCGCTTCCCTCCGCGCCGATGCCGATGGGAAAGGTGGACACCGACCTGCCGTTGGGACCGTGGAAGAAATACAGTCGCATCTCAGCCAGGTTGATGACTATTCCTCGCTGTCGCGGCGCGTCGGGAAGGACCCATGCAAGGGGTATCCTGATCATGGCGCCCTGCTTGGGGGTGAAAGGGTCAACGGACTGGTTCGCATCGGCGATCTCATTATACCCGAGGCCGAAAGCCCTGGCGATTTCTATGAGGGTTTCGCCTTTTTTCACTGTGTAGTGGTTTGGCGTGCCGATGACATCCGGGCTGTAACCGGAGAATTCGGTGGCGGAGGCGAAGTGCCCCGTCAGGAGCAGCCAGAGTATGGCAAGTAAATGTGCATTTCTGACAGGCATTCCCTGTTTTCCCGTTCCTGCTCGGAGTGTTTGCTACATTTTAGCACGAAAAGAAAAAAGGGGGTGCAGCCTGAGCCGCACCCCCCTTTTCTTAGAGCACTTTTTCTTCCCTCAGGACCAGAATTTGCCCAGCAGGGGAACGATCAGCAGGGAAACGATGTTGATGATCTTGATCATCGGGTTGACTGCCGGACCGGCAGTGTCCTTGTAGGGGTCGCCTACGGTGTCGCCGGTAACTGCTGCCTTGTGGGCGTCGCCACCCTTGCCGCCATGGAAGCCGTCTTCGATCAGCTTCTTGGCGTTATCCCATGCACCGCCGCCGGTGGTCATGGAGATGGCCACGAAAATGCCGGTGACGATGGTGCCGACGATTACGCCGCCCAGGGCCTTGGGGCCGAGTGTGAAGCCGACGATGACCGGCGCGGCGATGGGGATGATGCCGGGGAGTACCATTGCCTTCAGCGCCGATTTGGTGACGATGTCGACGCAGGTCGCGTAATCGGGTTTGCCGGTGCCTTCCATGATCCCCTTGATTTCACGGAACTGTCGACGAACCTCTGTGACCACGGAGCCGCCGGCCTTGCCGACCGCTTCCATGCAGAGGGCCGCGAAGTAGTAGGGGAGGAGGCCTCCGATGAACAGGCCTACTATGATGTAGGGATCGGAAAGGTCGAATTTGATGATTTCCTTGCCGGCTAACTGCAAGGCATGGTTCAGTTCGTCTACGTAGGAGGTGAACAGAATGACTGCTGCCAGACCGGCAGAGCCGATCGCATAGCCCTTGGTGACTGCCTTGGTGGTGTTGCCAACCGCATCCAGCGGGTCGGTGACGGCGCGGACCGAATCGTCCAGTTCCGCCATCTCGGCGATGCCGCCGGCGTTGTCGGTTATGGGACCATAAGCGTCCATGGCAACGACGATGCCGGTCAGGGAGAGCATGGAAACTGCCGCAATGGCGATTCCGTAGACACCGGCGCAAGTGAAGGCGACGATGATGCCGGCGGAGATCACGATCACCGGCAGGGCGGTGGATTTCATGGAGATACCCAGGCCGGCGATGATGTTGGTGGCATGTCCGGTGGTGGATGCTTCCGCGATATGTTTCACCGGGCCGTAGTCAGTTGCGGTGTAGTACTCGGTGATCCAGAAGATGGCGCCGGTTACCACCAGGCCGACTATGGCGGAAATGAAGATGTTCAGAGCGCTGAAGGTCTGTCCATCGACATTGGTGAGCCCTTGCGGGAACATGCTGTTTGTAACGAAATAAAAGGCAGCGCAGGCGAGAACTCCGGAAACGATAAGCCCCTTGTAGAGTGCGCCCATGATTTTCTGGCTGCTGCCCAGTTTGACGAAAAAGGTGCCGATGATGGAGGCGATGATGGAAATGCCGCCGAGGATCAGCGGATATTTGACTGCCCCTGCGTTGCTGCTGAAAGCAATTGCGCCGAGAAGCATGGCAGCGATCAGGGTCACGGCGTAGGTCTCGAACAGGTCGGCTGCCATGCCTGCGCAGTCGCCCACGTTGTCGCCCACGTTGTCCGCGATAACCGCGGGATTTCTCGGGTCGTCCTCGGGAATGCCGGCTTCCACCTTGCCCACCAGGTCGGCGCCCACGTCAGCGCCCTTGGTGAAGATGCCGCCGCCCAGACGGGCGAAGATCGAGATGAGCGAGCCGCCGAAGCCCAGGCCGACCAGCTGGCTGACTACGTCTTTAACCGGAGCGTCGGGCATTATCTGCTGCAGCGCCATATAATACCCCGCTACGCCCAGGAGACCGAGTCCCACTACCAGCATTCCGGTGATAGCGCCGCCCCTGAAGGCTACGTTGAGGGCCTTGTGTATCCCGGACTTGGCCGCTTCGGTGGTGCGGATGTTGGCGCGGACCGAGACGAACATGCCGATGAAGCCGGTCATGCCGGAGAAGAGTGCGCCGATGGCGAATCCGATGGCGGTCTTGTAACCGAGGGTGGCGAACAGGATGGCGAACATCACCACGCCCACAACTGCAATAATCGAATACTGGCGCTTCATGTAGGCGCCCGCGCCTTCCTGGATCGCCGCGGCGATCTGCTTCATGCGGTCGCTTCCCTGGGGGAGCTTCAGGATCCAGGTGGCCGAGAAAAGTCCATAGGCCACCGCCGCCACTGCGCAAGCCAGGGCGAAAACTACGGCGTACTGTTCCATGCAATAAACCTCCTGTTGGTGTGCCTTGTGAAAGGCTGAAATGCAAAGATAAGAAGCGGGGCGCCCCGCTGGTGATTCAAACGCAATTAGTTAGCGGAAAACCGTTGATTTGTCAACCGGAAAGTGGGCGCTATCGCGCCTGCGAACAGTCTTCGTCGTGCTTTTTCACGAGGATGCGCCGCAGGAGAAAGAACTGGAGCGGAAGAAGAGGGTTGTCCCGCGATCGGTCGTGGTTTTCGAGTTGCGATTTTTTCCATCTTTCCTATATGATAAAAACGGAATCCGTAACGTCTGAATGCCACGGATTCTTGAGGAAGCGCCGGCAAGGAGGTAGGTACAATCGTGCTGAAACCGCACATCATTAAGGAGTTGCGAGCCATAGTCGGCAGGGAAAATGTGGCCGTCGACAGGCAGGACCTGGTCTGCTACGGCTACGATGCCACCCAGATGGAGTTCCTTCCCGATGCGGTGGTCTTCCCTGCAACTGCCGGAGAAATATCCGGGATATTGGTCCTTGCCAACCGGGAAAGAATACCGGTCTTCCCGCGCGGGGCGGGGAGCGGGTTTTCCGGGGGAAGCCTGCCGAAAGGGGGCGGTATCGTTCTCGTGACCACACGGATGAACAAGATTCTCCGCATCGATACGGATAACATGATCGCAGTGGTTGGGCCGGGGGTGGTGACCGGCGATCTGCAGGACGCGGTGGAAAGGCTCGGGCTGTTCTATCCACCTGATCCCGCTTCCCTGCGCTTTTCGACCCTTGGGGGTAATGTCGCCGAATGCGCAGGCGGCCCCAGGGCGGTCAAGTACGGGGTGACCAAGGACTTCGTGCTCGGCCTGGAAGTGGTCCTGCCTGGTGGCGAGATCATCACGACCGGCGGTGAAACCTTCAAGGGCGTGGTAGGGTACGACCTGACCAAGCTGCTCTGCGGCAGCGAAGGCACCCTCGGGATAATCACCCGCATCGTGCTCCGGCTTCTGCCCCTGCCTGAAACGCGCAAAACCATGCTGGCGATCTTCGATTCTATCGACGGAGCCGCCTCGGCGGTGGCCACGATCATCCGCGGCAGGATCATTCCGGTTACCCTGGAATTCATGGACCATTCGGCGATCGCATGCGTCGAGGACCAGTTCCGGCTGGGGATACCGGACCTTGCCCGCGCGGTTCTGCTCATTGAGCTGGACGGTGACCGGGACCTGGTTGAAAAACAGGCGGCAGCCATCGGCGAACTCGTGCGTCCGCTGGGGCTCATCGATTTCCGTGCAGCGAAAGACGCGGCGGAAGCCGATGCGCTATGGAAAGCCAGGCGGCTCATATCCCCTGCGCTGAAGAAAGTCAACCCGGACAAGATCAACGAGGACATTGTGGTTCCCCGCAACCGGATTCCCGACATCATTCGCCGGATCGAAGAAATAAGCGGGAAGTACGATATACCGATAGTGAATTTCGGTCATGCCGGGGACGGCAATATTCACGTTAACATAATGATCGACAAGAGCGTCCCGGAGCAGGCGGAGAAGGCCGAAAAAGCGGTCCGGGAAGTCTTCGGCGCAGCGCTTGACATGGGCGGCAGCATGTCAGGCGAACATGGCGTTGGACTCAGTAAATCTCCATATATAACGATGGAGCTGACACCGGAGCAAATAGCCGTCATGAAAGCCATCAAGAAGACCCTGGACCCCAACAACATCCTCAACCCGGGGAAGATTTTCCCTGAATCCTGATGCTTGGCAATACGCATAAATAACGTAACAGAAGCACATGTTTTGCTGTCCGTGCATTAAGCCTGAAACTTAAAACTTAAACTTAACACCTAAAACTTAACACCTAAAACATTGATTCACCTTATATATGGACCCACTCGCCAGAATTGAAAACGAACTGAAAAAGTGCGTCAAGTGCGGAACCTGCCGGGCGCATTGCCCGGTATTCTCCGTGCTGGGAAGGGAACCGGTCACCGCGCGCGGGAAGATCGCGCTGGCGCGGGGAATCCTTTCCGGGGTCGTGCCGCTCGATGCCCGCACCCGGGAGGATATGTCCAAGTGCCTGCTTTGCGGCAGATGCGTGGAAAAGTGCGCCAACAGTGTCCCGACCGACCTGATCGTCCTGGCCGCCCGCGAAGTCCTGGCGCGGAAGCGCGGGCTTACTCCCTTTTCCCGGATGATCAGGCTTTTCCTGGGTAACAGAAGCCTTATGAACGGCTTCTCCCTGCTGGCAAATGTGGCGAGCCCGTTTCTGTTCGGCAAAATACCCGCATCATCAGGTCTGAGGCTCCGCTTTCCGTTCCGCTTCATGGGCAGACGCCGCATTCCGGCCCTGGCCCGCCGGCCGTTCATGGGCAGGCATCCCGAGGTGATGGAAGGCAGGCCGGAGAAGCCGCGGGTTCTCTATTTCGTCGGCTGCATGACCAATTTCATTTATCCGGAGATCGGCGAGGCGGCCGTATTCCTGCTGAAAGAACTCGGCTGTACGGTCATCATACCGGAGGATCAGCAATGTTGCGGATTTCCCGCGATTTCAGGCGGCGATCTCGAGACTTTCCGCTTACTGGCGGAAAAGAACCTGGATGCGCTGGAAAAGCATTCAGCCGACTACATAATGACTGCATGCGCTTCCTGCGGGGGGGCTTTTCACCGACTGTACCCGCGCGTGCTCGGCGAAAGGTTTCCACGGCTTGCGTCACGTTTCCAGGCCCTGGCTGAAAAGTCCGTAGATGCCTCTGTTCTCCTCGAACGGCTGGGATTCGAGCCTGCCCGGAACGGCAAGTCTTCCTGCAAAAGAGTCTTCTACCATGATCCCTGTCATCTCAGGAACAGGTCTGTTGTCCGCGAGCCGCGCGAGCTTCTCCGGTCGCTGCCCGACGTGGAACTTGCGGAAACGGAGCGTTCCGATTCATGTTGCGGTTTGGGCGGCACTTTCAACTACTATCACTACAGGATTTCAATGGGAATCAATGCGGCGAAAATTACGGCCATCGGCAATTCCAGGGCGGATATCGTTGCCACGGGCTGTCCCGGCTGCATGCTGCAGATAGCCGATGGTCTCAGCAGGGAGCATGGCAGGATACGCGTCCGACACCTTCTTGAAATACTGGCTCAAAACTTGCGGGGAAATCGATGACCGTCGTTTCGGCTCATTTCCGTTAGTGGACGAACGATGCTTTAGCGGAATAAATCGACCATGCCGACCCGGTGTGGCGAATGCCGTATTTTACGTATATTAAACTAATTTTTATTGACATTAGATTGAAAATTTACAATAGTATCGGACGTTGAGCAAAATCTGCGAGTTTCCGTTTATCTCCAAACCGCGGGAGCATCTGATGTCCGAATACAACATAGGGGCGAAACTTAAAAGTCTGCGTTTGTCGAAAAAACTTACTTTGCAGGCAGTTGCCAAGGAAACCGGTTTTTCGCCGGCTTTGATTTCACAGATTGAAAACAACAATGTTTCCCCTCCCATTGCCACACTCTCCAAGATTGCGAAGTTTTTCGACGTGAAGATCGGCATGTTCTTTGCCGAAAGCGAAGAGGAATGCAAGTTCGAAATAGTAAGAAAAAATGAGCGGCGGGAGGTGCCGCGCGTTATTTCTCCCACGGGAACCAGTCACGGCTATTCCTATGAATCCCTTTCCTTTCACAAGCAGAACAAGAAAATGGAGCCGTTTATACTCACGCTCAGCGATCCTGTTTCCGAACATACGACTTACAGCCACGAAGGGGAGAAATTTCTCTATGTGCTGAAGGGCGTCGCGGATATCTGGATGGAAGAAGAGCGCATCAACCTTGAGGAAGGCGACAGTATCTATTTCGATTCGACCCTGAAGCACCGTTTTCTGTCTTCCAACGGGTCGGAAGTTAAGCTGCTGATCGTGGTTACGCCATAAATCAATCTCTGCTTTGCGGTTTTCCCTTGTTGAAGATCCCGCCGTTTACGCTCAGGCAAACGGTTGCAGGCGAAGTTAAGGCGCCTGAACAAGAAAGGGCATGAGTATCAGAACTCAGCATGCCAGCCTAGTACTCCCTCTTGCTTTCAAAAGTCCATCGCGACAGTCAGGTCATTCTCCGCAGAAACATATTTTTCCCAGAATCCGGGAACGCATCTTTCCTGCCGGCTTACGGGGTTGAAGCCCATGAGTTCCTTCTGCAATTTGCCGGAATAAAACACGATATTTTTCTTGACTTCTTACAAGCTATCCATTTAATGTTCGTCAGCATCCATGAGGATGCATTCAGCTAACTTCAGGGGAAATATGCGATTTCCAATTTGTCCGAAGCTTTTGCGGGCAAGGAACGTATTTTGCCGCATATCGCCATGCGGTTGCTCCGGTTATATCGAGGTTACTGTTTTTCGCGTTACGGGATCATGTTATCAGGGAGGTGTCGAAAGTGGTAAAATATGCAGCGCTTATGTTTGCTTCATTAGTTGTTCTGGCAGGTTGCGCCGGGAACAGGGAAGCGGTTCAAAATCCGGGCGACTATGTTGAAATAGACAATCCAGCCGTGACCATGTCTCCGGGTGCGCCACCCACCATCTGGGTTCCGCGCAGCTATGTTGAGAAAGGCATTCCACGTGGTAGCGAGGTGATAGAAAGAGGCGTGTCGTCACTGAGAGGCTCACGTGCCGGGACTGACACGCAGCAGGCTGCTCCGCAAACGGCTGCAGTTCAGCAGGCCCCGCCCGTCCTGCAGACTCCGGTTGCGCAGACGCAACCGGCTCAAACTCCTGCACCGATCGTGAAACCGACGCCTGCAATTGCCCCGGTCAGGCAGGCAGCCGCGCCGATGCTCAGGCAAAGAGTCTTCACTCTGGAGGCGGGACAAAACGCTCTCCAGGCCCGCTTCGTTGACGAAATGAAGAAAACCTCCGGCATCACCATGATCGACACCGCACAGGCGGCCTTGGTGTCCCGTTATGCTGCGGTCGGCACAGCGGCTGAGCGTTCTTCCCTCAGCAGGAAACTCCAGGAGGATTTCGGCGCCCAACTGGTGGTCTACCTGGCTGCGCCGGATGGGGTCGGTCCCGGGAAAACCCTGACCGCGGAGGTGTATGAAGCGCAGGGAGGCACCCTGGTCAGGAAGCTGCAGGCGCAGATTTCCGATTATTCCTCACGGGATACCGCTGCCCGTGACATGGCAGTGCTCAAGTCGCTCCGGACGCTGGCCCTGGAGGCCGGGCAGGTTGCGGCTCTCGTTCCGTGGTACGGCAGGGTGGTGTCAGTGGATGGAGACAGGATTTATATCAACGCAGGCAAGGAATCCGGCCTCGGCGTCGGGATGGTTCTGAACCTCTACCGGAACGGGAAGATCATAGAGAAGCTGGGTTATGCCCCGGGACAGAAAGTCGCCATCGTGGAAGTCCGGGGTTTTGTCGGCACTGACGGGGCTTTCGCGGCAGTGAAGGAAGGCGGCAAAGCGCAGGTTTTCGACCTGGTCGGCTTCGAGTAGGCATCGTCCGGCCTGATGCATTTTTTATTGCACGGAGTGTTTTGTCTGGGCCCGCTTCGCACATGGGCCATATTATTTTTCTGGGAGGAGAGTCTTAAATGAAGAAGAAAGTTTTCGGATTGATGGCTGCCGGGATCCTGCTGGCCGGCCCGGTTGCTGCCCAGGAAGTGCCCCAGGCCACCGCGCCGGCATACAACTGCGATTTCCAGCCGTCCTGCGAAGTCGCGCCCGGTCTCTACGGCAAAATGTCTTCACCGGTGCAGAGCAAGTTCAATCTGTCCATCGGCGGCTTCGTCAAGCTGGATTACGCTTACAATTCGGTGAACTTCGGCAAATCCGGTTCAGTGTCGCCGATCAGCGGCGCCATCCCCAAAGCCGGCTCTACCGCCGGCAACCAGGAGCAGTCGATCTTCACGGCACGACAGTCCCGAATCTGGTTCAAGGCGTCGGGCCCGTCGTTCCTGGGCGCCAAGACCGGCGCGCTCATCGAGGTTGATTTCTACGGTGATCCCTCCCTTGCCAACGAGGGCCCGCAGGTCCGCATGCGCCATGCCTACGCGACCCTCGACTGGCAAAAGACCCAGTTGCTTTTCGGCCAGACATGGGACATTTTCGGCCCCATGGCCGCAAACACCCAGGATTTCCGCCAGGGAGCGCCTTTCGGTACGCCCAACAATCCGCGCGTCCCGCAGATCAGGCTTACCCAGCGGGTCGACCTGGACCAGACAAACGCCCTGAGACTGGTGCTGGGCGTCCAGGACCCGAACCAGGATGACAACAACAACACAATGACAGCTGCCGGCTTTTCCAACAACGTCGGTTCGGCGGTCAACGTGGCCGGCCAGGCCATGTGGGTGAGCAAGGCGTTGGGCACCGCGCCCGGCTTTTGGGGACTTTCGATGAATTCCTTGACTGCTGGTATGTTCGGGCTATTCGGCAGCCAGAAGGCGACCAACTTGTCCACGGGAGACAAGTCGGTTGATTCCTGGGGATACGGCTTCTACACTTTCGTACCGATCCTGAAATCCAGGGACGGCAAGAGCCGGGCAATGACCATGTCCCTTGAAGCCCAGGCTTACATGGCAGCCAACATGAACTTCAGTACCGCGACTTCAATCAATTTCGTCGGCAACACGACGACTGATCCCAAAGCGGCCAAGGCTTTCGGACTGGCAGCCCAGTTGATTTTCTATCCGACCCAGGATTTGGGCATATCCGCCGGATACCTGCGAAGGAATGCGTATAACAACCATGATTACGCAACAACCATAACCGCATCTGGCCCAATCACGAATTATCAAAGATATAGCACCAATATATTTGCCAATGTTTCTTACGACCTGAATGCTGCAATCCGCCTTGCCGCTGAGTATGAATATCTCAATACCCATTACGGCGGAAACACTGCAACGGCAGGTCCGGTTCTTGCCAACCTGTCGAACATCGGCATGAACAGCAATGCAAAATCCGGTTCCGCCAACGTGCTGCGATTCTGCATGCTATACTTCTTTTAGCAGAGCATACGGAGAATAGCGGTTCCAGATTGAAAAAACCTGATAACGAAAAGGCGGAGATCGAAAGATCCTCGCCTTTTCGTTTAGCCTGGACGTCAAAGTGTTCAAACAGTATCCGACAGCCTCCGCAGGCAGCATCGGACTGGCAATTGATCCTTAAAGATTATACGCAATCGGTATGACCAGCTCGACTGATATGGGAGGCCTGGGAAACGGCTCGACTTTGCGGATGGTCTCGACGACGTTGCCGTCCAGTATATCGTAGCCGGAACTCTTCCTGATCCGGATGTCTTTCACTTTACCGCTCTGCAGTACGGAGAACATGACCACGACTCTCCCCCCCCAGCCGTTCCGCTGCGCCCTGGGCGGGTAGACGATGTGCTCCTGGATGATTTTCCTGATATATTCGAAGTGCTCTTTGCGGTATTTGTTTCGGAGCTGCTCGGTTCCGCCTTCTCCACTGCCGCCTCCGCCTCCGCTGCCACCCCCTCCGCTTCCGCTGCTGCCGCCACCGCCAATGCTTCCATGGCCGGCAGTCCCCTGGCCACCTCCCGTTGATCCGCCCTCTTTCGAATAGGATGCTCCCGGTACCGGAAGCGTATCCCTGCGGGCTGTCATGATGGGCGCCGGTCCGGCCTTTTCCGTAGCCGGAGCAAGCGGAGCGGACGGGCGGTCAGCCGGTTTTTGAGCCGCAATGCGGGGACTGTTAACCAGCTGTTTCCGCGGAGGGGTTTGCTGCGCATTCTGCATGACTTTTGGCGTAGCGGGCACCGCTGGTTTCGGCGATGTCGGCCCGGCCGGTTTCGGAGTCGGCGGTCCGGGGGCCGGCTCATTGAGCGTGAAGTCTATCCTGATCGGCTTGGATGGCTGGTCCAGGCCGGCGCTCAGGGCATACACCAGGAACAGGAAAACGCCGTGAAGTGCAAGGGAGATGATCAGTGCTTTCAGACTGACTTTCATCTACGTGTCTCTGTCTGCAGGCTTACCTGACGGAATCCCGTGTTCTTGACGGTGTCCAGGACGTCCACGAACTGCTGGAGTGCGAGGTCCCGGTCTGCCCTGATCAGAAAGGGAGTGGCGCGGTCGAGCGGCCGAAGTTGCTCGCGCAGGGAGGCGAGTGTCACGGGACGACCAGTGAAGAAAACGTTGCCGCTCCGGTCTATATCGATGGTACGCACCTTCAGAGGCTGATTTACGTTCTTCGACGCCTTGGGCAGGTTGACCGGAATCCCGCCGGTGGCTATGAACGTGGAGGTCGTCAACACGATGGTGAGCAACACCAGCATGATGTCGACGAACGGGATCACGTTGATGTAATCAAACCCTTTCTCTTCCATTCATTATCTCCCAACGCAGAATGAGGACCTTGGCCATTCTCAGAAGGTAGTTGTAAAGCGCTACGGACGGGATGGCGACCAGGAGGCCCACCGCGGTTGACTTCAGCGCAAGGGCCAGGCCGACCATGATCTTGCCCGTATCCATGAATCCTTCCGCTCCCATGGTGTAGAAGGTGAGCATGATACCGAGCACGGTGCCCAGCAAGCCAATGTAGGGCGCATTGCTGCCGATTGTCGCAATGATGTGCAATTTTTTCGTCAGTTCCAGTTCCAGGCTCTTCTTGTCATCAAACTCCTGCAGACGTATTTTCCTGAAGACCAGAAACCGTTCTATCGCAAAGGTTACAGCGACAATGCTCTGCAGAATGAGCAGCCAGATTATGCCGTAGTCAATCACCAGCTTCAACCAGTCCATTTTCCGTGACGCTCCTCTCTGTAAATTTGGAATACGCGCAATATAGCACAAAATATCGGGAAGCCCAAAGAGTGAAGTTTACATGTGAAGCTGCGAGCGACGCTATATATATTTGACTATAGCATGGACGATCTGCTATCATTTTTTCAAATCGACCGCTTCGAGGTTTTTTTATGAATGTTTATGTCTGCATTGACGACACGGATTCACTGGATTCGAGGGGGACCGGAGAGCTTGCCGATCTTCTGGCCCGGGAGGTGGAGAAACGGAACTGGGGGTTCTGCAGCTCCGTCACCAGGCATCAGCTTTATGTTCATCCGGACATACCCTATACATCCCACAACAGCTCCATGTGCTTTACAACCTGCCTGGAAGAGGGGAAGCTCGAATCCCTGCGCGATTATGCCGCCAGGTTTCTGGCGGAAGAGAGCGCAGAAGGATCCGACCCGGGGCTCTGCATCGCTACGGACGAAAGCCTGTCCGCACCTGAACAGCTCATCGAGTTCGGGTTACGGGCCAAGAAGAGCGTGATCACCATGCAGGAGGCCTATGACCTGGCCAGGCAGATGGACATTCACCTTTCCAGCCATGGGGGGACGGGCCAGGGGATAATCGGAGCTCTTGCCGGCGTCGGTCTCCGCCTTGGCGGAAATGACGGCAAGATGCGGGGGAGTCTCAACCTTCCGGCCGAAAACGGGGTGATCGCGGTTGCCGACATACTTTCCCATCCCGCGGTGGATGTGGTGAGGACACTGGAAGGAGTTTCCCTGGAGGGTGGCGAGCGGGTCAGGCTGGTCGACAAGGTCAAGACCGTATTGATTGGCGGAAAGATGGTTCTCCTGGTGCTCCCCGATGGGGACGGGTGCGTTGGGTGCGACTGGAAGACCTGCACCAGGCAGCAGCTGAAAGGTTATTGACGAAAAAGGGGGGGATGTTCCCGGCTGGTTGCTTGTTTTGTTGAAAAATATTTTAACGAAGCATAATCCTCTTAGATTTTTGCCTAAGAGGATTTTTTTTACTTATCGAAAGAATATCTCACAAACGAATCCCCTCAAGAGATCTTCGGAATTCAAGTCAACTTCTGCAAGAATCCTAAATCGGGAACTGTTTGGATTCCATCTGGAAAGTGTCTCAGAGTCCGGAGCGGGGCTTCCTCGTAGCTCGTGATAATCTGTCAGCGTATGACTCGTTGGCCTGAGCTTTTACTGGTTTCAAGTACTTTCCCGGTTGTCGAGGTCTTGCACGGAAGCCGTATCACGATCTCCTCGAAAGCCCCGATCCGTCCTTTATCAGCCATTACCAGTGGTTTCCGGGTGGACACTACGTAAGATGTCTTCCAAATTCGATATACTGACCAATATAATGGTCTTTATTCTCATTTGTGCACATTATTTTAGCCAATCATCAATTATTACTTGAAAATCTGTCAAATGACCATTATAGTGGTTTTTAGCTATTTAAATGACTATCATATCAGTCATATCGTGTCGGGATTGGCGATGGTAAAACAAAGAGCATATTCAAAATACGCAAAAGAAGCCGTTTTTTTACTCGGTCAACACATCAAGCTCGGGCGCAAAAAGCGCAAATGGTCCGAGCAAAACCTCGCGGCCAGGGCCGGCATTTCCAGAGCGACACTCCAGAAGATAGAGGCCGGAGAAATGTCTCCGTCCATCGGGCTTGTATTCGAAGTCGCCGCCTTGGTTGGCGTCCCCCTGTTCGAGCAGGACAGCCGGGCACTTGCAACCGATATCGAACTGATGCAAAGTAAAATCGCTCTCCTCCCCAAACGGATCAAAAACAGGACAAAAGCGGTGGATGATGACTTTTGAACCGAAAAATAAAGAAGCCTTTGTCTGGATATGGCTTCCAGGAGAAACGAAACCTGTGGTCGCCGGTAAGCTTGAAGCTGATAACGGCACAATCCATTTCAACTATGGCAAAAGCTATCTTGATCGGAGAGACGACAAGAATCCCGCCATTCCGATTTATGAGCCTGAATTACCTCTGAAGGCCGGAGTTTTACCCTTGCTCAACGATCTGGATATGCCGAATTGCATACGGGATGCCGCGCCCGATGCCTGGGGACGACGCGTAATCATCAACAAGCATTTCGGGATGAAAGGTCGAGATGCGGATACCGGCAGTTTGGGTGAGATCACCTATCTACTGGAGTCGGGTTCCGATCGGATTGGCTCGCTTGATTTTCAGCGATCACCAACAGAATTCATTCCCAGAGCTCCCAATAATGCAAGCCTGGAAGAGTTGCTGGAATCGGCCGAACGGGTCGAGCAAGGTGTTCCATTAACAGCCGAGCTCGACCAGGCGCTCTTCCATGGCAGCTCCATTGGCGGCGCCCGCCCCAAAGCCCTGATAGATGACCGTGGCACCAAGAATATTGCTAAATTTTCGTCCAGCAGTGATCTCTATAGCGTCGCCAAAGCCGAATACGTTGCCATGAGATTGGCTTCAATGGCAGGGCTGGAGGCCGCTCCCGTCAAGCTGGCAAAAGCGGCCGGTAAGGATGTTTTGTTGATTGAGCGATTCGACCGCATTGCGCTCGATTCCGGATGGGCTCGAAAATCCATGGTTTCCGCCCTGACCCTGTTCGGTTTACGTGAGATGACGGCTCGTTATGCCAGCTATGAAGACCTGGCGGAAATCATTCGGCATCGTTTTGCGCAACCGGTAGAAGCCCTCAAGGAGCTTTATGGTCGGCTGGTTTTTAATGTCCTGTGCGGCAATACCGATGACCACGCCCGCAATCATGCCGCTTTTTGGAATGGGAAAGAGCTGACATTGACGCCAGCCTATGACATTTGCCCTCAAGGCCGCACCGGCAACGAAGCGACCCAGGCCATGCTCATAACCGGAGAAAACAGGTTCAGCCAGCTCAAAACCTGCCTTGCCGCCGCGCATCACTTTTTGCTTTCCAGGCAGGCAGCTGTCGCTGTAATTGACCGGATCGAGGCAGCCATTCGCGACAATTGGGAGAGGGCCTGCGAAGAAGCGGAGCTTAGCCAGGTTGATAAAAACTATCTGTGGGGGCATCAATTTCTCAACCCGTTTTCCATTGAGAGATGACCAGGAATAATAAGGAACAGGGGAAGTATCACAGTTTTTCAATTTTTTATAAAGCATCGGAACGGGTGACTGCGGCAGGCAGCAAAAGTGTGGAGACGTTCATGGCGGAACATCCGGATGCGGCCAAAATAAGGTTGGTGGTCTATCCGGGGAATGAGGTTGTCGAATTGCGCCGGAATGTCTGGGGGTGCCGGACTTATATCTGCTGGGGAAGTTGTAACTATTGCCATCGGCAGAGCAGGGATATGGCAATGAAAGAGACGATTTCGACTTTGCTTGACGAGATTAAGCTCTTGCAAGAGAATTAAGTAAGGTGCCCCCCGAATTCGCGTTGTTTATTTCTCCCCTCAGGCTGTCTCAACAACCCCGGCCACCTCAACTTTCAATATAAATCAGCCTGCGACCCCTCATTCAATCCCCAATTCTGAACAACTTATCTCCCTGCGACAACTTCACCACAAAATACTCTTCCCGATTCAACTCTTCCGGCAACTTGTCCTTGAGAATCGACGCCACAAACTGAATCCCCCTGCTGTTCACCAAATGGGCAATCTTCAGGAGTTGGTTGTCATGCATCAGCTCCTTCTTGTCATTCAACAGAAAGTGCAGGCAGGGGATATTTTCCTCGTCTGCAAATAGGGTGTAAGCGATATCGAAACAGGAAATTTCCCCTTGCTTCTTCCCTGAACTGAGATTGGTATTGAAGGCGCTGAATTTGTACAACCGCTGCCCTTTTTTATTAACCGTCGGATCAAACTTCAGGGCATACTGCTCACCGTAAAGTTCCTTGGAAATGGCTGCAAAATACCGGTTAAACTTGTTAAGCTGATCCTTGATTTTCTGCTCGAATTCGTCCGAAAAGAGCGCATCATCGATAGCGTCCAACCGTTGGGTCAGCGACTTCAGCTCAGCATCTACCTCGGCCAACTGCTGAATAATGTTCTCGTACTCCCCTTTTTTCTGGTACTTTTCATTGAGTTCACCAATCAACTGCTCAAGCTCCTCAAACGAATCGCTGCGGGATACCGCCGCTGTCAACTCTGCCTCCTGCTGCAACAAACGGCTCAGGTGTTCCGACTTGGCCTGGATATCAGCCTCTAGCCTCGGCAAATCCTTGGAGATATATCGGACCTTCTCCGTAATCATCCGGTTGTGGAACTCGCACAACTCCACGAAGCCCTTCTGTATCCTCTCGATCCAGTCGGTGGCCTGCCGGTAGATCAGTTCCAATTGCCTTAGATCGATCTGGGATGTGCTCTGCTCAAGGTCGTGCCTCGCCTCGTTTATCAGGTCGCGACGGATCCTCAGCCTGCCGATTTCCCCGCTTGCCATGTTAAGCTGATACTTGACTTGGTTCAGCCGGTCCAGATCGGCCTCGAAGTTTTCGTTCAAGTTGAAGGTCGCCTTGCGACGGTTCAAGAGGTCGATCTCTCTCTCAAGGATGGCGAGCGCGGTCTCATAGGCCGATTTAGTCTGGTTCCTTTCCAGCCTGTTTTTAAAAGCCTGCTCCAGGCGAATTTGCGTCAACAATTCCTGTTTGGCTGCCCCTTGGTCGAAATCGCACCCCAGCAGGAAGAGATGCAGAGTCTCATATTCGGCGTCACTGGTATAGCGATCCAGTGTCTTTAAAGTGTTGGTAAGCCTCAAGTCATTGTAACGGATATTGTGGGAGATGATCTGCCGGAAGGTCGGCTTGCCGGAATGGCCCTGAAAGAGAAGGTCTGTCAATGCATCTTCAAACTCATCGTCGCTTTTGGCCATTCCGTTGATCTTTTGCAGCTTGCGTTTTCTCGGCAGGAAATTCCGCTCGATACGGATTTCCGGAGAATCATCCTTGGAGAGGTCTTCCTTGAGTACCAGCGTGATGAGCACCTGGTTCTCAATCAGGAAATCTTTTACCAGTTTGTACTCGTCTTTCTTATGCTCTGGTTCGGTGTAGAT
The DNA here is from genome assembly GCA_034933285.1 of Geobacteraceae bacterium. Classification (GTDB taxonomy): domain Bacteria; phylum Desulfobacterota; class Desulfuromonadia; order Geobacterales; family Geobacteraceae; genus RPRC01. The sequence goes on along the minus strand of JAYFNT010000001.1, from coordinate 87,695 downwards.
CTGCTTCGCGTCACCCGCAAGGCAGAAATCGATCAGCATTAGCACCGTGGTCTTGCCCACGTTGTTGCCGGTTTCCTTACCGGTGGCGCTGGGGGTTTCATCGACAATCAAGTTGATGCCGTTGTGAAACTTGATCTCTCGGATAATCTCGTTACAGCTGGAGATGGTAAGAGATTTCAGGAACATAGTTCAACGTCCCCCTGATCATTCAGGTTGACCAGATTCAGTAGGAACAGCCAATCCAGACACAGAACGAATACCGGCATGGTCATTGTTCGGTATGTTTGGGTGCTTGCGTACAGGTCGAGCAGATTCATGACGTTCTGCTCACGAAGTGCTTGCAGTACGAAGGCACCGTTGTAATAGATACTCTGTTCGGGATGAATGTTGTCAGGAAGCAGCATCGGCATATCCTATCGGATTATTAAAAATCTTGCAGCGAATAAAGGCATCAACCACCAGAATATTTACGCAAAGATCCAATTCTTCAATCGGTATGGCCACATAATTTGCACTCTTCTGAATTTTGCCGGCAACCAATTCGACAATATCGAAAAAAAGAGCATCGCCGGAGGACTGGTTTTTCTGAGCCAGATAGACACCACGCATTGCATCCAGTACAGATCTGCTCTTGCTGTTGCCGATCTTGTCGAATTCCCCATACATCTTGTCGACCCGATTGTAGTGAACTTTGTAATCATCAATAACGACACGGGCGTCAACGATATTATTATGGTCGATTTTATCATCGATCTTGAAAGGGATGGTTTCAACTGCTGTATCGTTCCAGTCCCACTCTTCCTTGGCAAAGATATTGATGATGGTAGCAAGATTTGTTTCAATCTTTTGGGGATCAACTTCTGTGCACAGTTCTGTCTTGATAAAAGCAGCAATTCGCCGCTGATCGATAGCGCTGAGACTGCCGATATATTTCAGAATAGAGGGAATGTCGTAGATATCATTCTTGGGGACAAACTTCAGCTGGTGCGGATGGGTAAATGTCTTGCTACGTAATGAACTGGCGTCTTTTGCGATGGAGATAAACTTGAAGGCATACCCGGCATAGGTGGACAGGTCTTTGGTTAACGCCGATTCCACCTTTTTCTTGGTAGCGGTAGCTGAGACTTGAATAACTATTTTATTGTTGTGGTCAATCAGGTCTATTGACTCTGCATTCTGCTTAAAGGTGTTTAAATTCTGCAATTTCCAGCCGAACAGTTCATTAAAAAAATGCATATAGAAATTCTCGGAATGAACGTGCAGATCAAGATAGTTCAGCTTGCCGCGGATTTCAATTTCAGTGGCAAGAGCAGAAAGTTTGCTTACGATGCAATCGAAATAATGCTTTCTATTCATATGCCACCGGTTCATTTTTCTGAGCGATTTGCCATAAATTGTGCGTAGTTATTACACTTATTACCCGCACTGTCAATGATTCTAATGCATTTAGCGATTCTGTTCTACTCTCGGAAACTGGGGAAACTGGGGGGAAACTGAGGACACTCCCCGTATTTCAATCAAAAGGCGGCCAATCGGCCGCCTATGCTGTCTCAATCTATCTCCCCACCGAATAACAAGTCCCCTTACTGGTACCATGTTGTTCCAGATACCCCTGCTGACTAGTTGGCGCAGATGCAACTTGACGGTGTTGCGATTGGCGGACAGAAGAGTTACGGCACCGGTAATAGAGATCCTACCATGTTCCTGGCGATTGCCAGCATCTTTATCTCCAGCGGCGACAGCTTCTCCAGCAACTGTTTGCGCCCGATCTTGCCGAGAATGACATCTTTCTGCTATCAGGCTGTTTAGGAAGAAGTGCAGCCAGTCATCCATGTTTTTACTTTGCCCTGGATCTGTTACTTGTTTTTCATCCGGAGTATCCGGATGAAAACTATCTGAGATTAGCCGACTACTTTTTCGATTGTAAGATCACTGAATCAGGTTAAATCCTGACCTGCGGAAGCTCTCCGGCAATCGCCAGGAGCCTCTCAGCATTACCCTTGACCTTTTCGATCAGATTCCGGGCAAAATCCATTTCCTCTCCGGTCCGAACATCACCCAATGCCAGACTCCCCACACGGCCTATGGTCGCCGTACAGATATTTTTCAGACTTATCGCGACCTGGCGCAGCGGAAGCTTGCTTGCGTCACAAAATTCAGCCAGGTCATACGGCATGACCTTTTCGGCAACAAACTCGTCTCCGACAGCCATGGCCAAATCCCGCTCAAACTCATCCCCATAGATGTCGATGTTCAATAGATCGTAGCTCGGCGCTACGTCGATCCCCGCCTTGCCGACAAAGAACGAGATGTTCTTTCCGTGCGCATCGCTGTTACCGATCAGGATCTGGAAGAGAGTCCAGTTCAGCAGGTCCCTGATGGCCATGGCCGGAATGCGGCAGTTCCGACTTGCGGCAAAGAGCTTCGGCAAGCTGGCCCCGGTCCTTATGCGGGCACCTTCGCCCGACGTGCCGAAGGGACGCTCATATTTGTAGGTTGGCGGCAGGTCGAGCATCTGGCAGCCATCAATCAGATGTAACCTGTCAACTTTATCCCCGAGCCAGCGTCGATCGAACCGTTCGACGACCAGAACCGGCTCCCCAAAGCGCTGCAGAGAAACCTTGGCAACCGGCAACTTGACCAACTCCGCCAGTTTCATGCAGATGAACTCGTTGATCATCATGTGCATATCAGGTCGCCGGCCAAACTTCAGGATATGCGTCGAAGCCAGATCTCCTTCGCCGAACCCCATCGCGCCATCGGGCCTGATCATGATCGGCAGCTTGTCTTGAACGCCGGTGACCGAAAGGCGAGTCTTGCCGTCCCAGTTGGCGATGGAAATCCTTTGGCGCTGCGTAATGCGCTCCGTCAACTCCTCTGCGCCCACTTCACGGAACTCCGTTGATCGAGGCTCCTGATCAGCGCCGTCGTATTGAAAGGTCAGCGCTCCGGTCGTCTCCGCACCAATCAATGCAATGAGGCCAAAGATATTGCTCTTTGAAATCTGGTTGTCGACCGAAAGTTCTTCCAGCCACTTCCCTTCCGGAAGGAGGTTGGAGAGAAAGCGCTTCACCTTCTCGGATTCGCACTCCCCCGGCTTTAAATGTGGCGATATTGCATACCCCTGGCTTTCGAGCCATGACTGGGCATACGCCAGGCCGTAGTGAACGCCCTTGCCTTCAAGGGTCAACAAACCGAGTGGGTCGCGATTAAGAAACACGGACAGGATCTCAGCCATTACTCCTCCCAAGGCTCGACTTTGAGATGGATGCCGAGCATGCGGCAGACGGTCAGGATGCTGGAAAGCTTGACGTCTCCCCTGGCCGTCTCGATCTTGCTCAGGGTATCGACTGCGACCCCACAAAATGCTGCCGCTTCATGAATAGCCAGTCCTGCTTGGGTCCGGCGGGCACGAATGAACTTTCCCAGGGTCTCGGCATCCAGGGGACCGCTCTGCACAGGCGTTGGCATTGGCTTGATTGTTTTAGGCATTCCATCCTCCACAAAAATACCATTTAAACAGTATATATAGCAGACATAAGCCCTCGTCAACTAAAATACTGTCCAGGCAGTATTGAAAGCTCAGGGAGGCTTCGAGTAGAGGAAAAAACTGCCTCGGCAGTATTTTATTGAGAGTGGATATTTCGTTGCAAACTCACAATTCATCCCGAGACCACTTGTTCGGCCCAATGGGCAATGCTGCACTGAAGCCGTATCACGATCTCCTCGAAAGCCCCGTTCCGGCCTTTATCAGCCATTAGCTGGAGTTTCCGGATGGAAACGAGTCAAAGGCTTTGATTGATGGAGCCGGCTTCGTTGCACTGGCCAACGGCGGAGCGTTCAGCGGAAAGATTGGGGCTGCAGTCGTGGCAGTCCGGCGCGGTGGTGCGACCCATGAAAAAAGCTCGCTGGAAAAATCTGGCGAGCTTAAAGATTTCTTTCAACAACTCAGGTAACCAGCTGGGCGATGTTCCAGCCCCTTTTTTCGTCAGCGGTGAACGATCAAGCCGGCGCCCAGGAGGAGCAGCGCTGCCCCCAGAATCCGCTTCGTATCCAACTGCATGCCGCCGAAACCGAGAATCCCGAAGTGGTCAAGGAGCAGCCCGGTAAGCAGCTGTGCGGAAATTGCAACCGCCATTGCGGCTGCAGTGCCTATACGTGGCATTGCCAGTATGGTGGCAGAGACGAAGAATGCGCCCAGAATCCCGCCGGTCCATTCCCACCATGCTGCTTCAGGCAACCCCCTGACCGTGACTTTACCCGAACAGAGCACCGCGAGAAAAAGTGCGGCAGCCCCGACCGCGAAGGAGATGCATGCGCTCTCAAGAATGCCGACTTTTTCCGCGAGACGGGCATTTATGGAAGGCTGGAGCGCAACCGCTGCGCCTGCGCACAACATCAACAAGACCGGCAGCATCTGTGACATTGACAGGGCCTCCTCGGTACCGGCTTCAGACAGACTGTTGAAAATCCGCTGAGGCGTTAGGTTCACCTGTTTTCCAGGTTTTTCAGAAAATCCTGCACTCTGTCGAGAAGATTCTTCGGCCTGTAGCTTTCGGGAACGTCCAGGAATCCGGTCTTGGTGACCGGGACGGAAAATGCGCCGTACGATGTGCCGATTTTCAGATCGGCGTCCAGCTGGTAGGGTATGGAAGTCATGCCGGGCCGGCGTTTGATGATATCGATAATAGACGAGTAGGGTACCTTGGCGATTACCAGGGTGTCCGTCGTTGCCCGGCCCGGAAAGCGCTGGGGCTGCTGCGACGAGCCGTGCGCAAGCGGCAGGGCCTGCAGCCTGAGGTCGTAGACATATTCGTTCAGTGTCAGATCGAAGGAGTTCGGGTTGGTAACCGAGAGCAGAAAGTCGATGTCGATCCCTTCTCCATCCACGCCGGCTACCCGGACCTCTTTCAGGTCGACCTGCGGTTTTTCCACGAAAGCCGAGCAACCGCAAATCAGCAACATGACAGCAAACAAAAGTTTTTTCATAGCATGACTCCAGGCGGTGTTTGTCCGGAAAAGATGCTTTTCCGCATCGGAAACAATAAAGTTTCGACCGGATTTCCCGGATTCAAACTAACCATCCCATATTATTTTGTCTGAGTCAAACGGATTGGCTTTGTCGAGGACCTTTCCGCAGTGGCGGGCAGGCTTCCGGTTCCGGAGCCCTGCCCGCCCGCGGTGATCATGAAGGGCAGAGAAGTCCGCAGGTGCCGTTTTCCGCCCATAATGAACGGTACCTGGTCATCTCCTTGAGTATCTCGCGCCTGAAGCGCATCCTTTTCACCTCATAGGCGTCGGCTTGGGGGCCTACTCCGCAATAGAGCTTTTTCGCCCTTTTCAGGTTTCCCCTGGCGATCTTCATCTTTGTGAAAAGCTCCCGTACCGCTGCTTCGGCGCATTTTTCATCGTTTTTCATTTCTGCCGGCTTATAGCCATGGCTCCTGGCCCGGTCCGGCATTAACTGCCAGACACCGAGCGCCCCCCGCTCCGATTCGGCGGAAGCTGAAAGGCCGTGCGATCCTGTTTCGGTCAGAGCTATCTCTGCCATGTCCAGTGGGGTAAAAGGGGTTCCCTTGGTCTTGAGGTAGCAGAGCATGCCGAGATAGCGGGCACGGTGAAGGTTTGTCCGTTTCGAGAATGTGGCTACTATCGCCGGTATCTGGCGCTCCCTCAAATCGTGATCGGACTCCTTTCCAGCGATCCGCCGTACTTCACTGTCCAGTTCCGTTTCCGTCTTCAGCATGACGGGCGGTTCATGCCGCAGCTGCGACTGGTCGCAGGAAACGGTACACAGGGTTACTGCTGCAATCATAAATGTTGTAATCTTCATACTTTTTTGTCGGTTCTTTCGGCTTTGCCGGATCAACGGAGTGTTTCCCGTTGCGGTGATAACTCATCCTGGCTCCGGCTATACCTCCTTTCTTAGTTAGTTTCCATCCGAAAAGGGTGCTTTTCCGCCCTGGCGGTGTCAATCTGCTGGCTTGCTTGTGCGACATACTTTAGTATGCCTCCGCGCAACCCCTTGATTTCCTTGCCAGGACGAAAAATCCCCTCTTTCCGAATCAGAAACCGTTCATTTTTATCCGGGGTTTCCGGATAGAAAATGATATTCCGCATGCTTCGCGGATCAAGGCCCTTTTCAGTATGGTCATGGAGCGGTTACCTGAACGACCGAACTTTCCTGCCCGTCGGCATTCAGGACCTGAACCGTAAAATTCTTCGGTGTTGTGTCGTACGGGTGTCTTTCATAAACCAGCCGGCTACAGTCCTGGTAATATACCCGTTCCCTGTCGTTCAGGATCAGTGATGACGCGGACAGGCGCTTTCCGTCGACCAGCACCACGGAAGTGGACATGAAGTTTTTCCCTTCAATGACCAGGTTGTAGTAATTCACGTTTTCCTCACCCTGAGACACGGAGGTGATTTCAGGTTTCGAGTCTATGTACACGGCCAGGACCAGGGATAATGCATCACTCGGATTTCTCACCTGGATGTTGTGCAGCCCCCCCGCAACTCTCGGGACTGCTATGGAAACGGCTTCCGGTGACAGAACCCTGCTCTTGATGATCGCGCCGTCGAACAGCACCTGGGAGCGCTCGCTGAAATTGCTCCCGATGATTTCCACCTCCCTGTCTTTGCCTTCGGCGCAGGCCAGGACCCTGTCGGGAGAAAGCCCGTCGACTTCCGGTTTGAGAGGAATGACGGAAAAATTGTATACCTTGCTGGTCATGCCGTCATCTCTGCGGATATAAAGGGCATAAAGTCCGGGTGACAGTTTCGGGATCTGGAAGATGAGCTGCCGGGGCCCGATGACTTTTGACGGAACCTCGGTGTTACCGAGGAAAGCCTTCAGGTTGCCGGTGAATCCGGAGCCGTACAGGGTGACGGACATGCCGGGTTCTGCCTGGGATGGTATTATGCTGAGGATCGTAACCGGTACTGCCCTATTATTCGGCGCTTTTGCACTCGAACCCGCGGTGAACCCGCAGGTGCTCCGGCTCAACGTGAACAATGCTGCCACTAGTACGGTTGCCAATGCTCGTCGTATCACTCTCTACCCCTTGTTCGAGCCGTATCGTTCCGACCTTGCCGTTCATGTACCCTGATTCGCTTCATTGGAAATGGTGGTGGGGAAAAGAACGAAGGGGCCCGGTTTGTGTTCGTCCTCCCACCCCAGCTGTTATTGAAGGCGTGGTCCGCAAACGCCACGGGCATATGAATGGCATGTCAGGAATATACCCCGAATCCAAACCCGAGGGACAGGCATGGTATCCATAAGTAAATCATCAGATAGCCAATTGTCAATGGTGCAGCGTCATGGTCAGCCAGATTGCGGAGAGTGAAAAGATGAAATTGGCCGCCCAGGCTGAAACGATAGCGGGCAGGACACCGGTCTGCCCGAAGGAGAGCAGGACTGCGTTGATGATGAAATAGGAAAAGCCTATTGCCAGGCTGAGGCCGATTCCCATGGCTATCCCGCTGGACCGCCCTCCGCGCAGGGCGAACGGTATCCCCACGAACGCCATGATGAGAGAAGCAAAGGGAAAGGAAATCTTGGCATGCATCAAGGCCATGTACCTGGTTGCGTCGTATCCGCCTTTTCTGAGCTTGCCTATATAGCGCCGCAGTTTGAAGAAACCCATGTCATCCGCGTGTTTGTCCCAAACCTTGAGGTCGTCGGTCTTAAGGTTAAGCGGCACGTTCACGGCGGGGAGTTTCCTGACCGCGGATATTGTTCCTCCGGCGAAATCGATTTCCACTACGTTTTTCAGTGCCCAGCCGGTCCCGTTCCAGGTACCTTGGTCCGCTTCGAGACGGCGCGCCGGCTGCATGTCATCTGTTGTCTGCCAGAGAGTCACTCCCATAAGGGTTTTTGTCTCCGGTATTAACAGGCGGGCCTGAAGGACATAGTTCTCTTCCCGGTACCAGATATTGTTCAGCCGGAAGAACGTGTTCGGGCTTTTGCCGCGGATCACCACCTGCTCGATGTATTTCATGCGCTCGGATGTTTCCGGAATGATCGTCTCATTGGAGAAAAAAGTGAAAAGGCTCAGAATGAATGCAATGAAGATCAGCGGTTCCGCGATCTTTTTCAGGCTGATGCCGCAACTCTGCATGGCCACTATCTCGCTCGACCGGGAAAGGATGCCGAGAGTGAGCAGGGTTGACATCAGTACGGCCAACGGCACGACCTGGTTTATTATGGACGGCGTTTTGTAGAGAAAGAACAGCAGGATGTCAAAAGGAGCGGCATGTGCCTGGGTGAATCTGCTGATTTTTTCCAGGAAGTCTATCAGCAGGTAAATCGTCACGAAAGCGCTGACCGACAGCCCTAAAATTCTCAGATATGTTACGGTTATGTAACGGCTTATTACGGTCACGGAGATTTCCTCCAGGCATTCACTCTTGACTGAGCCCATGACAGAAGCATACCGGGCAGTTCAAACAGGATGATTCTTTCCTCATTGGCCGTTTTCTTGAACAGATAGATGCCAATGGCTATGAATACCAGGTTGGGCAGCCACATGGAGAGGGCAGGAGGAATCGTTCCTTTCTGTCCAAGTGTTTTTCCGGCGGAGAGAAAGATGTAATACACCAGGAGCAGGACGATGCAGAGTGAAAAGCCCGTCGATTTGCCAGAACGCCGGTTTTGCAGGCCAAGCGGTATGCCGATGCAGGCAAACACGAAGCAGGCAAAGGGAAAGGCAAGGCGCCGATGGAATTCGATGGCCAGCTCTCTAAGGGTCCTGGCATCTGCCCCCTTCGATTTCATGCCTTCTCTCAATTCGCGGAAGGACATGTCGGTTTCGTTGATTGACGGGGTGATTTGCGAGGCCTGGTTGAAGTTGATGCTCAGGTCGTAGCTGGCGAATTTCATTAATTGATAGCCGGAATTGCCCCGGTTGCGATGGACTCCGCCGTCGAGAAGCCTGAGCCTGAGGGACTTGCGGCCCGGGTCCGTCATTATCAGCCCGTTACGGGCGAAAATGGTGGCAGGCTCTTCCTGTTTTCTCTCATCGTAGATCAGCACTCCTGAAACGAGGTGGGTCTCCTGATTATACTTTGCGACATAGATTACCAGTCCGGGGAAGTCGTCGTTGAATACTCCGTCCTTCAGACTGACGTTCACCCTGAGGTTGATGACGTTGTAAAGCAGGGACTTGAAGGAAGTGTTGCCCCAGGGAAGGGCGTAAACCGTGACGGCAGTCGTGATCAGATATGTCAGCGTCGCGAAGACGATGACGGGTGGGAGCAGGCCGTATAGACTTATCCCGCCCGCCTTCATCGCAGTGACCTCGCTGTCTGCGGAAAGCCTTCCGAAAGCCAGAAGAACGGCCAGAAGGCATGACATGGGCACGGAAATGAACGAGAAAGAGGGGAGCATATAGCTCAGCAGGCGGAGAACGTCGCCAAGGGGCACGCCCTTCGCGATGACCAGTTCGGCCAGGTTGATCAGCCTCCCCATGAGAAGAACGAACGTGAAAACGGCAAATCCAAGGAGGAACGGGACAATGATTTCCTTGAAAATGTAAAGGTGGAGAGTCTTTTTCATATCGAGCGGCATGATACATTAGCAACCGCCAAATAGCAACCATCCCCTCCCGAACAGCGTGATTCCGTGCCGATAAGCATTCCCTCGCAGGATTTGCTTTAAAAAATACCCTTGCTAAATCAAGGATGTTGTGGTAAACAGAAATGCTATTTTTACCACACACGCCCCTTGCGTGCGCGTTCGGTGGTGTCCGCCCCTTGGCGGATTCCGGAAGCGTTGCGGGGTGCGGAGGAAAAACCAAAGGAGAATCACATGTCGAACATTACCATGAAAGAACTGCTGGAAGCGGGGGTGCATTTCGGTCACCAGACCAAGCGTTGGAATCCGAAGATGAAACCTTTCATTTTCGGGGCGCGTAACGGGATCTATATTATAGACCTTCAGAAAACCGTGCGCCTGTTCAAGAATGCCTACAGTTTCGTGCGCGACACCGCCCAGGCCGGCGAGAGCGTGCTTTTCGTCGGCACCAAGAAGCAGGCGCAGGACTCGATTGCCGAAGAAGCCCAGCGCTGCAACATGTTCTACGTCAACCAGCGCTGGCTCGGCGGCATGCTCACCAACTTCGCCACCGTCCGTCAGAGTATTGAGCGCCTGAAGCGGCTCGACGCCATGGTTGCCGACGGCTCCATCGAGGCGTATACCAAAAAGGAAATTCTCAGCTTCGAGAAGCAGCGCGAGAAGCTGGAGAAATCCCTCGGTGGCATCAAGGGGCTGAACAAACTCCCGGGTGCGATCTTCGTCATCGATCCGAAGAACGAGTCCATTGCAGTGAGTGAGGCGAAGAAGCTGGGCATTCCCGTTGTATCGGTAGTGGACACGAATTGTGATCCCGATCCCATCGATTACATAATACCGGGCAATGACGACGCTATCAGGGCGATCCGTCTCCTGGCGAGCAAGATGGCGGATGCCGTCCTGGAAGGCGCCCAGGCCAGGGAACTGGAGCTGCGGGAGGATACGGAGGCTGAGGCAGCGGCAGCTGAAGGCGCTGAGGGGGCTCCCGAGGCCGTGGCTGCAGCAGAGCCTGCGCCGGAAGCCTGAGACTGAAGTTGCTGCTGGAATGACCCTGGCCGGGTGCATGGGCCGCAAAAGTTTTTCCACGCGGCTCCTGTCCGATGCGAATGAAATAAAGCCATCACGGCCCGGCGCTGAACGCGCCTGCCGGTAGAGGGAGGATAAAGTGACGATTACAGCTGCACAGGTAAGTGAACTCAGGAAAGCTACAGGCGCAGGTCTAATGGATTGCAAGAAGGCTCTTGCGGAGACCGGGGGAGATCAGGAGAAAGCCGTCGATTATCTCCGGAAAAAGGGCCTGGCCGCTGCCTCCAAAAAGGCCGGCCGTGTCGCGTCCGAGGGTGTCGTGGGTTCTTATATTCATGCCGGAGGTAAAATCGGGGTTCTGGTGGAGGTGAACTGTGAAACCGATTTCGTTGCCAAAAACGAAGCCTTCCAGGTCTTCGTGAAGGACATCGCGATGCATATCGCGGCTGCCGCTCCGCAGTGCGTGCGCCGCGAAGAAGTGCCCGGGGAACTCCTCGAACGTGAAAAGGAAATCTATCGCGCCAAGGCCAAGGATACCGGCAAGCCGGACAACATCATCGAGAAGATCGTTGAAGGGCAGATCAACAAGTTCTATGGTGACATCTGCCTCCTGGAGCAGGCTTTCGTCAAGGACCCTGACAAGACTATTCAGACATATCTCAACGAAACCATCGCCTCCATAGGCGAGAACATGTCCATCCGCCGCTTTTCCCGCTTTGTGCTCGGAGAGGGGCTGGCAAAAAAGGAAAGTGACTTTGCCGCGGAAGTCGCGGCGGCAGCCGGCAATTAGCATCGGGCCTGGGCAATAGTTGGCGGCGGGATGCGGTTTCGCTACCCCGCCGCACCGGTTTTTTCGCGGTGACGGATCAGCCGCACGGGATTAGGTAAGAAAAATATGGAGAAACCACGCTACGCCAGGGTATTGCTCAAGCTTTCCGGTGAGGCCCTTGCCGGCGAGCAGAAGTACGGTATCGATCCGAACACCATAACCTCCATCGCCTCTGAGATCAAAGAGGTTGTGGAGTGCGGCGTCCAGATGGCTCTGGTTATCGGCGGAGGCAATATATTCCGCGGACTGGCTGCTTCTTCGAAAGGGATGGACAGGGCCAGCGCGGATTATATGGGAATGCTGGCAACCATGATCAACTCGCTGGCGATGCAGGATGCCCTGGAGAAAGCCGGCGTGGATACCCGTGTGCAGTCGGCCATCGAGATGCGGGAGGTGGCTGAACCGTATATACGCAGGCGTGCCATACGGCACCTGGAAAAGGGCAGGGTGGTCATCCTGGGCGCGGGTACGGGAAATCCCTATTTTACCACCGATACCGCGGCAAGCCTCAGGGCGATGGAGATAAACGCCGAGGTGATCATGAAGGCGACCAAGGTGGACGGGGTTTATTCGGCGGACCCGATGAAAGTTCCGGATGCCTGCAGGTATTCGCAGCTGAGCTATATCGAAGTCCTGAAAAAGGGGCTGCAGGTGATGGATGCGACTGCAACCTCCCTTTGCATGGACAACAGTCTCCCCATTATCATATTCAACGTCACCACCCCGGGAAACATCAAGAGAGTGGTCCTAGGTGAGGAAATTGGTACGATCGTAAAAGGAGAGTAATATGACGAAAGATGTTATCGCTTCCATGAAGAAGAACATGGAAAAGACCATCGATTCCCTCCGCAAGGAGTACCAGAAGGTACGGACCGGCCGGGCAAGCACCGCTCTGCTGGAGGACATAAAAGTCGTTTACTATGACTCTCCCACACCCATCAACCAGGTGGCTGGCATTGCGGTGCCGGAGGCGCGGGTGATAACCATCCAGCCATGGGAAGCGAAGCTTCTGCCCCTCATCGAGAAGGCCATACTCAACGCTAATATCGGCCTTACTCCCTCCAATGACGGAAAACTTATCAGGCTTTCCCTGCCCCCGCTTACCGAGGAGCGCAGAAAGGAACTCGTAAAGCAGCTGAAGAAGATGGCCGAGGAGTCGAAAATTGCCGTGCGCAATATCAGGCGGGATGCAATTGACTCTCTGAAGAAGCTCGAGAAGGACAAGAAGATATCGGAAGACGACCTGAAACGGGCCGAGAAGGACGTCCAGGATGTAACCAACGGCTGTATCGCCAAGGTTGACGAAGTCCTTGCAACAAAAGAAAAAGAGGTCATGGAGGTCTGAGCCGGCGGCACGCCGTTTGATTCCTCCTGATCCGGTTTTCCGGCCAGGGTTCTCCGAAGGGGAAGCCGGACGGTCACATTATAACTTCCTAACCCCTCCCAGGCAGGGGTTTTTTGTTTCAGAGACAGACATGCACGAGATACATCCGGAAAAATTGCCGCGACATCTGGCCGTTATCATGGACGGCAACGGACGATGGGCGCAGGAGCGCATGCTCAAGAGGATCGTCGGCCACAGGCGGGGAGTGGAAACGGTCAGGATAGTCGTCGAGGAGTGCGCAAGACTCGGCATCGGCTACCTCACCCTGTTTGCGTTGTCGTCCGAAAACCTTCTTCGGCCCAAGGGCGAGGTCCGCTCTCTCATGGCGCTGCTGAAAAGGTACCTTGAAAAAGAAGCTCCCAGGCTGATGGAAAACAATATCAGGTTCAACGTCATAGGTGACAGGTCCAAACTTCCCGATGACATAAATCTTGCAATTGAGAATACCATCGGCAAAACGCACGGTAACAGCGGGATGGTGTTGACCCTGGCGCTGTCGTATGGAGCGAGGCAGGAGATTACGCGGGCGGCTGCCGGCCTTGCACATGATATCGCGATCGGGGCGATCCGCCCCGAGGATGTGGATGAGGGGCTTTTTGCGCGATATCTATATACCACCGATCTTCCCGACCCGGATCTCCTGATCCGCACAAGCGGCGAGATGCGCATCAGCAATTTCCTCCTCTGGCAGATCGCCTACGCGGAGCTTTATTTTACCGAAGTCAACTGGCCTGATTTCAACAAGGAAGCTCTGTATCGCGCTCTGGAAAACTATCAGTCCAGAGAACGCCGCTACGGACTTATCAGCGACCAGGTCAGGAACAGGAGGTAATCATCAAGCGGCTCATAACCGGGCTTGTCGCCCTACCTCTCCTGATCCTTTTCATATTGAAATCGGGAACGGTCGGTTTTTCCGGCTTTGTACTGCTCATTTCATTCCTGGGCCTTCTGGAGTTCTACCGCATGGCGCTGCCCGTTTCCCGCATCAAGGGCGTTTTTGCGGCTATTGTCGGTACTGCGTTCTGCCTCGTATTTCTTTTGCCCGGCATGCCGATACTTCCGGCTGTTACCTTTCTCATGCTTTTTTACGGTCTTTTTTCCCTCATCGGGGTGAGGGATGTCAAGAACTCCGCCGCGGAAATAGCGCTTCTGTTGATGGGAGTGCTCTATATCCCGCTTCTTCTGAGCCACCTGGCACTGCTTCGCGGGCTCCCTCAAGGCACTCACTGGATATTTCTCATGCTGCTCATCGTGATGTCCGGGGATACCGGCGCTTTCTATGTCGGGAGCGCTATGGGAAAGAGGAAACTCTATCCGGCAGTGAGCCCCAACAAGAGTGTGGAAGGAATGCTGGGCGGGCTCGCCGGCAGCCTGGCCGGTGCCTTTTTCGCCAGGGCGGTTTTTTTCCCGGGGCTGACCCCGGTTGACTGTGTAGCCTCAGCGCTGCTCGTCGGACTCGCCGGGCAGCTGGGCGATCTTTTCGAATCGCTTTTGAAGCGGAGTTTCGGTGTCAAGGATTCAGGAAACATTATCCCCGGACATGGCGGAATGCTCGACCGCCTGGACAGCATCCTGTTCGCCGCGCCGACGCTTTATATTTATGCCTCTAATATTTTTTATTAGAGGCATAAACAGGCGATAGGCAATGGGCAATGGGCAATAGTCAATAGGCGACAGGCAAGAGGCAATAGGCGATGGGCTATGGGCAAGAGGCAAGAGGCGGAATTAAAAAGTCAACAGTAGTGGCTTATCGGGTATAGTGCGTTGGGAAAAGGTTCAATAGGTTTTGCCTATCGCCTATTGCCTTCCTTTGAAAAAGGATCATCCATGAAAAAATTGAGCATACTCGGTTCCACCGGATCCATCGGCGTCAGCACACTTGAAGTGGTTGCCGCACACCGGGACAAGTTCGAAGTGGTCGCCCTGACCGGAGGCACGAACCTGGCGCTTCTCAGCAGGCAGATAAAAGAGTTTTCCCCACGAGTCGCCTCGGTCATATCGGAGGAATCGGCGGAAATTCTGCGGAAAATGGTGCGGGGCAGCAAAACGGAAATACTGCACGGTGTTCCGGGGATGATTGCGGCGGCATCGGCGGATGAAGCTACGATGGTGGTCGCCGCCATTGTCGGGGCCGCGGGCCTCGTACCGACTGTGGCTGCCATCAGGGCCGGGAAAGACGTAGCCCTTGCCAACAAGGAGACTCTGGTTACCGCGGGCCGCCTCATCTTGGACCTTATTAAGAAACGCGGCGTTAATCTTTACCCGGTCGACAGTGAGCACAGTGCGGTTTTCCAGTCACTGCAGGGACACCGTAACGACGATGTGAAGAGGATCATTCTGACCGCTTCGGGGGGGCCGTTCTTCCAGTATCCCCTGGAGAAGCTGGCGGGTGTTTCCATCGATGATGCGTTGAATCATCCCAACTGGAGCATGGGGCGCAAGATAACCATAGATTCGGCGACGATGATGAACAAGGGTCTGGAGGTCATCGAGGCGAGCTGGCTGTTCGACATTCCGGTCGACCGGATTTCCGTGGTCATCCATCCGCAAAGCATAGTTCATTCCATGGTGGAGTATGTTGACGGTTGCGTGATGGCGCAGATGGGAGTTCCCGATATGAAAGCACCCATTGCCTATGCCCTGACCTATCCTGAGCGTGTCGCCACCGGAGTGCGCGGACTTGATCTTACATCCATCGGTTCCCTGACCTTTTTCGATCCCGATTATGAAAGGTTCCCGGCGCTCAAGCTTGCGTACCGGGCGGTCAGGGACGGGGAGAGCATGCCGGCCGTAATGAATGCCGCCAACGAAGTGGCGGTGGATGCCTTCCTTTCCGGCAAGGTCAGGTTCATGGATATCGCTTCAATTATTGAAAAGACCATGGACGCACACCAGCCCCACGACCTGGCCGCCATCGAAGATGTCCTGCAGGCGGATCGCTGGGGCAGGGTGAAGGCGAGGGAACTGCTCGGCAATTAAAGAAAGGTCCGGTTATGCTGACTATAGTGTCCACAATTGTTGTCCTAGGCATTCTGATATTCGTTCACGAACTTGGTCATTTTCTTGTTGCCAAGCTCCTCGGGGTTGGTGTCGAAACCTTTTCCCTGGGGTTCGGACCCAGGGTGGTCGGGAAGAAAATCGGCGAGACCGATTACCGGCTCTCGGCTTTTCCGCTCGGCGGCTACGTGAAAATGGTCGGCGAAGGAGGCGATGACGAGGTCTCTCCTGAAGAACTGGAACGTTCTTTTTCCGGCAAAAAGCCTTACAAGCGGATCGCCATCGTAGCCGCTGGACCGGTCTCCAACATACTGTTCGCATTCATCATCCTGGTATTGACGCTGATGATCGGGTTTCCCGTACCCACTTCCCGGATCGGCAGCGTAATCGACGGCAAGCCGGCTGCCAAGGCCGGGCTGAAGAAAGACGATGTGATCAAGACCATAAACGGCAAGCCGGTTGACAGGTTTGACCAGATAGCCGTCATGATAACAGGCAGCGGCGGCAAACCCATTGACATTACCGTGAGTCGAGCCGGTAAAACCATGCCTTTCCGGGTGGTCCCGGAAGTTCGGAAGGTAAAGAACCCTCTTGGTGAAACCGTTGCAACGTCCCAGATCGGAGTCGGATCATCCAGGGAGTTCGTGACTGAACGATACGGACCCGTAGATGCCGTGGTCAAAGGTTTCGGGCAAACGGTTGACGCATCAGGGGTCATAGTCGTCGTCATAGGCAAATTGATTACAGGCGCCATTCCTCTCGACAACGTAGGCAGCCTGATAATGATCGGCAAGGAGACCGGACAGCAGGCGAAGGCCGGCCTGGTGCCGCTGCTGGCCATAATGGCGTTTCTCAGCATCAACCTGGGAATATTGAACCTTCTGCCCATACCGATCCTCGACGGCGGCCACATTGTATTCTGCCTTTGGGAAATGGTTTCCGGCAGGCCGGTTGGCCTGAAGACCCGGGAGATCGCCCAACAGGTGGGGCTGGTCATGCTACTGGGGCTGATGGCCCTGGCATTCTACAACGATATCATCCGCTACGTGGTGAAACAGGGATAAATTGAAACTGCTGGTCATAGACACATCGACTTCCGCAAACAGTATTGCGGTCACAGAAAACGGACGGCTGCTGGCTGAACTTCTCGTCAATCCCGAGGCAACCCATTCGGCTTCTCTCATGAGCGGTCTCGACATTGTGCTTCGCAGCGCGGGAATCACGGCCGTCGGACTGGATGCCATCGGCGTGACACGCGGTCCCGGTTCCTTCACCGGCCTGAGGGTTGGAATAGCCGCGGCAAAAGGACTTTCCCTTGCCACCGGCAAACCGGTGGTCGGTTTTTCCTCTCTCGCAATGCTCGCCATGAATCTTCCCCATGCGCACCTTCCGGTCTGTCCCATGCTTGATGCCCGAAAGAGCGAAGTTTACGGTGCGCTCTATCGTTGTGACGCCCTCCCGACAGCAATCATCGAAGATTCGGTCGCGAAGCCTTCCGTTCTGCTGGAGAAGATCAAGGGGGACACACTGTTCGTGGGAAGCGGAGCTCTCAGGTACCGAGACCTTATCGTGGAGGCGCTGGGCGACAGGGCGCACTTTGCTCCATCCGTCATCCACCAGCCCAGGGCATCCGCCGGAGCGCTTCTTGCTGCCGATCTCTTGGAAAGGGGCGAGGTGATCCCTGCAAGTGAACTGATCCCGGTTTACCTGAGGCTTTCGGAGGCGGAGCTGGCACGGAAGGCGCAGGAAACCACCTGGTGAGCAGATGTTGCTCCATATTGACAGACATAGCCGATTGTATTAAGGTGGACCCTTATACCATTATTTTCGTAACGCGGGGCCTTGGCCCATACCGGGGCCACGGTCTTTCCCGCCCTGATGAGAGGATGCAAACATGCGTAGCGAAACCATAACCCGAGGACTTGAACGCACCCCCCACAGAGCCCTGCTCAAGGGCGCGGGTGTGCCCCAAAGTGAAATGGAAAAGCCCTTTATCGGCGTTGCCACCAGTTTCACCGACCTTATCCCGGGCCATGTAGGTATGCGCGACCTTGAACGGTTCATCGAGAAAGGCGTCCACTCCGGTGGCGGTTATTCCTTTTTCTTTGGAATTCCCGGCGTTTGTGATGGCATCGCCATGGGGCACAGGGGGATGCATTATTCTCTGCCGACCCGTGAGCTGATTGCCGACATGGTGGAGTCCATTGCGGAAGCGCACCGGCTTGACGGGCTCGTGCTGCTGACCAACTGCGA
Organism: Geobacteraceae bacterium; assembly: GCA_034933285.1. GTDB lineage: Bacteria > Desulfobacterota > Desulfuromonadia > Geobacterales > Geobacteraceae > RPRC01. The sequence goes on along the minus strand of JAYFNT010000001.1, from coordinate 69,635 downwards.
CAAGATCACTCCTGGCATGCTCATGGCGGCGGCAAGGCTCGACATCCCCTCCATAGTGGTAACCGCCGGACCTATGATGGCGGGACGCGGTTTTGAAGGACGTCGCTATTCCTTTGTGACCGACACCTTCGAGGCAATGGCGCGCTACAAGGCCGGCGTTATCGACGGCAAGGAACTGCAGGTCTGCGAGGACAACGCCTGTCCGGGCATGGGATCGTGCCAGGGCCTTTTCACTGCGAATACCATGGCGATCCTTACTGAAACCCTGGGAATGAGCCTGCCGCGCTGCGGCACCGCCCTGGCGGTTTCCGCGCTCAAGCGCCGCATAGCTTTCGCTTCCGGGGAAAAGATCGTGGACCTGGTAAGGAAAAATGTCACGCCGAGGCAGATACTGACCCGGGAAGCCTTTGAGAACGCAATCCGCGTCGACCTGGCCCTCGGCGGGTCCTCCAATACGGTGCTTCACCTGCTGGCCATCGCGCATGAAGCAGGAGTTGATCTCCCGCTCGAACTTTTCGACATCCTTTCGCGGGAAACCCCGCAGCTGGCGTCCATGAACCCGGCCGGCGGGCATTTCATGGAAGACCTGGACGTGGCCGGAGGAGTGGCCGGCGTCCTGAAGCAGCTCGGCGGAAAGGTGAAGGACAGCAGGACGGTTTTCGGCCTTTCCACACTGGAGATCGTATCCGGCATCGAAAAGGTCGACGAAACGGTTATCCACCCCCTTGACAAGCCGGTGAAGAAAGAAGGCGGGATCGCGGTCCTGACCGGAAACCTTGCTCCCAATGGCGCCATAGTCAAGCAGTCAGGGGTTTCTGATGTCATGATGCGCTTTACAGGCACTGCGCGCTGCTTTGATTCCGAGGAGGAGGCCATGGCTGCTCTCATGGAAAGCAGGATCAGTTCCGGCGACGTGGTGGTGATCCGCTACGAAGGCCCCAAGGGCGGACCGGGCATGCGCGAGATGCTGGCCCCGACGGCTGCCCTCATGGGACTCGGCCTGGGCGATTCAGTGGCGTTGATAACGGACGGCCGCTTTTCAGGCGGAACCCGCGGACCCTGCATCGGCCACATATCACCGGAAGCGGCAGAAGGTGGCCCGATAGCCTTTGTCCGGGAAGGGGACACCATTTCCCTGGATATCCCCAACCGCAGGCTGGAGCTGCTGGTGGATGACGAAACCATGGAGAAGCGCCGGGCCGGATGGGTCCGCCCGGAGCCCAAGATCAAGCGTGGCTGGCTGTCGAGATATGCTACAGTGGTGACCTCGGCAAATACCGGGGCCATTACCGTGGGAGGAAAATAGGCGATAGGCAATGGGCAATGGGCGGTAGGTAAGATCCCATAACTCCTGACCCATGTCCTGTATTTCATAACCTTTGCTTTGCTTCCTAATTCCGAAACCGGCTGGAAGGAGGTTCATCATATGAAGCTCGCAGGCGCGAGAATTTTGCTGGAGTGTCTTAAACAGGAGGGCGTTGATACTGTCTTCGGCTATCCCGGCGGCACTGTCATCAATATCTACGACGAGCTTTACTCCTTTCCGGACATTCGTCACATACTTCCCCGGCACGAGCAGGCCGGTGTGCATGCTGCAGACGGCTATGCGCGCGCCAGCGGCAAAGTAGGGGTGGCTATCGCTACCTCGGGCCCGGGCGCCACCAATACGGTAACGGGCATTGCAACGGCTTACATGGATTCCATTCCTCTCGTGGTGATTACCGGACAGGTTCCGACCGCCCTGATAGGTAACGATGCCTTCCAGGAAGTTGACATCATCGGAATAACCAGACCGTGCACCAAACACAATTTCCTGGTGAAAAACGTCAAGGAACTTGCCGGTATAGTGAAGAAGGCCTTCTACATTGCCCGGACCGGAAGGCCGGGGCCGGTGCTCATCGACCTGCCGAAAGACGTCCAGGTAGCGGTAACCGAGTTCCGCTATCCGGAAGAAGTGGATCTGCGCGGCTACAAGCCGACTATCGAGGGGCACCCGAAGCAGATAGAGAAGGCAGCTGCCATGCTGCTTGCAGCGAAGAAGCCGGTCATTTACGCGGGCGGCGGCACGATTCTCGGCAATGCGTCGACAGAGTTGCGAGAGTTGGCCGAAACACTGCATGCGCCCGTGACCACCACCCTTATGGCGCTTGGAGCCTTTCCGGAAGACAGCCCCCTTTCCCTCGGGCTTCTCGGCATGCACGGCACTTACTATGCCAACATGGCGGTGACGAACTGTGATCTTCTCATGGCCGTGGGCGCCCGTTTCGATGACCGGGTGACGGGCAAGATAGCGGCTTTCGCCCCCCACGCCAAGATTATCCATATCGATGTGGATCCGACGTCCATAAAGAAGAATGTCCGCGTGGACCTGCCGATCGTGGGGATGGTCAATGATGTTTTGGCTCATCTCCTGAAGTTTGTCGAAGACCGTGGCGACGCAGTCGAGGCTTTCAGGAACGCCGTAAAACCCTGGCTGGCTGAAATCGACGGCTGGAAAGCCAAGCACCCCATGGCTTTTGCCGAATCAACCAAGGTGATCAAGCCCCAGTCGGTCATCTGCAAGCTGCGCGAGCTTTCACGGCCCGATGCCATCATCGCGACCGACGTGGGACAGCACCAGATGTGGACGGCCCAGTATTTTTCCTTTACCCGGCCGCGGACGCTTCTCAGTTCCGGAGGGCTGGGCACTATGGGATACGGTCTGCCGGCTGCGATGGGCGCCCAGGCGGCATTCCCGGACCGGCAGGTGATCGCCGTGTGCGGCGACGGCGGATTCCAGATGAATCTCCAGGAAATCGCCACACTGGTCCAGAACAAGCTGCCGGTGAAAATCTGCATCATGAACAACAATTACCTCGGCATGGTGCGGCAGTGGCAGGAACTGTTCTTCAACAAGCGCTATTCCCAAACGGTTCTGGATCTGCCCATCGATTTCGTCAAACTGGCCGAGGCTTTCGGAGCCACGGGTTTCGTGGCTACCAAACCGTCCGAGGTGGAAGATACGATCCGCAAGGGTTTTGCCGCTCCGGGTCCGGTCATAATGGAATTCAAAATCGCCAGGGAGGAAAAAGTGCTGCCCATGGTGCCGGCCGGCGCCTCCCTCAACGAAATGGTGCTTGCTTCCTGACGGGGTCGAGCCTCCGGCAGCAGGGCCGGAGCATGCCAAACGGCATCAAGAGGAGGTTTTTCCATGCGACACACCATCGCAGTCCTTGTGGAAAATGAATTCGGGGTTCTTTCGCGGGTAGCCGGGCTTTTTTCCGGAAGGGGATTCAATATCGACTCGCTGTCGGTCGCTCCCACGAATGACGAGGCCATGTCGCGAATGACAATCGTCACCCGCGGTGATGAGCAGATTCTTGAGCAGATTACGAAACATCTGAACAAGCTCATCGACATAATCAAGGTCATTGATTTTACCGATGAGACCGCGATAGAGAGGGAAATGGCCCTCATCAAGGTTACGGCAGAGGACGCGGCCCGGGCGGAAGTGCTTCGCATCGTCGACATATTCAGGGCCAAGGTTATCGATACCACGCCGAAGAGCTTCACTGTCGAGGTCACGGGGGCGCCTTCAAAGATCGACGCCATCCTGGATCTTCTGCGGCCTCTCGGCCTCAAGGAACTGGTCAGGACCGGCCCCGTTGCCATCGGCAGGGGCGCAAAGGGATGGAAAGGGTGAAAGGCAGAAGCCAGTGACCAGTGAACAGTGAAAAAGAGCAGTGGCCTGAAACTAAAACCCAGCTGTAGCAAAATTAGTTGGACTATAATTTAGGAGGAAACAATGCGTATTTATTATGACAAAGACTGTAATCTCGGCGTGCTCAAGGGCAAGAAAGTGGCGGTGATCGGATACGGCTCGCAGGGGCACGCCCATGCTAATAACCTGAAGGATTCCGGCATTGACGTGGTGGTGGGCCTGCGCCCCGATTCGACTTCGGTGAAAAAGGCGGAAAACGCCGGCCTCAAAGTGCTTCCCACCTCGGAAGCGGTAAAGATCGCCGACGTGGTGATGGTTCTGCTCCCCGATGAAATCCAGGGCGATGTCTACCGTGAGGAGATCGGCCCCTTTGTGAAAAAAGGCGCTTACCTGGCTTTCAGCCACGGCTTCAACATCCATTTCGGCCAGATCGTTCCCCGTCACGATATCAACGTGATCATGATCGCACCCAAGGGCCCGGGGCACCTGGTGCGCCACGAGTACCTCAAGGGGGGAGGGGTTCCCAGTCTGATCGCTGTTCATCATGATCCGGCAGGCAATTCACGCGACGTGGCCCTTGCCTATGCGTCAGCCAACGGCGGCGGCCGGGCCGGCATCATCGAGACCTCCTTCCGCGAAGAGACCGAGACCGACCTGTTCGGCGAGCAGGCTGTGCTTTGCGGCGGCGTCAGCGCCCTGATCCAGGCAGGATTCGAAACCCTGGTGGAAGCCGGGTATGCGCCCGAAATGGCCTATTTCGAGTGTCTTCACGAGCTCAAGCTCATCGTGGACCTGATCTACGAAGGCGGCATCGCCAACATGAGATATTCCATTTCCAATACCGCGGAATACGGCGACCTGACCCGTGGTCCGCGCGTCATCACCGAAGACACCAAGGATGAGATGCGTCAGATCCTGGCGGAAATCCAGACCGGCGAATTCGCCAAGGAATGGATGCTGGAAAACAAGATCAACAAGCCGGTATTCAGCGCTCTCAGGCGGCATGCCGCCGAACACCCCATCGAAGAGGTGGGCGCGCGTCTCCGTTCCATGATGTCCTGGATCGGCGCATCCAAGATCGTGGACAAGACGAAGAACTGAGGATTTTTCGGATCCTGATGGGAGAGGCCGGGTCAGGGGGAATGAATGGTTCGTCCCCCGCTGCCCGGCCTTTCTCAAACAAGCCCGTTTTCGTGGAGGTAGCGCCGGATGCGCAATCAACAGACGCCGATAGCCGTAGAGGGACTGCCCTTCGTAGCCCTGGCCGGGGCCTTAGCGCTTCTTGCCGCGCTCTTTCAGAAACAGATCACGCCGGTTCCCGCGCTGGTCCTTGCCGCAGTCACGCTTTTCATAGCCAGTTTCTTCAGAAATCCCCGCCGGGTCCCTCCAGAAGGGGAAAATGCGGTTGTCGCTCCCGCTGACGGCGTTGTAACGTACCTGGGAGACGCCGTGGAACCCCACCTGGGAACCGAAATGCTCAAGATCAGCATCTTCATGTCGGTTTTCAATGTTCACATCAACCGCGTTCCCTGTTCAGGCCGGGTCCTGGACACTTTCTACATCAGGGGCAAATTCCTGGATGCGAGAGACGAAAAAGCCACCTTTGAAAATGAGCAGAGCGGCATCATCCTTGAAACAACCAATGGCCGGAAAATAGTCTTCACCCAGATAGCGGGACTGATAGCACGGCGGATAGTTACCTATCCCGTGAAGGGAGACATGCTGAGCCGCGGCCAGCGGTACGGTCTCATACGGTTCGGTTCGAGGGTCGACATCTATCTGCCCAAGGGAGTGGCGCCGCGTGTTGTCCGGGGTGAACGGACTGTCGCCGGCGAAACGATTCTGGGATACCTTCCATGAACGGCAACAAAATCGATACAAACGACGGCATGAGGAAAGGCATCTACATCCTGCCCAACCTTTTCACCACCGGCAGCCTGTTTGCCGGGTTCTACGGCATAGTGGCCACTACAAACGGCAATTTCGACGTGGCGGCGCTCTGGATTCTGGTCTCATCCATCTTCGACGGGCTGGACGGAAAAGTCGCCCGGCTCACGGGGACCACCAGCAAATTCGGAGTGGAATACGACTCGCTTGCCGACCTGGTGGCCTTCGGCGTTGCGCCTGGTCTTCTCATGTACTGCTGGGCGCTCAAGCCCTTCGGCAGGCTGGGATGGCTCGCGGCGTTCCTGTTCGTCGCCTGCGGCGCGCTGCGCCTGGCCCGCTTCAATGTCCAGGTGAACACGGTGGAGAGCAAGAGGTTCGTGGGACTTCCCATACCGGCAGCGGCCAGCATGGTGTCCGCCATGGTCCTGCTCTTCCACCATTACGGCTGGCCCGGCTCTTACAAGAAACTGGCCATCCTGCTGCTGATATATCTCCTGGCATTCCTGATGGTTTCCAATTTCCGCTATTATTCCTTCAAGGACCCCGGTCTTATCAGGCGCCAGCCATTTGCCTTCCTCGTGCTGGCAGTGCTGCTGCTGATCGTTATCGCCGCCCGTCCGGTGCTCATGCTTTTCATAATTTTCATCTGCTACATCTTTTCCGGACCTGCCGGCTATATCATGACCTATCCGCGACGGCGCCGCCTTGAAAAGGCCCTGCACAAGGCCCAGATGGAAAAGGCCGACAAAGAGACTTGACAGCGGAACCCGGTTTTACTAGTATTTGTTTAACAACTTTGAAAGGCCGTGAAGAGGAGTAGTACCCGAGAGCCTTCTCTCCAGAGAGCCGGTGGCTGGTGCGAACCGGTGGGAAGGTGCGGCGAACTCGCCTTGGAGCCGCTGCGGCGAAAATGCGCACGCATCTAACCGGAGCCGTCACCCGCGTAAAGGGTTAAACGAGGTCCGCCGCGGCGGATGAAAAGGGTGGTAACGCGAAGATTGCCTTCGCCCCTTATTGGGGCGAAGGCTTTTTTAGTTTCCGGATAGGCACTATTAAGGTATCAATTTTACGGAGGTTTCCCATGTCACAAGCACAGACGATCAAGATTTTCGACACGACCCTCAGGGACGGCGAGCAATCGCCGGGCGCGAGCATGAACATCGAGGAAAAGCTCAGGATTGCCAAGCAGTTGCAGAAGCTGAGCATCGATGTAATCGAAGCCGGTTTCCCGATCGCTTCGGAAGGCGATTTCGAAGCGGTGAAGAAGGTGGCGCAGACCATCAAGGGACCGGAGATCGCCGGTCTCTGCCGGGCCAATCTCAAGGATATCGACCGTGCATGGGAAGCCCTCCAGCATGCCGGGGAAAAGGGGCGCATCCACACTTTCATCGCCACGTCCGACATACACATGAAATACAAGCTGCAGATGGAACCGGCCAAGGTGCTTGAAATGGCCGTGAAAGCTGTGAAGCGGGCCCGTTCGTATACGGCGAACGTGGAGTTTTCCTGTGAGGATGCAACGCGTACCAGGCTTCCGTTCCTTGCAGAGGTGGTTACGGCTGTCATAGATGCCGGGGCCAGTGTAGTCAACATACCTGACACGGTCGGTTATACCATTCCTTTCGAGTATTACAACATCATCAAATATCTGAAAGACAATGTCGCGAATATAGAGAACGCTGTTATTTCAGTTCACTGTCACAACGATCTCGGCCTGGCCGTGGCAAATTCCATTGCAGCCATCCAGGCCGGCGCAGGGCAGGTGGAATGCACCATCAACGGTATCGGCGAACGTGCCGGCAACTGTTCGCTGGAAGAGCTGGTGATGATCCTCAAGACCCGTAGTGATATCCTTCCCTACTGCTCCAATGTCGTCAGCGAGCAGCTCACACCGGCCAGTCGCCTCCTTTCCACCGTCACCGGCATCATGGTGCAGCCGAACAAGGCCATTGTGGGCGCCAACGCCTTTGCCCACGAGGCGGGCATCCACCAGCACGGAGTCATGATGGAGAAGTCGACCTACGAGATCATGACGCCGGAATCCGTCGGGCTCAAGGAGAACGTGCTGGTGCTTGGCAAGCATTCGGGACGCCATGCTTTCAAGATGAGGCTGGAAGAGTTGGGCTATGAACTGGATGAAGAGATGCTCAACAAGGCCTTTCATCGTTTCAAAGCTCTGGCTGACCTGAAAAAGGAAATCTTCGATGAAGATCTGGACGCCATTGTTGCCGATGAAGTGATGCGTATACCTGACAAATACAAGCTCAGCCATATAACCGTCACCTGCGGCTCCTTTGCGGTTGCCACGGCTACCGTCCAGATGGAGATCGACGGCGAGCCGGTCAGGACCGCGGAACTGGGCGACGGCCCGGTCGACGCCACCCTCAAGGCGATCAGGAAGCTGACGAAAAACAAGGCCAAGCTGCTGCAGTACATGGTCGAAGCCATCACCGGCGGCACCGACGCCCAGGGCGAAGTTACGGTGCGGCTTTCGGAAGGCGGCCGCACCGTGATCGGACGGGGTTCTTCAACCGATATCATTGAAGCGTCGGCAAAAGCCTACATCAATGCGCTTAACCGGCTTGAGGTGAAGACGCACAGGCTTATGGAAAGCCTCTGAAAGTTGCTGAAGATCATCTTTACGAAACAAAAAGGAAAAGCCGGGTTTGCCCGGCTTTTCCTTTTTTGGTTCCTCACGTTAATCTGTGCAAGGTAGCAGGAATGGTTAAGTCTCTCATGCAGTGACAGAGATTGAGGATATAACCTTTTGCTGATCTGAAGCCGCATGTCCCAATGTCTTTCCCGGAAATGCCAACGCGTAGATGTATCTTTTTCAATTTTAATTCGTCTATAGGGTCAGGTCAGGTTTGAAAGGAGGTTTTATTTATCGAGCAAAGTCTGGATTCCGGACGGTGCGATACGTGGATTTTCCAATCCCTGCAAAAAAACATTCTTCAATCTATGGAGGTAACACCATGAGCGTTCTGGACGAGAAAACAATTGCACTTATTTCAGTCGGAGCAGCGTATGCCATCAATTGCAAACCCTGCATGGAACTTCTCAAGAAAAAGGCGGAGGCCGCCGGCGTAACCAGCGAGGAAATGCGTGAAGCTTTAGCCGCCACGGATAAAGTGAAGAACGGCGGTGCGTTAAAGGCAAAGGGTTTTGCCAATGAGATATTTGGAGAAATTGATTTCGAGCCCTGCTGTGCCCCTGCAAAATAATAAGACGCACCATGATCTGCCTGCAATAGGGCAGGGCAAGCAGTGCATGTGTTTGCCCTGCCTCTGCGGCAGACTGCCGATTCCCGGTCGAGCAAAGGATATGAAATGGATGACTATCAACGTGGTATTGAAATATTGAGGAAGATGCTCCGCACTGAACGCGCCGAAGCTGTTATTGAGAAGTTCAGGTCACTCAGCCCGGCTTTCGAAAAGGAGGTAGTTTCAGTTGTTTTCGGGCGCACATGGGCACGAGGCACCCTGGACTTGAAGGTACGTTCGTTGTGCAGCATAGGCATTCTTTCTTCCCTTGGAAGACTGAACGCGCTGAAGATCAACTTTACCCTGGCCATGGAGAATGGTGCAAGCCGGGAAGAGATTGTGGAAATCTTGCTTCAGGTCGCAATTTATGCCGGCTACCCAGCGGCACTGGACGCCCTCGTGTTGCTGGACGAAGTAGTGAAATCGGCCGGGGGAGAATCATAGTTCTCTTTTCAGTGAGAAGCGGATGTTACCGACGCTTGTCCCTCTATGTCCCCTCTATGTCCCTGTCATCTTGTCCAGCATGACCAGGATACGCAAAAGATACAAAAGAATGCATCCGTTCGCGGCAAGGATCACTCCGGTCACCAGTCCATTGACCACCCCGGGGAGGAGCATGGATGCGCCGAACATGATCGCCAACAGGCTCATCGTCAGTTGTGCCGCGAAAAGCTTTACGAGTGGTGGTGGGACGGGGCCGCCCGGCGTGCCTTGCTTCCGCTGAAGGAGGGGAACGCATGTTTTAACCAGCGAGATCATGCCGCCCAGTATGTTGAGCACACCGACAAGAATAGTCAAAGGTAATACCAGGATACCGGGTATGATGCAGGACACGATTCCCAGCGCCGCAAACAAAAACCCGAAGCCGATGACCAGCCACGTGCGTGGAAAGAGGCCTATGGGGGTGCTTCCGGAGGCGAGCATCTGCACCGCGAAGATCACCATCAAAAGGCCCAGCTGCGCGTTTGCCGAGAAAGGAAGCAGGCCAAGATTTACGGGAACGAGCAGTCCGCCCAGAAGCAGCATGAAAACGCCCATGAGCATGAGCATTGCCTGGCCCGTGGAAAGCTCGACATTGCCACTGGGGAGTTTCTCCGCTTCAGGATACTTGTGATATATCTTCCAAAGCACACCTGCGAGCCAGATGATTGCCGCGCCGAAAAACAGGAGCGCGACAGCGGTCGTGGGTGCAGCAAGCAGGTTCCTTTTCCAGAGAAGCAGTGCGATGAGCATCGACAGAATGTGGACCGCGCCACATCCAAGAATCAGTTGCCTGAAAATCCCCCCGTATTTTGCCCAGCTTCTCAGCTTGTCCTTGGCAAAACACATATGCAGAAGCAGCAGAAGTCCGCCCGGGCCAAAACAGAGGATCAGCAGCACACGGGGAAGGCGAATCAAAACAGGGGTGAAACAGGTGACAATGCCCACTGCCGCGATCAGCACTCCGACGGCAAGTAACAGCTTTGACCTTTGCATGTCGCCAAAAGGCGTCTTTCCAAGCGTTATCATCTGCAGGGCAAATATGATCAAAAGCAATCCATGCAAACCGTTTTCATAGAAAGGCAGCGCACCGTCAGACACAGGGAAAAGCAGAATTCCGGCTGTCAGCATGGTCATGCCGCCGACGGTCAGGATCACCACTTCGAGCGGAAGATCCGCTTCCCTAAGTAGCGCACATTCCATCACCTTCGTTTTGCGCATCAGCTTTTTCATCCACCTTTCGCCCGGCATTACTGATCATTTCTTGGTGTTTGGGTTAGGGACTTTTGGCCCGTGAGCCTTCTAGACGGAGGAATGATCGGGTCCGATCCTTTGCTGCCCCGGCTTTCTCCCACTTCAGCAGAAGACAAGCGGATAGTGAGCTAAATAATGAGGTGGGCGCTTTACGCTCCCAATGGAGCATAATACAGGAAAAGCCGGACGATCCCGGCTTTTCCCTTTTTCTTATGACAAAACCGTTAAATCAGGCTTCAATAGGGTATTTCGTTGATTTCCATCTCCAGCAGGTTGATGTGCAGTTTCCTGTTGTTCAGGGGGACTCCCTGGCCAGTGAGGATCTTGCAGGCTTCCGCGACTTCCAGGCTGGCGATGACCGCCGGTGTGAATGACGGGTTGCCCAGGCCCTTTTCCACGCCCTTGCCGTTGGTGTTCCTGCTGTAAATTTTGCGCAGGGTGTTCTCCCCGGGGAACTGGGTTGAGACCTGACCGTACCAGCCTCCGATGGCGCCATGCACGAGAGGCGCATTCACCTCGGCACTGACTTCGGCCAGCTCGAGTCTGACCGGTATGCTGTCCAGGGCATCAATCACCACATCGACTCCCTGCAGCATCTCGAATCCGTTTGTCTTGCTGAAGGCAACCTTCAGGGGATAGAGCGTTACAGCGGGGTTGATCTCCATGACCCGCTTGTGCGCCGCTTCCACTTTCGGTCGGCCGAGCATGGCGGGTGAAGAATACAGCTGGCGGTTCAGGTTGTGCTCTTCGAACACATCCGGGTCGACGGCCGTGATCCGTCCCACCCCGAGGCGGGCAAGCTGCTCGATGATATAGCCGCCAAGTCCGCCGCAGCCGATGACCGCCGCATGACTGCGGAAAAGACGCAGCTGGTTGGCGATGGAGATGGTTTTCCTGTTCCGCTGGTAACGGGAGGGGAGGAGGCCCGCCTCGAGAGCGATCCTTTCAACCTGTCCGATGGAAAGACCGAAGTGGGTGGAGGCGAAAACATGGTGTTGCCACGGCAAAAGGTCTCCATCCGCGTGCTTCAGGAGAAAATTTTTCACCTCTTCCATTTTCAGCCCCCACCGACGAGGGGGAATATGGATAAAGAATCACCATCTTTGAGCTGCTGGTCCTCTTCCACGTGACGGTGATTGATCAGGGTCGCTCCGATCTCGTCCAGAGGAAGGTCGAGTTCTTTCAGGATGTCTCCCACCGTGGTGTTGGCAGTATATTCCCTTGTCTGTTCACCGAAACGGCCGGCGCGGAAAGTGGCGAACAGTTTGACCGTTACCTTCATACTCAACTCTCCTTTTCGGTTCCAGGTTTATTCAGACTTCGTATGTACCATACAGATTGAAAACACGCTATAGGAAATTTCAACAGAACTGTGATCAAAACAGTACAAACCATCATCGAGGCCGCATTTGACCCGGTTTGCCGCAAACGCGTCAGGAAAGGAGATCAGTGCGGTATCCCGCCTTTTCCGCGTCATTCACGATTTTTGTCATGACACCATGGAGGCGGAGCAGCAGATCGGTCCCTCTCCTTCGGGTTTCCCTGCTCGACAGGGCTTTGACAGCTGAGGACAGGAAGAGCCAGGCGGCCAGGTCTTCGTAACGCTCGCGGTTGAACCATTCCACGCCTTCACTGTGATGGGTATGGATGAATTCCCTCACTTCGCGGTCATGCAGGAGCATGGCTGACATGCCGTTTTTCTGCATCGGCTCCACTCTGTCAAGCGGAAACCGGTCGGAAAGAAGGATCTTCATCATCTTGAGCGCACCGTCGTTACCCCATGGCGGGGTGAAATCCGCTGAAATATGCGTTGCCGCTGTGAAAACGGATGCCAGTGCCCGGTAAAGTCCGAGATCTGACACCACTCGCTCCGGTTCAGCGCAAGGTTTGCCATCGCTGTCTGTTGCGATGACGGTTTCAAGCAGCAGGAAAAGGACGAGGAACAGGCTGTTGAAGCTGTCTCCCCTGCCGATGAGGCTGCGCAGGTAGCTGCGCATTTCGGCCGCCCCTTTCCTCCGGCTTTTCAGGTCAGTCATTCCGGCAACCGCTTCCAGTTTCCGGGAAAAAGCATCCGCGACGAGCCGTGCATCAATATTCATTCCCGTCTCGCGATTCAGGTTTGAAACGAAAGGGAGAATCTGGGACAGCAGCTTGTGCGTAACATCTGCCCTCACGGCTTCCGGTGAAGCTGAATCCAGAAGAGGCTGGAGCAGGCCGGGCAACTGGCCACCGAGCTCGGCCAGTGAAACAATGGTCGCGGCGTAGCGGATCTGTTTGACTTCCTCGTCCAGGCTTTCCACCGGGCGGCCTCCCAACTCGGCGCACAATTTCCCCCAGGTTCCGTAGTCATCGTCGCGGATTTCGCGGAAATCGAGAAAAGCGTGGTATTCATAGGCTTCCAATTCGACGAAAATCCCCTTTTCCACCAGGTCCGGGCCGTGTCTCAGATATTCGAGCCCCGTGGCGTAATCCCTGAACCGGTAGTAGAACCTGCCGTCGCGATTTACGTGGAGCGCCTGGCCCAGCTCGGTCTGTTCCAGGCGGGTTTCGCCGGAACCCGCCTTTACGGAGCGCGAACAGGAGGAGCGGATCCAGCCGGCTGTGGAGGCAAACCTGTTGTGATATATTATCAGCGCATGATTCTCTCCGTCGGAATTCGAATAAGCGAAAACATTTTCGTCCACGCGGTTGCCGGCAAAGAAGTCGTAAAGAACGAAATGCGCCGCCCCGCTGAAGAGCTTTCTCCTCATCATCAAGGGGAAGATCTGCCTTTCATGCACTTCCACCAGCCGGAGGTCCACTTCTTCCTTCCAGTATGACCGCCGGTACTCCATACCGTATTTCTCGGTGAAACCCTCGACCTGACCGTGTCCGAACATGGGCAGACCCGGCATGGTGACCAGGAGAATGGCTGCGCCGAGGTACTTGCCCTCTTTGCCGAACTGCTCGACGGCGGTCTTCTCGTCCGGGTTGTTCATGAAGTTTACGAAGCGTTGCAGTATTTCGGGGTTGAACTCCAGGACATTCTTAATGGTCTGGCGGTATTTTGCGTTTTCCTCCAACTTCAGCATGTTCATGAAGGCGCTGTTATATACGCGATGCATGCCGAGAGTGCGGACGAAATAGCCTTCCATGAGCCAGAATGCTTCTGCAAGGAGGAGGGTATCGGGGACCTCCGCAGCAACCCGGTCGACCACCTCGCGCCAGAATTCTTCAGGGAAGAGTTCATCAAACCGTTTCCGAGACAGCGCGTGTTCGGCCCTGGAGGGTATGCCGCCACCCAGGCCGGGCTGGGGAAACCAGAGCCGCTGGAAGTGTTTTTTGGCAAGGGTCATGGCTGCATCGAAGCGAATGATGGGGAAGCTTCGGGCAACGTGGAGGATGGTCCGGATTACCGTCTCCCTCACTTCCGGGAGAAGGTAGTTCAGCTGGGCTGTATCGTTCCAGGGGGTGCTGGTGCCGTCGTTGCCGTGGTAGATGTATCTCACCCTGCCGGTGTGGTTGTCGCGGTGCTGAAAAACGACCGCCGCATCGCGTTTGTCCCAATAGCCGTCTTCGATCCGCAGGCTGATGTCGGGTGTCGAAGACAGGTCGGGCCCGTCGAAGCGGTAGGCGGGATAGGGCGGGTAGTCCAGCTGTATGAACCAGTCGGGATGCTCGCGCGTCCAGCGTGAATCCAGTCCGGTGTGATTGGGGACCATGTCGCTCGCCAGCCGTATCCCCCTGCTGAGGGCTCGTTGCCGAAGGTTCTCCAATGCTTGTTCACCGCCCAGGTCGGCGGCGATGACATAGTCAAAGAGAGAGTAGGCTGAAGCTATGGCATCTGAGTTGCCGCTCTGTTTCTTGATGGCGTGCGAGGCCGGAGAGCGCTCCCATACGCCGATCAGCCAGAGGCCGGTAAAACCCCATTTGGCCATGGTGTCCAGTTCCTCGTCCGGGACCTGGTCGAGCCGGGTGATGGATCGACGGTATATCGCGGACAACTGGTCGAGCCAGACATAGGTCATCTTGGCCAGCAGAACCACGTTGGGCATCCAGCCCAGGTCGGCCGAAAATCGCTCGGGCTCAGGGTAGTCCCCTGGCTGCGCATCGGCTCCCATGGATCCCGGGCCGAACCGGAGCACCTCGGGCGGGCCGGGCTCGCCCCCGCGCATCCGTTCTTCTTCACGGGCCAGATCGAATGCGGTCAGGATTTCCTCCAGCAGTTCGGGCGGCAGGATGGGCTGCCAGTGGCTCCTGATAAACTTGAGCTGCGCGGAGAATGAAGACGGGCAGTTCCTGGCGGGAGCCCGCAGAAGCTCCAGTAGGGGCAGATTGAAAGGTGGAAACAGGGGGGCTTTCCCGAACTCCGCGTCGAGAGCGTTTGTTACCCTGCGTAAGGGTGAGCCGGCAGCCAGCTTCCCGATGTCGAACAGTTCCCGGAGATCGCCTGTCGCGGGGTTTTCAACAGCCAGCATGAGCAGCAGGACCTCCCTGGTGGCATTCCTTCTCTTTGCCAGGTCCGGAGAATCTGATGACAGGTATGCGTCGGCATCGGCGATTTTGCCGCTGAGGATATCCATGCATGGATAGAGATGGATAAATCGCGTCAGAACTTTGGACAAATCCCCAGCCCTGTGGTCCAAACCGGAATCCCTCACGACTGACAGTTCGATGCCGGGATGGAGGATATCCAGGTAGTGGCTCATCAGGTAATGGAAAATCCTCGACAGGAGCGCAAACTGGATCACTTCGGCTGCCCTGGCCGGCGGCCGCGTTGTTCCGAGGCGATTGAGGCGGTCTGCAACGAGCCTGCAGAAAGGGACCAGCGGCGCTTCCCCCCCCCTGGCGAGCTTGCGTGCAGCGCCGGCAAGCCTGAGCCTGTCCAGCATTTCTCCCGTTATGGGGATTTCGTATGGGAAATATTTTTGTTTCGGATCCATTGTGTGGTGACCTGTCGTAAATTGTTTCCATCCGGAAATGGTCTTTTTGATTCGGCCGTTGGCCTCACCCTGACGGGCAGCCCTTGCTGTCCAATCCGATTAGGCTGGATTGTCCGCCCTGACGGTGTCAACCAGCGGGCTTGCTTGTGCGACATACCTGAGTATGCCTCCGCGCAACCCCTTGGTTTCCTTGTCAGGACGAAAAAATCCTCATTACCGAATTGGAAACCTACTTGTGCCTCTCCGGGGTTTCCGGTTAGACACAAATATGCCCCTAGAAGGCCGATTCTAAAGAAGTCCTACAGGAATCAGATTACTCCATTAGAAGTAGTGAGTCAATGCGCTGCTTGACCACTAAATCAATCGGACCTATCCTCCAAAAGAAAGTGAAGCTGACACATGCTGCCAGCGACAAAGGCGTCACGAATTCGGAAACAGCCTTCTTTTGGAGGATAGCATCGATATTAATAAACGGCCAGTGCCGCAAGGAGAAAAAAACCTCTTTCCGGGTTGGAAACCAATTGTTTGATCGTCCGGGTTTCCAGATGGAATCCAGTCTAATAAAAGACTTCCCCCCTTCTTCTTAATTCATTATAGTAATTCGTGAAACACTTGATGGAATCCGCTACGGAGCGCTGGATATGAATCTTCACATACTTGCAGGCCTGATCGACAATGCCGCCTTATTGCTGTCCATCTGCCTGGTATACGACACACTGGTCCTGAACCGCAGATCTGACTTGGGCTCTCTGAACCGCGCAACCACCGGTTTTATCCTGGGAGTGATCGGTGTTGCCGTCATGATAAGTACGGTGCCGTGGTATCCCGGAGTCGTTTTCGACACCCGGTCGATTCTCCTTTCCGTTTCCGGGTTGTTCTTCGGTCTTGCGCCGACGCTGTTCGCGATGGTGGTGACCAGCGCATACCGGATCTTCATGGGCGGGAGCGGTGTCTTCATGGGAGTCAGCGTCATTCTCGCTTCAGGGTCGATCGGCATTCTTTGGAATTTGAAAAAGAAGAAAGGCCTGGCCGGTATTTCATTAACGGAACTCTACGTTTTCGGCTTGGTTGTCCACAGCGCCATGCTGGCCCTCATGCTGCTCCTGCCCGGTCCGGTCATCAGCCAGACGCTCAGGCAGATCGGCCCGGCTGTCATGATTGTCTACCCGGCGGCCACTGCCCTACTGGGAATGCTTATGGCTTCGAGGCACCGGAACATTCGCGCGGAAAAAGCGCTCCATGAAAACGAGCAGCGTTTTGCCTATGCCATGGATGCCACAAAAGACGGACTTTGGGACTGGGACATCGCGACGAATGAAGGTTATTTCAGCCCCGGCTATTATCGCATGCTCGGTTACGAGCCCGCTGAATTCCCCATGAACGAAGAGTCATGGCTTGAACTCGTGCATCCGGATGATCGGGACGGAGCGTTCCAAAAAAACAGGGACTGCATCGAGAACAGGATCGGATCATTCGAGACGGAGTTCCGGATGATGACGAAGACCGGCGAGTGGAAATGGATCCTGGGCAGGGGCACGGCGGTGAGCAGGGACGGGTCCGGCAGGGCGCTCCGCATGGTGGGCACCCATGCGGATATCACGGACCGCAAGAATTACGAGGATAAGATCAGGGAGAGCGAGAGCAAGTACCGCACGCTCTTCGAACTGGAATCCGACGCGCTGTTTCTCATCGACGCGGAATACGGTGATATCCTGGAGGTCAATGAAACGGCGACCAGGCTTTACGGATATACGAAGGAAGAGCTCCTGAACTTGAGGAACGTGAGCCTGTCAGCCGAACCGGACCAGACCCGGCTGGCTACCGTCGACAGGTTTACCAGCATACCGGTGCGCTTTCACAGGAAAAAGGACGGGACTGTCTTCCCGGTCGAGATCACTGCCAGCCATTTTTCCTGGAAAGGGCGGCCGGTCCATATCGCCTCCATCAGGGACATCACTGAAAGGATTCGCGCCGTGGAAGAACGGCAGTCCCTGGAGATCCAGCTTTTCCAGTCCCAGAAGATGGAAGCCATCGGCCAGCTGGCCGGGGGGGTGGCCCACGACTTCAACAATATCCTGACGGTGATCCTGGGTTATGCCGATATCCTGATCTCGAAGACTTCCCGTGACAATCCCATGTATCCTCAGCTGGAACAGATCCTGTCGTCCACCATGCGGGCAGCTGAACTGACCAAGGGATTGCTTGCCTTCAGCAGAAAGCAGGTGCTGAACATGAAGCCGCTGGACGCAGGGGAAATCGTCATGGACATGAAGAAGATGCTGGGCAGGCTCATCAGGGAGGACATCGAGTTCAGAACGGAAATCGGAGACGCTCTCCTGGTGGTCAATGCGGACAAGGGGCAGATCGGGCAAGTGCTGATAAACCTGGTGACCAATGCGGTGGATGCGATGCCCGAGGGGGGGCGGCTTTCATTGGGAGTTTCCCTGACATCCATTGACGAAAATTTCATCGAGACCCACAAGTTCGCGGCTCCGGGAGATTACGCCTGCTTGTCCATTTCCGACAGCGGCTGCGGCATGGACGAAGAGACCTGCAAGAAGATTTTCGAACCTTTCTTCACCACAAAGGAAACCGGCAAGGGAACCGGTCTGGGGCTTTCGATCGTTTACGGGATAGTAAAGCAGCATAACGGCTACGTAACCGTGGATAGCGAGCCCGGCGCGGGAACGACATTCCGCGTCTATCTGCCGCTGGTTGCTTCACAATCCGTTACCGGATGGAATAATCCCCTTGCGGACCTGGCGGATGTGGAAGGAACTGAAACCATACTGCTGGCCGAAGATGACGACATTGTGCGGGAAATGAACGAGACCGCTTTCAAGTCGGCGGGTTATCCGGTGATCCTGGCGAAGGACGGGGAAGACGCAGTGCGCAAGTTCGCGGAGAACCGCGACAGAATCGACCTGCTGGTTTTCGATGTGGTCATGCCGAAGAAGGACGGCAGGAAAGCATTCGATGAGATACGGCTGCTCCGGCCGGATATCAGGGCGCTTTTCATGAGCGGATATGCTAGGGATGTCGCGCTGAAGAAGGGTGTGCCGGAAGACGAGCTGTTCTTCATCATGAAACCGTTCAAACCCTTCGATCTTCTGAGGAACGTGCGGGAGATACTGGATTCGTCTTCTCGCGGGTAGCAAGTCAATGGGACGGACCTGCCGCTAAAATAAAGGTGAAGCTTGCACATGCTGCCACCACGTACCTGACCCCCTCATCCAGCCTTCGTAGCCAGGCTGCTTCGGCGGAGTAGGCTCCGGGCTGCGCCCGCCCTCTCCCTTGATGGCGAGGGCATTATAGCTACACCTTCTATTGTCCGTTAGTTCCGAAAGTGAATTTTGATTGACAATCGCCCTCCCCTGTGGTTAAAGTGATAATCATTTTCAATAGGGGCGGAACGTGAAAAGTTCGAAGAAAAAACTGTTCCGGGAATTCATCGCCCGGAAAGGTCTCAAGACCACCCGCCAACGCGATACGGTCCTTGACTGCTTTCTTTCATCCGACCATCACATGAGCACGGAAGAGCTCTACCTCAAGGTCAGGGCCAAGAACTCGACCATCGGCTTTGCCACTGTTTACCGGACGCTCAAGCTGTTCGCCGAATCCGGTATTGCCCGCGAGATCCATTTCGGGGACGGGCAGACACGTTACGAGCACGTGGAAGAGGGAGAGCACCACGACCACCTGATCTGCACCCGTTGCGGAGCGGTCACCGAGTTCGAGAACGAGACCATTGAGCGGCTCCAGGCCGAAGTCGCCGAACAGTTCGGTTTTGTAGTGGAAAAACACAGGCTTGAGCTGTACGGTATCTGTTCCAAATGCAGAAAATAGCAACCAATGCAGGCTTTTTTTGTCGTTTTGTTGAAAGTGAATATCATTTACAATGAATTGGCGGGAGAACAAAGTTGAAATTCAAGCGCATTCCACCCTGTGATATTTCCGCGGACGGTTGCGGGACCTGTGCCAGGAAAGTGGCGCTGGTGGGCAACCCCAATGTAGGGAAGAGCGTCCTGTTCAACGCGTTGACCGGGGCGTATGTTACTGTTTCCAATTATCCCGGCACCTCGGTGGAGGTTTCCAGGGGCAGCGTATCCATAGACGGTGTACCGTGCGAAGTGATCGACACCCCGGGCATGTATTCCATCCTGCCGATTACCGAGGAGGAGCGGGTGGCCCGCGAAATACTGCTCCACGAAGCGCCGGACGTGGTCGTGCATGTGCTGGACGCCCGCAACCTGGAACGGATGCTGGCCATGACCCTGCAGCTGATCGAGGCCGGCCTTCCGGTGATCCTGGTGGTTAACATCATGGATGAAGCTGAGAGGATGGGACTTTCGATCGATCTGCCCCTGCTGCAGGAAAAGCTCGGTGTTCCCGTCATCGGGACTGCAGCGGCCAAGAAGCGGGGAGTGCAGGAGCTGCGCGACGCCATCATCCGCTGCGACGGGAAGAGGCACGCGGTGTTCGGCTACAGCAGAAGGATGGAATCGGACCTTATGGAGATCATGGTCCTGATGGCCGGCAGCTATTCCCTGGCCAAGAAGTCACTGGCCCTTTTGCTGTTGCAGCGGGACGAGGAAGTGGCGCACATCGTGGCGGAGACGGAAGGTCAGGGGTATGGGGCCATCGAAGAAAAGGTGCGGGAAAAGATATTCGTCCGGCGGGATTCCTTCCACCTCGAACTTTCCATGGAGCGGAAGGCAGTGGTGAAGGGGATTCTCGACGGCGTTTTCCGCCTGCCGGAAAAGAGGCAGCCCTCCTTTGGCGAAAGACTATCCGGGTTGGCGGTTCGGCCCCTCACCGGCGTCCCTTTGCTGCTATTGACCCTATACTTCGGACTATATGGATTTGTCGGCAAGTTCGGCGCGGGTACTGTGGTCGATTTCCTGGAAGGAAAACTGTTCGAGGGTTACTTCAATCCCTGGATCACCTCGCTGTTCGGGAGATGGGTTCCCTGGCCGGTTCTGAGGGAGCTTTTCGTCGGCGAGTACGGCGTGATAACCCTGGGACTCCGCTATGCCGTGGGCATAATCCTGCCCATCGTCACCACCTTTTTCCTCTTCTTCTCGCTTTTGGAGGACAGCGGCTACTTCCCCAGGCTGGCGCTCCTGGTGGACCGCCTGTTCAAGACCATAGGCCTTACCGGCAGGGCGGTCATCCCGATGGTGCTCGGCTTCGGCTGCGACACCATGGCAACCATGGTGACCCGCACCCTGGAAACGGTCCGGGAACGGATCATAGCCACCCTGCTGCTGGCATTGGCCATACCCTGTTCAGCCCAGCTGGGGGTTATCCTGGCGCTGCTTTCCAGATTTCCGGGAGCGCTCCTGGTGTGGAGCGCCTGCATGCTGCTCATATTCCTGGTGGTCGGCCTCTTGGCGTCCCGCGTCGTTCCGGGCGAGTCGCCCATGTTCTACATGGAACTGCCGCCCATGCGCCTGCCCCAGCTGTCAAACGTCCTGACCAAGACCTACTCGCGTATGCAGTGGTACCTTATGGAGATCCTGCCGCTGTTCGTCCTCGCTTCGGTCCTGCTCTGGCTGGGAAAGATCACCAATTTCTTCACCAGGCTGGTGGACTGGATGCAGCCGGTCATGGCATCCATCGGCCTGCCCAAGGAAACGGCGATCGCCTTCATTTTCGGATTCTTCCGCCGCGACTACGGAGCGGCAGGGCTTTATGACCTGCAGACCAGGGGCTTGATGAACGCGCGCCAGCTGACGGTTGCCGCGGTTACTCTTACCCTGTTCATTCCGTGCATCGCCCAGTTCCTGATCATGCAGAGGGAGCGGGGGGCGAAGGTTGCCGTCTCCATAGGCCTGTTCGTGAGCCTGATGGCATTCGGCAGCGGCTTCCTGCTGAACGAGTTCCTGCTGTTCTCGGGGCTTTTGTCATGAAGTGCGGATTCTGCGGCTTCGAGTTCCCCGAGGAACAGGGAAAGGCAGGATGCAAATCATGCCCGCTGTCGTCGGGCTGCAGGATGATCAAGTGCCCGCGTTGCAATTACGAAAATCCTCCTGAACCGAAGGTTGTGGGGAAAATCAAAAAGTTGTTTGGAAAATCCGGGAGATGAAATGAGCGACAAACTGTCGGAAAAAGCTGAGGAAATACTGGAGAAGCTGTGGATGGAGGTGGAAGAGGAGGGCAATCTCTTCACCGATATGGAGAAGATCCCCCTGACCGCTGATGATCCCGTCTACTCGGAGCTGGTCGACCTGGCTCTCATCGATGTCAAGGAAGGCAGGGTATTCCTGCGTCCCGAGGGCAAGGAAGAGGGCCGCAAGATAGTGCGCCGCTTCCGCCTGGCGGAACGGCTGATGATGGATGTATTCAACATCCGCGGCGAGGCTGCCAGGGAGAAGGCCTGCCAGTTCGAGCACCTGCTCAACGAGGGGGTGGACAACAAGGTCTGCACCCTGCTGAACCATCCTTCCACCACGCCCCACGGCAAGCAGATCCCGTCCGGCGAATGCTGCCTGGAGGCACGTAGAAGCGGCAACCTGGGAGTGGTGCCGCTCACGGAGCTGAAAGCCAACGAGGAGGGCGAAATCGCCTACATCCAGACCGAGGACAACAAGAAGATGCAGAAGCTGATGGCCATGGGCGTGCTGCCCGGCAACCGGATCCGCCTGTCCCAGACATTCCCTTCCTATGTCTTCAGCGTCGGCTTTTCGGAGTTCGCCATAGACACCAACATGGCCCGGGAGATCTTCGTCCGCAGGTGAGAGCCGGAAAATGAGCTGATTAACAAAAGTGAATGCTTTTTTCCGCCAAAGTGGTATTATGCTCAACTACTTACTGTCGGCCCTGATACCGGACGCCGGCTTACCGAGGGTCTTTCATGGCAATAATATCGCACAAGCGCCTGTCCGCTAAAGCCTTTCTACTGCTGATTTTTCTTTTCCTTTCCACTGTTGCGGTCCCGAACTCCGATGGCGCCGGGGACATTAACGTTACCGCTTCCCCGGGCCCGGTGACCCTTGACGGCGCTTCTCAATCCCGGGAGGGGGGAAGCTTTGTACCGCTGCCCAGTTCGAGGACGGGTGCTGCTGCGGGAACGGTCCGGCCGGGAGCTCCTGAAGGGGGGCGGCAGGCATCTCAGGAAACGGGCGTTTCTTCTTCTTTCAATACAACTGATCAGCAGGCCAAGGTTCCGGCAAAGCCGGGGGGGAGCGCCAAATTCGCCGAGTTGTCGGACTCCGACAAGGCCAGACTGGCGGAATACCTGGAGATGGCGCCTCCGGAACGGGACAGGGTGGCCGAGTACTGCGGCATGACCGGGGTTGAAAAGGACAAGATCGACGAATTTTCCAAAAAGACCGCCATCGAACTGGCAGGTTCGGCCGAGTACGCCAGACTGTCAGACCGGGAAAGGGCCAGAATTGCGAAGTATTCAAAGTTTTCAGCCATAGACCTGGCCGGAATGTCACGCTATTGCAGGATAGTGGACGTGGAAAAGGGGCGGGAGGCCGAGTTCGCCGAACTGTCGGATATCGAGAAGACCATGGCCGGACCCCGGCCGGACGAGGAACTGTTCAAGCCTGAGCCGCTTCCGACGCAGAAACTGGCCCAGTTCGGCTATAATTTTTTCAAGCCCGATGGAACCGGCTTTGCTGCGCAAACCGATGTTCCGGTGGGCGACGACTACCTGGTGGGCCCGGGAGACCGCATAGTGCTCCAGCTTTGGGGGAGCGTGACCGGTGTTTACGAGCTTGAGGTCAACCGGAGCGGAGAGGTGTATGTCCCCAGGATAGGCGCGGTAAAAGTGTGGGGGGTGCCGTTCGGCCGGTTGCCCGACCTGCTCCGTGCCAGTCTGGCCAGGGAATTCAGGGACTTCCAGCTGAACGTCAACATGGGCAAGCTCCGGATGATAAAGGTTTACGTGGTCGGTGAGGTCAAGTCGCCGGGCGACTACAATGTCAGCTCCCTTTCCACGGTCATCAACGCGCTCAGCGCCGCGGGCGGCCCATCCAAGAACGGCAGCCTGCGCAACATCCTGGTCCGGCGGCCGGGCAGGCCGGCGGAATCGGTCGACCTCTACAACTTTTTCCTCAAGGGCGACAAGAGCTGCGATGTGCGCCTCCAGTCCGGGGATACCATCTACGTGCCGGTGGTAAAAAAGGTTGCCGGCATCGGCGGCAACGTGCGCCGGCCCGCCATCTTCGAGCTGAAGAACGAGAAGACCCTGACCGATCTGCTGGTACTGGCGGCAGGCATAAATCCGACCGGCTACCTGCACAGGATCCAGGTGGTACGGGTGGATGCCCACGAGAAAAAGCTGGTCAACGATTTCAATATCGACCCGCGCGGCTCGGAAAAGGATTTCCTGAAGATAACCGGCGCCATCAAGCTGCAGAACCTGGACATGGTGAGGGTCTTCGCCATCAGCTCCACGCTGCGCGACCATGTCCGTATCGAAGGTTATGT
Organism: Geobacteraceae bacterium; assembly: GCA_034933285.1. Taxonomy (GTDB): domain Bacteria; phylum Desulfobacterota; class Desulfuromonadia; order Geobacterales; family Geobacteraceae; genus RPRC01. The sequence goes on along the minus strand of JAYFNT010000001.1, from coordinate 45,687 downwards.
GCGGCGTCCGGGCGACTATGCCTTCAGGGACGGAATGCGGGTCAAAGACCTGTTCGGCAAGGACGACATCCTTCCCGAGACCTACAAGGATGTGGTGGTCATAACCAGGCTCAGGCCGCCCGACTACCACGCGGAAAAATTCTCCGTCAACCTGGGGAAGGCCCTCTCCGGCGAGGAAAAGCACAATGTGGCGCTGCAGGAGTTCGACCGGGTCAAGGTCTTTTCCCGCTGGGAGATGGAAGAAAAGCCCGTGGTGCGGATCGTCGGCGAAGTGCAGAAGCCTGGCGAGTACCGCCTGCTGGAGAACATGAGGCTGCGCGATCTGATCTACGATGCGGGCAATATCAGGAAAACCGCTTATCTTTCCGACGTGGAAATAACCAGGGTGAAGATCAGCGATACCGGCGTCACCTCGGTTCCCCTGGCGGTAAACCTCAAGGAAGCGCTGAAGGGGAACCCCGAGCACAACATCGTGCTGGAGCCCTTCGATTCGGTATCCATCCGCAAGATTCCCAACTGGGTGGAGGAAACCAGCCGTTATGTCTATCTTTCGGGTGAGGTCATGTTTCCAGGTCTCTATCCCATCTACAAGGGTGAGCGCCTGAGTTCGGTACTGACGCGGGCCGGCGGGTTCACTTCCAAGGCATACCTGCCGGGGGGCAAGTTCACCCGGCTTCCGGTCCAGGAACTGCAGCAGAAGCGGATGGATGATTTCATTTTCAGGACCGAGCGGGACATCTCCTACAAAATGCAGGAGCTTTCAGCCACCGCGGCGTCCAAGGAGGAGCTCGAGGCCACGAAGGCATCCCTGGAAGGGCTTCAGGCGAGCATGCAGAAGCTGAAGACGCTCAAGGCCGAAGGGCGGATGACCATCCAGCTGTCATCCCTGGACACGTTCAAGGGCAGCGCATACGACATTGAACTGATGGGTGGTGATACCCTGGAAGTTCCCCAGTCCCTGGGCGCGGTCGTGGTGCTCGGCGAGGTTTACAACCCGACCACACTCGTGCAGATACCGGGAAAAGACCTTTCCTATTACCTGAACCAGGCAGGCGGCCCCACCGGGAGCGCGGAGGAAGACGAGATCTACGTTGTCAAAGCCGACGGTTCGATCTACAGCAGGCAGCAGTCCTCTTTCGGGATACATTGGGATCGCGAAGGGAAAAAATGGACCCTGGGCGGTTTCTACTCCATGCAGCCGCAGCCGGGCGAAACCATCGTCGTTCCGCGCCAGATGGAGAGAACCGCGTGGCTGAGGACCATCAAGGACATCACCACCATCATCTCCCAGATCGCCCTTAGCGCCGGTACCGTATGGCTGGGGTTGAAATAAAGGCAGGCAATGGGCAATAGGCAATGGGCAATAGGCAATAGGCGATAGGCGATAGGCGATGGGAAAGCTTGGGTTCAGAGACCTGAAGGTTTGGCAGAAATCCAAGGCCCTTGCGGTCAGGATCTACGAAATAACTACAGGCGGACCGTTCGGGTGCGATTTTGGCTTGCGTGACCAGATGAGACGGGCTGCGGTAAGCGTTTGCAGCAATATTGCCGAAGGTGACGAACGGGGAACAGACAAGGATTCGGTCAGGTTCTTCTGCATAGCCAAGGGATCCCTTGCCGAACTTGTTACACAGATCGAGATTGCTTGTGAAATCGGCTATTTAACTAAAGAAACTGCAGACCTCCTTGGCGATGAATGTTGTGAAATAGGAAGAATGCTTGGATCGCTCATAAAAGCAAGGCTGCACTAGAGTTTATGATTTGACCTTATGCCATGGCCTATCGCCCATAGCCTATTGCCTGATATGATTTACCTATTGCCCATCGCCCATTGCCCATTGCCTGATATGATTTACCTATTGCCCATCGCCTATTGCCCATCGCCCATTGCCCATTGCCTATTACGGAGTAATACATGCCCCCTGATCAACCACTAGCGAACATGGAAGAGGGAATCGACCAATCCCCGCCCCCTCCGAGTCTGATCGACTATCTGTCCGTCATATTCAAGCGCAGGAAGATGATCATTCGGATAACATTGGCCGTTGCCGTCATCACCGCCATATATTCGCTTTTCCTGCCGAACATCTACACCGCGAAGACGCTCATCCTCCCTTCCCAGGAAGACAAGGGGCTCATGTCGGCCATGATGGCCCAGATGGGGGGGCTGGTCAACCTTGCCGGCGGAGCGGGCGTGTCGCTCGGTGGACCGACCACGGCCGATCTTTACGTAAGCATGCTGAAGAGCGAGGCGGTCAAAGATCCTATAATAGACCGTTTCAAGTTGATGGATGTGTACGACAACAAATATCGGGCTGACACATATCAAGCTATGGATAAGAATGCCGTTATTTCAGCAGGCAAAAAAGATGGCATAATTACCGTAGCATTTTCCGACAAGGACCCGAAGCGTGCGGCCGCGATCGCCAATGCCTATGTGGACGAACTGGGCCGGCTGGCGGTAAGGCTCAACGTCGCGGGGGCAGGGAAGAACCGCAACTTCCTGGAGGAGCGGCTGGCAGGGGCCAAGGCAGACCTGGTCAAGGCAGAAGAAAATCTCAAGTCCTTCCAGTCAAAGAACAAGGCGGTCCAGGTGCCTGCCCAGGCCGAGGCTGCCATCAAGGGGATTGCCGAACTGAAGGCCCAGCTGGCTTCCCAGGAAGTGCAGCTGGCCACCTACCGGAGGCAGTTCACCGAATCGAGCCAGGAAGTGAAAACCCTTCGGACCTCCGTGGACAACCTGCGCGGCCAGATTGCCAGGCTCGAAGGGACCGGCGGCAGCAGCTCCATCCCTTCGATGGGGTCGGTCCCGGCCCTGGGGCAGGAATATGTCAGGCTGATGCGCGAGTTCAAGATCCAGGAATCGCTGGTGGAGATCCTGACCAAGCAGTATGAGATGGCCAAGCTTACCGAGGCCAAGGATGTTTCGCCCGTTCAGGTGATCCAGAAGGCGAAGGTTCCGGAGCGGAAGAGCGGGCCCAAGAGGAGCAAGATTGTGTTGAGTGCAGGAATACTGTCGTTTATCGGGGCATGCGCACTTTCTTTCTTGTTAACTTCTTTTCGAGACCAATTTATTGATATTGTTGCTAGTTTGAAAACTCTTCGAATAAAACTCTAAATCATGGCTGCAATGTGCTGAATGACTTCTTTACGTCGCAACGTCATAGCGAACCTGGTGGGCAGAGCATGGACGAATTTTCTTGGGATCCTTTTCGTGCCGCTTTACCTTCGATTTCTGGGGATCGAATCCTATGGCTTGATTGGATTTTATACTGCGCTCCAAAGCATTCTCGGTCTTTTGGACTTGGGAATAGGTTCCACCATGAATCGGGAGCTTGCGAGGCTTTCCGCCTTGCAAGGGACTGATGAGGAACAACGGAATGTTGTAAGAACGCTAGAAAGTATCTACTGGATCATTGCCGTTGCCGGTGGCGGATTAATTGTCTTTCTCGCTCCTTATGTATCGCGTCATTGGGTTACCTCACAAGGAGTTCCCCCTGAAATTGTCTTGAAGGCGTTGCGACTCATGGGCATAGCCGTCGCTCTCCAGTTTCCCTTTTCCCTTTATCAGGGTGGTTTGATGGGACTGCAGCGACAGGTACTCGTGAATATCATTCTGTCCATAATAGGCACCTTGAGAAGTGGAGGTGCGGTTCTTGTACTGTGGCTCGTGTCACCGAGCATTTCCGCATTTCTGACGTGGCATATTATAGTGGGAATAATTGGCAGCCTCACGTTGTTTGCTGTTTTGTGGCAAAGGCTGCCCCAATCCCACATTCCTGCTGTATTCGACAAAAAAATTCTTGCTGGACTTTGGAAATACTCATCGGCAATATCAGCAAATGCCATTATCGGCATTGCACTTACTCAAATGGATAAGGTAGTCCTCAGTGGAATGCTGCCATTGAAAATGTTCGGATACTATGCTCTTGCCACCACTGTTTCATCAGCAATCTGGTTGTTCATATTACCTTTGAACAATGCAATATTTCCAAGATTCGTTCAACTGTATGAAATTGGAAATCTAAATCAATTGAAAATGCTTGTGCATCGTTCTTCGCAGATGCTTGCCGTTGCTTTAGCTCCTATATCGGTGATTTTGATATTGTTTTCAGGGGATATATTATATCTTTGGACTCTTGATGAGAATGTAAGGACAAATGCCCAACTGCTTGTAAGTCTTTTGGTGATTGGAACAACACTTAACGGAATAGCTTCAATTCCAGCCTATGCTGTGGCGGCATTTGGATCGCCTCAGCTGATTACGATCGTGAATCTATGCCAGGCAACCGTAGTTATCCCGTTGATAATTGTCGCCGTCAGGAATTTTGGCGCTCCCGGGGCGGCTTTTGTTTGGATTTTGCTCAATAGCACTTTTGTAACTATTATGGCTCCGCTTTTTTTCAAGAGGTTTATGAAAGGCAATTACAGGAATTGGGTTATCAGGGATAATCTGATGATTTTCCTGCCTATACTCATTGCTGCCGGAGGATTTTACCCTATCGTGAAGGGTGTCGAGGGCTCTTTAGAGAAAGCCTTTATGCTGGGGTTCGTCTGGATCTCGCTGTCGTTAATCGGTATGTGTTTCTCCAAGTATGTCAGGGAGTTCCTGTTGAACTTGAAGTCCAGAATTATGTAAACGGAAAATCACGCAATATCTTTCGCTCGTGAAAAGTCCGACTGTCACTTGCTTTTCCCTGCACGGAAAGTTCTCCCTTATGTTCAAGCGGATGATTTTGAAAAAGATTCTGATAATATTCCGAAATTATTTTTTTGATCCCTGGGATATGTTGAAGCGCTGGGCTGGGCTCTATTTTTTTACCAGGAATGCCGTTTGTTACCTCCGCAAACAGGTGCATGGTTCCTTTGGATTTGATCTTCGACAAATATATTATCGCACTTACGACCGGTTTTCCGCGGCAGGCTCAGTGCCGGAGCACTATTTCCTCCAGGATATCTGGGTGGCCAGCTATGTCCACAACATGGGTATAAAATATATTGTTGATATAGGATCCAGATTAGACGGCTTCATTGCGCATATTCTACCCTTTTGTGAAGTGAATTTTGTAGATATTCGACCCTTGCATGTCGTCACCGGCAATCTCAAGTTTATCCATGGGAGCATCACTGATCTCCCATTCGAGAGCGATAGCGTCGCGAGTGTGAGTTCTTTGCACGTCATTGAGCATATCGGCCTCGGCAGGTATGGCGACTCAGTGGATACGGAGGGCCATGTCAAGGCTGCACTGGAAATGCAACGGGTTTTGCAGCCAGGAGGTGTTTTGCTCCTCGGCACTGTGGTGGGGAAAGAGCGACTTTGTTTCGATGCCCATCGCATTTTCGATCCTGATACGATTGCCGCGATGTTTTGCGGACTGAATCTGGAAAAATTTTGCCTCATTGATGACGAAGGAAAGCTGGTGATCGAGGATGCAACATTTGCCTCGGCACGTTCGTGCAATTATGGTTGCGGAATCTTCATTTTCAGAAAACAACCGAACAGCCAGAATGGAAAATTGAACCATGGGACCTATATTTAAAAAATTAGTTACCTCGATCGGGACGACAAATGAATCGGCACGTGATGAATGGGTAACCAGGGCCCTCCAGTCATTGCCACCAGGCAGCAGAATCATAGACGTGGGCGCTGGAGAACAGCGTTACAAACCATACTGTTCTCATTTGCAGTATGTCAGCCAGGATTTTTGTCAGTACGACGGAAAGGGCGATGGACGTGCCCTTCAAACTGGAAATTGGGATACTTGCAGTATCGATATCGTTTCGGATATTTCGGCTATACCTTCTGAAAGCGGCTCCTTTGATGTTTTGCTTTGCACTGAAGTCTTCGAGCATGTCCCCGACCCCATTTCCGCTTTGAGAGAGTTTCACAGGCTTCTCCGTCCCGGGGGTCAGCTTATCCTCACCGCACCGTTTTGCAGCTTTACGCATATGGCCCCGTTTCACTTTTACAGCGGTTTCAATAAATATTTTTATGAAAAGTACCTTTCTGAAATAGGTTTTGATGTTGTGGGGATTACAGCAAATGGTGACTATCCCGAGTTCATGGCACAAGAATTGAGGAGAGTGCTAACGATGAATGCGATGACTCCCTTCATTGTGAAATGTTGTATTGCAATATTGATACGATATATGAACAAATTTCGAAAATTGTCAAATTGTATCGACATTGGTGATTTGCTATGTTTCGGTTATCATGTCCTCGCATCCAAGAGATAATAGATAAATTTCATTTGAAAGTGTACTTTCCCAAATAACAATGTAATTAAAAGTGAATAGAAAATGGTGGCGGAATGATTTGTGTCCGATTGATTGGTGGCTTAGGTAATCAAATGTTTCAATATGCAGTTGGAAGACAACTGTCATTGAAATATGGAACCGAACTGATTGTTGATGCAACCTATCTGAATTATATCCCAAATAATAACACTCATTTTGTCAAGAGAGATTATAACCTTAATATCTTTGAAAAAAAAATAAATGTAATAGATCCATTGAAAATGAATTGGCTTCCAATTTATTCCAATAAGTCCTTTCAGAGAATGAAGCATTTTGCCAAGAAGCTTTTCTGCTTATATAAATTAGTTAACGGTTACAGGATAATTCTTGACCATAATTGTTTCCAGTTTGATGACAGGGTCATGCGTTCGGGGAAAAATGCTTATCTTATTGGATATTGGCAGAACGAGAGATATTTTAGGGACATAGAAGAGCAAATCAGGAGAGATTTCAGGCTGAGAATTGACGCCAGCGAGATTCCATCTGATCTGGTTTACGCAATCGAGAATTGCAATTCTGTTTGTTTGCATGTCAGACGAGGGGATTTCCTCAGCAATCCGACTCATGGGTTTGTCGGTAATGACTACTTCATGAGGGCAATCGATTATTTGAAAAAGAGGGCAAAAGTAGACAAGATATTTGTGTTCTCCGATGATATAGACTGGTGCCTGGCGAATCTGAAGTTTGATCTGGAACATGCTTTCGTGAGCAGCCGGAACTGGAAGGGAAAAATGGCCACTGACCTGTATCTGATGACGAGATGCCGACACTTTATCATTTCAAACAGCACGTTCGGATGGTGGGCAGCCTGGCTTGCGGATACTCGGGAAAAAGTTGTCGTCTCGCCCCAAAATTGGGTAAACCTGGCTGGTGTAGACGCATCAGAGATTCTTCCTCAGGGATGGGTCAGTATGTAAGCCAAAAGTAGCTGGACAGAGGAGCGAGGTAGGCATCAAGCATATGAATCCAAATGTTTCGGTCCTGTTGCCGGTTTTTAACGGCGAAAAATATCTGCGGCAGTCAATTGAGAGTGTTCTTTCTCAAACTTACGATGAATTCGAGCTAATTGCCATCGATGACGGGAGTACTGATCGTACCGGTGAAATAATTGAATCGTATTGTGATTCGAGAATCAGAAGGGTCAAGAATGAAACAAACCTGGGCTTGATTGCAACTTTGAACAAGGGGATCGAACTGGCACGTGGTAGGTATATAGCCAGGCAAGACGCTGATGACATCTCACATCCGGAACGGCTGGCAAAGCAAGTACGCTTTCTTGACGACAATCCTGAAGTTGCCGTGCTTGGCAGCCAGGCTGATTATATAGATCAGAACGGCCGTTTTATCAAAGTATATGGATTGTTCAAGGCGACGGAAGATTTGTCAATTCGCTGGCAGTTGATTTTCGACAATCCTTTTATTCATTCCTCCGTCATGATGAGAACTCCCATGGTTAGGGAAAGCAGAGGGTATTGTGAAAAGTACCTGACTTGCGAGGATTTTGATTTATGGGAACGTTTGGCTCAAGGGCACGGGCTCAGAAATCTTCCCGAGCGGCTCATTGCTTTTCGTTCTCATTCAGGATCGGTAACTTCCAATAGCACCATGGCTCACAATCTGAAAGCCGGGGATATTTTCCACAGGTCCTATGTCAACATTCTCGGCACTGAACCTCCAGATGACTGGGTGCATTTATGGATCAGCGTAAACAATCCCTATAGGTTCGAATGGACTGGTTCCGTCAGTAAGATAATCGCATATCTGGAAATGATTAGAATTAACTTTATGAACAAGCATCCTGGCGCGGAAGAGAAAGCCGAGATAAGGGACCACATTACGCATATGCTTTTGCGCATGGCCTATAATCTGACTTTGGCCGACCGGTCGGAATCGGTCAAATGCCTGTTTGCCGCAATGAAAAGAGACCTTCGGATTGCCGGTGCGATATTGCCGAAATATTTGGCTGCTTTGATTCTCGGGAAAAGCAGAAAATTAGTTTCCAGGAAAAAATGTACCTGATTGGGGACCTTATGGATGTTATTGATGAGGAAATAAAGAAAGTTCTGCGATTCGGGTTCGGAAGAAACTGGAAATCCTACCTCGAGCAGTTGAATAGCGACAGAATTGAAGAGGCCAGGAAATCGCTGGTCGGACTGCTTGGAATCGACGATTTCTCTGGCAGGACCTTTCTGGATGTCGGTTCGGGAAGTGGCTTATTTTCATTGGCGGCGCGGCAATTGGGGGCGACCGTCAGATCATTCGATTTTGATCCGGACTCAGTAAAGTGTACCGAGCTCCTGAGGGAACAATATTTTCAGGATGCCGAAAAATGGCTGATTCAACAAGGGTCAATACTGGATGAGCAGTATCTGAAAACTTTGGATACGTATGATATCGTTTACTCATGGGGGGTTTTGCACCACACTGGCGACATGTGGCGCGCGTTGGATAACATATCATCCCTTGTGAAGCCGGACGCTATATTGTGCATTGCCATATACAACGATCAGGGAAGAAAGTCAAACTTGTGGCGTTTTATCAAAAAAATATACTGTTCCGGACGGATGGGAAAATTAGGGATCCTTTCCATGTTTCTGCCATATTACATATCGAGAGCGATCATCGCATCAGTTGTAAAGAAAAAGAATGTTTTCAAGGAATATAAGAAAAATAGAGGTATGTCAGTCTACCATGACTGGATTGACTGGTTGGGTGGATTTCCGTTTGAAGTAGCAAAAGCGGAGGACATCTTCCATTTTTATTTCGATAAAGGTTACATATTGTACAATCTTTTTTTGAATCCCGGCCATGGGTGCAATCAATATGTATTTGTCAAATCATCAAAATTTAAATTGACCTTGTGATGTTATTGAATATGGAAACTTGCACATCTGATAATTCATTCAGAGAAGATGATACATGCGAATTTTAAGACATTCTATACTGCAGGCCAGAAATTATCTTAAAAGAAAATTCCCCCGTGCATTGATGTTGTACCGTTATGCTCGAACGCTCGATAGAATTCATGAGGAGCCACCTTCAACACCAATGGGATTTAGATTTATTGGGAACAGAAGCATGGAATCGGGACACTTTGAGCAAATTGAAACCGGGTTAATCAGGAAAATTGTCAGACATGTAGATATGTTTGTCAATGTAGGTGCCAATATCGGCTATTATTGTTGTCTGGCGATTAAAGAAGGGAAAAGAGCTATAGCGTTTGAACCGCTTGACGGCAATCTGAGATATTTTTACCGGAATATGCTTGCGAATAACTGGGAAGACAAGGTTGAGGTTTATCCTTGCGCCTTGTCCGATCACATCGGAATCATGCCATTATACGGCGGTGGAACCGGGGCGTCATTGATCAAGGGCTGGGCTGGCCAGCCAGAAGAGCCATCAATGTTCGTGCCGGTCACAACTCTCGATGAAGTCCTCGCGGATCGAGTAAAGGGAAAGACCAGCTTGATTCTGGTGGATGTTGAGGGAGCCGAAGACGATATGCTTGAAGGGGCTGCCCGCATCTTGACGCAGTCACCGAAACCAATCTGGCTGGTGGAAATTGCAATCAACGAGCACCAGCCACGAGGTTTAGCCATCAATCCAAGGCTCCTTCAAACCTTCAGCAGATTTCTTGACAATGGCTATCAATGCTTGACTGCCGACGGGTGCCTGCGTCGGGTTACGAAAAATGATATCGCCAGGGTAATCAGGGATGAAACGGATATAATAGGGACCCATAACTTTATTTTTGCGGAAGATCGGGTCATGGATAAAATACATGATGCAGGCAGGATTGTCTGAAATCGGGTGTGAAGGAAATGATGGACATGTTCCAAAAGCCTGCAATAGAATATCTCCTTCTTCTTATATTTACAGTATTATCAGTGTCTGTTTTGTTGTTATTCAGCGGTGATATTTGTTATGTATTAATACCTCTGTTGTTGACGCTAATAATCTCATTATTCTTTTGGATAACCCTAACAAACAGACGTAAAGAGCTTCCTATAGATGATCCCGGTTTGCTAACGGTTTTGGCAATAGTATTGTATACCGTATTTCCGTCTATACAGTTTCTTCTTTCCGGAATGGAACCTACATTGTTGAGTGCAAGTCAGTTATATACTCTGGCACCGACACCTGAACAATACGGAAGGCTGACATGGTGGTATGTATTCTACCTTTTAAGCTTTACTGCTGGATACTTATTTGCTGACAAAGAAAAAAAAGAGATTTTACAGCCTCCTTTGTTTCCAGATAGGTTCACTGTCTATAAATTGGCAATAATTTATGTTTTGTTGTCGGTAATAATGTTCGCCATTGAAATTGTTTATGACATTAAACTTTATGGCGAATATGACATGGTGGCTTTGACTGAGTCATATGACGCGTTGTTGCAAATGCCGCTGATTTTCAGGCAATTCTATGGAATGATCGGGCATACAGGTATTTTTTTCATAGTAAAGCTGTCAATTTTATTATTATTATTTTTATACTGGGAAAAAAGGTCATATAGATATGCCTTGTTTATCTGGCTCTCGTTCATTTTTATTAGTAACATAATTTGGATGGGGGCGCGAACGGAGTTGGTGCTGATTTTCATCTCTTCCGTAATCATGTACCACAGGTTCGTCAGAGAACTAAAGCTTAAGCAGATATTGCCCGCCGGAATAGTGCTGTTCGTCGTATTTATGGTAATCGGAGTTTTACGCGGGGGGGCGAATCTCGAATCTAACCTGCAAAAAATCGACTTCGATGACACCAGTTTTGAACTCGTTGCCTCTAAAAATACGGAATTTCAAGCTTTGTTTGCAGGAAATTACGATCTTTTGCAGATGAAACAGAACGGTTTTCTGACTGATGTGCCTCTTCAATTCATTCTATATGATGTTATCATGTTGATTCCGCAACAGGTTCTCCCTTTTGAAAAAATGGATGTTCAGGAGTGGATCACATCCAGGTCCAATAATCCCGGTTATTTTATGTACAATCCCATTTCGCAGGCAATTGTTGGTTTCGGGTGGGTGGAATTGCTTGTGAGAGGAGTTGTACTGGGGGTCTTGCTTGCCCTAGTACGGAGATGGTACCGCAAAAGATGCGGAAGCTACTGGGCAACATTATTCTACTTATATATCGTTGTAATTTCTTATTACACGATTCGCGGCACAGCTTTATATTTTCTCTTCGCATCTACCCTGTTTCGGTTTATTCCGTTATATTTTATCGTCAAGCTGCTGCCAAATTTCAGCGTCAAGCTGCCAAAACTCCTAAAATCGACTGCGAAACCATGAAAGTATTGCATTGCATTCCAAACATGGCAGGTGGTGGGGCTGAGCGTCAGCTGACATACCTGGTTAAGGAACAACTCATGCTCGGGCATGACGCCCATGTGGTTTTGTGTGCTGGCGGGCCAAACTTTGCAAGACTGAGGGCAACCGGGGCTACAATACATTTTCTGAAGGGAAGGGGAAATCACGATCCACGGCTCCTGATTCAGCTTTACATGCTTGTTGGGAAACTGCGTCCCGACATTGTACAGACATGGATACTTCAAATGGATATTCTTGGCGGGTTGTGTGCGAAGATGCTGGGCATTCCCTTTATTCTCTCTGAACGCAGTTCGGAGGAAGCGTATCCCCAAACACTTAAATGGGCACTTCGAAAGAGAATTGCAAAATGGTCTGCCGGGATTATAGCCAATTCATCTGGAGGCGCCCGATATTGGAACTCCATCTTGCCGCAGCAGCATGAATGTTTCGTGGTGCCGAACGCCGTGCCTGTGGACGAGATCAGGTCCGTAGAGCCACATGAGCCTGATTGCCCCGGGCTGCCGGAAGAAGTGCCTCGGATTCTCTTTGTCGGACGTCTTTCTGCTGAAAAAAGGATCGATTTGCTGCTTGAAGCTTTCAATGCGGCTAGTGACAGGACTCGATCCGTATTGATTCTTTGCGGGCAAGGGGAGGAGGAAGGGGCGCTCCGGCAGCGGGTCTATGGAAACAATCGACTCAGAACGCGCGTTTTTTTTCTTTCCTACCAAATGAATGTGTGGAGTTTGATGAAAAACTGCCAGCTGTTTGTGTCTCTCAGCAGTTTCGAAGGTTCTCCCAATGCTGTTATTGAAGCTGCTGCCTGTGGCCTGCAACTCCTGCTTTCAGACATACCGGCTCACCGGGAAACTATCGGTGATGATGCATCATATGTGTCCGATAATATCGAGGAAATAGCTGAACGCATGGTCGGCTTGATTGAGGCTTTCCCACATAATGCTGTTTTACAAAATGGATATTTCAGGCCACAGCTTTTCCCTGCTCCGCACGACGTCGCTGCGATGGTCAACCGGTGCTATGAGAAGATATTAGATCGACAGGTGGAGGTTTGATGAGCGTCGGCAGTGAACAGTTTTTTCTTTGTCCGAAATGCAGCAGCGGAAGTATACCGTTTGAAAGTATCGATGGAGCAAATTTTCTTGAGTGTTGTCGCTGTGCTGCGACTGTCCCGGTGTTAAACGGCATCCCGCGATTTGTTCCCCATGAAAATTACGCGGGATCTTTCGGTTACCAGTGGAATATTCACCGCCGCACCCAGTTGGACAGCTTTACCGGATTATCGCTTTCCCGCGATCGCCTGTTCGGGGTAACTGGCTGGCCGGAGCGTCTTGCGGGAGAAACAATCCTGGAAGCCGGTTCCGGCGCCGGAAGATTTACCGAGGTTCTCCTTTCTACAGGCGCCAGGGTTGTATCTTTTGACTATTCATCCGCAGTCGAAGCAAATATGGCCAACAATGGCGAAAATCAAAATCTCCGCATCTTTCAGGGAGATATTTTTCACCTACCTTTGTACGGTGGATCATTCGACAAGGTGATATGCCTGGGAGTGCTCCAGCATACTCCCGATCCTTCCGGAGCGTTTGCCTCCCTCGCACGATTTGTAAAGCCTGGCGGAATGCTTGTGATAGATGTCTATAGAAATAATCCTGCTTCACTCTTCCATTGGAAGTACCTGTTGCGCCCTGTCACTAAGCGGATGGATCAACAAACGCTTTACGGTTTGATTGAAAAAGTGGTCCCGCCCTTGGTCCCGCTTTCCGCTTTTCTCCGCAGGACCTTCGGCAGGGCTGCCATGCGGCTCATTCCCATTCTTCAGTATGAACATTGGGGGCTGCCGCCTGATTTGAACCGTCTCTGGGCAATACTGGATACGTTTGACATGTATTCTCCGGCTTATGATCGACCGCAATCGCTTGAAACAGTACGGAAATGGTTTGTAAGAGCAGGTTTTTCAGATGTGCAGGTCTTCCCCGGGCCGAACGGAGTTGTTGGCCGCGGCATTAAAATGACATAATATTGGCAGGGTATAAAATAATCATATGTGTGGCATAGTCGGCATAAGCTCTCATGAGTCAAGTAACCTGCGGAAGTTGGTTACGGCAATGAATGGAACTCTCCGCCACCGCGGGCCCGATGACGCGGGAATGTGGGGGACGTCTGACGGATCTCTTGTGCTTGCACACCGACGACTGGCAATTATAGACCTCGCTGAAACCGGCCACCAGCCGATGCACTTTTCGTGCGGCAGTCTGACTATTGTGTTCAACGGTGAGATCTATAATTTTAAAGAGCTGCGCGAAAAGTTGTCAAACGCTGGTTATCCATTCCGAACCCAGAGCGATACGGAAGTCATACTTGCTGCTTATTTACAGTGGGGTGAAAATTGCGTTGAGCAGTTAAACGGAATGTTCGCCTTAGCCCTCTACGACGGAGAAAAGGATCAGTTGTTCCTCGCCCGCGACCGTGCAGGCGAAAAACCTCTCTTTTATTGGCATGATGGCAGTTCGTTTGCCTTTGCCTCAGAACTCAAGGGATTGATGGCTTGCCCGTTCGTGTCCCGCAGGCTCGACCTGAACGCGATGAATTTCTTTCTTACTTACGGCTATGTGCCGAGAGAGTCGTGCATTCTCGAAGGGGTTAAAAAGCTGCCCCAGGGACATGTGCTTATCCATGACCGGCGGCGGAATCGAATTCGTAGCCGCTCATATTGGACATTGCCTCAGCCGATATGTAATGAACAGGTCGATACTATTGAGCTTGCACATGAGTTGAAAGCTCTCCTTACTGACTCGGTGAATCGGCAGTTGGTAGCGGATGTCCCTGTCGGGATTCTTCTGAGCGGCGGTGTAGATTCAAGTATTGTAACCGCCCTTGCGAGTGAAGTGTCGGATCGGCCAGTCAAGACATTTACCATTTCGTTCCCTGACCATGCAGGATTTGATGAATCGAGTTATGCGCGTGTCGTTGCCGACCATTTTGGAACAGATCATACGGTTTTGCCGGCAGAATCGGCATCATTCGAGCTGTTGCCAGAACTGGCTCGTCAGTATGACGAACCGTTGGCCGATTCTTCGATGGTCCCGACCTATCTTGTTTCAAAGCTTGTCAGGCAGCACGCAACCGTTGCGATCGGCGGTGATGGCGGAGACGAGCTTTTCGGAGGCTATTTCCACTACAGTTGGTTGCAGCGCCAGGAGCAGCTTCGACGAGCTGTTCCGGATGCGATCAGGAAAACTCTGGCAGGAGTGGCCCATAGTTTCCTGCCGGTCGGTTTCAGGGGGCGCAGCTACCTGCTTGGCATGGGTGGTCCAATTGAACGCAGTTTCTCGTTTGTGAATCAGTTTTTCAATTCGGACCTTCGTCGACGGATTTTCCCTGCGCTTAAGGGTCTTTCGGGCAGCGAACTCGAATATCCGGAGCGATATAAGGGGGAGCTTGATGCACCAGGCGACAGCACCGTCCAGAAAGCGACGGCAGTTGATTTCATGACCTATCTGTCTGACGATATCCTTGCAAAGGTTGATCGCGCCAGTATGCTCACTTCCCTTGAAGTGCGGGCACCTTTCCTCGATTACCGGGTCATTGAATTTGCTTTTTCCCGGGTGCCTGACACGTTGAAACTCGTGGGGAATCAACGCAAGATCCTTCCACGCTTGTTGGCCAGAGAACTGCTCCCCAAGAGTCTTGACCTAGATCGGAAACAGGGGTTCGCCATCCCTTTATCGCAGTGGTTCAAGGGGGACTGGGGGGATTACATGAAATCGGTCCTCCTTGCTCCCGATGCCTGTTTCGACAGGAATGAAGTTACCAAAATCATACGCAATCAAGAGAGAGGATTTGCCAACGCCCAGAGAATTTTTGGGCTTACACTGTTTGAGCTGTGGCGAAAAACGTACGGGATTAGCTGGTGACGATGGATAACTTTTGCATAAAAGCAGTACTCAAAGGAATACTCAGCTTCGTGCCGGGTATGGGGTTTCTGCGCAGACGGGAAGGTGGTGGTGCCAATTCGGCTCGCTATTGCTATGCCGTATGGCTCAGGCACCTTGTTCTGGCCCGGAGGCACGGAATGGCCGGTATGCCCCGCGTAGTCGCCGAACTTGGACCTGGTGATTCTCTCGGTATCGGGCTGGCTGCACTGCTGTCAGGGAGTGAGCGGTATCAGGCGTTTGATGTCGTTCGTTTTGCACTTCATGGGCATAATATCCGTATGCTGGAGGAACTGGCAGGATTGTTCCGAAGGCAGGCGGCTATACCTGATGATACAGAATTCCCCAACCTTTTTCCCAGGCTCGATAACTATGATTTTCCGTTGGAGGTCCTCGGGGGCGCCATACTGAACGAAGCCGTTCTCGAAACCAGAGCCACAGCTGTTCGACACGCACTGGAGGAAATGGAGAAAGGAAGAAACCCTGGGGAAATCAGTTACTCCGTTCCCTGGAACACAAGGGCCGCATTGGATGAAGAATCTGTAGACCTGATCATCTCGCAGGCAGTTCTTGAGCACGTGGATGCATTGGGAGAAGCGTATGTGGCCATGTATCGGTGGCTGCGGCAGGGAGGTTTCATATCCCATGAGATTGACTTCAAATCGCACGGCACTGCTAAAGAATGGAATGGCCACTGGGGCTATGGTGCTTTGTTATGGCGGATCATTCGCGGAAATCGAACCTACCTGCTGAACCGCGAGCCCTGCTCAATCCATTTGAAAAACATCGAAGCGGCCGGATTTGCGTTGAAATATCTGCAGCGGGAGCCAATTGCCGGCGGTATTCCAATCCAGGGGCTTTATCGTGACTACAGAGGATTGCCGGCAGATGATCTGATCACAGGATCAGCATATGTGCTTGCCTGCAAGGAAATCACATGAAATCAACCTTTTCTGGAACAAGGATCCTGGTGACCGGGGGGTCGGGCTTTATCGGGACTAACCTGATGAATTTCCTGCTCAAAAGTGGCTGCCTTGTATGCAATCTTGACATGGCGGCCCCTTTGGTTCCTTCTCATCGAGAGTGCTGGAAGCGGCTGGACATTCTTGATGCCGAGGGAGTGGCAGCAGCTTTCAGGTCATTTTTGCCGACATATGTGGTCCATCTGGCAGCACGGACCGATATATACGAAAGAAATTCCATCGATGGTTACGCCGCCAATATGGCGGGGACGGAAAACGTTTTACGTGCCGTCTCCGAAATGCCAGGTATACTTCGCGTCATCGTGACTTCGAGCATGCTTGTCTGCCGCATCGGTTACGTCCCGGAATCAGACTGTGACTATGCTCCTCCCAACCTATACGGCCAGAGCAAAGTAATGACGGAGACAATCACCAGGGGGTTCGGTCAGGCCATCCCCTGGACCATCATTCGGCCGACAACGATCTGGGGACCGTGGAGCTTACGCTACCGGGATGAATTTTTTCGAGTGCTCAGCAAGGGGCAGTACCTCCATCCCGGTAATGACCGGATCATCAAGACCTATGGTTATGTGGGCAATGCTGTGCACCAGATTTGTCAGATACTGCAGGCACCTGCGGAAAAGGTGATCGGTAAGACACTCTATGTGGGCGATCCTCCATTGGATTTGGGTGAATGGGTAGACGGTTTTTCTCTGCTCATGAGGGGGCGGCGCGCGCGCAGGGTTCCACTGTTGTTGATGCGCCTGCTGGCTTTGAGCGGGGACATGTTGGGCAATTGTGGCATCCGGTTTCCGCTTACAAGTTTCAGACTGGCCAACATGACTTCGAATAATGTCATCGATTTGCAAAAAACCATCGATGTGACCGGTGACGGACCCTATTCTCTGGCAAAAGCCACTGAAGAAACGATCCGCTGGCTGAATGAATGTAACGGGGACGGCATTCAATGAGGATAGCCCATGTTTTGAGCCATGTTTCGGAAGTCCACGCCGGAGTTCCCATTGCGACCGCAAAACTCTGTCGCGCGCTGGTGTGTCTCGGGCTGGAAGTATCCGTCTGGGCAACCGGAAGCCCGGAGGAAGGTGCTGCCCTGGAAAGACATGGCATCAACCCGCACCTGTTCCCGAGGGTGTGGCCCCGGGGATGGCGCCGATCGCCGGAATTCGCTTCGGAATTCGAGAGAAGGATCGGTGATTATGACGTGATTCACATTCATGAGGTGTGGAATTATCCCCAGTTGGCAGCGGCTGCAATAGCCTCCAGGCACCACATACCCTTTATCTGGGCTCCTAGGGCATCGTTGGAACCGTGGAGAATGAAATACAAGGGGTGGAAAAAATCACTGTACTTCAAACTGCTCGGGAAAAGGATCATGGCGAGTTCCACCTGCATGCACGCGGTGTCGGCGGGGGAAACCGAGGGTTTCCGCAGGTTGGGGTTTCAGGGCCCCACCGTTGTGGTGAACAATGGCATCGATCCCGGTGAATTCGACAATTTGCCCGATCCCGCGGAGGCGGACCTGCAATGGCCCACCTTGAAAGGAAAGCGCGTCGTTCTGTTCATGTCCCGCATCAGCCCGGAAAAAGGGATAGATTGCCTGATAAGGGCCTGGGAAGGCATCACAGGGGGTAATGATCATCCCGACGCGTTTCTGGTGCTTGCCGGTCCCGACGACAGGGGATATCGAGACTATGTCGAGAAAGAGCTGGGAAGACGCAATTTGACCAATCAGGTGATTATGCCGGGGATGGTCAGCGGGAGAGACAAATTGGCGTTGATCTCCAGATCTCAAATCTTTGTTCTCCCTTCTTTCAGCGAAGGATTCAGCAATTCGATACTTGAAAGTCTTGCCTGCGCAAAACCGGTCCTGATCACTCCGGGATGCAATTTCCCCGAAGTGGTGTCGATAGGGGCAGGGGTAAGCGTGAAGCCTGATAGTGATCTTCTCGAAGATGCATTGGAACAACTGTTAATCAAGTCAAAAGAAGAATTGGAAGATATGGGGCAAAGAGGTAGGAGTCTAATACTGGAAAACTATACTTGGGAAATTTCTGCGAGAAAACTTGTCTCCGTCTATAATGCGATTATCAAAGGCAAACCCGTTCCTGAAAATCCTGAACCAATCTCGATCGGACTCGACGGTCGAGCGCTGTTCCAATAATCATGTCATGAAAATTACGATTGTCACTGCCACTTATAATTCATCGCCCACATTGGCTGACTGTCTGCAAAGCGTAAACTCTCAGACGTATCCGTTTGAACATATTATTGTCGACGGAGCTTCCGAGGATAACACTTTGGAGTTGATTCACAATTTGTCACCAGTTGCCAGAATCCTTTCCGAGCCTGATTATGGCATCTATGATGCCATGAACAAGGGTATTGCACTGGCGACCGGTGATATCGTCGGATTTATTAACTCTGACGATGTCTATGCCGATAATGAAGTTCTAAAAAGGGTTGTGGAACTGTTTACAGATAATCCCGAAATTCATGCTTGTTATGGTGACTTGTGTTATGTCAAACGAGACGATATATCAAGTGTTGTCAGATATTGGAGGTCCTGTGAGTATATGGATGGTCTTTTTGAAAAAGGATGGGCTCCACCGCATCCTACGTTTTATGTCAGAAAGAGTGTCTATTGTGATTATGGAGGGTTTGATCTCAGTTATAAAATTGCCGCAGACTTCGAACTGATGCTGAGGTTTATGAAGGTCCACAAAGTAAACACGATGTATCTGCCGCATAATCTGGTTAAAATGCGCCTCGGGGGTGTTACCAACCGTAGTTACATGAATATTCTGCGCCAGAACCTGGAAATCAGGCGGGCTTTGTCGAAACACAAGGTAAGATCTTCATTGATAAGTTATCTGGCTAACAAATTATGGACACGAATTCAACAGTTCAGTCAACGTCCACAATGAAAATCCTGGTCACAGGGTCAACGGGTTTTGTTGGTGCTGCCTTGATCAAACGTATCCTGAGGGAACACATCCAGGTTTATGCTGCACTTGTCAACGGCAGGAAAGCGGCCCATTTGCCACCGGAGGTGGCTTGTGTTTCCGTGCCGCCCTTGTCTGAAACCTGTGATTACAAAAACTCTATGCAAGATGTGGACGTTGTCATTCATCTTGCTGCCCGCGTTCATGTTATGAAAGAGACTGATCCGAATCCGTTGGAGCGGTTTCGAGCAATAAACACCAAGGGGACGGCAAATCTCGCTCGACAGGCGGCTGCCAGCGGTGTTAAACGCTTTGTTTTCTTGAGCACGATCGGAGTAAACGGTGGTTCTGCGACCTGTAGTCCATTCACCGAACATGATTATCCGAACCCCCGGAACCCTTATTCTATCTCAAAAAAAGAAGCTGAAGAAGAACTTGCCTATGTTGCGGATCAATCTGGTATGGAAGTCGTAATTCTGCGAGCTCCGCTTGTTTACGGTCCAGGCAATCCCGGGAACTTTCTTTCTCTTCTCCGTAATGTTTCAAGAGCATTGCCGCTGCCGTTAGGGTCTGTTCAAAACAAGCGCAGCTTTGTTTATGTCGGGAATCTGGTAGATGCGATTGCAGCATGCATGAAACAACCAGGAGCGTCTGGTCAAACATACCTAGTCAGTGATGGTGAGGACATTTCCACCCCGGAATTGATCGAGCGTCTTGCCGTAGCAATGGGCAAAAAGGCGCAGTTGTTCCCGTTTCCACTTTCATTGTTAAGGCTGACTGGCAAGGTTACGGGAAAATCCGCAATGATCGATCGACTGATCGGGTCGTTGCAGGTGGACAGTTCGAAGATACGGCGGGAGCTGGGGTGGACGCCACCATTTACCATGGAGCAGGGGTTGAGGGAGACGGTTGAGTGGTATAAATGCAGGCACGAGGCGCGAGGTGATGGGCAATAGGTAAAAAATCAAAAACAGCCTCACGCAAAGCCGCAAAGACGCAAAGGTAAGGCTTGTTCCATAACTGAAATTGAAGTTGCTCGATGCTTTTCTCTGTGGTATTGTTAATAGTATTATTTATGGTACTGTTGAAGGGCGGGAAGGTGGGCGGATATGAGAGCGATCAGTGCAAATGAATTGAAGGTTAAGGGGGTTGCCTCTATCGATGCTGCATTGAAAGATCAGGAGGAAGCGATCATTTCGGTGCGGGGTAAAGACCGCTATGTGGTGATGGACATGGAAACATACAACCGGCTCAGAGTCTGCGAGCTGGAAGCCGCCCTCTACCAGGCCCGCCGCGAAATATCAGAGGGGAAGGGTGTCGAGGAAAGCGTGGATGATCACCTTGTCCGGATTCGGAAAGATGAAGAATGAAGTTCCGGATCATCTATACGCCGGGTTATAACAAGCGGGCTGCCCGGTTCATAAGAAAGCATCCCGACCTGTTGCGCCACTACGAAAAAACTCTAAAACTCCTCGAAATCAATCCATTTCATCCATCCCTGCGTTTGCACCGATTAAAAGGCCCTTTATGCGAACTCCATTCCGTGTCAATCAACATCAGTTACCGGATTACGTTGGAGCTGATTCTTCAAGGTAACGAGATCATCCCGATTGATGTCGGCAGTCATGATGAAGTATATGGGTGACAGGCAAAAGCAAAAAACCGCCTCACGCAACGCCGCAAAGCTGCAAAGAAAGTCAAGGTCAGAGGCGATAGACAGTGGGCGATGGGCGGGAGATTAAAAATGCAGCAAATGTGGAGCCTTGACAGCAATCTCTCCTTACAATAAACTGTAAATGTAAGGAAAGGCATGGGGGATTTACGATGAAATCTGCTGTTACCTCAAAATACCAGACAACCATTCCGAAGGAAGTACGCGAAAAACTTCGCATATCAGTGCACGATGCTTTGGAGTGGATCGTGGACAAGGGAAAGGTCACTATTTTCCCTGTGCACAAAAATTTTCTCAGTTACCGCAATGCAATAAAAACTGGATCGGGAGACATTGCCGCGGATATAGAAAAGGCGCGTGAGGGCCGGGTGGAGAAATATCGGTGAAGATATATGTCATCGATACCAACGCACTCATCTCCTTTGTGACGGACAGGAGCCCGGATCAGCAGAAAAGGATAGCCGGGATTTTTGAGTCGGCATCACGTTTGAGATGCACTGTCGTCTGCCCGCAGCACGTATTGACGGAATTCGTTTTCGTTATGGACCGGGTTTATCGGGTGACGAAAGAGGAAATCAACGCCATGTTGGCCGACTTTATCGTCATGCCTGGTGTGGAAGTGGTGCATGATGTCGATTTTCAGGTACTCATGTCACTGTGGCCGACTGCGATACCTGACTATGGCGATGCCATAGTAGCTACGGTATGCAAGTCGATAAAGGGTTCTGTCGTGATAACCTTTGATGCGAAGTTTTTGACGGCGATGGAAAAGGCTGGGATCGCAGTGATGGGTCAAAGCAAGTAAAATCGCCTCACGCAAAGCCGCAAAGACGCAAAGAGAGTCCAGGAAATGGATGAGAACGGGACAGCAGCAATAATAGTGGACGCATGTTACCAAGTCCATACTGTGCTTGGACCGGGTTTGCTGGAGTCTGTTTATGAGGTTGCTTTGGCCTATGAACTTGAAAGGCGGGGACTTCTTGTCGGCAAACAGCAGGCTCTACCAGTCGTTTACGAATCCGTGGTTATGGATGAGGGGGTTCGGGCTGACCTGGTCATTAATGACAAAGTGATTGTTGAGTTGTAATCGGTCGAAACCATTGCTCCTGTCCACAAAAAGCAGCTGCTGACTTATCTTCGGCTTTCGGACAAGAAACTTGGCCTACTAGTTAATTTCGGAACGAATCTTATCAAGGATGGTATCACCAGAGTTGCTAACGGTTTGTGATTACTTTGCGTCTTTGCGGCTTTGCGTGAGGCGGTATTATGGTTTTAAAGAGGTTTTTCGATATTTCCGCGTCTTCTATTGCCCTCCTCATCCTCTTCCTTCCCATGTTGGCGATAGCCTTCCTGATCAAGCTCACCTCCAGGGGGCCGGTGCTGTACTGGTCCGACCGGGTCGGGCGCAATAACATACTGTTCCGTATGCCCAAGTTCCGCACCATGCGCACCGACACGCCTGCAGTGGCAACACATCTGCTTGCGGATCCTGAGCGCTATCTTACTCCTATCGGCAGTTTTCTACGGAAATCGAGTCTTGACGAACTCCCCCAGTTGATAAGCATACTGAATGGTGACATGAGTTTCGTTGGGCCTAGACCGGCGCTTTTCAACCAAGATGACCTGATTTCTCTTCGAACGGCCAAGGGAGTGCATGTTCTGATGCCGGGTTTGACTGGCTGGGCGCAAATAAACGGGAGGGATGAGTTGCCGATTCCGGTGAAGGTTGAGTTTGATGTGTATTATTTGGAAAAACGCTCTTTTGTCTTGGATATGAAGGTATTGTGTGTAACATTTGCGAAAATAACTAGAAGTGAAGGAGTGATTCATTGATATGTATTGCTATGAAAGCATGGAGTTGTTTCAGTTCGCATCCAACAAGGCCCAAAGCAGAACTTTGGGCCTTGTTGGAAAATATGGAATGTTGTTCAATGTCCCACAATACTTAAATCGCTGCTCACCACGCTGGGAATTTGGCCGCCGCCAGTTAAGGTCAGATCACGTATGTACCAGATCCAGTTGGCTCCGCTTTGAGAATCTCTCCAGATGATGTCAGGTTTGCCGTCGCCATTGTAATCGGCGACTCCGACAGTATCCCAGGTAGCACCAGAAACGGTGGGCAACTGCCCGCCACCAATTATTGACGAACCATCCATGTACCAAACCCAGTTTTCGCCGTTGGTGGGATTTCTCCAAAGTATGTCCGGTTTGCCGTCACCATTAAAATCGCATACCCCACCAATTTTCCATATTGCACTTGGTGCTGGAGGGAGTTGTGTTCCACCAGTCAATATTGTGCCGTTCATGTACCACACCCATGTTTCGTTTGTCGATGAATTTCTCCAAACTATGTCTTGTTTCCCATCGTTGTTGAAATCCCCTGTGCCTACTATAGTTAAATTATGGTCAGAAACGCTTGGCAACTGCCCGCCACCAATTATTGACGAACCATCCATGTACCAAAGCCAGTTTTCGCCGTTGGTAGAATCTCTCCAAAGTATGTCAGGTTTGCCGTCACTATTAAAATCAGCTACACCAACAATATTCCAATTTGATCCAGAAACAGATGCTAGTTGACCACCTCCAGTTAAGGAAGTCCCATTCATATACCAGACCCAATTTTCTCCGGTTGCGCTATTCCTCCAAAGGATATCGGCCCTGGAATCACCATTATAATCCTTCTCCTTGTACGTAACAATTGAAACAGTACTCGACAGGTCGGTGGTGCTACTATCTGCACCAAATATCAGCTGAGCATAATCTACGGAGCCTGAATACGTAAAATCCGAATCTTTTACTGTGGAATCATCCGGGACATCGAAAACAATCTTCGCAAACTCACCAAAGCCGAAAGGGCTCAGGTCTCCTCCTTGAGCAGTTCCTCCTGCCAGACGAATTGTACCTCCACTTCCCCCCTCGCCAGCAGTGTAGTTACCGGCAATCAAGCCATTTGCGCTGACTGCGGCTCCAGACCAAACCACATCAACCGATGTACCTTCGATCAAGTGCGGAGTCGCACCAGCGGGTACGCTGATTGTGGTTTGGATTCCCCCTACCTGGCTGACAGCCGGAGTTGCCCCTTGGTTGACCCTGGTTCCGATTTTAAGGATTATCGTCTTGCTGCCATATGCCTGCCCGCTTAAGACCATCATCAGGAGCGCCGCGATAAGGATAGCCGCTTTTTTCATGGTTCACTCTCCCATTTTCCATAAAGACAAAAATCTGAGGGAAATCCAGATTCGATTAAAATAGCATACTACGCTACTATTGTACAATCTTATACCATGATCCCGGTATTGCTAGTGACTCCAGGCACACTTTTTTCTGTTGGCCGGGGGAAAGCGGTGAAAAAGCAGGTCATGGGCAATGGGCGCCGGGGAAGGCAAAAGCTGTCTCATGCAACGCCGCGAAGGCGCAATGAATGCTCAAGCGGTTCGGAAATTATTTCATGAATGGAAAAGAAATTGAAGCAATAATAACTACTTCATGCTATAAAGTTAACGTGGTTTCTTGACCTGGGCTGCCGTATCCGGTATGCGCAGGTTCCGGTCTTTGCGATTAGAAGGAGGAAGGCCTCGCAGTGCCCTGCAGTTAAGGTTCCCGTTGTCCTGATTTCCTTCCAAAGATAATGCATTCGCAGATGCTTGCCGCCCCGTGGGGAAACGGCGCGGGGTGATCCTGTAGCCGATTGAAAAGGCATGGACGGCAGGCGGTCGCCTGGATTTCGATATAAAACCTCGGAAACATTTCATTATCGGGTTGTTGCATCCTGCTGGATATCAGGTAGAATTAAAAACCCTGAAGTAAATTTCTTCAATATACAGCCCCCGTAAATTCCATCAAGCCGGGCGTTTGCCCCGGGCAGAAAGATACGACTTCCATGAAGAATATTGCCAGGCTTCTCGAAAAGCGCATGTGTTTTGTTCCTGCATGCAAGCTCGTCATCATCGCCCTGGCCTTTTTCCTGGCTTTCCTGATCCGTTTCGATTTCAGCCTGCCGGTTGGTCAGTGGAATCTGTTTTCCCGTCTCATCCTCCCGCTGGTTTTGATCAAGATGGCGGTTTTCTGGTGGATGGGACTCAATCATGGCTGGTGGAAATATGTCTCCCTTGCCGATGTCATCGATATTTTCAAGGCCAATATTACAGCATCGGCGTGTTTCCTGCTTTATGTGGCTCTTGTCCACGGCCTGGAGGGGGTCCCCCGTTCCGTCCTGCTCTTGGACGGCATTCTCTGCTTCCTGCTGATCTGCGGGGTCCGTTTTACCACGCGCGCCTACCGGGAGAATTATTTCCCCATGAACTTGTCCAGGGAGAACGGTGGGAAAAGGGTGCTGATAATCGGCGCCGGATATGCCGGACAGGCAATCGTCAAGGAAATGCGGATAAACGATTCCCTTTCGATGTCGGTAATGGGATATATCGATGATGATCCGGCCAAGCAGAACCAGCGCTTCCAGGGAGTGCAGGTCCTGGGGACGCGGGAGGACCTGAACCGGGTCACCGGGGAACTCAGGATCGAGGAGATCATCATTGCCATACCATCCGCCACCGGCAAACAGTTGCGCTCCATCGTGGATTGCTGCATGGAAGCCAGGGTCAAGTTCAAGACCTTGCCCGGGGTGGGAGACCTCATCGATGAAAAGGTGACGGTCCAGCTCATAAAGGATGTGGACCTGGAAGACCTGCTGGGGCGGGACACCGTGGAACTGGACGAAGGCAGGATCAGGAACTACCTGCAGGGCAAGCGGATCCTGGTGACCGGCGCCGCGGGCAGCATCGGCAGCGAGATATGCCGCCAGGTGGCCCGCTTCCAGCCTGAGAGCATGGTTCTCCTGGAAAAAGCCGAAACCCCCCTTTTCTACATGGAACGGGAACTGCGCGAACGATTTCCTGATCTTCACATGACAGCGGTCATCGGCGATATCCGCCATCGGCAACACATCGTCTCCGTTTTCGAGGACTACCTTCCGGAAGTCGTCTTCCATGCCGCGGCCTACAAGCATGTGCCGATGATGGAGGCTAATCCGGAAAGCGCTGTCAACAACAATGTCCGGGGGACAAAGATCGTCGCGGACGCTGCCCACAGTATCGGGGTCAAGCACTTTGTCATGATCTCCACCGACAAGGCGGTAAACCCGACCAATGTCATGGGCGCCTCCAAGAGGGCTGCCGAATTGTACATCCAGAACCTGTCCAGGCTCAGCAACACCCATTTCGTGACCGTCCGGTTCGGGAACGTGCTGGGGAGCAGCGGCAGCGTCATACCGATTTTCAAAGAGCAGATCGCCAAGGGCGGGCCGCTGACCGTAACCCATCCGGATGTGATCCGCTATTTCATGACCATTCCCGAGGCGGCCCAGCTGGTGCTGCAGGCGGGCAGCATGGGCAGGGGCGGCGAGATCTTCCTCCTGGACATGGGGGATCCGGTGAAGATCCTGAATCTGGCGGAAGAGATGATCCGCTTGTCGGGATTCACTCCCTACGAGGATATCGACATCGTTTTCACCGGTCTCAGGCCGGGCGAGAAGCTGTTCGAGGAACTTCTCCTTTCCGGCGAGGGAATCAGGTCGACGGCTCACGCCAAGATAATGGTCGCCCAGGCTTCCTACTGCGACTGGAAGACCCTCAACCGCCAGGTCGAGGATCTCTACCAGGCTTCCCGGAATACGGATGCCGGTCAGGTCATCCGGACCCTCGAGGAAATCGTTCCGGAATACCGGGGCGCCAGGCGCTCGTCTCTTGCCGGGAGAGACAGCGTGAAGAACCTGCGAATTTGGGGAAAGGGCAAGCCTTGACCGGACTGCTCTTTTTCGATCCTTTCCTCGTGTCCGTTCCCCTTCGACTTGACAGCCGCCGCATAGTTTCCTATAGTCGCGGCTGACTAACTCTGTAAATCCGTTGCGTATGGATTCTTCTCAGCATCCCCTTCTCCGCCCCTCACTTCTTCGCACTGCGAGCCACGGTGCGCGAGTCAGGGCGCCTTCTCCCTTAATGGAAAAGGTTTGCAATCATGCCCTCTCCATCAAGGGAGAGGGTGGCCAGAGGCCGGGTGAGGGGGCCGGCGGGAAGTTGGGTTGGAATAACAGGAACAACGGAAAGGTCGAAATGGTAAAGAGAAATCTCCTGAGCTGCTTCCTCCTCTGTTTCCTAATCCTCTCGTCTGTTTCCCCGGCGAGCGCATGGACCGTCGCTTCCAACAACATTCCCCTGGACAGCCCGGTCTACGAGTGGCTGGACAAGCTGGCTGGATTCGGACTGATAAAGAGCGACTTCAGGGGAATCCGCCCCTTCACCCGAGCCGAGGCAGCCAGGCTGCTCCTGGAGGCCGAGAGCAACCATAAAGGGAATGGGGACACTCCCGGTTCACCCCTTGTCAGCGACCTTTTGGACGAACTGCGCCGCGCGCTGAACCGCGAAGCCGACCTCCGCCAGAATCCCCGGGCAACCCCCGCTTTCGACTACCTGCTCCTTTCCTCTGCCCGCGCCCGCTATGTTTACCTTGACGGTGTGCCCCGGAGCTACGAGCGGCCGGTGCACGACCCGGGAAACGACGGCGTGTTCGGTATCGGCAGCGGCCTGCGGCCCAAGAACCCCTACCCGGCGCCTGCCCAGCAGCACGGTGTTGAAGGCACGCCCCTTTGGGAGAACAACGAGGGGGTCCGCTACGGCAGGGGCAGCAATGCCGATTTCCGTTTCACCGCCGAACTGTTCGCCGGACGCTTTGCAAGCGCCCTGATCGAACCCATGGCCCTGCTGGAAGAACAGGGGACCAGCGCACAGGCGAGAATCAACAAGGGCTACGTGAAGGTGGGTAGCGATGCCTTCGAGCTGGAGCTGGGGCGCGATGCCAACTGGCTGGGGCTTGGGTACCGGGGGAATATCACCCTGACCAACAATGCGGTGAACTTCGACCAGGTGAAACTTTCCAGCCCGGAGCCGGTTTTACTGCCTTATGTCGGCGCCCTTAAG
The DNA here is from genome assembly GCA_034933285.1 of Geobacteraceae bacterium. Classification (GTDB taxonomy): domain Bacteria; phylum Desulfobacterota; class Desulfuromonadia; order Geobacterales; family Geobacteraceae; genus RPRC01. Next base: position 17,566 of record JAYFNT010000001.1, on the reverse strand, counting down.
TACTCTTTTATCTTTTCCCGTTTCGATGACGCACTGACGCCGGTCGGACTGCGAAATCCCTGGTTCCTGGCTTCAAAGCTGTCATTGAAGCCGGCTGATTTCGTCGAGTTGGGCATCAACCTGGGAAGGCAGGTGGGAGGCAACGGGGTCGACAATTCCATCGGCAGCATCATCAGAGGGCTGGTCGGCGGCACCAACAACGACAACTCCAATTCCCTGGCAGGCCTGGAGGCGCGGTTCAGGATACCCTGGCTGCGAAACTTGGAAATATACGGTGAGTTCTCGGGAGAAGACTCCGCTTCCTTCTGGCCCATCGTTGAGAGCTATGTGGCAGGTTTTTACATACCCCGGCTGACGACTGACGGCAGCAATGACCTCCGTTTCGAATATTATCTCGGCAATGCAATTCTTTACACCAACGGCACCTTCCCTGAAGGCTACCTCTACCGTGGCATGCCGGTCGGCCATTCGCAGGGCGGGGCAGCGGAGGAATTCTACTTCCGCTACAGCCACTGGTTCGGCGCCAGGAACAACCTGGGGCTGGAATACTGGCACGGCGAGCGCGGCAACCTTGGCAGAGTGCCGGTAAGCGGTATCCAGCAGGCGGTAGAGCGCAAGGACTCGGCTCGCGTTTCCTGGTCTTTTCCGGTCAAAGGAGATTTCGACTGCCGCGTGGCATACGGCCTGGAACGGGTCAGGAACAAGGACCTTGTCCAGGGCGAAAACAGGACCAACCAGCTGTTGAACCTCGAACTCAGCTATCGCTATCGCTGAATCAAGCTACAGAACCGCGGTCTTATTTCTTTTACTGTATTGTGCGTTAGCATTATTGCCTGTATATTCCAAGAGCCGAATACCACTCCCTCTTCATTACTCATTTGTTTGCGCTGCCGATAGAATGCCTTCCTCTGCGCTCTCTGCGAGAGAAAATTCATTTCGCTGCCATTCCTGAACCTGCGACGCCTTCAAGACTTCCCTGCACGAAACGCCTCGGTTTTTGTATTCCCGCCATCCTTGACTTTCCTGAAATCGACATTATCTTTCCTGCGAAAGGCTTGAAACAACAGGAAGGAGGCTGGAACAATGGCAAACTGGGACATGTTCAGGGAATTGGACAATCTGAGACGGGAGATCGACGAGGCTTTCCGGAGCGTCGGCGCCGGCCGGGCGGTGGTCCCCCACTTTCTGGCCGGAGGGCAGTCGCGGCGCTTTCCCCTGGTCAATATCAGCGAGGATGTGGGTGAAGTCCGCGTCGAAGCATTGCTTCCCGGTGTGGACCCGGCGGCGCTGGAGATTTCCGTGCTGAGAAATACGCTCACGGTAGCAGGCGAGAGGAAAGCGCCGGAAGTGGTCAGGAATCAGGTCTGGCACCGGAACGAGCGGGGATTCGGCAAGTTCAGCAGGACTATCGAGCTGCCAGCGGAGATTGACTCCGGCAAGGTAACGGCGGAATGCCGCGACGGGCTGCTCACCGTGACCCTGGCGAAGGCGGAGTCGGCGAAACCGAAGAAGATCACGGTCGGCGTTTCCTGACCGTATCCGGGAAGCGCAAGGTTTTGACAGGAAAGCTTTATTTTCGAGAAGGAGGTTATTGATATGGCGGACAGAAGCATAACCAATTCTGGAGAACGGCAGGATCAGGAGGTCACGGAAGAAACCCGCTCCGGTGAGCGCTACCTCAGGCCTGCCGTGGACATACTGGAAACCGGCGACGGGCTTGTCATCAGGGCTGATCTGCCGGGTGTGGCAAAGGAGCAGCTTGACATCGGCATGGACAAGGGGGTGCTGACCATCCAGGCGCAGGCGAAGCGGGCGGCCCGCGGCCCTTATGTATACCGCGAGTTCGAGCTGATGAATTACTTTCGTCAGTTCCAGCTTCCCGATGTCATCGACCAGAGCACCGCAAAAGCCGAGTTCAAAAACGGCGTGCTGACCCTGACCCTTTCCAAGGCAGAGGCGGCAAAACCGAGAAGAATCGAGGTCAAGGTGGATTGAGGGGATCGGTACTTGTAATAACAAAGGGGCCGCGCCATACCGGTGCGGCCCCTTTGTTATCTCTCTTGCATTCGGTGATTGTCAGCCCATGTTCTTGGCCACGTAAGCGGTCAATTCCCCGAGGCAGTTGACATAGCTGCCGTACTCGTTGTCATACCAGCCGAACAGCTTGGCATGGGTGACAGGGATCTGCACTTCCGCGCTCGACGGGAGGCCCAGTCCGGCAAGGGTTTCCGGCGGCAGGTTGATGAGGCCGGTGCGGGTGTGGCTTTCGTGGCCTTCGATGACGACCGCCGCCCGCGTGCCGATCAGGTCGGAAGAGACGTTCTGGCGGTCGCTGTAGACCAGCATCCCTTTCTGGGAACCTTCGGCTGCCTTGCGGTATATATCGTTCAGCAGCAGGTGGTTGATCACCGGTTCGCCGGCGTCGTCCAGCGGAGTGTGGAAGGTCAGGTTCAGGATGATGAGAGATACGGTGTTGGTCGGGATGCGGACCGAATCCGCCATGAATCCGACCCGCTTGATTTCAGGCATGACCTTTTCCAGCGCCTTGGCCGAACCGGTGGTGGAGAGAATGATGTTGTTCATTACCGAACGGTTCTTGCGCAGGTCGGAGGCCCCGGTCTTGGGGACTGAGTCCAGCACGCTCTGGGTGTTGGTCGCCGCGTGGATCGTGGACATGGATGCGGTGAGTATCCGTGAGGTCTGCTCTGCTTCGATCAACGGCTTGATCATGTGGGCGAGGCCGGTGGTGGTGCAGGAGGCGGCCGAGATCACGTGATGCCTGGCAGGGTCGAACTCGGTGTGGTTGATTCCCTGCACCACGAGAAGGCTGTCGTCCGGCAGGCTCCTGGACTTGTCCTTGATCTTGAATGGGGCCGATGCGATGACTTTCTCCGCGCCGCCTTCGAGGTGCCCGCGCAGGCTTCCGGTCTGGTGGTCCGCGGGCTGGGTGGGGTCGAGGAACTTGCCGGTGGTTTCCACGACCAGGCGGACGCCTTCCTTCCTCCAGGCGATGTCCTTGGGATTTCTCGCTTCCCGCAGGACCTTGACCGTGGTTCCGTCGATATCCAGGACAGCCTGGTCGGCATCAACGACCTTTATGTCGCACTTCCGGGTGTAGCCGTAAAGGAATTTGCTGAGCGTGCCGTACGTCGAGTCCGTCTCGATAACCTGGATAAGGTCGTCGAGACTTTTGCCCACTTCCCTACCCGTGTTCACGATTATCTTGTCGAACTGCTTCCGGTACAGGTGCTCCCACAGGGTGAGTTTTCCGATACGTCCCAGACCGTTGATGCCCAGCGGTTGCGTTGCTTTGTCGCCTGCGCCCATAACTTGCCCTCCTTGGTTGTCGTATTCATGATTCCGGTGTCAATCCTGCTAGTAGCTCTCAGTGTACCCCACCGGATAATTGCCGCGATAAATGTTGCCCAGCCTTCCATCAATGGCGATTTCGTCGCCCAGTTTCAGTTCCACATCGTTGATGGTGCAAATTTTCTCCGATTCCGAGACCTGGAGAACCTTGCAGTTGACGATGCAAATCTTGCCGAGGCGCGCCGCCGTGACCGCTGCGTGGGAAGTCGCTCCTCCCCTGGCGGTGAGCAGGCCGTCGCACTCGAATATCATGTCGATATCGTCCGGCACGGTGTCCGGTCGCACCAGGATCTTCTTCTTGTCGGGAAACAAGGCTGCCGCGTTCTTCAAGTCTTCCCGGTCGAAGACGATGACCCCGTTCATGGCGCCGCCGCCGATGCCGATCCCCGAGCCCAGGAACTGCATGGATTTCTGGTCCGCGGCGAACACCCGGAGCTTCTCCGGCTCGCTGGTGGTGTAGTCGCGGGTCTGCAGGATGTAGAGGTCTTCCTTGCGCGGCGATTCGAAGGTGAACTCGATCTCCTGGTGGTTGAAACCGTAGGATTCCACCAGGAGGCGGGAGCGGTAGAGCAGCTCCTGGTAGACCTCGGGGAAGTCTTTTTCCAGGGAGATCCTGATACTGCCCGGAATGCTTTTGCGCTGTTTCTCTGAAATGGGCAGGGTGTGGACCAGGCCCGCTACGACGTCCTCTCCCTGGCTGTACAGGGTGAAGTCTCCGTAAAGGTTCACCCCCGGCTTGTCTTCAATAGGGTCGCGGGTGAAGAGCACCCCGGTCCCCGAGTCCGCGCCCAGGTTGCCCAGGACCATCTGCTGGACTATGACCGCCGTACCCCACTCCTCGGCGATCTGCAGATGGCGCCGGTAGGTTTTGGCCCTTTCGGTATACCATGAGTCCATGGTGGACAGGATGGCCTGCATGATCTGGCGGAACGGGTCCTGTTCCACGTGCACACGGTGCTCCTTCAGCAGGTCCCGGTAGGAGAGGGTCACTTCGCGGATCTGGCTTTCAGTGAACTGGACCTTGCGCGCAACCTGGTACAGGTGCTTGTAATGGGAGATCTTCCGGTCGAATTCGTCTCTGGGGATGCCGTGCGCCATGCCCCATCCCTGAAGGAAGCGGCGGTAGCAGTCCCAGGCCGTCCATCCCATTTCCGGTTTGTGGCTCAGGCCCTCGGCTACCCGGTCGTTCATCCCCACGTTGAGGTATGTGTCCATGGCGCCCGGCATGGAGATGGCGGTCCCGGAACGGACGGAGAACAGCAGCGGTTTCTCCGGGTCGCCCAGCTTCAGGCCGGTCATCTCTTCCAGTTCCAGGATCTTCTGCCGGACCAGTTCCTCGATCTCGGCGGTGAGTTCGGGATGCTTCAGTATGGCCCGCCTGTGGCGGAAAAGCTCCGTGGTGAGCACGAAACCGGGCGGGATGGGGAATTCGCTGGCATAGAGCTGCTTGAGAAAATAGGCCTTGGCGCCCAGGAATATCTGGTTGTCCATCTCCGGGGTGGGACGGCAGATGGGGCTGATGATCAGGTCCGGGTCAAAGCTCATTACATTGTGGAGCACGTCGGGGGTCAGGTTCACCACCATGTTGCGCAGCGTATTGAGCACGTCGGAAATGAAATTGTCCAGCTGCTGGACCAGGAAGGCAGAGGACAGGACCTCCCGGTAAAACTTTTCCGAGATCTTGTGAACTTCCTGCTGGTCGGACGGACCCGCCATAAGCTTCAGCCTGGTTTGCTGCAGCGCCACGATTTTCAGCGGGGTGTCGAAATTCCTGAGGAAATATTCGTGGATGATCTCCCTGATATTCTGCGCCATGAACTGGAACAGGTTGACGAACTGCTCCAGGGTGAAGCTGGCCGAGGTCAGGCTGTAATGGAACATTTTCAGGTTGGAGTCGAAACCCTGGTTGGTTATGCCGTCCAGCGCAAGCCCGTGGCGGAAAAGCTCTATGAGGCGGGCGATACGGCGCAGCGACTTGGCCGTGATATAGTTCATGTTCACCTGGCCGGTCAGTTGGGACATCAGGGCGGATGCCAGCCTTTCCAGGCGGAACGTGAGGCCGAGCGCTTCGAATTTGGGCTCATGGTATTTGCCGTACATGGAGGGGATGCCGGCGGCGATATGCCGTTTGTGGTAGATGTCCTCGCAAGCCTCTGATGTTTCCGGGTTCAGGATGATCTCGCGCAGTTTCTCCATGAAGCAGTATACGCGCCTCAAAGCGGCCTCTGCGTTGTTTTCGTCCAGATACTTCCTCAGTTCCTCGATCTCGTCATCCGGGAAGATGTGGAGCTGGCGCATCACCGGTATGATGTTCCGGTAGTCGAGGGTGTATTTCACCTTCAGCAGCCGATGCAGGTCCACGAGCCCCTTGAAGCGGACCTGGTCGCGTTTCAGACAGCCCTTGAGATGCCGGGACAGGTTCAGCTCGTCCAGATCCAGGAGATCTTCGGGCTCCAGCTTGTACTTGTCGCACAGGGAGGCAACGATCCCATGAACAGGTTCGAACCATTCGCCGGAATTGCTGAGGGATGCATACACGTCCTGGGGTATCAGCCCGGAGAGGGATTCAATATGCCCGTCATACCAGAAACGGATGATCCGGCGGGTCAGCTCGATATGGGTATTGTTGCTCTCGGTGTGGACCTGTTTGCGCAGGAAATGGATAAGGCGGTCCTGGCGGAAGGAGACCTCGTCCATCCTGGTGGTGATGTCGCGCAGTTCGCCTTCGGCGCCGATCTCGTTGTAGTAGACCGGGAATATCCGGGCAAGCTGCTTCATCATCTTGTAGCTGGGTGCGATATCGGAATTGAGCAGCTTGGTGATGTCCCGCTGGAACAGGTCGGTGTCGGAAATGAAGATACCGCGCACGCGGAGATTTACCACCAGCGCCGACAGGAGTTTCATCATCCCGCCCGGGTTGCATTGGATCAGTTCCATCCACACCCTGATGTTCTTGATGTGATTCTTGTCGATGCATACCTGCCAGTCCTGGTTGATGCCGAAAACATTTCCCGGTATGAAACCGAATGCTATGAGCCGGTCTACGAAGTGGTTGATTATCACCGGGTTTCCCAGCTCAATCACTTCTTTGCCCAGGGTGAGGATGCAGTCCAGCAGCGTTCCCATGTGCCCGGTCTTCTGGGAATCGAAGAGGTGGAAGATCCTTTCCAGGAACACCTTCATTTCCTTTTCGCTGCAGGCGTTCCTGACGATGCGCAGCATGCGGTTCAGGTCCCAGAGCAGGTGGTCCTTCAGGTGAGCCATGCCGGGCAGGCTCAGGAGGTAGAACAGGTAGTAGATGCGGTCCAGTGCCGGCTCTTCTTCGTCCATGCAGCAGCGGAAACGGTTGGCGATAGTGGTGAAATCCGCTACCTGCCGGAGTTCGCTCCAGCTCCGGGCGGCAGCCAGCTGGCTCTTCAGACCGGAGAAAAAAGGAGCGCCTATGTAAGCAATGCGTTCGTCCATGTCGGAATGGAACAGTGATTTCTTGTTGGCCAGCCATGATTCGATCGCAGTGCTCTTTTCCCAGAAAAGGATGTTCTCTTTCAGGGACATGCGGAGCAAGTCCCGTGCGGCATCTTTGTATCTGGGGTCTGTCGCGAGGTTTTTCAGCCTTTCCTTCATGAAACCTGATGAACGGACCATGACGTAACGGTTGAGGGGGAGGATTTCCCGGATCAGGGCCATGATCCGGTCCATGACCGGCAAAGGATATTTTTTCTGCCGGTGCAGCGAGTCGCCCAGTTCGCAGAGGGTCTGGAATGCCCTCTCCTGGTGCACGTCCGGCAACGGCAGACGCAGCAGGTCCTCGAAGATTGCGACCAGGATTTCGAACGCTCTTTCATGTTCGGGCAGCGAGAGATAGAACCACAGGTCGTCCAGGGCGATCCTGCGCAGCAGGTCCACCACCAGTTCCGGATTGGAATAGGGGTGGTGGTATTCGTTCATCAGTTCGCCGGCCCGTTTGTTGATTCCGAAATGCGAGCCGGAAAGCGATTGAAACCACTGATGGTCCGGCGGGATTTCGATCTTGGCGCGTGTTACGGCAAGATTCACTTCAAGGGCCTTGGATGTGAATTTTTTTACTTGCATGACTTTATGTTTAAGGGTCTTTCCCCGGAAATGAAACTGCTGTTTTGTCCGGCCGGTTTCCGGACGGATCACATATTCCAATTTTAAAATGTATCATATCGTGAGAAGCATGAAAATGAATTATTTTGACTGCTTCAGGCAATTTTAATGCAGACTTGACTAAGGGGCGCCTGATGTCTATAGTTTGACGAGATGCGGAAAGTCGTTACCCCTCACCCGGGCCTGCTCCGCTAAAGTAGCCTGGCTACGAAGGCCGGGCGCTCTGGCCGCCTTCTCCCTCGATGGAGAGGGCAATAAATTAAAACCCTCGCCATTGAGGGAGAGGGTGGGCGCAGCCCGGGTGAGGGGTGGAGAATTGTCCACGGATCATTTTTGTTTGTGTGCGTCAATCACATTAATTACTCGAAAATAGCTGGAAGCCGGAGGCATTCATAATGATGCCGGTTCCGGTAGGAGGATTTCATGTCGAAGCAGTATTCTTCCCTGACTGAGAAAGACCGCGAGTTCGCTGCAAGGCAAAGGATGTTCTTTATCGCAAGTTCAAGCGGCGGCGAAGTGAACCTTGCGCCCAAAGCCGAAGGCGGCATTGTTTTCGTGGATGGTTTCACCATGCTGATGCTGGACTATCCCGGCAGCACCAACCGGACCGCGCAGGATGTGGAAGCGGGAGGCAATGTAACCGTGATGTTCTGCTCCTTTGATGAAGAGCCGCGCATCATGAAGGTTTTCTGTGTCGGAAGCATCGTCCGCAAAGGGGATCCGCGTTTCGAAGAATCGGTCGCTCTCTTTCCCGACGGCGACCCGGCCATCGTCAGGCAGGTGATCAGGCTCGATGTGAAGGGAGTCGAGAACGGTTGCGGCCTGAGCGTTCCGGTCATGAGATTCGAGAGGGCGCGGGAAAAGGGGGTCCGGCACTGGGCCGAGGTCAAAGCCGCCAGGGAGCGCCCGGGGGTGTAACCCCCCATCGCCTTTCCTTGCTCTCACTTCTCCGCATGCATTTCCTTCCCAGCTGCATTCAGATTCGTTCCTGAACATATATCCGGAAACAAAAATATCTTTGATATCGTGATTATCATCACATATTAACAATTTGCATCGTAATATTAATTTAGAGCATTATTATTATAGTCGACGGTTGATATTGCATCTAATATTTCAATTTCCTTGAAATGTTTATTATTAATGTGTTGACATGGAAGCAGTTGATGAAGTATAAAGACAAAAATAATGATGAATAAAGGATAATTACTCTAATTTCAGCGAAGATTTAATTAATGCCAAACATGGTGGCCTCGATTTTGTTCCAGTTTTACGGAAATATGAAGTCAAGACCGCCATAGGCCATTAACCCAGGTTCCCGGAGTTTCAACGTCCAGAACATATCATTAGGGGGTGGATTCATGGCAGGTAAAATAAGGCAGTTGATAGACGCCATCATCAACCAGAGGGCGAAGGACAACCCCATGCTTGAGCGGGTGATCAAGACCAAGCTCATTCTCAAGGGTATCAATCCCAACAGGTACACGCCGCAGTCGGATGACGACCCTGTAGTCATCGTCAAGCTCGAGAAGATGATGCAGGACCTGAGATAACGTTACTTTACATCAATCGAGGAGGATAACCATGCATATAAAGACGGCGTGTTCTTCCATGAACACAGTGGATGAGGCGATAGGGGATATAAGTAGCCAGATGGAACTGTTCGAAGCCGAAGTGGTCCTGTTTTTCGCAGCTACGAAGTATTCTCCCGACAGTGTGAGCAAGAAGATGCAGGACGCCTTTCCCATGGCACAGGTGTTCGGATGTTCCACCGCGGGCGAACTTACATCCGGCGCCATGCTCAACGATTCGATAGTTGCCATGGCATGGGACGGCCAGGCAATGAAGGATGCCAAAATCGAAGTGGTGGAAAATCTCCGGGACGAGAATTCGGTGCGCGCCGCCTTTTCGTCATTCGAAAGCTATTTCAAGGTTCCGATGGCGGAGATGGACCCCGGCGAGTACGTGGGGATAATCCTGGTCGACGGCCTGAGCGGCGCCGAAGAGGGGCTCATGGAGACGATCGGCGACCTGACCAATGTAACTTTTATCGGCGGCTCGGCCGGTGACGATCTGAAATTCGCGGCCACCCATCTTTATGCCCATGGCAAGAGCCGTTCCAATTCCGCGGTGCTGGCGCTCCTGAAACCCGGGATCGCTTTTACCTTCATCAAGACGCAGAGTTTCCGCGATCTGGGCAAGAGCCTTGAAGTAACCAAGGCAGTCGAGGAAAAGCGCGAGGTGCTTGAATTCAACAACAAACCCGCGGCCGTTGCCTACGCGGAATTGCTGGGTGTGCCCGCCGAAGAGGCGCCAAGCCTTTTCATGCACAATCCCATCGGGCTGGTAATCGATGATGAGCCATATGTGCGGAGTCCGCAGCAGATTTCCGGGCAGGCAATGCGTTTCTACTGTGGAGTGAAAGAGGGTATGGAGTTGTCGATCCTCGAGTCGACCGACATAATCGGCGATACCAGGGAGGCGCTGGAACAGGCCCGTGAAGAACTGGGAGGCATATCCGGGATAGTCAATTTCAATTGCATTCTCAGGACGCTTGAATTGAAACAGAAAAACCTTGCAAGGGAATACGGCGAACTATTCTCGAAATACAGGACTGTAGGTTTCAGCACATACGGAGAGCAGTACATCGGCCACATCAACCAGACCGCTACCATGCTGGTTTTCGGGTAGAGTCCCTGCACTGCGATGCTTGCAGCGACATAGCATTGTAACCAGCTCGGCACTTTGTTTGTGAGTGCATGAAAGAGGGTTGAGGGGCATTGCGAAACTTTTCCGTCATGCCCTGACTCTGCCGGTAATGCATGCTTGAACGCAACTGGGCTGTGATGCTGGTACTTCATGAGGGTACTACGATGCCTGTTCAGTATGAAGAAAACATGGCGGTGGGTAAGGGCGACACCAGTTTGAAAGGCAATCTGTCCCTGACCAATATTACGGATCTCCTGCAGTTTCTCTCTTCCAGTGCGAAAAGCGGCATGATTCAACTGACCAGGCATCCGGGAGGCGAGGAGGGAAAGATACATTTCGTCGCCGGTGAGCTGGTATCAGTGGTTTCGGGAGATCTGGCCGGATTGGCGGGGTTGGCGGACCTGCTTGCATGGGACCAGGGAACGTTCCATTTTTTACCCGGTGTTGCCGCTGCAAAGGCGAATATAGGTCTTTCCGTCCAGCACGCCATCATGGAAGCTGTGGTCCTGCTGGATAGACAGGGCAAGGAGAATCAGTCGAACCCGACCAAAGCAGTCGAAGAAAGGAGTATTGATATGCAGGATGGGAGAGGATCAAATGAAGTGCTCAACGATTTGCTGGAAATTTCCGGAATAGATGCCGTCGTCGTGGTCGGCAGGGACGGTTTCGTCATCGAATCGGCTGGCAGCAGCGCACGGGTGAACATCGATGAACTGGGCGCCTCGCTGGCCCATGCGATCAACGGAATCGAGGAGATGGGCGGCGAACTGAACATCGACAGGTTCCAGGACATGTTCATAGAATACGGCCGCGCCGTCATCATGTGCAAACCGGTCGGTGATGCGGTCGCGGCGGTCATCACACCGGATGCATCCAAGCTCGGTATTATCCGGCACAAGACGAAGAAGCTCTTTGAAGAGCTTTCCCATTCATTCTAGTGCATTGTAACATTTAAAATATTTCAAACTGTAATCCCCTCCCCCCTGGTGGGGGAACTTTTGCGAAATATAAGGTATTACAAGTCACTAGTTTCCGAACCGGAAACCATTAGTCTGTTCGTCTAGGTTCCGGACAGAGACATCCTAGGAGGTGCCATAAATGCCGCTGACATTGAATTTCACCGTGGATGCCGATACGAACCGGCAGTTTCTCAACGGTCATCCGGTTGTAATGCATTCACATCACTACCTGTCACTGATAACCAAGCTTGCCGAGGATATGGGCGATCTGGGCGGCACCCGGATACTGATGGATGTGGTCGAGGAGACAATGCGTGCTGTTTTCGATGACTACATCCGGAAGAACGGAATAAATACCGCGCAGGAAAGATGCAACGTGGGAAGAGAGTATTATTCGGTTTTCGGTTTGGGCAAAATGGTCATCACCGGAGACGAAAACGGTGGAGAGGTCCGTCTGGTCAATTCCCACCTCGACCAGGGGTGGGTCATGAAATGGGGCCGGAACGACAAACCGCTCAACTACTTCACCTGCGGCTACATAGCGGCAATGTTCGGGGCTGCGTTCAGCAGGCCTCTGAAAAGCTATGTGGTAACCGAGGAAGCGAGCATCGCCATGGGCGAGCCGGAAGGCAGATTCACTGTCAAGGCATCCTGACAGAGGAGGTAATCTTACATGACCGTAATGCGCGATACCGTTGTTAAATCCCTGGCCAAGATCAATGTGCAGGGAGATGAAAACGGCCTTATACCGGAATACGAGGTGTTGGTCAATCTTCTTCCCGTGTCGCTGCTCAATACGTTTACGGAGAGGATAATGGCAGCCGCGTCGGCGGAAAGAAAAGCCGAAGTCGAGGCCGGCCTTGTGAGAGCCGCTTATGAATGCGGTTACCATACCGGTTGCGGAATAATAACGTCCGACATATTCAATGACGTGGTCATGCCGATGGTCACGGAGGGAGAAAAGGACGTCCTGCGCGGGGCCTACGCAGCCTTTACGGCCTGGGGATGGGCCAAGTCGGGAATCGTTCAGTTGAAAGAAGGCGAAAAGATGATAATTCGCGCTTTCGACTACTACGAGGCCGACAGTGGCGGGGAAGGCCTCAGGGCCTATATGCTGAGAGGCCTGAGCCAGGCATTCTTCGATCTGGCCTATGCCGATCCGTACCCTGACGGAATGGATACCTATGTCTGCCATCAGACCAAGGGCATAGAGACGGGTGATCCCTATGGTGAGTTCATCGTGACAAAAAAATAGCCAAGTCGCGGGGAACCCGGTCGCACGATCCTTGCTGCTCCGGGGGGACAATGACAACCCGTGTTGTTGATTCCCGGAGTGGCATGTTCATTGTTTGAGAGAGATGCACTACTGATGCGCCGGGTTTTTTCACGGCAGGGGAGTCATCTGTGGACGATGATGTCTTGTTATATATTGAAGGGCGACCCTTTCCGGATGCATTGCGCAGTGCCGCGGAGATGAAATGGAGCGGCATAATGCGCGCCGTGAAAGGCGAAGACCAGGTCGGTGTGGTGGTGATGCGCGACGGGCACATCGCCTGGGCGGTGAGCAACAGCCAGACCGAGAATTTCGGCTCCTTTCTGGAGCGGATCGGCATGGTGCCGAAAGAAAGGCTTAACGAGGTCGTTGAAAAGTACCGCTCCCTTGGCAAGTCGAAGAAGCTCGGCTCTCTTCTGGAAGAAGCCGGGCTCATTTCCCGCGCGACCCTGCGGGAGTGTCTGCGCGCGCATGTCGCCGCCGCTCTTTCTTCGATGGCCGGCGACTTGCGGATAAGGCTTCTGGCCAGAAACGGAGAGATGGCCGTGGATGCGGGCCTGATCTTCATGATCAGCGAAGTCATGCCTGATTTCTCCGCGGAAGTTGAGACCGAGATGCCGCCTGCTCCGGAACCGCAATCTGAAACGCCTCATGCCGGTGCGGTCCTGGAGGACCAAGGCTCCGAAATACTGAAGGGACTGTCGTCGCTTTCCGGCTATCAGTACTCTTTTGTCGCGGATATGCAAGGAAAAGTACTGGCTGCCCATGCTGCCGATGAGGTTACCATGCATGCGGAGCGGGTCGTGCCCACGGCGGTTGCCTGGATAAACTCTTCCATGCTGAGCTCCGCGGAGATGGCAATGGGAAAGGTCCTGTTTTCGTTTATCCAGTATGAATCCGGGTCTTTGTTCGCCCAATTGGCGGATGACGACTGCCGCTCCTACCTGGCGGTTTCACTGGATGAGCGCGGCAGGCTGGGAGTCGTCATGCACAAGGTGTCCGAAATCATGCCACTTGTGCGAAATTTTACGCGGGAATTCCGCGCTGGTTGTGAACCTGCCAGTCAATTTTAGACGATACAGGGAACTGAGTTCCTGGAAAACGGTTGCCCGCATGCAAGTGCACTTAAGGGTTCAGGCTCCGGCCTGTCCGGGTTAGGGAGATGAAATGGCAAATATACTTACCATGGTGAGTTCCAAGGGTGGCACCGGCAAGACAACGGTTGCTCTCAATCTGGCGGTTGCCCTTGCTGAAAGTGGAGAATCCACCCTGCTGATGGATGTGGACCCTCTCGGGGCGATAGGCTTCTCCCTTGCCAGGAGCGATACGGAATGGAAGGGATTGGCGGAATACCTGATGAAGCAGGCTGACCTGGAGGAAACTGTTTTGCAGACAAAGCTGCCAACTCTTTCCATACTTCCGCGCGGCCGGCTCGACCCCCTGGATGTCGGGGTTTACGAAGAGATGCTCCACTCTTCTTCGACGCTGCGGGATGTGATTGATGCAAACGCGCAAAGATACCGTTACATTGTCATCGATACTCCTTCAGGACTTGGGCTCGTCACCAGGGCCGCCCTTTCCGTGAGCAAATTCGCGCTCATTCCCATGCAGGCGGAACCTTTGGCCTTGAGATCCATATCCCAGACCCTCAGGGTGCTGCAGCATGTCAAGGAACATGAAAACCCGGAACTGGAGCTGCTCGGGATCCTTGCGACAATGGTTCAGATGAACAAGGATGTTTCTTTCAATATCATGAACACGCTGTGGTCCTCCCTGACCGGGGTTCTGGAGACCCATATACCGAGGGCGGATGTTTTCACCATTGCCAGCGAAAAGGGGTTGCCGGTGGCTTTCCTGCCGGGCAAGTACCCTCCGGAGGCAATACGGTTCGAACTGCTCGCTACAGAGATCAAAGGAATCATTCAGGGGCTGGGTGGCATGACAGGAGACATCGATGAAAGACCGCAGCGTGAACTCATATGATCTGAAGCAGGCCCGGGAGATATTGAGCAGCCTGGTATCGGCTCCGAATGCCGTGCGCGGGGAGAAAAAGCCGGAGACGCCGCTGTATCTGCGCCTGTCCAATGATTCTCCGGCGTGCGGCGGGATGCGGCGCGCGCCGGAGCCAATCCCCGAAGTCCCGCCCGTGGGGATTCCGGAGGTGCCTCCGCAACAGTTTCCAGGCTGGGAGAGCTGCATCACCTGGTGCATGAACATAACACGTTCCGAAGCTGCATTCGTGGTTGATTCGCAGGGCTTCGTAATAGCCAGCAGGGGGCGGGTCCCGGGTCACGGGTTCGACGGCACCGGAGCGGAACTCATCTGTTCGGTGGAGCAGCTGGAGAGAATAGACCCTGATGCGGGTAATCTGATCTGGATAGACCTGGATTTCGACAAGCGCAGGGTTGTAGGATTCATCCCGCCGTCGGATAAGGCTGAGTATTATGTGCTCGGACTGATAGCGCCCGATCCTTCATATACATCCCTGAAGCAGATAATCACCCGCCAGATATTGGACAATCTGCCCAATTTGGATTGATTTCGCCCTCCGGGGTTATTCTCAATTCAAAATCACTTGCTTGAACACCTGGCTCTCCTTTCCCGCAGCGGAAACCTTGAGCCGGGTGTTGTCTTTTCCGCCCTCCAACGGCCATTCCCGTTTGAGTAATTGTTCCGGAAAGCGCCACAGTGTGTTATAGATAAAAGCTGTGAAGCATTACGCGGAAAGGATGATTTGCGATGGAAAACGGAATTGCCAGGGTCAACAGGCTGATCCTGGAAGTGGTGACGAACCAGTTGGATGCCAACAAGCCGCCCCAGACAAGGGAGACCTTCGAGAGGCTTGTCGGACAGGGTTTTGCCGAAGAGGATGCGAAGCATCTCATAGGCTCTGCGGTGGTTGCGGAGATGCGGGCAGTGGTGGCCGAAAGTCGGCCGTTCAACGAGAAGCGGTTCCTGGAGCTGTTGAAGAACCTTCCGCAGATTGCGTGAGGATTGCCGTCGAAGGTATAACGGCCTTTCCCCGCTCAGAAATAGGTGCCGATCCCGATGCCGAAATGGAATGTGGGATCGTTCGAGTACCGGTCCGGTTGCAGAATGCGGATTTCACGTATTGTCACCACGGGATAAGTGTATTCAATTCCACCCAGAGGTTTGCTCTTTTTGCCGTCCACGCGTCCGACAAGGGAAACCGTCAATCCTTTGGCAAAGAGCACCGGGTCCAGGAATCTCTCGCTCCGGGCAATGAACCTTCCTTCGGATGGAGCGCCGTCAGCCGGACGACCCAGCCAGTCAAGTCCTACCTGGACTATTTCGAGTTCCCCGCCCGCAGGGCTGTTTTCAACTCCGGCAATGATGCCGCCCAGAAGGATATACTTTCCGCTAAGGCCTTCCGGATTCTCTTTCACCTGGTGAAATGAGATGCTCTGGTCCACAAGGTCCAGAGATTCCCGGCTGATTACATGTGAACATCCCGCCACAAGCAGGGCCATGGCTGCAATCATCATAATGTAGCGCAAGGTATGCCTCCGGAACGAGTTTTCCGCTGCTGATATCCATGTTTGCACTGAAATCCCCAAAGTCAAGTGCCTGGCTGCCCAAGGAAGATTCTCAACGCATCCTGTAGGAGTGATGCATTCTCATGCCGTGGCCGTCCTTTCTGGATCTCGAGTCATGTAACGAACTTACGGGCGGGAAAAGGAGACGCCCCGCGGTGGCAGTTCCGCGGGGCATTGAAAGAATGGGAAAAGCTTTAACGCTATATATTATTTATTATTGCGTTATGCAAGCAAAAAGTGAATATCGTTGATTGTCCGACTTTACAAGACCCTGAATCCGTGACGCCTTCGAATGCGCGGAACGCCTCGTGCATCCCGGCGAGATGAGGCGGCGCGACGATTTAAAGTTTAAGGTCTTTCTGCGGCCGCTTGCAGGAGGTGCAGGGGTTCAGGCTCTTGTTGCAGGGATCGATATGAATTATCACTTGAGTATTGGCAAGTGCTTCCCTTATTTCCTTTTCGATCCTGTCGCTCAGTTGGTGAGCCTCTTCTATCGTCCATTTTCTGGGCACAACGAGGTGCAGGTCGATGAACCGTATCGAACCGGACTTCCTGCTTCTCAGGCGGTGGAAGTCGATGCATTCCTCCTGGTGGCGTGACAGGACCGTTCTGATTTTTTCCTCGTCCTCATGGGGAAGGCGCGCGTCGAACAGGTCCGCGGCGGCATTCCTGGTGAGATCGATCGAAGACTTGATGATTAGCGCCGCTACGGCGATTGCCGCAACGGAATCGATGATCGTGAGTCTGGTTAATGCAATCAGAACCAGGCCGGACAGGACTCCGACAGAGGTATAGACATCCGCCCGCAAGTGCCAGGCGTCCGCTTCCAGAGCTACGGAATCCGTCTTCCGGGAAATACGGAACAGATATCCGGAGACGAACCAGTTGACCACTGCCGAGAGAGTCATGACCGCGGTTCCAAGCCCGAGGCGCGTGACGGCCGATTCGTGTTGGAGCCGGTGGACCGCCTCGTAGATTATATAGACCGCGGCGAACAGGATGAGGAGCGCCTCCACTACTCCTGAGAAGTTCTCCCATTTGCCGTGCCCGTAGGGGTGGCGCTCGTCGGCGGGTTTCCCGGCTTTTCTCACTGAATAGAAAGCGATGACGGACGCCATCAGGTCGAGTCCGCTGTGCGTCGCTTCGGAAAGGACGGCAACCGAACTCATGGAATATCCCACTGTCAGCTTGAGAGCTACCAGGAGAGAATTGGAGAGTACGGAAATTCGTGCTGCCCTGATCTTTAATGAATGGTGATTTTCAGTTGTGTTTTCCATGGATGAAGTGCCTGTCGTGGGATACGACTGTATTATTGCGGCGGCAATTAAGTGTATCAATTGTAGGGGCAGTGCTTGCCCTGCCCAACTGGGGCGCGGCGAGCAGCGTCTCTACATCAGGATTGCGTTGTTTAATTGCCGGTCTGGTAAGTGTCCATCCGGAAAGTCCGGATTGACGCTTATGCAGTTTTCAGATCGGAAAGAGGGGATTTTTGACTCGGCCATAGGCCGATCCCCTGTGGGGACGCCTTCGCGGTCCAACCAGCAGCGCTGGTTGTCGTCCTGGCAAGA